>NZ_LBJA01000043.1:0-788144 GCF_028128695.1 Bradyrhizobium sp. CCBAU 25360
CGTAACCACCGCTTGCCTCGATCCCAACCCGCTTGACCTTGTGGCGCTTCAGCCACTCCACCAGCTCCTGGTGGCTTCCGCCGTGTTCTTGACCTGCAGCTCCTCCGAACTGCCATCGAGCGCCACGTCGAGCTTATCTTTGCTGGTATCGATTCCAGCACAGATCGTGTTACGTTTGGCCATCTTCCTCGACCCTCCCTTGTGATGCGAACCTGAAGTTCGTTCAACCATGCGGGTCCCGATGAAGTGCCGACCGCGATCTTGCTACAAAACGCAGCCCTCAAGGCTTCGGTGGGCATCGATCCGATCGATCGGCGGCCCAGCCCGGGCGGCCACCCGGGCTGGGCCATTCCTCACGGAACCAGGCCATTCTAATCCGGCGCGCTAATACAAGGGTGGGCAAAGCGAAAGCGTGCCCACGCACTTCTTGCAACAGAGAGATGGTGGGCACGTCGCTTCGCTCCTTTGCCCACCCTACGGCACCTCGCCGTGTCGCGACACGCCGCCCAAAACAAAAACGCCGGAGCGGTTGCCCGCTCCGGCGTCATTTGTTCAACCGCTAAAAACTTACGCCGCGTTGAAGCCGGCGACGGCCTTCACTTCGAGGAAATCCTCGAGGCCGTACTTGCCCCACTCACGTCCGTTGCCCGACTGCTTGTAGCCGCCGAACGGCGCGGTGCGGTCGTTGGGCACGCCCTGGAGGTTGACGTTGCCGGCGCGGATCTGGCGGCCGACGCGCTTGGCGTCTTCGACCGAGGCACCCGTGACGTAGCCAGCGAGGCCATACGGCGTGTCGTTGGCGATCTGCACGGCTTCGGCTTCGTCCTTGGCGCCGATGATGGTCAGCACCGGTCCGAAGATTTCTTCACGAGCGATCGTCATGTCGGGGGTGACGTCGGCGAAGATGGTCGGGCGGACATAGAAGCCCTTGTTGACGCCTTCGGGCAGGCCCGGGCCGCCGGCGACGAGCGTTGCGCCCTCGTCGATGCCCTTCTTGATCAGGCCCTGGATCTTATCCCACTGGCCGCGGTTGACGACTGGACCAATCGTGGTGCCTTCGGCGCGGGGATCACCGGCCTTGGTCTTGTCGGCGACGGCCTTCGCGATCGCGGCGACGTCCTTCATCTTGGACAGCGGCACGATCATGCGCGAGGGTGCGTTGCAGGACTGGCCGGAGTTGTTGAACATGTGCATCACGCCGCCAGTCACCGCCTTCGTGAGGTCGGCGCCTTCGAGGATGACGTTCGGCGACTTGCCGCCGAGTTCCTGGCTGACGCGCTTCACGGTCGGCGCGGCGCGCTTGGCCACGTCGATGCCGGCACGGGTCGAGCCGGTGAAGGAGATCATGTCGATGTCGGGGTGCTCGCTCATGGCGGCGCCGACCTCGGGGCCGAGGCCGTTGACGAGGTTGAACACGCCCTTGGGCACGCCGGCTTCATGGAGGATCTCCGCGAAGATCAGCGCCGAGGTCGGGGTGAACTCCGACGGCTTCAGGATCATGGTGCAGCCGGCGGCGAGCGCGGGCGCGACCTTGCAGGCGATCTGGTTGAGCGGCCAGTTCCAGGGCGTGATCATGCCGACCACGCCGATCGGCTCGCGCAGCACCATGGCGGTGCCGACCGGCTCCTCGAAATGATAGTTCTTGAGCACGTCGAGCGTGGTCATGAGATGGCCGAGGCCGGCGCCGGCCTGGAGCTTCTCTGCCATTGGCAGCGGTGCGCCCATCTCGTCGGACACGGCGGCGCCGATCTCCTTGAGGCGGCCCTTGTAGACCTCGATGACCTTGGTGAGGAGCGCGACGCGCTCATCACGGCTGGTCTGGGAGAAGGTTGCGAAGGCGCGCTTGGCGGCGGCAACCGCCTTGTCCACGTCGGCCTTGGAGCCCAGCGCAACCTCGTACATCGCCTCTTCCGTCGCGGGATTGACCACGGCGGTGGACTTCTTGACGGCGGGATCGACCCAGGCGCCGTCGATGTAGAATTGCATGCGATTGACCATCGTTAACCTCTTCTTGGGGGCATGTGGGGGCGTTTCGGCAGGCATCCTTGCACGAAAGCGCCGGCAATTGAACCCGCCATATGCGGGGCCAGCGTTGCGGCGGACGCGCGGAATATGGGCGGAGAGACGGGGCGAGGCAAGGCTCTGTCCGGTCGTCATTCCGGGACGCGCCCTCTTGGCGCGAGCCCCGGAATGACAACCGATTTTTTTCAGTTACACCGCCATCTTCCGATGCAGCACCGGCGCGCCGGTGGTGAGGCTTTCGGCCGCATCGATGATGGCGTTCGCGTCGATGCCGTAGTGCCGATAAAGGTCCGCGATCGTGCCGGTCTGGCCGAATTGCTCGACGCCGAGCGCCTCGACGCGGTGGCCGCGGACGCTGCCGAGCCAGCCGAGCGCGGACGGATGGCCGTCGATGACGGTCACGATGCCGCAGTCGCGCGGCAGCGGCGCCAGCAGTTTTTCGATGTGGCTGAGATGCTGCACGCCGCGGCGATCCCGCCGCAATTTCCGTGCGGCGGTCCAACCCGCATGGAGGCGGTCCGCCGAGGTGATCGCGAGCAGGCCGATGTCGCGCCGGCTCTCGCCGACGAAGCCCGTGGCCTCGATCGCTTCCGGCGCCACCGCGCCGGTATAGGCGATCACGACTTCGGCATTGGGGCCAGGCTTACGCAGCCAATAGGCGCCGTCGGTGATGCCCTGCGCAAGCTCCGGCGTCATGATCCGCTGCACCTGCTCGATGCTGCGCGTCGAGAGGCGCAAATACACCGAGCCGCCCTCGCCCGGATCGCGCTGCATGTGCTCAAAACCGAAAGCCATGATCACGGCGAGTTCGTCGACGAAAGCCGGCTCGAACGAGGCGAGCCCGTCCTGCGCCATGCCGATCAGGGGCGTTGCGATCGACTGGTGCGCGCCGCCCTCGGGCGCGAGCGTGATGCCTGAGGGCGTCGCCGCCACCATGAAGCGCGCGTCCTGGTAGCAGGCGTAGTTCAGCGCATCGAGCCCGCGCTCGATGAAGGGATCGTAGAGTGTGCCGACCGGCAGCAGCCGCTCGCCGTTGATCTGGTGCGACAGCCCGAGCGCCGAGAGCATGATGAACAGGTTCATCTCGGCGATCCCAAGCTCGAGATGCTGGCCCTTGGGCGAAAAGTCCCAGTTGAAGGTGGAGGGAATTTTCTCGCTGCGGAATAAGTCCGCCTTCTCGGCGCGCGCGAACAAGCCGCGCCGGTTCACCCAGGGACCGAGATTGGTCGAGACCGTGACGTCGGGCGAGGTCGTGACGATGCGCTTGGCCAGTTCGCTGTCGCCGCGGGCGATCTCATTCAGCACGAGACCAAAGCCCTGCTGGGTCGACATCTGCGGCGACGGCTTGAACGCGAGCTGCTGGGGCACCTCGACGACGGGCGCGGTCAGCCGGCGGCCGTCTTGGTTGAACGGCACGCGCGCGAGGAACGCATCGAGCTCGGCGGCGGATTGCGCGAGGCCTTCATACTTCTCCCATTCATGCCCGGGCCGGATGTTCTGGCTGTCGCGATATTTCTCCATCTGCGCGACCGTCATCAGGCCGGCGTGGTTGTCCTTGTGGCCCTGGAACGGCAGGCCGACGCCCTTGATGGTGTAGGCGATGAAGCAGACCGGGCGATCGTGGTCGATGGATTCGAAGGCGTCCAGCATGCTCGCCATGTCGTGACCGCCGAGGTTCGACATCAGCGCCAGCAATTCCTCGTCACTGCGGCTGTCGATCAGTTTCGTGATCGGCCCCTGGTCGCCGATCTCGTCGTGCAGATGTTTTCGGAACGCGGCGCCGCCCTGGAAGCAGAGCGCGGCGTAAAGCGCATTCGGGCAATTGTCGATCCAAGCTTTAAGCGCCTCGCCGCCGGGCTCGGCGAAGGCCTCGCGCATCAGGCGGCCGTATTTCACGATGACGACGTCCCAGCCGAAATTGCGGAACATGGTCTCGAACTTTTCCCAGAGCCCCTCGCGCACGACGGCATCGAGCGACTGGCGGTTGTAGTCGACCACCCACCAGGTGTTGCGCAGGCCGTGCTTCCAGCCTTCGGCAAGCGCCTCCCAGATGTTGCCCTCGTCCATCTCGGCGTCGCCGACCAGCGCAATCATCCGCCCTTCGCGGCGATCCTTCATCCAGCCATGCGCCTTGACGTAATCCTGCACCAGCGAGGCGAACAGCGTCTGCGCGACGCCGAGGCCGACCGAGCCGGTGGAGAAATCGACGTCGTCGACGTCCTTGGTGCGCGAGGGATAGGACTGCGCGCCCTTGAAGCCGCGAAAGTTCTCCAGCTTCTCGCGGCTCTGCCGGCCGAACAGATACTGAATGGCGTGGAACACCGGGCTCGCATGCGGCTTCACCGCCACGCGGTCCTCGGGGCGCAGCACATGGAAATACAGCGCCGACATGATGGTGGCGAGCGAGGCGGACGAGGCCTGATGTCCCCCGACCTTCAACCCGTCGGCATTGGGGCGGATGTGGTTGGCGTGGTGGATGGTCCAGGACGACAGCCACAGCGCCTTGCGGCTAAGCGCGGTCAAGGTGTCGAGGCGGGCGGTATCGACGGGCATGGCAAAGGCTCCCGGAAAACAGGTGGGGCGATGATACGCCTGCGAGGGGCGCCAAACTTCTCAATTTTTCGCGCAATACCTGATGATATTGGGATATCATACTAATAACTACCCAAAATATGCAGGTTTTATCCCAATGCCAGAGCTAGACGCCATCGACCGAAAGATCCTCGCACTGCTTCAGGCAGACAGCCGGCTGACCATGCAGGAACTCGCCGACAAGGTCGGCCTCTCGGTCTCGCCCTGCCATCGCCGGGTCAAGCTGCTGGAGGAGCGCGGCGTCATCAGCCGCTACGTTGCGACCGTGGACCAGAAGGCGCTCGGCCTGCATGTCAGCGTCTTCATCTCGATCAAGCTGGCGCGGCAGAAGGAGGAGGATCTCAACCGCTTCGCGCGCGCGATCTCGAAATGGGACGAGGTGCTGGAGTGTTATCTGATGACCGGCAACCGCGATTACCTGCTTCGCGTCGTCGCAGCCGACCTCGCCTCCTACGAGACCTTCCTCAAGACCAAGCTGACCCGGCTCGACGGCATCGCCTCGATCGAGTCGAGCTTTGCGCTGAGCCAGGTGAAGTATTCGATCGCGCTGCCGGTGTGATGCCCGCAGTCCTGCTCCGGGCTGTCACAAGGGTGCAATAAACGCCACCGATGGTCCTCGGCGACTGGCACCCGAGCCGAGAGAAGGACCCATGACCGCATCCGACCGCACCCCTGAAATGGCCAAACGCGAGCGCATTATTCGGGAAATGACCGACGATCTCGACGAAGAGCTGGAGATGGAGCTCGACGATGCGCGTCTCGACGAGCTCCTGGAGGAGACCGATACGCTGGGCCCGGCGGTCGACCGCAAGCTCTATTTCCGGGAGTTGCTGCGGCTCCAGGGCGAGCTGGTCAAGCTCCAGGACTGGGTCCAGAGCGAGAAGAAGAAGGTCGTGGTGCTGTTCGAGGGCCGCGACTCCGCCGGCAAGGGCGGCGTCATCAAGCGCATCACCCAGCGCCTCAATCCGCGCATCTGCCGCGTCGCCGCGCTGCCAGCACCGAGCGAGCGCGAGCGCACGCAATGGTATTTTCAGCGCTACGTGTCCCATCTGCCGGCCGGCGGCGAGATCGTGCTGTTCGATCGCAGCTGGTACAACCGCGCCGGCGTCGAGCGCGTGATGGGCTTTTGCACCGACGAGCAATACCAGGAGTTCTTCCAGACGGTGCCGGAGTTCGAGCGGATGCTGATCCGCTCCGGCATCATTTTGGTCAAATACTGGTTCTCGATCACCGACGACGAGCAGCAGTTCCGCTTCACCATGCGCATCAAGGACCCCTTGAAGCAGTGGAAGCTGAGCCCGATGGACGTCGAGGCCCGCAGCCGCTGGGAGCTCTACACCAAGGCCAAGGAGACCATGCTGGAGCATACGCACCTTCCGGATTCACCGTGGTGGATCGTCGATGCCGTCGACAAGAAGCGCGCGCGGCTGAACTGCATCGCGCATCTGCTGAGCCTGATGCCATACCAGGAGGTCGCGCGGGTCCCGGTGGTTCTACCGCCGCGTGTCCGCAACCCCGACTATCACCGCGGGCCCATTCCGGCGGAGATGTACGTGCCGGCGAAATATTGAGAAGGTTTCGTAGGGTGGTCCAAGCGGCTTGTCCGCCATAGCTCGAAGAGGGACGGCGGAAGCGTGCCCACCAATCTCACCAGGAACGCGGATGCATGGTGGGCACGGCGCTTTGCGCCTTTGCCCACCCTACGAGACCGTCACCGCCACGGCTGCACGATGATCTTGGTGTGCACTTCCGGGTTGGCGAGATCGGCGAAGGCCCTGGCGACGCCGTCGATGCCGACCTCGGCCGTGACCATCGCCGCCGCATCCACCTGCCCTTCCGCGATCAGCCGAAGTGAGCCTGCGAATTCGTCCGGCGTATAACCGAGCACGTATTGGACGTTGAGCTCCTTCATGATGCCGAGCATGGGCTCGCTCTTGTCGGTCTCCATGCAGACGCCGACCACGACGATCCTGGCATCGCGCGGTGCGCCTTCGAAAACCTGCTGCAGCAGCCCGGGCACGCCGACGCATTCGAAGATGATCGCGGGCTTCAGCGCCGGCAGCATGGCCTGGAACGGTGGCCTCGCCGCCTTCTCGGCGTCCGACACCTGCGCGTGCTCGGCCCAGGTCGCATAGGGCTGCGACACCCTGGGATCGACGACGATATCGGCGCCGAGCTTTGCCGCTAGCGCGCGGCGCGCCGGCGAATAGTCGGCGGCGACGATGGGGTGCAGCCCCTTGATCTTCAGCGCCGCGATCACCGCGAGCCCGACAGGGCCGCAACCGATGACGAGCGGCACCTCGCCGCCCCGGATGTTGGCTTTCGCCACGGCGTGAACGCCGACTGCGAGCGGCTCGGTCAAGGCCGCATGTTCCGGCGCAAGACCGTTGGGCACTTCGAGCAGGAGCGGCTCGCTCAAGACCATCTGCTCCGCATAGCCACCGACGAAGTCGTTGGAGTAGCCGATCCCCTTGATGCCCTCCGGCGTCACCAGCGCGGGCAGCGAGCAGACATGCGTCCCCGGTTTGAACTTGCGTTCCGTGCCGGGGGCGTAATCGATGATCTCGCAGCAGAATTCGTGACCGAACACGACGTCACGCGACAGATCCATCGGCGTGCGACCGGTCTTCCTGGCCATCTCCACCATCCGCGGCGCATGCTGGCGCGCATGCAGGTCGGAGCCGCAGATGCCGCAGGCGAGCGTCTTGACCAGCACCTGGCCGGGGCCCGGCTTCGGATCGGCCATCCTGTCGACGACAATCTCGCCGTTCCTGAAAATCGCAGCGCGCATCCGGCTCCTCCCGCATTGTTGGAGCCGTTGATAGCACGTAACAGGGCGCGCGAACTTGCGTCAGGGGTTCGGGGAACGCTCTTCCAGCACCAGCAACTGGGCGCGGCGGATACGCTCGCGATGAGCGATGTAGAGGCCGCTGGCGACGATGAAGGCCGCGCCGACGACCGTCCAGAGATCGGGGACCTCGCCGAAGATGAAGAAGCCGAGAATGCTGACCCACAGCAACTGGGTGTAGGAGAACGGCGCCAGCACCGAGGCATCGCCATAGCGATAGGCCAGCACGATGATCCACTGGCCGACGGTGGAGGCGACGCCGATCACGATGCCAAGCCCGATCGCGGTCCAGGTCGGCGTGACCCAGACGAACGGCACCATCACGGAAAGGATCGCAACGCCCGTCAGCGCGGAATACGCCATCGTGGTGAGCACGGCTTCACGCCCGCTCATCATCCGCGTCAGGATCAGCGCGGCGGCCCAGCAGAACGCAGAGACGATCGGGAAGAACGCAGCGGCGTGAAACGCGCTCGAGCCCGGCCGCAGGATGATCAGCACGCCCGTCAGGCCGATCGCGGTCGCGATCCAGCGTCGCATGCCCACCGTCTCGCTGAGGAAGACGATCGAGAGCGCGGTGACGAACAGCGGCGAGACGAAGCCCGTCGCGGAGGCTTCCGCGATGGGAAGGAAGCGCAGGCCGGTGATGAAGAACAGCGAGGAGCCGAGCAGCGCGGCACCGCGCATCAGTTGCAGGCCGAGCCGCTCGGTGCGCATCGCATGGAGCGGAGAGCCCGGCAGCATCACCGGCGTGAACATCAGCGCGAACGTGACGAAGCGGATCCAGGTGATCTCGATCGACGGCAGGCTGGTCGACAGATATTTCGCGGTGACGTCGGAGCAGCCGAGGAAGATCGTCGACAGCAGCACCAGCGCAATGCCCTTGAAGGGATGGTCGACACGCGCGGGCGCGCGGCGAGCCGTCTGCTTCTTCTCCGGCACGGGCATGGGGATACTGTCGAGCCTTGCGGCTGCGGCGGGCGGCGGTGTCACGGCTGGAACCCGGGAAAATGCGATCGAGAACGGTGGTAAAAAACGACAAATGCGCCGCGTTCACAACTTCCGAAAACAGGATGCCGATATGCGCAGGCCGCCGCGCGCGTCAATGCTCCGTTAATAATGGGCGTTTGTGCATTACAGCATGGGCAGGCTGCGCGGCTTCGGCCCGCGCGGAAACGCCGCATCGAGCGCCGTAATCTCGTCTTTCGTTAGCGCGAGATCACCGGCCGCCGCATTCTCGCCGGCATGTTCGGGGGACGAGGCCTTCGGAATCGCGAACACCGTAGTCGCACGGGTGAGGAAGCTGAGCGCGACCTGACGCGGCGTCACGCGACGCGCCTCTGCGATGCGCTCCAGCACGGCACCGCCCTTGCTGCGCGCATCCGGAAAATCGTCGTGACCGAACGGCGAGTAGGCGACGACGGCGACGCCATGCTGCTCGCACCACGGGATCACCGCATGCTCGATCGCGCGTTCCTTCAGATGATAGAGCACCTGATTGCAGGCGATACGACCTTCGCCCGCGACGTCGAGAATTTCGTCGAGATCATCGGCATCGAAATTGGACACGCCCCAGGATTTGATCTTGCCTGATTTCACCAGCTCCTCGAACGCGGCGACGGTGTCTTCGAGCGGATAGGAACCGCGCCAGTGCAGGAGATAGCAATCGAGATGATCGGTCTTGAGCCGCTTCAGCGAACGCTCGCAGGCGGTGATGGTGCCGCGGCGCGACGCGTTGCTCGGCAACACCTTGGAGACGAGGAACACTTCATCACGGCGGCCCGTGATCGCATCGGCAATGACGAGCTCGGCATCGCCATACATCTCGGCGGTGTCGATGTGGGTCATGCCGAGATCGAGCCCGCGCTGAAGCGCCGCAATCGCGCGCTTGCGGTCGCCATGGTCGAGATACCAGGTGCCCTGCCCGATGACGGAGACTTTGGCGCCGGCTTTGCCGAAGAATTTTGTGTTCATGTTAGAGCTCACAGTCCGCCGATATCCGCAACCAGCACGCTGCCAGTCGACGACTCCGTGATATAGAGCCGATTCCCGCTTTCGCCACCGATCGCCACATTGGTGCAATTCGGCCCCTCGCACGACTTGATCCGCGCAAGCAATTCGCCGTTCGGCGCGAACACGAAGACGTGGCCGAGCGAAGCATGGCCGACGAACAGGCGACCCCTGGCGTCCATGGTCAAGCCATCGGGACCGCTGGTGCCGAACAGCGAGCAGAAGCGGCCAACCTTGGACACACTGCCGTCCTTCATGAACGGCAACCGCCACACCGCGTTGTCGCGCGTCATCGCGACGAACAGTACGGTTTCGGTGAGATCGAGCACCAGGCCATTCGGGCTGATGCCGGTGTCGATCAGGCAATCGAGCCGGCCGTTCGATGCGAGACGATACACGCGACCGCTGGGGTCGTGCAGGCCGGTCTGGCCCTGATCGGTGAAATAGATGTCGCCGTTGGAAGCAAGATGCAGGTCGTTGCAACCGCGGAAAGATTCTGAATTGCGCGCGGTCAGGACGGGCTTGATGCGACCGGCGTTGGGGTCGAGCTCCATGATGCCGTGCCTGTAGTCGGCCACCAGGATGCGCCCATCAGATGCGATCTTCAGTCCGTTCGGCCAACCCTCATATTCGATCACGAGCGACCATTCGCCATCAGGCGCGATACGAAAGATGCGGCCGAAGGGAATGTCGACGATGTAGAGATTGCCGTCGCTGTCGAAAGACGGTCCTTCGATGAAGCTGTCGGTCGGCACATTCGGCCGGTTGGCGTCAGCCCAATCGGTCCGCACGCCCTTGCGGCGGAACTTTTCGGGCATCGCGGAGAAAAGCCTCGTCTCGATCAGGCGCGGCGGCGTTTCCAGGTACATCATTGTTGTTTTTGGGCGTGTTGAGGGGGAAGCCGCGGCACCATAGGGCACAATCGAGGGCGCGTCGATTGGGCCGGGGGAATGGCTGCGTCCACGCCACCCTCGCGTCCCGGACGCGCTGCAGCGTGAAACGCTGCTGCGCAGAGCCGGGACCCAGAAAGGCCAAACACTCGCTTCTAGATGGGCCTCGGCTCTGCAGCGCACCGCTACGCGCTGCGCTGCGTCCGAGGCACGAGGCCTACCCCACCGCGCCCGCGACCTTCGCCTGCTTCACCGGCGCCGTGTCCGTCGCTGCGATCAGGCGCTTCAGTTCCGGAATGCAGGAGCCGCAATTGGTGCCGGCCTTGAGCTTGGCGCCGATCTCGGCAGCCGAGCGCGCGCCGGCCGCGATGGTCTCGCAGATGGTGCCGCGGCCGACGCCGAAGCAGGCGCAGACGACCGGCCCGGTCGAGGCGGCGCCTTCGCCGGACTTGCCTGACAGCAGCATGCGGCGCTGATCGTCGGTGACGAGGTCGGCCACGAACAGGCTCTTCACCACCTCCCAGTCGCCCGCATCATGCGCGGGGCCGACGAACAGGCAGGTCTCGATGCGATCGCCCGCGAACGACGCCGCACGATAGACCCCGCCGCCGAAGTCGCGATAGTCGGCGACGTCCTCGCCGGCGACGCTCTCGAGCCAGGCCGGCCAGCGCGAAAGGTCGGCGTTGTCGGCGAAGAGATAGCCGAAGCCGCCGGTGACCGTGACGCGGGTCCACAACAGGTTCGGCGGCAGATCGAGCTGCTTCCGCGACAGCGCAAAGCCGCGGAAGACGAATTCATAAGGCGCGATCGCGGCCGGCGTCGCCTTGGATTCCGGCTGCCCCGAGAACGGATCGGTGAAGGACTGCACCAGCGCTCCGACGCGGCCATGCGAGGCATTCATTGCGCTCCAATGGATCGGCGCGAACAATGTGCCACGCTGAGTGCCGTCACTGACGACGACCTTCAGGATGCACTGACCGTAGTCGGTGGTCACGCGGGCAAAGCCGTCGTGAACGATGCCGTATTTGCCGGCATCATCAGGATGGATCTCGACGAAGGGCTCCGGCAGATGCGCGCCCAGGCGCTGGCTGAGCCCCGTGCGCGTCATGGTGTGCCATTGGTCGCGGATGCGTCCGGTGTTGAGCCTGAGGGGGCGCGAGGCACCGGTCTCGCCGCGCAGCGACGGCACCTCCGGCGCAATGAACCGGCCCTTGCCGTCATTGGTGAAGAAGCCGCCCTTCGCAAAGAAACGCTCGCTCGACGCCTCGCCTTCGCGCACCGGCCACTGCACCGGCTTCAAGGCATCGAAGGCGTCGTCGGACAGCGAGGTCAGCGCGCCGATATCGAAATCGCGGCTGCCCTCGTTCTCGAACGCCGAGAGCGCGGCGTGCTCTCGGAAGATCTCGGCGGCGGATTTGTAGTTGAAGCTGTCGCCGAAGCCGAGGCGCTTGGCGGTCTCGCTGAGGATCCACCAATCGGGGCGCGCCTCGCCCGGCGCCGGCAGGAACGAGCGCTGGCGCGAGATGCGGCGCTCGGAATTGGTCACGGTGCCCGACTTCTCGCCCCAGGCGAGCGCCGGCAGCAGCACATGCGGACCGGCATCGACCGTGTCGTTGGAGAGCACGTTCTCGGACACCACGAACAGCTCGAGCTTCTTCAACGCCTCGCGCACGAAGTCCGCATCGGGCAGCGACACCGCGGGATTGGTGCCCATCACCCAGAGCGCCTTGACCTCGCCGCGATGGATGGCCTCGAACAGCTGCACCGCCTTCAGCCCCTCATGGGTGGCGATGCGCGGTGCCTTCCAGAACCGCCTGACACGATCGATGTCGGGCGGCGTGAAGCCCATATGCGCGGCAAGCATATTGGCGAGACCGCCGACCTCGCGGCCGCCCATCGCGTTGGGCTGGCCGGTGAGCGAGAACGGCGAGGCGCCGGGCTTGCCGATGCGTCCCGTCGCGAGGTGGCAGTTCAGGATCGCGTTGACCTTGTCGGTGCCCTGTGCCGACTGATTGACGCCCTGCGAATACAGCGTGACGACGCGGTCCGTGTCGCGGAACATCTTGAAGAAGGTGGCGACATCCTGCTCCGAGAGGCCCGTCGCGAGCGCCGTCGCAGTGACGCTGCCGGCGATGCTGCGCGCACGCGCCAAGGCGTCGTCGAAACCGCTCGTGTTCTGCGCGATGTAGTCCTGGTCCAGCGCGCCGCTGTCGGCGAGATGGACAAACAGGCCGGAGAACAGCGCGGTATCGGTGCCGGGCTTGAGACCGAGGAACAGATCGACATCGCTTGCAGTGTCGGTGCGGCGCGGATCGATCACGATCATGCGCGCGCCACGCTCCCCGCGGTTCTTCAGCATGCGCTGGAACAGCACCGGATGGCACCAGGCCGCGTTCGAGCCGACGAACACCAGCAGATCGGCCTGATCGAGATCCTCGTAGCAGCCGGGGACTGTGTCGGCGCCAAAGGCGCGGCGATGGCCGGCGACCGAGGACGACATGCAGAGCCGCGAGTTGGTATCGACATTCGCCGTGCCGACAAAGCCCTTCATCAGCTTGTTGGCGACGTAATAATCCTCGGTGAGGAGCTGGCCGGAGAGATAGAACGCGACCGCATCGGCGCCATCTCGCGCCACGATGTGCTGCATGCGATGGGCGACATGATCGAGCGCATCGCTCCAGGCGACGCGCTCGAGCACGCCCTTGCAGCGGATCATCGGATAGAGCAGACGGCTTTCGAGGCCAACGGTCTCGCCGAGCGCTGAGCCTTTCGAGCACAGCCGGCCGAAATTGGCGGGATGGTCAGGATCGCCAGCGATCGCCGCCCCGCCCATGCCGTCCGGCGTCGCCAGCACGCCGCAGCCGACGCCGCAATAGGGACAGGTCGTCTTGGTGGCACGAAGCGTGGGATCGATCACCGTCATATCAAGCTGCCCTGTCACGCCGGCTCTATCAAGCCGCCTTGGGAGAACGCGCGAACGCGCGACCAAACATCATGTCGGTCCGGATCGACGCCACCTTGTCGCGATTGCGGATCAGCTCGAGATACCAGAGCGCATCGACGGTATCGCCGATCAGCACCGCGCCGGTGAGCCGGCCGTCGGCGATCACGAGCTTCTTGTAGGTGCCGCGCCTGCGGTCGGTCAGCACCAGGCTCTCGCTGCCCTCCCCGCCCATGAAGTCGCCGGCGGAGAACACGCTGACGCCGGAGACCTTCAAATTGGTCGAGACCACGCTGCCCTGGTAGGCGGCGGGCCGGCCGGCCAGATGCCGTGCCAGCACCCGCGCCTGCTCATAGGCGGGCTCGACCAGGCCATAGCAGGTGCCGCGATGCTCGGCGCATTCGCCGAGCGCGAAGATGTCGGGCGATGCCGTCTGCATCAAATCGTTGACGACGATGCCGCGGTTGACCGCGATGCCGGCGTCTTTGGCAAGCGCCACGTTCGGCTTGATGCCGGCGGCGAAGATCACCGCGTCGGCCTCGATGCGGCTGCCATCGGCAAGCTCGACGGCCTCGACATGGCCATCGCCATGGATGCGGGCGGTCGAGGCACTGAGCAGGATGCGGATGCCCTTGCGCTCGACCAGCATCTTGAGCAGGTCGGCGGCCGGCCCATCGAGCTGACGCTCCATCAGCCGGTCCATCAGATGCAGCAGCGTTACCGGCGCGCCGGCCTTGGCAAGGCCGTAGGCTGCCTCAAGTCCGAGCAGGCCACCGCCAACCACGACGACACGCTTCTTCGCAGCGGCCAGCGTCAGCAAAAGGTCGACGTCGCGCGTATCGCGAAAAGTGTGCACGCCGGCGAGATCGGCGCCCGGCAAATTGAGCCGCAGCGGCGTCGATCCGGTGGCGAGCACGAGCTTGGAATACTCCATGCTCTCCTCGCCCTCGATCTTGAGCTCGCGGCGGCCGGTGTCGATCTCGGTGACGCGATAGCCATAGCGGACCGTGACGCCACGATGGCGCCACCAGTCGGCCGGCCGCAGCTCGATCTCGTGCGAGCCGGTCTCGCCGGCCAGCACGGAGGAGAGCAGCACGCGATTGTAAGCGAGCCGCGGCTCTTCGCCGATCACCGCGACCGCGTAGCGGCCGAGCGAGGTCTTGGCGAGCTCGTCGACCAGACGCGCGGCCGCCATACCGTTACCGACGATGACCAGCGGTTCACTCACGAGGCATCTCCTATTCAGCGGCCTGCGCTTGCGCGCCGTAGGCCTCGGACATCATGAAGCCGGACAGAACGCCGTAGGCGTCGGTCCAGGCCTTTGCCAATTCGGGCGTCCAGGCCTCGCCAAGACCCTTCTCCAGGGTCCACAGCAAGGTCGCACCGACCACGGGATAGTGCTCGGCCGTGGCGCCGTAAGCGACGTGACGCTTGGCGAGCGCGGAGGCCGCGGGAAGAATCGTCTCCAGGTTCGACAGGCCGCTGACGACGGCGGCGAGCATCCCCATCAGCTTCTTGCGCTGCTCGGTCATATCTTCAGGGAACATCGCGCGCACGGACGGCGCCACCTCGAACAGACGGTCGTAGAACAACACGGAGGCAGCTTCCGAAATCGGCGCGACCTTGGCGAAGCTCTGCTGGATGAGAGTGATCTGTTCGAGCGTCATGTGGTTCTCCTGTCTGTTTCGGTTTGCCTTGGTGCGCTTCGTTGCGAACAAGGTTCATGGGTCAAACGTCATCAGAGAGTCTTCTCCCCGCGTACGGGGAGAAGCGACATTCGTGCCAAGTGTCAGACCCGCGCCTCGGCGAGGCTTGAGGCGCCCTCACCCTGCGGGCCGCGACGCAGGTAGAACCACCAGGTCAAGCCGAGGCAGCTGGCGTAGAAGGCGAGATAGATCGCGAGCGCGAGCTGCGGGCCGCCGGTCAGGGCGATCGACTTGCCGAAACCGGTCGGGATCAGGTAGCCGCCGACGGCACCGATCGCGCCGATGAAGCCCACCGCTGCACCGCTCTCGATGCTCGCCGTCTTCAGCGCGAGCGCGCGCGCTGCCTCGCCCTTGCCGCGCACCCTAAACAGGTTCTCTTCGCGGAAGATCGAGGGGATCATGCGATAGGTCGACCCGTTGCCGATGCCCGTCGTCACGAACAGGAACAGGAACATCGACAGGAAGCCGATGAAATCCTTTTGCCCGACGAAGTAGAGCACGCCGACCGTTGCGCCTGCCATCACGATGAAGTTCCAGAAGGTGATGATGGAGCCACCGATCTTGTCGGCGAGCCAGCCGCCGAGCGGACGCGACAGCGAGCCGACCAACGGCCCCAGGAACGCGATCGCAATCGTGATTTGCGGGAACTGGGTCTTGATCAGCAGCGGAAACGCAGCCGAATAGCCGATGAAGGAGCCGAACGTACCGATGTAGAGATACGCCATGATCCAGGTGTGCTTGCGCTTGACGATCGCAAGCTGGTTCTTCACCGACGACTTCGCCGTAGTCAGATTGTTCATGAAGAACACGGCACCGAACACCGCGATCGCGATCGGCAGCACCCACATCAGGCCAGCATTCTGCAGGAAGATGCCGTCGACGGGGGTTGCCTGGAACAGGTTGAAGACGGCGAGCGTCATCAGGATCGGGGTCAGCAGCTGCACGCTGGAGACGCCGATATTGCCGCCGGCTGCATTCAAGCCGAGCGCCCAGCCCTTCATCCGGTCAGGGAAGAAGAAGGAGATGTTGGTCATGCTGGAGGCGAAATTGCCGCCGCCGAGACCTGCGGTCGAGGCGATCAGCAGCATCAGCCAGAACGGCGTATCAGGCTGGCTCACGAAATAGGCAAGCGACAAGGTCGGGATGAACAGGATCGCCGCGCTGAAGATGGTCCAGTTGCGGCCGCCGAACGTCGTGACCGCGAACGTATAGGGAAAGCGTATCAGGGCGCCGATGAGCCCCGGCACAGCGATGAGCTGAAACAGCTGGTCGGTGGTGTAGTGAAAGCCTGCCTGCGGCAGCTTGGTAGTGACGATGCTCCAGATCAGCCAGACCGAGAAGCCGATATGCTCGGCCACGATCGACCAGATCAGGTTGCGTCGCGCGATCGTCTTGCCGGTCGCATTCCAGAACGCCTCATCTTCGGGGCGCCAGTCTGAAATCCAAGTAGGATTCTTCGTCATTGAGTATCCCTTCCAGGCTCACCGCTGCGTCGTTGCAGGCTCCGCCTCACATGGAGGCGCGCTCCGAGGCTTCACCCCGGTGGCGAGTTCACGATGCTGATTGATGATGTTGAGGGACGTCGTCGTTGGCGTCGCGCAAAGACATTTCAATTTCCGTGCCAGTTGCGCGCACACTGGAAATACAGGGATTTCAGGACGTTATTCGCATTGCCAGAAATTCTGGCAGGGCTTTTCCGCACGCTAAATTTGCGATTCGCTCAATCCTTGTGCGACGCACAAGGATTGAGCTAGATGTCGATTATTTGTGCGCAGGCATCCGCTTGCGTTAACTCTTCGTTACGCGGCCTCGACGAAGCGATGACGCTCGTAGAGGAATTCGAGCACGCGCTGGCGGCACTTCAGATAGGTGGTGTTGGTGGCCAGCTCGAGCCGCTTGCGCGGGCGCACCAGCGGCACCTCCAGCACCTCGCCGATCCGCGCGCTCGGCCCATTGGTCATCATCACGATGCGGTCGGACAGCAGCACGGCCTCGTCGACGTCGTGAGTGATCATTAAAATGGTGTTGCCGAGCTTCTGATGCAGCGCCATCACCGAGTCCTGCAAGTGAGCGCGGGTCAGCGCGTCGAGCGCGCCGAACGGCTCATCCAGCAGCAGCACCTTCGGCTCCATCGCCAGCGCCCGCGCAATGCCGACGCGCTGTTTCATGCCGCCGGAGATTTCGGAAGGACGCTTGTCCTTGGCATGGGCCATCTGCACGAGATTGAGATTGTGCATGACCCAGGCGTCGCGCTCGGCGCGGGACTTGGTCCTGGCAAAGACCTTGTCGACGCCGAGCCTGACGTTCTCGTAGACGGTCAGCCACGGCAACAGGCTGTGGTTCTGGAACACCACGGCGCGGTCCGGCCCCGGCGAGTTGACCTCGCGGTTTTCCAGCAGCACCCCGCCGGTGGTGGCGTTGGTCAGCCCCGCGATGATGTTGAGCAGGGTCGACTTACCGCAGCCGGAATGGCCGATGATCGAGACGTATTGACCCTTCTCGATCGTGAGATTGATCTCCTTCAGCACCTCCGTGGTGGCGGCACCGCGGGTAAAGACCTTGTCGATGTGGTCGAGCTTCAGATAAGCGGTCATGTGCCCTCTCCTCTCAGTTCAGCGCGGTGCCGCGGGTGACGAACTTGCCGAGACCCGCGATCAGGCGGTCCAGCACGAAGCCGACGATGCCGACATAGAACAGCGCCAGGATGATCTCGCTGATATGCGAGGAGTTCCATGCGTCCCAGATGAAGAAGCCAATGCCGACGCCGCCGATCAGCATTTCCGCGGCGATGATGGCGAGCCAGGACAGCCCGATGCCGATGCGCAGGCCCGTGAAGATGTAAGGCGCCGCCGCCGGGATCATGATCTTGGCGAAGAACTCGAGCGGGTTGAGCTGCACCACCGCGGCGACGTTGCGATAATCTTGCGGGATGTTGCGGATGCCGACCGCGGTATTGATGATGATCGGCCAGATCGAGGTGATGAATATGACGAAGATCGCCGAAGGCTGGCCGTCGCGGAAGGCCGCGAGCGACAGCGGGAGCCAGGCCAGCGGCGGAATGGTGCGGAGCACCTGGAACAGCGGATCGAGCCCGCGCATCGCCCAGACCGACTGCCCCACCAGCACGCCGAGCGCGATGCCGGCGATCGCCGAGAGCGAATAGCCGAAGGCGACGCGCTGGAGACTGGCGGAGAGATGCCAGAACAGGCCCTTGTCGATGCCGCCATGGTCGAAGAACGGATCGAGGATCAGCTCCTTCGTGTCCTTGAACACACGTGACGGCGGCGGCAGCGCCGAGCCGGCGCGACGGCAGACCAGCTCCCACACCAGCGTCAAAAGCGCGATCACGACCAGCGGCGGGATCACGCGCACGGCAGTTTCTCGCGCCATCCGCGCATAGGCTTCAGCGCGCGGCGGGCGCTTCGGTGTCAGCGCGACGACCGGTGCGGCAACGGCCGCAGGCGACGCGGTCTCGACCTCAATCTTCGTGGCAGGCATATTCATCGCAATATCTCTCCGGCTGCAAAGGACGATGCGGCCGCCCATGGGCGGCCGCTGGCTCCATCAGACTTCGACGCGCTTGATCGCGAGCGACTTCAGATAGGCTGCCGGATTTTCGGGATCGAACACCTTGCCGTCGAAGAAGGTCTCCTTGCCGCGCGAGGTGGATGTCGGGATGTCGGAGCTCGCGACGCCGAGTGTCTTGGCCGCATCCTTCCACATGTCCTCGCGGTTGACCTTGGCGATGAGCGCCTTGCTGTCGAAGCCGGCCTCGTATTTGCCCCAGCGAATGTCCTCCGTCATGAACCAGAGGTCGTGGCTCTGGAATGGATAGGAGGCATGGTCGCGCCAGTACTTCATGATGTGCGGCGAGTTCTCGACCACCTTGCCGGAAAGGCCGTAATCGAACTTGCCCTTGGCGCGATCGGCGATGTCCTCGACCGGGCAGTTGATCCACTGGCGCTTGGCCATGATGGTGGCGAGCTCCTCCTTGTTCTCCATCTTGTCGGCCCATTGCTGGGCTTCCATCACCGCCATCAGGATCGCTTTCGCAGCCTTCGGGTTCTTGTCGACCCAGGCCGCGCGCATGCCGAGTGACTTTTCCGGATGCTTGCTCCAGATCTCGCCGGTGGTGACGGCGGTATAGCCGATGCCCTGGTGCACCAGCTGCCCGGGCCAGGGCTCACCGACACAGAACGCATCCATGGTGCCGACCTTCATGTTGGCCACCATCTGCGGAGGCGGCACGGTGATGGTCTCGACATCCTTGTCCGGATCGATGCCGCCGGCGGCGAGCCAGTAGCGAACCCAGAGGTCATGCGTGCCGCCGGGAAAGGTCATCGCGACCTTGGCCGACTTGCCCTCGGCCTTCTTCTTCTCGAATGCCGCCTTCAGCAGCGAGGCATCGACGCCGACCTTGAGGTCGGCATATTCCTTGGCGACCGAGATGCACTGCGCATCGAGATTGAGCCGGGCCAGGATGTACATCGGCGTCGGCTGGTTGTTCTGCGTCACCTTACCGGCCGAGATCAGATACGGCATCGGGGTGAGGATATGCGCGCCGTCGATGCCGTTGCCCTCGGAGCCGAGCACGAGATTGTCGCGCGTGGTGCCCCAAGAGGCCTGCTTCTGTACGTCGACGTCGGGCATGCCGTATTTGGCGAACAGACCCTTGTCCTTGGCGACGAAGAGCGGGCCGGCATCGGAGAGCGCGATGAAGCCGAGCTTGGCGCCCTTGACCTCGGGGCCAGCGTCCTGCGCGAAGGCGCCGGCGGGAAAATTCAGTTTGGCGGCGGCGAGCAGTGCGGCGGTAGAGCCTGCGGCCTTCAACAATTGGCGGCGGCTGAGCCCATTGTCCGAGGGCCTGCGGGTGCGCTTGGTCATATGTCGTCCTTTGCGTCGTTGCAGAATTGATGGCGTCAGTGCACACGAGCAGCCCGTCCGTCCGGCGGCGCCGTCTTTGGCGCATGCGAACGCACGACGGGGGAGACCCCCGTCTGGTGGCGTCGGCAAGTCGGATGAGAAGTCTCGCGGGACGGCTTCAATGGCGTCGGCACGGAACTATTCAAGCTTCATGCCAAGCCCTTCATCGCCAAAAATGGCGGACAATGAAGGGGTTACGGTGACCGCGCCAGACTGCCGCACCCCCGCTCCGCACGCGAAATTTGCGGCCTGCTCAATCCTTGTGCGTCGCACAAAACTTGTGCAGCAGCCCAGGCAAAAGGCTCGGGGCACGTCGGCAGCCAACCAAGCAGCAATACATCGTATTGAGATTGCTTGATCTTTCTCGTTGGCCCGAACGGCACGCGACTTGCTTCTCCTGGGCCGTCAACGAAGACTGCGGCTCGCCGCATTGTTGCAGCCTCTGGCGGCTGCATCCCGGAAGCTCACTGCTTCGCGGCCCTCACCGGCTCAGTCCTCGTGACGCGATTCTCACGGCTTCCAACTCTCCATACCGCTCGTGCGCGGCAAGCCAGCCCGCACGGCCAAAGATGTTCAGCCGCGCTCTCGCCAGGTGCGCGTCGACCTCTCTTACGAAGCAAAAGGAACCATTGATGTCGTATCTCGCGCCTTCGGAATTCGTCACCAAGATGGTGGATGCGGGCGAGTCCAAGATCTTCATGTCCACCCGGGATACCATCATCCGCGCCTACATGGCCGGCGCCATCCTCACGCTCGCCGCATGGTTCGCCGTCACGATCAACGTCAACACGGGTCAGCCGCTGGTCGGCGCGCTCTTGTTTCCGGTCGGCTTCGTCATGCTGTACCTCCTCGGCTTCGACCTCCTGACCGGCGTGTTCGTGCTCTCGCCGCTTGCCCTGATCGACAAGCGTCCTGGCGTCACGATCGGCGGCGTGCTGCGCAACTGGGGCCTCGTGTTCATCGGTAATTTCGCCGGCGCGTTCACGGTCGCCTTCATGATGGCCTTCGTCACCACCTTCGGCTTCACGCAGCCGCCGGACAAGGTCGGGACCGCCATCGGAATCATCGGCGAAAGCCGGACGCTCGGCTACGCCGCGCACGGTGCGGCCGGCATGGCGACGCTGTTCCTGCGCGGCATGCTCTGCAACTGGATGGTCTCGACCGGCGTCGTCGGCGCCATGATCTCGACCTCGGTCCCCGGCAAGGTCATCGCGATGTGGATGCCGATCCTGGTGTTCTTCTACATGGTGTTCGAGCATTCCGTCGTGAACATGTTCCTGTTCCCGTCCGGCCTGCTGCTCGGCGCGAAGTTCTCGATCCTCGACTATCTGATCTGGAACGAGATCCCGACCGTGCTCGGCAACCTCGTCGGCGGCCTCGCCTTCACCGGCATGACCCTCTACGCCACGCACGTCATGACCCTGCCGAAGCGCCAGGTCGACAAGGCTGCAAAGCCCCGCGTCGCCGCCTGATCGAATACGTCTCGACAGGGGAGCCTCGCCCGAGCAGGGTGAGGCTCCCCTCTCCTGGTGATGACGATGACCCGCGGACTCCTGATTTCGGTCGGCCAGCACTCCGACAAGGGCCGCAAGCCCGTCAACCAGGACTTTCACGGCGTCCTCATTCCAGAGGAGCCGCTGCTCGGCCTGAAGGGCATCTCGGCGGTCCTCGCCGACGGCATCTCCTCTAGCAGCGTGAGCCAGATCGCCAGCGAGTCGGCGGTCAAGAGCTTCCTGATGGACTATTACTGCACGTCGGAATCCTGGACGGTGAAGACCTCCGCCCGCCGCGTGCTGGACGCCACCAATTCCTGGCTGCATGCGCAGACGCGCAAGAGCCAATATGCCTATGACCGCGACAAGGGCTATGTCTGCACCCTCAGCGCCATGGTCATCAAGGCGACCACCGCGCACATCTTCCATGTCGGCGACTGCCGCATCTACCGCGTCGCCGGCAAGGCGCTCGAGCAGCTGACCGACGATCACCGCATCATCGTGTCATCGGAGCAGACCTATCTCGGCCGCGCGCTCGGCATCAATCCGCAGCTCGAGATCGACTACCTGGCGTTCGAGGTCGAGGCCGGCGACACGTTCCTGCTGGCGACCGACGGCGCTTACGAATTCGTCGACGCGCGCTTCATCACGAGCGCGCTGAACGAGCACGCAGGCGAGCTCGACGGTGCGGCGAGGGCGATCGTCGAGGAAGGCTACCGGCGCGGCAGCGACGACAACATCACCGTCCAGATTATCCGCATCGACGCGGTGCCGCAGCGCGAGCCGGCCGGCATCTTCAATCAGACGTCACAATTGCCGCTGCCTCCGCTGCCTGAGCCGCGCGCGATGTTCGACGGCTACCGCATCGTCCGCGAGATCCACGGCAGCAGCCGCAGCCACATCTATCTCGCCGTCGATGCCGAGACCGAGGAGCCGGTCGCGCTCAAGCTGCCGTCGGTCGATTTGCGCGACAACGCCGCCTATCTCAAGCGCTTCCTGATGGAGGAGTGGATCGCGCGCCGGATCGACAGCCCTCACGTGCTGAAGCCGCTGTCGCAGTCGCGGCGCCGCAATTATCTCTATGTCGCGACCGAATTCGTCGAGGGGCAGACCCTGAAGCAGTGGATGACCGACAATCCGCGCCCCGATCTCGAAACCGTGCGTGGCATCATTGAGCAGATCGCCGCGGGCCTGCGCGCCTTCCACCGCATGGAGATGCTGCATCAGGATCTCAGGCCCGAAAATATCCTGATCGACAAGACCGGCACCGCGAAGATCATCGACTTCGGATCGGTCAGGGTTGCGGGCGTCGCGGAGGCTGCGCCACGGGACGAGGCCGACGAAATCCTGGGCACGGTCCAGTATACGGCGCCGGAGTATTTTCTCGGGCAAGGCGGCTCACCGCGCTCCGACATGTTTTCGCTTGCGGTGATCTGCTACCAGATGCTGACCGGAAAGCTTCCCTACGGCGCCCAGATTGCCAGGATCCGGCGCAAGGCGGACGTGCGGAGGCTCAAATATCGCTCCGCAGACGACGACCGCAATGTGCCGGCCTGGATCGACGGCGCGCTCCGCCGCGCGCTGCATCCCGATCCCTACAAGCGGCACGAGGACCTGTCCGAATTCGTCTTCGAGCTTCGCACGCCCAATCCAGCCTATCTGGACACGCGGATCACGCCGCTATTGGAGCGCAGCCCGCTGATGTTCTGGAAGCTGACCTCCGCGGCACTCGCCTGCGCCGTCGTCGTGCTGCTGGCGCTGCTGCACGCGCGCTAGGGCCGAAGCGTCAGCTTCTGGCGGTAATGCGGAAATTCTATCGAGGTCTCCCCCTAGATCAATCTTTTGTCGGACGCGTTCATCGGCGCCGACTATCTGCCAGCGTAATAGCGCCTGCAGCCACTAGGACAATGATGATGACCGTGGCAAGCGCCTCCACCGAGGCAAAGGTGTCGTACCAGCTGTTCCAAAGCTCAAGCATGCGCTGGCCTCTATCGAGCGCCGCCCATCAGCGATAGACTACACTTTCTCAAAAGGACGCGCCTTCGCGCGCAAGCACAATGCTGCGTTTCGCCGCGTGCCTTTTGATCGCGCGGCAACGTGACCCATGCCGAAGATGTTGACCAACTGTGAAGTGGTTTACATCCTTGGGTTCTTGGCTCGGGCTAAAGTGGCGAAGGCTTCTTACTTTGAAGGAGGCATCCAATGCTCGCGGCAATCAGATGGAACTCCCGATATAACGCTCGCGAATGGGTGATGAAGGCTGGGGCGCTCGTCGTCCAACTCCGCGCACCGAATGCAAACCGACAGACCGGTGAAAGTAAGTCGAGGCGGCCACTCTGGAAGCACTTCGACGACACCCATCATTGGGACGCAACCGCGGAGGAATGGGTCCCAAACCCTGACCGGTGATCGCAACGCATTGTGCGCGCACCGGCCGAATTCGGAGACTTCAAGATGCCCGTTGCTGACGGGCCCGTCTAGCGGTGAGGCGGCGTCTTGACTTGCTCTGACATCCGTATCACGGACTGACGCAGTCGGCCCTACGGGGCTTGATCGTAGGCCTGCAGGATCCTGACAAAATCAGCCATGCTGGATCGATCTTGGCTTTCAGCCATAGCCGCAATCTGAGTATTGGACGCGGGTCGGCTTCCCTGCCAGAACCGCATCAAGAGATCGGCGATGTTTCTCATGGCGTACTCTCTGCACCAACCATGGCAATAAGCATCAATTGAGCGGCAAAGCGCCCGCTAGTTCGGGAGAAGGGCCGGCGGGCGCTACGCCGCCGGCCTTGTCCCGCAACTGCCGGCTCACAGGGCCGGTTCCGTTGCTTTCCACTCTGGATGCATCGGTAACACCAAGCACTTGGTCGGCGCCATCGCGCGCAGGTATGAAGTGACCATACCTAGGTAGACTTGGGTTGGTGAATCGGGATCAGTCGACCAAGTGTAGGTTTAATCGCTGGTAGGTTGACGACTTGCGTGGATGGCCCAACTCGTACGCGTCCGCACTGCCCCGGCATTCCGGCGGGCCATCAGGCCCGCTCCACAGCCTTCACCCCGAGCGGCGTCGGCGCCATGCCGCCGCCGGGCTTGAGGTGGAATTCGTAGGTCATCAGATGCCACTGACCGTTCGCCTTGGAGCCGTCAGGCATCGCGGGATCGTTGCGCGGCTCGACCTTGGCGACGAGATCATCCTTGACCCCGAACACCACGTCGGAATCCAGATATTTGTCGCCGTCCATGAAGACGTGCGTGATCAGGGGCTCGTATCCCCTCGCGTTGACCAGGAAGTGCACATGCGCCGGGCGCATCGGATGACGCTTGGTCTGCACGATCATCTCGCCGACCGGGCCGTCGGTCGGGATCGGATAGCTGCATGGCAAAATGGTACGGAAGAAGAAGCGGCCGTCGTTATCGGTGATGAAGCGCGCCCGCGCCGAAGCGCCGACCTCGTCATAGTTCGGCTTCTGGGAATCGTAGAAGCCGTCATCATCGGCATGCCAGACGTCGACGGGGACATTGGCCAGCGGCTTGCCCTGGAGGTCGGTGACGCGGCTCTGCACGAACATCCGCTCGCCGGTTTGATTGTTCGGCGAGATGTCGGTGCCATGCGCGGTCACCTTGTGCTCGCCGACATAGAACGGGCCGAGCACGGTGGTCTGGGTGGCGCCGTCGCGGTCGCGATGGTTGACCGCGTCGACCAGCATGGAGACACCGAGCACGTCGGACAGCAGGATGAACTCCTGGCGGGTGTCGGTGCATTTCTGACCGGTGCGGGTCAGGAAATCGATGGCGTAGTCCCATTCCTCGAAGGTGAGACCCGTCTTGCTCACGTAATCGTGCAGCGACTTCACCAGTTCCTGGAGCAGGAATTTGGCGCGCGGATTGGGCGTGCTGTCGAAGCTTTTCACGACGGCCTGGGTGAGATCAGTCTCGTTGAACTGGGTCATGATGGTTTGCCCTGCGTTTTCTCATTGGCCCCGGGGGGCTTGGAGGCGTTCCAGGGGCCAGCCTACACCAGTCGGCCCGCTCGCGTTAAGCGCGAGCGGCTTGGAATGGGGCCGTCATTTGGCTATCAACGGACCGACAAAACTGCCCGGAGGAACTGATGCTCGCTCCCACCCCCGCCTCGCCCGAATCCGTCGGCATGTCCAAGGCCGCGCTCGACCGCATCGATGCGCATCTGAGGAAACGGTACATCGATGCCGGCCGCTTCCCCGGCACGCATCTTCTCGTCTACCGCCGCGGCAAGGTCGCGCACAGCTCGGTTCAAGGCTTTGCCGACGTCGAGCGCAAGCTGTCGGTCAAGGACGACACCATCTACCGCATCTATTCCATGACCAAGCCGCTCACCAGCGTCGCCTTCATGATGCTGGTCGAGGAAGGCCTGGTCGCGATCGACGAGCCCGTCGCCAAGTACATTCCGGAATGGAAGGATCTCGGCGTGTTCATCGCCGGCAACTCGCCGGCCTTTCTGACCCGGCCGCCGTCCCGGCCGATGCTGATCGTCGACCTCCTGCGCCACACGTCCGGCCTCACCTACGGCTTCCAGCAACGCTCCAATGTCGATGCCGCCTACCGCACCGAAAAGATCGGCGAGGTCGAGAAGTCGGGCACGCTCCAGACCATGATCGAGGCTCTGGCCAAGATCCCGCTGGAATTCTCGCCGGGCGAGGCCTGGAACTACTCGGTCGCAACCGACGTGCTCGGCTATCTCGTCGGCAAGATCTCGGGAATCCCCTTCGAGCAATTCCTGAAGCAACGCATCCTCGACCCGCTCGGCATGACCGACACCGACTTCCACGTGCCGGCCTCCAAGGCGCATCGGTTCGCGGCCTGCTATTCCGCAGATCCCGGTGGCGGCATGACCTTCCATGCCGGCCAGCGCCGCGAAGGCCTGACACTTCAGGACGATCCGACAACGAGCTCGTTCCTCACCCCGCCCTCCTTCATCTCCGGCGGCGGCGGCCTCTGCTCGACGGTCGCAGACTATCTCACCTTCTGCCGCGCACTGCTCAACGGCGGCGAGCTCGGCGGCATCAGGCTGATCGGACCGAAAACGCTGGCCCTGATGACCAGCAACCACATTCCGGGCGGCCGCGCCCTGCCCGAAGTGTCGCGCTCGCTGTTCTCCGAGGCCGCCTATAACGGCATCGGCTTCGGTCTCGGCTTCGCGGTGACCATGCGCCCCGAAGAGACGCTGATCGCCGGCAGCCCCGGCGAATACAATTGGGGCGGCGCGGCCACGACCTCGTTCTGGATCGATCCGGCCGAAGAGCTGATCGCGATCTTCATGACGCAGGTGCTGCCGTCGAGCGCCTACCCGATCCGGCGCGAGCTGCGCAGCATGGTCTACGCCGCGATCACCGAGAGCAATCTGTAACCAATCCAGCCGATCCCGCGGCCCACCGCCGCGGGATCGCGCCATCAGACGCTCATTTGAGCATCTCCGGCACGATCAGGCGCGGCAGGAACAGCGACACGCTTGGCCAGACGATGACGGCCGCGAGCACGAGCAGCATCGGGATCAGCATGATCACCGTGTCCTTCAGAGCATAGCGCAGCCGCACGCCGGCGATCGAACAGGCGATCATCAGACACAGGCCGTAGGGCGGCGTCACCAGTCCGAACGCCAGCGACACGATGGAAATGATCGCGAACTGGACCGGATGGAGATCGACGGACCTGGCCAGTGGTTCCAGCACGGTGCCGACGATGACGATCGCCGGGATGGCGTCGAGGAAGCAGCCCACCACCAGAAAGCAGAAGGCGATGAAGAAGCCGGCTGAGACAGTGCCCATGCCCCATGTCGAGACGTTGGCCAGCAGCTCCTGAGGGATCTTGTAGTAGGCGAGCAGCCAGCCGAACGCACTTGCGGTGCCGACGCAGAACAGAGCCACGCCGGCAAGGCGCCCGGTGTCGAGCAGGGCCTTGTACAATTCCCGTATGCCTGTCTCCCGATAGAAGAACGCCGACAGCGCGACGGAATATAGCACCGCGACGCAGGCGGACTCGGTTGCGGTGAACAGCCGAGCAGAATGCCCCCAACGATGATGAAGGGCGTCATCAGCGCCGGAATTGACTTCCAGATGGCGCATCGCATCTCGACCCAGCTTGCCTTCGGATAGGTCGGGTAGCCGCGGCGCACTGCATAGACGTGCACCGTCGCCATCTGCGCGCCCGCGATCAGCAAACCCGGCACGATGCCGGCCAGATACATCGCCGCAATCGAGGTCGAGATCAGCCCGCCCCACACGATCATGAGGATCGACGGCGGGATGATGACCGCCAGGACCGCTGACACCGCGGTGATGGCAATCGAGAACGAGAGATCGTAGCCCTCCTTGGTCTGTGCATCGATGAAGATCTTTGACTGGCTCGCTGCATCAGCGGTGGAGGAGCCCGAGATGCCGGCAAAGAATACCGACAGCACGACATTGATCTGCGCCAGCGATCCGGGCCAGTGCCCGACCATCGAGCGCGACAGCGCCACCAGGCGATCGGTGATGCCGCCGATGCTCATCAGGTTGGCCGTCAGCAGGAAGAACGGCACCGCGAGCAGGATGAATGAATTGTAGGCGTTGAAGGTTTCCTGCGCGAGCATCATCATCGAGAGATGAGGCTCGATCAGCAGAATCGGCACGCAGGCAAGGCCGAGCGCGAAGGCGACCGGCACGCGCACGATGAGCAGGCCGATGAAAACCCCGAACAGCACCATCGCGGCCTGTCCGGCGGAGAGTACATTGCCGCTCATCGCCCTGCCCCAACCAGAATGCGCATTTCATCGATGATCTGTTCACCCGCAAAGATGATCCACGTCACGCCGGTCACAGGCCAGGCGACGTGAATCAGCCAAAGCGGCAGATCGGCCAGCTCTGAAGTCCTGTTCCAGGCAAAGCGGGTGAACTCGAGGCCGGCCGATACGAACACCAGCGCCAGCGCCAGTATGCCGAGCCGCGCGAGGATTCGCACCGCGGCCTCCGACCGCCGCGACAGGTCAGGCCACACATCGACCTCGAAATGCTGCGCTTCGCGCACGCCGACCATGGCGCCGATCATGATCGTCCAGACGAACAGGAAGCGCGCCATCTCCTCCGTCCAGATGTAGGACGGAATGAAGGGCGTGTAGCGTGAGATGATTTGCAGCGTGACCGGAACAACCAGGACGCCGACGTAGGTGGCCAGCAGGAATTCCAGCAGCTTCGCATAGGCCGCCGATACGCGGCGCCACAGCGACGGTGTGGACGGGACGGGCATTTCAGACATTGGGGCTCCGTGCAGCAGCTCATCCGCCAGCTCCGGGCAAGAAGCGGGGCTTGCCCGGACGTGCTGTCGGCGGACGCAAAGACCTCAGACGACGTTGATCTTCTCGAAAATGCCCTCCGCACCGATTTCCTTGGCGTAGGTGGCCATCACGGGGTCGGCAAGCTTCTTCATGGCGTCCCGCTCCTCGAAGGGAACGCGCTTGAGCTTGCCGGCCTTCTCGAGCGTGTCGAGCTTGACGACCTCTTCGCTCGACTCGAGCTGACGGCCGTAGTCGCCGGCCTCCTTGCCGGCCTTCATGATCGCGTCCTGCAGCTCCTTCGGCAGGGTCTTCAGCGTCTTCACCGAGAAGCAGATCGGCCGGATCGACACGGCGTGCTGGGTCAGGTTGAGATGCGGAGCGACTTCGTAGAACTTCATCGCCTCGACGCCGGCCGCCTCGTTTTCGCCGGCCGATATCACACCGTTCTGGATCGCGTTGTAGATCTCATTATAGGCGATCACCGTCGGGCTCATGCCGACCGCCGCAAAGGTCTTCGACCAGATCGGCGCGCCCTGCACGCGAACCTTGAGTCCCTTGAGATCGGCGAGATTCTTGAGTGGCTTGTTGGCGAAGATGTTGCGGATGCCGCCGCCGGAATAGCCGATCAGGACGACCTCGGCCTTCGCCGCGACCTCGTCGGCGATCGGCGCCAGGATATTGGCTTCGACGACCTTGTTCATGTGCTCGATGCCCTTGAACACGAAGGGCGCGTCGATGAAGGGGGCAGCCTTGGCGAAGGTCGACATGTGAGCCGGCGAGACGATGCCGTAATCGACCGCCTTGCCCTGCGACATGTACTCGAAATACTGCTTCTCGAGGCCGAGCGAGGAGTTCCTGTGCAGGGTGAAGTTGACGGGCTTGCCGTAGTACTTCTTCACCAGCTCCTCGAACCGGAGCAGTGCCCGGTTGAAGGCGTGGTCGTCGTTGAACTGGACCGCGCCGTTCAGCGAGATCGGCGCTTGCGCCCTGAGGATCGACGGCATCCCAATCGTGGCCGCCGCAGTGGTCGCACCGATACCAGCGAGAAATGACCTTCGCTTCATCGTCTCCCCTCCCTTTGATGCTCCGGCCCTGTAGCCGGGCCGTGAGCGCAGCCGGTATGCGGCTTGCGAAATGGAAGCGTATGAAAAACGTCGGCCGGACGGAAGTCATTTCGCGTGCGCTGGAGGTACTCTTCGTCGCAGGGTTACGCCCGGCACACCTGCTGCACTGCAACTCGCGCTCCTGCCGGCGCGGCCAGTCCGTATGGGCGCAGTCGCACTCTCGTAGGAGGCGGACCACGAGCGGACCTGTGCGCTGCACGCACGGACCCGCTCGCCCGTTACTGCTGGCCTAGTGCATATGCCCGATCAGATAGATGCCGCCGCCGATCACCAGCACGGCCGGCACGGCCCACAAGATCATTACCGGCATTTGTCATCCTCCTCAGTTTGCTCCTCAGTTAGACGTGCAGACCTTCACGGTCTTCATGCCGCTTTCAGCTTCGGTCCGCGGTTTGTAGATCGTACCCGACGGGCTGACGACGGTCATCGTCATGTCCGTCGGCTTCTTGTCGACGACGGTGCACTTCTTCGTCTTGACGTCCTGCACGACGTAGAACTCGTCGGCTGCGAACGCGGGCAGGGACAATGCAGTTAGCATCAACGCTGCAGGCGCGGACATCCCGGACTGCGCTGCAACATCTCGTTTCCGAACCGCTCGCCATCTGCGAAAAACATGGCGCCACGCAAGTCTCGCACGTATGGTCTGCCCAAAATCATAATCCGGCGCCGCTGCGCCGGAACCGGGACGCCCGCGTTTGTCAAAGCTCACCCTGCCGGTCCGGCTCGCTCTTCTGGTGACGGGAACGATGTTGCCGCTGATCGTCTTTGCGGTTGGCATTGTGTTCTACAATTACAAGCAGGATCGAAGCGACGCGACCCGCCGAGTGCTGGAGAACGTGCGCAGCATGCGCCTCGTGCTCGACTCCGAGGTGCAGCGGATGACCGGCGGCTTGCAAGTGCTTGCACTGACGAATTCGCTTCGTAACGACGACTTCCAGAACTTCCGCCGCATCGCGCTCGGCTTCCTCGACCAATATGGCAAGGGCGGGCTGGTGCTGATCTCCGATCGCAAGGGCCGGCTGCTGTTTTCCTCCGCAACGGAAGGCACCGCAAGCCTGCCGCCACGCGGCCATCTCGAGATCGTCGAAAAAGTCTTTGCGACCAGGTCGCCGCAATATTCCGACCTGTTCACCGGCGCGATCAACGGGCGGCAGGTGCTCACCGTCGAGGTTCCGGTGTTCCGCGACGGCGAGGTGATCTACGACCTCTGCTTCAGCCCACCGATCAGCATCTTTCAGGAACTGGTGGAGAAGCAGCGGCCCGACCGGCTCTGGACGGTGACTCTGCTCGACACCAAGGGCATCGTGTTTGCACGCGCGCCGAACCCCAGCGAGACCTTCGGCAAACGCGCCTCGCCCTCGCTCTATGCCGAGATGTTCCGCCGCAGCGAGGCATCGCTCCCGACGGTGTCGCTCGACGGCATCGCTCTGGCCGCGGCCTACACACGATCGCGGCTGACGGGCTGGACGATCGCCGCCGGCGTCGACGAAAGCTCCCTGATCGCGCCGCTCTGGCGCAACATCGCGATCACCAGCCTGATCGGCGGCATCCTGCTGCTGACCGGCCTGACCTTCGCGGTCAGGATGGCAACCACGATCGCGCGCGGCGAGATGCTGCACAATCTCCTGATCGACGAGCTCAACCATCGCGTCAAGAACACGCTGGCCTTGATGCAGGCGATCGCGGTGCAGACCTTCCGCAGCGCCAGCCGGGACGAGCGGACGAAATTCGAGGGACGGCTCGGCGCACTGGCCGAAGCGCATAATCTGCTGAGCCAGGAGAAATGGGCGGGCTCCGAGCTGCGGGAGGTGATCGCCCGTGCGCTACAGCCGTTCCTGATGAACAGTCCTGACCGCATCCGCATGGCCGGACCCGCCGTGCCGCTGTCGCCGCGGCTCGCCGTGGTGCTGTCGATGATCGTGCACGAGATCGCCACCAACGCCGCGAAATACGGAGCGCTGTCCAACGAGACCGGCCGGGTGACGCTGGACTGGGAGATCATCGCCGATGCTCCGAAACCGCGGCTGCGCCTGATCTGGACCGAGATCGGCGGACCGCCGGTGACCGCGCCGGTACAGCGCGGCTTCGGCTCGCGCCTGATCGAGCGCAGCGCACGCGACCAGCTCGGCGGCGAGGCCACCGTCGACTTCCTGCCGCGCGGCGTGGTCTGCACGGTGGTCTGTACGCTGGACGAGGCGCGGTAGCCGCTCCGGGCCTGGCGCCATATCGCAGCGCAATACAGCCTTTCCTGCGACAATTGCGCTCGCCCCAGGCAATCATCCGATGTTAAACATCGGATGATTGTGAAGCTGCCGGCGGGCGGCCAATACAAATGAACCGGCCGCGACAGGCCGGCGGGGAGAAACAAACCGGTGGCAAGAGCGCGGCCGAGCCCAGCCGACAAACTGATCAAGCCCGGCCGCATCCGCGCCGTGCTGACGACGCTCGGCCGCGAGATCGCCCAGGATCTCATTCCCGTCGATACCACCCTGCCGCCGGAGCCGGAACTCGAAGCCCGTTTCGGCGTAGGGCGCGGCGTGGTGCGCGAGGCGATCAAGACGCTCGCCGCGAAGGGCCTCGTCAGCGTGCGACCGCGCCACGGCACGCAAGTGCTGCCGCGCCACGAATGGAGCCTGCTCGATCGCGACGTGCTGAGCTGGCTCGTCGGCCAGGACGAACCGGATCGCGACCTCCTGCTGGCAATCCAGGAGGTGCGCTCGATCATCGAGCCTGCAGCCGCAGCGCTTGCGGCCGAACGCGCGACAAGGAACGATCGCTGGCGGATCGATACGGCCTTGGCCGCGATGCAGACCGCAAAGGACCAGGCCAGCGCCCTCGCCGCCGACAAGGCCTTTCATCTTGCCATCCTGGATGCGACCCATAACCCGGTGTTGCAGGGCTTTCGCAGCGCGATCGACACCATCCTGAGCACCGTCTTCACCGTCGCCGTCGGGAGCCCCGGGGGCTGGTTCAAGGATAATTTGCCGAACCACGTGGCGGCGGCGCGGGCTATCGAGAGCGCCAACCCCGAGAAGGCGCGCGCCGCGATGGAACGCCTGCTCGGCTATACCCGATTGAAGCTCTCGAACCGGAAGACGGTCATCGCCGCGGCAACTCGCAACGGGTCAGCCGTGCGCGCGGCCAGGACGTCGAGCGTCAAGAGCAGAAGGAAACGTCGTGGACCGTGACAGGAAGGGCTCGCCCCACATCCACGCTCCGCCCGGGATCGCGGTCGTGGCAACCGACGGCCAGCCGCGATCGCGCGAGACACGGTGACGATGTCAGGAATGATCAGCGTGAAATGCCGGCACAGGCATAGCTGAGCGTCAGGGAGGTCAAATGCAGGTGACGGGCAGTCTGAAAGGTCGATCGTCGCGATTGATCCGCAGCGTCAATTCGCTGGCGGGCGCTGCGATGTTCGTCGCGCCGCTGCTTGCGCTGGTGGCGATCTGGGCGATCGTCGTCCCGCTGTTCAACGTCAATCCGCGCGTGTTTCCATCGGTCGGTGCGGTCGGCGCGGCCGCCATGGAGTCGATCCGCGACGGCACGCTGTTCGCCCATGTCGGCGCCAGCCTTTTGCGCGTCGGCCTCGGCACGCTGATCGGCATCGCCACCGCCGTGCCGCTCGGTATCGCCATGGGCGTGAGCCCGACGGTGGCGGCCTTTCTCACGCCGCTGTTCCGCTTCTTCTCGGTGCTCGCCGGCATCGCCTGGATCCCGATCGCGACCTTATGGTTCGGCTACGGCTTCGGCGCGATCGTCTTCGTGATCTTCAACGCCGTGTTCTTCGTCGTCGCCTACAACACCCTGCTCGGCGTCAGGACCATTCCGCACACGCTGCGCAATGCTGCCGCCTCGCTCGGCGCCGGCCGCTGGGCGCTGCTGACCGAAGTATTGCTGCCGGGCGCGCTGCCCAACATCGTCACTGGCATCCGCACCGGCCTGGGCTTTGCCTGGCGCGGGCTGATCGCCGCCGAGATGATCGCGACCAATGTCGGGCTCGGCTACATGCTGTTCGTCGCACGCGATTTCTACCGCACCGAAGTGATCGTGTTCGGCATGATCGTGATCGGCGTGCTCTGGCTATTGATCGACCGTCTGCTGCTGGTCCCGCTGGAACGCGCGACCATCGAACGCTGGGGCTTGGTGAGGCGCGCATGAACCTGCTGCTGCAAATCTGGGGCGACTATACCCGCCTGACCCGGCGCTGGCCCGGGGTCGCCGCCATCATTCCGTTCATCCCGGTGCTGGCGTTGTGGACGGCGGTCAGCGAGGCCGGGGTGTTTCCGCGAGCGTTCTTCCCCGGCCCCGCCGATGTGCTGCGCGCGTTCTTCACGCTCACCTACAAGGGGATCCTGCCCGACTATCTTCAGGACAGCCTGATCCGGCTCGCAACCGGCGCCGCCGTCGGCATGGCGCTCGGCATTCCCTTGGGCATCCTGATCGGCACGAGCCGCTGGGCACACCGGATCTGCTGGCCGGTGCTGCTGTTCTTCCAGGCCATCGGCGACATTGCCTGGCTGCCGATCCTCTTGATCTGGTTCGGCTTCGGACTGACGACGATGACTTTCGTCATCGTCTACACCGTGCTGTTCCCGGTCGTGCTCAACACCGTGCTCGGGGTTGAATCCGTGCCGCGCGACCTCGCGCGCGCCGCCCTCAGCCTCGGTGCCTCGCGCGCGCGGGTGCTCTGGGAGGTGACGCTGCCGGGAGCGCTGCCCAACATCATCACGGGCCTGCGCAACGGCCTCGGTTATGGCTGGCGCGCGCTGATCGCGGTCGAGATGATCGTCGGCACATCGGGCATCGGCTTCATGATGTTCGATGCCCGCCGCGCCGGCTCTACCGTGGAGATTCTGCTCGGCATGATCATTCTCGGATTGCTCTGGTACATCGTGGACGCCTGGGTCCTCGCGCCGCTCGAGCGCGTGACCGGCCAACGCTGGGGATTGGTGACATCATGAAGACGCTTTCGCTGCGCAATCTCGGCAAGACCTATTTCGATCCTTACGCAGGCGCGCATGTCACCGCCGTTCACGACGTCTCGCTGGACGTCGAGCCCGGCGAGTTCATCTCCGTGGTCGGCCCGTCCGGCTGCGGCAAGACGACAATCCTCAACATGATCGCCGGCTTCATCCCCTATTCGAAGGGGGACATCCTGCTCGACGGAAAGCCGGTGCACGGACCCGGCCCCGAGCGTGGCGTCGTGTTCCAATCGTTCGCGCTGTTTCCCTGGAAGACGGTGCTCGACAATGTCGGCTTCGGCCCGAAGATGCGCGGCGTGCCGAAGGCCGAGCGCGACCGCATCGCGCGCGAATATCTCGCGCTCGCGGGGCTGTCGCACGCGGCGCACCGCTATCCAAACGAGCTCTCCGGCGGCATGCAGCAGCGCGTCGGCGTGGTGCGCGCACTCGCCAACAATCCCGACGTCCTGCTGATGGACGAGCCGTTCGCCAGCGTCGACGCGCAGACGCGCATGACGCTCCAGGAGGAGCTGACCCGGATCTGGCAGGAGCGCAAGCCGACGGTGATCTTCATCACCCATGACGTGCCCGAAGCGGTGTTTCTCGCCAACCGCGTGGTCGTGCTGTCGAAGGGACGCGTGCTCGACGAGATCGCGGTGGACCTGCCGCGGCCTCGCGTCTGGGACGACCTCGTCAAGGACGACCACTTCAAGCAGCTCTCGGCGCGGGTGCTCCAGATGGTGCGCGCGGCATGAGCATCGCCTCCGACGTCCTGCGCTCGCCCAAGGGCCGCATCGTGCTCGGCGCCATTGCCGCATGGGCGCTGTTTCAACTCTGGTTGACGGTTGCCGCGCCGGGAAAGATCTCGCCGGAGCTCACGGGCACATCGGAAAAAGTGAACGTGCAGATCGAGCTGCCGTTCACGCCGGAGCGCTTCCACGTGCTCGCATTCCAGCAATATGGACGCGTCTCGGGAACGGATGAGCATTCGATCGAGCTACGCGGCGTCAAACGAACGGACCTCAACGCCGTCGCCCGCCCCTATTGGGTGACGGCGGTGGGGCCGATAAAAGAGGGAGGCTGAGAATATGAAACGACTCTTGCTGCTCGGAATCGCGCTCTTGGCCGGCATGGTGCCGGCGAGCGCCCAGACCCCGACGAAACTGAAGGCCGGCATGGTCACCGGCATCGACCAGATCGGCCTGCCGATCGCACTCGAGCGCGGCTTCTTCGAGAAGTACGGGCTCGATGTCACGATCGCACGCCCCTACGCGACCGGCGTCGACGCGCTGAACGCACTGCAAGCCGGCGAGAGCGAGATCGTGCAGGTCGGCGTGCCCATGATCGGCGCCGTGCTGCGCGGCATGGATCTTGTCGCACTCGGCAATTACAGCGGCAACGCCACCAAGGCCGGCTCCGATGCCACCATGGCGATCATCGCGCGTGAAGGTTCAGGCATCGTCAAGGGTGACCTGTCGACGCTCAAGGGCAAGAAGATCGCGGCCTCCTTCGGCACGATCAATCATCTCTACATCCTGGCGACGCTGGAGAAGGCCGGGCTGAAGCCCGATGACGTGACGCTGGTCAACACGCCGCCGCCGGACATGACCGTCGCCCTGCTCGCCAAGGGTATCGACGCGTTCTCGGGCTGGGATCCCTGGCCGATCGTTGCAGGCAAGGATGTGCCCGGCGCGGTCGAGATCATCAGAGGCGGCGACGTGATCTCCTATATCGGCTTCAACGTCGCGCTTCGTCCCTGGGTGCAGGCCAACGGCGAGACCATCGAGAAATTCCTCGCTGCCGTCTCCGAGGCCGATCAATGGATGCGCAAGAATCCGAAGCAGGCGGCGCAAGTCGCCACACGCTGGATTCCCGGCCTCAAGCAGGACGTCGCCGAGGCTGCGATGCAGTTTAACATCCAGCAGGCGGACCGTCGGCTGTCGGCGAACAATTACCGTGCGCTGTGGAGCGCCGAGGATCGGCTCTCCCGCCTCGGCATCCTCAAATCGACCTTTGACGTCAATGCGCATATCGAGCCGAAGCACATTCTCAAGGTCATGAAGGATCGTCCCGAACTGTTCACCGACCTGCCGCCGATCCCGGAGACGGCGGCGATCTCGCCGGGCTACGTGTTCAAACCCTGAGCAACTGCACACGGGGACGCCGGCGCGATCAGCGCGCCGGCATTTTCCGGATCAAGCCCTACCCGATGGTCTGCAGCGCCGGGAACGTCTCCAGCAGCCAGATGCTCACATTCGAGACCGCGCCGGTGAGAAAGCCGATGCCGGTGATCACCATCAGGACGCCCATGGCGCGCTCGACATTGACGAGATGTCCCTTCATCCGCGCGAACAGTGCCGAGAACTGCTCGATCATCAGCGCGGCGATCAGGAAGGGAATGCCGAGACCGGCCGAATAGACCGCGAGCAGCCCCGCGCCCTTCGTCACCGTAGCCTCAGCGGCCGCGATCGAAAGGATCGCGGCGAGGATCGGGCCGATACAGGGCGTCCAGCCGAAGGCGAAGGCGAGCCCCATGATGTAGGCGCCCCAGAGGCCGACCGGTTTGGGGATCGGCAGCCGTCCCTCGCGCATCAACAGGCCGATGCGCGTCAATCCGAGAAAGTGCAGGCCCATGATGATGATGACGATGCCGGCGAGGATCGACAACTCCGCCGACCAGGCGCGGATCAGCCCACCGACCAGCGAGGCGCTGGCGCCGAGCGCGACGAACACCGTGGAGAAGCCGAGCACGAACAGGAGCGCCGACATCATGATCGCGCGCTTGGAGGCCGAGCCCGGCTCGTCGCTCTCGACATGCTCGATCGTGGCGCCCGTAAGATAGATCAGATAGGGCGGGACCAGGGGCAGGACGCAAGGCGAAAGGAAGCTGACGAGGCCTGCAATCAGCGCCGCCGGGATCGAAACATTTTGCATGATGCCGTCTGAGCCATCTCAGGCCCCGGTGCGGCGCGCCGGGAATGCGCGCGGCCCGGAGCCGAACCGGCTCTGGTGTAACCGATGCCGGAGAATGCGCAACAGAGGCGCATCAAACCAGGGCTCCTCCCGATGCCGCCTGCGATCACAGGTGCGGCATCGGGACGCGCACAAACCTCGCCAAAAAGCGAGATTCGGCGGCGCGGCTACTTCACCACGCGGAGCAGCGGACGCCGGGGCTGGTCCTGCGTCTGCTTGGAAGGGGACGGCGGCTCGCTCGCAGCGCTCCGCAGCATTTCGTCGCACAGTGCCTTGAGATCGGCACTGTCAATTCCTTTGAGTTTCATCCTGACGTCGAGGATGACAATGGACAGCAGCTCGGCCGACTCACGGCTGTCGCACGCGTTGAGAACCCTGCGGCACCCCTCGAGCGTTTCCAGCACCGACTGCAACTGTTCGTCTGAATGCGACACCGGCGTTCTTTCCGTTAATTCGGCCTGCGAGACGTGTTGGTGACGACCCCTTCGGCCCCCATGGAATACGGAGGATAGCACGAGGCCACAGCGCCTCTGAACCTGATTTCAGTGGGTTTCTGCCGCGGAACTGCGGTTCCGGCTAACATCGCCGCGCTGCTCCGTTGGCCATGGTCGAAACGGTCCGAGAGCAAACGCCCCGCGCCCTGTGATTGATCCATTGAGAGAGATGGCGCCGGCTTTCGCGCAAGCACACTCATTGCCGACAGCGCCTGCAATCCCGCAGCCATTTCACGGCTCGCAACGGCACTCACGCCACACCCCTCATCCGGGCAATGGCCTGCCCGATTCCCAACCCTTGGCAGCATTCAGATACCACCCACGAGGTAGTAAGGATGACGTTCAAAACTCATCATCCCCCAACCCGCAGTGGTTGTGGTTTGCGCCAGATTCTGCCAGTTTAGCTAACCGAAGGGACTTGTATGCACTCCTTGGCGGAAAGGGGCGTTCCTGTGGCGGAACGCCCAAAGACAAATCTCAGCGGCCTCTCTGATTGGGATGCCGCCCGCATATTCCTTGAAGTCGTCCGATGCGGGAGTTTCCGATCGGCGGCCGAGCGCCTGTCGCTGTCGATCAACGCCGTGCGCCGGCGAATCGACGATTTCGAACGCCAGACCGGCACCACACTCTTCACCCGCGACGTCCATGGCACCCATCTCACCGATGAGGGCGCGCTGGTGGTCTCCGCCGTCGAGCGCATGGAGGCCGCCACCTTCGACGTACTGCGCGCCAGCGATTCGATGGCCAACGCCCTGTCCGGCGAGGTGCGAGTCGCCGTTACTGAGGGGCTCGGCACGTTCTGGCTCGCCCCGCGCCTGGTTGAATTCCAGCAGGCCTATCCGAAGATCCTGGTCGACCTGCATTGCGCGATGCGCTCGGCCGACGTCTCGCGCCACGAAGCCGACGTCGCCATCCATCTGTCGCGTCCCTCGGCGCTCGACATCAAGCTAGTGCGGCTCGGTCGCATGCATCTGATGTTCTGGGCCTCCGAGAAATACATCGAGAAGCATGGCGCGCCGCGCTCGGCGGCGGAATTGATCAAGCATCGCCTGGTGCTGCAATTCGCCGACCAGCTTGCCGCCAAGGAATCCTTCGAGAGCTTCTTCCCGGGCGTATCGGAACGTGACCTTCTGGTCATGAAGACCAACGTCTCAAGCGCCAACTACTGGGCGGTCGCGAATGGCGCCGGCATCGGCGTCTTCCCGAGCTACGCCATTGCGCTTGGCGGGAGGTTGATTCCACTGGAGGTCGAGTTGAACCGACCGCTGGATATCTGGTTGTCCTACCATCCCGGTAGCGGCCGAATTCCGCGCGTGCGGCACATGATTGATTGGCTGATCGAAGCTTTCAGTCCGGCTCGCTTCCCGTGGTTTAAGGAAGAGTTCGTGCATCCGCATGAATTCAAGGACTCGTATATGGGCGAACCCCTGACCCAGCTCTTCGGGGGATTTTCAACCGAAGAACAAAGGTGAAAACGAAGATGAAAGCAGCGGCGAAAAGAATGAAGCAGCGCAGTGCTGGCAAGCCGGACATCGAGCTTGGCAAGCGGATTCGTCTGCGGCGCGTCGAGATGAAGATCTCGCAGGCCGAGCTCGGCGAGAAGCTTGGCGTCAGCTTCCAGCAGGTCCAGAAATACGAGAAGGGCGTCAATCGCGTCGGCGCGGCTCGTCTGCAGCAGATCGCTTCCGCCCTCGACGTGCCCGTGACCTTCTTCTACGACGGTGACAACAAGGCGCGCGAAGTCGAGAGCCTGCTGTTCCTCGATTCGGCCTTCAGCCTCCGCCTGCTGCGCGCCTACAGCAAGATCAAGGACCAGACCGTGCAGCGTCAGTTGGTCTCGCTGATGGAATCGATCGCGGCGAACGAGAGCTGAGACCGGTCGACGGTCTGGCCTTTGCGGCCGATCTTCAATCCGCCGCGTCGCGGGGACGCGGCCGGATTGAACGATCATATTCCGGCTCGCGCGCTTGCGCGCGGCCTTTGCGGGGCGGCACGACCGCCCCTTTTCTTTGCGCGCGCGACACTCGGGACGACGCGCCATGCAATCCCGCTACAGGCGGATGCAGACTCGCCCACCCTGCCGCGGTTGACCCCGGAAGCGCCAGCGCAGCACATTGCCCCTCGCACATGACGAGCGAGCAAGCGATGTCCGACATATTCAGCACGACCGGTACACCCTACGCGGACGGCAAGATTCTCCAGCACACCACCGACGGCGTCGGCGTGATCACCTTCAACAATCCCGACAAGCGCAACGCGATGTCGCTGGAGATGTGGGAGGGATTTGGCGAGGCCTTGACGAGCCTGCGCGACGACGAGACGGTGCGCGTCGTGGTCCTGCGCGGAGCCGGCGGTAAGGCCTTCGTCTCCGGCGCCGACATCAGCCAATTCGAGAAGACTCGCCACAACGCGGCAGCGTCCGAGGAATATGCCAGGCGCAGCGCCGCCCAGCGCGCACTGCTCGCAGACTATCCCAAGCCGACGATTGCCTGCATCGACGGTTTTTGCCTCGGCGGCGGCATGCAGGTCGCGATGCTCGCCGATATCCGCATCGCCGCGCACGACAGCCAGTTCGGCATTCCCGCGGCCAAGCTCGGCATCGCCTATGGCTTTGACGGCCTGCGGCACCTGGTTTCGCTGGTCGGCCCGTCCTGGGCGCGGCTTCTGATGTACACGGGCATGCGCATCGATTCCGCCGAAGCGCTGCGCATTGGCCTTATCGAGCGCGTGTTCCCGGTCGACGAGCTCTGGGGCGAGACCATGACGATTGCCGAGACGATCTCGCAGAACGCCCCGCTCGCGATCAAGGCCGCCAAGATCACCATCGCGCAGGTGCTGAAGGATGAGAGTCAGCGCGACATGGACGCGATCAAGGCGATCGGCAATGCCTGTATGGACAGCGCAGACTTTCGCGAGGGCCGGCAAGCCTTCATGGAAAAGCGCAAGCCACAGTTCCAGGGGCGTTGAAGCTGAACCGACGTTCAGGAAGATTAAATTCCTCGTGCAGCTCCGCGCGGTAGCAACTAGTTGATCTGACGAAAGTTCTCCCGCCACAACGAGGGAGATCGCGATGACACTGAAATCTGCTGTTCTTGCTCTGGCTGCCATCGGCGGTGTAGCGCTCGCGTCGGGCGAGGCGCTCGCAGCCATGCCGAATGGCATCCCGCAGGCGGACAAGATTGCAAGCGGTCCGGCCGCTGACGTGGATCAGGTGCGCTGGGTGTGCAACCCCTGGGGCCGCTGCTTCTGGCGTCCGAACTATTACGGCGCCTACGGCTATTACGGCGGCCCGCGACGCTTCTACGGCCCGCGCCCGTGGGGCTGGGGCCATCGCCACCACCATTGGCGCCGCTGGTGAACGACAAAGGGGCCGCGAGGCCCCTTTTCTTTTGAGATGAACCGGCGCCGCGGCTCGGCTGCTTCTCAGAGCGCCGCCAGCACCGCTTTGGTGATGTCGGCAGTCCCGTTGCTGCCGCCGAATTCCATCGGCTTGATGCCGCCGGCATAGACCTGATCCACCGCACGCTCGATCGTCTCGCCGGCCTCCGCCGCGCTCTCGACGCCGTGCTTGTCGGCGAGCCAGTCCAGCATCATCGCCGCCGACAGGATCATGCCAGTGGGATTGGCCTTGCCCTGCCCCATGATGTCGGGCGCGGTGCCGTGGCAGGGCTGGAACACGGCATATTTGTCGCCGATGTCCGCCGACGGCGCCATTCCGAGGCCGCCGATCAGGCTCGCAGTGATGTCGGAGACGATGTCGCCGAACATGTTCTCCATCACCATCACGTCGAAATCCCAGGGACGCTTCACCAGCATGGCCGAGCAGGCATCGACATAGAGCCGATCGGTCTTCACGTCGGGGTGCTTCTTGGCGATCTCATCGAAAATGCCGCGAAAGAACGCGAACGCCTTGAACACGTTCGCCTTGTCGACGCAGGCAAGCGCGCCGGGCTTGCCGCGCGCCTTGCGCCGCTCGGCGAGGCGAAACGAGAAATCGAACAGGCGCTCGGATGTCCTGCGTGTGATCACCATGGTCTCGCGCGCGTCCTCATGGGTGACGACGCCCTTGCCCATCGAGGCGAACAGGCCTTCGGTCGATTCCCGGATCACGACGAGATCGATGCCGCGCTCATCAGCGCCGACGATCGGGCTCGGCACGCCCGGAATAAGGCGCGCCGGTCGCACGCCGGCATAGAGATCGAAGATGAAACGCAGCTCGATCTGCGGCGCGATCTCGGTATTGTCGGGGTAGCGCACCGACGGCAGGCCGCAGGCGCCGAGCAGGATTGCGTCCGCCTCCTCGCACAGCTTGATGGTCGAGTCAGGCATCGACTTGCCGGTGGCAAGATAATTGTTGGCGCCGGCGGGTGCTTCAGTGAAACGGAAGCGCAAATCCGATTTCTGCTCGATCTTGCGCAGCACCTCGACGGCCGGCGCCATGACTTCGGGACCGATGCCGTCACCGGCGAGCACGGCAATGTGGAAGGCGTTGTTTGCGGACATTTAAGGCCTCAAGGAAAGGAGCTAGCCAAGTCGTCATTGCGAAGAACTCTTGCGACGAAGCAATCCAGACTGTGTCCGCGGAGGGATTTCCGGATTGCTTCCCTGCGCTCGCAATGACGGAGGAGAGAGTGTTCGCTACGGCGTCAGCACCGTGCGCCCGACCACCGCGCCCTGCTGCAATTGCACCAGCGCATCGTTGGCCTTGGCGAGCGGCGCCGTGGTCACCGGGATCGGCGGCACCTTCTTGGTGCGGACGAGGTCGAGCAATTCCTGCGTCTCGCGCAGGTTTCCGACGTAGCTGCCCTGGATCGTCACCGCCTTGATCGGAATCAGCGGCAGCGCCCAGGTTGCGCCGCCGCCGAACAGGCCGACGATCACGAGTTTGCCGCCCTTGGTCAGGCAGTCGAATCCAAGTTGCGTCGTCGCGGCATTCCCGACGAGGTCGATCACGGCACGGATCGGCCCGCCCGCCTTCTTGGCGAGTTGCTCCAGCGCATCCGGCGCCTTCGGGTCGACGGTGGCGAGCGCGCCGGCCTTCTCCGCCGCTTCGCGCTTCCTGGCATCGATATCGACCATGATCGCGCCCTTGCCGCCCATGGCTTTCAAGAGCGACAGCGCCATCAGGCCGAGCCCGCCGGCGCCGAACATCACGATCGGCGTGTCGAAATGCTGCTCAACCTTTTTCAGCGCGCTGTAGGTGGTGACGCCCGAGCAGGCATAGGGCGCGGTCGTTGCGGGATCGAGTCCCCTGAGATTGAGCAGATAGCGCGGATGCGGCACCAGCATGTGATCGGAATAGCCGCCGTCGCAATAGACGCCGAGCGAGCGCGGCGTCAGGCACATGTTCTCGTCACCGGCGAGGCACGTCGCGCACTTGCCGCAGCCAATCCAGGGATAGACCAGCCCGACATCGCCGAGCTTGAGGTCGCCCTGGTCGGTCGGTTTCACGTCGGGGCCGAAGGCCAGGATTTCGCCGACCGTCTCGTGACCCATGGTCAGCGGCAGATTGATGCCGCGGTCCTTCAGCGAGAGCGGCTTGCGGCCATGGCCGAGATCGTAGCCGCCCTCCCAGATGTGGAGGTCGCTGTGGCAGACGCCGGCGGCCTTCACCTTGATCAGGACCTGCGTGCCCGAAGGCTGCGGCGTCGCCTCGTCGAACTCCTGCAGCGGCGCCTTGAAATCGGCGACCTTGAAACTCTTCATCGGCGTTCTCCCGGCATGCTTCTCGTTGTCGCGCCACCATGCCATGGCCGGCGAGGCGAGACAAACCGGTCTTAGTTCAGGTCAGCGGATGATGGCAAGCCGCGAACTGGCGAGGCCCGATTTCGCGCAACTCCGGTATCTCCGCGCTGCATCGCTTATCGGCGCGTGGGCAGCGGGTGCGGAAGCGGCAGCCGGACGGCGGCGCAATCGGCGATGGTGGCTCACCCGCCGCCACACTCTCGGCGGGACGCACATCCGGATCGGGCACCGGGATCGCCTGCAACAAGAGCCCGGTATAGGGATGCGCAGGATTTGCGAACAATTGCTCCGACGGACCGACCTCGCAGAGCCGGCCGAGATACATCACCGCGACGCGGTCGCTGACCGCTTTGACCACTGCGAGATCATGCGCGATGAACAACAGCGTCAGGCCGAAGCGTGCTTTCATCTCCTCCAGCAAATTGAGGATCTGTGCGCGGATCGAGACGTCCAGCGCCGAGACCGGTTCGTCGCAGACGATGAATTCCGGATTGAGGACGAGCGACCGCGCGATACAGATGCGCTGGCACTGCCCGCCGGAGAATTCATGCGGCAGGCGGCCCGCGACGAGATCAGGATCGAGCCCGACCGCGCTGAGCACCTCGTGAACCCTGCGCTTGCGCTCGGCGGCATCCTTGACGCCGGCAATGATGAGCGGCTCGGCCACGATGTCGCCGATGCGACGGCGCGGATTGAGCGAGGCGATCGGATCCTGGAAGATCAACTGCACGCGGCGGCGCATCTTGCGCAACGCCTCGCCCTCCATTGCGGTGAGATCTTCGCCGTCGAACAACACCCGGCCGGATTTGGCACGTCGCAATTGCAGCACCGCGCGCCCCAGCGTCGACTTGCCGCAGCCGGATTCTCCGACCAGCCCCAACGTCTCGCCGCGCGCGACCGCAAGGCTGACACCGGACACCGCATGCACCGTCTTGTTGCCGAGACCATATTCGACGACGAGATTGTCGACGTTCAGCAGCGGCTCAGCGCGCGCGGCAAGCTGCATCATGCGCCAACTCCCTCCGCCATCTGGATCGGGTGGAAGCAGGCATAGAGATGATCGGGCATCTCGGCGCTCTTCAGGTCGGGCTTGGCCTCATGACAACGGCTAGCGGCATAGCGGCAGCGAGGCGCGAAGGAGCAGCCCTTTAGCGGTCGTGTCGGATCGGGCGGACGGCCGGAGATCGCGGGCAGCGGGGTATGGGGCGCGGTCTCCAGCTTCGGGATCGCCGCCAGCAACGCTTCCGTGTAGGGCATGTGCATGCGCTTGAACAGCGCCTGGGTCGGGGCGCGCTCCACCACCCTGCCCGCATACATCACGGCGACCTCGTCGGCACGGCCCGCGACCACGCCGAGATCGTGGGTGATGATGATCATCGCCATGTGGCGGCGGCGCTGCTCGCGCGCGAGCAGATCGAGGATCTGTGCCTGGATGGTGACGTCGAGCGCGGTGGTCGGCTCGTCCGCGATCAGCAGCTTCGGTTCGCAGGACAACGCGATCGCAATCGCGATGCGCTGGCGCATGCCGCCGGAACATTGATGCGGATATTGCGCGAGCCGCTGCTCAGGCGCCGGGATTCCGACAGCCGCCAGCAGCTCGATGCTGCGCTTCCGTGCTGCGGGGGCATCGAGCTCGAGATGCTCCTGGATCGTCTCCATCAGCTGCGTGCCGATGGTCAGCACCGGGTTTAGCGAGGTCATGGGGTCCTGAAACACGACTGCGAGATCGCGCCCGCGCAAGCGACGCAAGGGTTCCGCATCGAGCCGCACCAGATCCTGGCCGTCGAACATCACGCGGCCCGTGAGCTTTGCTTTTTTCGGTAGCAGCTGAAGCACCGCGCGCGAGAGCATGGTCTTGCCGCAGCCGGACTCGCCGACGATGCCGAGCGTGCAGCCCGCCTCCAGCGACAGGTCGACATGATCCACGGCGCGCAGATTACCGCGCGGCGTCGGTAGCTCGACTGCAACGTCCTCGATGATCAAGAGCGGAGCGCTCACAGCGCCCCCTGACGCGGGTCGGTCAGCGCCCGCAAGGTATCGCCGACCAGATTGAAGGCCAGCACGGTGAGAAACAATCCGGTCGCCGGCAGGAACGCCAGCCGCGGCGCGACGTCGAGGCTGTCGCGCCCTTCGCCGATCATGCTGCCCCAGCTCGCCATCGGCGGCGGAACGCCGAGACCGAGGAAGGACAGCGCCCCCTCGACCACGATGGTGACGGCAACGCCGAGCAGGAAGAAGGCCAGCAGCGGCAGGATCACGTTCGGCAATAGCTCGCGCAGCAGGATGCGCGCATGGCTGGCACCTAACGCCTCGGCCGCGATCACGAATTCCCGCCGCGCCAGCGTCAGCGTCGCGGCCCGCGCCACACGCATGAAGGCGGGAACGCCGAGCACGCCGAGGATCAGGGTGAGGTTGGGGACGGACTGACCGAGATAAGCCGTCACCGCGAGCGCGAAGATCAGCGGCGGAAAGGCGAGCAGCACGTCCATGCTGCCGACCACCAGCGTCTCGAACCGGCCGCGGAAATAACCGGCGAGCAGGCCGAGCGCGCCGCCGAGCGTAAGGCCGATCATCGGCGCGATCAGCCCGACGGTCAACGACACGCGCGCGCCAAAAATCAGGCGGGCGAGCTCGTCGCGGCCGAGCCCGTCGGTGCCGAGCCAGTGCTCGGTGGAGAATGCCGCGCGGCGCTCCAGCATGTCCATGTCTACGGGGTTCTGCAGCGGCAGCACCGGCGCAAGGATCGCGAGCGCAAGGATGATCGCGAGCCAGGCGCTCGCGATCCAGAACAGCAGGCCGAGCCTGCGCTTGCGGCCGACCGGCACGGGCGCCGCCTCGTCCTGCATCGAGAGCTCAAGCGTGGCCATGGCGGATCCTGGGGTCGAGCACGGCGTAGAGCATGTCGACGATGAAATTCACGATGACGAAGCCGCAGGCAACCAGCAGCACGACGCCCTGGAGGATGACGAGGTCGCGGGTGTAGATCGCCCCGACCAGCAGCCGGCCGATGCCGGGCAGCGCAAAGATCGATTCCACGATCAGGGTGCCGCCGAGCAGGCGGCCGATATTGATGCCTGTGACCGTCACCAGCGTCAGCGACGAGGGCTTGAGCGCATGCACGAACAGGATACGCGCGGGCTTGAGACCCTTGGCCTTGGCGAGCGCGATATAATCCTCCTGCAAGGTCGCGATCATGTCGGAGCGCAGCACGCGCATGATTCCCGGCCATTCCGCCAGCGCCAGCGTCAGTGCCGGCAGCACGAAGAAGCGTAAATTCGCCAGCGGCGCCTCGGTGAACGGCACATAGCCCGTCGCCGGCAGCCAGTGCAGCTCGACCGCGAACAGATAGATCAGCAGGATCGCCACCAGGAACGACGGCATCGACAGCATCGCGAACGCGCTGCCGGTCATGAAACGGTCGAACGCGCCGCCGGCACGCGCGGCACAGGCGATCGCAACCGGGACGCCGATCAACAGTCCGATGAACTCGGCCATCAGCATCAGTTGGAGCGAGACCGGAATGCGCTCGGCGACCGCCTGCAACACCGTCTGCCCGGTGCGGAACGAGCGGCCGAGATCGCCCTGCAGGACGTGACCGAGCCAGCTCAGGTAACGCCACCACAGCGGCTGATCGAGCCCCATGTCACGGCGCAGCGCCGCAACATTCTCCGGCGTCGCCTGATCGCCGAGGATGACGAGAGCGAGATCGCCCGGCAGCAGCGAGGCGATCAGGAAGGTCAACAGCGACACGGCGAACAACACCGGCAGCATGCCAAGCAGCCGCCGAACGACGAAGTTCAGCATCGCGCCATCATTCCAGCCAGGTCGTCGAAACGTCGATCACGCCGTTGTAGATCTTGGGGAAGCCTTTCAGCTTGGCGCTCGACAGCGCGTAATAAGTGTTCTGGAAGGTCCAGAACCAGATTGCCTCCTTGTTGATCAGGCGGCTGATGGCGCAGTAATCCTCGGTGCGTTGGCCGAGGTCGGCGGTGACGCGCGCGTGGTCCAGCAGCTTGTCGAGCTCCGGGTTTGAGTATCCGGCCAATGCCAGCGGGCTGCCGCTGCGGAAATTCGCGTACATCTGCGGGTCGGGATCGGCGAGATCGACGATGCGCCACGGCGTCATCTGGAACTGGCGGGTGAAGGCGCGTGACGGAATGGTCGCCTGATCGACCTGCTCGATCTCCATGCTGGCGCCGGCGCGCTTCCAGAATTGCTGAAGCACCTGGCCGATCATGCGGCCGCGCGGGGTTGCGGTCACCAGCATCTTGAACTCGACCGGCTTGCCGTAATCCTTGATCAGCGCCTTGGCCTTCTCGACATCGAACGGCAGCGCGCCGTCATCCTTGCATTTGACCCAGGAGCCATCGCCATAGGGATTGGTCGCGGGCCGGCTCAGGCCGTTGCTGATCGCCTGCGACATTTTCGGGCGGTCGAGCGCCATCACCAGCGCCTGACGCACGCGGACATCGTCGAACGGCGCGACCTTGGTGTTGAAGGCGTAGACCTGCGCGCCCGAGCCCTTGTAGGTGTGCACCGTGAGCTTGGAGTCCTTCTGCGCCTTCATGATGTTGTCGGCGTCGTTCTCGTCGTCCCAGATGATGTCGGCCTCGCCCGATTGCAGCGAGGCGAAGCGCGACTGCGCATCGGGCAGCGGCTTTAAGATGATGCGGTCGAGATAGGGACGGCCCTTGTCCCAGTAGTTGGGGTTTTTCTCCAGCACCATCCGGTCGCCTGCGGTCCATGATTTCAGGATGTAGGGACCAGTGCCGACGGGATTGCGATTGTAGTCGTCACCCTTGGTCTTCCACGCGGTCGGCGAATGAATGACGTTGTTGGAGCTCTGGATTGTGATCACCGCCGGCCAGTTCACCGAGGGATCGGTCAGATTGAAGACAACGGTGGTTTCGTCCGGCGCCAGCACTTCCTTGACGTTGGTGATGTAGAAGGCGCAGCGGCATTTGTTGGCCGGGTCCTTCTGCCGGTCAAAATTCTCCTTGAAGGCCTGCGCATTGAACGGCGTGCCGTCGTGGAATGTCACGCCCTGGCGCAGCTTGAAGGTCCAGCTCTTGTAATCGTCGGAATGGGTCCAGGACATCGCGAGCTTCGGCGCGGCTTCGCCCTTGTCGTCGAGCGTGGTCAGCGTATCAAAGATCGCTGCGGCCGCGGTGAAGGTCGAGGTGTCGTAGACGCCGACCTTGAGCGGATCGAAGCCCGCAATCTCCAGCTCCTGGCCGACGGTGATGCTGCCGCCCGGCTTCTGCGCTTGCACCGGCCCGGCCAGCGGAAGGAGGGCAAATGCCGCAACAAGGAAAATCGGCGCGTGCTTGCGCGCCGCGGCAGCAATGTTCGTCATGGTTCCTCCCGGGATCCCTCGTCCGATGTTTCGGATCGTCGAATGACTGGGGACGAGATTGGCGACAAAAGCTCGCCACGGCAAGAGGAACGCGTGACAGATCACACGCCGCACGTGCGGCGTAATGGTGCTCAGCCTGTCGCGGCAGTTTTGCCTGTCGGAATTGATGCATCATCGGCGAGGCTGATCTCTTCGCGCAGCGCATCCGTATGCTCGCCGAGCACGGCCATCGTCTTGGCCGGCGTGGTATCGGCACCCGACATCCGGAATGGCAGGTTGAGCACCTGAAAGGAGCCGCCCTCGTCCCGCACCTCGGAGAGCGCCTGCCGGTGCGCAATTTGCGGATCGGCCAGCGCCTCGGACACGGTGCGATAGGCCGAAGCCGGCACGCCGGCAGCCCCTAGCGCTGCGAGACACGCATCGGTCGTGAACTGCCGCGACCAGGCCTCGACGCCGTCCATCACCTCGGCCCAATTCTCGCGGCGCGCGGCATAGGTCGCAAAGCGCGGATCGGAGATCCATTCGGGGTGACCGATCACGCCCATCAATCCCTGGAACGTCTTCTCGCTGGCGACCGTGATCATGACATAGCCGCTTGCCGTCTCGGTCGGGCCGAACATCGGGCGCGGCGGTGGCTTCACGGCAAATTGTGCGCTCTGCAATTCGGTCAGCGTCAGTGACAGCATCGATTCCAGCATCGACACGTCGATGTGCTGGCCAAGGCCGGTCACGGTCCGCTGATAGAGTGCGGACGCGATCGCCCCGAAGCCGTAGGTGCCGGTGACGACGTCGGCGTGATAGATGCCGCAATAATCAGGGCGATTGCGGCCGGGCTGGTAGGCCAGATGGGCCATATCATAGCCGGAGGCGGCATGGATCACCGGCGCATAGGCCGGCAGCTCGGCCGAGGGGCCGGTCTGGCCGTAGCCCGAGATCGAGCAATAGATCAGCTTCGGGTTGACGGTGCGCAGCCTGTCGTAGTCGAGCCGCAGCCGATGCATCACGCCGGGGCGAAAGTTCTCGACCAGGATGTCTGATGCCGCGGCCAGCCGGCGCACCGCCTCCTTGCCGTCCTCGGACTTGAGGTCGAGCACGACGCTCTTCTTGCCGACATTGAGCTGGCCGAACGCGGTGCTGCACCCCTTGCGCAGCGGCGGCCGGGTCCGCATGGTCTCCCCGCCGTCGGTCTCGATCTTGATGACCTCAGCGCCCATGTCGGCAAGCATCCGCGCGCAGTGAGGACCGGCGATGGTGGTGGAAAAATCCAGGACCCTCAGCCCGGCGAAGGCTTTTGTCGTCGTCCCCTCATGCTTATCTGCTAGCTGCATGCCTGCTCACGTCCTTGGGTCTTAGGAACTCTCGAAGTTCTCTGTTGTTGATGCGGCGACCCTAGAGGGCGGCGGCCGAGTAGGAAAGTGTTTACCGAACCGACACGCCGCGTGGGTGGGCTTTAAGAATTCCCGGACAACTGGACCCGTTCTTGCATAGTAGCGAACGGGATCGACAGAGGGCAGCTGTTCTTGAGGGTCTTGTTCGTCACCACGGAGATGGACGACTTCGTCCGCGTCGGCGGCCTTGGAGCCGTGTCCGCTGCGCTGCCCCGCGCCCTTCGCTCCTTTACCGATATCCGGATCATGCTGCCCGGCTATCGCGACATCATCGAGCAACTCACCCATATTCAGATCGTTGGCCGCAGCCCGGCCTTTGCAGAGATGCCGGCCTGCTCGCTCGGACGGGCAGCGACCAAGGACGGCCTGCCGGTCTACGTGCTGTTGTGCTCGCAACTTTACGACCGGCCCGGTAACCCCTATGGCGACGAGTCCGGGCGCGACTGGCCCGACAATGACATCCGCTTCGCGCGCTTTGCCTCTGCCGCCGCTGAGCTGGCCATGGGCAAGCTGGACAAGAATTGGGCAGCTGACCTGATCCATGCCAATGACTGGCAGGCCTCGCTCGTGCCGGCCTATCTCGCCTGGCGCGGCTCCAAGCTACCGTCGATCCTGACCATTCACAATCTTGCCTATCAGGGCCTCTTTCCGAAGGACTCGCTGCGGCGGATCGGCGCACCGGAGAGCTCTTTCCACATCGACGGTGTCGAGTTCTACGACCAGCTGTCCTTCCTCAAGGCGGGCCTCGTCTACGCCTCGCACCTCACCACCGTCAGCGGCACCTATGCGCGCGAGATCACCACGGCCGAATTCGGCTGCGGCCTGGAGGGCCTGCTCCGCCTGCGCTCGGACGCGTCCGAGCTCACCGGCATCCTCAACGGCATCGACGAGAGCTGGGACCCGCGCTCCTGCGCCCAGCTCGCCCAGCAGTTCGGCGCCGGCGACTGGGTCGGCAAGAGGGCCAATGCGGACTACGTCCGCAAGCAGTTTGGCTTAGCGGTCTCGCGCGGCCCGATGTTCGGCATCGTCGCGCGTCTCGTGCACCAGAAGGGCATCGATCTCGTGCTGTCGGCGGCCGACGAGATCGTCGATGCCGGCGGACAGATCGTGGTCACCGGCTCCGGCGAGCCGGCGCTGGAGCAGGCCTTGATCGACGCGCATCGCCGCCGCCCCGACGCGATCGGAGTTGTGATCGGCTTCAACGATGCCCAGGCCCGCCGCATCTTTGCGGGCAGCGATTTCACCCTGATGCCGTCGCGCTTCGAGCCGTGCGGGCTCAGCCAGATGTACGCCCAGCGCTTCGGCTCGCTGCCAATCGGTCACCAGACCGGCGGCCTTGCCGAAACCATCACCGACGGTGAGACCGGCTTCCTCTTCTCGAGGCCCTCGCGCGAGTCCTTCCTTGGCGGCGTCCGCCGCGCCTTCTCGGCCTTCATGGCGCAAGACCAGCTCGACACCATGCGCCGCAGCGCCATGGGACGGTCCTTCTCCTGGAGCATCTCGGCGGGGACCTACAGCGCGCTCTACCGGAAGCTGGCTTCGGTGTGAGGCAGAGGCGTATCTCTGTTCTCCGCCGTTGCGAGCGCAGCGAAGCAATCCGAGAGATCGGGCCTTTACCCCTTTCCGCGCACATCCATTTGCGGCCGCCCGATCCACGCCCTGTTGAGGCAGCGCGTCATCCAGTCGGGCTGCGGCTCGCCCCGCAGCCGCGCCTGCGCTTCCTGGTAGGGCCCGACATAGCGCAGCCGATCCGGCAATGTCGGATAGATGCGCCGGATCCATCGCAGCGCGTTGTCGGCCGATCTGAGCTCCCGCTCGCCGAGCTCGAACCCGAAGCCGGCGCGCAAGCGTTCCGGCAGCAGGCTCGCCGTGAGCGAGCGATACCATCGTGGCGGCCGCAACCACGGACGCGCGCCGCTAAAAATCTGCGCCGCGATCTCGCGCGCCGCCGGGCTCACGGTCAGCGTGTCCGTCTGCACCATCGCCGCGGTGTAGGACGTAAAGCCCGACCAGTCCGCGGGCAGATCATCCGCCGTCAATCCGAACAATGCACCGAACGTCCGACTCTCGCTCCAGTAGCGCTCGCGCTCCTCCACGGAGAATGGCGGCAGAACCAGCTCGTGCGCCATCAGCGCCGTCTCGACCAGCGTCGCATGGACCCAACGCAGCGAGGGGATATCGTTGGCGCAGTAGCGCGAGCCTGCCGCAAAGGGACCGACCGTCTCCGGCATCTCTCCGACGATCATGCTGTGTCGTCGGTGCAGCTGCCGGGAGGACAGCAAGGCACGGTCGAGCGAGCCGAACACCATGGCAAAGACGATGTCGAAGGTGCGATGGAAGCGGCCAATCGGATCGGCCAGGGTTTTCGAATGCTCGGCGATGGCGGCGGCGACCCAGGGATACGCCAGTTGCAGCAACAACGCGCGGCCGGCACCGAGAAAGATGACCGCCTCCCGGTCGATCCGCCAGGTCAGCGTATCAGGACCGAACACGCCCGCTACCGGCCCCGCCGCGTTGGCGCGGACCAGATCGAGCGTTGCCTCCAGATCTTTCTCAGCGACCAATTGCAAGCCTCGCGACGAACACGGGGCAACAATAGCCCAGACCTAGCCCTCGGGAAATCGCCACTGCGCAAGACAATCACGCGTAAAGCCCTCACTCCGCCGCAATCGGCATCTCCTCCATATGCTCGTGCAGCACCACCCCGGCGAGCGGATCGAATTCGCCGATCCAGGGCTTGCGTGCCAGGACCGATCGCGTGTGAGCGTAACCAGCGTGCCAACGCCGTGTGATCCCCGACGGACTGAAGTCGATATCCTTGGTATGGGTCTCGCGCTCAAGCTGCGGCGCCAGCAGCCGTACCACATGCATGCGGGTCGGACAGCCATAGCTCGTCAACTCTCTCACCGCGGGATCGCTGCGCTCGCTCTCCGGAAGCCGTGCCGCGAGCTGGTTGATGACATGGCGCAGGCGATGGGCCTGCTGCTGGCGCGCAATCTGGCTCGAAATGCGGCTGGAATATTGCACGTCCTTGTGCCGGTTCAGCACCTCCGCGATCGTGTTCGGCTCGGGTCCGACGGGATTCCACAAATGCACGGAGAAGATCAGCGAATCCCTGCGCGGATTGTCGTCGAACACCGCTTCCGTCGGCGTGTTCGACAGGATGCCGCCGTCCCAATAGAGCTCGCCGTCGATGCGCACCGCCGGGAAAGCCGGCGGCAGCGCGCCCGACGCCATTATGTGCTTCACCGTCAGTTCACTGTCGCGGCTGTCGAAATAGCGCATTTCACTGGTGCCGACATGAGCCGCACCGACCGTCAGGCGCGGCGCGCAGCGATTGGCGAGATCGAAATCGACGAGCTCGCTCAGCGTCTTCTCCAGCGGCGCGGTCGAATAATAGCCCGCGTTGTCGGCACCGAGCGGATAGGAATCGCCCGCATGCGCCAGTGGATTGGGCCGGAAGAAGCCGCGAATGCCGCCGGTGACCGTCGACCAATAAGCGAGCCTCTCGTTGAAGTCGGGAAAGGCGCCGCCCAGGGTCCAGACCGGGGCCTGCTCCATCCGCTTCCAGAATTCCTTCAGGCGCGCAAGCCGTTGCTCCGGCACGTTGCCGGCAATCAGGCTCGCATTGATGGCGCCGATCGAGGTGCCGATGACCCAGTCCGGCTCGATGCCGGCCTCGTGCAGCGCCTGGTAGACACCCGCCTGATAGGAGCCAAGCGCACCGCCGCCCTGAAGCACCAGCACGACCTGACCCGGGATATCCGCACCTTTGCCCTTCATGCCGTTCATGGTTCGCTCCTGGTGAGCCTGCACCGGCCGAATTTTCGTCGCACGCGGCGGCATTGTTACCCGCGATCATTTTAAGAGATGGCGGGATCTTTTGAAATGCCAGTTGGCTTCCAAGTCCATACGTCCGTGCTATCGCGCGTGGGATGTCATTTCTGGTTCCGATCGGCTAGATTTGAGGTCGATTTCGCTGGGAGCCGATCCATGGAAATGCACCAGGTCCGCTATTTCCTCGCGGTGGCGCAGCTGCTCAATTTCACGCGCGCGGCCGAGGAGTGCAACGTTACACAGCCCTCGCTGACACGCGCGATCAAGCAACTCGAGGCCGAGCTTGGCGGCGACCTGTTCCGCCGCGAGCGGCCGGCGGCGCAATTGACCGAGCTCGGCCAGCGCATGCATCCGCTCCTGAAGCAGTGTTTTGACGCTGCCGCCGGCGCGCGCTCGCTCGCCTCCTCGTTCAAAAGCGGAGAGGTCGGCGCGTTGCGCGTTGCCTTGACGCATTCGATCGACCTAGCGCTGCTCATTCCGCATCTCAACGAGATCAGGCGGCAATTCAACCAGCTCGAATTCCGCTTCCTGCGCGGGACGAGCCGCGAGGTCGGCGAGTTCTTGAAGAAAGGTGAAGCCGAGCTCGGCATCGCCGCCGAGATCGATGAGGCCTGGGAACGGCTCGACGCCTGGCCGCTGTTCACCGAGAGCTTCGAGCTCGTCTTTGGCGACGGACATCGGCTGGCCGGCCGCAGCAGCATCGAACTGGACGATCTGCGCTCGGAGCAACTGTTGAGCCGGACGTTCTGCGAGCATTCGCGCCGCATCTCCGCGAGCCTGCGCGAGCACGGCATCGAGCATGGCCACGAGATTTCGAGCGAGCGCGACCTGATCGAGCTGGTCGAGGCCGACATCGGCGTCGCCATGATGCCGCACACCTCGCCCCTGCCGCAGACACTGACGCGTGCCGCCGTCGCCGGCCTTGACGCCCGCCGCACCGTCAGCCTTTACGGCGTGGCCGGCCGGCAGCGCACGGCGGTCGCCAGCGCCGTGATGCGCATGCTGCGCGGCGCCGACTGGCGCGAGATCGCGGGGTAGCGAGAACGGTCTTCGATAAGGGGAGAACCTAGTTCTCCCTGCCCGCGCTCTCCAGCGCGGCGAGCAGATCGTCGATCTCCATGCGTTTGCGGAAATCGGGATCGACGAAGCGGGCCTTCACGATGCCGTCGCGGCCGACCACGAACACGGCCGGGATCGGCAGCATCCAGCCATCATTGCCGTGGAATTTCGCCATGTCCTGATAGGACAACAGGCGCTGGATCTCGGCACCGAGCCAGATCGCGAGATTGAGCGACAGCGCATAGCCGTTGTCGAGATCGGTCAGGACCGGAAACGGCGCGCCGGATTCAGCCTTGAGCTGGCGGGTAAATTCCAGCGTCTCCGGCACGACCGCAACAATCTGCGCACCCATGGCCTCGATGCGATCGAACGCCTGGACCACGGCACGGACATTGAGCCGGCAATAGGGACACCAATGGCCGCGGAAGAACATCACGGCGAGCGGGCCGCGCTGCAGCAGCGAAGGCAGCGTGACGAGACGCCCGGCCTCGTCCGGCAGCATGAACGCCGGCATCGCATCGCCCGGGTGAGGCGCGGTCTCGCCACCGCCGTTCCCGCCCAATCTCGCCACCAGGCGATCAACGGCCTCGCCATAGGCCGGAAAGACCGCACGGCTGGCATCGGCATAGGCGCGGAGCTGTTCGTTCAGCGTGCCGTCCATGTCGCGGCAGCGCTGGAAAGCAAGCCTGAGCTGTTCGGCATCGGCTGGCGAGAGAGATGTCATCTTCTGCTCCGGCATTCCCTTCAGCGAATATTAGTTTCCCGGTTCGGCCGCCCGCAAGGGGCGGCCGCGATGCCAGGCCGGCTCAGTTCACGTAGAAATTGCCGGTCGGATCGAGCCGTCCCGAGGCGGAGTACAGCGATCCGTTGCGCATGAAGAAGACGGTGTTGTCGGGCACCTTCTTGGCGTTCTTCATCATCGCCTCGTGGTTCTTCTCGGCCGGACCCATGGCCATCGCCGACATCTTGCCGGGGCCGCCATAGACATAGGCCATGCCGGCCTTGAAGTCCCAGGCGGCCTCCGAGAAGGCCGAGGTGGCGATGACCGCAAACGCGGCGGTGGTAATCAGGGTCTTGGACAATTTCGGCATGAGTGCTCCTCCGAATTGACGTGAACGCCCGCCAATCGGGCGCCGTGCCATCGGACGCCGGATACGCCGGAAGCGGAAATGCCGTTGCCCAATCGGATCGATAGCCGCCGCGCATCAACATAGCACCGCGCTATCGCATCGAGAGCAAGCCGGCATTTCAGGATCGACGCGATCTCGATGAAGCTCCCGTCATAGCCGCCGACCAGCGGGGTCGCGGCCAACGCAGGAGACCCTTCCATGTCTAGGAGCCACGCCCTGTCGCGTCCGATCTGGCCAGGCCTTGCCATTGCCGGCGCGCTCGCACTCTCGGCGCAGCCGGTCGTTGCCGGCGAGTGCCCGGCCGGTAAGATCAAGCCGAACGCCCAGCAGATGGTCGATCACAAACCCGTCGGCGTTATCGACGTCACGCTCGGGGCGATCGATCTCGGCAAGCAGCCGGCGCATATCGAGGGCCGCGAGCTGCGCTTCCGCAAGCTCACGATCGAGCCCGGCGGCATCGTGCCCTGGCACAGCCATGACGACCGCCCCGCGTTGATCTTCGTGCAGCAGGGCGAAATCGTCGAATACGTCTCCAACTGTGTCGACCCGATCGTGCACAGGGCCGGCGACATCCGCCCGGAGGTGTACGGCACCTCGCATTGGTGGAAGAACCTCGGCAAGGAGACCGTCATTCTCTATGTCGGCGACATCCGCAAGGATCCCAACGATCGCCACATGTAACGAGCGCATTCCAGCCCCAGCGCACCGTTATGGATGAGGCGCCCGCGATCCCCATGCCGGGCGCCAAATCCTCACAGGACAATCACGCCATGACCGATCTTTCCGCACCGATCAACCGGCCGCGATGACGATGGAGGCGCACTCGCCGGGTCTGGCGCTACGCTCGCTCGTGATCGGCCTCACCGCGTTCCTGACCGTTGTCGATCTCTTCGCAACGCAGGCGATCCTGCCCTCGCTGACCCGCCATTACGGCGTCACGCCCGCAGCGATGGGCTTTGCCGTCAACGCCAGCACGTTCGGCATGGCCACAGCCAGCCTCGTGGTTGGCTTTCTCAGCCCGCATATCGACCGCCGGACCGGCATCCTGCTCAGCTTGATGCTGCTCGCACTCCCGACCAGCCTGCTGGCGATCGCGCCAAATCTCGCCGTGTTCACCGTCCTGCGCGTCGCACAGGGCCTGTGCATGGCCTCCGCCTTCGCGCTCACCCTCGCCTATCTCGGCGAGCAATGCAGCGCGATGGACGCCGGCGGCGCCTTTGCCGCCTACATCACCGGCAATGTCGCGAGCAATCTCGTCGGCCGGGTGATCTCGGCCGCCGTTGCAGACGGCCTGGGCCTTGCCTGGAACTTCTATCTGTTCGCAGCTCTCAATCTGGCCGGCGCGGTGCTGGTCTACTTCACGATTCGACGCCTGCAGCCGATGCATGCGATGATGCCGACTGCTTCGCCGCTCAAAGCCACCATCGCGCATTGGCGCAATCCGCGATTGCGTGCGGCCTACGGCATCGGCTTCTGCATCCTGTTCGCCTTCATCGGTACCTTCACCTTCGTCAATTTCGTCCTGGTCCGACCGCCGCTGTCGCTCGGCATGATGGATCTTGGCCTTGTCTATCTGGTGTTCCTGCCCTCGGTCGTCACGACCTTGCTGGCGGGACGGGTCGCCTCACGCATCGGAGCGCGCCCGACGATCTGGGGCTCGCTCGCCGTTGCCGGCATCGGCCTGCCGCTGATGCTGACTGCGCGGCTGCCTGAAGTGCTCACCGGAATGGTGCTCGTCGCGGTCGGAACCTTCTTTGCACAGGCGGCGGCCACCGGCTTCGTCGGGCAGACGGCGACCGAGAACCGTGGGGTCGCCAGCGGCACCTATCTTGCGTGCTATTTCTGTGGAGGGCTCGTCGGCACAGCCGTTCTCGGCCGACTGTTCGATGCCTTCGGCTGGCACGCTTGCGTGACGGGCGTGGGCATAGCCCTTGCGGCCGCTGGCCTGCTCGCGCTGAACTTGAAGCGCTAGCGCTTGACTGGGGCTTCCTGCGGCGGCTCGTCATCGGCGATGGCGCGCCAGGCGGCACCATCGAGATCGTCGTACTGGCCGCTCCGGAGCGACCAGAGAAAGGCGACGAGACCGGCGCCGCCGAGCATCAACGCCAGCGGGACCAAAATGACCAGAATCTCCATTACACGATCTCCCGCGAGGTGCTGCGCGCCCGCAGCGAATTCAGCATGACCAGGATCGAGGATCCGCTCATGGCCGCAGCCGCGATCAGGGGCGTCACGACGCCACTGATCGCAACCGGCACCGCGAGCACATTGTAGCCGATCGCAAGCCAGAGGTTTTGCCGCATCAAATGCAGCGCCTTGCGCGAGGCGTCGATGGCCGCAACCACCGGAGCCAGCGGCCGGCCGAGGAAGACGAGATCGGCGGTGGCCTGGCTCAGATGCGCGGCCGAGATCGGCGACATCGAGACATGGGCTGCCGCGAGCGAAGGCGCGTCGTTCATGCCGTCGCCCACCATCAGCACCTTGGCGCCGCGCTGCTTCAATTCCTCGATCCGTGCGATCTTGTCGGCCGGCGTGACGCCGGCGCGCCATTCGGGGATTTCGAGCGCGTGAGCCGCGGCCTTCACCGCCGGCTCGCGGTCGCCGGAGAGAATCTCGATGCCGATATTGCGCGCCTTCAGCGCCGCGATCACAGCTTGCGCGTCCGGACGCAGGCCCTGGCGGACCGAGAGCACGAACCTCTCGCTGCCCTTGCTGAACGCGACGATGGAGGCTTCGGGATCGACGACGGTGCTGCCAACCAGCGCCTCCGCGCCGCAGAAGGAGGGTCGGCCAAGGCGAAGCTCGACGCCGTCCACGGTCGCACGGACGCCCTGCCCGGCCTCTTCGACCGCACCGACAACAGGCGATTTGGCGGCGGCGGCCTGCGCCACGGCGGCGGCCACCGGATGATGGCTCGACAGCGCGAGCCGGCCGGCGAGCTCGAAGATGTCGGCGGGGATGTTGGCGGCATTCATCACTTCGAGATCGGGCAGCGTCAGCGTGCCCGTCTTGTCGAAGATGACATGGTCGGCTTCGGCCAGCCGCTCGATCGCGTCGCCGGAATTCAGCAGCACGCCGGACTTGAACATTGCGCCGGAGGCGATGGTCTGCACGGTCGGAATGGCAAGCCCCAGCGCGCAGGGACAGGTGATGATCAGCACGGCGACGCCCGTCACGATCGCATCATGCCAGGACGCGCCGGCAATGACCCAACCGAGGATGGTGATGAACGCGGTCGCATGCACCACCGGCGCATACAGCCGCGAGGCGCGGTCGGCGAGGCGCATATAGCGCGAGCGCGCCTGGAGCGCGTTGTCGAGCAGCCGCGTGATCTCGGCGAGCAGCGTCGCCTCGGACGCGGCTGAAACCCGCACCCGCAGCGTGCCGGAGATGTTCATGGAGCCCGCATAGACCGGCGTGCCCTGCTCGGCCGTGACGTAGAGCGTCTCGCCGGTGATCAGGCTCTGGTCGATCTCGGAACGGCCCTCGATCACGGTGCCATCGACCGCGCAACGCTCGCCGGGCCGGAGCAGCACGATGTCGCCGGGATTAATCGCGGCCACCGGCACCTGCGATATCTCGTCGGGACCGATGAACTTGGCCGCCGTCTCCGCCTTCAGCGCGGCGAGATTGCCGGCGACTGCGCGGGTGCGCCGCCGCATGTTCTGGTCGAGGAAGCGGCCGACGAGCAGGAAGGTCAACAGCATGATCGCTGCGTCGAAATAGGCGTGTTCGGCGTGGTGGAAGGTCTCGACCACGGACATGCCGAGCGCCAGGATCACGCCGATCGAGATCGGCACGTCCATGTTGGTCGTCTTCGCCGACAGCGCACGCCAGGCCGAGCGGAAGAACGGCTGGCCGGCATAAGCCGCCGCCGGCAATGCGATCAGCGCCGACAGCCAGTGGAAGAAGTCGCGCTGCTCGGGCAGCATGTCCGAGACGTTGCCCGACCACACCGGGATCGACAGCATCATCACGTTCATCGTGGCGAACGCCGCGACACCGAGGCAGCGCAGCAGGAAGCGCGATTCGGCGACCTCCGCCACCTCCGCGCTCTCGGTCTCGAACGGATAGGCCTTGTAGCCGAGCTCCTCGAGGCGATCGATGAAACGGCCGGGGTCGAGCGTACCCGCCTTCCATTCCAGCGCGACGCGGCGATCGGTGAGGTTGACGCGCGCCAGCGTGACGTCGGGGATGGCGGACAGGCCGCGTTCGATCTTGGCCATGCAGCCGGCGCAGTGAACGCCTTCGACCGCGAGATCGATATGCTGGACGCCCTCGCCCGCGGTCCGGACGTAGTGCGAGAAATCCCGCGTGACGTGCATGTCGAAGTCCTTCAGTTCAGGATCACGCGGTTGCGCGACAGGAACACGCGCGTTCCCCGCGCCTCGCCCTCGATCACCAGGTCCCACTGGCCCGGCGCGACGGACGCGGCATCGCCGCGATAGAGGCCGATGCCGGCTTCGGTGAGCTCGACGGCGAAATCGGCGCGCTTGTCAGTCGGCCGCTCCAGCCGGCCGCCGAATTTCAGTCCGGCGATCGGCTGGCCGCCGGCATCGCGCGCCTCGACCTGAACCACCGCGCCGCCGTCGTTGCGGCGTTCGATATGGGCGTTGACCTTCCATTTGCGCGCGGCCTGGTCCTGCGCCGCCGAAATCTCGCGGTCGTAGGTCAGGCCCGCGGCATAGGGGCTGTCGACCTCGGTGCCGGGCAGCGTCGCGATCGCCAGCTTCATCATCGTGACGTTGACGCCGATCACGAGGCCGAAGAAGGCGACCAGCATCAGGAAGACCTTGGTTCCGGTCAGCGGCTTGGATGACATGACGGTCTCCTGGATTTACGGCGCGACGAAATTGTCGGTGGCGCTCGCGGCGACACCCAGTCCGATATCCATGACGTGGAAGCGGACCGGAATCGACTTCTCCGGATTGTTTTCGGCCGGCGCGGTGACGAGCAACCGCAGCTCGCTGGTGGAGTCGCGCGGGATCACGATGATCGGCCGATCCGGCGTCACCGAATCGACGCCGACGACGTGCATCGTGGGATTGGCTGGCCCCTCCACGTCGATGGCGATGGCGCGGTCGTAGCCGCTCTTGTTCAGCAGCCGCACCGTATAGGCGTTGCGGATCGAGCCGTCGCTGAGCTTGACCGCGACCGGATTGCGGTCATGCAGCACGTTGACGTCGAGCAGGCTGCGGGTCGCGAGCGTATAGACCATGAAGCCGCCGATCGCCGCGATGATCGCGCTGTAGACGATGGTGCGTGCCCGGACGATCCGGTAGATCGGCGCCTTGCCCTCCTGGCGTCGATGGATGTTGATGTCGTTGTCGTAGCCGATCAAGCGCTTCGGCCGGCCGATCTTCGTCATCACGTTGTCGCAGGCGTCGATGCAAAGGCCGCACTGGATGCATTCCATCTGCGGTCCGTTGCGAATGTCGATTCCGGTCGGGCAAACCGCGACGCACTGGTAGCAATCGACGCAATCGCCAACCTGCTCGCCGAGCGCGCGCAGCTCGGCGGCCTTCTTGACCGAGGTACGCTTCTCGCCGCGGTCGTAGCGGTAGGTGACGTTCAGCGCCCATTCGTCGGTGAGCGCGGCCTGGATGCGCGGCCACGGGCACATATAGGTGCAGACCTGCTCGCGCATGTAGCCGGCGAGCAGATAGGTCGAGGCCGTGAGAATGCCGATCCAGATATAGGCGATCATCGGCCCCTGGAAGGTGACGAGCTCCTTCACCAGGGTCGGTGCGTCGTTGAAGTAGAGCACCCAGGCGCCACCGGTCCACCAGGCGATCATGAGCCAGATCGAATGCTTGAGCACGATCTCGGAGATCCGCTCGAGCTTCAGCGGGTCGGACGATTTGTCCTTCTTCATCCGCTCGCGCCGGTCACCTTCGATCAGACGCTCGACGGCATAGAACAGGTCGGTCCACACCGTCTGCGGACAGAGATAGCCGCACCAGATGCGGCCGCCGACCGAGTTCATCAGGAATAGCGCCACCGCGGCCACGATCAACAGGCCGGTGAAGTAGTAGACCTCCTGCGGCCACAGCTCGATGAAGAAGAAGTAGAAGCGGCTGTTGGGAAGATCGATCAGCACCGCCTGGCTGGGGGCGCCGAGGCCGCGGTTCCAGCGCACGAACGGCAGGAAATAATAGACGCCGAGGCAGATCGCCATCAGGCTCCATTTGATCCGGCGGAACGTGCCGGAGACGCTCTGGGGATAGACCTTCTTGTGGGCTGCGTAGAGCGGCCCGTTGTCATCATCCAATGTGAGGTCTTTGGGGTTCACGGTCTTGTTCATCGCCTGGAGCTTCTCGAAAAGGTGCGATTGAACCTAGACCCGACACCGCCGCGTCAGTTGATCCAGCTCAAACGGGGGCACTTTTGTTCACCCCCGTCTGCAGCGAGATCTGCTATTTTCCACCGCCCAGCGAATGAACGTAGACCGCCATTGCCTTGATGGTGGCGGGATCGAGCCGCCCTTCCCAGGCCGGCATGACGCCGGCACGGCCCTGGCTGATGGTCTCGATCAGGGCCGCCTCGTCGGAGCCGTAGAGCCAGATCTTGTCGGTCAGGTTCGGGGCCCCCATCTCCTGGTTGCCCTTGCCGCCGTCGCCGTGGCAGGCGACGCAATTCTCCGCAAAGATCTTCTCGCCCTTGGCGGCATCGAAGCCGTTACGGGTCGAAAGGCCCGCCAGCGACCGCACGTAGTTGGCGACCGTGACGATCTCGTCGGACTTCAGCACACCGTCCTTGCCGAAGGCGAGCATCTGGCCCTCATGGGTCTTGGCATGACCGGAGCGCGCGCCGAACTGGATGGTCTGCATGATCTGGTCGAGCGTGCCGCCCCACAGCCAGTCGTCGTCGTTCAGGTTCGGATAGCCCTTGGCGCCGGCGGCGCCGGAGCCGTGGCAGGGCGCGCAATTGTCGCCGAACACGGTCTTGCCCTTGGCGCGGGCGAGCGCCAGCAAGGCCGGATCCTTCTCGATGTCGGCGAGCGAGGCTGCGCCCAGCGCCGCCATCTTGTCACCGCGGATCTTCTCGAGGTTGGCGAGCTCGACCGCGACGTCGGCGCGCGAGGAGTAGCCGAACATGCCCGTAGTATTGCTTTGGATCAGCGGCCAGGCCGGATAGACGATCCAGTAGCCGATCGACCAGATGATGGTGAGGTAGAACGAGATCACCCACCAGCGCGGCAGCGGTGTGTTGAGCTCCTTGATACCGTCCCACTCGTGTCCGGTCGTGGACTTGCCGGAGACGGAATCGATGTCGCTATGATGATCGGTCATGGTCTCTCACTCCTCCCGCAACGGCAGGTGCGCTGCTTCGTCGAAGACAGCCTTGTTACGGGGCCAAAATGCGTAGGCGATGATCGCGAGAAAGATCGCGACGAACACCGGGGTCCAGATCGTCGTCACGAGCTCGGACGCTAGATTATGGACTGACAGGATAGCTTTCATCGTTCATGCCTTCTCAGCGAAGATTGGCTTTCTCGTTGTAGATCTTGAAGTCGACCAGCGTGCCGAGCATCTGCAGGTACGCAACCAGCGCGTCCATCTCGGTCGGCGTGCCGGCCTTGCCGTCGAAATTGCGCACGACGGCTTTGGCGTAGCGCTTGTTGAAGGCGTCGCCGCCGGAATTGTCCGGGTCGGCCTGGGCCTTCATGTCGGCGCCCGCGTTGGCGATCTGGTCGTCCGTGTACGGCGTGCCGACGGCCTTCAGCGTGCGCATGTGGTCGGCGATCGTGTCCGGGTCGACCTCGGTCTGGCTGAGGAACGGATAGCCCGGCATCACCGACTGCGGCACGATCGCGCGCGGGTTGGTCAGATGGGTGACGTGCCAGTCGTCGGAATACTTTGCGCCAACTCGGGCAAGGTCTGGACCGGTGCGCTTCGAGCCCCACTGGAACGGATGGTCGTACATGCTCTCGGCGGCGAGCGAGAAGTGGCCGTAGCGCTCGACCTCGTCGCGCAGCGGGCGGACCATCTGCGAGTGACAGAGATAGCAGCCCTCGCGAACGTAGACGTTGCGGCCCGCCAGCTCCAGCGGCGTGTAGGGCCTGACCCCGTCGACCTTCTCGATCGTGCTCTTGAGGTAGAACAGCGGGGTGATCTCGACGAGACCGCCGATCGCGATCACCAGCAGGATGCCGACGATCAGGATGATCGAGTTCTTTTCGAAGATTTGGTGGCGTGTCCAGAACGACATGGTGGAGCTCCTCATTCCGCCGGCTGAAGAGCGACGGGCATCTGGACTTCCGCCTCGCCGACGCGAACGGTCATCCAGAGGTTATAGGCCATGATCAACGAGCCGATCAGGAACAGCCCGCCGCCGGCGGCGCGGATGATGTAGAAGGGATGCATCGCCTCGACCGTCTCGATGAAGGAATATTCGAGGAAGCCGAGCGAAGTGTAGGCGCGCCACATCAGACCCTGGAGGATGCCGGACACCCACATCGCCGAGATGTAGAGGACGATACCGAGGGTCGCGACCCAGAAGTGCCAGTTGACGAGCTTCAGGCTGTAGAGCCCCTTGCGATTCCAGGCCCACGGCACCAGGCAGTAGAGCGCGCCGAAGGACACGAAGCCGACCCAGCCGAGCGCGCCGGAGTGCACGTGGCCGATGGTCCAGTCGGTGTAGTGGCTGAGCGAGTTGACCACCTTGATCGACATCATCGGACCTTCGAAGGTCGACATGCCGTAGAAGGCGACGGAGACGACGAGCATGCGCAGCACGGGATCGGTGCGCAGCTTGTCCCAGGCACCCGACAGCGTCATCAGACCGTTGATCATGCCACCCCAGGAGGGCATCCACAGCATGATCGAGAAGGTCATGCCGAGCGTCTGCGTCCAGTCGGGCAGCGCCGTGTAGTGCAGATGGTGGGGACCTGCCCAGATGTAGAGGAAGATCAGTGCCCAGAAGTGGATGATCGACAGCCGGTAGGAATAGATCGGCCGTTCGGCGCGTTTCGGGATGAAGTAGTACATGATGGCGAGGAAGCCGGCGGTCAGGAAGAAGCCGACCGCGTTGTGGCCGTACCACCACTGGAACATGGCGTCCTGGATGCCGCCCCAGGCGACGTAGGACTTCGAGCCGAACACCGAGACGGGAAGCGCCGGGTTGTTGCCGAGATGCAGCACCGCGATCGTCACGATGAAGGCGAGATAGAACCAGTTCGCGACGAAGATGTGCGGTTCCTTGCGCTTGATGACCGTGCCGAGGAAGACGAGCAGATAGGTCACCCAGACGATCGTCAGCCACAAATCGGCATACCATTCCGGCTCGGCATATTCCTTCGACTGGGTGACGCCGAGCAGATAGCCGGTGCCGGCGACGAGAATGAAGAAATTGTAGCCCACCACGACGAACCAGGGCGCGAGGTCGCCGGCGAGGCGCGCGCGGCAGGACTTCTGCACCACGTAGAACGATGTGCCGATCAGCACATTGCCGCCGAAGGCGAAGATCACGGCGGAGGTGTGCAGCGGCCGCAGCCGGCCGAAGCTGGTCCAGGGCAGATCGAAATTCAGCGCGGGCCAGGCCAGCTGAGAGGCGATGATGAGGCCGACGAGGAAGCCCGCGATGCCCCAGAACATCGCCATGAAGGCGGTGAACTTGATCGGCCCCATGTTGTAGTTGGGGCGGCCGTTGATCTCCGCCGGCGGCAGCGTAGCCGGCCGGTCGAGGTAGCGATTGACGATGACGAACACTGCGGCAAGGCTCGCTGCCGCACTGAGCGCGGCATGGAAGGCGAACGGCGCATCCAGCGCCTTGGCCGAGGCGATCACGCAGAGGAAGGCGGTGACTGCGAACACGACAGCCAGGCCGCTTTCACCGATGGACATGGATTTGGAAATGGAGGGCTGGCTCATGCGGATTCTCTCTGAAAGAACACAGCGCCAGAAACCACATTCACCCTCACTCGGAATTGATTGAAATCAAGACAGGCATTTAAGTTCTACGTAGCCGGCGATGATCCTTTTGGTTCCCCTTGAAATCTCGACCCGCGAGCACCCGGCGTGACGCGCAAACGGGAATAGCCTCCGTATAATCACGGAGGCGACAATGAAATCGATCAGGGATAGTCCGTCAGTCGCGCGCGGTCGCCTTCAGCGCCGCGATGACATCCTCGCGGGCGATGATTCCGACCAGCTTCTGCGCACCGTCGAGCACGATGATGCTCCTGATGCGGTGCTCCACCATGATCTGGAGCACGCGCGTCAGCCGCGTGTCGGGGCTGACATAGATGAACTCGGGCGTCATGACGTCGCCGATCTTGCGGCTCATCAGGTCGTGATAGCGGGGCAGCATCTGGCTCGGCGTGAAGGCGAAGCACTTCAGGATGTCGAATTTGGTGACGATGCCGACCACCTGCCCGTCGTCCTCGACCGGATAGGAGTTGAAATCATCGGTCTCGAACATCTCGCTGAGCTCGAGCAGGTCACGGTCGCGCTGCACCGCCTTGACGTTGCGCGTCATGTAGCCGTCGACGGTTTGTTCAAGAAATCTGTACACGGCGCGTCCTCCTCGATTCGATTCTGGCCGGCCGTCAGTGCGACAGCAGCACGCTGCGGGCGGTCTGCGTGACCAGATATTGGGTGACGCCTCCCAGGATCAGTTCACGAAATCTCGAATGACCATAGGCGCCCGCAACGATCAGGCCGGCATCGACGTCGCCGGCGACTTTCTCCAATTGCGCGGCGGCGGTTTCGTTCCGGGCGCCTTCGTAGATGCGCGCGGTCGCGGTGACGCCGTGGCGGGCGAGCCAGGCGGCAACGTCGGTGACGCCGGCCATCACGACCGAACGGTCGTCGTCGCGCTCCGGAATTGTGGTGATGGTGACGTCCCTCGCCTTACGCAGCATCGGCAGCGCGTCGGACACGGCCCGCCGGGCCTCCGGCGTGTCCTTCCACGCCACCAGCACATTCCGCAGATCGAGCCAATTGACCCGATCGGGGACGACGAGAAGCGGACGGCCGGCCTGCATCACCAGGTCCTTGGGGCTCGCGAGCGCGAACGCATCGGAGAAGGCCGGGCTCTGCCCGCCGCTGACCACGATGTCGGCGCAGCGCGCCTGCGCCAGGACGAATCGCGCCGGAAAGTCCATGGCGCTGCGCCACTCCGCATATCCGCCGCGATTCCTGGTGGCGGCGCGGAACTGCGCCTCGAGGCCAGCCAGCCGCCGCTTGACCGAAGCTTCGCCCTCGTCGATCAGCGCTTGCGCCTCGGCGCCGTCGGTGAAATAGAGCGGCGGCGCGAACTGGGCCGCGGCGACCCCGACGATATCAGCCTCGAATCGTTCGGCGAGCTCGCCCGCGACCTGAAGACGCGCTTCGTTGGACTGGTCGAGCGCCAGGCTGACCATCACCGTCGCGTATGTCATCGGAATTCTCCAGTGCAAAGACTTTGGTGAAATTTACGCCTGCCTCCGCACATCGGGATGAGATAGATCAAGGAGGGCGCCGGCGCTCGACTTGCCGTCAATCGGCAAACCGACAGAACTTGCCTCCGGCCCGGCCTTAGGCGACATTAGGGGAGCGGTAACCGCGTCCGGAGCCGCCGCATCAGGATGAGGAGCATCATTTGTCGCCGACCCGCGTAACGCACTCGCAGGACGACGGTCGGGGCGAACGATTTCGCGTTCGGATCGAGGGGTTCGGCGTCGGCACCTGGGACCTCGACCTCGCGACACGGGAATTGGACTGGTCCGATACCGCCAGGGCTCTGCTCGGCGCCGAACCGGGTCAGCCGGCGAGCTACGATCTCTTCCTGTCGCGGCTTCAACCGACCGATAGGGAGCGGGTCGAGAGCGCAATCAAGCGCGTTTCCGAGCGTGGCGGCAGCTTTGACGTGTCTTTCAAGGTCGCGCACCCCTCAGGCAACGGGCAATGGATTCGCGCCCGAGCCGGACTCATTCGGGACGAAGCCGGCACGGCGCGTCATCTCAGCGGCATCTTTCTCGACATCGACGAGGAAAAGCAGGTGGAGGAGGCGCTGCGCACGCGCGAGACCCACCTCCGCTCGATTCTTCATACTATTCCCGACGCCATGATCGTCATCGACGGCCACGGCATCATGCAGCTGTTCAGCACGGCTGCGGAGCGCCTGTTCGGCTGGTCCGAGCACGAGGCGATCGGTCAGAACGTCAGCATTCTGATGCCGGAGCCTGATCGCACCCGCCACGACGGCTACATCGCCCGCTACCGCTCCACGAACGATCCGCACATCATCGGCATCGGCCGCATCGTGACCGGCAAGCGCCGCGACGGCACGACATTTCCGATGCACCTGTCGATCGGAGAGATGGAATCCGCCGGCGAGCCCTATTTCACCGGATTCGTCCGCGACCTCACCGAGCACCAGCAGACCCAGGCCCGGCTCCAGGAATTGCAATCCGAGCTCGTCCACGTCTCGCGACTGACTGCGATGGGCGAAATGGCCTCCGCGCTCGCCCACGAGCTCAATCAGCCACTGGCCGCGATCAGCAACTACATGAAGGGATCGCGGCGGCTGCTCGCCGGCAGCACCGACGCGAACACGCCGAAGATCGAAAGCGCGCTGGATCGCGCGGCGGAGCAGGCCTTGCGCGCCGGCCAGATCATCCGGCGCCTGCGCGACTTCGTCTCGCGCGGCGAGTCGGAGAAGCGGGTCGAGAGCCTGTCCAAGCTGATCGAGGAGGCCGGCGCGCTCGGGCTTGCCGGCGCGCGCGAGCAGAACGTACAGCTCCGCTTCAGCCTCGATCCCGACGCCGATCTCGTCCTCGCCGACCGGGTGCAGATCCAGCAGGTGCTGGTCAATCTGTTCCGCAACGCGCTGGAGGCGATGGCGCAGTCGCCGCGCCGCGAGCTCGTCGTCGCCAACACCCGCGTCGCCGACGACATGATCGAGGTGGAGGTCTCCGACACCGGCTCCGGCTTCCAGGGCGACGTCATTCCAAACCTGTTTCAAACCTTCTTCACCACCAAGGAAACCGGCATGGGCGTGGGACTGTCCATCAGCCGCTCGATCATCGAGGCTCACGGCGGCCGCATGTGGGCCGAGAGCAATGCATCGGGCGGCGCGACATTCCGCTTCACCTTGCCGGCGACCGCCGAGAACTGACTGACGAGAACCGATTCATGACGACCAAGGGACATGTCTACGTCATCGACGACGATGCGGCGATGCGGGATTCGCTGAACTTCCTGCTGGATTCCGCCGGCTTCGGCGTCACGCTGTTCGACAGTGCGCAGAGCTTCATCGACGCCCTGCCCGGCCTCGCCTTCGGCTGCGTCGTCTCCGACGTGCGCATGCCGGGACTCGACGGGATCGAGCTGCTCAAGCGGATGAAGGCGCAGCAAAGCCCGTTTCCGATCCTGATCATGACCGGTCATGGCGACGTGCCGCTCGCAGTCGAGGCGATGAAGCTGGGGGCGGTCGACTTCCTGGAAAAGCCGTTCGAGGACGACCGCCTCACCACGATGATCGAATCGGCGATCCGCCAGGCCGAGCCCGCCGCCAGGAGCGAGGCCGTCACGCAGGACATCGCCGCCCGCGTCGCCTCCTTGAGTCCCCGGGAGCGCCAAGTCATGGAGGGGCTGATCGCGGGCCTGTCCAACAAGCTGATCGCCCGCGAATACGACATCAGCCCGCGCACCATCGAGGTCTACCGCGCCAACGTCATGACCAAGATGCAGGCCAACAGCCTGTCGGAGCTGGTCCGCCTCGCAATGCGCGCCGGCATGCTCAACGATTGAGGCAAGTCGGATAGGGGCAAACGGGATTGAGGCAAGTCAAGGCCCCTTCCCGGCGCCGTGCTAGCCAAGCAGCATGATCGAGGTCGGTTCACATCATGAGCGGCCGTCGTCCTCAGCGCTCCCCACCGTCTACGTGGTCGATGATGATGCCGCCGTCCTGGGCTCTCTGCGGTTCCTGCTGGAAACCGACGGCTTTGCCGTGCGGACCTTCAGGAGCGGCACCGCGCTGCTCAACGCCGGCGGCGCGCGCGGGGCGGACTGCTACGTGATCGACTACAAGATGCCCGACATCAACGGCATCGAGTTGGCGGGCCGCCTGCGCGAGGCCGACCGCGGCGCCCCCGTGATCCTGATCACCGGCTATCCGGACGAGAACATCTCGACCCGGGCGGCCGCGGCGGGCGTCAAAGACGTGGTTTTGAAGCCGCTTCTCGACGAAAACCTGATCAAGCGCATCCGCCGGGCCATTCAGGACCGCCCCCGCGCGTGACCTACGGGATTCTACGTAGGTAGACCCCCTTAAGATATCGCTCGAAATTTTCGAAGCCCCCGATACCGCGTACCAAAGCGTCATCACAACGGAGATGGCGCAGATGCTCACCCAGACCCTCAACACCCAGGCGATCAACACCCAGATTGTTGGCAAGATCGCCCCAGGCCATCCCGTTACCGACCAGTTCGGCGCCATCACCGGCCATGTCGGCCTCGTCGCCACCGAGTTCTCCTACCGCAAGGACGAGGAGATCTATGGCGAGGACGAGCCGGCCGAATATGTCTACCAGGTCGTGTCCGGCGCAGTGAGCAGCTACAAGCTCCTGTCCGACGGCCGCCGCCAGATCGGCGCCTTCCATCTTCCCGGCGACGTGTTCGGCCTCGAATCCGGTCCGGCTCACCGCCTTGCTGCCGAAGCCATCATCGACACCACCGTGCGCCTCGTGAAGCGCGCCAGCCTCGAGAAGGCCGCCGGCATCGACGTCCAGGTCGCCCGCAAGCTCTGGGCCATGACCGCCTCGGAGCTTCGCCATGCCGAGGATCACATGCTGCTGCTGGGCCGCAAGACCGCGATGGAGCGCGTTGCGACCTTCCTGCTCGAAATGGACCGCCGCCTCGCCGTTGCCGGCATGATGGCGCTGCCGATGTGCCGCCGCGACATCGGCGACTATCTCGGCCTCACCCTCGAAACCGTGTCGCGCGCGCTGTCGCTGCTTCACGCCCAGGGGATTCTGGGCTTCTCCGGCGCCCGCCAGATCGTGCTGCGCAACCGCCAGCGCCTGCAACATCTCGACGCCTGATCTTCCTCCTCCCTACCCACTTGGCCGGCCGAACGCGTTTCGGCCGGCCATTTTCTTTGGGCCTCGAATCATGCCGTGCGCCGCGTCTCCGGCATCACGAACAGAATCAGCAAGAGCCCGGTCGCGGCAACGCCGGACAGCCCGATGAAGGCGGTCGCATTGCCGAACTTGTCGCTGACATAGCCTCCGAGCGCAGTGCTTAAGGACGCGCCGATGCCGATCGCAGTGCCGACGATGCCCTGCGCCAGGTTGAAATGGCCGCTGCCGAAGGCGACATCGGCCACGATCAGCGGAATCATCACCGCGAACACCGCCGCAGTGAGGCCGTCGAACACCTGCACTGCGACCAGCAGATACGGATCACGCACGGTCGCAAACAGCAGGCCGCGAATCGTCAGCGCGCCGAATCCGATCAGGAGCAACGGCCGCCGGCCCCACGCTTGCGCCTTGCGCCCGACCGTCGGCGACAGCAGCGCCACGATCGCTTGCGGAACGACGATGCAAAAGGCGACGAGCACCGTCGCCCATTGGGCGGACCGCGCCGTCACAGCGCTCGCCATCAGCGGCATCATCGCGGCATTCGCCAGCTGCAACAACAGCACGCTGAGGGCGAAGACGATGAGCGGCCGCTGCCGGATCAGGTGCCAGATATTGGTGTCGCCACGGTCCGCCGCTTCGCGCGGCATCTCGCCGTGGCAGCGCGCAATGTCGACCTCGTGCTCGCGGATGCGCGAGAGGGCGATCAGGGTCGGAATCGCGAGTAGGAATGTGACCAGGAAGACCGAGCGGCTCGACAGCAGATAGCCCGCGGTGCCCATCACCGCCGCCGCTACGCCGTTGCCGAGCGAGGCAAAGCGCGCGTTGCGGCCGAGCCGCTCGCCGATCGCGAGCGGGCCGACGAGGCCAAGGCTGATCGCCGCAATCGCCGGCCCCAGCACGCAGCTCGCCGCCGCATGCAGGGTGGCCGCGGCCACCACCACCGGAAAGATCGGCATCGCGGCATAGGCCAGCGCGCAAGCGCCGATGGTGGCGATCGCAAGGGCGGCGACCAGTCGCTCCGATTTGGCGGCATCGATGATCGCCCCGCCCGGCATCTGCCCGATCAACGCGACGATACCGCCGATCGACAGCACGAGGCCGATCTCGACCTGGGTCCATTTCTGGGTCGTCAGATAGACTGCGATGAAGGGACCGAATCCGGTCTGCACGTCGGCGAGGAAGAAGATGAACCAGTCGAGGCCACGCAGGCTCTGGCGCGACGGCGCAGGAATGCCCGCGGCCGATGGCGCGGTGACGTTGTCCTGCTCGGCGCGGCCGTCACGATCCGCATGGTTCGGCTTCCTCGACAACAGCACAGGCGGTCAGCCCTCCCGGCACCTCACTGGATCGCTTGCAGCGGTTGAAGGCTGCCGGACGCGCCGAGCACGACGATCGGCGTGTCTTCCTTGTATTCCGGCGCGGCCGCGACCTGCGCCTTGGTCAGTTCCAGCGTGATGCTGTCCTTCTTGTTGGCAATCTTGCCGAAGCGCAATGCGTTCCAATCCACCACGATCTTGCGGCTGCCGACCCCGAGAAATCCGCCGAAATCGATGGCCGCGGCGCGGACATGGCCGCCGCGGTCGACGATGACGTCGACGATGCGACCCATGTCCTCATCCGCGGCGCTACGCACGTCGCGGCCGAGCACGCCATGGGCCTCGCTCGCGCCGATGATGGTCACCGACGGCGGCGGCGCGGCGTCCTTCGGCGTGACCGGGACGGCCGAGGTCGGCGACGCTGCCGTCGGCGCTTTCGCCTCGCTCTGCCCTGCAGGCGGCTCCTCTGCGGCGCGCGACGTGGCCACCGCCAGGCCCGCGACGATGGCTATGCCAAGGATCAACGCTCCGATCGCACGCATGACACTCTCCCTGCGCGCCGCTAGCGCGCCAGCACGATCGACACCTGGATCTGGCCGCGCGTGCGCAAGACTTCCAGCGCCACGTCGTCGCCGTGTCGGCTGACACGAAGATCGACACTGGATTCGCCGAGCCTGAGATCGCGCAGGATCACCTCGTTGAGGAACGCCGGCAGATGCGGGTTGCGCAGGCGAATCTCGCTGCGCGCCACGTCGAACTCGATGCCGAGCGCCGCCTCCAGCAGCGTGAACGGCGTCGCGCTGGCCCAGGCCTGCGGCGCGCAGGCGACCGGATAGAGCGTCGGGCCGCGGCGCTTCTCGCGCCGGAAGCCGCAGAACAATTCGGGCAACCGGCGCAGGTCCATATAGGTGGCGGCGTCGAACAGCCCCTTGAAGACATGCGCGACCGAATGCTTGAGGCCGTAGCGCGCGAGCCCGAGCGCGATCAGCGCGTTGTCGTGCGGCCAGATCGACCCGTCATGATAGGACATCGGGTTGTAGCGCACCTCACCGACGGCGACCGTGCGGATGCCCCAACCCGAGAAGAAATGCGGCCGCATCAAATCGGCGGCGACGAGGCGGGCACGGTCCTCGCGGATCATGCCGCTGAACAGCACCTGGCCGGCGTTCGAGGTCCGCACCTTGCAGGGCCGCTTCTTGCCGTCGAGGGCGGGAGCGTAGCTGCCGAGCTCCTCGCACCAGAACGCCTTCTCGAAGCGCTCAGCCAGCGTCCTGGCTTCGGCCTCGAGCTTACGCGCACGGTCCGGCTTGCCGAGCCTCAGCGCGCAACGCGCAGCGAGCAGCTTGGCTGCGTAGACGTAGCCCTGGACTTCGGCGAGCGCGATATTGCCTTCCGCAAGCTGGCCGTCGGCATGGAAGATCGCATCGTACGAGTCCTTCCAGCCCTGGTTGGCGAGCCCCTTCTCGGTCGCGCGCTGGTATTCGACGAAGCCGTCCTGGTCCGGATCGCCGGGACCGTCGATCCAGGCCAGCCCCGCCTCGATCGCCGGCCATAGCTCGATCAAGGTCTTCTCGTCCCCGGTCCGCTCGAAATAGCTCCCGGCGAGCAGCACGAACAGCGCGGTCGAATCGACGCTGCCATAATATTGCGCGAACGGCACCTCGCGCAGCGCCGCCATCTCGCCGCCGCGCATCTCATGCAGGATCTTGCCGGGCGCGGCATCGGCGAGCGGATCTGTCGCCTTGGCCTGGAAATGCGCGAGCCGGCGCAACACGCCCTTGGCGACGCGCGGATCGACCCACAGCATCTGGAGCGCGGTGATCAGGCCATCTCGGCCGAACGTCGTCGAGTACCAGGGAATGCCGGCATAGGGATAACGCCCCTGCGGCGTCTCCGTCATCAGCATGTTGAGGTCGGCCATGGCCTGGCACAGCACCTCGTTGAAGATGTTGTTCGAGGTCTCGATGCTGGCGGCGCCCATCGTGGACCGGCGCATCTCGCGGCGATGGGCGAGCAGGCCCCTGAAGAAGCGTGCGGGCTTCTCCGCGACCGGCCGGTTGCAGGATACAGCGACGAACAGCGATTTGGATTCATGCGGGTCCAGCTCGATCTGCCAGGTCGCGGCATTCACCGACAGCCGCGTCGGACGCGGGTCGAAATGCAGGCCGGTGGTGCGCTCGGTGTCGTCGAGGCCGCGATATTCGAACAGGACGTCGGTCGGCCCGAGCAATTTGCTCGTGCCGGTCCCGCGGCGCGGGCGGCGCTCGCCGCGGACCTCGAACAGATCGGCAAAATCGTTGTCGAACAGCAACGTCAGCTCGAAACTGGCCCGCCCGTCGCCGTGGTTCTGCACGCCGATGCGCTGATAGGCCGTGCCGCGCCACAGGAAGATCGTGCGCACGATGTGCAGCAGGTCCTTCTGGAAGACGAGGCGGCCCTGACGGTAGATGTCGGGATTGGTGAGATCGACGGTGAGCGACGAATTATCGTCGCGCAGATTGGAGCCGAGCAGCAGCGGCTGGAGGTCGTCGAGCACGAGCTCCAGCCGTGCCAGATAGCGGGTGTCGTAGTGAAACAGACCGTCCGGCCCGCCGGCGGAGGCGCCGATGTCGCCATGGCTGTCGAGCACGATGAAGGTGTCGTCGTGCTTTAGGGACCGCCGCGGCCGGGCCGACGGCCCGGTCATGGGAATGTAGAAAGGCTGTTCCGCAACCTGTTCGGAGGTGCGCGTCACGGAGACGAATTGGGCTACGGCTTCGGCCGACATGAGCTGCTCCCCTGCGCTTGTTTCGAAACGCAACCGACTCGAGAACGCGACTGTGGGTTTACGCGGCGGCTTGCGCGAGCCGGCTCATTTCCCGCGTGACCAGCTCACGATATGGCCCGTGGCCCTGCATCAGACGCTCCGGCGAACCGTCCTCGATGATCTTACCATGCTTCAGCACCACCACGCGGTCGAAATTGCGCAGCGTCGCCAACCGGTGCGCGATCGCGATGACGGTCCGGCCGCGCATAAGGCGCGATAGCGCCTCGCGGATCGCTTCCTCGGACTCGCTGTCGAGCGCGGCGGTCGCCTCGTCCAGCAGCAGGATCGGCGCATCCTTCAGGAAGGCGCGCGCGATCGCGATGCGCTGGCGCTGGCCGCCGGACATCTTGACGCCGCGGTCGCCGACCATGGTGTCGAGGCCATCGGGCAGGCTCTCGACGAAATCGCAGCGTGCTGCGATCGCCGCGCGCAGCACCTCGTCATCGGTCGCATTCGGCCGACCATAGCGGATATTCTCGCGGATGGAACGGTGGAACAGGGAAATGTCCTGGGGCACCACGGAGATCGCCTCGCGCAGGCTCTGCTGCGTGACCTTCGAAATGTCCTGGCCGTCGATCGTGATGCTGCCCTCGTCGGTATCGTAGAAGCGCTGCAGCAGCGTGAACAGTGTGGACTTGCCGCCGCCGGATTGGCCGACCAGGCCGACGCGCTGGCCGGGCTGGAGCCGCAGGCTGAAGCGCTCGAAGATCTTCTCGCCGCCGGGATAGCCGAAGGTGACGTTATTGTACGCGATCGCGGCGCCGCTCTTGACCAGAGGCTCCGCCTCGGGATGATCACGCAATTCGTGCGGCACCAGCAGCGTGGCGATCGCCTCGGTCAGCCGCGCAACGTGCTGGGTTACGTCGACCAGCGCCACCGCAAGGTCGCGCGTCGCGCTCAGGATGGAGATACCGAGCGTACAGACCAGCACCACGTCGCCGGTGGTCGCCTCGCCCTGCTGCCAGAGCGTGACTGCCCAGGCCATCAGCGCGATCGTCAGAAGCACGGTCACAGCGGCATGCAGCAGCCGCAGCTTTTCCAGATAACGCAGGCTGCGGCTTCGCGCGGTCAGTTCCCGGCTCACGGTCGCGTCGAACCGCTCGTGCTCGTGGCCGATACCGCAGAAGGCCCGCACCAGGGGCATGTTGCTGATGACGTCGATCATCTCGCCGTCGACGACGGCGGCCTTGTCGGCGAAATCGTCATGCAGCGGCTTGCCCGCGGCGGCGAGGCGGAACATCGCAACCACCATGCCGCCGGCAATCACGATCAGGCCAAGCGCCATGTAAGGACTGACGGTTCCAATCAGGGCGATTGCCGCAATTGTGGCAATGCAGGGCGGCAAAACGTTCCAGACGAACATGTTCTCAACCGTGAACACCGCGTTCGACGTCGCGGTGATACGGCTCGTCAACATGCCGGGCATCCGGTCCGAGAAGTAGCTCGGCGCGTGTCCGGTCAGATGACGAAATATGTCACGTCGTAAGTCTCCCGTGACACGAACGAAGGTGAAGCTCGCCGTCCAGCTCGCGATCCGCCACAGGAAGTTGTCAGCGGCGATCAGCGACATGAGTAAAATGAATGCCAGCCATACGCCGCCGCCTTGCGAAGGACCCGCAGACAAGGCGTCGACAAGGGATTTGACCCCGTATTGGGTGCCTACGGAGCAGGCAACCGCCGCAACGACCGCGGCCAGGATCACCAGATGCGATGCCATTCGCATCCGAAGATAGCGCAAGACAAAGGCAAATGGCCTGCGCGCGTATCCAGAAAGATGATCCATTTGGCTATCGCCCCGTTTGCTGGTCTTCATTTTGTTACTGATCGACTGAACATCGACCAGTTCGCCTCGGTTCCCGGGCAACCTCATCACGACATGCGGATGCGGACGATCTGCGAAGATGTGATGGCAGCATCGCGACGAACACCGGACGTGTCGAATAAGTAACCTTTGGAGGAAGGAACTTCGCAAGTGCGGGAACGTTCCCTTGGCTGGCATTGCCGGTGCCGACAAGCGGGGGCTTTCTACGATCATGATCGCACAAAGGAGATGGTGAGATGCGCATCGCGCAGGTTGCTCCGTTGACGGAGGCTGTTCCACCCAAGCTGTATGGCGGCACCGAGCGGGTGGTGCATTGGTTGACGGAAGAGCTGGTGGCCCTCGGGCACGACGTGACGCTATTTGCCAGCGGCGACTCGCAGACATCAGCCAAGCTGGATGCGCTGTGGCCCAAGGCGCTCCGTCTCGACGGTTCCGTACGTGACCCCAATGCACTGCACATGGTGCTGCTGGAGCGTGTGCGGCAAAAATGTGACGACGAGGAGTTCGACTTCCTCCACTTCCATCTCGACTATTATCCGTGGTCGTTGTTCCACCGCCAGCCGACGCCATTCCTGACCACGCTGCACGGCCGGCTCGACCTGCCGGAGCATCAGCCGGTGTTCAACACCTTCTCGAAGATGCCCGTCATTTCGATCTCCAATGCGCAGCGACGGCCGGTGCCGCAGGCGAACTGGGTGACCACGATTCATCACGGTCTTCCGGAGAACTTGCTGACGCCGAAGCCGGCGAAACAGGAATATCTCGCCGTGCTCGGCCGCATCGCGCCCGAGAAGGGCGTCGACCGCGCCATCAAGATCGCGACCCATTGCGGCATTCCGCTGAAGATCGCGGCCAAGGTCGATCGTGCCGACCAGGATTACTACGACGAGCTGATCCGGCCGATGATCGAGAACAATCCGCTGGTGGAGTTCATCGGCGAGATCAGCGATCACGAGAAGTCGGACTTTTTGAGCGGCGCGCTCGGCCTTCTGCTGCCGATCGACTGGCCGGAACCGTTCGGCCTTGTGATGATCGAAGCCATGGCCTGCGGAACGCCGGTGGTCGCCTTCAACCGCGGCTCGGTGCCGGAGATCATCGACGAGGGGCTGACCGGCTTCGTCGTCGAGGACGTCCTGAGTGCAGCCGGCGTCGTCAATCGCCTTCCGCAACTTGACCGCACTGCGATCCGCAAGCAGTTCGAGGCGCGTTTCACGGCGCGGCGAATGGCACTGGATTACCTCGCCGCCTATCGCAGCCTCGCCGAGGAACAGTCGCCGCGGATCAAGCTGGTGAGCAGCGCGGAGTAGGCTAGCCACAATCACAACTGTCGTCCCGGACAAGCGCGCCCTAAGCGCGCGCCGATCCGGGACCCATACTCCGCAGCATTAGTTTTGCGAAGACTCGGAGTTGCCAGCTCGCGCAAAAACGCAATCCTGTGGTCATGGGTCCCGGCTTTCGCCGGGACGACACTGGTATTGTTGCGAAAGCACCTACCTCACCACCGCCCGCTTCGGCTCCACGATCTCGAACATGCGCGGAAACTCGTCCATCAGGCCCATCAGCTCGGCGAGCTTCATCGGGTTGCCCGACAGCTTGACCTTGCCCGCAGCCACCGCCTCCGGAAAGCTCGTCAGCTTGGCGATCACCTCGTCGAGCGTTGCGCGCGCCAGCGTGAAGCTGGCATCGGCGCCCTCTGCCTGCACGCCCTCGCTATAGGTCAGCGCGCAGTTCTCCAGATTGAGCACGAAGGTCTCGCCGGTATCGGAAAAACTCCAGTTCAGCACGATGCGCTTGCCCTCGGCGTTGGGACCGTTGAGGCGGATGCCGAGCACGTCCCAGAGCTGGCTGGTGCGCAGCGCAGCCAGCGTCTCGCGCGGCATCGGCGGGCGCGCCGGCACCTTCGGCATGCCCTGGCGCAATTCCTGCGCGCCGAACAGATAGGCGTTGCGCCAGGTCGCGCTTTCGGCGGCGTAGCCGAGCTGCTCCAGCGTGTCGGCGAGCAACGCGCGCGCTGCCGCATGGTCGGGCTCGGCGAAGACGAGATGGCCGAGCACTTGGGCGACAAAGCGGAATTCCCCCTTATCGAAATCCGCACGCGCCCGCGCGAGGATCGCATCCGCCCCGCCCATATACTCGACGTACTTCCTGCCTGACTCCACCGGCGGCAGCGGATCGAGATTGACCGGGTTGGCGTCGTACCAGCCGAGATATTTCTGGTAGATCGCCTTCACATTGTGCCGGATGTGGCCGTAATAGCCGCGGCCGTGCCAGGCGCCTTCCAGGCTCTTGGGCAGCTGGATCGTCTCGGCGATCTCGGCCGCGGTGAGGCCGTGATTCATCAGGCGGATGGTCTGGTCATGCGCAAATTTGTAGAGGTCGCGCTGCTGCCGGATCATCGTGCCGATGCGCTCAGCTCCCCACACCGGCCAATGATGCTGGCCGCACATCGCCTCCGCCTTGCCGTCCCAGAGCTGCAAGGCCTCGCCCAGATATTTTGACCAGGCCAGCGCGTCGCGCACGTCGGCACCGCGGAACGGCAACAGATTGTGGAAATTATGAGTGCAGTTCTCGGCGAGGTTCAACAGCCTGTAGCGCGGGATGAAGAAATGCATCTCCGCCGGTGCTTCGCTGTTCGGCGCCATCTGGAATTCGAACTCGACGCCGTCGATGACGCGCCTGTCGCCGGTCGCCATGATCAAATCGGTCGGGCGTAGCAGCGCAACTGATCCTGCCGCCATCGACTTGCCGAGCCCGCAATCGACCTGCCCCCGCGTCCCCTTGGCGAGCAGCGGCCCGAACTGATACTGCGCCCGGCGCAGCATCGCGGGGCCTGCGATGATATTCTCGGAGACAGCGTGCTCCATGAACAGGTTCGGAGCGATGATCGGCACGCGGCCGGTGGCGAGCGCGTCGTCCTCCAGCACGCCGCGCGCGCCGCCCCAATGATCGGTGTGGGTGTGGGTGAAGATCACGGCAGCAACGGGCTTCAGGCCGCGATGCCTAAAGTAAAGATCGAGCGCGGCGCGGGCGCCTTCGATCGAGGTCAGAGTGTCGACGACGATGACGCCGCCGTCGCCCTCGATCAGCGTCATGTTGGCGATGTCGAGCCCGCGTACCTGGTAGACACCGGGCACGACCTCGAACAGGCCGTGCTGCATGTTGAGACGCGACTGCCGCCACAGGCTCGGATTGACCGTAGGCGGCGCCTGATCGGTGGACAGAAAGCCGTAAGGCTCGAGGCTCCAGACCGTCCTCCCTTGCGGGTTCGTGATCGTCGCGTTCTCGATCGTTCCGAGGAAGCCACGCGCGGCGTCGTCGAAATCCCGCGTGTCGGAAAACGGCAGCGCGTTCAGCATCGTTGTTTGCTGCGCGATGACGGACGGCGTCGCGTCCTTCGGCTCGCTGTTCGAAATGTCCGTCATCGAGATGGCTCCCCTGATCTGGTGAGAGCCATCTAACCGCATCTCACAGCCGTTTGCCATTAAGGGAGCTAAGCGCAGCCGGGTTCACTCTCCCCTGGAGGGGGAGGTCGCTTCGTGCAGCTCCTATCGCTACATCCCCAGCAATCGCGGCAGCCACAGCGACAGCCCGGGCCAATACGTCACCACCACCAGGAATCCCAGCATCGTCAACAGCCACGGCCACACCGCGACCGTGAGCTCGGTGATGCCCATCTTGGCGATGCCGGAGGCGACGTAGAGGTTGAGGCCGACAGGCGGATGGCAGAGGCCAACCTCCATGTTGACTGTCATCAGGATGCCGAAATGGATCGGGTCGATGCCGAGCTTGATCGCGACCGGAAACAGGATCGGGGCCATGATCAGGATGATCGAGGACGGCTCCATCACGTTGCCCGCCAGCAGCAGCAGCAGGTTGACGAGGAGCAGGAAGCCGATCCACCCCAGGCCCTGGTCGATCATCCATTGCGCCAGCGCTTGCGGCACATTCTCGTAAGTCATCAGGAACGAGAACAGGACGGCGTTGGTGATGATGTAAAGCAGCATCGCCGAGAGATTCGCCGACGACAGCAGCACCCGCGGCACGTCGCTCAGCTTCAGGTCTTTATAGATGAACACGGCGACGATGAAGGCGTAGACCGCACTGACGGCGGCAGCTTCGGTCGGCGTGAACAGGCCGCTGTAGATGCCGCCGATCACGATCACGATCAGCAGGATGCCCCAGATCGACTTGCGGAAGGCATCGAAGCGCTCGAACAGCGTTGCCTTCGGCATCCGCGGATAGTCGTTGCGCCAGGCCCGATAGAACGTCGTGGCGCCGAGAAGCGAGGCCAGGACCAATCCCGGCACGATGCCGGCGATGAAGAGCTTGCCGACCGAGCTGTTGGTGGAGACGGCGTAGAGAACCATGGGGATCGACGGCGGAATGAGAATTCCAAGCGAGCCCGACGTCGTGATCACGCCCGCGCCGAACCGCTTCGGGAAGCCTTGCGCGACCATCGCCGGCAGGATCACCGAGCCGATCGCCACCACGGTCGCCGGCGACGAGCCGGAAATGGCGGCAAACAGCGCGCAGGCGACCACCCCCGACAGCGCGAGACCGCCGTACCAATGGCCGACCAGCGAGGTCGCGAAGGTGATCATCCGCCGCGCCACCCCGCCATGGGTCAGGAAGTTGCCGGCGAGGATGAAGAACGGGATCGCCATGATCTCGAAGTTCTCGATGCCGGTGAACAGCTTCAGCGCTACCGATTCCGTGCGCACGTCGGTCAAGGTGAACATGAAGCTGAGCACGGTGAGACCGAGCGCGATCGAGATCGGCATACCCGTCAGCATCAAGGAGAGCAGAAGCGCGAACACGATGAGGACGCGCAAGCCCTGCGGCAGCGTGATGACATGGCCCGCATGCGCGAAGCACAGCGCGACGATCAGGACCGGCAGCAGCATCAGGATCCAGCCGAGCGGGCTGCGCTCGTCGCGGACGACCTGACTATGCGTGACCGGCGCCGGATGCACCGGATCCGCCTCGACGCCCTCGACACCCGCCATGTCGTGATGCGGCAGCTCGCCGGTGCGATGGAACGACCAGGCTACCTGCAGGAAGCGGAAGCACATCAAGCCGGAGCCGAGCGGGATGGTGAGATACACCATCCACATCGGTGCTTCCAAATCGTTGGATTGCTGGCCGGTCTGCCACATCTGCCCCACGAACGCGGCGCCGAAATAGGCGACGATGGCGGTGAAGAGAGCGCCGCACAACAGACCGAAGGTGATGACGCGACGGCGCGATCCGCCGGGCAGGATGTTGACCAGCACGTCGACGCCGACATGGATGCCGGTCCGCACGCCGTAGGCGGCACCGAACTTCGCCATCCAGATGAACATGTAGATGCAGAGTTCCTGCGCCCAGGACAAATCAAGCGCGGCAAGCCAGACGAATGCAGCGCGCGCCGGGACGGCGAGGAAGGTCAGGTTACGGGCTTCCGCCCATTTGGCGATGTCGATCGACAGGCCGGCGCCGTAGCGGTGCAGCACGGCGACGAAGATGAGCGACGTCGCAGCCGCGATCATCGTCGCGATCAGCCATTCTTCGAGATGATCGAGCACACGATTCAGCACACGCAGCAACTTCGTCCCCCCAGCATTGGCTCGTCCATTCAAGAGCGAAACGGCCGGGAGTGCGATCACCCCCGACCGTTGCTATTGTTCTTGTCAGGGCGCGGCCGTCAGTTCATCTTGACGTCGAGTTCCTTGGCGACGAGATCGAGCACTTCCTGCCCGACCCGGCCCTTTGCCCATTTATAAGTCGGCTGCATCGCGTCCTGCCACGCCTTGCGATCGGCATCGGTCAGGTAATGCAGATTGGTCTTGCCTGTCTTCTTGATCTCGGCCAGCGCGTCCTCGTTCTCCTGGCGCGCGATCGAGTTGGTGTAGTCGGATGCCTCCGCCATCGCCTTGTCGAGTTGGGTGCGGATATCGGGCGGCAGGCCCGACCAGAACTTCGAATTGACGATGACCGCATATTGCAGATGCGCGTGATAGGAAACGGTGATGTCTTTCTGCACCTCGTAGAACTTCTGCGTCAAGTAGTTGGACGCGGTGTTCTCGCAGCCGTCGACCACGCCGGTCTGCAAAGCCTGGTAGACCTCGGAGAACGCCATGATCTGAGGGATGGTGCCGACCAGGCGGAAATACTGGTCGGCGACCTTGGATCCCGAGATGCGGAACTTGAGGCCCTGGAAATCCGTCGGCTTTATCAGCGGACGATTCGAGGAGACCATGTGGAAGCCGTTGTCCCAGTAAGCGAGGCCGGTAATGCCCTTGGTCTCGAGCTTCTGGAATAGCCACTTGCCGATGGTGCCCTTGATCGCGCTGGAATAGGTTTGATCGTCCTTGAATAGCCAGGGCAGATCGAGCGCCTCGAACTCCTTGATACCAAGGGGCGCGAATTTGGCGGTCGAAGGGGCAAGCATGTGCACCGAGCCGAGCTGCAGCGCCTCGATCTCCTCTTTGTCCTTATAGAGTGTGGAGTTCGGGTAGACTTCGACCTTGACCTTGCCGTCGGTGTAGTTCTCGGCGAGCTCCTTGAACTTCAGCGCGCCCTTCCCCTTCGGCGTGTCGTTGGCGACGACGTGGCTGAACTTGATGACGATCGGAGTTTGGGCCTGCGCAACAACGGGGGCCAAAACGAGCGCGGCCGCCGCGACCGCGAGAAGCAGTTTGCGCATGAAGACCTCCCAACAACCTCGACAAACCGGGTGCTTTTTTTGTTTTCCGGTTTGAGTAGTGGCAGCAATCCGCAGGCCGAACAACTAGACCTAAGCCCAATTTGCCGCAGCCAAGCTATCTTGACGAGCGCTGTCTACGCAACCCGGCACCTGCTTCCATCCAGGGGAACGAGCGCTTATGTCGCATTGCGGCAGTGCATTAGCTCTTGCGCTGGGCGACCATGAAGAGACGGCGGAACGGGAACAGGGTCTGCCCCGCCGCATTCTTCGGATAGGCCCTCGCAACCCGCGCGCCATAGGCGGCTTCGAATGCGATCTTCTCCTCGCCTGCGAGCACGTCGAGATAGCGCGTCAGCCAAGTCCCCTTGGTCCATTCCTTGACGGGGTTCTCGCCTTCCAGCACTTGCAGATATTCGGTCTCCCAGATGTCGATGTTGGCCGACATCGGCGCAAGAAGATCGTGATAGAATGCCGGGCCCTCGACCGGCGGCGGCGTCACGAGATGCTCGACCTTGGACCGCCACGGACCATCAAGCGCCGTCTCGCCGATCAGCACATGCGACGGCGCCAGAAAGTTGCGCGGCATCTGCACCGCGAGCATGCCGCCAGGCCTCACCTTCTCCATGACCGATGGAAACAGCGCCGCATGATTGGGCAGCCAGTGCAGTGCGGCATTGGAATAGATCAAGTCGTACTGCCCGGCGGGGCGCCAATGGCCGAGGTCCTCGTGGGACCATTCCACATCGGGTGCAGCCTTGCGGCCGGCGGCAACCATCTCGGCGGAGCCCTCGACGCCGGTCACGCTCGCCTCCGGCCAGCGCTCCTTGATGAGTTTTGTCACGTTGCCGGCGCCGGCGCCGAGATCGGCAATCTCGCGGGGGCCAAAATCCGGAATCCGCATCAAGAGGTCAACGGCGGGCCGGAGCCGGTGGCCGGAGAATTTTAAGTATTGCTGCGGATCCCAGACCATCGTCTCAACGCCTTTTCCTTTTTCGTGTTTCCTTCAACGTCGCTCTTGGTTACCACTGCTCGTCCCGCTCAGGCAATTCGCAAGGCGCGCGGGACGGACAGGAAACGCACAGCAATAAGCAAGAACCAAACAAGAGAGCGTGTCACCATGGACCTCGGGCTCAAATCGAAAACCGCTGTCGTCACCGGCGCGAGCATCGGCATCGGCCGCGCGATCGCCAAGGGCCTCGCCGCCGAGGGCGTGCGCGTCGTCGGCGTGGCGCGGCGCACCGATCTTCTCGCCGAGCTGGTGAAGGAGGAAGGCTCCGGGCTGATCACGCCGCTCGAACAGGACGTCATGGCCAAGGACGCGGCGGAGCGGATCGCGGCCTTTGCGGTGAAGGAGCTCGGCCATGTCGACATCCTCATCAACAATGCCGGCGGCAGCCGGCCGCTGCCGGTCGATGCCCCCGACAGCAAATGGGACGAGGCGATCGCGCTGAATTTCACCAGCTACCGCCGCATCGCGCATGCGTTGCTGCCGCAGATGATCGAACGCAAATGGGGCCGCATCGTCAACATCACCGGCAAGTCCGAGCCGGAAGGCCTCAACGCGGCGTTCGCCGCCAAGGCCGCCGTGCACGCCTGGGCCAAGGGCCTGTCGCGCGAGATCGGCAAGCACGGCATCACCATCAACTGCATCCCGCCCGGCCGCATCATGAGCGAGCAGATCCGCCGCAACTACGCGCCTGATTATCGCGAGCGCTTTGCGGAGGAAGAGATTCCGGTCGGCTATTGGGGCGAGCCGGAAGATCTGGCGGCACTGGCAGTATTTCTGGCCTCACCTGTGGCGCGCTACATCACGGGCACGGTGATCCCGGTGGATGGCGGGCTGCGGCGGTATCAGTTCTAGGGTTGGCCTCCTGAATCCACGGCCCGCGAACGCACGCCACGTCCGGTTTGCCGCCGGACCTCACGGCTTGACGTAGCTCCAGCCCTGCTCTTGCAGCTCCATGACGCGGACGACGCCGGATTTGACGATCGTGGCCTGTGGAATCAGGGTTATGTCCCTGTTCTCCGCCTTGCGCATGTTTTCCTGCGTGTTGCCGCAAGCCTTAAACGAGATTTCGGGATAGCTCATCGCGAGCACCTCGATGCGCGGCTTTACCGGCGAGGTGTCGTCGCGCAGCATGTGAAGGCCAGGACCAAAGGTGACGACCTCGATCGACACCGGTTCACCGAGATCGCGATAGTACTGCGCGACGTTGCTCGCATTGTTGAGCGTGAGGTTCATCATCGCAGGGTCGTTGGAATTAACCTGCAGCACCAGCCGGTGCGACTTTTTCGCGCTCTCGGTTTTTGTAGCCTGAGCCATCTTCGTGCTGTTCGGAGGATCCTGCCTGATCGCGTGGTTCTGCCGCGGCTTGCTCACCTGCTTCTGTCCACCCGGATGCTTCGCGTTGCTCGCTTGGCTCTTCTCGCGCGCCTGCGGGATCCACTGGTTGTCCTGCTGCGCCTGCGCGCCTGGTCCGACCAGAAGCAGTATCGTCAAGCCTCCGATGAGTGCCATCGCCAACTTTGGATTGATCATCTCGTGTCTCCCATTTCCTGACCATCACCTACCCGGTCTGGCGATGGCATGTGGCCATTTGCATGCAGCCGCCATTTTCTTGCGCACGTTCTCGAATCCGCTGAGCAGGAATTGTCCGCCTTGCACCGGGCCAGTGCGGGTGAAAAGGCTCACGACGATGTGGCCGTCGTCGGGTAGTGAGCTCAACAACTTTACGACGTCGCCCCCGAAAGCGACGCCGGATCCGAATGACGGCGACGCTGCTGCGAGTTGCATTGGCGTATCCGCATTCAGCCGAAAGGAGATGACGTATTCGTTAGCGCTGCGTGACAGCGCCGGTCCGGCGACTATGACTTCCGTGCGGCCTCTGCGGCAGTGGATTGCGAGCTGCATCGCGGCGCCATCCGAGTTGCCGACAGAAGTGGCGGTGGCGGTGACGACCGGCAGATAATCGACTGGCGAAGTCGTCTCGCTGACGATCCAGCCAGCATCCCGGCTGCCCCGACTGGACGGTGGAATCTTGCGCGACAAGTCTTGCAGACATTCCAGCCGGGCTTGTCCCTCCATCGCCGAACAAGCCCTAAGTGTTTCCATGGGATCGCTCGTACTTTGCGCGTAGGCGATACCGCAGGCGACGTTGAAGGCGACAGCGAGCGGAGGAGCGGCAGTCTTCATGGCCTCGCCTGTACGCTACGCGCTTTGCGATCCAGCCATTCCTGCGCGGCTTGGAAGCGGGTGAGACCCGGGACCGATGCCGCAAGATTGATCGACTGCCATTTCGGATCGAAGCCTGGTGCCTGCAGGCGGTCGATGCGCGAGAACAGGTACTCGACAAGGCGAGCCACGCGTTGGTAGCGATTGGAGCCGAGCGGCCAGTTGAAAGCGACAAGCGCTGTCGGGACCGCGATGGTCGAGACCCGCTCACCCTGCTTGATCAGATTTGGATACTCATTGGCGTCCAAGGTCGCGGGCAGATAATAGTCCTCGAACTTCTTGTCGTAACGGATCGGGAGGAACTTGAATCCAGCCTCCCAACGGCCCTTTACGAAGGCGTCGACGGGTTTCGACGTGATGAACACCACGGCCGACATTTCGCCTTTGCGCATCTGTTCCAGGGCAACCTGATGCGGGATGAATGTCTTTTCGACATCGATCCCGAGACGGCTGAAGATCAGTGGTCCTGAATAGGCGGCCGCGGTGCCCAGGGTGTTGAAGTTCACCTTCTTGCCGACAAGATCCTGCAGGCTTGTGATTTCAGGCCGCACAAAAATGTGCAGCTCGGATGGGAAGAGATTGAGCAGATAGGTGATGCGGCTTCGGATCTGCGGTGCCTGAATCTTATACTCCTCGAGCGCGTCGGAATTGATGATGGCAGTATCGACGCCGCGCAAATAGAGCAGCGCATTCAGATTGTCGGTGGCCCCGCGGGTGACGATCGGCAGGAGATGCAGGTCTGCTCCGTCGTCGACGACGCGAGCCATTTCTGCGGCGAGGCGGATCGGCGCGCCCTCGAGCAGGCCCCCGGCGAGCCCGACCGTCCAGGCGTTCATCCGGTCCTTTTCGTTCTCTTTCGGAAGCGGCCGTCGGTCGAGCTGTGCATCGGCCTTGGCATTTTTCGCCGTTTGCGCATCCAGGCAGGCCGTTTGAAGCATCATAGCGACCGGCACCAACCAAGTGAGCAGGAGCAATGAGCGTAACTTTGGCGCCTTCTTCATGTCGTTCCCTTCCGGCTCAGCCACCGCAAGCTTTCGTCTCTCGGACTGCAAGAAGCCCATTCTCAGGGTCGCAAGGCATCCAGCCGTTCCTTCGCTTCGCGAATACCGGCCCTGTGTGCCTTCGCGTAGAGCTCGCGCGCCTTGGCCGCTTCGCCGCGAGTTCCATAAGTACCCCAGGCGGATAGAACCGCCGGATCGTAGGTCTCGGCGAGCATGAAACTTGCCTGCGCAACGTCCCTCTCAGCCGCGAGCTCGAGTACAATGCGTGCTGCACCGATATTCCCCTGATCGAGGAGCGCCCTGGCACGCGGGATCAAACGGGCCTCCGCCTCGTTCTGGGCGGCAGCGGTCGGTGGCTCCGCCACTTCCACGCTCCGCGTCGCCGGCAAGACCGGGGCGTCATTTGCTTGCTCGGCGAGGACGCGCTCATGGGTCGAGCGCCACCCCGGTGCAAGTTCTCTCTCCCTGGCCTCGGTTTTGCTCAGCTCCTGTTTCAGCGACTGTCGCAGTTCGCTGATCTCTTGTTTCGCTGCCTGGCCCTGCTGCCAGGTCGCATTTTCGGCCTCGCGCAGTTGCACGTTGCGTGCTTCGATCTCCCGGCGCACTTCGGCAAGTTCGCTCTCCAGCGCAGCGGCGTGCGCCTGAGCCTTTTCCAGAGCGCGGCGTTGTTGATCGGCATCGGCAGCTGCTGCCTGTGCTGCTTTGGCTTCCGTGACGAGAACGGCGTTCTTTTCCTGCTCTTGCTGCAGGGACTGCCGCAGTTCCGCAATCTCCAGCCCCGCCGCCTGGCTTTGCTCCGCGGTCGCAGCTTCCGTCATAGGCAAGCGGCGAGGCATTCCGGCAAGTTCGCTCGCGAGCGCGGCGGCGCGCGACTGCGCCTCGTGGCGTTCCTGCTCAGCGCTCGCCGCTGCTGCCTGTGCGGCGTTCACCTGCCTTGCGCGGACGGCGCTATTTTCCCGCTCGCGCTGCAGGGACTGCTCTAGTTCTGCGATCTCCCGCTGCGCCGCCTCTCTCTGCTGCGCGGCCACATCCTCCGCCTTCCGCGATCCTGCGTCGCGGGCATCGATCTCGCGGCGAAATTCGGCGACTTCGTTCGCAAGCGCAGCGTTGCGCGCTTGCTCCTGTTGCAGCGACTGCCGCAACTCGTCCGCCGCAATTTTTGCCGCGTGCGCGTGCTGGACCGCCTCGTCAAGTTCCCTGCGCGCCCCGTCCAGTTCACTGGCGCGCGCATTAGCTTGCAAAGCATCTCGATCCGGCCATGGCTCAGGCTGCACCATGCCTGCCGGCACCGTGTACGTCAGGGCTCCGCCCGCTTCGCGCTGAAGGAGCGCCTGCGACCCCGCCCCTATCTCCGGCCGTTGCTCGAAGCTGAGGGCACTCTCGCCGCCGATTTGCGTCGTTTCCGGAATTGCTCGTGCGCCGAAAGTGTCGAACACACCCAGTAAGGCCGCTCCAATCAGGATCGCGGGAAGCAAAATGACAGCCGCTGCGAGCGGAATGCCCAATGGCCCGCCCTCTGGGTCAATGTCCTCAGTTTCGGGAGACCAATGGGTCGGCTCGGCGTTGATTGGAGCGCCGTCTTTGGAGACCCATTTGCCTGCTTGAGGCGACCAGCGAGCGACGTCAACAACCCCGGTCGCATCTTCCACCCAGATGTCGTCTCCGTCCCTGGGTGCAGTATCAATCGGTCGGCGCATCGATCACGCCTCTTTAGATAACAGCTAGAACGGCGCGATTGCTCCGCCTGTTTCGCAGTTCGGCATGGCACCATACCCACAATTAAATAATTAAATAAATTATATATTTTGAACCAAATGCGAAGTCAAATTAAATCAGCCTGGTACGGCAAAGGGGACGTCAAATCAGGCGCATCGTCTTCATTGTGCAGTCGGGTACGTTGCCGTCCACGGTGAACCAAAGCTCGTACATCGTATGGAATATGGGCAGGGCACGGCGAACATGCGAAGCTGACGGCGTTTTCGCAGCGTCTCGGAGCTGAGGAGTGACCGATGCGCCTTGCATTGCCCTATTTGGGAATTGGCGTCTGCTTGTCTCTTGCGACCTGGTTGGCGTTAGGGCTTGTATTCGAGTGACGGTTTTCCACAACGAGCGTTGATCTCCACGTCACTTGGCCCGCTGGCTTCTTACCAGCCGTCTTGCCGCGACCTCGCGCCGGAACAATGTCGGCGATAGCGCGCCGAGCATCTTCCTGGCCTTCAAATGCGGTCAATCGTGCTCGCGAGAGGCGCGCGCACGATCACTGACCCGCCGCCAGCTTCTTCAACCCCCACCTGCGGATCAACAGGCACTGCATGGTGCAAATCGTCACTCCCGTGGCAGCAACCACTCCGTAGATGATGAAGAGCGAAACGAAATGGCTCTCGCATGTGATGAGCTGCCATCTGGTGACGTGATCCATACCGCGGGAATAAGTGAGCAGCGCGCCTGTCGTGCACCACCGCCACAGCTCGGAAAGTCCGAGCCACGCCATGAACGCGCAGCGAAGCCCATCGACGACCGTTCAGCACTCAGCACGATGAGTTTCGCAAATGCTCTGCCATTCTGCGCGTTAGACGCTCGGGAAGGCACAACTCGGTTCCCCGCAAATCTGCGCCGTTCTGATGCCGGAACGCCGAGTCCGCCAACGCGTTTATCTCCTATATCGAAGGAGAAAATCATGAGCGTTGAAGGCAAGATCAAGGAAGGCGCCGGTTACATCAAGGAAGAGATGAACGAGCACGGCAAGGGTCCCGAGAGCCAGCGCAAGGCTCAAGAGGGACGCGATCTTCGCAATGAGGGCCGCATGGAAGACGGCAAGCCCCCGAAGACCACCAAGCCCGGCACCGGCCACTGATACGATCTCATCCAAACCGCCCCCGGCTGATGTCGGGGGCGGTTTTATTTCGAGGTAGAAAGAGTGCGTCAATCAGACCCGCTGACGGCCCTTTCCTTCAAACCCGCCAAGCCTGCATCAGCGAAGTAATGGCCGGTGGGCATGGACCCCCGCTCTATTCATCAGGGAACACGGCCTGCATCCCGCCGTTGCTCCAGCCCCACTGGAGGAAAGTTCATGTCCAAGACATCGCTCGCCGAGATCGCGAAGGAAATGGCCGACATCGACATCGCCATTCTTTCGACCCACACCGAGAACGGCGAAATCGCCAACCGTCCCATGAGCAACAACGGCGATGTCGCCTACGACGGCACGTCTTATTACTTCGCCTATGAACAGACCCGCACCGTATCGGACATCCAACGAAATCCGAAAGTCGCGCTCGGGTTTTCGTCGGAAGCGGGCCTCTTCTCGAAGGGGATCTACGTCGCCGTCGAGGGGACGGCCGAACTGATCCGGGACAAGGCGGCTTTCCAGCAGCACTGGACGAGCGATCTCGACAAATGGTTCGACCACGGCATCGATACGCCGGGCATCGTGCTGATCAGGGTCAAAGCCAACCGCATAACTTATTGGAAGGGCCGTGAAGAGGGTCAAGTTGCGCTCTGATCGGCTCCGTGACGGTGCGGCGATTCGTTGATTGGTTCTTCCGGAGCCGCGAAACAGGTGCCATCACCATCGCGCAGTGGCCGAATCTTCTTCTTTGGATCGTTATCGTTGCGGGCCTTCTGCTTTGGATCTGGCCTTCCGCAGGCAACGTCAGCGTCGGCTTGACGATCGTCGTGAAGGGCGGACTCGTCGTCTGGGGCGCCGACGAGGTCTTCCGCGGCGTGAATCCCTGGCGGCGCTGTCTCGGCGCTGCCGTAGTCGTCTATGAGTTCATGACACTTCTGCCGTGAACCCACGTACTTCAGTCCATCACCTGATCGGCGCCGATCAGAAAACTTTCGGCGATCACGAGGTCAAGAGCCTTGGCGGGCTGGCCGGGCAGCGGCACCGCGATTGGCCCGATATCGTAGGTCAGCGCTTGCCAAGCCGATAAGTGACCCGCCTTGATAGGCGTCGCACGTTCACCGGCATCCAAGTCTTTTTCAGGATCGCTGGGCCAGCGTTTTTGCCCGACGGGTCAACCTGATCGCAGCCGCGACTGCCGTCGCAATGCGGTTCGAAAATCCCTTGTCAATCAAGGGGACTTCTACTGTGCACGGGGTTGTTTTTCGGACTTTTGTCTTGGGCCCCGAGAAAAATGTGCAAGCACCGCTCACTCCGCCTGCAGGATCTCCGCAATCGCCGCCCCCGCCGCGATCGTGCCGAGCTTGCCGCCGACGTCCCGCGTCGCCCTGCCCTCGCCAATCGCCTTCGCCACCGCCGCCTCGATCGCGTGCCCAGCCTCTTCATAGCGGACCGCACCAGTCTTCTCGCCGTGCCAGGCCAGCAGCAGCGCGGTCGACAGGATCAACGAGACGGGATTGGCGACGTCCTGTCCGGCAATGTCGGGCGCCGAGCCGTGCGCGGCCTGCGCCATCGCGTAGCGCTCACCGACATTGAGCGAGCCGCCGAGGCCGAGGCTCCCCGAAAGTTCGGCGGTAAGATCGGACAGGATGTCGCCGAACATGTTGGTGGACACGATGACGTCGAAACGATCGGGACTGCGCACCACATGCGCCATCATGGCATCGATCAGGATGTCGTCGACGCTCAGTCCCGGATAGGCCTTCGCCGTCGCGCGGCAGATCTCGAGAAACATGCCGTCGCCGATCTTGAGCACATTGGCCTTGTGCACGATCGTGAGGTGCCTCTGCCGCTTCATGGCGAGCCGGCATGCGGCATGCGCGATGCGCTCGCAGCATAGGCGTGTGATCCTTCGCAGCGAGATCACCACGTCGGGCGTGACCAGCATTTCGCCATTGCCCTGCTCCAGATTGCGGTCGGCGTAGAACCCCTCGGTATTCTCGCGAACCACGACGAGGTCGAAATCACCGAGGCGGCCGGGCCGCCCCGCATAGGTGCGCGCGGGCCTGATATTGGCGTAGAGGTCGAGGTTCTTGCGGAAGTACCTCGACGGATTGATCTCGCCACGCGCCTCGTCCTTGAAGTCGAACGTCGCAGTCGGGCCCAGGATCAGGCCGTCAGCGGCGCGGACGATGTCGAGCATCTCGGGGCGCACGGTCGTGCCTGATAGCTTCAGGCTCGCATGCCCGACCGCGTGCTCCTCCAGGCGCAAATTGAGCTGGAAGCGCTCGGAGGCGGCGCGCAACACACCCGTTGTCGCGGTCGTGATCTCAGGTCCAATGCCGTCACCGGGCAGAACGACGATTTGCATGGCGATCCCCTGATTTCTGCAGCAGCGGCGCGATCATACGGCAGCGCGAGGCGGCATCGCCCCACCTTCACGCATACACAGCATGCAAGCATATGCCTGTGGAACGCGGCCCCACCGTAGTACATGCGAAATGACCGATTTGAGCCGCGCCGCCGGAGCCACGCGCCAACGCAATGACGATCACGTTACCTGCCGCCGCGCGCGAGCCCGACCACACCACGTCTGACGGCCTCCCCGCCGCGCAGCGGCGATGGGCGATCGCCGCGATCTTCACCGCGCTGGCGATGGCCTCGCTCGACACCGCCATCGCCAACATCGCCCTGCCCGCCATTGCCGCCGATCTGCATGTCTCGCCGGAGCAGTCGGTCTGGGTGGTCAATGTCTACCAGATCGCGCTGGTGGCGACGCTGCTGCCGTTGGGCGCGCTCGGCGAGATCGTCGGGCACCAGCGCATTTATCTCGGCGGCCTCATCCTGTTCACCATCGCCTCGCTGCTCTGCGCGGTGGCGTGGTCGCTGGAGAGCCTGCTGGTCGCGCGCACGCTGCAGGGGCTGGGTGCCAGCGGCATCATGAGCGTCAACACCGCGCTGGTGCGCTTCGTCTATCCCGGCCGGATGCTGGGCCGCGGTTTTGGGCACAACGCGCTGGTGGTCGCGACCGCCTTCACATTCGGGCCCACGATCGCCTCCGCCATCCTGGCCATCGGCCCATGGCCGTGGCTGTTCGCCGTCAACATCCCGTTCGGCCTCGTCGCCATCGGCATCGGCTTTGCGATGCTGCCGAAGACGCCGCGCGCCGATCACGGCTTTGATTTCCTCGGCGCGGTGCTGGCGTCGGCCTGCCTCGGCCTGTTCATCACCGGCATCGGCAGTGCCGCCCATAATCTGTCGCCGGTCGTCGTGGGCATCGAGTTGGTCACGGCCCTCGCGCTCGGCGTCATCCTGACGCGCCGCCACGCCGACCACCCGGCGCCGATGCTGCCGATCGACCTGTTCAGTCGGCCGATGTTCGCGCTGTCGGCCGCGACCGCGGTGTGCTCCTTCGCCGTGCAGGGGCTCGCCTTCGTCTCGCTGCCGTTCTATTTCGAGGACGTGCTCGGCCGCTCGCAGGTCGAGACCGGCTTCTTCATGACGCCGTGGCCACTGGTGGTCGGCATCATGGCGCCGATCGCTGGACGCCTGTCCGACCGCCACGCGGTCGGCCTGCTCGGCGGCATCGGCCTGGTGCTGCTCGGCCTCGGCATGGCGCTGCTTGCGACGCTTCCGGCCAACCCCGCCATTGCCGACATCATCTGGCGGATGGTGATCTGCGGCATGGGCTTCGGCTTCTTCCAGGCGCCAAACATGAAGGCGGTGATGTCAAGCGCGCCGCCGCATCGCAGCGGCAGCGCCTCGGGCATCGTCGCGACCGCGCGCCTGACGGGACAGACGACGGGGGCGGCCCTCGCGGCACTCTGCTTCGCGCTCGCCGGCCACGACGGCGCAACCGTCGCGCTGGCGCTCGGCGCCGGCTTTGCCGCACTTGGCAGCGTGATGAGCTTCCTGCGGCTGGCGGTGAAGTAGCCCGAACGCGCGTCCGCGCCTCAATCGGCCGGCCCGCCTTCACGGAGCCTTCTGCGCGATGGGACGGCTCACGATTGCCGCGGCATCGAGCGGCTCGCATTTGATCGTCCGCATCAGCCTTGGCGGACCGTTCCAGCCCGCAGTCTCGCTCAGGGGCACAAACGTGCCCCCTTGCGGCGTCAGGATGATCGGCTCCGACTTCAGGCAGAGATCGGGAAATGCGAGGCCATGGCCGCCGCCTTGGCTGAACCGTCCAACCAGCGTCTGGGAAGCCTGCATCCGCGTCGCCGGCGAGGCCCGCATCGTACGGTCGGGGTCGAACGCGCGATAGCACGGCCAATCGGTGTGGTTCGCTTCGAACTCATAGACGATCCGGCATGCCGCGCCAGCCGATTTCACGAATGGCGCATCCGACGGCGCGGCCGCATCGCGTTCGAAAACCAGGGTCTGCAGCGTCAACACTTCGGTCGTCGCGCGGGACACGTCGGGCCTGCCCGGTTCGACCGCTATCTCCCCACGCGAGAACACCAGCTTGGTCCTCGGTCGCGCCTCCCTGGTCTCCAGCACCAGCACGGGCCTCACCGCCCACGAGCGGTCCAGCTCCACGTCACCATTGCCCATCGTCAGCCGCGCATTGCCAATGGAAGGGTTGTCCCTGGCGAAATCGATCGTGCGAAGGTGTACACTCGACTTCGACGCCTCCAGGCTCAGGAATCTCAAATCGTCCACCTTGCGCGTGATCGGCATCATCGGATCAAAGCGATCGTCGATGTTGAACCGGACGATCTTCTTCAGCTTGGCCGCAAGGGGCCCTTTGGCGGCGAGCGGTGGCGCCACGTCGATCACGAGCAGGGCACCGTCGGGCGAAAAGCTGTTGCCGAAGGCGCGCTGCCAGGCGGCAGTCAGCAGCGAATCCGTCCGCTGATCGATGTCCCGCGCGAAATAGATCTGCTGTCCGGCGCGAACCAGCGGAAAGTTCTGAAATGCACCGAGCGCCGCGCCCTTGCGAACCTCCGGTTCGGGGAAGGTGACGCATTTGGACTGGTCGTCGCCTCCGGAGTCCTCGACCTTCCTGGACGCAGAGCGGGAGCAGAAGCTCAGATGCTGCTCCTTTGTCTTCTGTGTGCTGATCGACGTCGCGTAGACGAAATCCGGACTTCCGGGCACTTCCATCGGAAGCGGAGAGGTCGCGAACATGTCGACCTCCACCCTGCTGAGCGACGGGCCGGCATCGACCGAGCAGAGATCCCGGGCCGGCAGGGTATTGGTGAGGAGACGCGCCGGATCGGCGCCGACGATGCAGGACATGCTGTCCTGCGGGTTGTTCCGGCTCATCCAGATCAGATGGTCCTTGCCCGCTCCGTCGACGAGGAGATGCGGCGCCGCGTGTCGACGGCGCGGCGGCAACCAGACCGGCATGGTTTCGGACAGCATGGGCTCGCGCTTGAGCAGCGCTTCCGGCAAGCGCATCACACCGACCGAGCGCAACTCGGCGCTGACGGCGTTGGGATCGGTCGTCCAGTCGAGAACGGGAACACTCGCGCAGGTGATGCAGGTCACCGCAAGATTGGACCGGACGTTCTCGAACATGAGAATGACCTGATCGGGGTCGCTGCCGTATTTCGCCGGCGCGACCGCCTTGAACGGATGATCCACCACACGGCTGACCAGAAATCCGTTCGACCGCGACGGGTCCGAATCGAATTCGAAATAGGTCGATCGGTCCCAGCCGCGATAGGCGTCGTATCCGCCGAGGCTCACGCCTGCCAGAACCATCTTGGAGTCGGTCTGACAGCGCGCCGCGCTGCTCTCCTGGCTGCCGTTTCGTATGTAGAGACAGAGTCGAAAAGCCGCGTTCTGCAGAATGCGGTCGCAATCGTTCTGGTTATAGCCATAGGTCGCAAGGCCATGGCGATAGCACAGATCGTGAAAGACGCATGCCTGCCTGAAGCGCTGCAGGACGAGATGGCGCTTTTGGTTGGAATCCCTGCCGCCGTCGAAAAATATGTTGGCCCAGGGCGGCAGGCTGCAGTTCAAGCCCTCGCCGCTGCCACCGAAGGTACTGACGACGTCCGGCCCCGATTGAAAGGCCGTGACGGTGGCGGGCATCTCACCATCGGTGATGTCGTCGACGTTCTTGTAGATGGAATCGGCGATGAAGGAAGGCAGATACGCGAGGACCAGCACCGCCACGACAATCAGCGCAACCGACCAGCGGATCACCTTCCTGAACATGGCCCAACCCCGCTAAAGCTTTTCCGGCAATGACGTCGGTCGCAACGGCAGACGAGCACTGAGCCTTGCGGGCCAATTCAAATGCCCGCGGAACGTCCAGACGCCGAAATCGCGGCAGGCGCGGTGTCGACCTGATGACGATCAGCTTGAGGTTGTCATGCTGTCAAGCCGGGATCTCACACATGACAGCCAGTTTGCGCCCCGGACGGCACGCCGGGCAGAGCATCAAAGGGTCGACGGTTCCATCGACTCTCCGGATGTCAGGCCAGATGTCGAGCCTCGATCGCGCCTGCAGCCACGGCTGGACTCGGAATCTGTTCGTCCAGCGCCGCCAGCCGCTCATCGATGGCGGCGATGACCTTGCGCGAGAACGGTCCGAGATGGGCATAGGCGGCGATCATCTGGACCGCAATGCGCGCCGATGACGTGTCGCGCTTGGCGCAGTTCATGAACGTCTGCCACAGCGGCCCGCGCGCTTCGGGAAGCGCGGAGACGACACGATGCACGGTCTCCATCGCACCGAGCTTGGCGCGGATATCCCCTTCCGCGAGTTCGTGGCGCTGCCGCGAACGGTCGAGCAGCGTCATCAAGCGATCGACCCGTCCCGCATAGGCGGCCGGGCTGTAGACGTGCTCCAGCACGCGCTTGTAGTCCGTCAGGATGTCGCGCAGCGGGCGCACCGGATCGAAATTGATCCCGGCCGTGCACTGATCGGCGCCGATGGTCGGCGCCACATCGTGGCCCGCGTGGAGCCGGCCTTCGCGCTCCAGGCGGCGCGTCAGTTGCGTGTTCGGCAAGGCATAGAGCAGTCCGACCATGCTGACGGGAATCGCCGCTTCCTCGATGAAGTCGATCATGGCGTCCGCCATGGAGACCTTCTCGTTGTCGAAGCCGACGATGAAGCCCGCGGTGACGAGCATGCCGGCGGCGTAGATCTTGTGGATGCTCTCGGCGATGTTGCGCCGCGTGTTCTGCTTCTTCCGCATCGCGACCAGCGTCGCCGGATCCGGACTTTCGATGCCGACGAAGATGGCGAAGAAATTGGCCGCCCCCATCAGGTCCAGCAGTTCGGGATCGTCGGCGAGATTGACCGAGGCCTCGGTGGACAATTCGAAAGGATAGCCGTGGGTACGCTGCCATTCTGCGAGTTTCGGCAGGAACTGCCGCAGCGACTTCTTGTTGCCGATGAAATTGTCGTCGACGAAGTCGAGATGGCCGCGGTAACCCATCTGATAGAGCCTCTCGAGCTCGACGAACATCTGCTCGATCGTCTTGGTCCGCGGCACGCGGCCATAGAGCTCGATGATGTCGCAGAACTCGCAGGTGAAGGGACAGCCGCGCGAATATTGCACCCCGAGATAGAGATAGTCCTCGAACTTGAGCAAGTCGAAACGCGGCACCGGCGTCTTGGTCACGTCCGCCTGGAATTTCGGTGCGGTGAAGACGCCGCTCCGCGCGCCACCCTCCCAGGCCGCAATGAATTCGTCGATGACGCTCTCGGCCTCGCCGAGCACCCGGAAGTCGGCCCGCTCATAGATGTGGGGGCTTGAAGTCGGATCGGGACCGCCCACGACCACCGGCTTGCCGGCCGCGCGGCAGAGCTCGATCAGACGCAGCGTGTCGGCCTGCTGCGGCATCATCCCGCCGGTGAAGACGACGTCGGCCCAGGCGAGATCCTCGTCGTTGAAGGACGCCGTGTTGCAATCGATCAGCCGGACCGTCCAGCTTTCGGGCAGCATTGCGGCAACGGTGATCAGGCCCAAAGGAGCGGCCGGGCGCTTTACGCCCAATACCTTGCAGGATTCGCCAAAGGTCCAGAAGGACTCTGCCGAGAACAGCGGGTACAGCATCAGTACGTTGGGACTCGGCACGTTCATGGAACTCCTTCTGGCGTCGGCGCAGTGTACCAAAGCGCCTGCGTCTTGCACCCCGGCAAAAGGGACAAACTGTCGCCGTGGCCTCGACCGGCCATGGAACCGGCCTTCACAGCCGGGCGTCGCCTCAGACCCATGGATTGGCGCCCGCGGAAGGTCGACCGAATCAACCATGATGGAGGGCGAGACAAAACACCACCCTCCCCACAATCTTCCCTCGGAGGCGTAATTCTTCGCATTTCACCCCTCGGACTGTTGATTTGAACAGTTCCAGTTTGCCGGACACATTGCGCCCCTGAGTTCAATCGGTGGATTGGGCCAATCAGGGGACTGCGATGGCAAACCTAACAATCAACGGAAAAACCTTCACACTCGACGTCGAGCCGGATACGCCGCTGCTCTGGGCGATTCGCGAGAATGCCGGCCTGACGGGCACCAAATATGGTTGCGGCATTGCACAATGCGGCGCCTGTACCGTGCACATCGAAGGCGTCGCCACCCGCTCCTGCGGCGTCTCGGTCAGCGAAGCCGAGGGCAAGAAGATCACCACCATCGAGGGGCTCGCCTCCGGGGATACGCTGCACAAGGTACAGGAGGCCTGGATCGCCCAGGACGTGCCGCAATGCGGCTATTGCCAGAGCGGCATGATCATGGCGGTGGCGGCGCTGCTGAACGAGAAGCCGAAGCCCACCGACGCCGATATCGACGAGGCAATCACCAATATCTGCCGCTGCGGCACCTTCCAGCAGGTGCGCGAAGCGATCCACACGATCGCAAGCGCGTAAGGAAATCCCCACATGAATAAGCATATCTCGCCGCGGCTCAACCGCCGCGCCTTCGTCATCGGCAGCGCCACGCTCGGCGCCGGCCTTGCCATCGGCCTCGACCTCCCCTTCGGCGGGCCCGCCGTGGTCCGTGCGGCCGACGGCTCGCCCGAGATCGGCGCCTGGGTCGTGGTCAGGCCCGACGACACCGTCGTGATCCGCATCGCCCGCTCCGAGATGGGCCAGGGCTCGCTCACCGGTCTCGCCCAGCTCGTCGCCGAGGAACTCGAATGCGACTGGACCAAGGTCACGACCGAATATCCGACACCCGGCCAGAGCGTTGCCCGCAAGCGTGTCTGGGGCGATTTCTCGACCGGCGGCAGCCGCGGCATCCGCTCCTCGCAGGACTATGTCCGCAAGGGCGGCGCCACCGCGCGCGTGATGCTGATCCAGGCCGCCGCCGACGCATGGAAGGTGCCGGCCTCCGAATGCGCGGCCGCGAACAGCGTCATCACCCATACGCCATCGGGCAAGACCACGACCTACGGCAAGGTAGCCGAAGCCGCCGCCAAGCTGACGCCGCCGGCGGACGTCAAGCTGAAGGATCCGAAGGACTGGAAGCTGATCGGCAAGGGCGTGAAGCGGCTCGACACCGTCGACAAGACCACCGGCGCCATGATCTACGGCGCCGACATCAAGCTGCCGGGCATGCTGAATGCCGCGATCAAGGATTGCCCCGTGTTCGGCGGCAAGCTGAAGAGCTTTGACGAAGCCAAGATCGCCAGCATGAAAGGCGTCAAGAAAGTCGTCAAGGTCGGCGATACCGCGGTCGCGGTCGTTGCCGACACCTGGTGGCACGCCAAGACCGCGCTGGAGGCGTTGCCGATCGTCTGGGACGAGGGCGACAACGCAAAAGTCTCCAGCGAGTCGATTGCGAAGTGGCTGGCCGAAGGCCTCAACAACGACCAGCCGGCCTATGTCGGCAACAAGAACGGCGACGCCAAGGCGGCGATTGCGAGTGCGGCAAAGAAGGTCGAGGCCGTCTACTCCTATCCCTACCAGAACCACGCCACGATGGAGCCGATGAACGCCACCGCGCTCTACACGGCGGACAAATGCGAGGTCTGGTGCGGCACGCAGAATGGCGAGGCGGCGTTCGCAGCGGTGCTGGAGGCTTCCGGCCTGCCGGCCGACAAGTGCGACGTGCACAAGGTGATGTTAGGAGGCGGTTTCGGCCGGCGCGGCCAGACCGACTATGTCCGCCAGGCCGTGATGATCGCCAAAGAGATGCCGGGCACGCCGGTCAAGCTGTTGTGGTCGCGCGAAGAGGACATGGCGCACGGCCGGTATCACCCGATCACCCAGTGCAAGATGACCGGCGCGTTCGACGCCGATAACAATCTGGTCGCGCTGCACTACCGCCTGTCCGGGCAATCGATCCTGTTCTCGCTGCGCCCCGAAGCGCTGCAGAACGGCATGGATCCGGCCGCCTTCCAGGGCGTCGCCCAATCCGGCGAAGCCGCGTTCGGCTATTCGGTGCCGAACCTGCTGGTCGAGCACGCGATGCGCAATCCGCACGTCCCGCCGGGGTTCTGGCGCGGCGTCAACGTCAATCACAACGCGATCTATATGGAATGCTTCATGGACGAGCTGGCCCAGGCCGCAGGCCAGGACCCGCTCGAATTCCGCCGCAAGCTGATGGGCAACCATCCCAAGCATCTGGCGGTGCTCAATGCGGTCGCCGAGAAGATCGGCTGGACCACACCCGCGCCGCAGGGCGTTTATCGCGGCATCGCCCAGGTCATGGGCTATGGCAGCTATGTCGCCGGCGCCGCAGAGATCTCGGTGACCGACGGCAGCAAGATCAAGGTGCATCGCATCGTCGCCTCCACCGACCCCGGCTACGTTGTCAATCCGGCGCAGGTCGAGCGGCAGATCGCGGGCTCCTTCGTCTATGGCCTCTCCGCGCTGTTCTACGGCGGCTGCACCGTCAAGGACGGCAAGATCGAGCAAACCAACTTCGACACCTATAATTCGATGCGCATCAACGAGATGCCGAAGGTGGAATCGGTGATGGTGCCGAGCGGCGGGTTCTGGGGCGGTGTCGGCGAGCCGACCATCGGCGTCGCCGCGCCGGCGGTGCTCAATGCGTACTTCGCCGCGACCGGCAAGCGCATCCGCTCGGTGCCGCTGCGGGACCAGAATATCACCTTCGCCTAAGAGCAGCCGCGGCGGCCCTATCGACCGCCGCGGCATTTTGCGGACAAAATTCATGAATGCGCCGGTGACACGGCGGAATGCCGTTCTCGGCATCACCGCCGCGGCTACATCGTTCGCCGTCCCCTCCATCCTGCGCGCGCAATCGGCAGGCCGCATCGTCGTGATCGGCGGCGGTTTTGGCGGCGCGGCCTGCGCGCGGGCGCTCAAGCGCGCGCAGGCGGGCTTGCAGGTGACGCTGATCGAGCCGAACAAGACCTTCACGTCGTGCCCCTTCAGCAACGAGGTGATCGCCGGCCTGCGCGAGATCGACGCGCAGCAGTTCGGCTATGACAGGCTCGCCGCCGAGGGCATCACCGTCGCCGCTCAGGCCGCGACGGCCGTCGACGCGCAAAAGCGCAGCGTGACGGCCGCCGATGGCGCCACGTTTGCCTATGACCGCCTCGTGCTCTCGCCCGGCATCGACTTCCACTTTGAAGCTCTGCCCGGCTATGACGACGCCGCATCGGAGAAGATGCCGCACGCCTGGAAGGCCGGCGCGCAAACGCTGTTGCTGCGCAGGCAGCTGGAGGCAATGGCTGACGGCGGCACGGTCGCCATTGCAATCCCGGCCAATCCCTCGCGCTGCCCGCCCGCACCTTACGAGCGTGCCAGCCTGATCGCGCATTATCTGAAGACGAACAAGCCACGCTCAAAAGTGCTGGTGCTCGACGCCAAGGACGGTTTCTCCCAGCAGCGGCTGTTCGAGAAGGCGTGGAAGGAGCTCTACGGCGACATGATCGAGCGCGTCGCGCTGTCGCAAGGCGGCCGCGTGACCTCGGTCGATCCTGCAACCAGAACCATCATCACGGAGTTCGGCAACTACACGCCCGATGTCGCCAACGTCATCCCGCCGCAGCGCGCGGGTCGTATTGCCGCGATCGCGGGCGCTACGGATGCGACCGGCTGGTGCCCGATCGACCCCGTGACCTTCGAGTCGAAGCTCGTCAAGAACATCCACGTCATCGGCGACGCCTGTCTCGGCGGCGGCATTCCCAAATCGGCCTCGGCCGCAAGCGGGCAAGGCAAGGCTTGCGCCGCTGCCATCGTCCCTTTGCTCGCGGGCCGCGCGCCGGAAATGCCGCGGCTGACAGGCGTCTGCTACAATACCGTGGCACCCGGTTACGGCTTCTCCCTCGCCGGCAACTACCAGCCGAAAGGCGACATCTTCGCCGAGGTCGAAGGCGGCGCGACGAGCCCGGTCGATGCCCCGCGCGAATTGCGCGCCCGCGAGGCGACCGAAGCCGAGCGCTGGTTTCAAACCATCACGGCGGACACCTTTGGCTAAATCCTCCTTCCATGGCGTGGCGCTGATCGCCGCCAGTCTCGCCTTCGTCAGCGTTGCGCGCGCGGACGAACTCGCCTCCTACAAGGTAGCCGGCGACGGCATAGTGGAATCGCTCACGGGCACGCCAGGCGATGCCGTGCGCGGCCGCGCGCTGGTGCTGGCGCGCACCACGACCTGCATCCTCTGCCATTCCGGTCCCTTCCCGGAAACGCGGTTCCAGGGCGATCTCGCACCTGACCTCACAGGCGCCGGGAACCGCTGGTCGGTGAGCCAGTTGCGGCTTCGGCTGGTCGATGCGGCCCGCTTCAACCCGGAGACCATCATGCCGTCCTATTATCGCATTGACGGCTTCGTGCGGGTCGGGCGCAACTTCACCGGCAAGCCGATATTGTCGGCGGCGGAGATCGAGGACATCGTGGCTTTTCTTGCAACGCTTCGCGACTAGGACTGTTCATGCCAACCACGCGACGACAATTCTTGAGCCTCGCCGGAGGCGTCACTGCCGCCGGCACGATCCCGATCGTCACCCTGCGTCCGCTTCACGCGACCCCAGCGATGCTCAATACCGCGATCCGCAACGTCGTCGGCGAAGCGCCGATTCGCACCGGCAGGGTGAAGCTCGACATTCCGCCGCTGGTCGAGAACGGCAACACCGTGCCGATGATGGTGAGCGTTGCAAGCCCGATGACCGCTGACGACCACGTCAAGAGCATCCACATCTTCAACGAGAAGAACCCGCAGCCGAACATCGGCAATTTCTATCTCGGCCCCTCCTGCGGCCGCGCCCAGGTCGCGACCCGCATCCGCCTCGCAGACACCCAGAAGGTGGTTGCGATCGCGCGCCTGTCCGACGACACGTTCTGGCAGGTCGCCGTCGACGTGGTCGTGACGCTGGCCGCCTGCACCGAGGAGATGAACTGATGGCCGCGCTCATCAACGTTCCCGCGAAGGCCAAGCGCGGCGACGTCATCGAGATCCGCACGCTGACCTCGCACATCATGGAGACGGGCTTCCGCCACACCGTGGACGGCAAGCTGGTGCCGCGCGACATCATCACGAGCTTCACCTGCCGTTACAACGGCGCCGAGATCTTTCGCGCCGATCTGTTTCCGGCGATCGCGGCCAATCCTTATCTGTCGTTCTTCACGGTCGCCAGGGAAAGCGGCAAGTTCGAGTTTGAATGGATCGGCGACAACGGCTATGCGTCAACCGCGTCGGCATCGATCACCGTCGAATGAGCGTTTGGCACGCGATAGCAGCAGCGGCCTTGTTCGCCGCAGCCCCTGCCCTGCTCGCCGGTGAAATCCCGCCCGATGTGCGCCGGTCCGGCTACTCGTTCATGGGCCCGGACACGCGCTCCATGCAGGATGACGACACCTCCAATCCTGGCATGCTATTCGTGCTCGACGGCGAACAGCTCTGGACGAAGAAGTCCGGCAGCGCGGAGAAAGCCTGCGCGGATTGCCATGGCGATGCGCACAGCAGCATGAAGGGCGTCGCTGCGCGCTATCCGGCCATCGACAAGACGCTCAGTCGCCCCGTCACGCTCGACCAGCGCATCAATCTCTGCCGCGCCAATCATCAGCAGGCGTCGCCACTGCCTTACGAGAGCCGCGACCTCCTGGCGCTGTCCGCCTTCGTTGCCCATCAATCGCGCGGTGTCGCGATCACCGCCGGCGACGATCCGCAAGCAAAGCCCTTCGTGGCGCAAGGCCGCGACCTCTTCATGCAGCGGGAGGGCCAACTCAACCTCGCCTGCACCAATTGCCACGACGACAATTTCGACAAGCGCCTTGCGGGCGCGCCGATCACGCAAGGACAGCCGACCGGCTATCCGCTCTACCGCCTCGAATGGCAAACGCTGGGATCGCTGGAGCGGCGGCTGCGCAGCTGCATGAGCGGCGTCCGCGCCCAGGCCTATGATTACGGCTCGCCCGAGCTGGTCGCGCTCGAGCTTTATCTGATGTCGCGGGCGCGCGGCTTGCCGATGGAAACGCCGGCCGTGCGGCCCTGAAACAAAAGCGGCCGGCATAGGCCGGCCGCCTTACGGAAGTCCGCGCCGTTACCTACTCCGCCGGCGCGGCCGACATCTCCGGATGTGCGGCATAGTGTTCGCTGGCGCCGAGCTTGCTGGCCGCGAACAGGCCGGCGGCCATCGCAGCGTAGGCCAGCGCGACAGCGGGCGTGACACCGAATCCACCGCCAATGCCGACGGCCTCGCCATGCATGAAGCCGAAATAGGTCAGGACCGCACCGACCAGCGCGAAGCCTGATGCCTTCTCGAAGTCGCGCTCGATGATGAAGACGCCGATCGCGCCCAGGATGAGGCCGCCGAGGATGGAGCCGCCGCCCATGACTTCGAGCCCGTGGTAGAACACGCCCTGCTGCGGCAACGCTGCGATCGCGGCAGCCTTCACCGCGTCCGCCTTGTCGGCGGCCATGCCGCCGACGGTTGCCGCCGCATTCATGGTCGAGCCGAGCATCGTGTCGATCTGCAGCTTGGCCCAGGCGGCCAGATGCGGCGTCAGCGCCAGCACGATCGCGGGCGCGTGCTTGACCGGCGTGGTCTGGAACGCCTGCGCGCCGATGAGCATGCCGATGTAGAGCAGGATCGGCGAGATCGCGACCACGGGCACGAGCGCCAGCAGCACCGAGATGATGCCGAACCAGGCCAGCACGATCACCATGATGCCGGTTGCGGCGGAGTAACCGATGCGGCCGCCCATCGCCTTCCAGCCGGGATGGCCGATATAGACGGCGTTGATGAAGGGATTGCCCATCAGGCAACCGATCAGGCTGACGACGCCGTCGGCCGTGAGCACCCGCGTGGTCGGATATTCGTCGCCGGCGGCTTCCGCGCTCTCGACATTGTCCATGGCTTCGACGAGGTCGTAGATGCCGAACGGAATGGCGGTGACGAGGATGATGCCAAGGAATTCGAAGCCGGAAAAGACGTAGCCTACGGCGGGGAGCGGCACCGAGAAGCCGAAATTGGCAAAGGCATCGCCGACACCCTTGACGCTTAGTCCACCGAGACCGAGCCCGAACAGGTTCGAGCCCCATGCGATGATCATGCCGACGGCAATCGCGACAAGACCGGCGGGAATACCGCGCGGATATTTCACGCCGCCAAACCAGCTCACCAAAATGATGGCGAAGCAGACGAGACCGATCTGCGGCGTCATGTACATCTCCAGCGCCGGGCGCATCGAGATGAAGGTCACGGAGACGCCGGCGAGCGTGCCGAGCAGCGCCGCGCGCGGCGTGATCTTGCGGATGAACGGCGCGATGAAGCCGCCGATCATGAGGATGAAGCTTTGGAAGAATACCCAGACGAGGCCGGCGGACCAGCCCTTGAGCGGATCGCCGGTCTTCAGCGTGATCGGCAGCATGATCACGAAGGTGACGATGAACATGTGCGGCACGCTGACGCCCGAGGGCAACGCGCAGACGTCGTTACGGCCGGTCTTCTGCGCCAGACGGTAGGCGAGGTAGGCGTAGTAGAAGGTCGAGAGGCACATCATCAGCCCGAGCGCGGGGAGGATGCGGCCGAACACCAGACTATCAGGCATCTTCAGGACGAAGCGCAACAGGCCCGTGAGCACCAGCATGTTGACGAGGATGTTGGTGCCGAAGCCGAAAAACGCATTCCAGTCGCCCGATGTCCATAGTGCCGGCTTGTACTCAGACGTATTGAACTCAGACTTGCCGGCCGTCCCCGTCAATATGCTCATGACAATACCCCTATGTGGTCGAAACCTTCATTGCCTCCAGAACCGCGGCCGAGGTTGCGACCCAGCCGAAGATGCCGCCCTGGGCCTTGATCATCTTCAGGCCCATCTCGTGAAACTCGGGGAAGTAGGACGCGCAGCCGTCCGACATGACGACGCAGCGGTAGCCGCGGTCATTGGCTTCGCGCACCGTGGTGTTGACGCACACTTCAGTGGTGACGCCGCACACCAGCAGATTCTCGATGCCGTATTTCTCCAGCACGTCGCCAAGCTCGGTGGCGTAGAACGCGCCCTTGCCGGGCTTGTCGATCACGATCTCGCTGTCGAGCGGGTAGAGCTCAGGAATGATGTCGTGGCCCGCTTCGCCGCGGATGAGGATGCGGCCCATCGGGCCGGGATCGCCGATGCGCAGGCTCGGCGCGCCGCGCTCGACTTTCGCCGGCGGCGCGTCGGAGAGATCGGGCAGATGGCCCTCGCGGGTGTGGATCACCAGCATGCCGGTGTCCCGCGCCGCCGTCAGCACCGCGCCGATCGGCTTCACCGCGCGCGCGAGCTGGCTGACGTCGTTGCCGAGCGTCTCGCCAAAGCCGCCGGGCTCCATGAAGTCGCGCTGCATGTCGATGATGAGAAGCGCGGTGCTCGGCCAGTCGAGCTTGATCGGCTCAGGCTCTGCGTTGATGACGCCCAATGTCGGCTTGCTCGAGTCCAGCATGACGCCCGCCCCTCGCGAGAACTCTCTTTGCCGGAGTTCTGCAAGCGCCGTGCCATTGTGTACAATTGCGATGGCGCGCCGGACGCGAGGGAATTCGTTGTGTGGTCAGAAGGTTACGTCGGCGATCGGCGTCTGCATATTCCCTGTGCGACGGCTTCGCGGCGGGCATTTGCCTAGAGGATGGGCGGCCTCCGCCGTCATTCCGGGGCGACGCGAAGCGTCGAGCCCGGAATCCACTGGGCGGCAGTACGCGAGGTGAGATGGATTCCGGACTCGCGCTACGCGCGCCCCGGAATGACAGGAGTGGCGCTACCGTCCCGCCCCATACAGCTGCCGATACTCTTCCTCGTACGGCGCATAGGAGTCCTTCATCGTCGCCATGTTCAGCAGCATGGTGGCCACCATCGTGCCCGCCGTGTCGAACACGCGCGTCCTGGCCCAGGCGCTTTCGGTGCGGCGGCTGCCGGAAAGCGCGACGATCTCGCGCTCGACTTCGTAGTCCTCGTCGACGAAGAGCGGCCCCTTCACCAGCCTGATCTCCTGGTCGGCGAACAAGCCGACTGCCGGCCCCTTGGCAGGCAGCGGATCGTCCTTCGAGCGATACTGGAACAGCACGCTCAGCATCTCCATCGGGATGATCGGTCTGCCCCAGGGGTTGTCGACGCCCGAATAGTACGGCGAGTTTTCGGTGATGACGGCGAGCTTCTGCCGCAGCGAGAAGGGATAAAGGTCGCCCATGGTTTGATCAAACGCCATGCGGACCGTCTGCCGCTTGCCGGTCTGTGCCACCTTGACGTCGCGCAGGATGACGGGATCGGCGAGCGGCTTGAGCTCGGCGAGGCGCGCCTCCAGCGCGGTCGCGGCGTGCGGTTCGCCGACGGAGGCCGTGCCGCGCAGCACCTCCGTGCCATCGCGCTTGACCATTTGAATCTGGCACTGGCTCGTCCCGGGCAGTGGCTTCGACAGGATAGCTTGCACCTCCTCACCCTCATAGCAGACGCTGCGATAATGCGCGGACAGGCAGCCGGTCTCGAACCAGACGCGTCCCCACAGCTGCGCGCCGAGCGGGGCGAACTGGCTGAAATGCGTCGGGCCCTCGATGGTACCGCCCTTGAAGCCGAGCTTCTGCGCGGTGGCGTCGTCGTGAATGGACGCGTGCGCGTCGTAGGTTTGCGCTTGCAGCATCTGACGCGGCTGGCGCCACGGCCCGATCAGCGCCTCGGCCGTCGCTGTGATCTCGGTGTCGAATGCCTTTGCAGCCATGATGTTCTCCACTGGAAGCCATGACTAGCAGGAGCGCCACGGATGCGGCCAGCGATATTGACTTCGCCGGCCCATGCTCTTGACTGCGAGCTTCCGCTTCGCAAGGCCGCAAATCTCCCGCGGCGCAAAATCCCTCGCCGGACCAGGACAACAAGGATCCCCGACATGACGCTGTTGCAGGTCGAGCTGGACGACAAATACCGGCTCGAATCGAAGCGGATCTTCCTGTCCGGTACACAGGCTCTGGTTCGCTTGCCGATGTTGCAGCGCGAACGCGACCGGCTCCAGGGTCTCAACACCGGCGGATTCATCTCCGGCTATCGCGGCTCCCCGCTCGGCATGTACGACCACGCGTTGTGGCGCGCGAAGTCGCACCTCCAGCAGCACGACATCGCCTTCGTCCCTGGCCTGAACGAGGATCTGGCTGCAACCGCGGTCTGGGGCAGCCAGCAGGTCGGGCTGTTTCCCGGCGCCAAGGTCGATGGCGTGTTCGGCATCTGGTACGGCAAGGGCCCCGGCGTCGATCGCTCGGTCGATGCGCTCAAGCACGCCAATGCGGCCGGCACGTCACTCAATGGCGGAGTGCTCGCGCTGGCCGGCGACGACCATGGCTGCCAGTCCTCGACGCTGGCGCATCAGAGCGAGCAGGTGTTCGCGGCCGCGCTGATCCCCGTAATCAATCCGGCGACGCTGCAGGATTATCTCGATCTCGGTCTCTATGGGTTCGCGCTGTCGCGCTTCTCCGGCTGCTGGGTCGGCTTCAAGGCCATCAGCGAGACCGTGGAAAGCTCGGCGTCGATCGACAGCGACCCTGAACGCATCAGGATCGTGCTACCCGACGATTTCGAGATGCCACCCGGCGGCCTCAACATCCGCTGGCCCGATCCGCCGCTGGAGGCGGAGCGGCGCCTGTTCGGCCCGAAAATGGCCGCAGTGCAGGCCTTCGCGCGCGCCAACCAGCTCGACCGCATCGTGCTCGATTCAAAGCCGGCGCGGCTCGGCATCGTCGCGACCGGCAAGGCCTATCTCGATCTGCGCCAGGCGCTGGCTGATCTCGGCATCACCGACAAGGACGCGCAGGATCTGGGCCTTCGCATCTACAAGGTCGCGCTGACCTGGCCGCTGGAGGAGAGCGGCGCCAAGCGTTTCGCCGAGGGTCTGCAAGACGTGCTCGTGGTCGAGGAGAAGCGCGGATTCATTGAAGACCAGCTGATGCGCATCCTCTACAATATCGATGCGTCCAGACGCCCGACCGTCACTGGAAAACGCGACGAGCGCGGCGCGCCACTGCTGCCGAGCGAAGGCGAACTGACGCCGACCATCGTCGCGGGCGCGCTGGTGGCACGGCTGCGCAAGCTCGGCCATCACAGCCCGGTGCTGGAGCAGCGGCTCGCGCGGCTGGAGGCCTTCGACAATCCGGTCACCGCCAACACGCAGATCAAGCTCGCGCGCACGCCGTTCTTCTGCTCGGGCTGCCCGCACAACACTTCGACGCGCGTGCCCGAAGGCAGCCGCGCCATGGCCGGCATCGGCTGCCACGGCATGGCCCTGAGCATGCCGACCCGCCGCACCGATCTGATCTCGCATATGGGCGCCGAGGGCGTGAACTGGATCGGCCAGTCGCCCTTCACGAGCGAGAAGCACATCTTCCAGAATCTCGGCGACGGCACCTACACCCATTCCGGCCTGCTTGCGCTTCGCGCCGCCTCCGCCGCCGGCATCAACATCACCTACAAGATCCTCTACAACGACGCCGTCGCGATGACCGGCGGCCAGCCCGCCGAAGGCGCCTTCAATGTCGCGCAGATCGCGCATCAGGTCTGGGCCGAGGGCGTCAAGCGCCTGGCGATCGTCTCGGACGATCCGGGCAAGTACCCGCAAGGAAACTACTTCCCGCAAGGCGCGACCATCCACCATCGCCGCGAACTCGATGCCGTGCAGCGCGACCTGCGCGACATCAAGGGTCTCACGGTCATCATCTACGACCAGACCTGCGCGGCGGAAAAGCGCCGCCGCCGCAAGCGCGGGCTCTATCCCGATCCCGCCAAGCGCGCCTTCATCAATGAGCTGGTCTGCGAAGGCTGCGGCGACTGTTCGCAGGCCTCCAACTGCGTCTCGGTGCAACCGCTCGAGACCGAGTTCGGCCGCAAGCGCCAGATCGACCAGTCGAACTGCAACAAGGACTTTTCCTGCGTCGAGGGTTTCTGCCCAAGTTTCGTGACCGTCCATGGCGGTTCGCTCAAGCGCATGAAGACTTCGGCCGTCGATTCAGGCCAGCTCTTCGCCGACCTGCCGCTGCCGCCCGCACGCGAGCTGGACGCGCCCTACAACATCCTCGTCACCGGCATCGGCGGCACCGGCGTCATCACCATCGGCGCGCTGCTCGGCATGGCCGCCCATGTCGACGGCCGCGGCTGCTCGGCGCTCGACTTCACCGGCCTGTCGCAAAAGAACGGTGCCGTGATGAGCCATGTCCGCATCGCACGGAGGCCGGAGGATATCTCCGCGGTCCGCATCACCACGGGCGGCGCCGACGTCATCCTCGGCTGCGACATGATCGTCTCGGCCGGCCCCACCGCGCTCAGCCGCGCCGAACGTGGCGTGACCAAAGCCTATATCAACGCCGACCTGCAGCCGACCGCGAGCTTCGTGCAAAATCCCGATCTCGACTTCGAGATGGGCACGATGCAGACGGTGCTGCGCGACGCCGTCGGCGACAAGAACCTCGATATCATCGATGCCACCGGCATTGCCGCCGCGCTGTTGGGCGACAGCATCGCGACCAACCCCTTCATGCTCGGCTTTGCCTTCCAGAAGGGCGCGATCCCGCTGTCGCTGGAAGCACTGCTGCGCGCCATCGAAATCAACGGCGCCGCGATCGAGATGAACAAGCTCGCCTTCACCTGGGGGCGCATGGCCGCCCACGACATGTCGCGGGTGCGCAGCGTGCTCCAGTTCAAGAGCCGTGCATCCGCGCCTGTGAAGTCGCTCGACGACATCATCGCCACCCGCGCGGCGTTCTTGACCAGCTATCAGGACAAAGCCTATGCCGGCCGCTACCTCGCGGCTGTTGCCAAGGTGCGCCAAGCCGAGAGTGCGGCTTCGCCAGCGTCAACCGAGCTGACCGAGGCCGTCGCGAAAAACCTGTTCAAGCTGATGTCCTACAAGGATGAGTACGAGGTCGCGCGGCTCTACACCGACGGCAGCTTTGCTAACAAGGTGTCCGAAAAATTCGACGGCGACTTCACCCTGAAATACCATTTGGCGCCGCCGATCTTCGCGAAGCGCGACAAGACGACAGGCCGGCTGCAGAAGCAGGAGTTCGGCGGCTGGATGATCCATGCCTTCCGCGTTCTCGCCAAGCTTAAATTCCTGCGTGGCAGCGCGCTCGATCCGTTCGGCCGCACCGAGGAGCGCCGGAAGGAGCGGAAGCTGGTTGAAGATTATCTCGGCATGATCGATCAGCGGATCGCGGGTTTGAAGGCAGAGCAGATCCCGCTGCTGGCAAGGCTCGCGAGGGTGCCCGAGACGATCCGAGGCTTCGGCCACGTCAAGGAGGCCAATATCAAGCTGGCAGCGGCCGAGACGGCGCGGCTGGAGGCGGAGCTGGAGAACAGCCGTTTTGCGGCGGCGGCGGAGTAGCGGTGAGGACGCAAGCTCTCTCCACGCGTCATTGCGAGGAGCTCGCGACAAAATTGCGCAGCAATTTTGCGCTGATGCGACGAAGCAATCCAGACTGCCTCCACGAAGGATTCTGGATTGCTTCCGCCATCGCCAAGGCTTCGGCGGACAAGTCGCTACGCTCGCAATGGCGCGGATATAGCGGGTGCGCTCCTCAGACAACCGCCTTCGCAGCACTCGGCGCTATCATCGCCCCCTCCGCCAGGTGCCGCCCCGCAATATACCCGAACGTCAGCGCCGGCCCTAACGTGATCCCCGGCGCCGGATAATTGCCGTTCATGATCGAGCCCATGTCGTTGCCGCAGGCGTAGAGGCCGGCGATCGGCGTGCCGTCCTCGCGCAGCACACGGGCTTGCGCATCGACCTTCATGCCGATGGCCGTGCCGAGATCAGCCGGATGGATGCGCATCGCGAACAACGGCGCGCGGACGATCGGCGCAACGCAGGGATTGGGCTTGTGGCTGATATCGCCGAGATGGCGCTGGTAGATGGTGCTGCCGCGGCCGAATTCGCCATCGCGCCCCTCCTTCGCGCCTTCGTTGTAGCTCGCGACCGTCGCCGCCAGCACCGGCGGCTGGACGCCGATCTTCGCCGCGAGCCCCGCGATATCAGGCGCCTCGACCAACTCGCCGCTCGCCACATAGCGCCGATAGCTGCGCGTGAACGGCTTGATGCGGCCGAGGCCGTAAGCCCACAGGAACCGGCGGTCGCAGATCAAATAGAACGGCCGGTCCGGCTCGCCATCGCCATGACGGAGCATGGCGAGCACGAACTCGTGGTGGGACAGCGCCTCGTTGACGAAACGCCGGCCCGCTGCGTTGACGGCGATCACACCGGGCTTGGCGCGGTCGGTCACAAGGTGCGGGAACACGCCGCGGCTGCCGTCGGCGCGGCGGAACAGCGAGGCCGGCACCCAATAGGCCGGGCTGGTCGCGTCCGTATTGAGCGCGGCACCAGTCGTTGCCGCGAGCCGAAGTCCGTCGCCGGTGCTGGAGGGGTTGGTCGCCGAGACAAATCCAGCCGCCGCCGGGAAGAAGCGCTTGCGCAAGCTCGAATCGTGCGAAAAGCCGCCGGTCGCCAGCACCACGCCGCGGCGCGCTGCGATGGGCCGATCGCGGGAGCCATGACGGATCACCACGCCGCTGACGCGTTCGCCCTGCATCGAGAGGTCTTCGACGTCGGCGCTGAAGAGAACTTCGACCTGCCGCGCCAGCAGCGAAGCATAGAGCTGCGCGGCAAGTGCGTTGCCGAGATGCAGCGACGTTCCGCGCGGGCTGCGCAGCCGCTGCAGCGCATATCGAGAGACCAGCCGCGCCGCGCGCATGGTCGAGCGCAGCGATTTTCCAACGCTGCGCAAATGCGGAACGTCGAGAGGATTGACCATCATCCCGCCGAACAGGGTGAACTCCGGCAGCGGTGGCCGCAATCGCGCAAAAGCGGCGCCGAGCCGCGTGCCAGCGAAACCGACCGGCTCCAGCACGCGGCCGCCAGACGTTGCGCCCAGCCGCTCCGGATAACAATCCGGACAGGTCTTCACCGGCTGGAGACGAACTTCCGTGTTGGCTTCGAGATAGGCGATCGCCTCGGGCCCGCGCGCGAGGAAGGCGGCACGCAGGCCGGCATTGGCGGGCTCGGGCACCGTGCTCGACAGATATTGGACGGCATCCGCGACGCTGTCGGAGAGCCCGGCCTCCTTCATCTTAGCATTGGCGGGGATCCAGACCATGCCGCCGGACCACGCGGTGGTGCCGCCGACGAACGCGGTCTTCTCGATCACCAGCACGCGCAGGCCCTGCGCAGCGGCAACGGCCGCCGCCGTCATGCCACCGGCACCGGCGCCGATGACAATGACGTCGTAGGTCTCATGCGCCGGCATCATGCGGCGGGTTTCCGGGGACGAGGCATGACACCGTCATACCTCGCCCGGAGGGGCCGACGCTAGCGCTGCGGCTTACGCTCGATCGGATCGATGTCGATCGCCCGCAGGCGGCCGAGCCGCAGCACGTCCAAGGCGAGGCGCCGGCCGATCCGGTCGCGATCGAGCACGCGGATCAGATCGTCGACGCCGTTGATCTCGACGCCGTCGAGCCTGATCACGACGTCGCCGGGCAACAGTCCCGCCTTCGCCGCCGGACCGTCCGGCTCGATCTGCGCGAGCAGCGCGCCCATCTTGTTTTCGATGCCGGCCAGCACCGCATGCCGCCGCGGCACCGGCGCGGTCTGTCCGGCGACGCCGATATAGGCGCGGCGGACATAGCCGTGGCGGATGATCTCCGACAGCACGAATTGCGCGGTATTGCTGGCAACCGCGAAGCAGATGCCTTGCGCGCCGTTGATGATGGCGGTGTTGATGCCGATCACCTCGGCATTCGACGACAGCAGCGGGCCGCCGGAATTGCCGGGGTTGAGCGCGGCATCGGTCTGGATCACGTCCTCGATGGTGCGGCCGCTGACCGAGCGGATCGAGCGGCCGAGCGCCGAGACCACGCCGGCAGTCACGGTCGATTCGAAGCCGAGCGGATTGCCGATCGCGATCACGAGCTGCCCGCGGCGCAAGGTCTTGGAGTTGCCGAGCGCGGCATAGGGTAAGTCGCGCACGCCATTGGCGCGCAGCAACGCGAGGTCGGTGTCGGGATCGACGCCGAGCACCTGGGCCTCGCCGACATGGCCCTCGACGTCGCGCAGCCGGATCTCCTTCGACGTGCCGACCACGTGGCTGTTGGTGAGGACGAGGCCATCAGGTGAGATCACGATGCCCGAGCCGAGTCCGCCGCGCTCACGGCCGTTCGGCACTTTTGGCCCGGTCTCGACACGCACGACCGCGGGGCCGACCCGGTCGGTCACATCGATCACGGCATTGGAATAGGCGTCCAGCAACGCCCGGTCATCGGCCGGCGCAGATGCCGTCGTTCGCGATGACGCGGCGTCATCGACGATATCTGAGGTGAAATCCAGCATGGCAAGAGTCCTTGAAGGCTCACACAGATGGTGGCCTGTGCCCGGCCGCGCAAGGTGCCAGCCGGGCGCGCAGGGCTGGACTGCCCAGATGGCTAGGGCGCCCGCCTGAGCGTACCGGCCCTCGCCTTCACCGGGTCGAGCAGCGACCAGTCTCCATCCGGAAGCACATGGCCCTTCGGGAATGGCGCCCGCAGTTCGATCCCCAGCGCACCCAGCACGCGGTCGTCGCGGTAGTAGCATTGCAGCACGACGCGGACGAGCGTCGCGGCGGCGACGCCGCCGTGTTTGCGAAACTCCTGCGCCACCGCATCGCGCCTGGCGGCATCGAGCTCGGCGAGCGGCGCTCCTGCCAGCCGCGCCAGATCATCCAGCGCGGCCGCGACCAATTTGGTATCGCGGCCAAGCGTTGCGAGCATATCTGCCTGGATCGCGGGATCGTCGGCGCCGGGCACCTTGTACTCGTCGCTGGCGGGAACGATCATCGCGGCGATGCTGCGGAGGTCGTCGCGTTGGGTGCGCGTGAGATTGTCTGCGGACATGGCGGCCTTAATCAAACAAATTGGCGAGGCGCTGCTTCATCTGGTCGGCGATGTAGAGCGCGAGGGCTTGGATGGTGGAGGTCGGGTTCACGCCGCCTGACGTGACAAAAATGCTGCCGTCGACGATGAAGAGATTCTTGACGTCGTGCGTGCGGCCCCATTCATTGACCACGGAGCTCTTGGGATCGGTCCCCATCCGCGCGGTGCCGAGCAGGTGCCAACCGCCCCAGGGGATCGGCGAGTTGATGCAGATATCGGTGGCGCCCGCGGTCTCCAAAACCTCCCGGCCACGCGCCAGCGCATGTTCCATCATCTTCCGGCTGTTCTCGCTGATGGTGTAGTCGATCTTCGGCGCGGGAATGCCGTGGCTGTCTTTCAGGACGGGATCGAGCGTGACGCGATTATGCTCCTCCGGCAGATCCTCACAGATCGCGGAAAATCCGAGCCGGTGGCCGTTCAGCTTGCGGAAGACGCGGTGATGATCTTCGCCCCAGGGCAGAATGCCCTTTTGCTCGCTGACGACAGCCTCGAACACCGGCCCTGCCCCGCGCACGAACTGAACGCCATATCCGCGCACGAAGCCACGCGAGGGGTCCGTGTCGTACCACTCCTTGCTCCACAGGCAGGTCGGCGGCGCGCGGTTGCTATCGGTCGGTTCTTTTACATAGCCGTAGATCTGCGCGTAAGGATGGAACATCAAGTTCTTGCCGACGAGGCCCGACGAATTGGCAAGGCCGTTCGGAAAGCGCGAAGACGCTGAATTCAGCAATAGCCGCGGCGTGCCGACGCCGTTGCAGGCAATGATGACGACATGCGCGGGTTGGAACTGCTCGATGCCGTCCTTGTCGTAATAGACCGCGCCCGAAGCCATACCGTTCTCGTCGGTGGTGATCTCGCGCACCCGGCAATGAGTGCGCAGCTCGACGCCGGCGCGAATCGCCTGCGGCCAATAGGTGATGTCGGTGGAGGATTTCGCGCCCTGCGCGCAGGCCGGCGTGCAATGGCCGAGATTGATGCATCGCGCCCGGCCCTCATAATCCATCGTCGCGACCGTCGTGTCTGACGGCCACCAGTGCCAGCCGAGCTTGTTCATGGCCTTGCCGATGATGGCGCCGGACAATCCGAGCGGCTGTTGCGGCATCGGCGGATGCGTCAGCGGCGAGAGCGGATCGCCTGACAAGCCCGACGTGCCCATGATCCGGTCGTTCTCCTCGAAGAACGGGGTCAGCGTGTCGTAGTCGATCGGCCAGTCGTCTGCGACGCCGTCCAGCGTCCGCACCTTGAAATCGGAGGGATGCAGCCGCGGCCAGTGCGCGGTGTACATCACCGTGGAGCCGCCGACCGCATTGTAGTTCACGACCTTGATCGGCGAATTGTCGTCGTTGATCGGATAGTCCTCGGGCCGGCCGCGGATATTCGGGCTCGACGACCACTCGCCGTAGAACTTGGCTTCCCAGTCGCGGCCGGTGCTGGGATATTCCGCCGGGTTCATCCAGCCGCCCTGCTCCAGGCAGAGAATGTGCATCTTGGTCTCGGCCAGCGACCACGCCACCGCCGCGCCCGAAGCGCCGGCGCCGATGATCAGCACGTCCACGGGGTCTTTCATCGCAACCTTTTCCTCCCGCCCTCGCCGCTTCCCGGGCGATTCGGCCTGCACGGTCCGCAAGGCCCGCGAACGATAGGGTCAGAGCGGGCGGGGAGTAAAGCCGCGGGGCCGGAATGTCGCACTTCGCAGGGTGCAGACCATTGGTATCGCCACATCCGGATGCTAGGAACAGGCGCACGAGCAATCGATAGCGAGACCGTATGTCCTTCCGAAATGTCTTTGCCGCCGCCCGCGCCTTTGCGCTCGTTTTCTTTTTCGCCTTGTCCGGAGTTCTGGCGTCTTCCGAGCCGGCTTCCGCGCTGACCGCCGCCGCGACAGTCCGCGACGGCAACTCCATCCAGCTTGGCGACGTTACCTACCGGCTCGACGGCGTCGACGCGCCCGAGCTCGACCAGGTCTGCATCGACGACCACGCCGATCCCTGGACCTGCGGCATCGAGGCTCGCGACCAGCTGGCGAAGCTGATCAACAAGCGCTCCGTGCGCTGTGACGATGTCGGGCCGGAGAAGAGTTTTGGCAAACGGCACCGGGCGATCTGCACGGCCGAGGGCGACAAGGCCAGCTTGAACGAACAGCTGGTCAAGCTCGGCTTTGCCGTTGCGCGGGAGCCGATCAAGGCGAACGTCAAGCCGGCCGTGGCCGAGGCCAAGTCAGCTGCCGCCGGGATCTGGAAGGGCTGTTTTGTTGCACCGCAAGACTTCCGCGCGGGCAAGAAGGACGGCGCACTGCTGGGCGCCGCCTGCCGCCCGGACCGCGACAAGGAAATTCGTGCCGTGCTGTTCCCGGAGGAGCTGACGATGCCGCCGAGTTGCAGCATCAAGGGAAAGCTCGCGGTGCGCGCACGCGTCACCGGCAATATCGGCATCTATCATTTGCGGGGTTGCCCGAGCTACCCGGCGACCACCAAGCCGGACCGCTGGTTCTGTTCGGAGGACGACGCCCAGGCGGCCGGCTTCCGCAAGGCCTATAACTGCCGTCGGCCGAAGTGAATAATTCCCTCACGCATCCGTGAGTAGTAGTCCGGGACCGTATTGATCCGGAATTGAACTCCTTTGCGAGTTGCTGCACTCATAAAGGTAACGCAAGCGCTTGCGCGAGCGTTTCCTTGGCAGCAATCCGGCTCCGGCCCGATTGCCCTGCTTGGGCGTTTCCTCCCTAGACTTGGGCCGCTTGTCACAACAAGCGGCTCTTCTTTCTTGGGCGGCTCTATCACTGCATCCGCATGATCTGGTCCATCGGCGGCATGTTCGCATTCAGATGCGCCATGATCCAGACCGTGCCGCCCACCACCAGGAAGACCACCAGCAGGCCGAAGGCCAGCGCCAGCACGTTGTTGGTGTTGTCGGGACCGGTCGTGATGTGCAGGAAGAACACCAGATGGACCCCCATCTGCGCGATCGCCAGCACGATCAACGCAACCGGGATGGAGGGCTGCCAGACCAGATCGGTGCCGGCGATGAAGAACGACATCGCCGTGAGCAGCAGCGCCAGGACAAGGCCGACGACGTAGCCGAGAATACGGGTGCCGACACTGTGTTGCTCTTCCTCGCCCGGCGCGAGGTCGTGGTCGCTCCGCGCGTGGCTCTGATCGCTCATGCGGCACTCCCAAGCAAATAGACGACGGAGAACACCCCGACCCAGACGATGTCGAGCGCGTGCCAGAACAGCGCAAAGCACATCATCCGGCGCAGGACGTCGGCGCGAAAGCCTTTCGCGAACACCTGGGCCATCATGGTGAGGAGCCACAGCACGCCGGCCGAGACATGCAGGCCGTGGCAGCCGACCAGCGAGAAAAACGCGGTCAGGAACGCGCTGCGCGACGGGCCATAGCCGCGCGCGATGAGATCGGCGAATTCGCGGAATTCGATTGTCAGGAATATGAGTCCCAACAGACAAGTCACGGCCATGCCGAGATAGAACCAGAACCGGTTGCGCACATCGGCGGCAATGCTGGCCATGCCGCAGGTAAAACTCGACAACAGCAGGCAGACCGTCTCGATCGCGACATTCCTCTGCTCGAAGATCTCAGAGCCCTTCGGGCCGCCGGCCGTCTGCCCAGACAGCACCGCATAGGCCGCGAAGAAGCAGGAGAACATCACGATGTCGGACAGCAGGAAGACCCAGAAGCCGTAGGCGGTCACGATCCGCTTCGAAGCGGGTCCGGGATGCTCGATGACGAGCCCGATGTGATGGGGATCGGCATGCGCATGGCCGGCGGTCGCGGTCATCGCCATCAGACCGGCCCCGCCATGCTGACGAGGCTGCGTCGTTCCTCGAGATTGATGCGGTCAATCGCGGCGACCTCCTGCGCGGGAATGACGTATTCGTCGTGGTCGCGCCAGGCGAACACGACGAAGGTCGCGAACGCGCCGATCCCGCCCAGGATCACCATCCACCAGATATGCCAGATCAGCGCAAAGCCCATGACGGTGGCGAAGAACGCGCAGACGAAGCCGGTCGGGGAATTCCGGGGCATCTCGATGTCCTGGTATTCCGGCCTGTCGCGTTCGAGCGATTGCTGCTGGGCATGGACTTTCATGTCCCAATAGGCGTCCTCGCCGCGCACGTCGGGATTGAAGGCGAAGTTGAACACCGGCGGCGGCGACGAGGTCGCCCATTCCAGCGAACGGCCGTCCCAGGGATCGCCGGTGCGGTCGCGCAGCGACTCGCGGTTGCGGATGCTGACCACGAGTTGCACGATCTGGCAGATCACCCCGATCGTCAGCACGGCCATGCCAATTGCTGCAACGATCATCCAGGGCCGCCACGCCGCGACGTCGTAATGCTGCATGCGCCGGGTCATGCCGAGCATGCCGGCAATGTAGAGCGGGATGAAAGTGATGAAGAAGCCGAGGAAGGTGAACCAGAACGCCAGCTTGCCCCAGCGTTCGTCGAGACGAAAACCAAACGCCTTCGGAAACCAGTATTCGAAGCCGGCAAAGGCGCCGAACAGCACGCCGCCGATGATGACGTTGTGGAAATGCGCCACCAGGAACATGCTGTTGTGAAGCATGAAGTCGGCCGGCGGCACCGCGAGCAGGACGCCCGTCAATCCGCCGACGATGAAGGTCACCATGAAGCCGACCGCCCACAGCATGGGCGTCGCGAAGCGGATGCGGCCGCCATACATCGTGAACAGCCAATTGTAGATCTTCACGCCCGTCGGCACCGCGATGATCATGCTGGCGATGCCGAAGATGGCATTGACGTCCGGCCCCGCGCCCATCGTGAAGAAATGATGCAGCCAGACCATGAAGGAAATGACGCAGATCGCCATGGTCGCAAGCACCATCGAGCGATAGCCGAACAGCCCCTTGCCGGAGAAGGTCGAGACCACCTCGGAGAAGATGCCGAAGGCCGGCAGCACGAGGATGTAGACCTCCGGATGTCCCCAGGCCCAGATCAGGTTCATGAACATCATGACGTTGCCGCCGGCCTCGTTGGTGAAGAAGTGGAAGCCGAGGTAGCGGTCGAGCAGCAGCATCGCGAGCGTGGCGGTAAGGATCGGAAAAGCTGCAACGATGAGGAGGTTCGAGGCCAGCGTGGTCCAGCAGAACATCGGCATGCGCAGGTAATTCATGCCCTTGGTGCGTAGCTTCAGCACCGTGGTGACGAGGTTGATGCCGGCCACCAGCGTGCCGACGCCGGATATCTGCAGCGACCAGGCGTAATAGTCGACGCCGACGCCCGGCGAATAGGACAGCTCCGACAGCGGCGGAAAGGCGAGCCACCCGGTGCGCGCGAACTCGCCGACCACGAGCGAGAGATTGACCAGCAGCGCACCGGTCGCGGTCAGCCAGAACCCGACCGAGTTGAGCGTCGGGAAAGCGACGTCGCGCACGCCGAGCTGCAGCGGCACGATCAGGTTCATCAGCCCGATCACGAACGGCATCGCCACGAAGAAGATCATGATGGTACCGTGCGCCGAGAAGATCTGGTTGTAGTGCTCCGGCGGCAGATAGCCCTGCGACTGGTAGGCGACGGCCTGCTGGATCCGCATCATGATGGCGTCGCTGCCACCGCGCAGCAGCATCACCGAGGCCAGCAGGATGTACATCACGCCGATGCGCTTGTGATCGACGCTGGTGATCCATTCGCTCCAGAGATAGGGCAGATGCCCCTTCACCACGACCCAGATCAGCACGCCCAGGATCGCGACCAGCACCACTGCGCCCGCGACCAGCGGGATGGGCTGATCGAACGGAATGGCCGACCAATCGAGCTTACCGAGCATCGTGGCCTCCACTGTGCGGACGGCCTGCATCGGAGAGCAGTTCCGGCCCCGGTCCCGGCGGAATGTGCTGGGTTGCGATCAGATCGAACAGCCGGGGATCGTCGAGACGGTAGGTCGGCCTGCCCTTCTCGACGCCCTGCTGCATCAGCTTCTTGTAGCTGTCCTCATTCAGCACGGCATCGGTCTTCGCCGTGGTCGCCACCCATTCCGGAAAGGCGAGCGGCGAGACCACGTTGACGTCGAACATCATGTCGGGAAAGCCGTCGCCGGAGAAATGCGCGGACAACCCCTGCAGCTTGCCTTCGTTGTCGGCGCGCAGGTTCAGCTTCGTCACCATGCCGTTCATGGTGTAGATCATGCTGCCGAGCTGCGGGATGAAGAACGTGTTCATCACGCTCGACGACGTCAGCTGAAAGTTCAGCTCGGCGCCGGCCGGCACCGTCAGCGTGTTGACGGTGGCGATGCGCTGGTCCGGATAGATGAACAGCCATTTCCAGTCGAGCGAGACCGCTTGAATGCGCACCGGGCTTCCAGTCCCCGGCACCGGTGCTGCGGGATCGAGTTGATGCGAGCCGATCCAGGCGACGCCGCCGAGCAGGATGACGGTGAGCGCAGGGATCGCCCACACCACCATCTCGACGCGGCCGGAATAGACGAAGTCAGGCTGGTAGCGCGCTTTTGGATTCGAGGCGCGAAACCAGAACGCAAAACCGAGAATCGCGAAAATGGTCGGCACCACGATCACGAGCATGATGAAGACGGAATCGACCAGAATCGTGCTGTTAGCCGCAGCCACGGGCCCTTGTGGGTCGAGCAGATTCATCGGCAAGCCACTGGCGGTTGGGAAGCCCCAAGACAGAGCCTAGCGCGGGAAAGGCTCCGCAACAAACGCGGCGACCTCAGAACGGTTCCTGAACCGCGAGGGCCAGCCATGCGCGTTGGGCCGGCGCAACATGCAAATCCATGCGATGTCAATGACATGAACGCAAAAGCCGCGCCCTTCTCTCCGGTCGGGGCGATTGCTAATCTGCACGAAAATAATGGGAAGTCCGGATCAGGGAGTGAACCGAGATGCGCTTGAAGGACAAGGTCGCCATCGTCGTCGGGGCCGGACAGAGCCCCGGCGAAGGCATGGGCAATGGCCGCGCCACCGCGCTGACCTTCGCGCGCGAGGGCGCAAAGGTCTTGTGCGTCGATCATCATCTGGAATCGGCGGAGGAAACGGTGGCGTTGATCACCGCGAAACATGGCACCGCCGCGGCCTTCAAGGCCGACGTCACGAAGTCGGCCGACATCAAGGCGATGGTTAAGGACGCGCAGTCGCGCTGGGGGCGGATCGACGTGCTGCACAACAATGTCGGCGTCAGCCTGTCCGGCGGCGATGCCGAGCTGCTGCAATTGACCGAGGAAGCGTTCGACCGCGTCGTCGCCATCAATCTGAAGAGCTGCATTCTGGCGGCGAAAGAGGTGATCCCGATCATGCGCGCGCAGGGCAGCGGCGCCATCATCAACATCTCCTCTATGGCGGCGATCACGAATTATCCCTATGTCGCCTACAAGGCGACGAAGTCGGCGATGATCGCCTTCACCGAACAGCTCGCCTACCAGAACGCCGAATTCGGCATCCGCGCCAACGTCATCCTGCCTGGCCTGATGAACACACCGATGGCCGTCGACACCCGCGCCCGTGAATGGCACAAGACCCGCGCCGAGGTCGAAGCCGAACGCGACGGCAAGGTGCCGCTGCGTCGGAAGATGGGCACCGGATGGGATGTCGCCAACGCCGCGCTGTTTCTGGCGTCGGATGAGGCGAACTTCATTACGGGCGTGACGCTGCCGGTGGATGGTGGAGCCAGCGTGAGACGGGGGTAGGTCAGGCGAGCGCCTTTCTTACCCTCCCCTGGAGGGGTGCACCGTCACTGCGGCGCGTGCGTCACCCGCCAGATCGTGCCGTTGCCGTCCTCCGACACCAGCAGCGATCCATCCTTCGCCACGGCTACTCCCACCGGCCTGCCCCACACCTCCGTGTCGCTCACGACAAAACCCGTGACGAAATCCTCGTACTCACCCGTCGGCTTGCCGTCCTTGATCCGGATGCGGATCACCTTGTAGCCGGTGCGCTTCGACCGGTTCCAGGAGCCATGCTCGGCCGCGAAGGCGTCGCTCTGATACTCGGGCGGAAACTGCGTGCCCTGATAGAAGGCCATGCCGAGCGAGGCCGAGTGCGGCTGCACCAGCACGTCGGGGACCGTCACCTTGTCCTTGATGTCCGGCCGCGCACCGGCATGGCGCGGGTCCTCGTTGGCGCCGATATAGAACCAGGGCCAGCCGTAGAATGCGCCTTCCTTCACGCTGGTCACATAGTCGGGGACGAGATCGTCACCGAGGCCGTCCCGCTCGTTGGTCGAGCACCAGGGCAGACCGGTTTGCGGCTGAATTGCGAGACCAACGCAATTGCGGATGCCGGTGGCGTAGATCTTCCGCTCCTTGCCATCGGGATTGAAAGCCAGCACCGCCGCGCGTTCGGTCTCACTTGCCCAGGCCGCGCCGAGCGGTTGCGTTTTCGACCACGCCTCCATCCCGCCCGGCGGCGTGCCCAAACCTTCCGCAACGTTGCTGAGCGAGCCGACGGAGACCAGCATGCGCTTGTTGTCAGGCGTGAAGACGATGTCGCGGGTGGAATGGCCGCCGTCATGCGGCAGGCTCGGCACGATCGTCTCGGCCTTGCCGCGCGCCTTGAGATCGCCGGCCTGATAGGGAAAGCGGACGACGCTGTCGGTGTTGGCGACATAGACCCATTGCGGATTGTCACCGTTCGGGAAGAAGGCGATGCCGAATGGCTGCCTCAGTCCGCTGGCGAACACTTCATTGGTCGCGATCTTGTTGCCCTCCCCGGCACGAAGCACGCGAATGGTGCCGGCCCGCGTCTCCGCGACAAAGACGTCGCCGTTCGGCGCCACCCGCACGATGCGCGGCGCGCGCAGGCCTTCGGCAAACAGCTCGATCTTGAACCCCGCCGGCACCTGAAGCGCAGCCTCGGCCGGGCGCGGCACCACGCGTGACGAGCTCGCAACCGAGCGCGTGGCGCCGGGCCTGACCAGATCCTGCGGCCGGATCAGCCTGACCGTGCCTGGCTTGTCGGCTTGCCAATCACCATAAGCGTCCTTGCCCTGCAACACCGGCTCGGCCTGCGCACCGGTAGCAATCAGTAGCCCCGCGGATATCGCGACGGACAAAATTCTGCTCTTCAAATTGTCCTCCCGGCCTGCAATCTCTCGAACATCGATACCACCGCGACACGTCGAAGCTCTGCCGCATCCCACGTCACCTGATGCCCGCACGATGTGCATCAGCTGCGCCCATCGTACTGGAAAACACCGCGGATAGGTGCGACACATTGTAAGGGCGGGGGTTGCGGTCATCAAAGCTGCGGCATCGCTGTCGCAATTGACGGGATGATCATGTGGGGATCCATCATATCGGAATGGGCGAGCCTGCTGCTGCGCTGGCTCCACGTGGTGGCGGCGATCGCCTGGATCGGCAGTTCCTTCTATTTCATCGCCCTCGACCTCAGCCTCAGGCCCAAGGGCAACCGAACGAGTGACCTGCCCGACGGCGTCCAGGGCGAAGCCTGGCAGGTCCATGGCGGCGGCTTCTACCGGATCATGAAATATCTGGTCGCACCCTCCCAGATGCCGGACGAGCTCACCTGGTTCAAATGGGAGGCTTACACCACCTGGCTGTCCGGCTTCGCGCTGATGGTGGTGGTTTATTATCTCGAGGCCGATCTGTTCCTGGTCGACAAATCGATCCTCCACCTCACGCGGTTCCAGGCCGGCCTGTTCAGCCTTGCGAGCCTGGCACTGGCGTGGCTGCTCTATGAAGCCGCCTGCCGTACCGGCCTTGCCCAGCGCGAGCTGCCCTTCGCCATCGGCGGCTATCTGTTCCTGGTCGCACTGACCTATGCCTTCACCCATGTGCTGAGCGGCCGTGGCGCCTTCAACCAGATCGGCGCCATCATCGGTACCATCATGGTCGCCAACGTCTTCGCGCTGATCATCCCGAATCAGAAGAAGATCGTGGCCAGCCTGATCGCGGGACAGGTGCCGGATCCAAGGCTCGGCAAAGCCAGCAAGGAGCGCTCGGTCCACAACAACTACCTGACGCTGCCCGTGGTCGTGCTGATGATCAGCAACCACTATCCCCTGCTCTACGCCACGCGCTTCAACTGGATCATCGTCGCGATCATCCTGGCGCTGGGCCCCGTGATCCGCCACTTCTTCAACGAGCGCCACGCGGGGCGGAAATCGCCATGGTGGGTGTGGGGCGTCGCAGCAATCGGCGTGATTGCGATCCTCTTCCTCTCCGCCGCAGGACCGCGCGAGGTCAAGTCGGGCGCACTGCCGACACAGCCGACCCTTGCCGCGGTCGAGGAGATCGTGATGTCCCGTTGCAGCATGTGCCATGCCGCCGAGCCGGTCTGGGCCGGCATCGTGACCGCGCCGAAGGGCATCCTGCTCGATGCGCCCGAGCACATCCATCGCAACATCCGCCTGATCGGCCGGGTCGCGGCCTGGTCCAGCGCGATGCCACCGGGCAACATCACCGAGATGACCAGCCAGGAACGTGCGATCCTTGCCGCCTATCTCGAGCAGGCTCGCTGATGCTGCCGTGCGTCGACAGATCCGCGGAATGAAATTCCGCATCTCCTACTGAATTGAAAATGACTTGACCGCCTATCCGGCGTAGACAGGACCAGCGGCCGCCGACGCGGCCCAAAGTCATTTGCATGCGCGGGGAAAGAACAGTGGCCCTCAAGAACATCATCGGTATCGACCACGCCGTGGTCATGGTTCAGGACCTCGACAAGGCTGCCGAGAACTACCGCCAGCTCGGCTTCACCGTGTCGCCGCGCGGCACCCACAGCGCGCATATGGGCACCGGCAATTACACCATCATGTTCGACCCCGATTATATGGAGCTGCTCGGCGTGCTCGTCGCGACCGAGCACAATGTGCCGGCGCGCGCCTTCCTCGACAAGCGCGGCGAAGGCATCGAGCGTATCGCCTTCACCGCGGTCGATTCCGCTGAAGGCGCGGAGGAGATCCGCGCACGAGGCTTGACGCCGATCGGCCCGACCGATTTCGAGCGTCCGGTAACCTTGCCCAACGGCACGGTCTCGGCGGCCAAATTCCGCACTTTCATGTGGCCGACAGCGGAAGCGCCCGGCGGGGTACGCATCTTCGCCTGCCAGCACAAGACGCGTGACACGGTTTGGATTCCCGAATTGATGAAGCACGCCAATGCGGCGAAGCGGATCAGGCAGACGCTGATCGCAACGCCGGAGCCGGCAAAGGACGCCGCGCATCTCGGCAGGCTGATCGACCGCGAACCGACGGCCGAGGCCGACGGCGCGGTCACGGTGCCCTCCGGCGGCGATCGGGCCGACTTCGTCTATCTGACGCTGGACCAGCTCGCCAAACGCTATCCCGGCGTGCCGCTCGCGGGCCTTTCCGACCGCGGCGGCGCTGCGCTGGTGCTCGTCAGCGGCGATCTGGCCGCGACCGAGAAGGCGCTGGGGTCCGCCGCCGTGCGCAGCGGGGCTGCGCTCTGTGTGCCGCCGGCCAAGGCCAACGGCACCCTGCTCGCCTTCATTGCCGCCTGATTTGAACTAATTCTTTAACGCGTGTTTACCCGGCGGCTCTAGGATTCCCTGCAATCCAAGCCACCGGGACCCGACGCATGTTCAAAGAGGGATCGCCGATCGCCTATGACGCCCCGGCCGAATTGAAGAAGTGGCCGTCGCTGAAGGGCGAGAGGCAGAAGGACCGAGGTCCGCCCTATCTCGTCTACAACGGCACGCTCGCCGACTGCGTCCGCGAGCTCATGGGCAAGCCGATCAAGGGCATCTCGCTCTACGACATCATGACGAAGCCGCAAGCGGCCTTCGATCAGACCGTGCTGTCGCCGGGCGATGCCGCCGAGATGGCGATGCGCAAGGATTTCCCGAAGGACTAGCAAGAACTAATTCGCGGCGCGCCTGCCGGGCGTCTTGTCCTTCTGCTTCGAGGAAGATTCCGTCGGCGCATCGAGGAAGACGACGGGCGTACCACGCTTGGTGTTGTCGCCGAGCGTGCGGGCGTCCCAATTGGTCAGCCTGACGCAGCCGTGGGACGCCGACTTGCCGACCCTGTCGGGCTCCGCCGTCCCGTGGATGCCATAGCCCTGCGCCGACAGCCCGATCCAGTACGATCCCACCGGATTGTTCGGGCCTGGCTTGATGTCGAACGGCTCCCTGGATTTTACGCTCTTGAACTTGTACTCGGGATTGTAGTGGTAGGTCGGCTTCTCGTTGGTGCTTGTGACCTTGAGTGTGCCACTCGGCGTCGGACGATCCGGGCTACCGATTGAAGCCGGGTAGAACGCGAGCAGAGCACCACTCCCGTCGAACGCTTTGAGCGTCCCCTGTTTCTTGTCGACCTCGAGCCGTGCAATGCGAGGCAGCTCTTTTCGCGCGGAAACATTCGCAACGACGATCGTCTCGCCGGCCTTGTCAAAGGATTTTCCCGGATTGAGCATCTTGAGCAGATCCGCGCTCATGTGGAATTTCTCGGCGAGCCCCTCGATCGCGCTGGTGTAGCTCAGCGCCTTCAGCGACCTCATCTGCTCGAGCCTGGCCGGCAGCTCCTTCAGGAAAGGTCCTTTTACATCGGCCTCGTCGATCTTGTAGTCGACGACAATGGCTCCCTCGCTCGCTACCGTCAGCTTGTCCCAGAGTTCGGGCGCAATTCCCTTCTCGGATGCGATACCGTTCTGCTCGGCAAATGCCTTCAGCGCCTTCTGCGCGTTCTCGCCAAGCTTGCCGTCGATCTCGCCGGGCGAGAATTGCGCACGATCGAGCAGGACCTGAAGCTTCACCACCGATGCGTTGAGCTTGTCGGTGGCCGGCTGTTTTGCGGGCCGCGCGGCATCATTCACCGCTTTTGCATCGAGATTGCCCGCGAGCACCGGGCAGATGAGCCACAGCGACATCACCGCGCCAAGCATCCATCGCATCATGATCGCTCGTCCAATTCGAAAAATAGAGGTCCGCGAAACCGCGGGACGTTTCTGTTTGGGAACACCGTAGTAACACCGAAGGAACCGACGAGACCGCAGCTTTGCCGCAATCGGACGGTTAATAACTTCTTATCGCCGGCGCACCGCTGGCCGTTCATCCCACAGTTCGAGGTTGTCTCCGCAAATGCGATTTGTCATCGCGGCTTGCGCCGCGTTCTTGATTCTGATGTGCGACCTCGATCCGTCGGCGTCCCGGCAAACATCAACTTTCGACCGCGCCGTTATTCAGAACAATCGGGCCTCCCCACTTGTTCCGGTGGTCGAACTCTTCCTCGCAAGTGTGCAGGCCATCGAGCTCGCCAACGCGCGTGCCGCCTATGAGCAGGTGATCGAGCCGCCCCGCGCGGACGAGCCAGCCCTACAGGCGCCGGTTTCCCCGACCGAGCGATTTTGCCACGCGCTTCGCGAGGCCGCCGAGGCCAGCGGCATTCCCGTGCCATTCTTTGCCCGCCTGCTCTGGCAGGAGAGCCGCTTCAAGTCCAACGAGGTGAGCCAGGCCGGCGCCCAGGGCGTGGCGCAGTTCATGCCTGGGACGGCCGCCGAAGTCGGGCTCGACGATCCCTTCGATCCCATGAAGGCGCTGCCCGCATCGGCAAAATTCCTGCGCAAGCTTCGCGACGATTTCGGCAATCTCGGACTCGCCGCGGCTGCGTATAATGCCGGTCCCGGCCGCGTTCAGAAGTGGCTCGCCAAGGAGAGCGAGCTGCCCCGTGAGACGCGCGACTATGTCCGCATCATCACCGGCACCAAGGCTGAGGACTGGACCGAGCGGTCGGAGGCGCTCGCGATCAGGATCGACCTGCCGCGCGAGGCGCCGTGCGAAGGCATCGGCAGCCTCTCCAAGGCCAAGGATGTCGCCTGGGTCCCGGTGAACCTGACACCCTCGGTCGCGACCATCATTCGCAAGGCCGAACAGCTTGCGGCGCGCCTGTCGACAAACCGCGCGCGCAAGCGGTTCGTATCCCTGCTCCACAAAAGCGCCTCGGCCCGTGGCAAGGCGAGGAGCATGATTGCGGCCCGCGCGGCGAAGGGCACCAAGGCTCGCGCCATCCGTATCGCGGCACGCGAACGTTCGGCGATCTGACGCACAAATCGAGAAGCCGCCCGGTGGGCGGCTTCCGACGGCGAAGAACTAATCGATCTCCTCGATCACGCGTCGTTCGCGAGGCTCGATGACATAAGTCCGGGTATCGCGATGGATGTAGCGGTACTCCCGCAGGTCGGGCGCATCACGGTAGACCGTGCTCGGAAATTCCTCGACCTCGACGCTATCAGGGACGCGATCGCCGACATGGATCTCGGTGCGTGCGGTGCTTCCGGTGGTCTGCCGTTCGCTCCGGCCCTCGGGACGAGCTTTCGCATGCTTGCGGATCGCATCGCGATCGCGGTCAGAGAACTTGCTGGCGCTGCGCTCGCGGGCGGTCGACGTCGTCGTTGCCGTGGATTTCCCCGAATACGGCAGCACCGTCACGATCTTGTAGGTCGCAGGATCCACCACGACGATCTCATCCTTCACCAGCGCGAAGCTGTAGCCGCGATACTGCGGCACGATCTCGACGACATCAGGCGGAAGGGTCGAGAGGTGCACATCGCGCGGCACCACCGTGCCGACATTCAGCGAGAAATTGACGCTGGTCAGCGGCCGGACGTTCAGATGCGAGATCGAGGCGCTGATCTTCGTCTCCTGCTGGCGGTTCAGATTGACGTTGGTCTGCGCAGCCGCCTGAGAGTTGGTCCCAGACCGCTCGCCCTGCGCCTGATTGCCGGTTGGCGCCGTCGGTGCCTGCTGAGCCTGGTTGGTCCCGGATGCAGCGGGCGCCTGCTGCGCCTGATTGCTATTGGCCGGCGGCGGATTGGACCGATCCTGCGCCTGGTTCGTGTTTGCCGGCGGCGGGTTGGCGCCCTGCTGGGTCGCGGGCTGGTTGCCGGTCGTGTTCGAGCTTGCCGTGCCGCTCTGCGGCCGCGAGGTGTCCGTGCTGTTCGCAGCATTGGACGTGCCCGATCCGGAATTGGCAGCCCCGGAGGACGGCGCGGTGCTCTGCGTCGTCTGTGCCGAGGTTCCTGTCGACGGTGATTGCTGCGGCTGCGATGTGGTCTGCGGCGTGCCGGCCGCGCCGGATGGCGAGGTCGTCGCTGGCGCCGTGGAACTTGATTGGGATTGCGGCATCTGCTCAGACTTCGTGGTCGTGCTCGGCGATTGCGCGAAGGCGGCGTTCGCCAGCACCAGCCCTAATGCGGTGGTTGCCAACAGGCGGATCATGGTTCACTCCCTTTTATCAAACGAACGTTGGCTACTAACCTGCGCTAAAACGGCCGGTTCCACTTTTTCCCGAGACAAAGCGGACCGCTTCTGCACGGAACCTGCGATGCCATCGAAGAGTGCCGGGATCATCGCCTATCGCAAACGCCGGGCGATCGAGATCCTTCTCGTTCATCCCGGCGGGCCGTTCTGGCGCAACAAGGATCTCGGCGCCTGGTCGATCCCCAAGGGCGAGTATGCGGACGAAGATGATGCGGAGGCCGCCGCGCGACGGGAATTTGCCGAGGAGCTGGGATTCGAGCTGTCCGTGCCGCTGATCGCGCTTGGCGAGGTCAAGCAGCGCGGCGGCAAGCTCGTCACCGCGTTCGCCGCCGAGCTCGATATCGACGTGCACAGCATCCACAGCAACACGTTCGAGATGGAATGGCCGCCGCGCAGCAGCAAACGGCAAGTCTTCCCGGAGGTCGACCGTGCCGAATGGTTCACGCTCGAAGAGGCGCGGGAGAAGATCAACGCAGGACAACGCCCGCTGCTCGATCGGCTGGCGCAGCTGGCCGGCGGTGAATAGCGATGGAAACAGGTGCGCTCCCTACTCCGTCTTGATGTCCGCGGCAGCGACGACCTCGGCGAGCTCCTTGGTCTCCTTCGCGATCTTCGCGGCGTACTCGGCCGGGGTCAGCACGCTGACCACGCCCTGCGAACCGAGCTTCTCAGCGACCGCCGGATCCTTCGCGGCCGCGGCGATCTCCCGGTGCAGCGTCTCCAGGATCGGCGCCGGCGTCGACTTCGGCATGAAGAAGCCGACCCAGAACGAGATGTCGAAGCCGGGGAAGCCGGCTTCCGCGACGGTCGGCACATCGGGCAGCGCCGGCAGCCGCTCGGCCGACGACACCGCGAGCGCGCGCAACTTTCCGGCCTTGACCAGCGGCACGGCGGAGAGCGGATCGAACACGGCCAGCACCTCCTGGGCGAGGATGCCGACCTCAGCGGCCGAACCGCCGCGATAGGGCACGTGGATCAGCTTGATGCCGGCCTTCTGGCTGAGCAGCTCCATGGCGAGATGCGCAAGATTGCCGTTGCCGCCCGAGCCGTAAGCCAGCGCACCGGGTGCGGACTTTGCCGCGGCGACGAGATCGGCGACGGTCTTGACGTTCGCCGTCTTGGGATTCTCCGGATTGACCACGAGCACGAGCGGCGCCGAGACGACGGTGGTGAGCGGCGCGAAGTCCTTTTCCGGATCGTAGCGGATATCCTTGAATAGCGTCTTGTTGAGCGTGATGGTGGAGGAGTTGCAAGCGAGCATGGTGTAGCCGTCGCCTTCCGCATGCGCGACACCTTCGGCTGCAATCATGCCGTTGGCGCCGGCGCGGTTCTCGACCACGAAGGGCTGCCCGAGCTTGTTGCCTAGGCGATCGCCGATGATGCGCGCGACGACGTCGACCGGCCCACCGGCGCTGAAGCCGACCATGATTTTGACCGGCCGCACCGGATATTTCTGCGCCGAGGCCTGCGTCGACAGCGCAGCGGCGCACAATCCGGCGATGACGGCCAGCAGGCGGGCGGTTCGTTGCATTGGTTCTCTCCCCAGACATCAGCAGCGCCGCTTGTGCAGGCTTGTTGGTGCGACGCATGTGAAGATCATGAATAGCGGTCACGCCGGATTTCGCAATCGTGTTCGGGCGCCCGCATTCCGCCGCACGGCACGTGCGCGCCGCCTCCAAGCAAAAAATGCGAAAACAACCCCATGCACAGTAGACGGCCCCTGTCGGAACAAGGACTTACGCCAGGCCGCGAGCTTCGGATGTTACGAAACGATTTTGACTCGTCGGGCAAAACAGGGGCATAATGCCATCATCGCGATCCGCGTCAGCACCCGGCCTCCACGATCATGTGGGCCTCGCTTCGATCGCGCACAAGCCCAGCATCGACATTTCAAAACGCAATCGCCGCACGGCAACCGAGAGGGTCGGCTCGCACCAGAGGGGCCGGCTCGCGCATGCCGTGGGCTCGAAGGAGACATCGACATGACAACAGCCATGACACGCAACAGCACGACGCCAATCGTCAGGTACGGCAGCAGGCCCACCCCGCGGGTCAAGCTCACCGGACAACGGATCGCAATTCAGCATCCGGACGCGGAGACCGGCGAGCACTTGATGGGCGAGGCGCTCGGTGCCGTCGATCAAGACGCTCTGCATGGCATCCTCAAGCAATTGACGAAAGCCAGCGTGATCCTGCAGAAGCCCGATGAGGACAATCTCGCCTTCATGATCTCGATGATGAAAGGCATCGCGCCGCGGAATTCTCTCGAGACCATGCTGACGGGGCAGATGGTGTCCGTCCACGTCGCGACCATGCGCTTTGCCTGCCGTCTCGCCTTCGCCGAAGGCATCCCGCAGCAGGAGGGCATTTCGCGCACATTGACCCGGCTGGCCCGCACCTTCGCAGCCCAAATGGAGGCCCTCAACCGCCACCGCGGCAACGGCGAGCGTCCGATCACGGTGCAGAACCTGTCGGTACAGGACGGCGGCAGCGCGATCGTGGGGAATGTCGCGCAGCATGCGCATCTCATCGCTCCCGAGCCGGGCACCGCGATAGAGGCGGGACCGGTGCCGTCCGGCAACGCCGGCGAGCGCGAACGGGCCGAGGCCATGCAAGGCATCACCGCATGAGTGCCGATCGCATCCGCAACACGCGCGCGATGTCGGCGAGCGCGCGCTGCGGCGCCAGCACGCGCGGCGGCCTCGCCTGCCGCGCGCCGGCGGTGCGCGGCAAGCTCCGCTGCCGCATGCACGGCGGCGCGCCCGGATCGGGCGCGCCATGGGGAAACCGCAATGCCCAGAAGCATGGCGCCTTCACGCAGGAGCGGATCGCGGAACGAAGGACGATCCGAGAGCTGTTGGACGAGGCGGGGAAGCTGCTGGGGGAGCTGGATCCGGACTAAAAGGAAAGCAGGTAGATCGGAAGCGTCGAGGCGACAGATCGTTCAGAAGGACATGAGCGACACCGCCGCGCCCCTTGCCCACGACAATTCCAGGACGCATTCGCCCGCGCGAAGTGCTGCAGCGCCGGGCCACATCACCGGGTGCCAGCCGAAAAGCTAGCGCGGCGCGTTCGCCGGATCGACAGCGGAAATCTGCAGCCCTGCCTCATCCAGCGCCTGGGCAATCTGCTTCGCCAGCAGCTTGGCCTCTTCGGTCCCGATCTGCGTGTCGGGGTGTCCCTTGAAGAACGCGCAAATGGTCGTGGCGATGATGGTATTCACCTGGTGCAAATCATCCATTTGATGCACGCGAAGTTGCGAACGGATTCACCCGGAAGAGGTGGCGCATCGCGAACGCACAGGAAGAGCGGTCAACGCAGACCAAAGAACGACAGAATGGCTGCGATCACGACGACTAATCCTATGAGGTAAATCAGGCCGTTCATCGGAGTTCTCCTTTTCGATGGGGTAACCGAATCTATCCGGGGGACGTGAGTCCACCCTTGGCGCTGCTCTGCTCCACGAGCTCGAGCTTTTCGAGCTGAACTTCCTTCTCTATGGCCGTCAGGGAGTTGCCGATCTTTTCGACGATCCTGACCAGATCGGCATCGGAGATCTTGAGGCGCTTTCGAACGGACTTGACCTGCTTTGCGTTCGCAAGATCAAGCGTCGTGCGAATGACCCGTGGCGGCCTTGAGCACAGCATGAGCAGGTCTCCTGACCAAGGTAAGAGCGGTGACGTCTCTTTTGTTCCGAATCTTCATCAGACCACGCGTACTGAATGACGGAATAGACGAGACGACGACGATAGGAGGCGCGATAGACAAGGGATGCGTGTCGGCGCAGAGAACTTCGACCGCGTCGACAGCGGGTCTCACAAGCGTAAGTTGATCTTCCCGGCTACGACCTCGGTCCCGCCTTGGCATTGTAGACTAATTGCGTCGCAGCGCCGGTCGTCTCAACCTCGCGGCGCGCTCGCCCCGCCTCGAACGGTTTCGAAGTTGGCGGGCTGCAGCGCGGCTCGTCTCTCCGCGATGGCGTTGCTCAACAGGCCGAGCACCAGACCGAATGCTGCGAGCTCTTCTTCCTCGATAGCGCCGTCGTCGTAGCATTCGAGCGTTTCAGCTATGATGGCGTCGGCCTCGCGCTGCAGAACCAGAAGCTCCTGGCTCGATCCCGCGGTTCGCGCGCTGGACACCATGGCCAGGATTCTCTTACGGTGGTCGGTGGTCTCCTCTCTTTCGTCGCGATTCAAATAGCGACGCAACCAGGCAGCGGCCGAGCCGATCCCGGAGAGAAGCAGGAGCCCGAACCAGAAGTAATCGCCGTATCGGTCGAGGAAAGTACGTTCGTTTCCATCGATGACAGCCGCCGCTCCCCGATGCACCGGCAGCTCCGTGTCCTTGTCGACATCAGGCTTGGTGATGTGCGCAGCGCCCGGGACCTGCCTTGCAATCGCCTGGCGAACGGCAAAGAGCTGACGGAAAAAGGCAGCGACTGTCGTTTCAGGCAGAGACTTTCTCGCGACGATGAGGTGGCTGACGCTGACCGTTTCAACCTTGTCGCCCGGCCAGGCCGGATCCGCATTGAAGACGCTGGGCGGAATTTCCTCCGATTCATACCGTGGATGCTTCAGGGCGATCGCTTCCGACGTCTCGATGGCGAGAAATTTCGGCTCGCCGCGCAGGCGCGCCGTTGCAGCCACGGCATCGGACGTGACTTTGCTGTCGAGCGGCCCGACCGCCATGAATGCATCGATGGTAAGATCGCGTGCCAGCTCCTCAGTCTGGTCCGTGCCGACGTGTGTCACGACCACCTTGTCCGCTTCGACTCCGGAGGCGCTCAGGATGACGCGTAGCAACGCGGCGTTCACCGGGGTCCGGCCGATCACGCCGACGCGGCGCCCTGCGAGATCGGCGACCTCCTTGATTCTCGGCGCGAGCTTTCTCTTCGAGCCCTTGCCCGCAGATCCAGACGGAGCCCACAGCACGACGAAGTTCTTGCGCACGACGGCGACGGTCTGCGCCTCGGCAGGCATGTCCAGGTCGCCCCGGCCGACGGCGAGGTCGGTCTTGCCAGCCCCAAGCAGCGCGAGAGCCTCCACCGCTCCGTTGGTCTCGATCGGAAGCAGCCTGATCGTCCGACTTTCGTCGCCGAACGCATCGGCCATCGCCTGAATGACTTTGTAGTCGTCGCTGCCTGGTGGTCCAACGGCAATGCGGAGGGTGTCCGGCCGCAACGTATAATAGAGAGCGCCCGCCGCGGCGCCAAAGACAAGGAATCCCACGGCGAGAACCAAGAGCAAGGAATTGCTCCTCCTCCGCTCTCGGCGGGCCGCCTCGCTGGCCGTTTGACTTGTACTCTCGGATGAAGACATTGCCGCCGCTGGCCGCAGGTGAAGGCGCGTCCTGGCAGGACGCCACGTTTCCCCAAGGACAACGTCTGGCGGCCGTCCTGGTTCATAACCGCCGCCTGAGGCCGGCAATACGATCAGTCGCGTCGTCGTGTCGGCCCGCAGACAGGCGGCAAACGCCGTGCTGATTGCCGGCTGAAGCCACAATCCGGAATGAGGGGGGCGCGCTGCCGCCATTGGCGCCCGCCCCGCCATCATGTATCCCCACCCGAAACCCCCTCGGGACGGGACGCCCATGGCCACCAACGACGACGCGGGCAACGCCACCCGCGCGCTGATCTTCGCGCTGCTCGCCCTCGCCTGCGGCCACATGCTCTCCACCTTGCTGCGCACCATTCCGGCGGTCAGCCTCGACCTCATGGCGGCCGATTTCCATATCGAGCCGCAGGCGCTGGCGAGCCTCACCTCGATCTATCCCTTTGCCTTTGCCGCGGCTCAGATCCCAGTCGGGGCGGCGATGGACCGGTTTGGCGTGCGGCCGGTCTCGCTGAGCCTGCTCGCGGGGACCGTGGTCGGCGCGATGGCGTCGGGCTTTGCCACGGGGGCTGCGAGCTTTGCGGTCGGGCAGTTCATGCTGGGCGTTGCCACGTCGGGCATGCTGATGTGCCCGATGACGCTGGCGGCCAAGCAATTGTCGGCGGCGCGCTTCGGCCTGTGGTCGGGCGCGATCCTCTCGATCGGCAATATCGGCATGCTGTTATCGTCGAGCCCACTCGCCTTCGTGGTCGACGCTTACGGCTGGCGCGCCGGGTTCTGGATGTCCGCGGCTGGCGGCGTCGCAGTCGCGCTCGCCGTGTTCGCGCTGGTGCCGCAGCAGCCGGCCGAGCACAAGGACGATTCCTCGCCGTTGTCGCAGATGATCGAGGTGCTCAGGCTCGGCCTTTCACGTCCGTTGCGAGGGCTGATTGCGCTCGCGCTGGTGTCGCTGGCAACTTCGCTGGTGCTGCGCGGCCTGTGGGGCGGACCGTGGCTGATGGACGTCAAGGGCTTGTCGCGGGTCGAGGCCGGCAATCAGCTCGGCGCGTTCACGCTGGCGATGATCGCAGGGCCCCTGTGCATCGGCATGATCGACCGCAGGCTCGGTCGTCGCCGCGCGCTGGTCGCGGTCACGCATATGGCCGGGGCGCTGCTGCTGGCGCTGATGGCGCTCGGGGCGCCGCGTTACCCCGTGTCCGTTTTGTTCGGCGTGCCCGTGATGCCGCCGCAATACGACCTCGTCCTGTTCGTGCTGATCGGCCTTGCGACCTCCGCCCAGCCGCTGCTGTTCGGCATGTCCCGCCAACTCGTCGATGCGCAAGTGGCGGGCAAAGCGCTGGCGGCGGTGAACCTCGCCTTCTTCCTCGGCGCGGCGCTGATGCAGTCGGTGACGGGCGCGGTGGCGGCACTCGCCGGCCTGCCTGCGGTGCTGCTGTTCATGGCTGCCATGCTGGCATTCGGCGTGCTGATCTTTTTGACTTACACCTCGCCGCGTTCGTAGGATGGCGGGCCGGTCTGCCAAAGGAAATAATCATGCCCGTCGATACCAAAGCCGCCACCGACCGCCTCATGCGCTTCCTCGCCGTCGAGGGCGTGACCGGACAGGAGGCGGCGATCGGGCGTGAGCTCATGGCCGCGCTGAAGGAGAGCGGCGTGCCGGCAAAGGCGATCCGGCTCGACGACGCCAACACCCGCATTCCCGTGCCGACCGAGACCGGCAACCTGATCGTCGACCTGCCCGGCCGCGGCGCGCTGCACAACCAGCCGCGCATCATGTTCATGACCCACATGGATACCGTGCCGCTGTGTGCCGGGGCCAAGCCGAAGAAATCAGGCCGCAAAATCGTCAACTCCGCCAAGACCGCGCTCGGCGGCGACAATCGCTGCGGCTGCGGCGTGCTGGTGACGCTGGCGGCCGAGCTCGAGAAGCATAAGCTCGACCATCCGCCGATCACGCTGTTGTTCTGCGTGCGCGAGGAGAGCGGGCTCTATGGCGCGCGCCACGTCAAGCTGGACGAGCTCGGCTCGCCCGTGATGGCCTTCAACTATGACGGCGGCTCGGCCTCCAACGTCGTGATCGGCGCGGTCGGCGCCGATCGCTGGACCGTCGAGATCATGGGGCGCGCCTCGCATGCCGGCGTCGCGCCGGAGCGCGGCATCTCCTCGACCATGATCATGGCGCTCGCGCTCGCCGAGGTGAAGGCCGGCGGCTGGTTCGGCAAAGTGGTGAAGGGCAAGCGGCAAGGCACCAGCAATGTCGGTCCCGTCACCGGCGGCGAGGGCCGCCCCGCGGGCGATGCCACCAACGTCGTCACCGACTACGTGCATGTCCGGGGCGAGAGCCGCAGCCATGACGGAAAGTTCTTCAAGGAGATCACCAAGGCCTACAAGGCCGCGTTCGAAAAGGCGGCAAAGAAAGTGACGAATGCGCAGGGCAAGTCCGGCAGGGTCAAGTTCAAGGCCGAGACCGACTATTATCCGTTCCGCATGAAGGACAGCCAGCCCATCATCAAGCGCGCGGTCGAGGCTGTCTCCGCAGTCGGCGGCACTCCGAACGTCCGCACCGCCAATGGCGGCCTCGATGCCAACTGGATGGTCCGCCACGGCATTCCGACCGTGACCTTCGGCGCCGGCCAGAACGAGGCGCACACGATCGACGAGTGGATCAATCTCGACGAATACGACCGCGCCTGCGCGCTGGCCGTGCAACTTGCGACGATGCGGTGAGTTTCCGTCTGTAGGGTGGGTTAGCCGAAGGCGTAACCCACCACTGTTCGTCTCCGTGGAAGCACAAGTGGTGGGTTACGCCGAGCACATGCGCTTTGCGCATCTGCTCGGCTAACCCACCCTACGAACCAAAAACAAAAAGGGAGGCCACATGCCGCACATCGCAAATATCGAGACCGGGCTCTACCGGATCCCCCTCCCCGTCACGCTCTCCGACTCCACGCATGGCGAGATCGCCGCGTTCGAGCTGATCACCTGCCGCATCCGCGATGCCGACGGCGCCGAGGGCGTCGGCTACACCTACACCGTGGGCCGCAACGGCGGCGCTGTCGCCGACATCCTCAAGCGCGAGATCCCCGCGCTGATCGAGGGACGCGAGGCCGACGATACCGAGGCGATCTGGCATCACGTCTGGTGGGCGCTGCATTATGGCGGCCGTGGCGGGCCCGTGGTGCTGGCGCTCTCCGCGCTCGACATCGCGCTGTGGGATTTGAAGGCGCGGCGCGCCAAGCTGCCGCTGTACCAATTGCTCGGCGGGTTCGACGCGCGCGTGCCGTGCTATGCCGGCGGCATCGACCTCGATCTCTCCGTGGAGGCGCTGCTCAAGCAGACCGACGGCAATCTCGCCAAGGGCTTTCGCGCCATCAAGATGAAGGTCGGCCGGCCCGATCTCAAATCCGACGTCGCGAAGGTCTCCGCGATGCGACAGCACCTCGGCGACGGCTTTCCGCTGATGGTGGACGCCAACATGAAATGGACGGTCGAGGAGGCGATCCGCGCCGCCCGGGCCTTCGTTCCCTACGACCTCACGTGGCTCGAGGAGCCGATCATCCCCGACGACGTCGCCGGCCACGCGCGCATCTTGCAAGCGGGCGGCGTGCCGATCGCGGCGGGCGAGAATTTGCGCTCGCTGTGGGAGTTCAAGAGCTACATCGCCAGTGGCGCGGTGTCCTATCCCGAGCCTGACGTGACCAATTGCGGCGGCGTCAGCGCCTTCATGAAGATCGCGCGGCTGGCGGAAGCATTCAACCTGCCCGTCACCAGCCACGGCGCGCACGACATTACCGTGCACCTGCTCGCGGCCTGCCCGAACCGATCCTATCTGGAGGCGCACGGCTTCGGGCTCGACAAATATATCGAGCACCCGCTGGTGCTGCAGGAGGGCAAGGCACAGGCTCCGGACCGGCCCGGGCACGGCATCAGCTTCGACTGGTCGGGGCTGGCGAAGCTGGCGTGACACCCATTGGCCGTCATTCCGGGGCGCGACGAAGTCGCGAGCCCGGAATCCATCGGCCCCAGAGGTTGCTTGCACGATGGATTCCGGGTTCGCGCCAAAAGGCGCGCCCCGGAATGACGAGGGAGAGACGGCGCGTGGCTGCACGCAAGGCATTCCAACGCGCTTGATGCATGCCGCGGATTATCCGCTATGGTGGCGGCAACCGAAATTTTGCGAGAGACCGCTGCCTTGACACCCGAGCTGCACCAGAAACTGACCGCGTGGCGCCGGCACCTTCACGCGCACCCGGAGCTGTCGCTTCAGGAGAAGGAGACCGCCGCTTTCGTGCAGGACAAGCTCACCGAGCTCGGGATTCCCTTCGAGGCGGGCATCGGCGGCCACGGCATCGTCGCGACCTTGACGCGCGGGCACGCGCGCAGCCGCGTCGGCTTGCGCGCTGACATGGATGCACTGCCGATCACCGAAGATACCGGGCTTGCCTACGCCTCCGGGACATCAGGCGTGATGCATGCCTGCGGTCACGACGGGCACACCGCCTCGCTGCTCGGCGCCGCTGCGCTGCTCGCCGCCGACAGCAGCTGGAGCGGCACGGTCGATTTCATCTTCCAGCCGGCCGAGGAAGGTTTCGGTGGCTCGCGCGCGATGGTCGCGGCCGGGCTGTTCGACCGCTTTCCGATGGAACGGGTGTTCGGCTTTCACAATTGGCCGGGCCTTGCCGCCGGCACCATCGCCGTGCATGACGGCGTCGTCATGGCCTCCGGCGGACGCATCACCATCACCATCGAAGGCCATGCCGGCCACGCCGGCATGCCGCATCTGACGCGCGATCCGGTGATGGCGGCCGGTCATCTGATCGTGGCCCTGCAATCAGTGGTCTCGCGCAGCGTCGATCCGCTCGACACCGCCGTGCTGTCGCTCTGCACCATCGAAGGCGGCACCGCGCCGAACCAGATCGCCGGACGCGTCACCATCCGCGGCACGCTGCGGTACCACCGCGAGGCGGTCAAGGACACCATCCTCGACGGCATCGAACGGACCTGCGCCGGCATCGCGACCAGCTTTGGCGTCAAGGTGACGCCCGAGATCGTCTGGGGTGTGGGTGTGGTGATCAACACGCCCGCTGAAGCGGGCCTTGCGCGGATCGCCGCCGAGAAGGTGCAGGCCGAGGTGCGGCGCGACCTCGCGCCCAGCATGGCCGGCGAGGATTTTGCCCACTATCTCCAGCAGCGGCCGGGCGCCTTCGTCTGGATCGGCAACGGCGAATTGCGCGACGGCGCCGAGCTGCACGGCCCGCGCTACGATTTCAATGACGCGATCCTGCCGGTGGCGTCGAGCTGGATGGCGGAAGTCGCCAAGACGGCGCTGGCGTCGAACTAGTTCACGAGATCTCGCGGGGCAACTTCCAATCCGACCGCGGTGCGAACGTCTCCTCGACGGGCGCCACGTGATATCCGGCAGGGAGAAGCCGGCCGCCCTCCTCGTCCGCGACCGGAACGTCGGTCACGAGGCCCTCGATCAGGGCGGCTTCCCACACCTCCTTCTCGGTCGGAAAGGGATCGCCGATCTGCTTGTTGCCTTCGAACAGCGCGTACATCGGTTCCGGTCCTTGCGTTGGCGGGTTCACCAGCAACGTATCGGCTGCCTGGACGTTCCTCTCCGGCAAAGGCAACGGAGGGCACGGAAACAATGGCGCGCGTTCTGGTCGGAACTTCGGGCTGGCATTACGACTCCTGGCGCGGCCCGTTCTTCCCAGAAGGCGTAACGCTGAAGCAGCAGCTGCGCTACTACGCCGGACAGTTCGACACGACAGAGCTGAACGGCGTGTTCTACCGCACGCCGACGCCTGACGCGGTGAAAGGCTGGCGCGAGCAGACCGGCCGCGATTTCGTCTTTGCCTGGAAAGCGTCGAAATTCATCACGCACTGGAAGCGCCTGTCGGAGCGCTCCGTCAACAGCCTCGAGCTGCTGGAGGACCGCATCTCTCGGCTCGGCGGCAAGGCCGGCCCGATCCTGTTCCAGCTGCCGCCGCAATTCCAGGCGGATGCGGACCGCCTCGCGTCCTTCTTCAAGCTGTTGTCGCGGAAACGGCGTTACAGCTTCGAATTCCGGCATCCGAGCTGGTATCAGCCGCGCATCCTCAAAATGCTGGCGGACGAGAACATCTCGCTGTGCCTGTCCGACCATCACGACGCGCCGGCGCCCTGGAAGCGCACCGCGGATTTCGTCTATGTCCGCGGACACGGGCCGGGCGGGCGCTATCACGGGCACTATACCAGGGCGACGCTGGCGCAATGCGCGAAGCGCATCAAGTCGTGGAAGCGGCAGGGCTGCGACGTCTATGTCTATTTCGACAACGACCAGAAGAGCGCGGCGCCCGCGGACGCCAAGGCGTTGAAGCAGCTGCTCTAGATGACACCGCTTTGCCGAAGCGCCGCGATCGCAGCCGCGTCATAGCCGAGTTCGGCGAGGACGCGATCGGTGTGCTCGCCGAGCGTCGGCGGGCGGCTCGTGATGTCGCCCGGCGTTTCCGACAGCCGGACGGCGGCACGCGTCACCGGCGCGGGCTTCGGCAGGCCGGGATAGTCGACGTCCTGCAGGAAGCCGGCGGCGCGGATGTGCGGATGATCCAGCGCCTGTTGCGGTGAGAGGACCGGCCCGGTCGGAATCATGGCCTGGCCCAACGCATCGACGGCTTCCTGCGTGGTGCGCCCGGCGCACCAGCGCGCCATCCGCTCGCTGATGATGGCGCCATTGTTGCCGCGACTGATGTCGTCGGCAAAGCGGGCATCGTTCAGCCACACCTCCTCCTCGCCCATCAGCCGCGCCCAGCGCTTGAACAGCGGATGCCCGGTGACCTGGCACAGCACCCAGCCGTCCCGGGTGCGGTAGATGTCGGCGGGCGCTGCGGTCTGGCCGAGATTGCCCGTCGGCACGCGATTGACGTTGATCACGGCCTGCTCGATCAGCGTCGCGTTGGTGAAGGACAACGCGGTTGCGAGCAGCGCGCCCTCGACGATCTGCCCACGCCCGGATTTGCCGCGCTCGATCAGCGCGGCGAGCGTGCCGAACGCACAATGCAGCGCGGTGCCGAAATCGACCCAGTTCACCGCGGCGCGGTACGGCGGATCGCCAGTGCCGGTCATGTACACCGACCCCGACATGACCTGCCCGACGCCGTCGAAGCCGACCCGGTCGGACCAGGGTCCCGGGCCGCCGAACGCGGTTGCGGTCGTCAGGATGATGTCGGGCTTGATCGCCTTCAAGGACTCATAGTCGAGCTTCATCGCGCGCAGGGTCTGCGGCGGCAGATTGGCGACGACGACGTCCGCGGTCGCAACCAGCCGGCGCATCACCTCCTGCCCCTCCGGCTTCATCGGATCGAGCGTGACGCACTTCTTGTTGCGGTTGACCTGGAGGAACAGCGCGCCCTCGCCGCCTTCGCCGACCGGCGCCACGAACCGATCCTCGCTGCCCTCGCGCTTCTCCACGCGAATGACCTCGGCACCGAATTCGGCCAGCAAGGTCGCGCAATAGGGCCCGGCGATATAGCGCCCGAAATCGAGCACGCGCACACCCTCCAGAACTCCTCCCATCGATCCCTTCCCCGTTGTTCTCTGCAGATTACAGGGACTGGCTGCGAGGGCAAGTTGGGAAGCGGGATGCACGTGCGACTTTCATCATCGCATCGCGAACAGCTCCTGATGAAACCGCTGTTCGACGGGGAAGCCGTGCGCGCTAAGGTCTCGTCTGAGCGCTTCCCCGAAACCCGCCGGACCACAGAACCAGATGCTCGCTTCGCGCCATTGCGGCACGGTTTCGCGAATGCGTTCGCCGGTCAGTCGTCCGTGACGGGCGTCGATGAGGACGTGGAGACGAACATTTGCCGAGCGCGCGTCTGCTGCGAGCTTGCCGAGGGCTTCCTCATCCACATCAGTGGTGGTGTGAAAGAGGTCAACCGCCTGCGCGACGGAGCAACCCGGAATATCCTTCGGCATGGCCATCTGTTTCATGCGGGCAACGAAGGGCGTGATGCCGATACCACCGCCGATCCAGATCTGGTGCGAGCAATCGTCATCGAAGGTGAAGCAGCCATAGGGCCCTTCCACCTTCACCTTCTGCCCGACACGGAGCTTCTCCCGCAGCCGGCTGGTGTGGTCCCCGAGTTCCTTGGTGATGAAGATGATCCTGGGCTCTGCAGCATTCCAGCACGATGCGATCGTGTAGGGATGCGCGCCCTCGGAGACATCGGACGTGGCGAAGGCGAACTGGCCCGGCCTATGGCCCGGCCATCCATGGGGCACCTCGATCTCGGTCTCGATTGCCCTGACGCCGGGATAATATTTGAGCGCGGTGATCCTGCCCTGGACCTGGCGACGGGCGCCAATGCGCCGCAACAGCGCGACAGCCGCCGCCCATGTCCCGAACGCAAGCAGCGCCCCCACGATCCAGCCGAGCGGCGACATCCAGTAGCTGAACTTCATCAGCGTGACGGCGTGAAACACCAATACCAGATACGCGACGGCGAGGAGCCGATGCGTCTTGTAGAAGAGCCGATAGGGGAACATTTGAATGAGCGCCAAGGCAATCAGCACGACGGCGCCGTAGAAGGCCCACTCGCCCAGCCCCTCCGCCGGTCCATGCAGGCCCGCAAAGAAGGCCTCAATCGGATTTTCGATGGCGGGTCTTTCCCCACGCTGCGGTCGGGTCAGCAAACCCCAACCGACCGCCCATTTCGGGGCATTGGCCCAGAGCCAATGGATAATGGCAGTCACGAGGGCAGCGATACCGAGCCATTTGTGCAAGCGGTACATCTTGTCGAGGCCACCCAGCCACGCCTCCGGCCAACGTGGTCGCAGCGCGAGGATCATCGCCATGCTCATGCAAACGATTGCCAGGACGCCGCTCAGCTGCACCATCCTCTCGCGAAGTGGGAAGAAGGGGCCCGGCCCAAATGGCTGGGGCTCCGCAATCAGCCACAGGAGGACGAGAACCGCCAGGCCGCCCCAAAATACCCGTTTGAGCTTCTCCATGCCGTCGTTGCCTCACAACGTTACGGCGCCGGCTTGACCTGATCGCGCCGCGTTGCATTGAGCTGACTCAAGCCGGATCGTGATGAGCTGCAGGGCCTGGTCGAGGCTGAGCGTGAAGGATTCTCTTTCAGCTCGTCGCCTGACGACCGCCTGAAACCGCCCCGCGACGCATCCTGCGTCGCGGGGCCGCAGCTCATTCCGTTCAAGACTTTGCTCCAGCGCAAACTCCTGAATGCCGCAATCTCCCACCTGAGAGCAAAGAAGCTCTTCGGAGGAAATCCCGTGATCATCTCAACCAAATCGCTCATACCCGCAGCCCTCGCGCTCTGTCTCGTCCTGGGGCAGTCTGCTCTCGCCGCCGGACCACACACGCATGAAGGACCAACCACGACCGCCGGGCCGGTGCTCAACCACGGCAAGAAGTGGCCGACCGATGACGTCTTGCGCCGCGGCATGGACGACATCAGCCTTGCCATGAGGCAATCGCTGGCACCCATTCACGGCAAAGTGTTTACGCCTGCGCAATACGAGGCTCTGGCGAAGCGAATCCAGGCGCAGGTCGATGACGTCGTAGGAAACTGCAAGCTGCCCGAGCAGGCCGACCAGCAACTTCACCTTGTCCTCGAGCAGATCATCGACGGCGCGGCCAAGATGAAAGCCGGGACCAGCCGCGATCAAGGAGCCAATAAGATCGTGCGGGCGCTCGCTCAGTACGGCAAGTATTTTGACCATGCCGGCTGGCAACCGCTGGAGCATTGAGGTCGATTGCCGCTGCCGCCTATGCGGCCACGGCCTCGTAGATGTCCTCCTCCTGGGCCGTGTGCATGCGCACCAGCGTTTCGATCGCCTCGATCACGCGCTGAGCGTCGCGAATGAGGTAGCGGTCGATCTTCTCTGACGGCAGATCCTCCGCGATCCGGGCGAGCAGCCGCGCGAGATGCAGTATCTCGCGATGCGCACGGCTCATGGCAGAGAGTCCGTGGCGGTCGCGCAGCACCTCGTTGAGCTTCGGATAGACGCTGTCTTCATCCTCGCGTTCGTGCATCACGACGCTGCCCTGGACCAGTCGGTGGGCCTCGCCAATCAAAGTCGCGGCGGATTCGGGCACCGCATCGTCCAGCGCATCGACGATCTGCCGCAGGCGGTCGAGATCCCTAAGCAGGGCCTGATGATCGTGATGCAACGTCAGCCCCTGCTCCGCGGTGAGGCGCGGACCGCCCCTGACGAGGGGCGGATTGAGCGCCCGCAGCGCGTTCAGGATGACGGCAACATCGATCACCTCCTGAACGATCGCGGCGGGGACGGGATCGAGCCAGCCAAGGCTGGCCGCGACCATGGCTACCAATGACAACCCCATCCCGACGAAGATGCTTTGCAGGGCAATGTGCCGCGCGCGCTGGGCGATGATGATCGCTTCGCCGACCCGATCGAGCCGATCCGTGAGAATCACCACATCTGCCGCCTCGGAGGAAGCGCTTGCACCGCGTGCACCGAGCGCGATCCCCATGTCAGCCACGGCCAGCGCCGGGGCGTCATTGATGCCATCGCCGACCATGATGGTCGGATGCAGCCGCTGTTCGCTACGCACCGCTTCGACCTTGTCCGAGGGAACGCGATCGGCCAGCACGGCATCGAGATCGAGCGCCGCTCCGATGGCCTGCGCCGCCGCGGCGCGATCACCCGTGACCATCACCATCCGCGCGATGCCGGCGTCGCGCAGCAGCCGGATCGCGCGTGGCGTGTCGGCCCGCAATTCGTCGGCCAGCAGCAGCGCGCCGATCAGGCGGCCGTCCACCGCGACGAGGACGATCAGCGCCGAGCGCCACGAGGCACGTCGAATCGCCCGCAACGCCCATGGCGACAGCTCGGCTCGCGAGAGAAGCATCTCTCGCGAGCCCGCCACGACTTGGCGTCCGTCGATCTGGCCGCTGAGGCCGGAACCCATGGTCTCCTTGACATGTTCCGGCGGCTTCAGCTTGAGCCCCTTGGCGAGGGCCGCAGCGACGACGGCCTTCGCAAGCACGTGATGCGAAGCTTGCTCGAGCGACGCCCCGAGCGTGAGGACCTCATCCGGATCCTCGCCCGGCGCGACTTCTACGGACAGCAACCGCGCTCCGCCCACCGTCAGGGTACCGGTCTTGTCGAAGAGCACGGTGTGCGCATGGGCCAACGCCTCCAGCGCCTTCCCGCCCTTGACCAGGATGCCGCGGCGGGCCGCTTGCGCCACCCCGGCGATGAAGGCGACAGGTGCGGCCAGAATCAAGGGACACGGCGTCGCCGCCACCAACACGGCAAGGCTGCGGGTTACGTCGCCGGAGATGTGCCATGCCACGAAGGACATGACGAGTGTCACCGGCAGGAAGATCAGCGCATACCGGTCGGCCAACCGCACAAAGGGAGCTCTCGCTGTTTGCGCCACAGTCACCATGCGCACGATGCCCGCATAGGTACTCTCGCTGGCCGCCGCGGTCACGGTCAATTGGAAGGTCTCGCCCGCATTCAGAGAGCCGGAAAGAACGGCGCTTCCGCGGGTCTTCTCTACCGGAATCGGCTCGCCAGTCACCGCGGACTCGTCGATCGCAGCGAAGGCCGACGCAACGACACCATCGACCGGCACGATCTCGCCGGCTTTAACCAGAAGCTCGTCGCCGACCGCGACGTCCTCGATCGGAACGTCCTCGATCCGCTCGCCGGACTTGCGATGGACCTGCCGCGGCGCCCGATCAACCAGGGATCTCAGATCATGCTCCGCCCGTGCGATCGCGATCTCCTCCAGGACATTGCCGCCGGAATACATCAGCGCGACCACGGCGCCTGCGAGCGGCTGTCCGAGCGCCAACGCCGCACTCATCGACAGCAGCGCGATCGCGTCCACTCCGACGCGGCCTCTCAGCAGGTCCTGGACGATCGAGGCCGCCAATCCTGCAATCACGGGCGCCGTGCCGAGCGCCCAGGCGAGATCGGCCAGATCAGGTCGGCCCGCGGCTCGCGCGAGAATACCCGCGGTCAACCCTGCGATTGCGATTGCAACCAAAGCCCATCGCAAGACCCGATCAAACGACATGGCTTGGCGCACCCGCCCTCCGGTATCCGCTCGCTATTGCTGCGGGACGGAGCTCTTGCTCCTGTGCATGAACGTCATCATCTCTTCGAAAGTGAGCTTCCCGTCCTTGTCGCGATCCATTGCCTTGAAGATCCGTTCGTGAGCGACTTGAAACTCGGGCAACGAGAGGGTCCCGTCACCATCGGCATCCATCAGCGCGAAGATGATGCGGAAGACGACCGGCGGCTCCATGGCGTCACCGCCCGTGCCATGCCCCTTCATTCCTTGTCCCATCATTCCGCGCCCCATCATTCCCATCATATCTCCACCGCGCATCGGACTCTGCCGCTCGGCGGACGGGCTGGCAGGAGAGCTCGATTGCGGCGACGCAGGCGTCTGCTCCTGTCCGGGATGATGGCCCTGATGGTCCGCCGGCGATTGAGCCAACGCCGGCTGGCCCAAGGTGACGAACAGCAACGCTGTAGCAATGGTTCGACCTAGCATGGTGCTTCCTCCGGCCTTGGTGTGGGGCCTAAGAAAGTGTCGAACTTCACCGATTTTACCTTGAGCCAAGTCAAGAAAGCGGCTTCTGCCCAGATGGCTTTTCGGCGCGACTGACCTCGGTGCCGCATTCACCCGGCGAGATCGCCCAAAACGGAACCTGCCGCCGGTTCTGCCGGCTGCTTTCTGCGATCTCCCGATCCCGAGGCGGAGTTCCCGCGGCCTAGCTGCCGCCCCTGCGGGCGCAGCCAATCGCCTCCGTTAGGACCTTGCGGTCGCCGATGTGATTGGCGAGCAGCAGGATCAGCCGTGCGTTCATCCGCAGCGCCTGCTCCTCGTCGAGGTCGCGCTGACTGTTGATCAGTTCGGCGTAGAAGTCGTCGGGATCGGCGATGTTGGGTGACAAATTGAGCGTCATGCTGCCAGCTCCTTCCGTCCGGTGGTGTCGTGCCCGGAGGCCCGCAACATCGCATCCGCGATGCTTGCCTCGTCGAATCCGGTCCAGCGTGCGGCGACGTATTGATCGGGGCGGAACAGGTAGGTGGTTCCGGGCGAAGCGCCGTAGCGCGCGGCAAGCAGGCCGGAGGGATCGGCGATGTCGCGGCCGACGACAATGAGCTTCGCTTTGAGCGGCCCCACCGCGATCTCGGTCTTGTCGGTCTCCTTGCCAAAGGCCACGACCGTGAAGCCATCGCCGAGACAATGGAGGAACCAGGCGGGCTTGCCATCCACCGTGATCGGCGCATCGGCCGCATTGGTGCCGGGCCGCACGCCGCCCATCATCGCATTGCCGTCAGGCGTATTGAGCGCCGACGTCGCATAGGGCGTCGGCGTCGAGAGCCGGCCGCTGTTGACCAGCGGGCGCGCAAAGCCGTGATGGCGGGCGAGCTCCAGCACCGCGTCACGGAAATAGCGGCTCACTCTCGTCTTCGGCGTGATGAAGTCGGTGGCCCGCGTCGAGTTCAGGATGTTGTCGTCCGCGGCATAGGCGCGCTCCTCGTGATAGCTGTCGAGCAGTGCTTCCGACGCTTCGCCGCGCAGCACCATCGCGAGCTTCCAGGCGAGATTGTCGATGTCCTGGACGCCGGTGTTGGCGCCGCGCGCGCCGAACGGCGAGACCTGATGCGCGGCGTCGCCGGCGAACAGCACCCGGCCCTGGCGGAAATTGTCGATGCGCCGGCAGGCGAACTGATAGATCGAGACCCATTCGAGCGCGAACTCGGTCTCCTCGCCAAGCATGGCGCGGATGCGCGGGATCACCCGCTCCGGCCTCTTTTCCTCATCGGGATCGGCGTCCCAGCCGAGCTGGAAGTCGATGCGCCAGATCTTGTCCGCCTGCCGGTGCAGCAGCACGGACTGGCCGCGGTGGAACGGCGGATCGAACCAGAACCAGCGCTCGGTCGGGAAATCCGCCTTCATGGCGACGTCGGCGATCAGGAAGCGGTCCTGGAAGAACTGTCCCGTGAACTCGGCGCCGACCATCTTGCGCACGTCGGAATTGGCCCCGTCGCAGGCGATGACCCATTGCGCCTCCATGGTGAAGATGCCGTCGGGCGTTTCCACCGCCAGCGTCGCATGGTCGGCGGCCTGCTTCAGGCTGATCAGCCGGTGCTTCCAGCGCAGCTCGATCAGCGGATTGGCCCTGCATTTGGCGACGAGGATCTCCTCCAGATGATATTGCTGCAGATTGATCATGGCCGGCCATTGGTGGTCCGCCTCGGGCAACAGATCGAACTCGTAGGACAGCTGGTCCTGGAAGAAGACCCTCCCGACATTCCAGCTCACCCCGCGGTCGACCATGGGCGCCGCGCAGTCGAGGCGGTCCCAGATCTCGAGCGGACGCTTGGCGTAGCAGACCGCGCGCGAGCCGATCGAGACGGTGTCGTTGTCGTCGAGCAACACGACCGGCTGGCCGCGCGCGGCGCAGTCGAGCGCCGCGGTCAGGCCGATGGGACCCGCGCCGATCACCACGATCGGATGCCGCTTCACGATCCCCTCGGCCTGCTCCAGAGAGCGCCGGTAACCGAACTTCGGATAGATGTAGCTCGCCATGTTCGCTTCCTGATGCGCGTGCCTGGGATCAATGCGCGTCCGCGAATTCCTTCTCGTGCATCCAGGCGGTGTGGCGCGGCGGGCGCTTGGTGCGCGACCATTCCTCGACCATCTCGTGCGCGACCGACTTCATGCGGTCGATCTGCTCGGGCGTCGCGGTCCAGGCCGCGATTTCCAGGCGATGGCCGCTCGGGTCACGGAAATAGATCGACTTGAAGATGGTGTGGTCGGTGACGCCGACGACGTCGAGGCCGGCGGCCTCCGCGCGCGCCTTGGCCTCTTCCAGCTCGGCGAGGTCCTTGACCTGGAAGGCGATGTGCTGGGTCCACTCCGGCGTGTTGGGATCGCGGCCCATCGGCGGCGAATTCGGCAGCTCGAAGAAAGCGAGGATGTTGCCGTTCCCGGCATCGAGAAAGATGTGCATGTAGGGATCGGGCGCCTTGGTCGAAGGCACCCGATCCTCGGCAATGGCGCCGAGAAGATCCATGTTCATGACGGTCTTGTAGAACTCGACAGTGGCCTTGGCGTCGACGCAGCGATAGGCGACGTGATGGATCTTCTCGATTTTCATGGCGTTTCGCTCCCTGGACTTGCGGTTGCGAAATTAGTATCAGATGTTACTATTTCCTGAATTTGATCTGGATCAATCCACTTCGAGGAATTTTTCGGGTGGATCGGCGGACGGGAATCGCGTGATGGGACGTTCGAGCGTGGCACGCGGGGAAGCGGCCAAAGTCGCAGCGGCGCAGGATGGCGTCGAGCTGGACCTGCAGCGATATTTTCCGTACCGGCTGGCACGCCTCGCCGAGCAGGTGTCTCTGGCGGTTGCCGAGGTCTATTCCGAGCGCTTTGCGTTGACACGGCAGGAATGGCGCGTGCTCGCCATCCTCGGCATGCGCCCGGAGATTGCGACCAAGGAGATCGGCCCGCTGACGACGCTCGACAAGATGCAGGTCAGCCGCGCCGTGCAGGGCCTGGAGGCGCGCGGCATCGCCGGCCGCAAGCACCATCCCGACGATCGGCGCGAGCTGATAGTCTCGCTGACCCCAGCCGGTCGCGAGCTTTATCGCAAGATCGTGCCTTACGCGCTGGCGCGGGAGACGAAGCTGCTTGGGGAGCTGACCGCCGAAGAAGTGGCGGTGCTCGACCGGGTGATGCGCAAATTGTCGGCCGCGCTGGCGTAGCTTCTCCCGCTCAGCCCCACTTCATCTCGCCCTTGGCAACCTTGGAGCCGATATCGAGCGCGACGCCCATGCCGAGATTCGGGAAGCGGGCTTCCATGGCAGCCTTCAGCGCAGCGCTGTCAGCCGCCTTCGCCAACTCTTCGTCGAACGCGAGCAGATACGTCCTGGTGTGCTCGACAGCGGAAAGATCGACGGCGACGCCCGCCGCCATGTGACCCGGCACGACCAGGGACGGCTTGCGGGCCGCGATCTTGTCGAGGTTGGCGACCCAGGCTGCGCGCTGCTCCTTGGTCGGCGTATCGGCGGTCCAGACATGCACGCCGGAGAAGAGCATCACGCCGCCGAACACGGCATTCAAGGACGGAACGAAGAGATAGCGGCGGTTGGCGAGACCTTCGGCGTTGACGATTTCGATCGCCTCGCCGTCAATCGCAAGAGAAGCCCCATCGGACGCTTCCGGCAGAACGACATCGGCGAGCGTCTGCGGACCGTTCTCCTTGAGCTGCGGTCCCCAGACGGCGAGTTTCTTCTCCACATTCGCCTTGATGGCCGCGAGCGTCGCGGACGCCGCCAGCACCTTGGCATTCGGGAAAGCCTCGCGCACCGGCTTCAGGCTGAAATAATAGTCGGGATCGGATTGGCTGATATAGATGGTGGTGAGCTTCTTGCCACTCGCCTTGATCGCCTCGACGAGCGCGCGTCCGTCCGGATAGGAGAAGCCGCCGTCGATCAGCACCGCCTCGGTCGGACCGGAAAGCAGGACGGGCGCACGAAAAAATCCATTGGGGCCTGCGGGAAAATGTTTCCAGCTCAGCTTGGCCTCCGCGGCACGGCCGACGTCGGCGGCCGCGAACAATGCGGCGGCACCCGCGGCAAGGCTGGTCCTCATGATCTGTCTCCTCGACAACATGGCTCTCTCCATTGAACTCTGCAGGGAAAATCGGTTTGGGTGATCAGGCGGCACGAAGTTGTGCGGCCAGCAGATCGAACCGCCCGAACAGCATGCTGCCGTCGAGCAGCCTCCGCCCGGCGCCCTCGCCGACCACCAGAGCCGGCACGCCACCGGCCCCAAATCGCGTCATGTCGGCGCGCGCGGCCGCGATCCGCGCCTGGTAAGCCGCGATCAATGCATCGTCAGGCGCCCGCACGCGGCGTGCCGCATCGGCCAGTTGCGCGCCCTCGAGCACGTCGGCGACGACTTGAAGGCTGGAATTGTCGCGGCCATCGACGTAGCGGGCGCGCTGCAAGAGCTTGAGCGCCTCGAGCTCACGGGCCGGACCACCCAGGCCCACGGCGACGACGCCAAGGGTCGCTGCCGCCGAGTCGAACAGGCTGCCGGTATTGCCGAGAATGCCGGTGCGATAGGCCTCACTGAACGGCTGGCCGGTCAAGCGTGCGATGCGCTGGTCGTTCTGCCAGGCATAGGCGGCAAAATGCTGGTCCATGGTCCGCGCCGCAGGGCCCGCAAACAGGCCGGTCGGTGCCAGCACCAGGGTGGCATCGCCGTGCGCGGCAAGCTGCTCCAGCACCGGCGAGGCGCCGTAGCACCAGCCGCAGAGAGGGTCGAAGAGATAGGTGATTTGCATGATTTCGGGCCGCCAATGTTCGATGCAGAGAAACCTAGCGGCCGATCATTATTTGATAAATATCAGATAATGGTACATATTGTTTGTTATTAGCTAACAATGGCGACGACCGCATGGAAGCGATCAACCTCAACCGCCTCGCTTATTTCGCAGCCGTGGTCGATGCCGGCTCGTTCACACGCGCTGCCGAGCGCCTCGGCATCACCAAGACCGTCGTCAGCCAGCAGGTGGCACGGCTCGAAGCAGAATTGAAAACGGCTTTGCTGCTGCGGACCACCAGGAGGGTCGAGCCGACCGAAGCCGGCCGGTTGCTGCATGCCCGTTGCGTCATGATCCTGCGCACGGCGGAAGATGCCGTCGACGAGCTCGCGCAGACCAATGCCGAGCCGATGGGCATGCTGCGGGTCGCCGCGCCGAACGACTATGGCGCAACGATGATCGCGCCGCTGGCGGCGAAGTTTGCGCGAAAATATCCCGCTTGCAGTGTCGAGCTGATCCTGTCGGACACGCGAACGGACCTCCTCGCCAACCAGATCGACCTGTCGATCCGGGTCGGCTGGCTGAACGATTCAAGTCAGCAGGCCAGGCGGATCGGATCGTTTCGGCAATTGCTGGTGGCCGCACCGGACGTGGCAGCGGCGTTCCGGAGCAAGACGCCCGACGAGCTTGCGGCTCTGCCGTTCATTGCCAACGGCGCGCTCGACGAGCCGCTGGTCTGGCGCTTCACCAGACGCGATATCGACAGCCGCACGATCCGCATGCGGCAGTCGATCTCGATCAACACGACGCCTGCGGTGCTGGGCGCAGCCCTCGCCGGCGGCGGACTCTGCGTGCTGCCCGACTACCTGGTCGCGGAGCATTTCAAGTCCCGCCGGCTGGTCCATGTCCTGCCATCCTGGAGCTTGCCGGCCGGCGGGATCCATGCCGTGTATCCCGCGGCCCGGTTCCGGCCGCCGAAGATCACGGCGTTCGTGGCCATGCTGGTGCAGGAAGGCCGCGTGCTCGCCAGCAAATTTCCGGAATGAAAAAATTTCCGGAATGACACATGCGCGCCTGTTCACGCCGCCGATCGATCCGGCAGGCCGCCCCGCAGAGCGTCAAGCAGGCGCTGCTCGCGCTCGATCCGGGCGCGATAGAGCTCGCGTTCGCTCTCGCTTCTGGCACCGGCCAGCAACACGCGATAGTGCCCGATCACCTTCTCACTGCCGCTGATGAGGAGGTTGCGGACGTCACTCATCGTTCCACTCCGGTCGTGCCAATCGCCGATGGCGCGTTTGGAACGGTGAATGCGGCCGGGAAGGCATCGGCGGCGAGAGCCTCGAGCGCGGTCTGCTCCTCGGCGAGGCGTCGTTCGATAAACTGGCGCTCAATGTCCGACAGCTCAGTCTTGAGCAAATGTCGATAACGAGAGAGGTTGTTGCGGTGCGCGCGGATGCGGGCGAAATCCTGATCGAGCATCGTCGTCACTCCTGACGGTCTTTCACGGTCCTTTTCGAATTAGCGGTGTCGGAAGAAGCATCTTCCGGCGCAAAAAATATTCAGGCTTGTTTTGCTGTCAAGATCCTCTTTCGCCGCTTCCTTGACGCCGCCGGGGTCCCCGAAAAAAATTTTGCGCGTCCCTCTTGCAAGGGACTTGTGGCACTCTAAGTCGTTTTTCGCCGCGAGAGCGGTGTGCCGGATGCCCGATGGGTCCGGCGCGGGCGCCGGGTCGGGGCCTTCGGATCCGTTTCCGATTCCCTAACGGCGCTCCTTCGTATCCATCTTGCTCTTTGGAGGACTTGGTATGAGGACCACCTTTGACTTCGCGCCGCTGTGGCGCTCCACCATCGGCTTCGATCATCTGGCCGACCTCGTCGACAGCACGCTGCGCCAGGCGGGCGAGGACAATTATCCCCCCTACAACATCGAGCGCTCCGGCGAAGACCAATACCGGATCACGCTGGCCGTGGCGGGCTTTGGCGTCAACGACATCAGCGTGACCGCCGAACAGAACGCGCTCACCATCGAGGGCCGGAAGCCGGACAGCGCCACGCGCGAATATCTCTATCAGGGTATCGCCGCGCGTCCGTTCCGCCGCGTGTTCAATCTCGCCGACTACGTCCAGGTCAAGCAGGCCGTTTTCCAGGACGGTCTCCTGGTCATCGATCTCCTGCGCGAGATTCCGGAGGCCATGAAGCCGCGCCGGATCCAGATCGCGGGTGCTGCGTCACCGCAGATCGAGCAGAAGAAAGCGGCTTAGGCCGGTCGAACGCGTTCGACAGCGACCACCATGGCGGATGGCGACCGGATCGCCATCCGCCGATCGGACCATCCCTTCGAAAGGAGTGTAGAGGGAGACAAGTGATGACCAATGCCAATGCGACCACCGGCGGTGTCGGCGCGCTGTTCCATCCCGCTGCGCATTATGCTTCGCCGAGCGCCGTCCTCGACGATGGCAAGCTCTCGACAGCGGAGAAGCGGATCATATTGTCATCGTGGGCTTCGGACATGTACGCCGTCGAATCCCATCCCGCGCTGCGCGAGATTCCCGGCATGGATCGGCCGATCCGGCTTGCGGACATCCTCACCGCGCTGCGCAAGCTCGATGACGACGACGACCCGCCGCCCGGCGGCGGCGTCCCGATGCGGCTGCGGCGGCCCTGGGCCGCCGCAACGCCGTAATCGAGACCAGCCAAAGGATCTGTACAAGGCCGGCTTCGCCAATTTCAGGGAAGCGGAGCTTCTGGCTGGGGCGGGAGGGATCGAACCTCCGAATGGCGGAATCAAACTCAGTTTGATTATCTAACGGTTTCAAGGCGCGTTTGGAAAAAATGGCCAAAACGCCTCTAGCAATTCCAATAACTTGGCGGACGTTTCCAAATAAGGAAGCAACCTTCACAGGGAGGATCAGTCCCGAAAAACCTGAGGCAGCAGATTCTCCCTTTGTCGGGACGACGGCGAGCAGGAGAGCAGTGGCTGCAGATGCTACAATTACCGACATCCCAAACAGACGGAGTGGGCAAACCGGCGGCTAGCTCTTTGATTCGCGGACTCGTCGACCTTGTCGGGCAGGCCGCACGTTGATCTTTGCAAGTTCGCGACGCTCGGCGTCCGACAACTGCCAATCCTCGCACTGACCGCAGAGCTGCCAGAAGACGTCATATAACTTGCTTCGAGCGACCTTGACGATTTCGGTGTCGTCGAAGTCGCGAGAGTTCAGGAAGATTGGCAAGGCAAAACTGGTCTGATCGCTTTCGAATTGAAACGTCAAACGGATGTCCTCGGCTCGTTCGTTCGGCGAAATCATCTCGATGCGTGCGACGCTTATCTTGAATTTGCCCATTGCCTCACCGGGTCGACTTTGATCGATCCTTCCATATGAAATATCACTTGCCACGGGCCAGTTCTTCCTGCCGCCATGGTCGCCGCCTCGGCTTGATCTCGATCGAGATCAGCACCAATGCAGCCGCGACAATCACCAGAATGCCAGCGAGGCTGAGCGCGATCTGCATCGCTAGCTCATCGGAGATGCTGGACAGGGCGATGTGGCTGGCAGGCGCCAGCAGAACGCCGCGCTTTCGATCTCCACCGTCATCCGCCGCGTGTAGGCGCTCGGCGCGGCCACATCCCCCTCAAGGTCGACACGTGCATCATTCTCTGGACGCCATCGCGTCGCTTCCTGAGCATCAGATGGATCGATCGAACTGATTGTTACCATCTCGAAGAGCCGCAGAGCGGCGGCGCGCAGGTGCCGGTCAGCGCTGCGGACGACACTGCTTCGATCGCCGCCCGCGTACCGCCGACGTCAATCAAGCTTGCATGAACGGTGCGCCTCTTTTACTCGAATTGCTATCCCATTCTCGGGCTTGTCGAATCATTGACGAGATGCCTGCTCGAGTTCGATCGGGCAGGCGAGCACCGTCCCATCGTCTCCTGCTCTCTCGCTCAACGCGCGGAAGAGCGGCAGCCTCCTCGGCGACAGGATCTCAGACGGACAGCCTGTCTTACCATCCCGCAGCGAATCCCATGGATCGACAGAACGGAACCAGCGCCGAGCCGCGATTGCCGTGGTTCTGTCTGTCAGCACCCAGGCGGGTCGGTTGGACGCAGGGCAAAGCCTGTCCGCGCACTGCTTTGGCAATCTTATTTATGCCTGAGGCTCGTTGTTCGGCCCTTCGATCCCCATATATCCAAGTCTACCCTGGTCAGCCGTCGAGATTGGCCGGAGCGCGCGGAGACTTCCAACGAAAGGGCTCTGCATATGTTCAAATCTCAGCAGCATCGCGCAAGAACAACCGCGTCCGGCGAACTCGTCAAGGGTTCGACCAGCGCTGAGGAAAGCCACAAATTCAAGAGCTGGCGTGCCGGCTTCGTCTTGTTGACGGCGCACGGGCACAAGAATGAAGTCGGTCGCAACGAGCTGCCTTCAGCAAAGGATACGCCTAGCAATGCGAGATCGGGCGCCGCCGCTCTGTCGCGGTGGGAGAACGAGGGAGGCTCAGTTCGCGACGAACTGCCGACGTGACTAAACGCGGAAAAGTTGGAGGACTCGGCGCGTTCAACCGGCAACATCCTTTTATCGAGGTTCTGTTCTCGGACATTGCGGAAAGTGGCGAGGCCTTAGATCTAAGTGAGTTCGTGCGAGAGGTTTTGCCGGCATTTCACAGGCTGACTTGAGATCTGCACCGCGAGCTTGCCGCGAAAAAAAAGCACCGCCGAACAGGACTCGGTCGTGATATCAAGTGGGCTGATGTCACGCGTTTGGCCCCGGCGCTTGGTTTGGCCGCGCGGGATCAGTCCTTCCGGTCTATCTCGGATTTGTCGCGCAGAACCGCGTTCAGAAGCGCGCTATGAACCTCGATCTTTCCATTGTAGCTGATGAAGCCGAGCTTGCGGAACGTGTTCATGAAGAAGCTAACCCGTGATCGGGTCGCACCGATCATCTCGGCCAGCGTTTCCTGGCTGATGTTGACGCCAATGGGCTGAGAGCTGGCTTCCTTGCCGAAATTGGCCAGCAGAAGCAACAGGCGCGCCAAGCGTTTCTCGCTCGAATTGAAGAGTTGGTCGATCAGGTCTTCTTCAATCCGGCTATTGCGCGCGAGCAAATAAGCCATGAACAATTGAGAGAACTTCGGCTTGCCTTCGAGCGCTGCAATCATCGCCGTCTTCGATATTCTCGTGATGACACAGGCCTCCGTTGCCGTGGTAGTGGCAATACGCAATGGATGACCATTGAGGCAGCCCTCGCCAAAGAATTGTCCCGGCTCCAGAATCCCGACGACGCTTCCTTACCTTGGTCCGAAACGACCGTTAGCTTGATCTTTCCCTCTTGAATATAGAATACCGCGTCCGCGACATCTCCCTGCGCGAACACGTTCTGACCTTTGCCAAATTTCGAAATCGATTTTGCTAGAGGCGGGCGCGTCACTGCGCAGATTTCCGCCGCGCGACTTGCCTGACTATCCACGCAGCTCCACAGCTTTGTTGCTACCAAGCGATTCGGCACAAGCCTTTGCAACCGCCGAGTTTGGCTCAGTGCTTCCCGGCATCGTGGCCCAACCGCCTTTTTCGACGAACTTGCTCTGATCCCATGCATAGGTCGCCTTCTTCATTTCGACCAGGTTCGCCGACGCATCAGCGGCTTGTCGAAACTTCTCAACGCAGATGGGTGTGAGAGCTGCGACGACAGCCGTAGCAGCACTATTCTTCGCGATGGTCTCGGCGGACCCACCCGTCACCCAGCCGCCCCAGCCGAACCCCACGATTGCCAGAGCAATCGCTCCGGTCACAGTTCCCCACAGTGCCGGCCGCACGGCAGCTTTTGTCTCCCTGGAGATTTCCATGATTTTCACCTTGAGTCAGAGGTATGTTGAGCTTCACCCGTTAAGGAGGCTAGACACGTCGAGCGATCGGCGTCTGTACCAAATTGCTCACACAGCGCGTGCGGACACTCGTTGGATGGCCTGGATGCATCTAATCCGGTCGGTTCGCTGCAGTCAGCGCCTGCGGCTGGCGCCCTATGTGGCGAGTATCTGTCACGCGATGCGCCGGAGCTACACGGCCTTTGTGAGATTCCCGGCTCTTTGCAGTTGAGCGCGGCGGTGCCCAACATTTTCGCCCGCTTTGTTCAAGGGGGCGCCCTAATTTCCGGTTCCGCGGGTCCTAGGAAACGGCCTCAGTGCGGGTGGCATCTGAGGCCGCTTGAAACCTTCCGCCGGGCATTGGGCAAAATGTCGACCGGTCGGCCGGCTTTGCTTTCGGAGATAAGTCACCGATTGCTGAGGACCAAGAACTCCCAAGGTCAATCGTTCCGTCCATTTGAAATATTGAGTGTCCTGACCAGGACTGGACTGAATATTCGAAAGGCTCGGGGTTGCCGCCTCCGCCAGACGTTATGAAATGAAAGAGGCCGCCAACTGGGGCGGCCTAGTACTCGTCCTTGTCGCTGTGATGAAGGTTGAAAGCTCGATCGTACCTGTCGCGGGCTTCGGTACCAATGCTGTATCGGCCGGGCCACCATGAATGTGGTGGACTGTAGTTGTCCTTCTCAGCGTCTTCTTTAGCTTTTTCGTCCAGTTTTTGAGGCGTCCAAAACGACATTGATTGATCTTTACCCACACCTTGGTCCTCCAAGTGGGACGACAATCCTCGTCCAGAGCTAATTTGACTCCTGGCCAATTCAAGTTAGGAGACTTGACCTTGAGATTGGCAATTCAACTCGGTGCCGGACGCAGAGCTAAAGGCGTTTGGCCACGACGATCACCCGAACGTGGGCAATCTGATCGGCTATTCCCATCGCAAGCTCGGCAATTCCAAGTTCTCGGAGGGCTGGTACGAGCTCAGGCTGAAAGCCGTACTGACGTGTCAGTATTGCGGCCTCTGGCAAATTGAGCAGGGCAACCGCGACCAGGCGCAAGAAAATGCAGAAAGGCCGGCATCGCTGCCGGACCTTTCTTTTTCTTTGAACGCTGCACTTAGAAATCCATACCGCCCATGCCTCCCATGCCGCCGCCACCCGCGGGCACGCCGCCGCCGGCGTTCCTCTTCGGTACCTCGGCCACCATGGCTTCAGTGGTGATCAACAGAGCCGCGACCGAGGCCGCGTTCTGGATCGCCACGCGAACCACCTTGGTCGGGTCGATGATGCCCTTGGCGACCAGGTTGCCGTACTCACCAGTCTGCGAGTCGAAGCCGTAGGAGTACTGCTCCTTTTCCAGGATCTTGCCGACGATGACCGAGCCGTCTTCACCGGCGTTGATCGCGATCTGGCGGGCCGGCGCGGACAGCGCCTTGCGCACGATCTCGACGCCGGTCTTCTGGTCATCGTTCTTTGTGCGCAGCCCCTTGAGATGCTCGGAGGCACGCAGCAAGGCGACGCCGCCGCCCGGCACGATGCCTTCCTCGACCGCAGCCCGGGTCGCATGCATCGCGTCATCAACGCGATCCTTGCGCTCCTTCACCTCGACCTCGGTCGCGCCGCCGACGCGGATCACCGCGCCGCCGCCAGCGAGCTTGGCAAGACGCTCCTGGAGCTTCTCACGGTCGTAATCCGAGGTGGTCTCCTCGATCTGCGCCTTGATCTGGGCCACGCGCGCCTCGATGTCGGCCTTCTTGACGGCGCCGTTGACGATCGTGGTGTTCTCCTTGTCGATCATCACCTTCTTGGCGCGACCGAGCATGTTGAGCGTGACGTTCTGGAGCTTGATGCCGAGATCTTCCGAGATCGCCTGGCCGCCGGTCAGGATCGCGATGTCCTGCAGCATGGCCTTGCGGCGATCGCCGAAGCCCGGAGCCTTGACGGCCGCGACCTTCAGGCCGCCACGGAGGCGGTTCACGACGAGGGTGGCAAGCGCCTCGCCTTCGACGTCTTCTGCGATGATAATAAGCGGCTTGCCGCTCTGTACGATTGCTTCCAGGAGCGGAAGCAGTTCGTTCAGGCTGGAGAGCTTTTTCTCGTAGATCAGGATATAGGCGTCGTCCATTTCAACGCGCATCTTGTCGGCGTTGGTGACGAAGTAGGGCGAGATGTAGCCGCGGTCGAACTGCATGCCCTCGACGACCTCGAGTTCGGTCTCGAGCGATTTGGCTTCCTCGACGGTGATGACACCCTCGTTGCCGACCTTCTTCATGGCGTCGGAGAGGAACTTGCCGATCTCCGCATCGCCGTTGGCCGAGATGGTGCCGACCTGGGCGATCTCCTCGTTCGAGGTGACCTTCTTGGAGTTCTTGACGAGGTCGGCGACCACGGCGTCGACTGCCAAGTCGATACCGCGCTTGAGATCCATCGGATTCATGCCCGCGGCAACCGCCTTGGCGCCCTCGCGCACGATGGCTGCGGCCAACACGGTCGCGGTGGTGGTACCGTCGCCTGCGGCGTCGGCCGCCTTCGAGGCCACTTCACGCACCATCTGTGCGCCCATGTTCTCGAACTTCTCTTCGAGCTCGATTTCCTTGGCGACGGTGACGCCGTCCTTGGTGATCCGGGGAGCACCGAACGACTTGTCGAGGACCACGTTGCGGCCCTTCGGACCGAGCGTTACCTTTACCGCGTTGTTGAGAATTTCGACGCCGCGCAACATGCGGTCACGGGCATCGACGCCGAATTTGACTTCTTTGGCTGACATAGTGGTCTCCGTTTTTAACCGGTCAGATCCCAAAGACCCGCGCAACTGGCGAGCTCTCGAGGGATGAGATTTGAATTGCGGGCCTCATCCTTCGAGAACCCGGCTACGCCGAATCCCAGGGTAAGGAAAACTGACTGGCGCTTACGCGGCCTTCTTCTTGGCAGCGGGCAGATCAGTGAGAACGCCCATGATGTCGCTCTCCTTCATGATCAACAGCTCCTGGCCGTCGATCGTGACCTCGGTGCCCGACCACTTGCCGAACAGCACGCGGTCGCCGACCTGCACGTCGATCGGGATCAGCTTGCCGGCTTCGTCGCGGCCGCCGCGGCCGACGGCGGTGACTTCGCCCTGGGAGGGCTTCTCCTTGGCGGTGTCCGGAATGATGACGCCACCAGCGGTCTTGTCTTCGGCCTCAATGCGCTTGACCACGACACGGTCATGGAGCGGACGGAATTTCATGCGATTCTCCCTGGCTTTTTTGATTGTTTCTGGATTGGCAGTCGTAACGAGCTACGTGCTCGTAACCGGAGTCTTCCGCGTCCATCAAGACGTCAGTCTTCATTTCAAAAATTAGCGGCGATCAGATCGTAAGAACCCCTGCTGCCGCGGACGTACACCCTGGCAGCGGCGGCACAGATCACATCACGGTTGGAATCGAATGCGTTCAGGAAACCCGTTTCATTGGGGTGAGCGTCCGGTTGAAGTCGCCTCAGCGCGTCTTCCTCTATGAAAAACGATGCCTCTAGCGCGCTATCGTATCCCCAAAAACGCACGGCATGCCGCGTTCGGTCATATGAACGACTATAATTTGGAAACTCGATCATGGTGGGTCCGATCAAGTCCGCGCAAGGGCAAAAGATGTCGAAAGCGATCAGGCTGCGCTAAGCTGTAAATGGCTACTCTGGAATCGGACTACAACCTGCCCACGACATTAAGTTACGACCGGCCTCGCTATTCGGCGGAGCGTCACCATATCCCTCATATCACAGAGCGTCCCTGGCTATTATCGGTGACTGAGAGTGTTGCGCTCCCGCCGTTTTGAAAAGGCGGTTCCAAATGTCGAATATCGATAGATTCAGTGTTAGTGGGTGGCTCGTACCTCCGGTATTGCTGCCGATCTTTTTCGGCCTGTTGATCGTCGCTGAATAGTTATTCAATGGTAGTCCCCCTCGGCGGACCCGCGCCATCGACTCAAGCCAACAGCGAGTTGGCTCCGATGAAATGACTAACGAGCTGAATGTCAGGGCGGCGGCCCTTGGTGCGATCCTTTCACAAGCTACGACCGTCACGCGTACTGCGCTCAATCCAACAGGTGATCAGCTCGTCCTCAGGGACCGAGCGATCGTTGTGCGAAAATCGCGGACACCGTCCGGTGACCGATTTCGAGTTTCTGGAAGATGTTGTGAGTGAATCGTGGCGAACAAAGATAGCGAGGTCTCCAACGGACGGCGGAATCCACCCTTTCCAAATGGAGCAACGGCGACGGCAATTAATCGAGCAACATCAACTGGCTGGGGCGGGAGGGATCGAACCTCCGAATGGCGGAATCAAAATCCGCTGCCTTACCGCTTGGCTACGCCCCAACAGGCGACCTGGGGCCGGCGGAAGAACTGGCTACCGCAGATTCCCTTGGTCGCAGCCGGTCTATAGGGAGCGGCGCAGCATTTCAACCGCCTGGAGGGGCAAAATACCACAGCCCCGGGATCGGCCGCGCTACACTCTCTTTATGGGCCCGCGACGGCCCCGTTCTGACCGCCACCGTCCGGCCCCTCCCGCCCCATTGAGACCTCCCCCATTTCATGGGAATAGGGCGCCAAGACCTGTCCACGGGAGTGAGCCATGACCTACCGCGCGCCGATTTCTGACATGCTGCTGTCGCTCAATCACGGCGCCGGCCTCAAGGCTGCGGTGGAGGCCGGTCATTACGGCGATTTCGACGCCGACATCGCCGCGGCCGTGCTGGAGGAAGCCGGCAAGTTCGCAGCCGACGTCCTGGCCCCGCTCAACAAGGTCGGCGACGAGCACGGCATCAAGCTCAGCGACGGCAAGGTGACGACCGCGCCGGGCTGGCCGGACGCCTACAAGCGCTGGACCGAGGGCGGCTGGAACGCGGTGTCCGGCCCGGAGGATTTCGGCGGCCAGGGCCTGCCGATCGCGATCAATGCTGCGTGTACCGAGATCTGGAGCGCCTCGAACCTCGCCTTCGGCCTCTGCCCGCTGCTGACGGCGTCGGCGATGGAGGCGCTGGACGCGCATGGCAGCAGTGAGCTGAAGAAGATCTATCTCGAAAAGCTCGTCTCCGGCGAATGGACCGGCACGATGCAGCTCACCGAGCCGCAGGCCGGCTCCGACGTCGGCGCGCTGCGCACCCGCGCCGAAAAGCAAGCCGACGGCACCTATCGCATCAAGGGGACGAAGATCTTCATCACCTATGGCGAGCACGACATGACCGACAACATCGTGCATTTCGTGCTGGCGCGTCTGCCCGATGCGCCCGCCGGCACCAAAGGCATCTCGCTGTTCCTCGTGCCCAAGTTCATGGTCAATGCAGACGGCTCGCTGGGGCAGCGCAACGACATCTATGCGAGCGGCGTCGAGCACAAGCTCGGCATGCATGCCTCCCCCACCTGCACCATGACCATGGGCGATCATGGCGGCGCCATCGGCTTCCTCATCGGCGAAGAGAACCAGGGCATGCGCTGCATGTTCACGATGATGAATCAGGCGCGGCTCGGCGTCGGCCTGGAGGGCGTCGGCGTCGCCGATCGCGCCTATCAGCAGGCTTTGTCGTATGCGCAGGAGCGCAAGCAGGGCCGCGCCGTCGGCAGCAAGAGCGACGGCTCGGACGCGATCTTCGTGCATCCCGACGTCAAGCGCATGCTGATGCGGATGCGGGCGCAGACCGCCGCCGCGCGCACCATCTGCTACGCGACCGCGGTCGCGATCGACGTCTCGACGCGCGCCAGGGACCCCAAGGTGCGTGCAGATGCCGCCGCGCGCGCGGCGCTGCTGACGCCGATGGCCAAGGGCTATTCCACCGACATCGGCAACGAGGTCGCCTATCTCGGCGTGCAGGTGCATGGCGGCATGGGCTTCATCGAGGAGACCGGTGCGGCCCAGCATTATCGCGATGCCCGCATCACCGCGATCTACGAAGGCACCAACGGCATTCAGGCGATCGACCTCGTCACGCGCAAGCTCGCGGCCAATGGCGGCGCTGCCGTCTGGGCGCTGCTCGACGAGCTCGCAGCGACGGTGAAGAAAGTCGAAGCGTCGAACGATCCGGCTTTTGGCACCACGGGCGTCAAGCTGCGCGAAGCGCTGGAGGCCTTGACGCGCACCAGCAAATGGCTGCTGGAGCGCGTGACGTCCGCGCCGAACGAGGCGCTTGCCGGCGCGACACCCTATCTGCAGCAGTTCGGCTCAACGCTCGGCGGCTGCCTGCTCGCCTCCGAGGCGCTCGCCGCCAAGGCCGACGGCAACACGGACGCCGCGCGCTACGTCTCGCTGGCACGCTTCTTCGCCGAGAACATCAGTGTGCAGGCCGGCGCGCTCGAGCGCACCGTGACCGAGAGCGCGGAATCGGTCGCGGCGGCGGATGCGGTGCTGCTGGGGTAAGTTGGCCGCTCGTGTCCCGGACGCGCTGCAACGCGTAGCGTTGCTGCGCAGAGCTGGGACCCAACCCAAGGAAGCGATCGCGGTGACATGGGCCCCGGCTCTGCAGCGCACCGCTGAAGGAGCGTTGCGCTGCGTCCGGGGCACGAGAGTGCAAACCTGCGCTGCCTACGAAGCTGCGAGCTTTGCCGTTCTCCCCGGCCGCCACAACACGATGCCCGCCGCCACGAGATCAAGCACGACGCACATCGCAAACGCCATCGTGTAGTTGCCGGTGAAGCTGCGCACGAGGCCGACGATGCCCGGACCGAAGGCGCTGACGACGCCGCTGATCGAGGTGCCCAGTCCCATTGCGGCAGCGAAGGCGGCGGCGCCGATCTCGCGCTGGATGATCAAGGGCGGAAACGTGATCATGTTGCCGATCGAGAAGCCGTAGACGGCGCAGCACACCAGCAGCACGGTGGGGCTCGTGCTCTGCACGAGAACGAACAACGCCGCCGCCTGGCTCGTCATCGACGCCGCGCAGGCGAGCCTGGGATCGAGCCGGTCGACGAACAGGCCGAGCGACAGGCGGCCGACCACCGCCATCGCCGCCATGATGGTGACCGCGCCGCCTGCGGCCGGGCGGCCGATCAGCGGCTCGAGAAAACTCACCTGGTGGATGATGAATCCCATCTGCGCCAGCAGTGCGATCGCGATCGGCAGCACCATGGTCCAGAACGCCGCGTTGGCGAGCAGCGCTTTGCGGGAATGGCTTGGCGCGGCCGCGCTCTCGCCGGAAGGGCGTCCGCCCGAAGCCGGCGACCTCCCGGCAGGCCAGCCGATGAAGGTCACGACCACCGGCAGCACCAGCACCATCATCGCGAGCGTGGCCGCCAGCATGGCGGAGCGAAATCCGATGCTGCCGGTCAACGACAGCAGCAGCGGAACGAGGATGATGCCGCCGCAGGTCGCGCCGTTGAACGCGAGGCTGAGCGCGAGCCCGCGCCGGCGTTCGAACCAGGAATTCAACACGGTCGCGATCACCACGGTGCCCATGCCGGTCCAGCCGACCGACATCAGCGCATAGGCGAGATACAGCTGCCAGGGCGTCTGCATCAGCGCCAGCAGCACCGTCGAGGCGCCGAGCGCCGCCAGGCCGCACAGGATCAGCGACCGCAAGCCGATGCGGGCGAGCAGATCGTCGGTGAAGATGACGAGGACGGAGGTCAGGAGAAACGAGAAGGTGCTGGCCGCGGAGACCAGCGTGCCCGGCCAGCCATGGGCGCGCTGCAGCTCGGCGAGATAGACGCCCTGGCCATACAGGCCGAAGCCGAACATGAAGAAGGCCATCAGGAAGCAGGCCAGCACGACGCGCCAGCCGCGGTAGTGCAGCGAGGATTCGTCGACGCGGGTTGTGGCAATCATCAATCGGGCAATCGGTCACATGGAACCGCGCGGGATCGTGCACCACAACCACCGGTTTTTCAAATGAAACATTGTAGCCAATTGTTGCGGCGCGTTGGCGCCGAAAAGGTTGACTCAGCGCATTGGCACGCCTGCGGGATCATGTAGGCTGATGCTCGGCGAGACTCGCGAAGCGGCGAGCATCGCGGCGAGCGCAGGGGGCTCTCATGCCGAATGGCAATATCGTCGTCACCGAAGAGCGCGGAACGCGTGTCATCACCCTGCGCCGCCCGGGCAAGAAGAACGCGATCACCCAGGACATGTACCGGGAGATGAGCCACGCGATCGACACCGCGCAGAACAACCCCGACATCCGCTGCATGATCATCACCGGCGGCTCAGGCGTGTTCACCGCAGGCGATGATATCGACGATTTCATGCGCGCCGACACCGCGCGCCCCGAGACGTTGTCGGAAGGCGCCAAGTTTCTCTATTCGCTCGCCCTCAACGTCAAGCCGATCATCGCCGCCGTCGACGGCGCCTCGATCGGCATGGGCACCGTGATGCTGTTTCACTGCGACTACGTGCTGGCCTCGAACGCTGCGACCTTCTCCGCGCCCTACATCCATCTCGGCCTGGTGCCGGTCGGTGCCGCCAGCCTCTTGATGCCGAACACGATGGGATATCAGCGCGCCTTCGCGATGCTGGTGATGGGGCGAACTTTTTCCGCCGCGGAGGCTCACGCGGCAGGCTTCGTCAACGCCGTGGTGTCGCCCGGACATACCGAGGTCGAGGCGCGCAAGGTGGCGCGCGAAATCTGCCGGCTGCCGGCCGAGGCGGTCGCAACCTCCCGCAAATTGCTGCGCGCGCCCGCCGAAGAGCTCACCCGCCGCATCGACCAGGAAGGCCATCTGTTCGGCGAGCGGCTCAAGTCGGAGGAAGCGGTGGCGGCGTTCAATGCGTTTGCGAACCGGAAGAAGAAGTAGCGGCGCTCTTCCCCTTGTGCGAGACGGGCGATGGTCTGTCTCCGCGAGTTCGGCACCGTAGGGTGGGCAAAGGCGCACTTGCGCCGTGCCCACCATCAATCCCGAAGTCACGAGAGGCCGTGGGCACGCTTCGCTTTGCCCACCCTACGATACTGAGGTCGGAAGAAGGCCTGCACGTTCACGACAATCCTTCGTGAAATCTTCGCGCGGACCGACTAATCTTGTTCCATGCGATACCGATCCATCCTCGCCGCCCTCACTCTCGCCTTCGCCCTCCCCGCCTCGGCCCAGACCGCCGCGCCGGTCGAGCTGCGCGTGCTCGCGATCAACGATTTTCACGGCAATCTGCGGCCGCCGCCGGGCGGCATCCGCATCGCCGATCCCGAGGACGGAGCCAGGAAGGTGATGGTGGCGGCCGGCGGCGCCGAATACATGGCGACGCTGGTGAAGCAGCTGCGCGAGGGGCACAAGAACACGATCTTCGTCGCCGCCGGCGACCTGATCGGTGCGAGCCCGTTCCTGTCGGCGATGTTTCACGACGAGCCTTCGGTCGAGGCGCTTTCGCTGATGGGTCTAGCGATCAGCTCGGTCGGCAATCACGAGTTCGACGAGGGCAAGACCGAGCTGCTCAGGATGCAGAACGGCGGCTGCCATCCGGTCGACGGCTGCCAGGGGCCGCATCCGTTCACGGGCGCCAAATTCCGCTATCTCGCCGCGTCCACCATCGAGACCGCGACGGGCAACAGCGTGCTGCCGCCCTACGATATCCGGGAATTCGACGGCATCCCGATCGCCTTCATCGGGCTGACCTTGAAGGAGACCGCGGGCATCGTCTCGCCATCCGGCATCGCCGGGCTCGAATTCCGCGACGAAGCCGCGACGGTGAATGCGCTGGTGCCGCAGCTGAGGGCGCGCGGCGTCGAGGCGATCGTGGTGCTGATCCACCAGGGCGGCGAGCCCGCCGGCGACTACAATGAATGCCCTGCCATTACCGGGCCGATCGTCGACATCGTCAAAAAATTCGACCGCGCCGTCGACGTCGTCGTCAGCGGCCACACCCACCGCGCCTATGTCTGCGACATCGACGGGCGGCTCGTCACCAGCGGCGACAAATACGGCACGCTGGTCACCGCGATCGATCTCAAGCTCGATCCCGTAACCCGCGACATCGTCAATGCCAAAGCCGAGAACGTCATCGTCGCCAATGCCTCGCTGGCGAAGGACACGGAGCAGACCGCGCTGATCGAGGCCTATGACCGGCTCTCGGCGCCGATCGCCAACCGGCCGGCCGGATCGGTGACGCAGACGTTGTCACGCGTGCCGAACGAGGCCGGTGAAAGCGCGCTCGGCAACGTCATCGCGGACGCGCAGCTTGCTGCGACCAGGGACGCCAAGGATGGCAGCGCTGTCATCGCACTCACCAATCCGGGCGGCATCCGCACCGACATCGTCCCGAAGGAGAACGGCGCGATCTCCTTCGGCGATGTTTTCGCCAGCCAGCCGTTCCGCAACCGCCTCGTCACGATGACCCTGACCGGCAACCAGCTCAAGGACATGCTCGAGCAGCAATGGCTGGACCCGAAGCGGCCGCGAATTCTCCAGGTGTCGAACGGGTTCAGCTATTCCTGGGATGCGTCGAAGTCATTCGGCGAGCGCGTGATCGCCGACAAGATGATGCTCAACGGCAAGCCGATCGAGCAGGCCAGCGGCTACCGCGTCACCCTCAACGATTACCTCGCAGTCGGCGGCGATGGTTTTACCGTCGCCAAACAAGGCACGGCGCCGCAATATGGCGGCTACGACGCGGACGCGCTGTTCGCGTTCTTCCGGGCGCACGGACCGATCGGCCCGCTGCCGCTGAGCCGCATCCTGCGGGTGAATTGATCCGGATCAAACGGGCCAGAATGGGACGACCCTTTGCCATTCCCGTTCAAACGCATAGATTGGGATTTGCATTGCGTTTTGGCGCCGGATGCGCCAAGCGACGTCGAAAGCCCGCATCCATGAGGCCGACCTGATGAGCACGCTTCTCCTTTCCCACAAGGCCTGCCTCGACCATGTCACGCCGCCGGGACACCCTGAAAGGCCGGATCGCCTGCGTGCGGTGGAGGAAGCGCTGTCGCATGAGCGCTTCCAGTTCCTGGTACGCGACCAGGCGCCGGAGGGCGATCTCGATCTCGTCACGCTGTGCCACAACGAGCACTACGTCACCGAGCTGCGCCACATCGCACCGAGCAGCGGGCAGGTCTATATCGACGGCGACACCTCGATGTCCCCTGGCACGTGGGAAGCGGTGATGCGCGGCGTCGGCGGCGCGGTGGCGGCGACCGAAGCGGTGATGGCGGGCGAGCATCGCAACGCCTTCGTCGCGGTGCGCCCGCCCGGCCATCACGCCGAGATCGGCAAGCCGATGGGCTTCTGCTTCTTCGACAACGTCGCCATCGCCGCCCGCCACGCGCAGCGCAAATACGGCATCAAGCGCGCGGCCATCGTCGATTTCGACGTGCATCACGGCAACGGCACGCAGGACATCTTCTGGTCGGACCCGACCGTGATGTACTGCTCGACGCACCAGATGCCGCTGTTTCCGGGCACCGGCGCCACGGGCGAGCGCGGCGACCACGACACCATCGTCAACGCACCGCTCGCCTCCGAGGACGGCGGGCCGGAATTCCGCTCCGCGTTCGAGAATTTGATTCTGCCGCAGCTCGAAAAATTCAGCCCCGAGCTTGTCGTCATCTCCGCCGGCTTCGACGCGCATTATCGCGATCCGCTGGCTTCGCTGAATTTGCGCGCGGAGGATTATGCCTGGGTGACGCGCAAGCTGATGGATCTCGCCGACAAGTCCGCGGGGGGGCGCGTTGTTTCGGTGCTCGAGGGCGGCTATGACCTGCAAGGACTGAAAGAATCTGTTACGGCGCATGTCGGCGCCCTGATGGGCGCCTGACGACGCCCGCCACATTAAGCCCGCAAAACCCGCCTTCACTGCAAGGAAAGCGAATCGGGCAATCGGAAACGGATATGGCCGAAAATACTCAAGTCGACGTCTCCAGGCTTACCTTCGAGCGCGCGATCGAGGAACTCGAAACGATCGTGAAGCGGCTCGAGGACGGCAAGGTGCCGCTCGAGGAATCCGTGACGATCTACGAGCGCGGCGAGGCGCTGAAGCGCCGCTGCGAGGAATTGCTGCGCCAGGCCGAGGCGCGCGTCGACAAGATCACCACCGATGCCAGCGGCCAGGCCACCGGCACCGCGCCGCTGGACGTGCAGTAGGAAAGCCGAGACTTTCCCGCTCAGTCTTCTGATGGCAGCCCCGAAACGTCATCACGTGGCCGCCCGCATCGATTTCACGATCGCACGGCGCTATCCCGCTGAGCGCCGCGGTTCCGTGCAGGCGGATCGGATGCCGCCCCTTCCGGAAATCGGTCCTTCAGGACCAAAAAAAGATCTCATTCAGGCGAAAAAGCCTGCCAGGGGACCCGGCAAGGCTGGAACCCATTGTCCCGGGCCACGGTTAACCACTCTGGCCCGCCGGTTGCATCTGCATACCCCCAATCGGTCCTGCGGGTTGGCTTTGGCCCAAGCTTTGGTGTAAAGCTGCGCGGAGTGTGGCTTTTTGCAAGCCTTGCGTGGGCAGAGAATTCCGACGACAAGCGCTTCAAACTGCTAATGAAATTGGCTGGGACGGACGAAGCCGATCTAAGTGACAGGGATCACAGAGACTGAACCGGAGCGCACTTAAGCTTACCTAAGCTTGAAGACGGGGCCTTGCCCCATGCAGGTGGCTCCGACGGTTTGAGGACTCGCGCTGCGCCGATATTGTGCAAACCCATCGCGCACCGGAATGACCTTCCGGCGCTGACAAATTGGAAATCGCCGTGAACGCATACAGTAAAACGCCGCTTCTCGACACCATCCGGACGCCGGACGACCTGCGCAAGCTCAAGATCGAGCAGGTTCGCCAAGTCGCCGACGAGCTGCGGCAGGAGACCATCGATGCCGTCTCGGTGACCGGCGGTCACTTCGGCGCGGGCCTCGGCGTGGTCGAGCTGACCACCGCGATTCATTACGTCTTCGACACGCCGCGCGACCGGCTGATCTGGGACGTCGGCCATCAGGCCTATCCGCACAAGATCCTCACCGGCCGGCGCGACCGCATCCGCACGCTGCGCACCGGCGGCGGCCTGTCCGGCTTCACCAAGCGCAGCGAGAGCGATTACGATCCGTTCGGCGCGGCGCATTCCTCGACCTCGATCTCCGCCGGCCTCGGCATGGCGGTGGCGCGCGACCTCTCCGGCGGCAAGAACAACGTTATCGCCGTGATCGGTGACGGCGCGATGTCGGCCGGCATGGCCTATGAGGCCATGAACAACGCGGGTGCGATGAACTCGCGCCTGATCGTCATCCTCAACGACAACGACATGTCGATCGCGCCGCCGGTCGGCGCCATGAGCGCCTATCTGTCGCGGCTCTACTCCGGCAAGACCTATCGCACGCTGCGCGATGCGGCCAAGCAGATCAACAAGCGCCTGCCCAAGATCATCGCCAACCGCGCCAACCGCGTCGAGGAATATTCCCGCGGCTTCATGATGGACGGCGGCACGCTGTTCGAGGAGCTCGGCTTCTACTATGTCGGCCCGATCGACGGCCACAATCTCGACCATCTGCTGCCCGTCCTGAAGAACGTCCGCGACATGGAGACCGGCCCGATCCTGGTCCACGTCGTGACGCAGAAGGGCAAGGGCTACGGCCCGGCTGAAGCCTCCGCCGACAAGTACCATGCCGTCGTCAAGTTCGACGTCGCGACCGGCACCCAGGCCAAGGCCAAGCCGAATGCGCCGGCCTACCAGAACGTGTTCGGCCAGAGCCTCGTCAAGGAAGCGCAGAAGGACGACAAGATCGTCGCCATCACCGCGGCGATGCCGTCGGGCACCGGTGTCGACATCTTCAACAAGGCCTTCCCCGACCGCACCTTCGACGTCGGCATCGCCGAGCAGCACGCTGTGACCTTCGCCGCCGGTCTTGCCAGCGAAGGCTACAAGCCGTTCTGCGCGATCTACTCGACCTTCCTGCAGCGCGGCTACGACCAGATCGTGCATGACGTCGCGATCCAGAACCTGCCCGTCCGCTTCGCCATCGACCGTGCCGGCCTCGTCGGCGCCGACGGCGCCACGCATGCCGGCTCGTTCGACAACGCCTATCTCGGCTGCCTGCCGAACATGGTGATCATGGCGGCGGCCGACGAAGCCGAGCTCGTGCACATGGTGGCGACCCAGGTCGCGATCGACGACCGTCCGAGCTCGCTGCGCTATCCGCGCGGCGAAGGCCGCGGCATCGAGATGCCCGAGGTCGGCATTCCGCTCGAGGTCGGCAAGGGCCGCGTGATTCGCCAGGGCAGCAAGATCGCCCTGCTCTCCTTCGGCACGCGCCTCGCCGAATGCGAGAAGGCGGCCGATGAGCTCGCAGCCCACGGCCTGTCGACCACGATCGCCGACGCGCGCTTCATGAAGCCGCTGGATACCGAGCTGGTGCTCAAGCTTGCCCGCGACCACGAGATCCTGATCACGATCGAGGAAGGCTCGGTCGGCGGCTTCGGCTCGCATGTCGCGCAGTACCTGACCGATCAGGGTGTGCTCGACACCGGCATGGTCAAGTTCCGCTCGATGGTGCTGCCCGACGTGTTCCAGGACCACGACACCCCGGCCGCGATGTACGGCCGCGCCGGTCTCGACGCCAAGGGCATCGTCGCCAAGGTGTTCGAGGCGCTCGGCAAGGACGTCAAGGCCGAGACGGTCAAGCTGGCTTGATCGTGGCTTTCTTCACCTCTCCCGCTTGCGGGAGAGGTCGCGACAAAGGCGCGGGTGGGGAAGCGCAGTTTCGCCGCGATTCGAAGCTTGCCTGAATTTCTCCGAAGCAGTCAGTCATGAAGATCTATCTGGCAGGCCCCGACGTGTTCCTGCCGGATGCAATCGAGATCGGCCGGCAGAAGGTCGCGATCTGCGGTCGCTACGGGCTCACCGGCCTCTATCCGCTCGACAACGCCATCGACCTCACCGCGCCCGATGCCGCACGGCAGATCTTTTGCGGCAACGAGGCGATGATGGATGCGGCTGACGCCATCATCGCCAATCTCACCCCGTTCCGCGGCGCAGGCGCCGATCCCGGCACCGTCTACGAGCTCGGCTACATGGCCGGCCGCCGCAAATTGTGCCTGGCCTATTCCAACGACGGCGCCGCCTATGCCGACCGCCTCGGTCGCTTCATGGAGGTCACCTCCGAGGACGGGCGGCTGGTCGATGCGCAGGGGCTGACGGTCGAGGATTTCGGCCACGTCGACAACCTCATGATGATCCATGCCCTGGAGCTGCACGGCTGCCCGCTGGTGACGCCGGCCGCGATGCCAATCGACGTCTGGCACGATCTGGCCGCGTTCGAGACTTGCGTCCGGATGGCGGCCGCGCGATTGATCGCTACATAAGCGACAAGCCCTGTCCTGGAGAGTCGATTGTCCCCTGCCCGCAAGCGCGCAGATGTATTGCTGGTCGAGCGCGGCCTGTTCGAGAGCCGGGCGCGGGCGCGCGCGGCGATCGAGGCGGGCCTCGTCACCGCCGACGACAAGCCGGTCGCCAAACCGTCGGAGACGATTGCCGAGGACGCCGTGATCCAGGCCGAGCCCGCGCACCCCTACGTCTCCCGCGGCGGCGTCAAGCTCGCCGGCGCGCTGGAGCGGTATCCCATCGAGATCGAGGATCATGTCTGCCTCGACGTCGGCGCCTCCACCGGCGGCTTCACCGAGGTGCTGCTGGCGAACGGCGCGAGCCTGGTGTTCGCCATTGACGTCGGCACCAGCCAGCTGCATGCCTCGCTGCGCGACCATCCCAAGATCGTGTCGATGGAGGCGACCGACATCCGCAGCTATGACGGCAAGCGGCTGCCGGCACGGCCCGATGTCGTCGTCATCGACGTCAGCTTCATCTCCCTGAAGACCGTGCTGCCCGTGGCGCTGTCGCTGGCCGCAGCACCAATGAGCCTGCTGGCGCTGATCAAGCCGCAATTCGAGGCTGACAGGAAGCACAACAAGAAGGGCATCGTCCGCGACGCCGCCGTGCACCGGGAGATCTGCGACGACATTGCCGCCTTTGCCGCTTCGCTCGGCTGCACCGACATCGAGATCTTCCCCTCGCCGATCACGGGCGGCGACGGCAATATCGAATTCTTCCTGGGCGCGCGCCGTGGTTGAGCGTCTCACCATCGACCATGTCGGCCATCGCGGCGACGGCGTCTGCCTCGACGCCGGCGAAGCGATCTACGTGCCCTACACGCTGGGCGGCGAGACCGTTGAGGTCGATCACGTCGTAGGCAACCATCCCGACCGCCGCAAGCTGCTCGCGGTCGACGTCGCAAGCCGGGAGCGCATCGAGCCGTTCTGTCCGCATTTCGGCGTTTGCGGCGGCTGCGCCATCCAGCACTGGTCGACCGAGCCATACCACGCCTGGAAGCGCGGCATCGTGGTGGAGACGCTGGCGCAGGCCGGCATCGATTGCGAGGTGGCGCCGCTGGTCGATGCTCATGGCGCCGGGCGCCGGCGCGTCACGCTGCACGGCCGCTTCGGCACGCATGATATCCTCAAGGTCGGTTTCTCCGCGACGAGCTCACACGACGTCATCCCGATCCATCGCTGCCCGATCCTCGATCCCGCACTCGACGGCGCGCTCGACGCCGCCTGGGCGCTGGCGGAGCCGCTGACGTCCAGGATGCCGGTGACCAAGCCGCTGGACATTCAGGTCACCGCCACCGCCAACGGCCTCGATGTCGACGTGCGTGGCTCCGGCCCGCTGCCGACGCCGCTCGTCACCGCGCTGTCGCGCGTCGCCGAGCAGCACCGCCTGGCGCGGCTGACGCGGCATGGCGAATTGGTGCTGCAACGCCTGGCGCCGACAATAAAGATGGGCCGCGCAGAGGTGACGCTGCCGCCGGGCTCGTTCCTGCAGGCGACCGTCGCGGCCGAAGAGACGCTGGCAGCGCTCGTCGCGGAACGCATCGGCAAGGCCAAGGAGGTTCTCGACCTCTTCTGCGGCGTCGGGCCGTTCGCCTTGCGGCTCGCCGAAAAAGCGCGCGTCACCGCCTATGACAACGACGCCGGCGCTGTCGCAGCGCTGGCAAAAGCAGCGCGCACGCCGGGCCTGAAGCCGATCAAGGCCGAGCCGCGCGATCTGTTCCGCCGCCCCCTGGTGCCGCCGGAGCTGCGCGACTTCGACGCCGTGGTATTCGACCCGCCGCGCCAGGGCGCGCAGGCGCAGGCGCTGAAGCTCGCCGCGAGCAAGGTACCCGTCGTGGTCGCGGTGTCCTGCAACGTCGCAACCTTTGCCCGCGACGCGCGGCTGCTGATCGACGGCGGTTACAAGATCGACGCCGTAGTGCCGGTCGATCAGTTCCGGCACACGCCACATGTGGAGCTGGTGGCGCGGTTCAGCCGGTGACGTTGCACGCGCCCGCTCACCCTCGTCCGGGCCGCTATGCTGACGGCTCGAATTGCGGCTGCCATCGCAACAAATAGGACTGCAGCGAGCGCACCGCGATCGCCAGCAGGATGCCGACGAACATCATGACGAAGATCGCGACCATCATCTCGCTGGCATTGGCGCGCGCCTCCGCTTCGATGATGAGCTTGCCGAGGCCGCGCTCGGCGCCGATGAACTCGCCGACGATGACACCGATCAGCGCGAAGGACACCGCCGGCAAAAGCGAAGCGAACACCCAGGCAAGCGCGGACGGGATCACGACGGTACGCAGCACGGTGAATTCGCTGGCGCCGAGCAGACGGGCGGCCGCGATCTGGTCGCGGTCGACCGCCCGCGTTCCCTCGAACGTGTTGAAGAACACCACGAAGAAAACGACGAGCCATGCGGTCGCGATCTTGGAGAGGTCGCCGAGGCCGAAGATCAGGATGACGAGCGGCACCAGCGCAATGCGCGGTATCGAGTTGAGCGCCACGATGTAGGGCCCGAACACGCGGGCAAGGAAGTCCGAACGGCCGAGGATCAGGCCGGCCGCGATGCCGCTCGCTGAGCCGAACAGAAAGCCCCACCAGGTATTCTTCAGCGTGACGAGCGTGGCGAGCCACAGATTGTTGTCGTTGCCCCTGATGCAGGCGGCAAAGCCGCCGGCGTCAGAGAAGCAGCCGAGCCGCAGAAAGCTCTGCCAGATCAGCGACGGCTTGGCGACGAAATAGGGATCGAGGATTTTGGGCACGTAAGCCCTCGGCAGCAGCGCCTTGCTCCATTCAAAGCCCCACTGCCAGATGACGAGCACGGCCGCGAGAATGGCCAATTGCCAGAACAGGATTACGGTGCGGCTGTTGGACATGGTCAGTCGGCCCTGGTGCGGCGGAATTCTTCGCCGAGGGAGTGCCAGATGTGAGAATAGAGGCGGCCGAATTCGGCGCTCTCGCGCACGGAAACGGGATCGCGCGGCCGCGGGATGGCGACGTCGAAGTCCTCCTTCAGGCGCCCGGGCCGCGCCGAAAGCAGGATGATGCGGCTCGCCAGCGTCAAGGCCTCGCCGAGATCGTGCGTCACGAACAGCACGGTCTGCCGCTCGCGCTCCCAGATCTCCAGCAGCGTCTTGTGCATCTCCAGCTTGGTGTGGGTGTCGAGCGCGCCGAACGGCTCGTCCATCAGCAGGATCTCAGGCTCCAAAATCAGCGTGCGCATCAAGGCGACGCGCTGACGCATGCCGCCGGACAGCATGCGTGGAAAGCTCTGCGCAAAGCCCGAGAGCCCCGCCTTCTCGACCGCCGCAGCGACGCGCCCGGCGCGCTCGGCCTTCGGCAATCCCGCGATCTCCAGCCCATAGCCGATGTTCTGCTCCACGGTTCGCCAGGGAAACAGCGTATCGCGCTGGAAGACATAACCGACCCTGGGGTTGACCTTGCCGGTCTCGACGGTGTCCTGATCGATCAGGATACGTCCACCCGAGCGCGGCAACAGCCCCGCCACCATGTTGAGAATGGTGCTCTTGCCGCAGCCGGACGGGCCGAGCAGCGCGACGAACTCGCCCTGCTTGACCTCGAAGGAGACGTCATCCACTGCCACGAACTCGTGGCCGGACGCGTTGAAGCGCTTGGCAAGTCCCTGCACGGCGATGCGGGTGCGTGCCGCTGTCGCTTCATCCTCGTCGCGCGCGAGCGCAAGACCCTGGCCCGGCGCGGCGATCATTTGTACTTCGCCCTGGCTGCCTGGAGGAAGCTCATGTCGACGACATCCTCGTATTTGGTCTCGGGAATATCCGTGCCCTTGCGGTACCAGGGCTTGGCGCCGCGTTCGAACGCGGGCTTGTCGATGACACCGTCATAGGCCCAGGTCGACTTGTCGAAACCGAGCTCGGCGCTGACCGCATCGGGGTCGATGCCCGAGAAATACTTCGGCGTGACCAGCGCCTGCACCTCCGCGAGCGGCGCAGCTTTCACGAACGCCATGGCGCGGTAGATCGCATTGACATAGGCCTGCACCAACGCCTTGTCCTGCTCGACCGTGTCCTGGAGCGTGTAGATCACGAGCACGGGCAGCGCGCCGCCGAAATCCTTCTCGAACACGCCCGGCTTGGACGTGTCGTAGATCGTCCTGCCAAAGCCCTTCTTTTCGACCTCGACGATCCAGCTCGGCGGCGCCATGATGGCGTCGAACTGCTTGGTCTGGAGCGAGGGGAACATCGTGTTGGGCCCCCCGCCCGCGACCCAGTTCACCCTATCACCGAGCCCGCGCGCCTCGAACACATAGGTGCCGAACACCCAGGTGCCGGAGCCGATGGCGGTGGCGGCAACGATCGGCTTGGCACCGTCAGGCCGCTTGTAGTCGGCAAGCTTCTCGACCGAATTGATCCCGCTGTCGTAGAGGTCCTGCCGGACCATGATGTTGGCGTAGGAGCACACCATCTCGGTGGCGAGCAGGATCTTGCAGGGCTTGCCGCGGGCGCCGAGCTGAAGCGGGTGGCTGGCATCGCCGTGCGCGAACAGTGCCTGCCCCGCCGCCAGCGTCTGGCGTCCGAACGTCCCGGCATTGCCGGTGATGAGCTTTGAATCGAGCCCCTCGTCCTTGAAGTACCCCTTCAGCTCCGCAATCATGCCGATGGCGTAGACAGGCGACACCGGTCCGAAGGCGAGCGAGACCTGCTTGCTTTGCGCAAGCAATCGCTCCGGCAACAGCGATGCTCCGGCCAATGCGGAGCCCGCGATCAGCGCCTGGCGCCTGGTAATGCTCATATGCTCCTCCTCCCTTGTTTCTTGTCCGATACGCCGATCGGTCAGGACGGCGCGACCTTGATCGTCCCTGCCTGTCGCAGCGTGTCGATATCGTCCGGAGACATGCCGATCTCGCTCAGTATCTCGCTGCTATGCTCGCCGATCCCAGGGGGATCATAGCGGTTGGGCAGCCGCCTTCCGTCCATGGAAATCGGCAACAACGGCGTCTTGGCCTCGTTACCGTCGGGCAGCCGAATGGCGGTCAGGCCGCCGGACTGGTTGAGATGCGGATCATCGAAGAGATCGCCGGGCTTGTTGACCGGCGCATAGGGAAGATCGAGCTGCTCGAGGCGCGCGGCAAGATCGGCCTTGTCCCACGGCTTGAAGATCTTCGCGATCTCGGGGATCAGCCAGCCGCGATGATCGACGCGGTCGTTGCTCGTTGCAAAGCGCGGATCAACGAGCCAGGCTTCACGATCGAAGGCGCGGCAGAACGCCTCCCATTGCTCTTCACCGACGATGGTGACGAACAGCTTCGAGCCGTCCCTGGTGTCGAAGAGATCGTAGACCGGCCATGGGCTGTCCTTGATCGAATACGGGATCGACGGCTGGCCGCTGACCACTTCGCACATCATGGCCTGCGCCATCAGGAACACGTTGTTCTCGTACAGCGCGCTCTGGATGTAGCGCCCCCGGCCGGTCCGCTGCCGCTCGGCCAGCGCAGCCTGGATCGCGATCACGCCGAACATGCCGCCCATGACATCGTTGACCGAGGCCCCGGCACGCATCGGGCGGTCAGGCAGGCCGGTCATGTAGGCAAGGCCCCCCATCATCTGCACCACCTCGTCGAGCGCGAGGCGGTTCTCATAGGGTCCAGGCAGATACCCCTTGAGCGAGCAATAGATCAGGCGCGGCGCGAAGGCCGCGACGCTCTCGTAGTCGAGGCCGATCCGCTTCAACAAGCCCGGCCTGAAATTCTCGATCATGACGTCGCTGCTCTCGATCAGCCTGCGTGCGACGTCCTGGCCTTCCGCGGTCGACGTATCCAGCGCGATGCTGCGCTTGTTGCGGCTGTAGGTGGCGAAGAAACCGGCGGCTGGGCCCTTGAAAGTGCGGGTGCGGTCGCCCTTGGGCGGCTCGACCTTGATCACGTCGGCACCGAGATCGGCGAGGATCAAGCCGCAGCTCGGCCCCATCACCATCTGACTGAACTCGATGACACGAATGCCGGCGAGCGGGCGAAGCTCCGATGCCGTCTCACGCGCAACCGGCGTCATGCCGCGCTCCGCAGGACTTTGGGAATGCCGGCCTCGTGCAGATGCCCCGACAAGTGTTTTGCCGGGATATGTCGGGCGAGAATCTCGCGCGTCTGCATCAGACGGTCGAGGTCGATGCCAGTGGAGAGGCCCATGCGCTCCAGCATGAACACGAGGTCCTCGGTGACGATGTTGCCGCGCGCACCGGGGGCAAAGGGGCAGCCACCGAGGCCTGACACGGCGGCGTCGAAGCGGCGAATGCCGGCTTCGAGACCGGCGACGGCGTTGGCAAGGCCGGCGCCGAGCGTATCGTGCAGATGCAGCCGCAACGTCATTTGCGGCCCGACCTCGCGTCGCACGGCTGCAACGATCTGGCCGATCAGCTTTGGGGTGGCGTAACCAACGGTGTCGGCAAGCCCGATCTCGTCGGCACGGGCCTCGGCAAAGGCGCGCGCCACCCGGCACACCGCCGCTTCACTGACCTCGCCTTCGAGCGAGCAGCCGAAGGAGGTGGATATCGCGCCCATCAGTTGCAGACGCTGCCCCACGGGCCGGGCGTCGATCGCGGCGCGAACCGCGCGAAATCCCTCGATCTGCTCATCGACAGTCCGGCGCACATTGGCCTGGTTGTGCGTCTCGCTCGCCGAGATGACGAAATAGATGACGTCGACACCGGCGGCGATGGCACGCTCGGCGCCCTTCACGTTCGGCACCAGCGCACCGATGGTTGCCGACCTGTGCGTGAGCGCGTGCGCCATCACCGTATCGACATCGGCGAATTGCGGCACGACCTTTGGCGGCACGAACGAGCCGGCATCGATCTCGCGCACGCCGGCAGCAGCGATCGTGTCGATCAAGGCGCATTTGGCTTCGGTCGGAACGAAGATGTCGAGATTCTGCAGACCATCGCGGGGAGCGACCTCGCAAATATGGACATCCGGCGCGCGTGCCATCGGGCTCTCCCTGGATCGATTGTATATTGTTGCGTAAAAGAACAATCCATGGGACAGTCTGTCAAGCCCTAAACTTTGCGTGCACTGCAATGACTGCATCCGACAGTTCCCGACAGCGCGGCACCCGAACCGACGGTTCCGAACGCGCCGAGCACCTCGCCGGCCTCATCATGGCGTTCGCCCGGCGCGAAGGCATGAAGGCCGGCGACCGCTTGATCGAACAAAGGCTTGCCGACGCGCTGGACCTTTCACGCGCGCCGATCCGGCTCGGCCTCAAGGCTCTGGAGGCCGCGGGGTTGGCGCGCGGCGAGCCGCATCGCGGCTTTGTGCTGGCCAAGAATCCCACAAGCGGCGCAGCCCAACCGGCGCTCGCCGCAGTCAGGCGCAACGAGCAGGTTTATGCGTCCGTCGCAGGCGACGTGCTCGCGAGCCGGCTGCCGACCGACGTTACCGAGGCGGAGCTGAAGCGCCGCTATGACGTCACGCGGGCCGAGCTGCAGCGGCTGCTGGACCGGATCGCTGCCGAGGGCTGGATCGCACGCCTGCCGGGCTATGGCTGGCGTTTCGCAGAGACGGTCTCGAGTCCCGAATCTCAAGCACAGGCCAAGGCGTTTCGTGCGGTGATCGAGCCGGCGGCAATCGCGCAGCCGGGCTTTGCCCTGCCGCAGGAAGTGATCGTACGTCTGCGCGAGCGCCAGCTGCGCGTCTTCGAAGGCGAGCTCGAGAAGATGACGATCGGCGAGATCTTTCACTCCGGCTGCGAATTCCACGAAGACATCATCCGCGGCGCCGGCAATCCCTTTTTTCTCGAAGCGCTCAGGCGCGTGAACTCGATCAGACGCCTGTTCGCCTATCGCAGCTTCGCCGACCGCGACGGCATGCGGCGTCACGTGCGCGAGCATCTGCGCCTGCTCGACATTCTGGAAACCGGGCGTTATGCCGAAGCGGCGGAACTGATGGCCAAGCACCTGCAGCGGCCCCTGGTGGCGGGCTTGTCGTGATGCTCAAGCCAGGATTCCCTGGACCCGCCATCCGATCTTGATTCCGCTCAATCGTTCTGGCGCCCGTTGGTGCTAGAGGCTTGCTGTGCAAGGGCATGGAGCGGACGTTTGTGGTTGACCGGCGACAGTTCATCGGGGCCGCGCTCGGGTTGCCCGCGGCTGCGATCGGCGGCTTCCCTGCCGCAGGGGCAACGATGACCTATGACGAGGCAGTGACGACGTCTCGGGCTCCGCTGCAGGCCGTGCCGAGGGATCGCGAGCTCGTGCGCTTTGCCATCCTCGCCGCCAACAGCCACAACACCCAGCCGTGGATCTTCTCCGCTCGCGGCAACGAGATCGCGATTGCACCGGACTTCACGCGCCGCTGCCCGGCCGTCGATCCGGACGATCATCACCTCTTCGTCAGTCTCGGCTGCGCCGCCGAAAACCTCATCCTCGCCGCATCCACGCTGGGCTGGCGTGCCGATCCGGTCATTGACGGCGACCGGATCGTGATCGCGCTTGAGCAGGCCCCGCCGGCCGCATCGGCGTTGGCGGCCGCGATTCCGGTCAGGCAATGCACCCGCGCGGCGTTCGACGGCAGGCCGGCCGCAACCGAGTCCTTGCGCCAGCTCGAAAGCGCCTGCCGCGAACCTGATGTCGCGGCCATCCTGATGACCGAGCGCGCCGCGATCGCCGGGGTCACCGACTATGTGCTCGAAGGCAACTCCGTGCAAATGCGCGACAAGGCCTTCATGCGCGAGCTCGTGAGTTGGATTCGCTTCAACGAGACGGAGGCGCTCGCGACCATGGACGGGTTGTTCTCGCCCGCCTCGGGAAACCCGTCTCTGCCGTCATGGCTGGCACGGCCGCTGCTGAAGTTCTTCTTCACGGAGCGCAGCGAAAACAAGAAGTACCGGGAACAGCTCGCCAGCTCTGCGGGCATCGTCGTGCTCGCGGCCGATCGCAGCGACAAATCTCACTGGATTGCGGTCGGCCGCGCCTGCCAGCGCTTCGGCTTGCAGGCGACCGCGCTCGGGCTCAAATATTCCTTCGTCAACCAGCCGGTCGAGGTGGCGGCGCTGAGGCCGCAATTCGCGGCCTCAATCGGACTCGGCGAGCGGCGTCCCGATATCGTGATGCGTTTCGGGTACGGCTCAAACCTGCCGAAATCGCAGCGGCGTCCGCCGGAGCTCGTGATGCGATCCTAACGCCGAAGGCCGCCCAGGACCGGCGACTCGCCGGGCAGCATGTTCGATCTGATATCGCTGTCCATGCGACCCGAGTCCGGCTGGATGAAACCGGCGCCGAACGACAGACTGAGGTTGGAGGTCGGTTTGAACTCGACGCCCGCAAATGCGCTGGTGCCGGGTGCCGCGCCCGACGTCAGCGGCGCCACCGAGCTGCCGATGCCATTGCCATATTTCAACGTCTCGAAGCCGGCAAAGAACGTCACGGGCAAGCCGCCAGCTGACTTGGTGGTGTAGCCGAACTGCGTGCTGTCATAGGAGAGCGCGCTGAAATTGCCGGCAAGTCCGCTCTGACTAAGCCCGGTCTGACTGAGCCCGCTCCAATTGAGGTTGCCGCGCTGGCTGCCGACGAAGAAGCCATTCGCAAAATTAGTGCGCCCGCCTGCGTCACCGGCATTGAAGCTTGGAAAATTGCCGTAAGGATCCGAGCTCTGGCCATCGCTGCCGCCAAAGCCAAACGGTCCGCCCGGTATGACATACCTCAGCGGTGCAACTTGCGCATCAACGGAGGTGCCGCCGAGCCAGAGCACGGCGAAGATGGCTGCAAGACCGCATGAAGTTGCAAGGCGGGACATTCAGGTAACCTTCGAAAACCTCGCAAATCATACCCTCCGGCGATGAGGAATGCCAGCGAGGCTGCGCCGGCATCGCCTCAGCCGGGTTCCGGGATACCCATGCCGAAGGTGAGCTGATTGCCATCGGCATCAACGATGTCGAAATCGCGCATGCCGTAATCGCGATCCTCCGGCTGGTTGATGGGCCTGGCGCCACGGCCGGACAATTCGGCATAGAGCTGGTCGACGTCGCGGACGAAAATGCAGAGGCCGCCCTGCCCGGGCAATCGTTTCGTCCTGGCCGCTGCAAGCAGATGCAGAGCGACAACGTCGCGGCAGAGGCAGGCATAGGACAAGGGCGCACCATATTCGAAGGTGACCTCGAACCCGAGCACGTCGCGGTAATAGGCGAGGCTCGCGGCGATGTCGGAGACGACGAAAACGGTGGCGGAGCCGGCCATCATGGGATGTTCGTCGGTCATCTGTCCTCTCCAAGTCGCGAGCAATCTCCCGCACGCAGCCTAGCATGCGCGCCCGAGGTCTTGCACGGGTCGCGCCGCAACGTAAGCTGGTCATGAAGCGGGCCCTCTTGCCGCTGACGATGCCGCATCTGACGGAACGGACTGACGATGTCTGGCGGCTGATCGGCGATGGGCCCTTGCGGCCGCCCGCGAAGTCTTGCGCAAGATCGAGGGGCAGTTGAAGGCGCTGCCCCAATGAAGCATGGAGAACTCGGTGACCTCTGACAATCCCGTCGCCTACGAATGCGTTGGCAACATCGCCCGCATCACGCTGCGCCGCTCGCCCGTCAATGCGCTGAGCCTCGAGATGATCCGCGCAGTTGTTGCCGCCTTCCGCCGCGCTGCGGACGACGACGGCGCACGCGTGGTCGTGCTGGCGAGCGCAATTGCAAAACGTTTTTCGGCGGGCCTCGACCTCGACATCCTGCTTGGCAGATCCGGCGCCGAGATCCGGGAATTCCTCCAGGCGCTCTATATCGACCTTTACGATGCCCAGTACGGGCTCGGAAAGCCCTCGATCGCCGCGGTCGGCGGTGCGGCGCGGGGCGGCGGCATGACCATGGCGGTGTCCTGCGACGTGGTGCTGGCAGCCGAGAGCGCGACGTTCGGCTATCCCGAGATCGACGTCGGCGTCATTCCCGCGATCCACTACGCGCATCTGCCGCGCATCGTCGGACGACACCGCGCCTTCGAGCTGCTGTTCACCGGCCGGGTCTTCAGCGCCATGGAAGCACGCGATCTCGGCGTGGTGAATCGCGTCATCGCGGATGCGGAGCTCGAGGCCGAGATCGCGAAGCTCGCTGCGCAGTTCACCGGCAAATCAGCCGCGGTGCTGCGCATGGGCCGCGCGGCCTTCATGCGCCAGATCGATCTCGACTATCGCCGCAGCATTGCAAGCGCCGTGGACGATTTCTGCAACGTCGCGACGTCGGATGAGGCGCAGGAGGGCTTGAGGGCGTTCGTGGAGAAGCGGACGCCGAAATGGTGAGGACAGCAGGCCCCGCGCGTGTCGGGGCGCCGCGCGTTCAGGCGGTCCTGTCGACGGAGGACGACGTGTCGGCCGGCGGATATTTCGTCACCGGCACCATGAAGGATTTCGTGCCGACCTGGTAGATGACCTTGCCGTTCTGCCCGTCATCGGTCGCGATCTGCGTCTGCCCGAACATGATGACGTTCTTGTAGACGTAGCCGGTGCCCTGGCGCGTGACGCCGTCGGTGGTGACGCTGACCTGCGCTTCCTTGCCATTGACCGCGAGCACCTTGAAGCTCGCGCTCTTGCCGTTGGCGCTGGAATAGCCGCCCCAGCTTCCCATGAGGCGACTGTCGGAAGCCGGCGGGGCCTGCTTCTCGAGATTCGCGGTCTGCTTGCCGGCGCCCCCGAAGGAGAACAGCATCACCATGTTCTTGCCGTCCTTGGTGCCGACCGTGACCCCGCCAAAAGTGATAAGTGTGCCCTGAACCTCGGCAAAGCCGCGCTCGGTGTGCCCGTTATGGGTGTACTCGACCTGCGCCCGGGCGCCGCGGATGTTCACGACCTTGAAGCCGACGGGCTGGTTGTTGCCCACCCAATTGCCCTTCCAGTCGCCGACCAGAGCACTCTGGTGATACAGCCGCTCGTTGGCGGGCGAAATCTGGTTGGTGCTCGATGTGACGGTGGCCATTGGACTGCTCGGAGACAGGTCTGACAAACCCGCTTTCGTTCGCCTCAGCAGATGTCAGGGTGCTGGCTCGAAACGGACAGAAACCACGCGATTAGGGACACGCGCCGGTTAACGATCGATTAATTTCAACTGCCGGGTGCGGTGGGGCAAATGATCTCATCTTCGGTAGGCGCGGGCATCGTCCGGACAACCCGAGTTCTAGAAGGCGAGCCTCAACCCGCCGCGCCCGCCATAAACCACACTCGAGTCCGACGCCTTCAGGTAGTCGCCAGAGACGAAGAAGCTGGCCGCGCCTCGGCTGAGCTCGAGGCCGCCTCCGCCCAGAACACCCCAGATCGTGTCGGCGCCCGGCGTTGCGAACGGAATGGCCTGGCCGAGCAGCGTGGCGTTCACCGCCGCACCGCCCACCCGTTGCGCGCCGAGCACGCCAACGCGGAGGCTCCCGGTGATCACCGCAAAGTCGGCGCTACGGATCGTTCCCGATAATTTCAGCTCAGCGCGCTCCTCGAGCTCCGACAGCCGGCGTCCGCCCACCGTCAGACTCGCCGTCGAAGCGCTCTCGTTGTAGCCGCCGAGGTTGCCGGCGAGATAGCGGATGCGTCCCACCGGGGTCAGCCGCCACGTCGTGCCGCCCATCTCGCCCAGCTCGATGTGACGCCCGAGACCGAGTTCGGGGATCGCGTACAAGCCGGCGTAGTCGCCCAGGGCAGTCTCGATCCCGGTCGGCGCCAGATTGTTGCTGACCACGCGGGAGCTATGTCCTGACAAGCGGCCGAGCTGGATCATCATGTCGAGGAAGGTGTCGCCGAACGTGCCGCGGGCGAAGGCGCCGCCGAACGCGACATCCGAGCTGACGCCGTTGAGATTGAGATCCTCCGTGCTCCGCATGGCGCCCGCGCCGACGAACGCGCCGAGACGAAAGAACGGATTGGCCTGCCAGTCTCCGCCGATGAAACCGCCCTGGAAGCGATTGACGGTGTGGAGCAGCGGGCCTGTTGCCGATTGATCTCGCTCGCCGGCGAAGCCGCGCGCCCACATGCTCACTCCGCCGCCATAGACGGCCGTCGGCCCCTGCGGCGTCATCACCGCGGCGAAGGCCTCGCGCGCGCCCTGCGCCGGTCTGACCCCCGTGGCGTAGCTCATCGCCGGTCTCGCAGCGGGCGGAGGCGGCTCCGCCAGCGGCAGCGCCGACGTCACCGCCGCGGAGAACGCCAGGATGTTGCGGTTGGTCGCCGCGAAAGGCGTGGGATCGACCGTGACGACCCGCGATCCCTGCACGATGTAAGGCCCCGCCGAAGTGACGGTCACGCCCGCGAGCGAGTTGAAAGTGTAATTGAAGTTGCCACCGCGGAAATCCACCCGATCGGCGCCGCCGCCGAGATCGATGCGGCCGATGATCCGGGAGCCGGCGAACGAAGTGAGCGTATCGGCCGCAGAACTTAAGGAAATCGCCAGGCTGCTGATATTCGCCGCCGCTATCAGGCCGGCATTGCTGATATCGGCCCTCAACGCATAGATCGCCGAAGCGCCGGGATCGCTGACCGACACCGTGCCGGTGTTGAAGAGCGTGAGATCGACGGTTGTGATCGCAATGCCCCGCCCCGCGATCGTGCCGGAATTGTTGATCGCGGCGATCCCGGCATCGATCGCAACCGCGTTGGAGAGGATCGCGCCGGAATTGTCGATAGTCGCCGAGCTCACCGAAACGGCGGAGACGCTTCCCGAGACGGTGCCGCTATTGACGAGCTTGACGCCAGAAAACGAAGCGATGCCGTAGGAGCCGCCGGAAATGCTGCCGCTGTTGGTGATGTCGCCGGCCCCGACGAGGTTGATGGCCCGCAAATTCCCGACGATCGAGCCGGAGTTGACGATGGTCGCGCTCGCGGCACTGAGGCCGTCGGAATTGCCGCGCACCAAGCCTGAATTCGTCAGCTTCAGGCTGCCGCTGAGATCGATGCCGGGGCCGCCGGTGGCGGTGATGGAGCCGGAGTTGGCGATGGTGGCCGTGGCGCCGTGAACACCTGACGTCACGCCGCTGATCGATCCGGAATTGGCCAAGGTGAGGGCCGTAACATCGATCGCCGCCGCGGTGGCCGCGGCGATCGAGCCCGAATTGGTGATGGCGGCGGTCGGTGCGAAGATCGCCGTCGTCTGCCCGCTGATCACGCCCGAATTGACCAGCGCGAGGTTGACGAATGCATCGATGGCGGTGCCGCCGGTGCCGCTGATCGTGCCCGAATTGACGATGTTGCCAACGTTGGTGAAGATGCCGAACTGGCCCGAAACGCTGCCGGAATTGTCGAGGTTCAAGGTGAAGCCGGAGGTCCCGATGCCGATGCTGGCGCCACTGATCGTGCCGCGATTGGCGATCGTTGCGCCCGCGGAATCGACGGCGGTGCCGCCGGACAGGATCGTGCCGCTATTGTCGATCGTCGCGCCGTTCACCGACAAGGCGGCATTGTCGCCATACACCAATCCGCGGTTCGCGAGCTTGACGGTGGAAAACGAGAGAATGCCGTAATTGCCGGAAATGTTGCCGCTGTTGATGATGTCGCCAAAGCCGCTCAGGCTGATCGCCTGGCCGGACGTGCCGACGATCAAGCCGGAATTGGCAATGGTCGCAGTCGCCGCGCGGACACCGTTCTGGCTGCCTTGCACGGATCCCGAATTGGTCAACGTCAGGCTGCCGCTGAGATCGATGGCGGTGCCTCCGCTCGCGAAGATCAGGGCGGAATTGGTGATCGTGGCCGTGGCGCCGAGAACGCCGGACGTGACGCCGCTCACCGTGCCGCGATTCAGCAGGCTCCCGGTATTGAAGGTGATGCTCGCGGCACCCGCCGTGACCGTGGCGCCGGTGTCCACGGTGACGTTCAGATTGGTGAAGCCGGCACCGCCGTAGCCGCCCGCCGTCGCGCCAGTGCAGACGGCCGACACATCGTTCCCGGCCGCGGGCGTGCATGCGGCTTCGGCCCGTGCCGTCAGCAGCATCGAGACGGAAGCGCAGGCGGCGGCGATCGCCACGCAGCGTGCTGCTACGGCGCCAATTTTCGAAGCCATGTGTGCTGGGAATGATGCGGCAATTGCGTGTGCGAGATGGGAAACGAAGAGAAACGAACACTCAACTCTTAGGTTGCTTTGCAACGGCCGGCAATCGAGTTGGAACCGGGTCGAACGCGGCTCGCCCGGGTTGTGGCTAATCCGCCACAAAGCCGACTGCGACGCTACCGTCATCGCGATCGTCGCCACGAGACGGCAGCGAGCATTGGCGACGTAGCACGCCGCTCAGCGCCCCCAGCGGTCCGACCAGATCTTCTCGCCGATCAGGCAGTTGACGCGCGGCTCCTTGTCGGCGACGGGCATCACGGGGCGCTCCGGCGTGCGGCCGGCGACCTCCATCAGCAGCTTGGTGCGGATCGCCTCCTTGAACTTGTCGCGGTCCTTGATCGTGATGACGAAGGAGCCCGGACCGCCGATGACGCAGTCCTCGTAGTAGAAATCGAGATTGTCGATATCCATGGTCGAATAGGACGGCTCCTTGACCATGATCGGCAGGCCGTTGATGACGACGCCCTTCTCCAGCGCGGCGTCGCGCGCCACCGTGACCGGACCGCCATTGTTGTTGGGGCCGTCGCCGGAAATGTCGATCACACGGCGCAGGCCCCGATAGGGATCCTCGTCGAACAGCGGCATCGCGAACGTGATCGCACCGGAGATCGAGGTGCGCGAGGCGCGCCGGATCGGCGTCTTCATGATCTCGGCGGCGACTGCATCCGCCGTCTCCGGGCCGTCGATCAGCCGCCAGGGAATGATGATCTTCTGGTCGCTCGAGGCGGCCCACTCGAAATAGGTCACCGCGATCCGGCCGTTCGGTCCGAGCTTCAGCGCCTGAAGAAATTCCTTCGACTGGATCGCCTGCGCATAGCCTTCGCGCTGGATCGCGAGCTCGTCCATGTCCATGGAGTAGGACACGTCGACCGCGAGGATCAGCTCGACGTCGACCGTCTGCGCGTCCCTGTCGGCCGCAAACCGCTGCGGCTGGTTCTTTGGCGGTTCAAATTTTGGTCCTGGTGCCGCGATGCCCGCGACGTCCCCTCCGGCAAACATGCCGGCAACCAGCACAGCCCCGATCGAGAACAGCAAACGCATCGCAGTCTCCCGTCGTATGACGCGATGGTGACATGCAATCGCCGAGCCGCAAAGGGCGAAGATCGCTTGCGCTTCACATTCGAGTTAGGAAGCTGCGGGTCGGGACTGTGCACGCCCTTGCGCGAAGCTGCCGCCGTGTTGCCGCGCTCGCGCCGATGGAACGCGCCAGATTGCTCGCATCATCGGGGCTCGCGTTGCGCAAAGCCGGAACGACGAGCCGCGGGAGAGAGCGCCCCACCTACTTGTCCGGCCCGATTTCCATGCTAGGTTGGCCATACAGATGGGGATGGAGTCCCCCGATAACCGCCCGCCGGTCGATGACCGTGGTGGGCTGATGACTCCTGCTTGAGGAGGGGCAAACTTTGGGCCTCTGCCTTCGGCGGGAGCATGGACAAACCCGCCGATGGCGGGTTTTTTGTTGTCTGGCGACGAAAGCCGGGAGAAGGCGAAGACGTGACGACGACGACACCGAATGCTGCACGTAGCGCCCTACCCAGGGGGATCTGGGTGCTCGGCTTCGTCTCGATGCTGATGGACATCTCCTCCGAGATGATCCACGCGCTCCTGCCGGTCTATCTCGTCACCGTGCTCGGCGCTTCCACGCTCACCGTCGGCTTCATCGAGGGCATCGCGGAGGCGACGGCCTCGATCACCAAGATCTTTTCCGGCGCATTGTCCGACTGGCTCGGCCGGCGCAAGCTGCTCGCAGCGCTCGGCTACGGGCTCGCGGCCTTCACCAAACCGCTGTTCCCGCTTGCCCCCAGCGTCGGATGGCTGGTGGCGGCGCGCTTCATCGACCGCGTCGGCAAGGGCATTCGCGGCGCGCCGCGCGATGCGCTGATCGCCGATATCGCGCCTCGCGGCCTGCGCGGGGCGAGCTTTGGCCTGCGGCAATCGCTCGACACCATCGGCGCCTTCGTCGGACCGCTCGTGGCGATCGGCCTGATGTGGTGGACCGCTGACAATTTTACCGCGGTGTTCTGGGTGGCGGTGCTGCCGGCCTTCTTGTCGTTCGGCTTGATCGCGTTCGCGGTGAGCGAGCCGGAGCCGGATCCGAGCCGGGAGCCTGCAGGGAATCCGCTCAATCTCGCCGCGATGCGGCAGCTCGGCACGGTTTATTGGCGCGTCGTGGCCGTCGGCGTCGTCTTCACCCTCGCGCGCTTCAGCGAGGCTTTTTTGATCCTGCGGGCACAGAATATCGGGCTCAATGCGATGTGGGTGCCGGCGGTGCTGGTGCTGATGAACATCGTCTACGCGCTGTCGGCCTATCCGGCCGGCGTGCTCTCGGACCGGATCAACCGGACCGGCCTGCTCGCGCTCGGGCTCGTTTTCCTCGCGTGTGCCGATCTTGCGCTGGCGCTGCTGCCGAGCCTTGGCGGACTCGCACTCGGCGTCGCGCTGTGGGGGCTGCATATGGGACTGACGCAAGGCCTGCTCTCGGCCCTCGTCGCCGACGCCGCGCCGCCCAGCCTGCGCGGCACCGCGTTCGGCTATTTCAACCTGTTCACCGGCCTTGCCTTGCTGGCCGCGAGCGTGATCGCCGGCGCGCTGTGGGACGCCTATGGTCCGGCAGGAACGTTCTTTGCGGGGCTCGGCTTCGCGCTGGTCTCGCTCGTGGGACTATTGGCCGTCGGCAACGGTCTGGCAGCGGAGGACAAATGAGGATGAGAGGTCGTTCGTCGTGCTGAGCGGAGCAATCGCGATCATGGTCGGCAGCGTGCTCGGCGGCTGCGCACGCTATTTCGTTTCCGGCGTGATCGCGCGGCGGCTGGGCGAGACGTTTCCGTGGGGCACCATGACCATTAACGTCACCGGTGCCTTCCTGATCGGCATTTTCGGCGCGCTGGCGACCCATCCCGGCTCGGCCTTCGCCGCGCCCAATCCGTGGCTGTTCGCGGTGACGGGATTTCTCGGCTGCTACACCACGGTGTCCTCGTTCAGCCTGCAGACGCTGACGCTCGTGCGGAGCGGCGAACCGATGCATGCGCTCGGCAATGTCGTGTTCTCGGTCGGGCTCTGCCTTGCCGCCGTCAGCTGCGGTTTCCTCCTTGCGGACGGTCTGGGAGGCTAACGCGATGGCATTTGTCGAAGCGTTGGCCAGGCCGCGGCTTCACCTCGCCCCGCTTGCGGGGAGAGGTCGGAATCTGCGTGAAACGCAGATTCCGGGCGAGGGGGACTCTCCGCGAGTCCAACTGCCACCTCCCTCGTGGAGAGCCCCCCTCACCCCGACCCTCTCCCCGCGCGCGGGGAGAGGGAGAAGGGCTAGAGGCCGATGAACTCTCCCGCCGAGCGCTGGCGCACTGCGATGCTTTACGGCTGGGTTGCCGCCGGCAGCATCGTCGGCGGGCTGACGCGCTATCTCGTCGGGCTCGCGCTCGACACCGGGCCGGGCTTTCCCTTCGCGACACTGTTCATCAACGCAACGGGCTCGCTGATCATCGGCTTCTACGCGACGTTGACCGGCCCCGACGGCCGTCTGCTGGCGCGGCCCGAGCACCGGCAATTCGTCATGACCGGGTTCTGCGGCGGCTACACCACCTTTTCGACCTTCAGCCTGGAGACCTTCCGCCTGTTCCACGGCGGCATGAGATACACCGCGCTCGCCTATATCGCGGCGTCGGTGATCTGCTGGCTGGTGTCGGTGTGGGCAGGCCATATGATGGCGAGCCGGTACAACCGCTTGACGAGGAACTGACCATGCAAATCCCCAATCAGGCAGTTTCGCTCCGGATCTTCATCGGCGAGAGCGACCATTTCGACGGCAAGCCGCTTTATGAAGCGATCGTGATGACCGCGCGCGAGCGGCACCTTGCCGGCGCCACCGTGCTGCGCGGCCCCATGGGCTTCGGCAAATCGAGCCGGCTGCATACGTCGAAGATCCTGCGGCTTTCTGAAGATTTACCGCTCTTGATCGAGATCGTCGACAGCGAGGACAACATCAACGCATTCCTGCCCATCCTGGATGGCATGATGTCGAGCGGGCTGATCACCTTGGAGAAGGTGCAGGTCCTGCAATATGGTGCGAAGGCCGCAGGCTGATCGCTGCGGCGGGGAACCCGAGCCCGCCGTGTCCGGGAGGCGGAATGAACAACACTGTCACCAAGCCGAAGCCGCGGACCAGGACCAAGGTCGAGCGGCCGAAGCTGCACAAGGTCATCCTGATCAACGACGACTACACGCCGCGCGAATTCGTCACCATGATCCTGAAGGCCGAATTCCGCATGACCGAGGATCAGGCCTACAAGGTGATGATCACCGCCCACAAGCTCGGCGCCTGCGTCGTCGCCGTGTTCACCAGGGACGTCGCCGAGACCAAGGCCACCCGCGCCACCGACGCCGGCCGCGCCAAGGGCTATCCGCTGCTGTTCACGACGGAGCCGGAGGAATAGGGCACGCGGCTCCCATGATCTGGCCGCCAGCTACTTCAAATTTCCAAAGACCTTGCTGAACTCCGGAAGCTGCAGCCTTCGCTTCTCCTCCCGTCCTCCCGGTATTTCACGCCATCACAACCGGTGTCTCCTCGCCGAGCCCGTACACGCGCTGCGCCTTGGAAAATCCCGCGATCGGAAATTCGCCGAGCTCGCGCCAGTCGTGGCGGCAGACATTGGCAAAACCTTCCGAGGCAACGACGGTCCGCCCCAGGCGGCCCGTGATCTTCTCGAGCCTTGCGGCAAGGTTCACGGCGGGACCAATGCAGGTGAAGTCGAGGCGGTTGCCGCCGCCGATATTGCCGTAGAGGATGTTGCCGACGTGCAGCGCGACGCCGAAGCGGAAGCGCTCGACGGCCTCGCCAACCGGAAAGGCCAGCGCCTCGACGCTGGCGCGGGACTCGCGCGCCGCTTCCAGCACGCGCGTGCAGACATGGGCGGCATCGCCGACATATTCGTCGATCGGGAACACAGCGAGCAGGCCGTCGCCCATGAATTTCAGCACTTCGCCGCCATGGCCGCGGATCGCAGTGACCTGACAGTCGAAATAGTGATTGAGGATCTCGACCACGGTCTCGGCCGGCAGCCGGTCCGACAGCGCGGTGAAGCCGCGCAGATCCGACAGCCAGATCGCGGCCTGCATGGTGTCATTGTGACCGCGGCGGATCTGGCCGCCGAGGATGCGCGCGCCGGCGCGGTTGCCGACATAGGTGTCGAGCAGCATCTCGGCGGTGCGGCGCAGGCTGATGATCTCGCTGACGCGCGCCAGCGGCGTCACGATGGAGCGGATCGCCGCGATGTGGTCGTCGGTGAAGCCGCCGGGATGCCGTGTCACCCAGCTCGTCGCGTGGACCGAGCCGTCGAGAAACGGCATCGGCACCGCGATGTAGTCGGTCGCTCCTTCGGCGCGCAGGTCGTCGAGGATCGGAAACCGCTTGTTGTCGGGATCGCCGATGCGCCCCCTGACCTCGATCCCCTGCTCGAACACGATGCGGAGCGGGCTCGCGGCGAATTCGGGCGTATCGAGGATCTCGAAATCGACGGTGCCGACCTCGACCTCCTCGCCCTGCCGCCAGATGAAGTTGCGGCCGAAGATCTCCGGATGCAGCGTGCGGATGAAGATGCCGAACCGCCACAGCGGCAGGCCGGCGTCGACCAGATGCTCGCAGACGTCCGCGATCATCTCGGCCGGGGTGCCTGACGACCGCGCGCCGTCGATCAGCCAGTTGGTGATGCGCTGGAGCTCGGAGCTTTGCATGCCCGCATTTGCGGACGAAGTTGTAGCGCCGTCAAGCTGCGCGGTGGGCTAGTACCGCGACATCAACGCCCCACCTGCCCGCGATCGCGCAAAAAGTGGTCGGCGAGCACGCAGGCCATCATGGCTTCGCCGACGGGGACGGCGCGGATGCCGACGCAGGGGTCGTGACGGCCTTTCGTGAAGATTTCGGTCTCGGCCCCCTTGCGATCGACGGTGAGACGCGGCTGCAGGATCGACGAGGTCGGCTTCACCGCGAAACGCACCACCACCGGCTGCCCCGTGGAGATGCCGCCCAGCACGCCGCCGGCATGGTTGGACAAAAAGCGCGTGCCGTCATTGCCGGTGCGCATCTCGTCGGCATTCTCCTCGCCGGTCAATTCCGCCGCGCCGAAACCGGCGCCGATCTCGACGCCCTTCACCGCGTTGATGGTCATCATCGCGCCCGCCAGATCGGAATCGAGCTTGGCGTAGATCGGCGCGCCAAGGCCGGCCGGCACGCCTTCGGCGACCACCTCGATCACCGCGCCGATCGAGGAGCCGCTCTTGCGGATGCCGTCGAGATAGGTCTCGAAGAACGCGGCCTTGTCCTTGTCCGGGCAGAAGAACGGGTTTCTTGCGATCTCGTCCCAGTCCCACTTCGCACGGTCGATCTTGTGCGGGCCGATCTGCACCAGCGCGCCGCGCACCTTCACGTCGGGCAGCACCTTGCGCGCGATGGCACCGGCGGCAACGCGCGTCGCGGTCTCGCGCGCCGAGGAGCGGCCGCCGCCGCGATAATCGCGCAGGCCGTATTTGGCCTCATAGGTGAAGTCGGCGTGACCGGGCCGAAACTTGTCCTTGATCTCGGAATAGTCCTTGGAGCGCTGGTCGGTGTTCTCGATCAGGAGCCCGATCGGCGTGCCGGTCGTCACCTGCACGCCGGTCTCCGGATGCGCCATCACGCCGGAGAGGATCTTGACCTGGTCCGGCTCCTGGCGCTGGGTGGTGAAGCGCGACTGGCCCGGCCGGCGGCGATCGAGGTCCTGCTGGATGTCGGCCTCGGTGAGCGGGATCATGGGCGGACAGCCGTCGACCACGCAGCCGATTGCCACCCCATGGCTCTCGCCGAAAGTGGTGACGCGGAACATGTGGCCGAAGGTGTTGAAGGACATCGCTGCTCGCTGGCTCGGTTCCGGCGTGTGGTAACGCGCCCTCGATGGAGGGTCAAATGCGTACCACATTCGTCATGGCCGGGCTTGTCCCGGCCATCCACGTTCTAGCTGCCGCGAGCGCGAAAGTCCGTGGATGCCCGGGACAAGCCCGGGCATGACGGCGGAGATTGGGGCGGCACCGTTAGCTATGCTTCTCCAGCCGGCCGTCGCGGAACACGTAGACGGCGCCCTGCTCGATATAGAGCTCGGCGGCACTGACGGGGGTCTCCAGGCCGAGTGACACCATCAGGGCCCGGCAGGTCCCGCCATGGGCGACCGCGACGATGTCGGTCCGCAGCTGGTCGTACCAGGCGCGAACGCGGACCTGCACGTCGGCATAGGTCTCCCCGCCGTCGGGGCCGACCGTCCATTTGTCGGCGAGGCGTCTGGCATAGACGCCGGGATCCTTCGCCTCGCTCTCGGCCAACGTCAGACCTTCCCAGACGCCATAGCCGATCTCGCGCAGGCGATCGTCGAGCGCGTAATCCGCCACCGGCAGCTCTAACTTGGCGCGCGCGAGTTCCATGGTCTGGCGCGCACGGCCGAGCGGGCTCGACACATAGGGTAACGCCGCCTTGTCGCGGCCCTCGCGCTTGAACAGATCGGCGAGAATGCTGCCGGCCTGCACGGCCTGACCGCGTCCACGCGCGTTCAGCGGAACGTCCTTGGTGCCCTGAAGCCTCCCGAGCGCATTCCACTCGGTCTCACCATGGCGAAGGTAATAGATCGTGGGCACGGGCATTCCGGATTTGAGGCTAGTCCTTGCCGCCGAACGAGATGTCCGGCGCGTCCGGGCGCTTCATGCCGAGCACGTGATAGCCGGAATCGACGTGATGCACTTCGCCGGTGACGCCGCGCGAGAGGTCGGAGAGGAAATACAGCGCACTGCCGCCGACGTCCTCGGTCGACACGTTGCGCCGCATCGGCGCGTTGGCCTCGTTCCACTTCAGGATATAGCGGAAGTCGCCGATGCCGGACGCCGCGAGCGTCTTGATCGGACCTGCCGAGATCGCATTGACGCGGATGTTCTTCTCGCCGAGGTCGGCGGCGAGATAGCGCACGCTGGCCTCCAGCGCCGCCTTGGCGACGCCCATCACGTTGTAATGCGGCATCCACTTCTCGGCGCCGTAATAGCTGAGCGTGATCAGCGAGCCGCCGTCGGTCATCAGCTTCTCGGCGCGCTGCGCCACGGCCGTGAACGAGTAGCAGGAGATCAGCATCGACTTGGAGAAATTCTCCTGCGTGGTGTCGACGTAGCGGCCGTCGAGCTGCTCGCCATAGGCGATCGCGTGCACCAGAAAGTCGATCTTGCCCCACTTCTCCTTCAGCACCGCGAAGGCCGCGTCGATGGTCGCCGCATCCGTGACGTCGCAATGGCCGAGCACGAGACCATCGATCTCGGCGGCGAGCGGCTCGACGCGCTTCTTCAGCGCATCGCCCTGATAGGTAAAGGCGAGCTCGGCGCCGGCGGCGTGGCATGCCTTGGCGATGCCCCAGGCGATCGAGCGGTTGTTGGCAACGCCGAGGACCACTCCGCGCTTTCCTTGCATCAGACCCGAATTCTGCGCCATTTTTGAACGTCCCGTCGAACTCTTGGTGAGGTCTGGAGGTACACCAGCCCTCCCCTGCGGTACAGCCCTAATACGCCGCGTTAACGCTGTTTCGAGCGCCGGAATAGCCGTTCCGTTCGGGTGTTATGATCGCTATAGGCGCTCGCGCCTGATACCAGGACGTCAAGACCGCAATGAGTGCGTTTCGCCAGAGTGTGGAAGCCATGATCCCGGCGTTGCGCCGCTACGCCCGCGCGCTCACGCGCGACGCGGACGCGGCCGACGATCTGGTGCAGGACACGCTGGTGCGAGCACTGCGTTCGGAGCGATTGTTTCTCGGAGGCGACGTCAGGAGCTGGCTCTACACGATCCTGACCAACCTCAACAAGAACCGGCGGCGCTCGCTGGCGAGGCGGCCGCAGTTCATGCAGCTGACGGAGAACAACCCGGATGCCAGCGGCACCGAAGCCGAAGGACGCGACATCGAGAGGGCGCTGGCGACGCTCGTCGAGGAGCAACGCTCGGTGTTGCTCCTCGTGATGCTGGAAGGCATGAGCTACCGCGAGGTCGCCGACATCCAGGGCGTGCCGATCGGCACCGTGATGTCGCGCCTCGCCCGTGCCCGCGCCCACGTCAAGGCCTCGCTGGAGGGCGAGCGCCCGACGCTCAGGCGGGTGAAATGATGGCAGGGTTGATGCATCGCGTGTCATCCGCCAGCAGCATGAAGATGAGCTACGCGACGTCGAGCTTTGAACGACATTTAAGGCCACAGAGCCAGAGACGATTGATATGAACGACCGCAATATCCCAGTGACCGAGGACGAACTGCACGCCTATGTCGACGGCGAGCTGCCGGCCGAGCGCCGCGCCGACGTCGAGGCCTGGCTCGCCGCCCATCCTGAAGAGGCCGAGCGCGTGCAGTCCTGGCGCGCCATGGCGGAGATGCTGCACGCCCGCTACGATGCCGTCGCCCAGGAGCCGGTGCCGGCCCGGCTGGAGCTCGAGCGGCTGGAACGCCGCCCGCGGCAATGGCTCTATGGCGCCGCGGCGGCCGTGCTGGTCGCCTTCGTCGCCGGCGGCGCCGCCGGCTGGGTCGGGCATGGCGCCGCCAATGCCCCCTCCACCTTCCGGAGCTTTACCGCGGACGCGCTCGACGCCCACCGCCTCTATGTCGTGGAGGTCCGCCACCCCGTCGAGGTCGGCGGCAATGAGCGCGACCACCTGCAGGCCTGGCTGACCCGGCGCTGCGGCTGGACCGTGTTCGCGCCGAACCTGGAGGCGAGCGGACTGAAGCTCGTCGGCGGCCGGCTGTTGCCGGGACCGAACGGTCCGGCCTCGTTCCTGATGTATGAGGGCGCCTCGGGCGAGCGCTACACGATCTACACCGCCAAGACCGAGAATGGTGCGACGCAAATGCGCTACGCCAAAACGGACAAGGACGGCGCGCTGTTCTGGGCCGAGCGCGGCGTCGGCTACGTCGTCAGCGGCGGCGGTGATCGCGACCGGCTGACCCGGGTGGCGCAGGCGGTGTATGATCAGGCCGAGAAAAACGGCACCTAGACAGCCGCTCGAGGGCGGTGCCTAGATTCCGTCATTGAAAATTTGGAATGAAGACATCGGCGCGTCTCATTATCGCACCGGATGATCACGCGAAAATGAGCAGCGTTCGATCCGCCGATCGACGCGGGCGGCCTCGATTGGGGTTTTTGGTACCGCGCTGGTCCCCCTCTCGAGGCCGCACCTTTTTATCGGCTGCCCCGCCGGGCAACCGACACGTCTCGAACGTCAGCGTCGAAGCGCGAGCCGCGCTTCAGGCGTATGTTGAGCATCATCCTTTTGGGAAGAGAATGCTCCGATCGTCGGGATGACTCGGCTAGCGCCCTAGCCGAGCCCGCTACGTGGATTGTAGGGGTGTTGGTCCCGCCACTTCTCCATCAATGCTTCAAGCTCGGCGTCGTTCCCGTCCGGTAGCATAATCCTGATGGTGACGAAGAGATCCCCGGTTCCGCCAGATTTCGGCAATCCCTTACCTTTGAGGCGGAAGGTCCGGCCACTGGAGGTATTTTTCGGAACCGAAAGCTCCACGGCATTGCCGAGGGTGGGCACGCGGACCTTGGCTCCGAGCACCGCCTCGTAGAGCGTCACCGGCAGATCGATCCGCAAGTCGGCGCCCTCGACCTTGAAGTGGGCGTGCGGCGCGATGTTGATGGTGATCAGGAGATCGCCGGGCGGATGGCCCTGCGCGGACTCGCCCTGTCCCCGGAGCCGGATCTGCTGGCCCTCAGTGACGCCGGCCGGAATCTTGACGTTGAGCTCCTTGCCTGTCGGCAGCCGGACGCGCTTCTCGCCGCCCTTGACCGACTCTTCCAGCGAGACGGACATGGCGACATTCACGTCGAGATCGAGCCCGACGCCGCCGGTGTCGAATTCGAACTGCCCGGCGCCGCCGGCCCCAGGCCGGGCGCCGCGCATCCCGCCGCCGAACATGCTGTTGAGGATATCCTCGAACGCGCCGCCGCCCTGGCCGGGGCCGCCGCCGGAGCGGAACGTATAGCTTTCGAACCCGCCGGGGCCGGCGCGGCCGCGCGGCCCGCCACCGCCCGGAAAACCCTGGAAGCGCGGCTTGCCGTCGGCGTCGATCTCGCCGCGGTCGAACTGCTTGCGCTTGTCCTCGTCGCCGATGATCTCGTTCGCCGAGTTGATCTCGGAGAAGCGTTCGGCGGCCTTGGGGTCGTCCTTGTTGCTGTCGGGATGATGCTTCTTGGCAAGCTTGCGATAGGCGCTCTTGATCGCGGCAGCGCTGGCGCTCCGCGGCACCCCCAAGACCTCATAGGGGTCGCGCATCCGTCACGTCTCCTTCAAGAAATCGAATTGTTCAAAGGGCTCCCCGCCCCACCTGCAATCCATGTGGGGAGAGAGTGGCATTTTTGCAACTAGGGGCGCGCGCCGAATCCTAGCTCCGCCACGGCTTTAGCGTATGAATCTCCCAACGGCCACGGGTGCTTTGGCAGCCGGCGCCCTGGAGCCAGCTTTCGGTCGCCCCGTTGACGTAGCTCGCCAGGAAATCGCGGCATTTGCGGCCGTCCTCGGCGGCATAGGACTGCGCGATCGGCGTCACCGAACCGCGCGCGCCGGTCTCCGGATTCTCCCAATGCTGGCTGGAATCCCTGTCGCCCTTGCTGAGGACGTCGGAGGCGGCGTTGCGGGCGAAGGCGAGATCGGTCTCGGTGGGCGGGGCGTCCTTCGCCGGCCGCGCGATCGAACCGGTGAGGTCGCTGTCGTCGGCCCTGGCGTAGGCACTCTTGTCATTGCGGGAAAAGCTGCATCCTCCGGCACCGAGCCCGATGAGAATGATCGTCATGACAAAGCCGGACGGCCGGATCGCCGATAGGCCAACGCGTCCCCATGCCCTATATAGGGCGGTAGCGGACGACAACGCGTTTTGGGCCGCGGGACGCAACTCGGACTCCAGACATGACCGACACGACCTCGATGAAACACCAGACACCCTTAACATCCGGTGATTTCACCGCCGCCGACGAGCCATTTGCATTGTTCGAGGCCTGGCTGAACGAGGCGATCAAGAGCGAGCCGAACGATCCGAACGCCATGGCGCTCGCAACCGTCGACCCCGACGGCTTGCCTGACGTGCGCATGGTGCTGATGAAAGGCTTCGATACCGAGGGTTTTGTCTTCTACAGCCACATCGCCAGCCAGAAGGGCCGCGAACTCGCCGCAAATCCTAAGGCAGCGTTACTTTTTCACTGGAAGTCGCTGCGCCGTCAGGTCCGCATCCGCGGCAACGTGACGCCGGTGACCGAGGCCGAGGCCGACGCCTATTTCGCCACCCGGCCCAAGCAGGCCCAGATCGGCGCCTGGGCGAGCAAGCAGTCGCAGGAGCTGGAAAGCCGCTTCGCCTTCGAGCAGGCGATCGCGAAGGTCGCGGCCAGATACGTCATCGGCGAAGTGCCGCGGCCGCCGGGCTGGAGCGGCTGGCGCATCACGCCCTCGCGGATCGAGTTCTGGCACGACCGCCCGTTCCGCTTGCACGACCGCATCGAATTTCGCCGTGACGCGGCGGGCCAGAAGTGGTCCAAGACGCGGATGTACCCCTAAGCTTTAGGCCGACCTGAAAGATGTCCATGCCGCATTCGTCCAATGCGCCGCGCCGCACACTGCTCCTGACCGGAGCAAGCCGCGGCATCGGCCACGCCACCGTGATCCGCTTCTCCTCGGCGGGCTGGCGCGTCATCACCTGCTCGCGGCATCCGTTTCCGGAGGACTGCCCGTGGGACGCGGGGCCCGAGGACCACATCCAGGTCGACCTCGCCGACCCCGCGGATACCACGCGCGCGATTTCCGACATCCGCAACCGGCTCGAAGGCGGCACGCTGCATGCGCTGGTCAACAATGCCGCGATCTCGCCGAAGGGCGCGGGCGGCTCCAGGCTCGGCTCGGTCGACACCGATCTCGACACCTGGACGCACGTCTTCCATGTCAACTTCTTCGCGCCGATCATGATGGCGCGCGGGCTGATCGAGGAATTGAAGGCGGCCAAGGGCTCGGTCGTGAACGTCACCTCGATCGCGGGCTCGCGCGTGCACCCGTTTGCGGGCGCCGCCTACGCCACGTCGAAGGCCGCGCTCGCATCGCTGACGCGCGAGATGGCCTCCGATTTCGGCCGCGTCGGCGTCCGCGTCAACGCCATCGCACCGGGCGAGATCGACACCTCGATCCTGTCGCCCGGCACCGAGAAGATCGTCGAGCAGCAGATCCCGATGCACCGGCTCGGCACGCCCGACGAAGTGGCCAAGATCATCTACGTGCTGTGCACGGACACCTCGTCCTACGTCAACGGCGCCGAGATCCACATCAACGGCGGCCAGCACGTGTAGTCCGTTCGCGTCATTGCAGTGACGCAACAAGGGCGACAACCTCGCTCTCTCGTGTCCCGGACGCGTTGCGGCACGCAGTGACGCTGCGCAGAGCCGGGATCCAGGGGCGGCTCGGCACGCGGCGAGGTGGGTCCCGACTCTGCAGCGCACCGTCCACCCGGACGATGCTTCGCATCGCCGGGATGACGCTGCGCTGCGTCCGGGGCACGAGAACGGAGTGTGGCGCACATTGCGATGCTCCAGCGCACATCCCAGCGGCGGTGCCGTAGGGCAAAGGCGCATGGCGCCGTGCCCACCAATTTCTCCAACATCACGATAGAAGAACGTGGGCACGCTGCGCTTTGCCCACCCTACGATATCGAGTTTGTGGCACGCAGCTCAAGTAGCAGACACGGCATCGCGGCCTCGCGGCGCAATTCGCCCGAGCTTTGCCTGGTCTCGCTACCCTCTAAATCCAAGAGGGCGCAGGGAAGGCCGGGTGCCCAGCTCGCACCCGCGGTCTGCTGCGCAATAGGCACACGCAGAAGAACCGCACAGCAGCATACAGGTGTGGCCAATCACTCGGCCTTCCCTGCGCAGTGGCTGGACGGCTTATGCCGTGATCTCCCGGGAGCCGACCATTCATTCTGGCCACCCTCGCCCCGCGAATTGATGATGCAGTCTGCCCGGTTGGGCTCGCTCGCACCTTCGCAGGACTTGACCGTAGCAACGACGGCCAGGACCACACGGTTTTGCCGTACGCACGGCCCGCCATTTCGCCGCAGTTCCCGAGCCCTGTCGACAAAGCCGGAAACTTACAGACGAGACGAAGCCTGACAGCGCCGCTCGTCGCACGAAGCCTCGGGCTCACAGGGACACCCCGCCCTGCCCGCGCCTCTCGTGCCGACGCTGCCGCGTCCACCGCAAGCCCGGCTCGCGATGCGTGACGACACATGATCGCCCCTCTTGGTGAGCCGGGATGGACGACACATACGCCGAAACCGAATTTCGGTAAAGTGGAATATTTTCGGCGACGAGGATTGACAGAGCGCGACACAGGTCCCGCTTTCGGCTGGATGGGCGGTTCAGTCGCTCTCCAGCGCACCCGCCAATCGGACGTCACAGCCGATTGCCCTGAAGAGAAAGGGAAGCAAGGCGATCCAGACAACGCCGCCGCAAGACCTGGATCGCCCTCGCCTTCCGTTCCTCAATCGATTCGAATCCGACGTGACCTGTCGCGCGGCCGCGGAGCGGCCGTGCTGAATGCGGTCGAGCAGTCGTCGTCGTTCTCACCGTCGAGCAGCGGAGCACCACAGTGCCGGCACATGCGTGCCGACATCGACGACGCCTTGCCGCTCGCCAGGACCTGACGATAGTTCGCCAGGTCGATGACGTTGCGGGGCGACGTTATGTGTTTTTCAACCATGGTTGTTCCTCGCGGCTACGCACTGCTTATCGCAGACAAGTTTCGCGCAAACGTTCAGCCCACCGCTCAAATTTTACCGGAGGAATTGCGGCACGGCGAACACATCACGGCGCGGCCTCAATCCCGATCTATTCTGCGACACGATTCACCGTGTCTGTACGACCGGCGTAAGGTCTCGGTAGCTATTTTCCGAGCGCGACGAGATCAGAGCCACTTCTTCCACTTGAAGAGCCAGTACGGAAGAATCGCGGCGACAAGCATCATCACCAGCGCCATCGGATAGCCGTGCGCCCATTCGAGTTCCGGCATCATCTTGAAGTTCATGCCGTAGATCGAGGCGATCAGCGTCGGCGGCATCAGCACGACGGCCATGACCGAGAACAGCTTGATGATGTTGTTCTGCTCGAGATTGACGACGCCGAGCATGGCATCGAGCACGAAGGTGATCTTGCTGGAGAGATAGGAGGCGTGGTCGGTCAGCGAGGAAACGTCACGCTGCATGGTCTTGAGCTGCTCGCGCATGTCCTTCGACCATTTCACGCCCTCCACCACCGCCGAAAGGAAGGTGACGACGCGGCCGATCGACACCAGGCTCTCGCGAACCTTCGAGGTCAGATCGCCTTTGCGGCCGATCGAGATCAGGATCTGGGAATACTGCTTGGCGTGACCGTGGCGCTCGCTCTCGGGCTCGAAGATGTCGTGGCTGACCTGGTCGATCTCGGCGCCGCAGCGCTCCAGGATGTCGGCGCAGCGGTCGATCACGGCGTCCAGCAGTTCCATCAGCACCATCTCGCCGGTAATGGAGGGCGTGCAGGAGCGGGCGAGCTTGGCCTCGACCAGGGCGAACGGCTTCGGCAGGTCGTAGCGCACCGTCACCAGGCGGTGGTCGCCGAGGATGAAGGTCACCGCCGTAGTCCGGGGCATGTCGGTATCGGAGTGGCACATCAGCGTCGCGGTCATGTAGCGGGCGCCGTTCTCGATATAGAGACGGCTGGAGATCTCGATCTCCTGCATGTCTTCCCGGGTCGGGATGGCGATGCCGGCGAGCCGCTCCACCGCCTTGTCCTCGGCCGCGCTCGGGTTGACGAGATCGATCCAGACCGCGCTTTCTGGCAACGCGGTAAGATCTTCGATGACAACCTTCTTCAGGACGGACTCTGAGGGAACAAACACCGAAAACATGCACGACTCCAGAGAACCTGCGACAGACGACAGCCCTTAGCGCGATTCTGACAAGTTCACGATGACAACCACATTAACGGAGCGTTGGCATTTGTGGCGGTGCCATGGCTCAACTGTGGCACGGAATCGACAGTCCGGCCCCCTTTGGCCCAAAAATCTTCACGGGGCCGCAAAACTTGCGGCAGAAAAGCCACAGCTTGGGTCTCGCAGCGCGGGATAAGGCCTTCAGTGCTGGAATTGTGGCAGATTTCAACGATAATGGGATTAACGGAGTCGAGGAACTTGGGCGGTAAGCTCAGGCCTTCCGCACGGTATTGTTTTGATTGGAACCAAATCATGTCGTCGCTGAAAGTTAAGTTGGGAATTCTGGCCGCCGGCCTGATGCTGTCGGGCTGCATGCAGGCCACGCATTTCGAGGCGACCGACACCAAAGCCTTCAAGCCGAAGGACAAGGAACTGCTCGCCAAGGTTCGGTACGAGAACACCCCGGTTGCGGAGCCGTTCCGTCGCGCCATCGTCCAATACCACCGCAAGGAATCGCCCGGCTCGATCGTGGTCGATTCCGACAATCACTACCTCTATTACGTGCTGGATGGCGGCAAGGCGATCCGTTACGGCATCACCGTTGGCGAAGAGGCCATGGCCTGGTCGGGCATCGCCAAGGTGGGCAGCAAGACCGAGTGGCCGGCCTGGCACCCCACCCCCGGCGAAATTTCGCGCCTGGGCGTGCCGACCTATGTCGCACCTGGCCCGGACAATCCGATGGGCTCTCGCGCGATTTACCTCTATTCCGGCGGGAAAGACACGTTGTTCCGCATCCACGGCACCAACCAGCCGGAATATATCGGCGCCTCGATCTCGTCGGGCTGCATCCGCCTGACCAACGAGGACGCGATCGATCTCTATGACCGCGTCAAGCTCGGCACCCTCGTCGTGGTGCTCGAGCCGAAGCACGGCGATTCGCCCTACAATTCGCGGCTGGCGCTCGGCGGCAGCCAGACCGGCCAGGCGGGCAGCTACTGATCGCCTGCTGATCTCTGAGACCAAAAGCGCCGGTTTCACCGGCGCTTTTTTGTTGCCGGCTTGCGCGGCTGGGACTTGCTGCCTTCGGCCGCCGGCTTTTTCGCAGGCGCCGCGGACTTCTGGACCGCCTCGTCGTCAGTTCCTTCCTTTTCTTCAGGCTTGGCCTCGGGCTTGACCTCGGGCTTGACCTCGGGCTTGGCCGCGACCTCGCGCGGTGGCGCCTCCTCGGGGCGTTCCGCCGGCAGCAGCGGGGCGACCTGCGGCAGGGGATCCCAGACGTTCCACTGGCAGATCCGGTAGTCGTTGCGCCGCTGCGCCAAATCCAGATGGATATGGTCCTCATGGTACCAGTCCGAGCCCGGGCCGAGCACGGTGGAAAACCGCGCGCAGACCGAGTGCAGCACGCGCTCGCGCACCTCGCGCGACATGGTGCGGTCGGTGAGGCCGATCGACTGCCCATTGGCCAGCTTGATGCCACGGACGTCGAGGGCGTTGGCCTTGCCGTGCTCAGACAGCAGCGCGCCGACGACGCGGTTGCGTCCGCGGCACTCGAACGAATCGAAATTGTCGAGTTCGCCAATGGTCGAGCCGAGGCTGGTGGCCAGCGGCGCCATGTCCTTGCGCAGCCAATCGGCGATCGCCGACGCCATGGTGCAGCGAAGGATCGCGGCCGGCTTGACCGTCACCTTGCGCTTGTCCGGCAGGACGACGGCTTCCAGCCGGACCAGATCCTCGCCGCCACAGGCGCCGGGGCCGCGGATATCCGGAATCGAGGGTGCGATCGCGATCTCCTCGGTCAGCGCGAGACGGCAGGCCGAGACCGGCTTCTGGGCCGGTACCGCAGCCTCGGCGGGCTTGTCGGCGCCGGGCTTGTCCGCCGAAGGCTTGCCGTCCGCCTCCGGCGGGGCCTCGTCCGATGCCTTGGGCGCCTCCTCGGGGCGCGGTCGCGGCAGCGGGATCCTGGCGGAATGAACCGCGGGGCGCGGCCGTGGTGCGGCGATACCGAAGATATCCAGCGGGGACGTATATTTTCGCGCCTCTGCCCTCTCGGCGAGCACGAGCGACAGCCCGAGCACAGCGGTAACCATTGCCGCGCCAGCGGACATATAGCCGCGACAAGACCATTTGCGGCGAAAGTCCGGCAGGCTAAAACTCATGACAATTCTTTGGCCCAACGCTGAGAGCGACAACGCGCCCAGCGACTTCTCGGAGGAACGTCGGAATGCTTGGTTTGATGCAAGATTGGCCCCTGCTCTGCCACCGGATCATCGAACACGCCGCCAAAATTCATGGCAAGCAGGAGGTGGTTACTCGCTCGGTCGAGGGACCGATCCATCGCACCAATTACGCCGAGATCCACAAGCGCGCGCTCAAGGTCTCGCAGATGCTGGAGCGCGACGGCATCAAGCTCGGCGACCGTGTCGCAACGATCGCCTGGAACACCTGGCGCCATCTCGAGGTGTGGTACGGCATCATGGGGATCGGCGCCATCTGCCATACCGTCAATCCCCGCCTTTTCCCCGAGCAGATCGCCTGGATCATCAACCATGCGCAGGACCGCATCGTGATGACCGACATCACCTTCGTTCCGGTCCTGGAGAAGATCGCCGACAAGCTGACGAGCGTGGAACGCTACGTCGTGCTCACCGACAAGGCGCACATGCCGCAGACGACGCTGAAGAATGTGGTCGCCTACGAGGACTGGATTGCGGAGGCCGACGGCAAATTCAAATGGAAGGACTTTGACGAGAACACGGCAGCGGCGATGTGTTACACGTCGGGCACGACCGGTGACCCGAAGGGTGTGCTGTATTCGCATCGCTCCAACGTGCTGCATGCGCTGATGGCCAACAATGTCGACGCGCTCGGCACCAGTGCGTCCGAGACGATGCTGCCGGTGGTTCCGCTGTTCCATGCCAATAGCTGGGGCATCGCCTTCTCCGCGCCCTCGCAGGGCACCAAGCTGGTCATGCCCGGCGCCAAGCTCGACGGCGCCTCGGTCTACGAGCTGCTCTCGACCGAGAAGGTGACGCACACCGCCGGCGTGCCCACCGTGTGGCTGATGCTGCTCCAGCACATGACCGCCAATAATCTCAAGCTGCCGGACCTGAAGATGGTGATCTGCGGCGGCTCGGCGATGCCGCGCTCGATGATCAAGGCCTTCCTCGACATGGGCTCGAACGTGCGTCACGCCTGGGGCATGACCGAGATGAGCCCGATCGGCAGCGTCGCGGCGCTGAAGCCACCGTTCCAGAACGCCACCGGGGATGCGCGGCTCGACGTGCTGCAGATGCAGGGCTATGCGCCCTTCGCGGTCGAGATGAAGATCACCGACGATGCCGGCAAGGAGCTGCCCTGGGACGGCAAGACCTTCGGCCGCCTCAAGGTCTCCGGCCCTGCCGTCGCCAAGGCCTATTACCGTGTCGAGAGCAACATCCTCGACGAGGACGGCTTCTTCGATACCGGCGATGTCTCGACCATCGACGAGGACGGCTACATGCGGATCACCGACCGCTCCAAGGACGTGATCAAGTCCGGCGGCGAGTGGATCTCCTCGATCGACCTCGAAAACCTCGCGGTCGGTCATCCGGCCGTGGCGGAAGCCGCCGTGATCGGCGTGTTCCACCCCAAATGGGACGAGCGGCCGCTCCTGATCGTGCAGCTCAAGCAGGGTCAGCAGGCCACCCGCGAGGAGATCCTCAAATACATGGACGGCAAGATCGCCAAATGGTGGATGCCCGACGACGTCGCCTTCGTCGAAGGTATTCCGCACACCGCCACTGGCAAGATCCTGAAGACGGCGCTGCGCGACCAGTTCAAGGATTATCGCTTCCCGAACGCGGCGGCGTGAGCTCGCTCGGGGCCACCCTCCCCTGGAGGGTCCGGGACGAGCGGAGCTCGCCCGTGGGTCGGCTCACATGAAGCGAAGCGCAATGTGAGACGGGGTGGGGTGATCTCTCCACACGGTCACCGCCTCAAATGGAGACACTGTCACCCCACCCCGCTCGCGCTCCGCGCGATCGACCCTCCCCCTCCAGGGGAGGGTAAGTCCCTTGAATTTGCCCCCGCGCCGTGGTCTCAACGGCCCATCGTCGCGCCAGATCGGCCGGCATCGCCAACCCCGGCAGAGCTCACTCGATGGCCCGCAGGTTTTCCGCTCCCTATCAGTCGGAGCCCGTGTCCAGCCTCGCGAGCTGGGCGCGCAATCTGGCCGTGTTCGCGGTGGTGGCGGTGGTGGTCTCGATCATCATCGTCCGCTTCGATTTCCTGGAGCCGAAGCCGGCGCTCGCGACCTTCTTCGGCGGGCTCGCGATATCAGGCCTGTCGATCCTGTTCGGGCTCGCCGGCTTTGCCGCGATCTGGCAGAACGGCTCGCGCGGCATGGCGCGCATCCTGCTCGCTTTGCTCATCGACGGGGCGATCCTCGCCTATCCCGCCTATCTGGCCTTGCAATATCGCAAGCTGCCGGCGATCTACGACATCACCACCGACCCGATCGATCCGCCGCGTTTCGACGCGCTGGCGCGCCTGCGCACCGGCGAGGGCACCAACACCGCGGTGTATGCCGGGCTCTATTCGGCGGAGCAGCAGCGCCATTTCTACCCTGATATCGAGCCCGTCGAGCTCGAGATTTCCGTCGACCGCGCCTATGCGATCGCGCTGCAACTCGTCAACAAGCGCAAATGGATCGTCATCGACGAGCGCGCACCGCAGCCGCCGCGCCGCATCGGCCGTATCGAGGCGGTGGCGCGCACGCCGATCATGGGTTTTCGCGAGGACATTTCGATAAGGTTCGTGCCGGACGGCGATGATTCCCGCGTCGACATCCGCTCTGCCTCGCGCAATTTCGACAGCGATCTCGGCAGCAATGCCGCGCGCGTCAAGAAATTCATCGACGATCTCAACACCGCCGCCGATGCCGACGCGCTCAAGCCGGTGAAGAAGACGCCGGTGGCGCCGCCGAAGGCGCCGGCAAAGACGGTGAAGAAATAGCTGGCTGTCATCCGGGGCGTGCGAAGCACGAACCCGGAATCCATCGGGCGGCGGAGTTTGTCGATGAATGGATTCCGGGCTCTCGCTTCGCGAGCCCCGGAATGACGGCGAAGGCTACGCGCCAGCCATCCGATACGTCCCGCCAATCACGGGATCGCCCTCGGTCGCGACCACGCCGCGGGCGACCAGATCTTCCAGGTGCGCCAGCACGGAATAGCCGGCGGCCGTCGTCAGCCTCGGATCGATGCCGATATAGATCGCGCGGACCATGGTCGGGATGTCGGTCTCGCCCTTGGCGAGGCGGTGCAGGATCGAGGCCTCGCGCGCCTTGCGATGACGGATCAGGAAGCGCACGAAGCGCTGGCCGTCGGGGATCTCGGGGCCATGGCCGGAGAAGTAGAGATCCTCCTCGCGTGCGGCGAGCCGGTCGAGCGAGTCCATGTAGTCGATCATCGAGCCGTCGGGCGGCGCCACGATCGAAGTCGACCAGCCCATCACGTGATCGCCGACGAAGTTGAACTTTCGCTCCGGCCAGGCGAATGCCAGATGATTGGCGGTGTGCCCCGGCGTCGCCACGGCCTCGAGCCGCCAGCCGTCGCCTTCGACGACATCGCCATGGGCGACCTTGACGTCCGGTGCAAAATCGCGGTCGGCGCCGGATTCCGGATTGTGCTTCTCGCTCTCGAAACGCGGGCGCGAGGCCCGGTGCGGGCCCTCGGCATAAACCGGCGCGCCGGTCGCCTGCTTGATCCGCGCGGTGTTCGGTGAATGGTCGCGATGGGTGTGGGTGACGAAGATATGGCTCACCGTCTCGCCGCGCACGGCATCGAGCAGCGCAGCCGCATGGGCCGCATCGTCCGGACCGGGATCGATGATCGCGACATTGCCCTTGCCGACGATGTAGCTGACCGTGCCGGTGAAGGTGAACGGGCTCGGATTGTTGCAGAGCACGCGGCGCACGCCGGGTCGGACTTCCTCGACGATGCCGGCTTTGAGCGGAAAGTTGCGGTTGAACGGGACGTCGTCATTGTCGGACATGGCTTGCTCATACCTTGCTGACTTCGTCATGCCCGGCCTTGTGCCGGGCATCCACGTTCTTCGCGCGGCCTAAGACGTCGATGGCCGGGTCGTCTCGCGCGAAGACGCGCTTCGCGCTTTTGCCCGGCCATGACGTCGAAGAGTTTCCTGCCGCTTAACCTTACGAGCTCAGAAGAACGCCTGAATGCCCGTGATGGCGCGGCCGAGGATCAGGGCGTGGACGTCGTGGGTGCCCTCGTAGGTGTTGACCGTCTCGAGGTTATGGACGTGGCGCATCACATGGTACTCGATCGAGATGCCGTTGCCGCCGTGCATGTCGCGCGCGACACGGGCGATGTCGAGGGCCTTGCCGCAATTGTTGCGCTTCATGATCGAGATCATCTCGGGCGCGAACTTGCCCTCGTCCATCAGGCGGCCGACGCGAAGCGAGCCCTGCAGGCCGAGCGCGATCTCGGTCTCCATGTCGGCGAGCTTCTTCTGCACGAGCTGGGTCGCGGCGAGCGGCTTGCCGAACTGCTTGCGGTCGAGCGTGTACTGGCGCGCGCGATGCATGCAGTCCTCGGCCGCGCCGAGCGCGCCCCAGGAGATGCCGTAGCGGGCGCGGTTGAGGCAGCCGAACGGCCCCTTGAGGCCGGAGACGTTGGGCAGCAGCGCGTCTTCGGGAACCACGACGCCGTCCATCACGACCTCGCCGGTGATGGAGGCGCGAAGCGAGAGCTTGCCGCCGATCTTCGGCGCGGAGAGGCCCTTCATGCCCTTCTCCAGCACGAAGCCGCGGATCTGGTTGTCGTGCGCGGCCGATTTGGCCCACACCACGAACACGTCAGCGATCGGCGCGTTGGAGATCCACATCTTGCTGCCCGTGAGGCGGTAGCCGTCCGCGACCTTCTCGGCGCGCGTCTTCATGCCGGCCGGATCGGAGCCGGCATCAGGCTCGGTCAGGCCGAAGCAGCCGACCCACTCGCCGCTGGCGAGCTTCGGCAGATACTTCTTGCGCTGGTTCTCGTCGCCATAGGCGTAGATCGGATACATCACCAGCGATGACTGCACCGAGTTCATCGAACGATAGCCGGAATCGACCCGCTCGATCTCGCGCGCGACGAGGCCATAGGCGACGTAGCTCGCATTGGCGCAGCCATATTCCTCCGGCAGCGTAATGCCGATCAGGCCGAGCTCGCCCATTTCGTTGAAGATCTCGCGATCGGTCGTCTCTTCGAGATAGGCCTTGGAGACGCGCGGCAGCAGCTTGTCCTGGGCATAGGCGCGGGCAGTGTCTCGCACCATGCGCTCGTCTTCGGTGAGTTGCTCGTCGAGCAGGAACGGATCGTCCCATTGGAAAGAAGCCGCAGCCGGCTTGTCCTTGGCCTGAGGGCGCACGCTCATGAAACGTCCTTTCGTCTGGTTCCGTCAGAAATTGCCCGACAAACTAAAGCGCCGCGGCAACAAGTGCAATTGCATCCTGGTTCGGTCATTCCGGGTCGCGCAACGGCGCGAACCCAGCAACGGCGTCGTCAGCTCTCGAGCTGTTCGTTGGCGACGATCTCGATGCCGAAGCCCGACAGGCCCTTGTAGTCGTGCACCGAGGAGGTGAGATGCCGGATCGAGGTGACGCCGAGGTCGCGCAAGATCTGCGCGCCGACGCCGACCTCGCGCCACTGGCGGTTGCGGTCTGCCTCCGTCGCGCTCTCGTCGGGCAGCGGGGCGACGGGGACACCGGCAGCGCCGTCGCGCAGATAAACCAGAACGCCACGGCCGGATTTCTTGAAGTGCTCGAGCACCGTCGCCATGCGCTTGTGGCCCGTGAAAGTGTCCTTGACGATGTTCGGCTTGTGAAAGCGCGTCAGCACGTTCTTGCCGTCACCGACGCCGTTATAGACGAAAGCGACGTGGGCGATGGAATCGAACGGCGAACGGTAGGCATAGCCTTGCAAGGGTCCGATCGGGCTTTCGGTGACGAAGGTCGAGACCCGCTCGATCAGCTTCTCGCGCGCCTGACGGTAGGCGATCATGTCCGCGATGGTGACGTGCTTCAGCTTGTGCTTGGCCGCGAACTGCGCGACCTGCTCGCCCTTCATCACGCTGCCGTCGTCGTTCATCAATTCGCTGATGACGCCGACCGGCGGCAGGCCGGAGAGCTTGCAGAGATCGACGGCGGCCTCGGTATGACCCGAGCGCAGCAGCACGCCGCCATCCTTGGCGATCAGCGGGAAGATGTGGCCGGGCCGGGCGAAATCGTTGGCGCCGACATTGGGATTGGACAGCGCGCGGCAGCAGGAGGCGCGCTCCTCGGCGGAGATGCCGGTGCCGCCATCAGGCTTGTAGTCGATCGACACCGTGAAGGCGGTGGTGTGCGCGGAATCGTTGTGGGCCACCATCGGATCGAGCCGCAGGCGGCGCGCGTCCTCGGTCGTCACCGGCGCGCAGACGATGCCTGACGTATGGCGGATGATGAACGCCATCTTCTCGGCGGTGCAGAGCGAGGCGGCGACGATCAGATCGCCCTCACCCTCACGGTCCTCGTCGTCGGTGACGACCACGAGCTCACCCCGGGCAAAGGCCTGCAAGACTTCCTGAACGCTATCGGGCATGTCCCAATCTCTATCGGTTATGCCGGGAGGCTTAGCCGGACTTGAGCCGGGGCGCTAGTGTCCTGGACGCAACCGCATATTCCGGGCAGCGGGCCATCGGAGGCCAGCCTTGCACCCCAGCCTTGCACCGAAGATACCAGGGATATAGGCGCAGACGGCCGGAGCGGAAGGTGGCCGAGCGCCGTCAGGGCAGCACTTCGCGGCGTTCGCCGAGCCGCTGGTCGAGCTCGGCGCGCTTGTCGGCCAGAAGGCCGGCCTGCGCGGCCTCAATGACCGTGAACAGCTCATGAGCGTCGCTGAGCCGGGTCACGGTGACGTAGCTTGCGCCGGCCGCATAGAGCTCGTCCACGTCCGACAGGAGATCGGCCGTGGCCACGATCAGGGCGGTCGGATTGAGCGCGCGGACGTGGCGGACCAGCTTCTCGTTGCTGGCGCCCTTCAGCAGCGAATCCGGCACGCTGAGGATGATCATCTCGGACTTGCCGACGCCGGCATGGAGCAGCGTATCCGCGCTGCTGATGTCGCCATAGATCACGTGCAGGCCGCGCGACAGCAACGTCTGGTACACATTGGGGTTGAAATCGACCACGGTGATCTGCTCGAGCAGCACCGGCGTCTGCCGTTCGATCTCGGCCAGCAACGCGCTCGCCGCACGGAAAAAACCGAGGATGACGATACGGCGGGCCTCGCCATGGCCGCCCTCGTGCCCCTCCTCGGCATGGCCGTTGCCGTGATCGAGGTCGCGCAGGCCGATCCGCTTCAGGGGGCCGATCGCCCAGCGGGTGATCTCGTCGCTGCGGCTCATCGCAAAGGTCGAGAGCACCGCGAGCACCACGAAGGCGAAGGAGGCGGCATTCGCCGTCTGCGCTGCGATATGGTGATCGGCGACGCCGGTCTGGATCACCACCAGCGAGAACTCGGAGATCTGCGCGAGGTTCAGCGCCGGCAACAGGCTGGCGCGCAAGCCCTGCTTCATCAGATAGAGCGGCGTGAAGGTGGTGACGAGGCGGCTCACCACCGTGAAAGCCGCGATCATCAGCGCCAGCCCGATCACGGAGAGGCCGGGGACGGGAATGGTCATGCCGAGTGCGACGAAGAACAGGGTGATGAAGAAGTCGCGCAGCGTGGTGACCTTGGCGGTGACGTCGAGCGCGTAGGGAAAGGTCGAGAGCGAGACGCCGGCGATCAGGGCGCCCATCTCGCGCGACAGCGACAGCCGCTCGGCGGTCTCGGCGACGAGAAAGCACCAGGCCAGCGCGCCGAGCAGGATCAGCTCGGGCCGCCGGGCGATCTGGTGGAACAGCCGCGGCAGCACGTAGCGGCTGACCAGCAGAGCTGCGGCGACCAGCACCGCGACACGGCCGATCGAGAGCAGGATGACGCTGGCCTGCAGATTGGCAAGGCTCGGCTGCACCGCCAGAAACAGGATGGCGAAGATGTCCTGGAGCACCAGCACGCCGAGCGTGATGCGTCCTGGCAGCGTGTCGAGCTCGCGTTTCTCGTAGAGCACCTTGACGATGATGACGGTGCTCGACAGCGCGCAGGCGACGCAGAGATAGACCGCATCGAAGTGCCCGCCCCCGAGTGACAGGCCGATGCCGACGAAGAACAGGACCCCGAGCAGGCAGCCGCCGAGGAGCTGGCCGCCCGCCGCGAACAGGATCACCTTTCCCGCCCGCACGATCTTCTTCAGATCGATCTCCAGGCCGATCATGAACAGCATGAAGATCAGGCCGAGCTCGGAGATGACGCCGATCGATTCCTGCGAATGGACCCAGCCCGCGCCGAATGGACCTATGCAAAAGCCGGCGATAAGATAGGCCAGAATGAGCGGCTGTCGGGAGAAATGGGCGAGCAGGCCCAGCATCCAGGCAAACAGAATACAGAGAGTGATGTCGCGAATGAGCTCATGCATGCCAAATTGGTCCGTTTTGCCGCACCCTAGAGGCGGGTTGCGGCGCGGCAAGCGAGCAATTCGTCACATGCGAAAAGGGCTGTTCGCAGCAATGCTGCTATGTCCCCTCGCCTTTGCCGTGCCCGCCGTCGCACAATCCAAGGTCAATATTGAACAGAACTTTGCCGATTCCCTCACCGCGCTGCCGAAGGAGGAACTCGCAATCTCCGGTGGATTCTACGTGCCTGCCTATTCCAGCGTCGCAATGAGCCAGGGCAAGCTGCGCGTCGACTTCTCGGTGACCTTGAGTGTTCACAACGCCTCCGAGACCCAGCCGCTGGTGATCAAACGCATCGCTTATTTCGACACCGCAGGCAAGCAGGTCGAGAGTTATCTGAAGGCGCCGGTGGCCGTGAGGCCGCTGGCCACCGTCTCGATCTTCATTCCGACCGACGACGTGCGCGGCGGGACCGGGGCCAATTTCCTCGTCGACTGGGCCGCGACAGGCGAGATCGCCGAGCCCGTGGTCGAGGCCCTGATGGTTGGCGGCGTCGCCAATGCGCATTACGCTTTCATCAGCCAGGGCCGTCCGACTAGGACGGCCACAAAGAAGTGAGTCCGTCCGACCCGGACGGCTAGCAAGAAGTAAGGCCGTCCGACCCGGACGGCCGGCAAGACACAAGGCTGGCCGGCGCAACGCCGGCTGGCTCAACAAGAACAAAACGAGGAACGCCCATGACGTCCAGCTTCGATTTCGCACCCCTGTTTCCGGCAGGGCTGCCGGCCCCTTCTGCGCGCTGGACCGGCCTCGCCAAATACAGTTTTGTGGGCGGCAATAACGATTCCGAACAGGTGCCGCTCGACGAGTTGATCGAAGCGACCAACACGGTGCTGCGGCGAGAGGGCCGGTCGCTCGCCACTTACGGGCTGGCGCATGGGCCGCAGGGCTACCTGCCCTTGCGCGAATTCCTGGTGACCAAGCTCAAGCGCGATGCCGGCATCAACTGCACCGTCGACGATCTCCTGATCGTGTCCGGCTCGCTCCAGGCGCTCGACCTCGTCAACGCGACGCTGCTGACCCGCGGCGACACCGTGATCTTCGAGCAGGACAGCTATCAGGGCTCGCTGACCCGCCTGGCACGGCTCGGCGTCAATGTGGTCGGCGTCCCCCTCGACAAGGACGGCATGCGCATGGACGTGCTGGCCGCGACGCTGGCCGACCTGAAGAGCCGCGGGATCCGGCCGAAATACATCTACACCATTCCGACGGTGCAGAATCCGACCGGCAGCATCATGCCCGAGAGCCGCCGCACCGAGCTGGTACGGCTCGCGACCGAGTATGGCGTGCCGATCTTCGAGGACGATTGCTATGCCGATCTCGTCTGGTCGGGGCAGCGGCCGCCGGCGATTCATGCGATGAGCCCGAACGGCGGCGTGATTCATATCGGCTCGTTCTCCAAGTCGATCGCGCCGGCGCTGCGCGTCGGCTTCATCGTGGCGCCCTGGGAGGTGATGTCGCGGATGCTGGCGCTGAAGACGGATGCCGGCTCCGGCGCGCTGGAGCAGATGGTGCTCGCCGCCTATTGCAAGCCGCATTTCGCGAGCCACGTGCCGGCCCTGACCAAGGCGCTGCGCACCAAGCTCGACACGCTGATGGAGGCGCTGAACGAGCAGTTCGGGACGGCCGCCGAGTTCGAGGAGCCCAAGGGCGGCATCTTCCTCTGGGTGAAGCTGCCCGACCAGGTCGATACGCTGAAACTCTATCAGGCCGCTCTCACCGCCGGCGTCTCGATCAATCCGGGGCCGGAATGGTCGACCAACAAGAGCCATGCCAGCTCGCGCCTCAGGCTGTGTTTTGCGAGTCCGACGCACCAGCAGATCCGCGAGGGCGTCGCCGTGCTGGCCGAGGTCTGCCGCAAGGAATTCGGGGTGCCGGCCCGGAGTGCCAATGTTGAGAAGCGGGCCTGAGGCCGCGGCCTCACGCCTCGACGTGAAACTCCACGTTGACTTGGCCGCTCCCGGAGGACGGAAAATAGTCGCAGAGCTGCTCGGCGGCGCCGCGGTAGTCGTACCAGCCAAGCGCGGCGAACAGCATGATGGTGTCGGCCATGCCGCCTTCGCCGTTGCACTTGGTGGCGTAATCCGGAAGCATGTCGAGGAATTCGCGATAGCGGCGGCTCTGCCACAGCTCGAGCACGCGCAGATCGACCTGACGGTTGAACTCGCTGGCGACCGACGTCCAGGCCTCGGGGCCCAGCTTCTTGTTCGGCCAGAGCCGATGCGAGAGCGAACCGCTGGCGATGATTGCGACGCGTTCACCGGATTCATCGATCGCGCGGCGGGTCGCTTCACCGAGGATCCGGCTCTCCTCGAAGGAGGTGAATAGCGGCGAGGCGACCGAGACGGCCTTCGCGAAGCCGTCCCGGTTCAGGTAGTGCATCGGCACGACGGTGCCGTATTCGAGCCCGAGGCTGGCCACCTGATGGGCGATCACGTTCAGGCCGGCGTCCCCGGCCCTATCAGCGATGGCTTCGGCCAGGCGCGTGTCGCCCGGCAAATCGTAGCGCAGATCCTGGATCATCTGCGGCGCCTCGTGGCTCGTGAACGAGCCGCAATGCCGCGCATTGGCATTGATGTGGTAGCCGAAATTGGAGAGCCAGTGGGTGTCGAACACCACAAAGCAGGTCACGCCGCGCTCCTTCGCCCGCCGGCCGAGCTCGCGCAAAGACCTGACCGCCGGCTCGCGCGCATCGCGTAACGGGCTGCCGGGTTGCTCCGACAGCATCAGCGATGGAACGTGGGTGACCTTGGCCGCGAGTACGAGTTGCCCCATGGCGGTCACCCCGAAGCGTCAGGCCGCCTGTGGCTGGCTGCCGTGGATCGCGGAGGCCAGCCTCAGCAAGAGGACGATCGAGACGTTGCCCTTGCCGGCCTCGATCTGGGCGATATAGCGCTCGGAAATCCCGGAACGGCGGGCCAGCTCGCGGCGCGACAGGTCGCAGCGCATGCGCGAGGACCGCAAGCGATCGCCCAGCTCGGTCAGAAACGCGGTCTCGGAATAAGGCGGCACGGCGCAGCTCCCCGGCAGCACTTCGCCCGCAAAATCCATGACTTGATTCAGCATTGGTCTATCCAGGTTCGCCTTCGGGAAGCGCCATCCTACGCCGGAAAAGACCGGCCTCATTGACGCGGATCAAATTCGCGAGCGATCGGCGGCAGCCATGGACGGAAGCGGACGGGATGCTACACTTTGGAATTCTTCGAGGCGGGGTTTCTTCAGGACATGACGCGTTGTTTGAGCCGCTGGATCGCGGCTGCGATGCTGTGGGCGGCGATCACCTCCACGGCAGGTGCCGAGACACTGACCGCGACGGTCGAGCAATGGGGCCTGCTCGGCTCGTGGGCGGTCGATTGCGCAACCGGGCCTGACCGCGACAAGGGCGCGCTCCTGACTTACGAAATCCGGAAGGACGGCCGGGTGATGTACCGGCGCAATTTCGGCGAGGCCAGGGACGAGAACGAGGTGGTGTCGGCCAGGGTCAGCGCCGAGGGCCTGCTCAATGTGATGGTGTACTTCCCCTCGCTGCACCAGGCCCGTGAGTTCGGGCTGCTGCTGGCGAAGGACGGCAGCAGCCTGCGCGCGATCTACAATCGCAGCGAGCGTGGCGAGTACACGATCAGGGACGGCAAGTACGTCGCCACCGGCGCGCCGACGCCGGCGCAGCAACGCTGCGATTAGTCAGCTGAACAGCTGTTCAGAATTCTCCCGCGTTTCCTCCGGAACGTTCGCGCGAATGCGCGGTTTAATTGTGCATTCGATTGGAGGAGGACATCATGAAGAAGCTTGGTTATGTGGTTGCGGCCCTGGGTGCGCTCGTGATCGCGGCGCCGACGCTGGCGAGCGCGGAGACGGTGGTGATCAAGCGCGGCGGCTACCACCATCATCATCACGGGCCGTACGGCGCTCGCGCCGAATTCCGCGGCCATCGCGACCATGGTTGGCATCGTGGCTGGCACAATCGCGACAAGGTCGTGGTGATCAAGCGCAGCCATCGCCATCACAACTGGGACTAATGCAGAGCGCATATGGAAATGGCCCCTCACGGGGCCATTTCTCTTGCGCGCAGTCTTGTAGGGTGGGCAAAGCGACTTGTCCGCCATAGCTCGAAGAGCGACGGCGGAAGCGTGCCCACCGCTTCCGTAGTGATCAAGGAGAAGTGGTGGGCACGGCGCAAGGGCGCCTTTGCCCACCCTACGATTATTCTGCGTTCGCAGGGCGTGTTGACGAAGCTAATCCCACGCCGGCGCGAAGCCCGGATTGACGCAGCGGCGGTCCTTGGGCAGCGCCGCGATCTTGTTGCGGTCGGCATCGTCGAGCGTGATCTTCAGCGCATCGAGATTGGCTTGCTGGCTCTCCCGGCGCGAGGCCTTCGGAATCGCGGCGACGCCGTCCTGGTCGAGCAGCCATTTCAGCGCCACCTGCGCAGCGGTTGCGTTGTGCCTGGCGCCGATCTCGGCCAGCACCGGCTCCGAGGCAATGCGCCCTTGCGCGAGGGGACAATAGGCCACCAGCGGGATCGACTTCGCGGCGAGATAGGCCAGCACCTTCGATTGATCGAGCATTGCGTGATATTCGATCTGGTTGCAGGCGATCGGCGCCCTGATGTCCTCGACCACGGTCTTGAGCAGCGCCGTGGTGAAATTGGCAACGCCAATCGCCCGCGTGCGCCCCTCCTGCTTCAGCTTCATCAATGTCTCGAACACCGCACCCCAGTTCGCCGCCTTCGACGGCCAGTGCACGAGATAGAGATCGACATGATCGAGCCTGAGCTTGTTCAGGCTCGCATCGAAGGCGCGGCGGATCGCGTCGGGGCTGAGGTTCTCATGCCAGACCTTGGTCGTGACGTGCAGTTCGCCGCGCGGCAGGCGAGCCGCGGCAAGGGCGGCGCCGATGGATTCTTCGTTGGCGTACATCTCGGCGGTGTCGATGTGGCGATAGCCGATCGACAGCGCGCTCTCGACTGCGGCGCGGCAGGCATCGCCCTGCATGCGGAAGGTGCCGAGGCCGAGCTTGGGCATGCTGATGCCCTGGGTCTTCAGATTGTCCATGAACAGGCTCCTGACGTCGTTCAACCCGCTGGATGCACGCGGCGTTGCCGCGTGGGCAGACTCTTCGGTGATGGAAAAGAGGTGGCGGGAGTGAGGAGCATAGCCCGGCATGGGCAGCGCTGCCAATCAAGATCGGGTTAGCATTGCACGCACCATTCCTCTCAGCCGTCATGTCCGGGACGAGCCCGGCCATGACAACTGGGCTCATAGTCGCCCCGCCCCTCACGAATGCTGTGCCACCACGGCAGGTCGCGCCTGCGGCTGCGGCACGATGTCGACCGACCAGAGGTCGCGATTGTCCACGTCTTTCAAGGTCACAGTCATCACGCCGCTGGCACCGTCGATGTCGACTCGGCCGAAGAATTGCAGTCCGAAACACGGCGCCAAATTCTCGCCCTGCGCCGCGCTACAGCCGTTCTGGTACATCGCGACCGGACCAAAGGTGTTGTCGAGCTCGCCCGGGCCCCAGGTGCCGGCGTGCAGCGGGCCGGAGACGAACTCCCAGAACGGCTCGAAGTCTTGAAACTGCGCCTTGGCGGGATCGTAATAATGCGCGGCGGTGTAATGCATGTCGGCGGTCAGCCAGACGATGTTGCGCACGCCGGCGCGCTTGATGGAGGCCAGAAGGTCGGCGATCTCGTGCTCGCGCCGGTCGGGCGGCCCATCACCAAGCGCGACGGCATCCAGGCTGACCAGGCCGATCGGCAAATCGGCCGCAATCACCTTCCAGGTCGCGCGCGAGGCCGCGAGCTCGCGCTTCAGCCAGGCGATCTGCTCGGCACCCAAAATCCAGCCGCGGTGATCGCCGCCCTTGTTCCAGCTGTCGTCGCGATAGCTGCGCATGTCGATCATGAAGACGTCCAGCAGCGGGCCGTAGGCGATCTTGCGATAGACCCGGCCTTGCCGCGCGCCGATATCGCGGATCGGCATGAAGTCGAAGAAGGCGCGGCGGGCGTGCGCGACCAGGCGCGGGGTGCCGTCGTCCTCATAACCGGACTCGTCATGGCTGCCGGCCGGTGACCAGTCGTTGGTGACCTCGTGGTCGTCCCATTGCGCGAACATCGGCACCTCGGCGTGGAAGGCGCGAAAATTCTCGTCGAGATGGTTGTATCTGTAATTGCCGCGAAACTGCCCCAGTGTGTGCGCGACCTCGGACTTTTCCTCGGTCACGAGGTTGCGCCAGATCTCGCCGTTCGGCAGCCTCTGCTCGGAAGGAACCGTGCAGTCGGCGTAGATGTGATCTCCGGAGTGGATGAAGAAATCCGGACGGTTATCGAGCATGGTGCGATAGCTGCGATAGCCGCCGCGCGAAACGTCGATACCCCAGCCCTGCCCCGCGACATCCCCGGACCACACGAACGAGATCGACCGGCCCGCGGCCGGCGCGGTGCGGAAATGGCCGACGCGGCTTTCGCCGGCAATGCCGGCCGCGATGTCGTCGAAGCGCACGCGGTAGAAGATATCCTGGCCGGGCGGCAGATCGTTCAGCAGCAGCTTTGCGGTGAAATCCGCATCAAGCAGAGCGTCGCGCGAAGCTGACGCGATGATGGTCTCGAAGCTCTCGACGGTCGAGCATTCCACCTGCATCCGCGCGGGGCGGTCGGCGCGCGCCCAGATCACGGCGGAGTCCCCAGAGACGTCGCCGGACTGGATACCGCCCGCGATCTGCGGCCGATCGGCGGCGCGGCTGAGGTGTGGCGTTGCGAGCGTGCCGAGCGAGGCGACGGCGAGGCTGGAGGTCGAGCGGACCAGGAATTGCCGCCGGGTCCATGCGCGCGAAGCGCGGAGCGTTGCCATTCAGGAAACCTTCGTCGAATCGCGACGGAAGGTGCCTGCGCTCCTTGACTCCTACCCTTACGGTTTCTTGACCCCGCGCCTACGGTTTTGCGACGCGCCGATGACGCGCTCAGACCGGGTTAACGCTGCCAGTTGCAGATGCCGCCGGAGCGGCACGGCCAGGTCTGGATGCGGGTATCCCTCGCCTGCGCATCCAGCGGATTGCCGTGGCGATGCGCGAGTTTGGTCCGGGCTGCGCCGCGCGGCTGGGCAGGCCTGGCGTGCGCAACCTTCGGCTCGGCCGCACGGACGCGTTCGGCCGCAACCTTCTTCGGCGTGTCGACGGGTGCGGCGCGGGCCTGCGCCTCATTGCCGCCTCGCGCTTCCAGCGCAACCGGAGCGAAGTGCGTCTCGGGCCCGAGACGTTTCGGCGACAGCACGGCCTTGGAGAGATCGAGGCCGAGATATTCGTCTGGCTTGTAGTCGTCAGCGCGCGCGAAGCCGCCCCATGCGATCACGAGGGCAACGGCAACTGCAAAAGGAACGCTTTTCAGGACCACGGACGCCTCCTGAAATTGATTTTGAAAGGGATATTTTATCCTTATTTAGGAGGCCTCGCTTGCGATTCCAGCGGCCAAGTGCCGCCGTGGTTAAGAAGTTTAGCGGTGTCAAGCGACCTTTCGCGTCGCCGCCGTCCCATCCAGGAACCCCATCAAACGGCTACGGATGATCTGTTCCGCCTCGGTCATGATCCGATCGACGAGTTCCTTGCAGGAGGGGATGTCGTGGATCAGGCCGGCGACCATGCCGCAGCTCCACGCGCCGGCGTCCATCTGTCCCTCCAGCATGATCCTGGGATAGACGCCCGCGACCTGATCGTGGATGTCGTCGATCTTCAGCTTGTCGCCCTTCTCGCGCTCGATCTCGATCAGGCGATCGACATTGGCGTTCCTCAGCACGCGCTCGGTGTTGCGCAGGCTGCGCATGATCAGGCGGGTGTCGAGCTCGGTCGCGGCGACCAGCGCATTCTTCACGTTCTGATGCACGGGCGCTTCCTTGGTGGCGATGAAGCGCGTGCCCATGTTCATGCCGGCGGCACCCAGCGACAATGCCGCGACGAGGCTGCGCCCGTCCGCCATGCCGCCGGAGGCGACGAAGGGGATCTTCAATTCCTCCGCCGCGCGCGGCAGCAGGATCATGTTGGGAATGTCGTCCTCGCCGGGATGACCGCCGCACTCGAAGCCGTCGACGCTGACGGCATCGCAGCCGATCCGCTCGGCCTTGAGTGAGTGACGCACCGAGGTGCATTTGTGGATGACCTTGATGCCCGCCGCCTTCAGCGCCGGCATGTATTGTTCGGGGCTGCGGCCGGCCGTCTCCACCGCCTTGATGCCACCCTCGACGATGGCCGCGATGTATTCCGGATAGGGCGGCGCCGCGAAGGTCGGCAGGAAGGTGAGGTTCACGCCGAACGGCTTGTCGGTCATGTCGCGGCAGCGCGCGATCTCCTTGGCGAGCAATTCCGGTGTCTTCTGCGTCAGGCCGGTGATGATGCCGAGCCCGCCGGCATTGGAAACGGCAGCAGCCAGCTCGGCAAAGCCGACGAAATGCATGCCGCCCTGGATGATGGGGTGCTCGATGCCGAACAGCTCGGTGATCGCGGTCTTCACTTAATTCGCCTCCCGGAATTTGCTCAGATCGGGTTCAGTCTAGCCGGACTTTTGCGCCGCGGTCACCATTTCTCTCCGAAGGGGGATCTCCATTTTGAGGGTCCGCGAGGCCCACACCTCGTGAGAGCCCCGCTGCCAGTCGTGAACGACGGCTCAAAAAGAAGCGCGGCACAGTGCGTGCCGCGCTCGTCTCTGACGTCTCACGGGAAGCCCGCCTGTCTCAGTGCGTCTTCGTCTCGTGCCATTTCTCGAGATCGGGCTTCTCCTCGTCCGATCCCTGCTCCTTCTCCGGATTGCCCTTCCAGGGCTTGTCCGTCTGCCGGTGCGAACCCCAGTCGTTCTGCTGCCGGGGATCGTCGTTAGGCCGTTCCTTGCTCATCGATCTCCCTTTCCGTGAACGTCAAGCAAAGGGAACACCATAATAGGAGTTGATGCCGCGCACCGCGGCATCATCACCCCAGTTCCAATCGCTTCGTTCGCCATATTTCGGCGCCCCTTCCAGTTCCTTGGTGGTGATGCCGGTGACATACCCGCCAAGCTCCGTGTCGTATTTCAGCGACTGCCAGGGCAACGGGTAGTGGTCGTTGCCGAGGCCCAGGAATCCGCCGAAGCCAAGCACGGCGTAGGACACCCTGCCGCTGACCTTGTCGATCATCACGCGTTCGATCGAACCGATCCGGTTGCGGTCGGCGCCGTAAACCGACGTTCCCTCGACCTTGTCGCTGCCGATCAGCCGTCCCATCTCGCTGCGGCCCAGCTCGCCTTGATTCAGCATCTCAATCCTCCACTCAGCCAATGTGAATCAACCGGATGAGCAAGCGATCGTTCCGGCGCCGATGTTCCCGGAAGTGGACCAGGAACATCGCAGGGAAGGAGCCGTTCTCTGAACTTCACGCACAACCGAGAGCCACGCGCGATGTCCCAGACCGTCTCCGACTTCATCGTCCAGCGTCTGCATCAATGGGGCGTGCGGCACATCTTTGGCTATCCCGGCGACGGCATCAACGGCGTGTTCGGCGCGATGAACCGGGCCCAAGGCAAGGAAGGCGAGATCGGCTTCGTGCAGGCGCGGCACGAGGAGATGGCGGCATTCATGGCCAGCGCCTACGCAAAATTCTCAGGGCAGCTCGGCGTCTGCATCGCGACCTCGGGCCCGGGTGCCTCGCATCTCATCACCGGGCTCTACGATGCGCTGCTCGATCACCAGCCGGTGCTGGCGATTGTCGGCCAGCAGGCCCGCAACGCTCTCGGCGGGCACTATCAGCAGGAGATCGACCTTCTCTCCATGTTCAAGGACGTCGCCGGTGCCTACGTCATGCAGGCATCCTCGCCTGCGCAAGTGCGACACTTGATCGACCGAGCCGTGCGGATCGCGCTGGCGCGGCGGGCCCCGACCGTGATCATCCTGCCCAACGACCTGCAGGAAGAAGCTTTCGAGAGCCCGCCACGTGCACACGGCACGCTGCATTCCGGCATTGGTTATAGCGCGCCCAGCATCATGCCACGTGAGGCCGATCTCGATCGCGCCGCGGAAGTGCTCAATGCCGGCAAGAAGGTCGCGATGCTCGTCGGCGCCGGCGCCCTTGGCGCAACCGACGAGGTGATCGCCGTCTCTGACCGGCTCTCGGCCGGCTGCGCCAAGGCGCTGCTCGGCAAGGCCGCGCTGCCCGACGACCTGCCGTGGGTCACCGGCTCGATCGGCCTGCTCGGCACCGAGCCCAGCTACAACATGATGATGGAGTGCGACACGCTGCTGATGGTCGGCTCTGCCTTCCCCTATGCCGAGTTCCTGCCGAAGGAAGGCGCGGCCCGCGGCGTGCAGATCGACATCGACGCCGGCATGATGTCGATCCGCTTTCCCATGGAGGTCGGCCTCGTGGGCGATGCCGCCGAGACGCTGCGCGCTCTGTTGCCGCGGCTGAAGCCCAAGAGCGACGGCGCCTGGCGCCAAAGTATCGAAGCTGACGTCGCGACATGGTGGAAGACGCTGGATGGCCGGGCACATCAGCCGGCGGCGCCCGTCAATCCGCAGCTCGTCGCCTGGGAATTGTCCCCGCGCCTGCCCGACCGTGCGATCATCACCAGCGATTCCGGCTCTTGCGCCAATTGGTTCGCCCGCGACCTGAAGATGCGCCGCGGCATGACGGCCTCGCTCTCCGGCGGCCTCGCCTCGATGGGCGCCGCGGTGCCCTATGCGCTCGCCGCCAAATACGCCCATCCGGACCGTCCGGTGATCGCGCTGGTCGGCGACGGCGCGATGCAGATGAACAACATGGCCGAATTGATCACCGCCGCGAAATACTGGCGCTCCTGGCGCGACCCGCGCTTCGTCGTCTGCGTCTTCAACAACGAGGACCTCAACCAGGTGACCTGGGAGCAGCGCATCATCAACGGCGACCCCAAATTCGAAGCCTCGCAGCGCATTCCCGACGTCTCCTATTCACGCTTCGCCGAGCTCATCGGCCTGCGCGGCATCTTCGTCGACACCCCACAGCTGCTCGGCTCGGCCTGGGAGCAGGCGCTGGCAAGCGAGATGCCCGTCGTGCTGGAGGTGAAGACCGATCCCGAAGTGCCGCCGCTGCCGCCGCATATCACGCTTCAGCAGGCCAAGAACTTCTCGCTCGCCCTCTTGAAGGGCGATCCGAACGAGAGCGGGATGATCAAGGGAGCAGCGCGGCAGGTGCTCGAAACGATCCTGCCCGGAAAGCAATGAGGTCAACCATGAGCGACTTTCGCGACATCCAGCACGGCGTCAACGATCCCGTCGATGGCGTCGATGTGAAGTACCATTTCAACGACAACAAGACTCCGCACGAGCGCGCGCAGCGCCATGCCGATGTGCGTGCCGAAGCCACGGCCGTCGCCGCCGAGCCGTTTCTCCCCGAGCGGCTGCGACGCAAGCCGACCGATCCCATCAATCCGCGCACCGGGCGGAATCCGGCGGATTAGTCGTTAGGAACCTCGGCGCATACGACGTGTTGATCGGCGCAATATCGCGCGGCAAGAGGCCGCGCGCCCACTCGGAGGGACCGAACATGAAACGTACCATCATCGCCCTTGCCTGCGTGCTTGTCGCAGGGCCCGCGCTCGCCCAATCTCTTGGCGAGAAGACCGGCGTCAATTCGGCGCTCGGTGTCGCGCCAACGACTACCGACTTCGTCAAGCAGGTCGCCATCAGCGACATGTTCGAGATCGAGTCGAGCAAGCTCGCTACGCAAAAGGGCAACGCGCAGGAGAAGAGCTTCGCGCAGCAGATGGTGACCGACCACACCAAGACCAGCACCGAGCTCAAGGGTCTCGTCGGTGACGGCAAGGTGCAGGCGACCCTTCCGACGGCGCTCGACAGCTCGCACCAGAGCAAGCTCGACAAGCTCAAGAGCGCGAATGGCAAGGACTTCAGCTCGGACTACAATTCCTACCAGGTGAGCGCCCATGAGGATGCCGTGTCGCTGTTCGAGCGCTACGCCAAGGGCGGCGACAATTCGGCGCTGAAGGATTGGGCCGGCAAGACTCTGCCGGCGCTCAAGCACCATCTCGACATGGCCAAGGAGCTCGGCAAGGCGCCGAGCGTCGGCCAGGCGAAGTAAACCTCGAACGAGGGCGCCGGCTTGGCCGGCGCCCCGCGGGCCTGGTGCCGACGCGGCCGAACTCAGGAACCTTCGTTGATTCCGGGCTTTACAAATTTGTCATGAAGAACATCTCGCCTGCGGACCGATGGCGCTCGTAACAGTCAAACCCACCCGGATCGATACGGCGATCGCGAACGAGATCGCGCACCACACCAACTCCGGCCTCGAGCATGCGGCCCAGACATTGACCTGGGGCGCCGACGAGCATGTGCTCATCGCGCTCGCCGCCGCGGGATGGCTCTACACCCGGCTGCGGCAACCGCAGCAGCGTCGCGTTGCAGATCACATTCTCATGGTCTCGCTGGCGACAGCCGTGCTGCCGCATGTTCTCAAATCCGTGTTCGATCAGACCAGGCCGGACCGGCTGACGGTGGCCGGCCACTGGCGCGGCGTCCCCTTCTCGGGGCGATCACGCGACGCATTTCCCTCCGGTCACGCCGTGCACATGGGCGCCCTCGCCTCGGCGGCCGACCTGTTGCCGCCTGCCCGGCGTCAGGCGGTCCGCTTCGTTGCCGTGGCGCTGTCGTTGACGCGCATCGTGGTGCTGGCGCATTGGGCCAGCGACGTGGTGGCCGGTTTCGCGCTCGGCGTCGCCGTCGAGCGACTGTTCAGGCCGTTCACGCTGGCGAAGCGGCGGTCCAAGGCCTCACGGATACGGCCATGACCGAATACCTCCTGCGCTTCATCGCCGGCGGCCTGATCGTCTCTGCCTTCTCCATCCTGGGCGACATGCTGCGGCCGAAGAGCTTTGCCGGCCTGCTCGGCGCGGCGCCGTCGGTCGCTCTGGCCACCCTCAGCATCGCCGTCGTCCAGCACGGCCCGCAATATGTCGCCGCCGAAAGCTGGACGATGATCTATGGTGCCATCGCACTCGGCTGCTACAGCATCGTCGTCTGCCATCTCCTGATGAGGTTTCATTTCTCCGCACTGCCAGCCACCATTCTCGCTTTTGCCGCATGGCTCGTCGTCGCCTTCGCTCTGCTCGCGGGTTTCGGAGGTGCTGCCTGATGCTGGTCAAGATGTCTGCATCGGCGCTGAAACAGACTCGGTGGTACGAGTACGGTATCCGCTTTCTGCTCGGCGGACTGGCGACGGTCCTCGCGGGAGCCGTGACCACAGGTTTCGGCGTCTCCGTCGGCGGCCTCTTCCTCGCGCTCCCCGCCATCTTCTGCGCCAGTGCAACGCTGATCGAAAGCCATGAGCGCCGCGCCAAGGAAAAGGCCGGCCTCAGCGGAGACAGACGCGGGCAGCAGGCCGCAGCGCTCGATGCCGCCGGTGCCGGCCTTGGGAGCATCGGTCTCGCAGCGTTCGCTGCAGTCTTTTATCTCGTGGTTTCGACAACCGTGATCGGCGCATTCGTCGCCGCCATCCTGGTATGGGCGGCCGTGTCGGTGTCGGCTTGGTGGCTGCGGCGAAAGCTTCGCATCACCTCGAGGACCGTGCAGACCAAACGCATGGGGCCATCAGCGAGGGGCCGCGGCCTCTTCCCGTAGCATCAGAAAGCCGTACATCTCGGCGGCCGTCTGAAGCTGATCGATGCGCGCAAGAACAATTTCGCGCTGGCGGCCGTCCGGCAGGCCCGACAGTTCATGCTCGAGCCGCAGCTTCTGCGCCCCGAGACGCTGTTCGAATGTATGTGGCTCAGATCGTCTTCGCATCTTCCGTCCTCGGTGGCTGCAGTCCCGGGCTGTTGGCCCAGCGCTCGACTTGTTCGATGACCTTCTGGTGGCTGGGACGCACCGGCTTGGGGGCTTCCGGCTCTTCGGAAAGCTTGCGAGGCAACCTGACTTCGTCCGTCATGGCTTCTCTCCCTTTCCATGAGAATGCGCCACCGCCGGAGTCGTTTCAATAATAAATCATTGATTTTGTTATATTTTCTTACTCATTCGGCGTCTTTCTCGACTCTTGTGGAACTCCCGCCAAGTTGGTTCGTTGAGTAACCTACTCAACCTGCTCAATTTGTGTGATCGACCATGAACGACCTTCGCGCCGAGCGCCTACAGGTCATGCTCACGCCGGAAGAGTTGGCCGCCGTTGACGATTTCCGGTTCAAACATCGCATGCCGACGCGGGCGGCAGCGGTCCGCGAACTGCTCAAGTTCGGATTGGCCGCCGTCGGCGTCGACGCGGCTGCGGGTGTGAAGTCGAGCAGCTTCGGCGTTTTCGGCCGCGGGCCCGACGGGCATACGCAGGAGGATCCCGAGAACGGCACCGGGGGCTGACCCACAGGAGCCGTTCATAAGCAAACGACCCCGGCACGGGGCGTGCCAGGGCCGTCTTGGAGATTGCTTCCGGCGCACCGGGGGCGTGACAACCGGGAGCAACCTGTCGACGCGTCGCGCGAGGATTCGTTCCTCGCGCTGACCGTTGCGTCTAGCCGCTCGGCGCGTCGCCGGAATCGTCCGGCGTCATGCCGGAGCCCGGCGTCTTGCTGTTGTCGTTGAGCTTGGGATCGCGCGTCGCCTCCCGCGACGGCGAGCCTTTCGAACCCGTCTTTTGCGGATCCGTCTTGTGCACGGACTGTGCGCGCTGCTTGTCGCGCGGCTGTTCCTCCGCCCGTTTGTCCTTGACGATGCCGTGGTCGGAATGGGCCATGATGTGCTTTCACCTCTCCTGATGTGTCGAAGCGCTTACGCACTGCGGCGTCGAATGTTCCGGCGAGGCGCTAGCTGTGCGCCGCGTGGACCGCAGCCGACGCATTCCCCAGATGAACCTGGCGCACCGTCGTCACCGTCGCGAACGCGACCGAGACACCAAAGGCGAGAATGAGTGAAAGAAGAGCCAGACGTGGAGCCATCACAAAACCTCCTTCTGGAAGCGAAAACCAACGCGATCGACTGTCCCCTGATCATCCTGGATTGGTCGCTTGCATTCCGTGAGCGGTCTCACACGCGGATTCACGAAAAGCAGAGCCCTCACGCATCCCGCTTTTGAGGGAAACGGACTACGAGAGGCGGAATTTCCCCGTCGAGCCAATCCTGCTCGTGGGCGAGCGCCGTCCAGGCGTCCGCCATGCGCGAAAAGCGCTTGTGGGCGGGTTGTCCCTCGGCGCGCTCGGCGAGCTGAAGACAGTTGTCGGCATTATCCCTGAAGATGTCAGACTGTTTCATATTGAAGACGTGGGGACGGAACTCTCGGGTCGCAACCCGCTTGCCGGATCGTAATGTTCAGGGAACTCCGCACGCCATTGGCTGTTTGATATCGATGCGAGTTCTTGTCGCGATCATCCTGGCATTCATCAGCACCGCAGCGCTTGCCGACAGCACCGGTGAACGAAAGTCTGGCGGCCGCCCTCCGAGCGCAACCGACGTCATCAGCGGCCTTTATGATTTCAGCCGCTTCCAGCAGGGCCTCCTGGAGAGCACCGATCTGAAGGGCAACGCCGAGGTCAAGAACCTCGCCGCCTTGCGTGCCGAGGAAGCGGCCAAGCGCGACAAGGCGCTGAAGCAGATCCAGGAGGCGATCGGCGCGGAGCCGCGCATCGGCAAGACGACGTCGGTCAGCGCGGGCCTGGTCGAGCCCGAAACGTCCGACGGACCGACTTACGTCCGAAGCTTCTATGCCTCGCAGATTCCCGAATATGAATCGGCCATTGACCTGCTCGAACGCTATTTGAAGGCGCCCGATAACGCGGCGCTCGCAACGTTTGCGCGCGAGCAGCTCCCGATGCTGCGCGCACAGGTCAAGGACGCCGGGCGCACCATGGCGGACAAGTAGCCCCCTCTATTTATTTGTCGTTCGGATGATGTTGCTGGCTCTGCGGTCGCACGGTGCGGTCGCTCTCCGGCATCCGGTCCCGGCCCGCATCCCCATTGTCGTCCTTGCCGCCCGAAGACGAGGTGCCGCTGCCGCTCGGGTTCGACCGGGTCGCCGCCCCCGTCGTCGGAGTATCCGCCCTCGGGCTGGCGGAGCTCGCGGCGGGATCGCCGGTCACCGCCCCGCGGCCGCTGGGCGCTCCGCCCTGCGCCAAGGCCGACCCGGCAAACAGCACGACGACGATCGCGGCAAGTCCTGCTTTCATATCCGTTCTCCATGTCTTTGCGGGCTAACCGCGAGGGTTGGCGCTCGTTCCGAAGGGTGGCGGGGACGAACGAGCGGGCCGCAGGATCGCGGACGCCAGCCCTTTTCGAATTCGGATGGAACCAATTCGGCGGATCGTGGTTATATTTGCCGGGCTGAGCAAAGCAGGTTCCATTTGCTGGCGCCGCAAGGTTGGCGCTTGATTTCGAATTTGGCTGACGCTCTATGTTGACCAATCGCGTCTGGCCATAGATTCGGCCGACACCTGCGGGGGAATCAGTATGAGCGACCTCGATCCCGGATCTGCATCACGGTCCGGTCGTCGCGTCCCAAAGCCAAAGCCCAACGGTGTATCGGATCCGGATTCCCGGGCCGAATTGCTGCTCGCCCTGCAGGCCATGCGCAGCGGCGATTTCTCCGTCCGCATGAGCGGCGACTATCTCGGCATCGACGGCAAGATCGCCGACACTTTTAATGAAATCATCGCCGCCAACCAGCGCATGGCGCAGCAGCTCGAACTGGTCGGCCAGGTGGTCGGCCGCGAAGGCAAAACGCGCCAGCGCGTGAAGTTCGGCCTCGCCTCGGGCTCCTGGGCCGACATGGAAGGCTCCGTCAACACGCTGATCGACGACCTGCTGTGGCCGACCCGCGAGGTGACGCGTGCGGTCGCGGCGGTGGCGCAAGGCGACCTGCTCCAGACCGTCAAGCTCGACGTCGACGGCCGTCCACTCCGGGGCGAATTCCTGCAGTCGGCGACCATCGTCAACACCATGATCAAGCAGCTCGGCGTGTTCACCTCCGAGGTGACGCGCGTGGCGCGCGAGGTCGGCACCGAGGGCAAGCTCGGCGGCCAGGCCCAGGTGCCGGAAGTGACCGGCGTCTGGAAGGACCTCACCGAGAGCGTCAACTCGATGGCGAACAACCTGACCAATCAGGTTCGCAACATCGCCGAGGTGACGATCGCGGTCGCCAACGGCGACCTCTCCAAGAAGATCACGGTCGACGTCCGCGGCGAGATCCTTCAGCTCAAGGAAGCCATCAACACGATGGTGGACCAGCTCCGCTCCTTCGCCTCAGAAGTGACGCGCGTGGCGCGCGAGGTCGGCACCGACGGCAAGCTCGGCGGCCAGGCGATCGTGCCCGGCGTCGCCGGCACCTGGAAGGACCTCACCGACTCCGTCAACGCGATGTGCGGCAACCTGACCGCACAGGTGCGCAACATCGCCAACGTCACCACCGCCGTGGCGCGCGGCGACCTGTCGCGCAAGATCACGGTGGACGTGCGCGGCGAGATCCTGGAGCTGAAGGACACCATCAACACCATGGTGGACCAGCTCAACTCGTTCGCCTCGGAAGTGACGCGCGTCGCGCGCGAGGTCGGCACCGAAGGCAAGCTTGGCGGACAGGCGCAGGTGCCTGGCGTTGCCGGCACATGGAAGGATCTCACCGACAACGTCAACTTCATGGCCTCGAACCTGACGGCGCAGGTCCGCAACATCGCCGACGTCGCCACCGCCATCGCGAGCGGCGACCTCTCGAAGAAGATCACGGTGAACGTCTCGGGCGAAATCCTTCAGCTGAAGGAGACGCTCAACACCATGGTCGACCAGCTCAACGCGTTTGCCGGCGAAGTGACCCGCGTGGCGCGCGAAGTCGGCACCGAGGGCCGGCTCGGCGGCCAGGCCAACGTGCTCGGCGTCGCCGGCACCTGGAAGGACCTCACCGAGAGCGTCAACTCGATGGCGTCGAACCTGACCGCGCAGGTTCGCAACATCGCCGAGGTGACCACCGCGGTCGCCGGCGGCGATCTGTCGAAGAAGATCACGGTGGACGTGCGCGGCGAGATCCTGGAGCTGAAGGACACCATCAACACCATGGTGGACCAGCTCAACGCCTTCGCCGGCGAAGTCACGCGCGTCGCGCGCGAGGTCGGCACCGAAGGCAAGCTCGGCGGCCAGGCCGTCGTGCGCGGCGTCGGCGGCACCTGGAAGGACCTCACCGACAGCGTCAACTCGATGGCCTCGAACCTCACCGGCCAGGTCCGCAACATCGCCGAGGTCGCGACCGCGGTCGCCAAGGGCGATTTGTCGAAGAAGATCACAGTGAACGTGTCGGGCGAAATCCTTCAGCTGAAGGAAACGCTCAACACCATGGTCGACCAGCTCAACGCCTTCGCCGGCGAAGTCACGCGCGTCGCCCGCGAGGTCGGCACCGACGGCAAGCTCGGCGGCCAGGCCGGCGTGCCCGGCGTCGCCGGCACCTGGAAGGACTTGACCGACTCCGTGAACTCGATGGCGGGCAACCTCACCGCCCAGGTCCGCAACATCGCCGAGGTCGCGACCGCGATCGCGGGCGGCGACTTGTCGCGCAAGATCACCGTGGACGTGCGCGGCGAGATCCTGCAGCTCAAGGACACGCTGAACACGATGGTCGACCAGCTCAACCGCTTCGCGGGCGAGGTGACGCGCGTGGCGCGCGAGGTCGGCACTGAAGGCCGCCTCGGCGGTCAGGCCAACGTGCCGGGCGTCGCCGGCACCTGGAAGGATCTCACCGACAGCGTGAACTCGATGGCGGGCAACCTCACCGCCCAGGTCCGCAACATCGCCGAAGTGACCACCGCCGTCGCGCGCGGCGACTTGTCGCGCAAGATCACCGTCGACGTGAAGGGCGAAATCCTCGAGCTCAAGAACACCATCAATACGATGGTCGATCAGCTCAACGGCTTCGCCGGCGAAGTGACGCGCGTGGCGCGCGAGGTCGGCACCGAAGGCAAGCTCGGCGGACAGGCCGAGGTGCCCGGCGTCGCCGGCACCTGGAAGGACCTCACCGACAACGTCAACTTCATGGCCTCGAACCTGACGGCCCAGGTCCGCAACATCGCCGAGGTCGCGACCGCGATCGCAGGCGGCGACCTGTCGAAGAAGATCACGGTGGACGTGCGCGGCGAGATCCTGCTGCTCAAGGACACCTTGAACACCATGGTCGAGCAGCTGCGCTCCTTCGCCGCCGAAGTGACGCGCGTCGCCCGCGAGGTCGGCACCGAGGGCCGGCTCGGCGGTCAGGCCGTCGTGCCCGGCGTCGGCGGCACCTGGAAGGATCTGACCGACAACGTCAACCTCTTGGCCGCGAACCTCACCACCCAGGTCCGCAACATCGCCGAAGTGACCACGGCGGTCGCGCGCGGCGACCTGTCGCGCAAGATCACCGTCGACGTGAAGGGCGAAATCCTCGAGCTGAAGAACACCATCAACACCATGGTGGACCAGCTCAACGCCTTCGCCGGCGAAGTCACGCGCGTGGCGCGCGAGGTCGGCACCGAGGGCAAGCTCGGCGGCCAGGCGCAGGTGCCCGGTGTCGCCGGCACCTGGAAGGATCTCACCGACACCGTCAACTTCATGGCGGCAAACCTGACCGAGCAGGTGCGCGGCATCGTCAAGGTGGTGACCGCGGTCGCCAATGGCGACCTCAAGCAGAACCTCACCGTGAAATCGAAGGGCGAGGTCGCTGCGCTCGCCGACACCATCAACAACATGACCGAGACGCTCGCCACCTTCGCCGACCAGGTGACGTCGGTGGCACGCGAGGTCGGCGTCGAAGGCCGGCTCGGCGGTCAGGCCAACGTGCCGGGCGCGGCCGGCACCTGGAAGGACCTCACCGGCAACGTGAACCTCCTGGCGGCCAACCTCACCTCGCAGGTGCGCGCGATCGCCGAAGTCGCGACCGCCGTCACCAAGGGCGACCTGACGCGATCGATCCAGGTCGATGCCCGCGGCGAAGTCGCCGAGCTGAAAGACAACATCAACACGATGATCACGAATCTCCGTCTCACGACGGACGTGAACACCGAGCAGGACTGGCTGAAGACCAACCTCGCCAAATTCACCAACATGCTGCAGGGCCAGCGCGACCTCACCACCGTCGGCCGGCTCTTGCTCACCGAGCTGTCGCCGCTGGTGAACGCCCATACCGGCGTGATCTACCAGATCGAGAGCGAGGACAATCCGCAGCTCCTGCTGCTCGCCTCCTACGCCAGCGACGGCATCTATCCGTATCAGCGCGTGCTGCAGTTCGGCGACGGCCTGATCGGCCAGTGCGCGCTCGACAAGCGGCCGCGCGTGGTCGCCGACATTCCGTCCGACGTGGTGCCGATCAACTCGGCGCTGTTCCGCGTCGCACCGAAGAACCTCGTCGTGCTGCCGGTGCTGTTCGAGGGCCAGGTCAAGGCCGTGATCGAGCTCGCCTCGCTCGTCTCCTTCACGACCTCGCAGATGACCTTCCTGGAGCAGCTCACCGACTCCATCGGCATCGTGCTCAATTCGATCGAAGCGACGATGCAGACCGAAGGCCTGCTCAAGCAGTCGCAGCAGCTTGCCGGCGAGCTCCAGACCCAGCAGCGCGAATTGCAGCAGACCAACGACCAGCTCGAGCAGAAGGCGCAGCAGCTCGCCGAGCGCAACGTCGAGGTCGAACGCAAGAACCAGGAGATCGAGCAGGCCCGCCGCGCGCTGGAGGAAAAGGCGACCGAGCTTGCGCTGACCTCGAAGTACAAGTCCGAATTCCTCGCCAATATGAGCCACGAGCTGCGCACGCCGCTGAACTCGATCCTGATCCTGGGGCAGCAGCTCACCGACAATCCGGACGGCAACCTCTCGGCCAAGCAGGTCGAATTCGCCCGCACCATCCACGGCGCCGGCACCGATCTGCTCAATCTCATCAGCGACATCCTGGATCTATCCAAGATCGAATCCGGCACGGTGACGGTCGACGCCGAGGAAATCCTCACCGCGAACCTGCTGGAGACCGTCGGACGGCCGTTCCGGCACGAGGCGGACAACCGCAATCTCTCGTTCAAGATCGACGTCGATCCGAACCTCCCACGCAGCATCGTCACCGACTCCAAGCGCCTGCAACAGGTCCTGAAAAACCTGCTCTCCAACGCCTTCAAGTTCACCGCCGAAGGCGAGGTGCGCCTGAATGTCACCGCCGCGGTCGGCGGCTGGGGAACGGATCATCCGGTGCTGAACTCCGCGCCGGCGGTGATCGCGCTCGAAGTGTCCGACACCGGCATCGGCATTCCCGTGGAAAAACAGAAGCTGATCTTCGAGGCGTTCCAGCAGGCCGATGCCGGCACCAGCCGGAAATATGGCGGCACCGGCCTTGGGCTTGCGATCAGTCGCGAATTGGCAAGCCTGCTCGGCGGCGAAATTCATCTGCGCAGCTCGCCGGGCAAGGGCTCGTCGTTCACGCTGTATCTGCCACTCAAATATTCCGGTCCGACGCTCGCACCGCGCGCCGCACCCGCGCCGCAGCAAAACAATCAGCCGCCTGCGCTGCAGCCCGCCGCCGCGCCGGAGCAGCAGCGCGTCATCGAGCAACTTCCCGACGACCGGCTCAACCTCGAGCCTGGCGACAGCATCCTTCTGATCGTCGAGGACGACCCGCATTACGCGCGTGTACTGGTCGACCTTGCGCGCGACAAGGGATTCAAGGTCCTGGTCGCCGCCCGCGGTGCGGAGGCGCTGGAGCTTGCCAAGCAATACCAGCCGAGAGCAGTCTCGCTCGACGTGTTCCTGCCCGATATGCTCGGCTGGACCGTGCTGAGCCAGCTCAAGCACAATCCGCTGACCCGCCACATCCCCGTGCAGATCATCACGCTCGACGAGGACCGCCAGCATGCGCTGGCGCGTGGCGCGTTCTCCTTCGTCAACAAGCCGACGACGACCGAGGGCGTCTCGGCCGCGCTGACGCAGATCAAGGAGTATGCACGGCCGCGGCGCAAACGGCTCCTGATCGTCGAGGACAACGAGGCGGAGCAGCTTTCGATCCGCGAGCTGCTGCACCACGACGACATCGAGATCGTGACGACGGACACCGGCGCCGGCGCGCTCTCGACGCTGCGGGAGGCGCCCTGCGATTGCGTGGTGCTCGACCTCAGGCTGCCCGACATGAGCGGTTTCGAGGTGCTGGACCAGATCCGCAACGACGAGGCGCTGTCCAACGTCCCGGTCGTCGTCTTCACCGGCCGCGAGCTTTCGGCGGAGGAGGATGCGGAACTCCACACCATGGCGCGCAGCATCGTGGTCAAGGGCGTGGAATCGCCGGAGCGCCTGCTCGACGAGACCGCATTGTTCCTGCACCGCGTGATCACGGAGCTTCCGGTCGAGAAGCAGCGCATGCTGGAGAAGCTGAACAGTTCCGACGAGGATTTGATCGGCAAGACCGCGCTGCTCGTCGACGACGACGCCCGCAACATCTTCGCGCTGTCGAGCGTGCTGGAACGGCGCGGCATGAAGGTGCTGACCGCCACGACCGGCCGTGAAGCCGTCACCCTGGTCGAATCCAATCCGGAGATCGCCATCGTTCTGATGGACATCATGATGCCGCAGATGGATGGCTACCAGACCATCGGCGTCATTCGCGAAAACCAGGCCTTCGCCCGCCTTCCGATCATCGCGCTGACCGCCAAGGCGATGAAGGGTGACCGGGAAAAATGCCTGGAGGCCGGCGCGTCCGACTATCTCGCCAAACCCGTCAACACCGATCAATTGCTGCTTGCGATCCGCATGTGGCTGCACCGATGAGTTTGGATCCGCGAATGGACCACGAAAAGGTCAACATCCTCCTCGTCGACGACCAGCCGGCCAAGCTGCTCGCCTATGAGGTGATCCTGAAGGAACTCGGCGAGAACCTCGTGGTCGCTTCGTCCGGACGCGAGGCGCTGGAGGTGCTGCTCAAGACCGAGATCGCGGTGATCCTGGTCGACGTCTGCATGCCCGAGCTCGACGGCTTCGAGCTTGCCGCGATGATCCGCGAGCATCCGCGCTTCCAGAAGACCGCGATGATCTTCATCTCCGCCATCCAGGTCAGCGACATCGACCGGCTGCGCGGCTACGAGATGGGGGCGGTCGACTACGTGCCGGTCCCGGTCGTGCCGGAGGTGCTGCGCGCCAAGATCAAGGTGTTTGCCGAGCTCTACCGCAAGACCCGCGAGCTGGAACGGCTGAATCAGGAGCTCGAGGATCGCGTCCGCGCACGCACGGCGGAACTGGAGAACTCCACCGCGAAGCTGCGCGAAAGCGAGCAGCGGCGCAGCATGGCCATCGCCGCCGGCAAGATGGGTTCCTGGGATTGGGACTGGATCAGCGGCGACTGGATGTGGGACGAGGGGCAATATCGCATCTTTGGCGTCGGCCCGGAGAGCTTCGAGGTCAATCCGGCCAACGTCCAGGCGCTGTTGCATCCCGACGACGTCGATCAGTTGCGCAAGGCGATCGCCGAATTCAACAAGGGCACGCGTGCCTATGAGACCGAGTTCCGCATTGTGCGGCCCGACGGCGAGGTGCGCTGGTGCGTCGGCACGGCGGCCGCGACGGTCGACGACAGCGGTCGCGTCGTGCGCGTGAGCGGTGTCACCGTGGACATCACCGAACGCAAGCGAGCCGAGGAACGGCAGAATTTGCTGGCGCGGGAAGTCGATCACCGCGCCAAGAATGCTCTGGCGCTGGCGCAGTCGATCGTCCGCCTCACCCGCGCCGACGAGGTCAAGGCCTATGTCAGCGCCGTCGAAGGACGCATCAATGCGCTGGCGCGCGTGCACACCATCCTGTCGCTGTCGAGCTGGCAGGGCGCGGAGCTCTCCAAGCTGATCGACGAGGAGCTTGCGCCCTATTCGCTCGGCGGCCAGATCATATTGGCGGGTCCGGAGGTCCAGTTGCTGCCGGCGACGGCCCAGACGCTGGCGCTCGCGCTGCACGAGCTCTTCACCAACTCGGCCAAGTATGGCGCACTCTCGACCAGGTCGGGACGGCTCACGATCGGCTGGCAGGTCGAGGACCAGCTGCTGACGCTGAGCTGGGAGGAATCCGGCGGTCCGCTCGTCATGACGCCGAAATCGCGCGGCTTCGGCACGCGGAGCCTGCTAGCGAGCGTCGAGTCCCAACTCGGTGGACAGGCGCAATTCGATTGGCGAGCCGAAGGACTGTTGTGCCGCCTCAAGGTGCCGCTGACACGCAAGACGGCGACGGCCGCCCCCGGAAAATTCGACGCCCCCAGCTCAGCCGAATTGCAACGCGCCTCGGGCTAAAGCGCGATGCGATCAGAATGAAGCGTCATCGCGCTTTGGTTTGTTGTTTGAGCATGATCTTTTCGGAAAACCGCTGCGCACTTTTCCGGATCGTGCTTTAGCCCGACGCCGCCATCCTGGTTTGCCGCGGCGGCCGCGCTTCCTCGGCGAGGCGTCCTTCGAGCCAGGCTTCCGTCTGAGCGAGATCGCGTAGCGCCCTCGCGTAGCGGCGGGCCGCACTTCGCTCCGCACCGCGCGGCAGTTTGCGGGCCTTGCGCAGCATGTCCGCAGCCGCGTTGCGATAGGCCAGCGAGCGGTAAAGAAAGACTACCTTACCCATATCGAATGTTCCCGTTTTACTGACCCTCATCCTCGCAGGCCCGGCATGAACGTCGGATGAAGCCGGTGATGACAATTCCTTCATGCGTTTGGAACCGGCGAATATGGCCCGCGTTTGCATGTCAGTTCGGGATGCGGTTCCCATGCGCGCAAAAAAGTCGTCGGACCTGATCTCTCCCACCGGCCTCATCAAGCTGATGACGCATGCGATGATGGGCGCAGCCCTCGGCCTCGCCTTCAGCCTCACGCTGATCCTGTCCAATCCCGCCGTCGCCAAGCTGCTCGATCATGGCGGAAGCCAGGCCGCAATCGTCTTCGCCCTCACATTGGTGACGACGTTCGCGATCGGCGCGACACTCACCGGCGTCGTGTTCATCCTCGCAGAGGACAAGCAATCTTGAAGCGTGCGTGCGGCCCGGCAGATGCGTTTGTCGGGAACTCCTTCGGCAAATGGCGGTTGGCTGCCTGCGTCAATTTAACTCAGGGAGTTCCCCGCATGACAACGGCAAAACTCGTTCTCACCGCAATGCTGGCCACCGGCCTCGCCGCCGCGCCGCTCGCCGCACAGGCCAAGTCGCACAAGGCCAAACACGGATCATCGATGTCGTCCTCGCAGACCACGGGCGCCAACACCAAGGCCTCGAAGGGCGCGGATCCTTCCGGCCAGGGCGGCTCCGGTCCCGGCTCGGACCAGGGCGGCACCATGACGAACAAGAGCAGCAAGGGCATGAGCAATACCAAGTGAGCTCAGGCCGACATGACATCAAAAGCCCCGCGGCGACGCGGGGCTTTTTTTCTTGATGCGGGATCGGCAATCGAGCGCCACATCGTCGAGCGCCGGCGTCAGCTCGTTACGGGCGACGCGTTTCAGAGTTGAGCGGGCGGCTCGCAGCATTCGTCTTCACGAGTTGCTCGAGCTGCGCCCGCTTGCGTCCGATCAGAAGTTGGGCCGCAGCATCGTCGAGCCCCGCACGCTGCAATTGCCGGATGGCCGAGCCCAATTCGAGAATCTCGGCGCGCAACCTCAAGATCCGGTAAGTGTCCGGGTCCTCCTCCACGGCGCCCCCCCAAAAGGTGTCAGCGCCGCGTGCTCGCGCGCTCGGGACCGACGGCTGTCTTCACGAGACGAAGGCGCACCCGGTCGCGAACGTCAGGCAGGACATCGCCGCCGCCAGCAGCCTTCCATTCGCCGATCAGCAAATTGACCTTCCGGCGCAAATCCATCTGCACCAGGGCTTGCTGGACGCAATCGCGGTCGCCGTTGATGAGATACCGCACGGAGGCCTCGACGCCGGCCATCTCAACCCTCAAGGCGCTGATTTTACGTCGAATTTCATTAATTCTGTTGTCCATGGCTTGTTAGAACAAAATAAGAACATATAGTCAAGTCACGATTTCAGGACGGAGAAGCGACATGCAGGTTCAGGGCAAATACGACGCCAGGGTTTTCCTCGCCGAGCAGATGACACGGACGCAGGGGCTGAGGTTGAAACGGCTGAGCGAAGAAGCGTATCAGCCCGCGCAATATGCGCGCGATCTGTCCTTCAGCGAGGCCGCACGTCGTATCCAGGTGCTGGAAGCCGAGATCGAGCTGGCGAATTCCTTCTAGGCTGCGCCTGGAACACTGTCCGCGTCCTTCGGAACCATGCCCGTGTCGAATGGTTCTCCCCGGCCAAGGGAGAACATGCATGGCACGCAAGGCAAAGAAGCGCAGCTACTCGCGCAGCGCCGGCAGCGATGTCGAGAGCGAGATGCGCCGCTACAAGAAGGGCACCGCCAAGAGCGGTCGCAAAGGCCGTGGCGGACGTGTGAAGAGTCGCAAGCAGGCGATCGCGATCGGACTGTCGAAGGCACGCAAGAAGGGGAAGAAGGTCCCGAAGAAGGCCGCCAAGAAGACCTCCAAGAAGACGTCCAAGAAGACCTCCAAGAAGAGGACGACCAAGAAGAGGACAACCAAGAAATCGTCGAAGCGCAAATCCAGCAAGCGCTGACCGTTGGCCTGTGTCAGATCATGCTGCCCGGCATGAAGCAGCGGATCGAAACGCCGAACGCGGTCTTCACCGGCCACACCATGGTGCGGCCGGCGCGGTTCGGCTCGGTGATGACGGCTTCGTCCGGCACCTCGATCCACTCGCCGTCGAGACGCACGCGATAATGCCCGTTATGCGACTCCCAGTCGGGATCGGCGACGGCAAAACCATCCGCATCCGAACAGCACGGACCAAGGTGGCTGCGCAGGCTGTCGAACCATGGCTTCAGGGGTGAGTCCGCGTAGCGGCCGTCGTCCCGCCCGAGAGCGTTTCCGCCCCAGAGCACGAATGGCGCCACGAGTAGCGCCCTCCTCAGCGAGAGCTTCAATCGATCCATGTCGGCACCGATCAAATGCGAACCAGCGGCCAGTTCCGGAAACCGGCGGCAAGTTCGAAGTTCCACGCTTGCAACTGGTCCCGGTGGCATCGTTGCCGCCGGCGACCTGCACGAGTCGGAACTTTGATGAGCGAACACGGCTTTTTCGGACGAACCGCGTCATCGTCGCTGCCGTTAACGAGAATGTTATCGATCGCCTCCCGGGAGTCCTGAAGGCGAACGAAAAAGGCGGCCTCGAGGCCGCCTTTCTTGATCCATGCCGATCGGCGTTCGCCTCAGGCGAGTGGTACCGCGACGAAGCGGGTCGCCTGCGCGCTTCTGACCTGCAACAGCACGCTGCGCTTGCCGGACGATTTGGCCTGCGCCAACTCCGAGCGGACGTCGCCGACATTGGCGACGGCCTTGCCGCCGACGTTGAGGATGACGTCGCCGGTCTGGATGCCCCGCTGCGCCGCCGGCCCTTGCGGATCGACTTCGGTGACGACAACGCCCTTCTGGCCAGCGCCCTGGACGTCACCGGCCGGAGCCAAAGCAAGACCGAGGCGCGGCGTGCCGGAGCCCGGCTGGTCCTTGCCAACATCGGCCTTGGCCTGCCGTTCGTTCGGCAGTTCGCCGAGCGCGAGCGTCACCGTTTTGCTGTCGCCTTTGTGGAAGACGTCGAGCTTCACTGAGCTGCCAGGCGCAAGAGTCGCGATCGTGCGGGCGAGGTCGCGGGAGTCCTTGATCGCGGTGCCGTTGACGGCGGTGATGACATCGCCCGCCTCGATGCCGGCCTTGGCCGCCGGGCTGCCATCCTGCGGATTGTCGACGATCGCACCGCGCGCCTCCTTCAGTCCGAGGCTGTCGGCAATCTCGGCGGTGACCGGCTGCACTTGCACGCCGAGCCAGCCACGGGTCACCGCGCCCTTGTCCTTCAGCTGCGCGACGACGAGCTTTGCGGTCGAGGCCGGAATGTCGAAGCCGATGCCGACCGAGCCGCCGGAGGGCGAGAAGATCGCAGTGTTCACGCCGATCACGTTGCCGCTCATGTCGAAGGCCGGGCCGCCGGAATTGCCCTTGTTGATGGGCGCATCGATCTGGATGAAGTCGTCATAGGGGCCGTTGCCGATGTCGCGGCCACTGGCCGAGACGATGCCGGCAGTCACGGTGCCGCCGAGGCCGAAGGGGTTGCCGACCGCGACCACCCAGTCGCCGATGCGCGGCTTCTGGTCGGAGAATTTGACGAACGGGAAGTCCTTCTTGCCGTCGACCTTGATCAGCGCGAGATCGGTCTTCGGATCGGTGCCGACGACCTTGGCGGTGTAGCTCGTGCCGTCATCCATGGTCACCTGCACCGACTCGGCGTGGTCGACGACGTGGTTGTTGGTCACGGCATAGCCGTCGGCGGAGATGAAGAAGCCGGAGCCTTCGCCCGTGATCATCTGATGGCGCTGGCGCGGCATGCCGTTCATGCCGCCCGGGCCACGGAAGCCGAACTGCCGCGAGAACTGGTCGAACGGGGTGTCCTCGTCCTGATCCATCCGGTTCTGCTGCAGCATCGCGCTCTTGTCGTTGTCCTGGTCGATCTTGACCCGCACCGAGATGACGGCGGGTTTGACCTTACTGACGAGGTCACCAAAGCCCGGCGGCGTCGCGGCGGATTCGGCGGCCTGGGCCGGGGTAATGAAGGAGCTCGGACCGAACGGCGAAGAGCCGGGAGCAGCCGCCAGCACGGCCACGCCGAGCGCGGCCACGGTGCCGAGCAGCGCAAGCCGGCGCGGCCTCAGGATCTTGCGGGACGTGGTGTCGGAATTGACGCGATCGTTCATGTCGAAATGTCCATGTTGGATAAGGTGTCGCCTTGCCTCCAACATGGCCATCGTCACCTTACGACGTCCCGTCCATCCGATTAAATCTTCGCAAAGAATGCGCGGGCCCCCGGGAAAGTCGTCCCCTGCGCATTTGATGCAGCTCAACGCGGGTCCTTCGGACAGTGAAAAAATGCGACCATTGGATGATGTTCATCGGAGGCGCGCCATGTACAAAGACATTCTCGTCCACATCCCCACCGAACGCCCCATGCGCTGCGCGATCGAAGGCTCGATTTCGCTCGCGGCGCGGTTCAACGCCCATCTCGACGCAGTCGCGATCGGCTATGTCGCGACCAGTGCGGCTTACGTGATGGAGGGCGGCGCTGCGGTCGCGGCCGTGTTCGAACTGGAACGCGAGCGCGCGGTAGAGCGGGCCGAGGCCGCGCTGGCGGTGTTTGGCATCGAAGCGGCGAACGCCGGCATCTCCTACGGCTGCCGCGCGCTCGGCGCGATCCCGGTAGACGCGGCCGGCTCGCTCGGCGAGATGGCACGGTTGCACGACCTCAGCGTCGTGCTTCAGCCAGATCCGGCGCAGGGCTCGTTCGACAACGACGTGCCGCGCGAGATCCTGTTCCAGGCCGGCGGCCCGGTGCTGTTCCTGCCCTACACCTTCCATGGAGCTTTCAAGGCGAACCGGATCGGCATCTGCTGGGACGGCAGCCGCCTCGCGGCCCGCGCCGTGCACGATGCCGCACCGTTCCTGGCGCGCGCCGATGAGATCGTGATCATCACCATCAACGAGGCCGATGCGGTCTCCGACGAAGCTTCAGCGAACGGTCTGGCAAGACATCTCGGCCGGCGCGGACTGTCGACCCGCACGGTCGGCCTGTCGGCGACGCGCGCCGACATCCAGCCGACCATCCTGTCGCTGGCGGCCGACGAGGGCCTCGATCTCCTGGTGATGGGCGGCTACGGCCATTCGCGGTTGCAGGAGCGCGTTCTCGGCGGCGTCACCCGCGCCATGCTGCAGGCCATGACGGTCCCGACGCTGATGTCGCATTGAGCCGGGCCGGCCCGGCGCCATCACGCCGCGACCGGGGTCTCCCACGTCGCGGGTACGGCGTCGCCCTCGTCGTGCTGCACATTGCACGCGTCGAAATGCGCCTTGAGCTCGACCTCGGCGAGATATTCGAAATGTTCGGCCTGGCCGAGGAGTTCCCAGTTCTGAAGCGGCCGGTAGGCCGCCTGCTGACGACAGAGGGACGCCAGCGCCCGGTAGCGACGTACGTTCTCCATGAGACCCTCCCTCGCATTCACTGGGCTTATTGCCCCGATTTGCGTCAGGCCGATGGCGGTTGTGCAAAAGATTTGCTGCGCCTAGCCTCGGCTCGCTGCTAGGAAATATATGTCCGGGCCAAAGTTCCAAATGAACCGCGCCTTGGACCCGAAGGCTAGGCGTAGAGCCGGCGCTCCACGGTCACGCCGACCAGGTCAAGATAGCGCTCGATCAGGGCGGGCCGACCGACCAGATAGCCCTGCATCTCCTCGCAGGCCTCCCGCGCCAGGAAGGCACGCTGCGCTTCCGTCTCCACCCCCTCGGCAATGACCGGGATACGCAGGGCGTGCGCGAGACTCAGGACCGCGCGGACGATCTCGGCCGATTGCGGCGTCGCCTCGAGATTGGAGATGAAGCTGCGATCGATCTTGATCTTGTCGAACGGGAACGACTGGAGATAGGACAGCGAGGAATAGCCGGTGCCGAAATCGTCCATCGCGATGCGGATGCCGAGCGCCTTCAGCCGCCGCAGCAGATTGAGCGCGCGGGTGAAATCGCCGATCAGCACGCCCTCGGTGATCTCGACCTCGAGCCGCGTCGGCGTCAGCCCCGTCTCCAGCAGGATCTGGTGGATCGAACGTTCGAGATCGCCGGCCTGGAACTGGATCGGCGACAGGTTGACGGCCACCTGCAGCGGCCGCGGCCAGGAAGCCGCCTCGCGGCACGCTTCGCGCAAGACCCATTCGCCGATCTGGACGATCAGCCCGTTCTCCTCGGCGAGCGGAATGAACTGGTCCGGCGGCACGAAGCCGCGGGTCGGATGGTTCCAGCGCAGCAGAGCCTCGAAGCCGATGACCTCGCCATCCACCCGCGCCTGCGGCTGGAAGTAGACCAGGAACTGGTTCTGCTCCAGCGCCAGTCGCAGGTCGTGCTGCAACAGCCTGCGGTCGCGCAGCTCCTGGTCCATCTCGGATTCGAAGAAGCGCACCCGGCCCCTGCCCTCGCGCTTGGCACGGTAGAGCGCCGAGTCGGCGTTGGCGAGCAGCGTGGCGGCATTCACGCCGTCGTCCGGATAAAACGCGATGCCGACGCTGAGGCCGACATGGGAGAGATAGTCGTCGACCTCCAGCTCCTGGCCGATGGTCTCGACCAGGCGTTCGGCGAGCGCCAGAACGTCATCGCGGCTGATGTCGTCGGGCATCAGGATCATGAATTCGTCGCCGCCGATACGGGCGACGAAGGCGCCGTCGGCTTCCTCGGCAAGCCGGTCCGCCGCCGCCCGCATCAGCAGATCGCCGACGGGGTGGCCGAACACGTCGTTGACTTCCTTGAAGCGGTCGAGATCGAGGCTGAGCACGGCAAAACTGGTCGCCGCCTCCTGCGCCCGCTCCAGCCGTTCGCCGAGCACGGCGTTGAAGGCGCTGCGGTTCGGCAGGTCGGTCAACGCATCATGATGCGCAAGATGGCTGATCCGCGCCTCGTTGGTGATCCTCTCGGTGACGTCCTCGATCACGCCGACCAGGTATTGCGGCGCGCCGCTGCCGTCCCTGACCAGCAGCTTGCGCGAATTGACGAGACGATCGCGGCCCTTCACGCCGACCTCGAGCAGATGCCCCTCCAGGAACATCGGCGCGCCGCTGTCGACGACGCGGCGATCCTGCTCGTTGACGACGCGGGCGATATGGTCCGGAAAGATCTGCTGCGGAGTCTTGCCCAGCATCGCCTCGCGCGGCATTCCGTAATACTCTTCGCCGGCGCGATTGAGCAGGACGTAGCGGGAATCCTTCGCATCCTTGGCAAACACCGCGATCGGGATGCTCTCGATGATGCTGTCGAGGAATTCGCGCGCCCGCAGCAGATCCTGTTCGGCGCGCTTGTGCGTCTGTTCGAGTTCCTCGATCATCAGCTTCATTGCACGGTCGGTGCGGCGGCGATCGCGATCGCCCTCCTCGTAGGCCGCACCGACGAGCTCGCAGAGCTTGGTCAGGTCGACCTGTCCGGACTCGTCCGTCGACTGGCGGATCTGTCTTGCGAGCAGCCGGTGCATGGTCAAGCTGCCGCCTCCGCGATGACGGTGACGGTCATGGTCTGGTTGTGCAGCTCGCAGCGGCCGGACGCGGCCGGCGGAGCGATCTCGCCATAGGAGTAGAACCCGATCCGGACGACGTCCTCGCCGAGCTCGGCGGCAACGGCATCCAGCTCGTCCTGCGTGCGCTGCCCCATCACCCTGCGGCGGCCGGTACAGCTCACCAGGATGGCAAGCTTGTCGCCGTCAACGCCCTCCGCAAGTGCACTGCGCGCCTGCCGGCCGGCCTCGCCGGCGCCGGCGGCAAGACTGTCGAAATTGGCGCGCATCAATTGCGCGGTGCATCCTTCCGGAATGTCGGCGGCGAATGTCAGCGTGCGGGCATTGCGATCCACCGCGAACACCGAGCGCACGATCTGCCGGTCCGGCTCGGCCTCGTCGTGAATGCGCAAGGGGAATGCCAGACCCGAACCCGGCATCGCCTCGGCTTCTTCCTCCCCGAGATAGCGGGTGTAGAGGTCGAGCGGCGGCTCCCCGTCGAGTTCCACGACCACGGATCCTTCCGACTTCGTCACCTTGCGACGCGGGCCGAACACGTCCCAGCCGCCGGCACAGCCATGCGCGAGCCGGAACGAGGCGCCGTAGAATGCGATTGCGGCAACGCGGTTCGGCGACGGCTCGGCGTCGGCTCCGACGATCGTCTGTTCAAATCGGGTGCCGTCGCCGGCGAGCCCGCCGGTGACCGGCAAATCCGGCCCCAGAACCTCGGTGATTCCGGCAAGCAGTTCGCCGCCGTTCACCGCCAATCCGTCGGACAGGACAAACAGACCCGCCAGATCGGCCGCCAGCGCCTGGCGGGCAAGGCGCGCACCGCAGGCCCGCGACGCATCGCGGGTCTCGACGACCTCCTGCACCAACCGCACTTGCGTATGGGCGAAGCGCAAGGCGACCGCGATGACTTCGTCATCGCAGATGTCGTCGCCGTGGATCTGGCCGCCGGTGCTGCAGCCGACGATATGGCTCTCGGGATAAAGACCGCGCAGCTCGCGATAACGTTTGCCGTCCACCAGTTGCTCGCGGCTGCCGAAATAGAGCACGAGCTGGGGCGGCTCGCGCAGGGCATCCGCTCCGCGCCAACCATGGGCAGCATTCCAGTGACGATATTGAATGTGCATCCCACGCTCTCTGCAGTCCTTGAACCACAGATTGTGGAGCGGCGCATTGCGTCGCCGTTAATCACGCGTCTACTTCGACACCGTTGGTTACCCCGGCATGAAAGCTAATGCCGACTCGCGCCGGATTCTCCGTAGGACTGCGGGAAAATTTCGGTTCCCTCCAAGCGATCGACACGTCGGCGTAATCACCTAAGTGAGACCGCCCGTAATCTACCGGGTGCGCGCGCCTTCGCCGAGGCGCATCGGCTGCACGGCATTATCTTGCCGCTTTGGAACCCGGCCCGTCTCGGCGGCGACGCGGATGGCCTGGATATTCGCGGCATATTCGGCAACGCTCTTGCCGCGAAACACCGCGGAGCCCGCCACCAGCGTATCAGCGCCCGCTGCCGCCACGGCAGCGGCATTGTCGCGCGTGACACCGCCGTCAACCTCGAGCCGGATCGGCCGGTCGCCGATCATGGCTTTGATCCGTTCGATCTTCTCGAGCTGGGATTCGAGGAAGGACTGGCCGCCGAATCCCGGATTGACCGTCATCACCAGCACGAGATCGATGCGGTCGAGCACATAGGCGATCGCGCTCTCGGGAGTCGCGGGACACAGGCTGACACCGGCCTTCTTGCCGAGCGCACGGATCGCCTGCAGCGAGCGGTCGAGATGGGCGCCGGCTTCGGCATGAATCGTGATGACGTCAGCCCCGGCCTTCGCGAACGCTTCGAGATAAGGATCGACAGGCGCGATCATGAGATGCACGTCGAATATCTTCTTCGTCGTCGGGCGGATCGCCTTGATGACATCGGCACCGAAGCTGATGTTCGGCACGAAGTGTCCGTCCATGACGTCGCAATGGATCCAGTCGGCGCCGGCCGTGTCGATTGCGGCGATCTCCTCGCCGAGGTGCGCGAAATCCGCGGCCAGGATCGAGGGAGCGATGATGATCTCTCTGGTCATGGCTTTGCACTCCGCGCATCGGCGCCGCCGCTGAAGACACGGCTCGCCAGGACGTCCATGGGATCGATGGTTTCGAGATCGTCGACATCGAGCATACGGTCGAGGTCGGACACCAGGCGATCGGCCTGGCGCAAGCGGATGCGGTCGACGGCGTTGCGGATCGAACGCCCATTGGAGAAGAACGGCTGGGTCCGGCGCAGCGCGATGTATTTCTCGAACGCCTCGCGGGCCGCAGCCGAGAAGCGATAGCCCCGCTCCTTCAGCATCAGCTCGGCAATGACGAGCAGCTCGGCTTCGGCATAATCAGGGAATTCGATGTGATGGGCGATGCGCGAGCGGAAGCCGGGGTTGGACGCGAAAAAGCTCGTCATGCGCTCGCCATAGCCGGCGAGGATCACGACGAGGTCTTCGCGCTGGTTCTCCATCACCTGGAGCAGGATCTCGATGGCCTCCTGACCGTAGTCGCGTTCGTTGTCGGGGCGATGCAGATAATAGGCTTCGTCGATGAACAGCACGCCGCCCATCGCCTTCTTCAGGATCTCCTTGGTCTTCGGCGCAGTGTGGCCGATATATTGCCCGACGAGATCGTCGCGCGTCACCGAGATCACCTGCCCCCGCCGCACGAAGCCGAGCCCGTGCAGGATCTTGGCCATGCGCAGCGCGACGGTCGTCTTGCCGGTGCCGGGATTGCCGGTGAACGACATGTGCAGCGTCGGCGGAGCCGATGCCAGGCCCGCGCGCTGCCGGATGCGTTCGATCAGCAGCAGAGAGGCGATCTGGCGCACGCGGTTCTTCACCGGCTTCAATCCGATCAGCTCCTGCTCGAGCTGCTGCAGCGTGTCGGTGATCCCGGCCGCTTCCGCTTCCTTGCGGAGATCGAATTGGGTCTCGCCGGGCTCAGTCGTCGTTGCGTGGGGAACATCCAGCATCGTTACCTCGAAGAAAAGGAGCTTCGCCGCGGGGGAGCGGCGAAGCAGTGGTCCGCCAAGGATGCGGAGCAGGGAGAGCTCCGCGCGGAAGCGGATGGCTTACGTTGGCGCGTGCGCAGCCGGCCGGCGCACGGTGGTGTAACGGATCGCGCGGCCGCCGACTTCCTGCCGCACCAGCTCGAACTCCGCCTCATGCGGAGGCCTATTGACGAGGAAGGAGATCCGCACCGATTCCCAGCCATGGCTTGAATCGAAGCCGCTGATGCGGATGTACTTGTTGCCATACACCCTGCGGCACTCCGCGAGCTCCATCATCACGCCGGCGGCGTCCTGGAGGTCGAACATCGGCAGGCCCCACATCTCCCAATAGGTGTTGCGGGGATGAGGATCGTCGGTGAATTCGATATTCACCGCCCAGCCGTTGCCGAGGCAATATTGCACCTGCTTATAGATCTGATCGTCGGTGAGATCCGGCAGGAACGAAAAGCAACCCTGAGTGAGTTTCATGCTGCGTCTCCTCAAACGGTTTCGAGCGCGGTCGGCACGAAGTCCGGCGTGTCGGTGGATTGATAGTTGAACGTCACGTCCTTCCAGACCTCGAGCGCAGCCTTCAGCGGCGTGCAGGTCTCGGCCGCCCTGGCCAGGATCTCCGGACCTTCGTGGACGTAGTCGCGCCCCTCGTTACGGGCGAGGATCATCGCTTCCAGCGCCACGCGGTTGGCGATCGCACCGGCCGCAATGCCCATGGGATGGCCGATGGTGCCGCCGCCGAACTGCAACACGACGTCTTCGCCGAGCAGGTCGAGCAGCTGATGCATCTGGCCGGCATGGATGCCGCCGGAGGCGACCGGCATCATCTTGTTCAGGCTCGCCCAGTTCTGGTCGAAGAACAGGCCATGCTCGAGCTTGGTCGGGTTGAAGTCCTCGCGGCAGACGTCGTAATAGCCGCGCGTGGTGTTGGGGTCGCCTTCCAGCTTGCCGACCACCGTGCCGGCATGGATGTGATCGACACCCGCGAGCCGCATCCATTTGGCGATGACGCGGAACGACACGCCATGGCTCTTCTGCCGCGTATAGGTCGAGTGACCGGCGCGGTGCAGATGCAGGATCATGTCGTTGCGCCGCGCCCATTTGGCCATCGACTGGATCGCGGTGTAGCCGATCACGAGGTCGATCATGACGATGCACGACCCGAGCTCCTTGGCGAACTCGGCGCGCTCGTACATGTCCTCCATCGTGCCGGCGGTGATGTTCAGGTAGGTGCCCTTCACTTCGCCGGAGGCCGCCTGCGCGCGGTTCACGGCCTCCATGCAGTAGAGGAAACGGTCGCGCCAGTGCATGAAGGGCTGCGAGTTGATGTTCTCGTCGTCCTTGGTGAAGTCGAGGCCGCCCTTCAGCGCCTCGTAGACCACGCGGCCGTAGTTGCGGCCTGAAAGCCCGAGCTTCGGCTTCACGGTCGCGCCCAGCAGCGGCCGGCCGAACTTGTCGAGCCGCTCGCGCTCGACCACGATGCCGGTCGCCGGTCCCTGGAAGGTCTTCACATAGGCGACAGGGAAACGCATGTCTTCCAGCCGCAGCGCCTTGAGCGGCTTGAAGCCGAACACGTTGCCGATGATCGAGGCCGAGAGGTTCGCGATCGAACCCGGCTCGAACAGGTCGAGGTCATAGGCGATGTAGGCAAAATACGAGCCCGGCGTGCCCGGCACCGGATCGACGCGGTAGCATTTTGCGCGATATTTCTCCGCCGCGGTCAGGCGATCGGTCCACACCACGGTCCAGGTCGCGGTCGAAGATTCACCGGCGACGGCCGCGGACGCTTCGATCGGGTCAACGCCTTCCTGGGGCGTGACGCGAAACAGCGCGATGACGTCGGTGTCCTTTGGCGTGTAGTCGGGCTCCCAATAGCCCATGCGCTTGTATTCCATGACGCCCGAGCGATAGCGCTCTTTGCCGCGGACCGTGCCGGTATGTGCGTTCATGTCTCTCTCCTGCTGTTTTCTCTGTTGTTTCCGATTGACTAGGCCGCAACGGGCTCGCGGGCATCGACGCGCGGATCGAGCTCGCCGGCGCGATAGCGCCGCGCCATCTCGCTCAAGGGAATGACCTTGATCTTGCTGGCATGGCCCGCGGTCCCGAACTGCTCGAAACGGTCGCGACAGAGCTCGCGCATCGCGTCCATCGCCGGTTTGAGGAATTTGCGCGGGTCGAACTCGGAACGCGTTTGCGCGGCGACCTTGCGGAACACGGCCGTCATCGCGAGGCGGCAGTCGGTGTCGATATTGACCTTGCGCACGCCGCTCTTGATGCCGCGGACGATCTCCTCGACCGGCACGCCCCAGGTCTGCGGCATCTCGCCGCCGAACTGGTTGAACATGTCCTGCAGCGGCTGCGGCACCGACGAGGAGCCGTGCATCACCAGATGCGTGTTAGGCAAGCGGCGATGGATCTCCTCGACCACGCGCATCGCCAGGATGTCGCCATCCGGCTTGCGGCTGAACTTGTAGGCGCCGTGCGAGGTGCCCATCGCGATGGCGAGCGCATCGACCTTGGTGGCACGAACGAAGTCGACCGCCTGGTCGGGATCGGTCAGGAGCTGGTCGTGGCTGACCGTACCCTCGACGCCGTGGCCATCCTCCTGCTCGCCACCGCCGTGCTCGAGCGAGCCGAGCACGCCGAGCTCGCCTTCGACGGAGGCGCCGACCCAGTGGGCGAGATCGACGACGCGGCGGGTGATCGCGACGTTGTAATCGTAATCGGCCGCCGTCTTGGCGTCGGCCTTGAGCGAGCCGTCCATCATGACGGAGGTGAAGCCATGGGCGATGGCGGAGGCGCAGGTCGCTTCGTCATTGCCGTGGTCCTGGTGCATGCAAAGCGGGATGTCCGGATAGGTCCGCTCCAGCGCGTCGATCATGTGCGAGAGCATGAGATCGCCGGCGTAGCTGCGCGCGCCGCGCGAGGCCTGGATGATCACGGGCGCGTCGACCTCGGCCGCCGCCTGCATGATCGCGATGCCCTGCTCCATATTGTTGATGTTGAACGCCGGCACCGCATAGCCATGGCTGGCCGCGTGGTCGAGCAGTTGGCGAAGTGTGATACGGGCCACGAGAAGTCCTCCTTATTGTCGCTTGCGAGCGACCGCCCGGCGGGCGGCTTCCGCAATGCTTTGCGGTGTGATGCCGAATTCGCGGTACAGCACCGGCGCCGGCGCCGAGGCGCCGAAGCCGCGCATGCCGACGAATTCGCCCTCAGCGCCGAGCCAGCGCGCCCAATCGCCCTGCACGGCAGCCTCGATTCCGACACGCGGCGCGGTACCGAGCACGGTGGCGCGGTAGTCGTTCGGCTGCTCCTCAAACAGGGCGAAGCAAGGCGCGGACACCACGGCCGCACGAATGTGCTCGGTCGCAAGCAGGCGGGCGGCTTCCAGTGCAATCGACACTTCCGAACCGGTTGCGATCAGCGTCACGTCGCGTCCGCCGTCCGGCGAGACGACGAGATAGGCGCCGTGTGCGACGCGGTTTCTGCCACGCGCATCGCTACGGAAGGTCGGCAACGCCTGCCGCGACAGGCACAGCACGGAGGGGCGGTCTTCGGAATTGAGTGCGCAATCCCAGGCTTCCAGCGTTTCCACCGCGTCGGCGGGACGGAACACCAGCAGGTTCGGGATCACCCGCAACGCGGCAAGATGCTCGACAGGCTGGTGCGTCGGGCCGTCCTCGCCGAGGCCGATGGAATCGTGGGTCATCACATGGATGACGCGCAGCCGCATCAGGGCCGCAAGGCGGATCGCGGGCCGGCTATAATCGGAGAACGCGAGGAACGTGCCACCGTACGGGATGAAGCCGCCATGCAGAGCGAGGCCGTTCATCGCGGCGGCCATGCCGTGCTCGCGAATGCCGTAGTGGATGTAGTCGCCGGCGAACGTCCCGCGCTTGACGGGGACTTGCAGCTTGGCGTGCGTGAGGTTCGAATGCGTCAGGTCAGCGGAGCCGCCGACCAGGCCGGCAATCGTCCCGGCGATGCCGTCGAGCACCTGTTGCGAGGCCTGCCGCGTCGCGAGCTTCGGACGCTCGGACGCAAAGCGTTCGCGCAACTTCGCCGCGGCCAGCGCGTAGGCGGCCGGCAGGGCAACCGCCTTGCCTTCGACGAACATGTCGCGCTGCTCGGCCGTCGCGCATTCATAGCGATCGAGCCAGGCGAGCCGATCGACCTGGCCGCGTTGCCCGATCATCCGCCACGCCTTCTGGACCGTGACAGGCACCACGAAGGGCTGATAATCCCAACCCAGCGTCCGGCGCGCGGCCGCGGTCTGCTCGGTGCCGAGCGGCGCACCATGGGCTTTCTCCGTGCCCTGCCGATCAGGCGCGCCGTAGCCGATGATGGTGCGACAGGCGATCAGCGACGGCTTTGCGGTCTCTCGCTCCTCTGCGATCGCCTGCGCGATCGCTTCGGGATCGTGGCCGTCGATGCTGCGCACCGACCAGCCGGAGGCGGCGAAACGCGCGAGCTGGTCGTCGGACGTCGCCAGCGAGGTGGGCCCGTCGATCGAGATCCCGTTGTCGTCGAACAGCACGATCAGGCGGCCAAGCCCGAGATGCCCGGCGAGCGAGAGCGCTTCCTGGCTGAGGCCCTCCATCAGGCAGCCGTCACCCGCGATCACATAGGTGAAATGATCGACGAGGCCGTCGCCATGTCGCGCGTTGGCCATCCGCTCGGCGAGCGCCATGCCGACCGCGGTTGCGATCCCCTGCCCCAGTGGCCCCGTCGTCATCTCGACGCCCGGCGTGTGACCATATTCCGGATGGCCCGGCGTCTTCGAGCCCCATTGCCGGAATGCCTTGATGTCGTCGAGGCTGACGTCGCCGCCGGTCAGATGCAGCAACGCATAGAGCAACATCGAGCCATGGCCCGCCGACAGCACGAAGCGGTCGCGGTCCGGCCAGTTGGGGTGCGCCGAGTCGAACTTCAGGAACCGCGAGAACAGCACGGTTGCGACATCCGCCATGCCCATGGGCAGGCCGGGATGACCCGACTGCGAGGTCTCGATGGCGTCGACCGCGAGGAAGCGGACGGCATTGGCGAGATCGTTGTGCGTGACCGCCGTGAGGTCGGCTTCGGCATGAACCGAGATGTTCATTGGATTCTCTCCTCGTTCACTTCAAGCTGCGCTTGCGCTCGATCAGCTGCATGATCAGCGGCGTCAGGATCAGCTGCATCGCGAGATCGAGCTTAGCGCCGGGGCACACGATCGAGTTCGCGCGCGACATCCAGCTCTGCGGCAGCATCGAGAGCAGATAGGGGAAGTCGATGCCGCGCGGGTTCTTGAAGCGAATCACCACCATCGACTCGTCCGGCGTCGGGATCCAGCGCGCGATGAACGGATTGGAGGTGTCCACCGTCGGCACGCGCTGGAAGTTGATGTCGGTCTCGGTGAATTGCGGGCAGATGTAGTGGATGTAGTCGGGCATCCGCCGCAGGATGGTGTCGGTGACGGCCTCGGTCGAATAACCCCGCGCACTGCGGTCGCGGTGCAGCTTCTGGATCCATTCGAGATTGATGACCGGCACGACGCCGATCTTGAGGTCGGCATAGCGCGCGACATTGACCTTGTCGGTGACGACGGCGCCATGCAGGCCCTCGTAGAACAACAGGTCCGAATTCTCCGGCAGCCGCTTCCAGTCGGTGAAGGTGCCGGGCGCCGCGCCATGCAGCGCGGACTCCTCGGCGTCATGCACGTAGTGCCGTGTCGTCGCGGTGCCGGTCTCGCCATAATCGCGGAACGCGCGCTCCAGCTCCTCGAACAGGTTGGTCTCGGGGCTGAAATGGCTGAAATGCTTGTTGCCGCGATCGGCCTCCTTCGCCATCTGCGCGCGCATCTCGGCGCGGTCGTAGCGATGGAAGGCGTCACCCTCGATGTAGGCCGCGTTGACCTTCTCGCGGAAAAATATCTGCTCGAAGGTCTTCTTGACCGAGGTGGTGCCGGCGCCGGAGGAGCCGGTGATGGAGATGATCGGATGCTTCCTGGACATCGGATGCCCTCCTTACAGCCGGAAGAATCCGCGCCGCGCGAACAGCGGCGCTGAGACACTGGCAACCAGCAGCGGATCGCAATGCAGTTCCTCGACGCGGCGCACCTCGTTGCTCGAGCCCATGATCAGCGGCACGCGCTGATGCAGGCTCTGCGCCGAGAGATCGAGGATGCGCTCGCGCCCCGTCGTGGCGGAGCCGCCGGCCTGCTCGATGATCATGGCCATCGGATGCGCTTCGTAAGTCAGACGCAGGCGGCCGTCGCCATAGCCGGCACGCGCGTCCGAGGGATAGAGGAAGATGCCGCCACGGGTGAGGATGCGATAGGCCTCGGCGACCAGCGAGCCGACCCAGCGCATGTTGAAATCGTGATTGGCTGGCCCGTCGACGCCGGCGAGGCACTCGTCGACGAAGGCACGCACCGGCGAATCCCAGTGCCGGCGATTCGACGCGTTGATCGCGAACTCCTCGCAGGCCTCGGCGATCTGCGCGCCGCTGCGCGCGAGGCGGAAGCAACCCGCCTTGCGATCGAGCGTGAAGATGTCGACGCCTTCGCCGAGCGTCAGCACCAGGGAGGTCTGCGGCCCGTAGGTGACGAAGCCCGCCGCGAGCTGCGCCGAGCCGCGCTGATGGAAGGCAAGCGAGAGGTCGTCGGGCGCGGGCAGGATCGAGAAGATCGTGCCGACCGTCATGTTGATGTCGATGTTGGAGGAGCCGTCGAGCGGATCGATCGCGATGCAGATCTTCGCCTCACGATCGCCGATCTGGGCCTCGCGCATTTCTTCCGAGGCGAGCGCGGCGACCGGCAGCTTGCTGAGGCAGCGGCGCAGGATCGCGTCCGCCTGCACGTCGAGATCGCGCTGGACGTCGCCGTCGCTGTTGCGGCCGGTGGTCAGGCCGGAGGCGTCCGCGAGATCTCCGGTGGCGATCAGGTCGGCGATCTCGATGGCCGCTGCCGCGATGGCATCGACCGCGGCCGCCACGGCGAGCGCATGAGGTGCGGTCTCCGAATACCGTTGAAGGTGGTCGTCCAGCCTCAATTGCCCGGTCATCTGCGCATCCCCTTTGCCGGCGCCGTATCCAGTTCCCTCCCCTCTGGAGGTCGGTACGGTCGGTCCCGGCATCAGGAGATTGACAGGGGCGGCTTAATAAGGAAAATTTCTATTCATAATGAGCGTCAAAGAATTTTCTTATAATGGCCCCAGCCATGCGGCGGCCCAGCTCCGGCATCTGACGATCCGGCAGCTGCGCTCGCTTGCGGCGCTCTCGGCCAAAGGCAGCGTGACGGCGGCGTCCGGGCATCTCGGGCTGACCCAGCCGGCCGTGACCCAGCAACTCCGCCAGCTTCAGGATCTCGCCGGCCTGCCGCTGGTGCAGCGGACCGGCGACGGCATGCTGCTGACGGAGGCGGGCAAGGAGGTCTTGACGCTGGCCGAGCGGGTCGAGGCCGCCATCATGGACTGCCAGGGCGCGCTCGACCTGCTCGCCGGGCGGACCGGCGGCACCGTGCATCTCGGCGCGGTCTCGACCGCGAAATATTTCGTGCCGCACGCGATCGCGGCGTTCTCCAAGCGGTACCCCAAGATCGAGATCAAGCTCACCATCGGCAACCGCGAGGAGATCCGCGAGGCCATGCACGGCTATGACCTCGATTTCGCGGTGATGGGTCGGCCACCGGCCGACGTCACGGTCGACGTCCGCCAGCTCGGGCGCAATCCGCACATCATCGTCGCGCGCAAGGGGCACTGGCTGGAGAACGATTCCGGCCTCAACCTGACCGACCTCGTCCACGAGACCTTCCTCACTCGCGAGCCCGGCTCGGGCACGCGGACGCTGATGGAGGGCATGTTCCAGAAGTCCGACCTCGAGCCGATCATCGGCATGGAGATGAGCAGCAACGAGACCATCAAGCAGGCCGTGATCGCCGGGCTCGGCATCGCCTTCATCTCGGCCCACACCGTGGCGCATGAGCTGACCGAGGGCCGACTCATCGTGCTCGACGTCGCGGGCCTGCCGATCGTGCGGCAATGGTACGTGATCCGCCGCAGCGACAAGGTGCTGCTGCCGCCGGCGCAGGCGATGTTCGATTTTCTGGGCTCGGAAGGGTCGAACTATCTGCCCGACGTGCCCGAGTTCGGCGGACGATGATCCGCCCGCGCTCAGCTCATCAGCTTCATGGCAACCGTCGCCGCCAGAATCACGATGATCTGGAGCAGACGCTCCGTCGTGAAGATGCGGTTGAACGTGATCATCGCTTGCCCCGGCCGACGTGAGGGAGATTTCGGTCGGCCCGTTGCTAGCACAGGCGGGCAGCCAGACAACTCCGTAATTGCCACAGGTGCCGCTTGCCGCCGGCCTGTTGCGAGGAGACCGCACGTCATCCCCTCCCCGGCTGACGGTCGATCCACCACGCAACATCGCGCGCGGCGCCCTCCTGGAATCCGACGACCGGCACGCCTGCAGTCACGCCGCGGAGGCGGCGGACGTCGGCGGCAATGATCGGCTCGGCGTCGATGCCCGTTGCATCGACGGCGCCGAACCTGGCCAGATGGCGTGCTTCGAGGAGACCTGCGACATGCTCGATCACGCTGCGCAGGCTGCGCGTCTCGCCACTGGCGAGATTGACGACGCCGGAGAGCTCGCTGTCGAGCACGGCGGCGATCATCTGCGCGAGGTCATCGACATAGACGAAATCGCGAAGCTGCCCGCCATGCGAGCAATCGAAATGCTGTCCCGCGCGAAGGCGCCGGATCAGCGAGGGGATCAGGCGCGCCTCGGGCTCGTGCGGCCCGAACGGGACAAACACGCGGCCCCAGGCGGCGCCTGCCGCGATATAGGCTTCGGCCGTCGCGAGCTTGGCTTGTCCGTACAGTGTCGTGGGACGGCATTGACTCACCTGCTCCTCGCACGGGCCGCTCTGCGGTCCGTATTCGAGGCAGCTTCCGATGCCGAGGATGCGCTGGGTGCCGCGGGCTCGCGCACGTGACAACAGGTCAATGCTCGCCTCGGCCCACAACCGGTTGACGGGATCCTCGCGATAGCGGCCCGGCCGCACCTCCCATGCGAGATGAACGAGATGCGTCGGCCGCGATGCCGACAGCGCATGTACGCGGCCGGCTTCGGTGAGGAGATCGGCCGCATGCCATGTCACACCGGCCACCGCCGATTGAGTCGCGCGCGCGACGCCGTGCACCTCGAAGCCGCGACCAGTCAGCACAGGCAACAGCGCACGACCGACGAAGCCGGACGCGCCCGTGACCAACACCCGCCTCATGCGAGACACGGCAGCGCGCGGTCGCGCGCGGACAGAATAGGATCGGCAAGCGGCCAGTCGATCGCGAGCGATGGATCGTCCCAGCGAATGCCGGCCGCGCCTTGCGCGTCATAGGGCACATCGATGCAATACATCAGCTCGGTGCCCTCAGTGAGCGTCTGGAAGCCGTGCGCGCATCCGGCGGGGATGAACACGGCATTGCGGCGATCGGCGGCGAGCTCGACCGAGCACCATTGTCCGTAGGTCGGCAGCGACCGGCGCAGATCGACGATCACGTCGAAGGCGCGGCCGGCAACGCACCGCACCAGCTTGGCCTCCGGCCGGCCGGCCTGGTAGTGCAGGCCGCGCAACGTGCCGGCGCGCTCGTTATGCGAGAGGCTGTGTTGCGCGAAATGCGTCGGCAGGCCCTGCGCCGCGAAGGCCTCAGCATCGAACAGCCGGGCGAAGAATCCGCGCGCGTCGGTCTCCGGTTCGATGCCGATTTCAACCACGCCTGGCAGCGCCAATGCAGTGAACTTCATCCCGGGCCCCCGCACCGCGACGCCGCCGTTGCGAACGTCGGTTCACCGAAACGCCTTTTGGGTTGCATCATGCGCAACGTTGTCGGAATTTCCGTGGCTTGAGAGAATTCACTAACAGCCGCGGCACGACGGCACAACGGGACGATCCGTTCATGGACAGGCACCGATGCCGCTTTTGCGCGCGGGAGCTCGACGAGACCTTCGTCGATCTCGGCCTGTCGCCTTTGGCGAATTCTTATCTGCCGCCCGAGCGGGCCGATCCCGCCGAGCCGACCTATCCGCTGCATGCCCGTGTGTGCCGCGCCTGCGGACTGGTCCAGCTTCCACAATTCGAGCCGGCGGCCAACATCTTCGAGCAGTATCTCTATTATTCGTCCTATTCCGAGAGCTGGCTGCTTCATGCGGAGAGCTATGCCGCCGAGATGATCGTCCGTGCGAAGCTCGGCGCAGCGTCCGAGGTGATCGAGATCGCCAGCAACGACGGATATCTGCTGCAATATTTCCTGCGCGCCGGCATCCGTGCGCTCGGAATCGAGCCGGCCAGCGGTCCGGCGGCCGCTGCGATCGCCAAGGGGATTCCGACCCGGATCTGCTATTTCGGCCGCGACGTCGCGACCGCGCTGCGCACGGAAGGCCACAGGCCCGAGCTGATCGTTGCCAACAACGTGTTGCCGCACGTCCCCGACATCAACGATTTCGTTGCGGGCCTGCGGATTCTCCTGCCCGAGACCGGGCGCGCGACGCTGGAGCTTCCGCATCTGCTGCACCTGATCGAAGGCATCCAGTTCGACACGATCTATCACGAGCATCTGTCATACTTCTCGCTCGCGACCCTCGAGAGGGTGTTTCGCGCACACGCGTTGCGCGTCTTCGACGTGGACGAGTTGCCGACCCATGGTGGCTCGCTGCGCCTGCATGTCTGCGCCGAGGCTGCGCCTCAGAGCCCTTCGCCCACACTCGAGAGCTTGCGCCGGCGCGAGACCCTGGCAGGGCTCGACCAGCCGGCGAGCTATCGTGATTTCCAGGCCAAGGTGGCGGCCAAGCGCGAGACGATCCGCGACTTTCTCGTCGCGGCGCGGCGCGCGGGCAAGTCGGTGCTGGCCTATGGCGCGCCCGCGAAGGGCAACACGCTGCTCAATTATTGCGGCATCACGCGCGAGCTGATTCCGTTCACCGTGGACCGCAATCCGCATAAGCAGGGCCTGCTGCTTCCGGGATCGCATCTGCCGATCCGCGATCCCGCCGCCCTGATCGCGGCCAGGCCCGATTACGTCTTCATCCTGCCCTGGAATCTGAAGGACGAGATCATCGCCCAGCTGGCGGAAGTTCGCGCCTGGGGCGGACGATTCGTGGTGCCCGCACCCGATCTGACCATCATATCGTGAGCGATGGTTAACAATCAGGCTGCGAGCGGAGCGGCGTAGTCCGCGCGCAACGCGAAATAGGCTTCCAGCTCCGACAACGCCCGCGCTTCCCAATCGCTCGCCTGCTCCAGCAGCGACCAGCTCTGGCCCGGGCGGAACGCAGCGGTCTGGCGATAAAGCGATGCGATGCCGCGATAGCGGCGCACATTCTCCAAGATGGCTTGACCGTTCATGTCCGAAAACTCCCTCGTCATTCCCGGGGGAGAAACTGCGGCCAAATCTTTTTCGAAAAGTTAGCGGCGCGCGGCAAGCTTGCGGATGGTTGCCGGACTGTTGCGCGGACGCAACGTGCACGGCCGGGCAAAGGCGAATTATTGCGGATTCGTTGCCGCGCTCTCGCCCGGGGACTTCAACCCGCCCTGGCTGACGATCCTCATGGTCTCGCGGCAGAGATCGGCGAGGCCAATCAGCAGCACCGCGAGCAGGCAGAACAGGTTGATGGAATCGGTATTTGCGTTGCTCAGCGCGTTGAACTCGAAGAAGGGCGGAATGAACGCCCACCACACCAGGGGAATGGTGAACAGCGCGGCAAACCCCGCCGCCGGCGTGCCCGCAACGATGCCGAGTATGAACAGGCCGGGCAGGAACGCTGCAAAATAGAGCTTTGCGCCGAGCGCAACGCAAATGCCCTGAAACGCAGCCGACATGGCGACAACGACGCATCCGAGCAGAAACGCCTGCCACGACCATGGCCGTACCCGCGGTACGCCAAACAGCCCCGCACGCCTCATCAGCCTCCCCCTGCCGCCCATTAACCGGGCCTGCTTGAGACCAAAGTACTACAGCAGCACCGGAATCGCGAGATGCAAATTGCATCACCCGGCTGCCTCCCGCGGCCCGGTAAACGGCCGCATCGCACAATTGCTGTGGCCGGCGGCTATTCGGTCGCCGCATAGAGCAAGCCGATGACGGGCAGAGCGAGGCCGATGGCCGATGCGAGCGTCCAGCCGCCTTGCGCGAAAGCCCAGGCGCCGACCGCGGAGCCGGCCGCGCCGGCGGTGAAGAACGTCGCCATGTAGAGGCCGTTGAGGCGGCTGCGGTGCTCGTGCCCGAGCGCGAAGATGGCGCGGAAGCCGAGCACGACATTGCCCTGGACGCCGACGTCGATGGCAATTGCCGCCGCGACCAGACAGACCAGGTTCAGCATCGAGCCGGGCGCGCCGAGATAGGTCACGAGGAAGCCCCCGGCCGCGAGCAGCATCGCGACCAGCGTCGCGATGCGGCTATGGCCGCGATCGGCGAGCCGTCCGGCGATGGGCGCCGCGAACACGCCGGCCACGCCGGCCAGCGCAAACAGCGCGATGCCGCGCTGGGTGAAGCCGAACGCGTCGGCGAGCTGGAGCGGTGCCACCGTCCAGAACAGGGTGAAGCAGCCGAACAGGCTGGCCTGGTAGAGCGCCCGGCGCCGCAGCAGCGGCGTCGCCCGCACCAGATGCGGCATCGACAGCAACAGTTCGCCATAGTGCATCCGCGTCACCGGCTTGCGGTTCGGCAGCGTCATCCAGAGCACGGCCGTCAGCACGATCATCAGCGCGGCGGAGGCGAAGAACACCGCGTGCCACGACAGCGCCGAGGTGACGAAGCTCGACACCGGACGCGCCAGCATGATGCCGAGCATCAGGCCGGTCGAGACGTTGCCGACGACACGGCCGCGGATGGCTTCCGGCGCCAGATGCGCGGCATAGGGAATGATGATCTGAACCGCGACCGAACCGAGGCCGATGAACAGCGCGGCGATCAGGAACGGCAACGCATGGGTGGCGAACGCGGCGGCGAGCAGGGCCGCCGCGCCGAGCGTGATGACGGAGCAGATCAGGATACGGTTCTCGACGAGATCGCCGAGCGGCACGATCAGCAGCAGCCCGGTGCCGTAGCCGATCTGCGTCATGGTGACGATCAGCCCGCTAGCTGCGTGCGACAGGCCGAGCGCGGCGCTGATCGGGGCGATCAGCGGCTGCGCGTAGTAGATGTTGGCCGCGATCATGCCGCAGGCCGCGGCAAGCACGAAGGTCAGGCGCTGCGACACCGCATCCGGTTCGGGCGCGGTCTCGATCGTGGCATTCATCGTCATGACGCATAGTCTCCGAGAATCGGGAATGATCGTTCCCTAATAGGACACAAATTCAGGCGAGCAGTTTCATCGCGACGCCGACGAGGCGGGCTCCGTCGAGCGGCAGGCGCGCCTTGCCGACGACACGCAGGCCCTGCGTGATGCAGATCATCAGCCGCGCGGTGTCGTCGGCCGCGACATGACCGGGAATCGAGCCGTCGGCCTGCCCCTCGCGAATGAGGCCGGCGATGAAATCTTCGTTGGTCTCGAGCTGCGCGGCGACGCGGGCGGCGACGACGGAATCGACCGCCGACAATTCGACCGCGCTGCCGACCACGAGGCAGCCGCGCCGTCCCTCGGCGCCCTGGGACTGCTCCACATAGGACAGCAGCAAATTGCGGACCCGATCGCGGCCGTTTGTGCCGCGCCGGGCGGCGCTGCGGGTCTGCTCTTGGCGCAGCGCCGTATAGCGCTCGAAGGCAGCCAGGAACACCGCATGCTTGTCGCGAAACGCCTTGTAGATGCTCCCCGTCGCCAGCCGCATCGCCGCGGTAAGGTCGCCGATGGAGGTCGCATGATAGCCGCGCTCACGAAACACCCGCACGGCGCGGTCCAGCGCCGTATCCATGTCGAATTCCCGGGGACGACCGGGCGGACGGGCGGCAGACGGCGATCGGCGGGCGGCTTTTTGCATTGCGGGATAATAGGGAATGATTGTTTCCTAATAAAGACAATTGGTTGTGATGGGGGAGATCGGGTGGTCGGATAAGCAGGCCCCGGGCCTCGTGTCCCGGACAAGCAGCAACGCGAAGCGTTGCGGCGCAGCGCCGGGACCCAGAAGGCGACAGGGCGCGATGCGGATGGATGGGCCCCGGCTCTGCAGCGCACCGCCCCGGACGATGCTTCGCATCGCCCGAGCGCTGCGCTGCGTCCGGGGCACGCGAGCGGAGTGCGGCGATCGCCCTCTCCACCGTCATCGCGACGAGCTCTAGCGACGAAGCAATGACGGTGTATGAGGCGATGGCTCGTTCTCCAAGTGCGCAGTGCCGTAGGGTGGGCAAAGGCGCATAGCGCCGTGCCCACGATCTCTCTCCATAAGCAACAAGACGTGGGCACGCTGCGCTTTGCCCACCCTACGATATCGAGTTTGTGGCACGCAGCTCAGCTCACAGACACGCCTTCGCGTCCTCGCGGCGGATTTCGCCCGAGCTTTGCTTCAACTCTCCACCCTCCAATCCAAGAGGGCGCAGGGAAGGCCGGGTGCCGGTTCGCACCCGCGGTCCGCTGCGCGAAATGCACACGCAGGAAGAACCGCACAGCAGCATACAGGTGGTGCCGATCACTCGGCCTTCCCTGCGCGATGGTCGGACGGCTTATGCCGTGATCTCCCGGGAGCCGAACTTTCCTTCTGGCCTCCCTCGCTCCCGCGAATTGGATGATGCAGTCTGCCCGGTTGGGCTCGCTCGCACCTTCGCAGGACTTGACCGTAGCAACGACGGCCAGGACCACACGGTTTTGCCGTACGCGTTCAGCGTCGCTCGTCCGCACGCGGTTTCGGGCTCACAGGGACTACCCGCCCTGCCCGCTACCATCTCGTGCCGACGCTGCCGCGTCCACCGCAACCCGGCTCGCGAAACGTGACGACGCGCGATCGCCCCTCAAGGTCAAGCCGGGATGGGCGAAACATACGCCGAAACCGAATTTCGGTAAAGTGGAATATTTTTGGCGAGGCGCATTGACAGAGGGCGACACAGCCCTCTACCGCTCCGTCATCCTGCACGGTCGTCAGGATGGAGATCACCCCTTCCGCAACACCGGCATCCCATGCGCCGTCGTCGTCACGCCCTTCCGTTCCACGATCATCCCATAAGCCTGCGGCTGGCGGTGAAGGTCGAAATTGAAGGTGGTGCGCTTGTAGGAGTTGCAGAGGTCGAGATCGCAGCGCGCCAGCGCGATCTCGTCGCCCTTGGTCGTGCATCGCGCGATGATCTCGCCCGAGGGCGCGATGATGCAGCTGCCGCCGATGTGATCCACGCCCTCCTCGACGCCGGCCTTGGCGACGCCGACCACGAAAGTGCCGTTCTGGTAGGCGCCGGCCTGCATCACCAGATGGTTGTGGAACAGCGAGAGATCGTCATGCTCGGGCGCGGGCGGATTGTGCACCGGCGTGTTGTAGCCGATCAGCACCATCTCGACGCCCTGCAGGCCCACCACCCGGTAGGTCTCGCTCCAGCGACGGTCGTTGCAGATCGCCATGCCCATCACGCCGCCGAAGGCCTCGGTCACGCCAAAACCGCTGCCCGGCTCGAAGTAGCGCTTTTCCAGATGCTGAAATTTCCGCCACGGCTCGGGCTCGGCATGGCCGGGCAGATGGACTTTGCGATACTTCGAGACGATCGCGCCGCTCTTGTCGACCAGAATGGACGTGTTGTAGCGCCTGACGACATCGGCCTCGACCGTCAGTTCGGCATAGCCGAGATAGAAGCCGATACCGATCTCGCGGGCGAGATCGAACAGGGCACGCGTCTCCGGCCCCGGCATCTCGCGCTCGAAAAAACTGTCGATCTCGGCCTGATCCTCAAAATACCAGCGCGGAAAAAACGTCGTCAGCGCAAGCTCGGGATAGACGATCAGATCGCAGCCGCAGGCTTTCGCCTCGCGCATCAAGGCCATCAGCCGGGCGACAACTTCCGTCCTGCTCGCGGTCCTTGCGATCGGGCCAAGCTGGCCGGCTGCGATAGTTACGGATCTCGCCACGCCTCATTCCCTCGTCTTCCGGAGTGCATCGGGCCTGAGCCTATCTAGCAGCGCACCGCGCGCACAGGCCGGCTCGACCCATCGTCGCGATGAGGCACAATCAAATTCCATGCCTACGGGTATCATTGTGCAGCGGCCGGCGCCCGCGCATCAAAACGTTGCGAATCTGCAACGGTTCCCCGCGATCTGAAGCCGGACAAAACAAACTCCCATTCCGGCCACGAACCGCTCTCACAAGGCCGTGAGACTAGCAGGGGAACGACGATGCGTGCACAACGCGTTTGGAAAGTGAATGGAGATGCCAGCATCGGGCAGCTCCAGTCGAGACTGGACGATCTGAACAAGCGTCTCGGTCAACTCGAAAACCAGCATCCGGAGAGCTGGAAACTCGAGGAACTGAGAGCGAGCGCGCTCAGCCTGTCCCGCGAGATCGACGACATCCGCTGCGCCGAGGCGACGGCGGCATTGAGCGAGTTGCTGCGGAAGTAGTCACCCCTGGCGATTCGGCGTTGGCGCCAGCGAAACCCGTCGCTCCCTCTCAGTCGCGCGAGGAACCAACCTCTCTCGCCGTCATTTCCATGAGAGCATGGAGCACGATCATGACCAGGCACCTGACGCGAACCCATCTCGCGCGCGGCGTGGCCGGCGCGGTATCCACGCTGGTCCTGTGCGCGACGGCGGCCTTCGCCCTCGCGCGCCATTTCGCGCTGTAAGGGATTTCGCATGACGTCCGATCCCGAGGAGCAGGTGAGGCTGCAAGGTTTTGGCGAGATGACGCTACGCACGGCGATCGCGACGCTGACGGCGCTCGCGCCGCGGGAGCAATCGGAGGCTGCGATCTTCCGGGTGCGTGACGGCGTGCGTCTCGCGCAAAGCGAGATCGCCGAACTCGCGTCGAGCTGGGACATACCTGCGACGCCTGAAGTCAGGTCCCCAAGACTCGTCCCCGAACAGCACTGGCCCGACATCGTTCGCGGCATGGTGCGCGAAGCGCCGCTGCCGGCGCTGCTGGTGGCGTTTCTGGTGGGGGTGGTGGTGGCAAGGCGGTGAGGAACCCCACCGCCCGCCCGGGGACCCCGACCTATTCGTGACGATCCATCGCGGAGGTCGCCTTGGTGTCGCGCATCGTCAGATAGACCAGCAGCGAAACCGCGATGCAGCCGGTCAGATACCAGTAGAACCAGCTTTCGTGGCCGATCGACTTGAACCATAACGCGATCGATTCGGCGGTACCGCCGAAGATCGAGACGGTCAGCGCATAGGGCACCCCGACGCCCGTTGCGCGTACGCTGGTCGGAAACAGTTCCGCCTTCACCACCGCATTGATCGCGGTATAGCCCGACACGATCATCCAGGCGGCGGCGATCAGCAGGAAGGCGGAAAATGCATCGTGCGTGGCCTGCAGCGTCGTCAGCAAGGGAATGGTGAACAACGTGCCGGATACGCCGAAGCCGATCAGCAGCCATTTGCGCCCGATGCGGTCGGAGATCGCACCGTAGACCGGTTGCAGCACCATCGCGAAGACGAGGCTTCCCGCTGTCACCATGGTGGTCTGGTCGTCGGTCAGCTTCACCGACAGGCGGAGGAATTTCTGCATATAGGTGGTGTAGGTGTAGAACGCCGCCGTGCCGCCCATGGTCAGCCCCACCACGAGCATTAGCTCACGCGGGTAGTTCAGCAGCGCGCGGATCGAGCTGGATTTCTTCACCGCGGCCTGGCTGCTCTTGAAGGCGTCGGTTTCGTGCAGATTGCTCCGCATCAAGGCCGCGACGACCGCGAGCACGGCACCGAACGCAAACGGCACGCGCCAGCCCCAGGCCCGGATCTCCTCAGTCGAGAGAAACACCTTCTGCAGGAGAAGCAGCACGAGGATGGCGCAGAGCTGCCCGCCGATCAGGGTCACGTACTGGAAGCTGGAGTAGAAGCCGCGATTCTTCTCGTCGGCGACCTCACTGAGATAGGTGGCGCTGGTGCCGTATTCGCCGCCGAGGCTCAGCCCCTGCAGGACCCGCGCGAGGCCGAGGATGACGGGAGCGGCCAGACCGATCGAAGCATAAGTCGGTGTCACCGCAATGATCAGCGACCCGAAGCACATCATCACGACGGACAGCGTCAGCGCGTTGCGCCGGCCATAGCGATCGGCCAGATGGCCGAACATCCAGCCGCCGAGCGGGCGCACCAGGAAGCCCGCAGCAAACAGCAGCGCCGCATTGAGCTGCTGCACCACCTCGTCGCCATCAGGGAAGAACGCCTTGGCGAAATACAGGGAGAACGCCGCATAGGCGTAGAAATCGTACCACTCGACGAGATTGCCGACCGAGCCGACGAAGATCGCGCGCAACCGGCGCTTCATGTCGGTGATATCGGCACGCTGCTCCGTGACGGGCGCTCCGACAGTCTGAATTGTGGCTTCCTGTGAACTCACGACGTCCTCCGCAGATTTATTGGAAAACCGGATGGTTTCGGCGCTGCTTCAGCAACGGCCGTGCCAATCGGGAGCGGCACGCGAAAACGGCGGGAATTGCCGTAAATTGAGCAGTTTTTGAGGAGGACGACCACGCGAGGGCGGGAGCGTCGGCAAGAATCCGCCGATGCGAATGTCGACATCGGCGGATTTCCGCCGATCAATCGCCGGCTCAGGGCTCCTTGCGGCCGGGCCGCGCCAGCGCGTATTTCGCCATCTTCTCGTTCAGCGTCCGGCGCGGCACGCCGAGCTCCTCGGTGACGGCGGCAATCGACCAGTCATGCTCGCGCAAGGCGGCCTCGATCAGCGCACGCTCGTAGGCCGCAACGCGGTCGGCGAGCGACCGCTGCGGCGCTCCCGGTTCGCCGCGTCGAAGGATCTCGGCGACGCTGCGACCGGTCGCGACCAGTCCCAGCGCATAGCGTTCGGCGACGTTCTTCAGCTCGCGCACATTGCCAGGCCAGTCATGGGCGAGCAGCGCATCGAGATCGTCCGCCCGCAGCGGCGACATCGTGCGGCCCGCGCCCTGGGCGGCAGCGGCGGCAAAATGCTCGAACAGCAGCAGAACGTCATTGCCGCGCTCGCGCAGCGCCGGCAGGTGGACCTCCGCCGCCGCAAGACGGAAGTAAAGGTCGGAGCGGAAGCGCCCCTGGCGGCTGTCGGCCGCGAGATCACCCTTGGCTGCCGCGATGACGCGAACGTCGACCGGCAGCAGCTTGTTGGACCCGACCCGCTCGATCGCGCGCTCCTGCAGCGCCCGCAGGATCTTGGCCTGGAACGGAAGCGGCATGCTTTCGATCTCGTCGAGCAACAGCGTGCCGCCGCTCGCGTGCTCGAACTTTCCGATGCGGGCGCCACGTGCGCCGGTGAAGGCGCCGGCCTCATGGCCGAACAATTCGCTTTCGAACAATTCGGCCGGGATCGCGGCGCAGTTCACGGCAACGAAAGGCGCCTTCGCGCGCGGACCGAAATCGTGCAGGGCCCGCGCCACCACCTCCTTGCCGGTTCCGGTCTCGCCGGTGACGATAACGTCGCGATCGTGACCGGCGAGCTCGAGCACGCTGGCGCGCACCGCGACCATCGGCTTCGACAGGCCGATCAGGCGGGCATCGATCTCGCCGGGCGCGGCGAGGCGATCCGAGAGCTGGCGAAGCTGCAATTTCAACTGTCGCCGCTCGATCGCGCGGGTCATGACTGCCGAGAGCAGCTCGGGATCATGAGGCTTCTGCAGGAAATCGTAGGCGCCCTCGCGCATCGCAGCGACCGCCAGAGGCACGTCGCCATGCGCGGTCAGGAGCACGACGGGAATATCAGGATCGGCGCGGCGAATGTCGCGCATCAACTCGAGCCCGGATCGCTGCGGCATGCGAAAATCGGTCAGCACGGCGTCGGGCGGAGTTTCCTTCACGAGGCGCATGGCCTCGTCCGCGCCCGCGGCAACCCGGACCGTGAACCCGCCCAGCTCCAGCCACTGCCGCACCGAATTGCGGACGATCTCCTCGTCGTCGACGACGAGCAAGGACCCGCTCATGCCTGCAGTTCCGATTGCTGGAAAACCGGCGCGACATCCACGACCGGAATGACGACCTTGAAAGTCGAGCCTTTGCCCGGCGCGCTCTCCACCAAGATATCTCCTCCGAACTCCCTGACGATTCCGTACGAAATCGAAAGCCCGAGGCCAAGCCCCTCGCCGATCTCCTTGGTGGTGAAGAACGGGTCGAACAGCGATTTGAGGTGCTCGGGTACGATGCCGGCGCCGGTGTCGCCGACCTCGATCACAGCGCTGTCGTCGCGGCGGCCGAGCCGGACCTGGAGCACCCGCCGCTCGCAATCGCGCATCGCATCGATCGCATTCGACAGCAGATTGACGACGACCTGCTCGAGCCGGATCGGATTGGCAAGGCTATGGAGCGGCTCGGCAGGCGCCTCGCGCACCACCTCGATATGCTCGTGGTCGATGCGGTATTGCAGCAGGCGGACCGCATTGTCGATGACAGGCGCGAGCTCTACGGCGCTGCGCGTCCCGGTCTCCTTGCGCGCGAACATGCGCAGGTGATCGATCAGTGCCATCATGCGCTCGGCGATCGAAGACATCAGGTCGAGGTTGGCGGCCGCGCGATCGACCTCGTTGCGGCGGAGCAGGACGCGACTGCTCGCGACATAGGTGATCAGCGCCGCGAGCGGCTGGTTGATCTCGTGCGCGACGCCGGCAAGCGCCTGGCCGAGGCTCGCGAGCTTGGCGCTCTGCACCAGGCTTTCCATGGTCCGGCGCAGCTCTTCCGTGCGCTCGGCCACGCGCCGCTCGAGAACGTCATGCGCCTCGAGCTTCGCCCTGATGGCCTGCCGCCGCTGCCAGGCAACCAGCACGACCAGCAGCGCGGCGACGAGAGCCAGGACGCTCGCGATCGCGACGGTCGCCGCACTGCGCTTGGCATCCGCGACGTCCGAGAACAGGAGCAGCTTCCAGCCCTGGTCGTGCGGATGGACCTGAAGGGCGTATTCCCCGAGCTCGGCATTACCGCGACCGCGCGCGCGACCGATCTGGATGCGCTGCCGATCGCGCTCGGGCACGAAGATTGGAGCGGCGTCGATCGCCTGACCGAATTGCTGTGCGGCGTTCAGCTCTGCGAGCCGCTCCGCCGGCACCGGGAGCAGCGGACGATATTTCCAGTCCTCGCGGCTGGCGAGGAAGATCACGCCGTTCTCGTCCTCCATCGCCACGAGGTCGCCCGCCCGCGCCCAGTCGGACTCGAGCGAACCGAGATCGATCTTGACCACGGCGACACCGAGGGTTTTGCCGCCCTCCACGATCCGATGCGACAGGAAATAGCCGGGCTGTCCCGTGGTGGCGCCGACGGCGTAGTAATGGCCCTCGCCGGCGCGCATGGCGTCCACGAAATAGGCGCGGAACGCGTAATTGTGCCCGACGAAACTCGAATCCTGGTCGAAATTGCTCGCCGCCAGAGCGAGACCGGTGCTGTCGAGGACATACAGCTCGGCCGATCGAGCTCCCTGGTTGAGCGATTTGAGGTAGCGATTCGCGGCGGCGGTCGCCGATGCGTCATGGGGATCGCGGTAGAGCTCGCGGATGGGATCGGCGAGCGACAGAACCGCCGGCAAATAGCGATAGCGCGCGACGGTCGCGTCGAAGGTGCTTGCAATCAGCGCAAGCCGGTCATTGCCCTCCCGCTGCATGCGCGCAAACCCTGCATCCAGCGCGAGAACGTAGGCCAGCCAGCCCACCGCCGCGATCGCCGCAAGCGCGAGAGCGCCCGTCAGCGTGTGCCGCAGCAGAGCTGGACGAGGAGTTTGCATCTGGGCTCCGGACCGGGACGATATCGCTAGGTAGCATATCGCGCGACCGGCGCCCGAGGGGACCGCCGCGCGGAAAAGGGGCTGCTGGGGGAATGCCGAGCCGTCCGGTCGGTCGGGTCCGGCCCATGGGCCGCAACAAGCCATGCCGCCGTAACAGACCGCCCTGCCCGGCCAAATCGGCCGTGGACCCGATCCCGAAATCGTTGCAAAAAGGCGTTCCGAGGCGCCGGCGGCCGGTCCGCCAAGCCTCTGGAAAACGTCGACTTTTGGAAGAATGGTCGGAGTGGCAGGATTCGAACCTGCGACCCCTGCGTCCCGAACGCAGTGCTCTACCGGGCTGAGCCACACTCCGACAAGAAGGCGGCTTATAGCGGCGGGTTCGGCGCACTGCAAGCGGCCGGCATGAGGAATTTTGTCCCTGTGAAAACGGGTCTTGAAACGCTGATTTTACCGGCCGGCGAGGCCGGCGCCGAGGCTGCGGCCCGCACGCTGGCCGCCGGCGGGCTGGTCGCGTTTCCGACCGAGACCGTCTACGGGCTCGGGGCGGATGCGGCCAATGCCGCCGCGATCGCCCATCTCTACGCCGCCAAGGGGCGGCCGGCCTTCAATCCGCTGATCGCCCATGTGGCGGACATTGCCGCCGCGCGGCGGATCGGCCGGTTCGACGCGCGCGCGTTGAGGCTCGCGGAAGCGTTCTGGCCGGGACCGCTGACGCTGGTGGTGCCGAAGACGGAGGGCTGCCCGGTGGCCGAGCTCGCCACCGCGGGCCTCGACACGGTCGCGATTCGCATTCCCGCGCACAAGGTGGCGCAGGCGATCCTCCGCGCCTTCGGCGGCGCCGTGGTGGCGCCGTCCGCCAACATCTCCGGCCACGTCTCGCCGACGCTGGCGGCCCATGTCGAGAGCGACTTGTCGGGGCGGATCGACCTGATCGTGGACGGCGGGCCTGTAACGGTCGGCGTCGAATCGACCATTGTCGGCTGCCTCGAGGCACCGATGCTGCTGCGCCCCGGCGGGCTGTCGCGCGAGCGGATCGAGGCGGTGCTGGGCGCCCCCCTGGCGCGGCTGCCGGTGGAGGCCGAGAGCGACGACAGCCAGCCGCTGGCACCGGGCATGCTGGCCTCGCATTACGCGCCGCGCGCCAGCGTGCGGCTTCGCGCGCAGGACGTTGCGCCCGGCGAAGCGCTGCTGGCGTTCGGCTCTGAGCGCCTGCCTGGCGTCGATGCGGCCGTCGCTGTCATGAATTTGTCGCCCACCGGTGATCTCGATGAAGCCGCCGCAAATCTGTTCGGCTATCTTCGCGCCCTCGATGCGAAGGGGCCACGGGCCATCGCGGTGATGACGATCCCCGAAGACGATCTGGGCGAAGCGATCAATGACCGGCTGCGCCGGGCTGCGGTGGCGAGATAGCGCATGATCCGGACCCGAAAGGCCGCGTTGGCGAAAAGTGTGTAGCGGTTTTTCCGATAAGATCATGCGCAAAAGATCAAGAGCGAAGTAGAGACGAGACAATGAACATCAATAAGCCTGCGATCCCTCCACTTGCGCCCGAACTGATCGACCAATTCCGCAAGATCGTCGGCGACAAGCACGCGATCACCGATGCAACCGACATCGAGCCTTACGTCACGGAGGAGCGCAATCTGTTCCACGGCCGCTCGCCGCTGGTGCTGCGTCCGGGCTCGACGGCGGAGGTCTCCGCAATCTGCAGGCTCGCCTCAGAACACAAGATCGCGCTGGTGCCGCAGGGCGGCAACACCGGGCTCGTCGGCGGGCAGACGCCGCATAATGGCGAGGTGGTGGTGTCGCTGCGGCGGCTCGACAAGATCCGCGAAGTCGACACCGCCTCCAACACCATGACGGTCGAAGCCGGCGTGGTGCTGCAGATCGCGCAAGCGAAGGCGTCCGACGTCGACCGGCTGTTTCCGCTCTCGCTCGGCGCCGAAGGCAGCTGCACCATCGGCGGCAATCTCTCCACCAATGCCGGCGGCACCGCTGCGCTCGCCTATGGCGTGGCGCGCGAGATGGCGCTGGGGCTGGAAGTCGTGCTCGCCGACGGGCGCGTGCTGGGCGTGCTGTCGAAGCTGAAAAAGGACAACACCGGCTACAATCTGCACAATCTCTTCATCGGCGCCGAAGGCACGCTCGGCATCATCACGGCGGCGACCTTGAGGCTGTTTCCGAAGCCGCGGGCGGTCGAGACCGCCTATGTCGGGCTGAAATCGCCGGCGGCGGCCTTGAAGCTGCTGACCATCGCGCAGAGCGAGGCCGCCAATGCGCTGACGAGTTTTGAACTATTGTCGGAGATGGCGGTCGATTTCTCGGTGCGGCACGGCATCGACGTGCGCGATCCGCTCAGCGAGAAGCATCCCTGGTACGTGCTGATGGAGTTGTCCTCCCCCGGCGACGACGCCCGCACGCCGCTGGAGACGATCCTCGCCCGCGCCATGGAAGAGGACATCGTCGACGACGCCGTGATCGCGGCCAACCTCAGCCAGCGCAACAATTTCTGGAAGCTGCGCGAGGAGATGTCGTCGGCGCAGAAGCCGGAGGGCGGCTCGATCAAGCACGACATCTCGGTGCCGATCGCCGCGGTGCCTGAATTCATCGCGGAAGCCAACGCCGCCGTGGTGAAGCTGATCCCGGGCGCGCGGCCGGTGCCGTTCGGCCATCTCGGCGACGGCAATCTGCATTACAATGTCAGCCAGCCGATCGGGGCCGATACCGCGGATTTTCTGGCGCGCTGGCACGACATGAACGCCGTCGTGTTCGAGATCGTGCTGCGCATGGGCGGATCGATCTCGGCCGAGCACGGCATCGGCGTGCTCAAGCGCGACGAGCTGCCCGACGTCAAGGACAAGACCGCGATCGAGCTGATGCGCGCCATCAAGGCGATGCTCGATCCGCTTGGCATCATGAATCCGGGGAAGGTGCTGTGAGCGCGTCGTTCTCGCCGGCTCCGCTTGCGATCGACGCCATCGGGGATGCCGATGTCGAAGAGGTCGTCGCGCTGTGGCAGCGCTGCGGCCTGACGCGGCCCTGGAACGACCCGCATGCCGACATCGCACTGGCACGGCGGCGCGATAACTCGACCGTGCTGGTCGGGCGCGACGCCGGCGCGATCGTTGCGACCGTCATGGTCGGCCATGACGGCCACCGCGGCTGGGTTTATTACGTCGCGGTCGACCCCGACGGCCGCAAGCGCGGCCGTGGCCGCGTCATCATGGCCGCGGCCGAGGACTGGCTGCGCGCCGCCGGAATTTCGAAGCTGCAGCTCCTCGTCCGCCGCGAGAACGCGCAGGCCAATGCGTTCTACGGCTCGCTGGGCTTCGAGCTATCAACATCCGTGATGTTCCAGAAGTGGCTCGACGGCCGCTCCGCCACGCCAAGCAACTGAGATCAGGCAAATGACCATTTCCGACCGCGTCCGCATCAAGGACGTCCGCGTGCTCTCGGACGGCTGGACCACGCTGAAGACCACCACGTTCGAGTACCGGCGCGCCAGCGGCGAGTGGCAGACGCAGCACCGCGAGACCTATGAGCGCGACAACGCCGCCGCCGTGCTGCCCTATAACCGCGCTGGGCGTACCGTGATCCTGGTGCGCCAGTTCCGCCTGCCGGCCTTCATCCGCGGCTACAACGATCTCCTGATCGAGGCCGCCGCCGGCGTGCTCGACAACGCCGAGCCCGAAGAGCGCATCCGCGCCGAGGCCGAGGAGGAGACCGGCTATCGCCTGCACCACGTCCACAAGGTGTTCGAGGCCTTCATGAGCCCCGGCGCCATCACCGAGAAGCTGCATTTCTTCGTCGCCGAGTACGAGCCTTCGATGCGGGTCAGCGACGGCGGCGGCCTGGAGCACGAGGGCGAGGACATCGAGGTGCTGGAGCTTTCGATCGACGAGGCCCTGGCGATGATCGCCGACGGCCGCATCATCGACGCCAAGGCGATCATGCTGCTGCAATATGTGGCGCTGCACGTGTTCAGGTGAGCTTGCTTACCCTCCCCCTCCAGTGAAGGGTCAGAGGCGCCGCCCCACCTCATTCTGCAATTCAGGCCTGCGCCCCCCTTGCCCCCGTTGAGCAACCACAAAACTATCTCTAGTCTGTCGCTAACCGAGAACCAGGAGACGCGCCCATGTCCGCGCCGCGCGACGACGAATTCGGCTTTGCGCCCGACTATGATTCCCCCGTCCCCTACATGCAGCGCACCCGCGATTATTACGCGGCGATCGGCTACACCACCGCGTATCGCTGGGCGCATTACACCGAGGCGCCGTTTCAGCCGCTGAAGAAGCCGCTGGCAAAGTCGCGCGTGACCATCATCACGACCGCTGCGCCGTATGATCCCAGCAAGGGCGATCAGGGGCCGGGCGCGGCGTATAATGGCGGCGCCAAGTTCTACCAGGTCTATGACGGCGACACATCGAAAGAGCACGATCTGCGCATCTCGCATATCGGCTACGACCGCAAGCACACCTCGGCCACCGACAACGGCACCTGGTTTCCGTTGCCGCAGCTCTTGAAGGCGTCCGCCGCCGGCCGCATCGGCGAGGTCGCCCCGCGCTTCTTCGGCGCCCCGACCAACCGCAGCCATCGCGTCACGCTTGACACGGATGCACCGGACATCCTGGCGCGCTGCCTTGCGGACAAGGTTGACGTCGCGGTGCTGGTGCCGAACTGCCCGGTCTGCCACCAGACCACCGCGCTGGTGGCGCGGCATCTGGAGCGGAACGGCATCCCGACCGTGATCATGGGCTGCGCCAAGGACATCATCGAGCACGCCGCCGTTCCGCGCTTCCTGTTCTCCGACTTCCCGCTCGGCAATTCCGCCGGCAAGCCGCACGACGTCGCCTCGCAGGCGCAGACGCTCGAGCTGGCGCTCAAGCTGCTGGAGAGCGCGAGCGGTCCGCAGACCACGATGCAGTCGCCGCTGCGCTGGAGCGAGGACGCCTCCTGGAAGCTCGACTACAACAACGTCGCCCAGCTTTCGCCGGAAGAGCTGGCGCGCCGCCGCGCCGAATTCGACAAGCAGAAGGAGATCGCGCGCGGCAACCGCGCCGCCTGACGTCCTCCGATAACGATAATCAAAAAGGGGAGAGCGACGTGACGCGACCGTTCGAGGGCGTGAAGATTTTGGACTTCACGCAAGTGCTGGCCGGCCCCTATGCGAGCTACCAGCTCGCGCTGCTGGGAGCCGATGTCGTCAAGGTCGAGCGGCGCGAGGGCGAGGACATGCGCCGCACGCCGCTGTCACGCGAATGGGCCGAGCGCGGGCTCGCCCCCGCATTCCAGGCCGTCAATGGCAACAAGCGCAGCCTGACGCTCGATCTGCAGAAGCCGGAGGCGATCGCGATCGTGAAGAAGCTCGCAGCGACCGTCGACGTCGTCATGGAGAATTTCCGCCCCGGCGTGATGGACAAGCTCAGCATCGGCTATGAAGCGCTGTCCGCGATCAATCCAAAACTGATCTATTGCGCGGTGTCCGGCTTCGGCCAGACCGGCCCGGATCGCCTGCGGCCTGGCTATGACGGCAAGATGCAGGCGCTGTCAGGCATCATGGCCATCACCGGCCATCCCGAGACGGGGCCGACGCGCGCGGGCTTTGCGGTGTGCGACGTGCTGTCGGGCGCCACCGCCGCGTTCGGCGTGTCGAGCGCGCTATATCAGCGCGACCGCACCGGCAAGGGGCAGTTCGTCGATGTCTCCATGCTGGAGGCGACGATGGCGTTTCTGTCGGGACAGATCGCGGACTGGTCGGTTGCCGGCCATCGCCAACAGCTCTCGGGCAATCAGGCGGTGAGCCGCAGGACCACGGCGAATTTGTTCAAGTGCGGCGACGGCCACATCCTGCTCGCCGTCAACAATGAGAAGCAGTACCGCGCGCTGATGGCTGCGCTTGGCCGCGAGGACACGCTGTCAGATCCGCGCTTTGCCGACTGGTTTTCCCGCAACGAGAACGAACCCGCGCTGCGCGCCATCATCGAAGCGGCGCTGGCGGCAAAACCGGCGCGCGAATGGGAAACGATCCTGGAGGACGCCGGCGCGCCTTGCGCCAGCATCTGGAAGGTCGAGGAGGTGATCGACCATCCGCAAATCAAGGCGCGCGGCGCGATTCAGCAGCTGGATACGCCCTACGGACAGCTGCGCTTTGCCGGCAGCGGCTTCAAGCTCGCCCATGGCGGCGGCAGGCTGGACCGGATGGCACCGGAGCTCGGCGCCGATACCGATGCGGTGCTGGGCGAGCTGGGGTTTGATGCGGCGGAGATCGCGGCGCTTAAGGCACGGGAGATTGTGTGACGCTCCAACAAAAAAACTCGGCCGTCGTCCCGGACAAGCGTCAGCGCAGATCCGGGACCCATAGCCACAGGATTGGGTTTGGCGAAGACTCGTGGTTATCAGCCCGCGCCACAACTTCTCCCTGGGGTTATGGTTCCCGGATCTGCGCGCGCTTTGGGCGCGCTTGTCCGGGACGACGGCGGAGTGAATGGCGCCAGCTTGGCTAGAACAACGACCCCTGCCCGTCATCAGATGACGCCGCCGCTTTCCGCGCCGCGTTCTTTGGCTTCGCCGCCTCTGCTTCCGCCGCCATCTCCTCCGCGCTGATCGGCAGCAGCAACTGATCGTCGTCATTGGCGACGCGGTTGACGCGGGTGGAGACCGGGTGCCAGGCGAATTCGCCGATGCGCGGCGCCGTCATCAGCGGCAGGATCGCATCGACCTCGTCGCCCCTGATGTCGAGCCAGCGCTCGAAATCGCGCGGGCTGATGGTGACGGGCACGCGGTCATGCAGGGCGGCGAGATCCTCGCCCGCCGCGGCCGTGACGATCGCGACCGTGTCCAGTTCCTCACCGTTCGGCCCGGCCCAGGTCTCGAACAATGCGGCAAAGCCGAGCGGCGCACCGTCGGCGCGGTGGATGAAGAAGGGCTGCTTGCGGCCGTCCGCCACCTTCCATTCGTAATAGCCATCGGCCGGGATCAGGCCGCGCCGCCGGCGAATCGCGCGTTTGAAGGCGGGCTTCTCCAGCACCGTCTCGGAGCGCGCATTGATCAAAAGCGTAAAGCCCTTGGGGTCCTTGACCCAGCCCGGCAACAGGCCCCAGCGCATCAGGCGAAAATGCCGCGCGCCGTTCTCGGCCAGAACGACCGGAATCGGTTGTGTCGGGGCCACATTGTACCGGGGCGGGAAATTCGGCTGCTCGATGTAGCCAAACAGTTGCCGCAAAGCCGCGGGGGCCGAAGTTATGACGAAGCGTCCACACATCCCAAGGTGTCTATATAGGGTCCGTTCAGGTCCTTTTAACCCCGAACGTTAACACTGCGGCAGATGAGCTCAACGGCCCCCCAACCCGCGCGGACGCATGCACAGACGGGCCCCGAGGCCGCCGACTGGGCCGAGCGGCTGCGCGTGGCCAATATCAACCCGCGGACCGGGCTTGCCACCGACTATCTCAACCATTTCAATGAAGCCGTGATGCTGCTGGAAATGGTTCCGGACATGCCGGAATGCGCGGAAGATTTCTTGACCTGGTCGCCGCTGTCCTATGCCGAGCATTTCACGGCATCGAACTTCAAGGCGCGGGACCTGGCCATCGAGGCCTATGAGAAGGCCAACCCCAACGTGCGCGCCCAGTTCGACCACATCACCGATACCATGACCTCGATCCTGACGGCGGTCGGCTCGGCCATGCGCGAGGTCGAAAAGGACACGACCCGCGTCCGCCTCGCCGAGCAGGCCACGCTCTGGGTCAAGCCGCTGATCGCCGCCTGCGGCGGCATCATCAATGGCGGGGCGGAAGCCGACGTCGACACCATCATGGCGAACTGAGCTGTGGTTGCCGTCGTCCAGCCCACCCATCCCCAGCTCGCCGTCAGCGCCGCCATTTTCCGCGACGGCAAGGTGCTGCTGACCCGCCGCGCCCGTTCGCCCGCCAAGGGCTTCTATTCGCTACCGGGCGGCCGGGTCGAATTCGGCGAATCGCTGCACCAGGCCCTGAGCCGCGAAGTCGACGAGGAGACCGGGCTCGACATCGCGATCGTCGGCCTCGCCGGCTGGCGCGAGGTGCTGCCCGCCGCGCCCGGTGCCGGCCATTACCTGATCATGTCGTTTGCCGCCCGCTGGGTGGGGCGGGAGCCGGTCCTGAACGACGAGCTCGACGACTACCGCTGGATCGCCCCGGATGCCCTGGCGGGCCTCGGAGACCTCAAGCTGACCGGAGGACTGGATGAGGTCATTCAGTCCGCTGCGCGGCTGATTGGCGCCTAGCTGGCGCCGCGAGCTCCACCTCTCCCGCGAGCGGGGGAGGGAGTGCACCGCCCGTGTGGCTCACCTTGCTTCCCCGGCCCCGACGGGGCATACACCCCGCCGATGTCGACGCGATTTCTGGCCATTTTTGCCCTGATTCTCGCCTGCGCCTCCGGGCCCACGAGGGCCCAGGACGTGGCGGCGCCGTTCGACGCCGATTTGCAGCGGCTGGCCGAGATTCTCGGCGGCCTGCACTATCTGCGCGGCATCTGCGGGTCCAACGAGGGCAACAAATGGCGCAACGAGATGCAGGCGCTGATCGATGCCGAAACCCCCTCCGGGGAGCGCCGCACCCGCATGATCGCCGGCTTCAACCGCGGCTATAACGGCTTTCAGCAGACCTATCGGAGCTGCACGCCCGCCGCCACCGTCGCGATCCGCCGCTACATCGAGGAAGGCTCGAAGATCTCGCGGGATCTCACGGCGCGCTACGCGAACTAGGTTCTCTCCACTGTCATTCCGGGGCTCGCGTAGCGAGAGCCCGGAATCCATTTCGCGGCAGTGTCTGCGGCCCGATGGATTCCGGGTTCGCGCTACGCGCGCCCCGGAATGACAGCGTGGCTGGAACCCTGTCATCGACTTTGTACACAGCCGTTAACCGTTCTTAAAGATGTGGCCTAGCGGTCGTTAATGCGCGTGCTACACCTCTCGCACAGCGCATCGCCGTGGATCGCGCCCCAGCCCCGATCGAGTTTCATGAGCCAGCCGATTTCCTACGCCCCCGACCGCGCGCCGCTGCCCGATCACGAGCAGAAGCAGGCCGCACTGAGTTATCTCAACGAGGCCTGGGCCGAAGCGCGCCATGAGGGCGTCGACGGCGACTGCCTGGCACAGGCGAGCCTGTTTGCGGCCTTCGCCGAACTCGTCGGCACCTACGGCGAGGACGCGGTCGCCAAGTTCGTCGAGGGTTTTCCCGGCCGCATCCGCAACGGCGAGTTCTCGGTCACGCTCGCAAGGCAGTAATCCCTCGTCACGAAAATGACCCCGCCACGCGGGCGGGGCCAGTCAACGGATGAATGACTTTGCGAACGGATTTGGCGAAAGCCTTCGCGAAGTCTGCCGCGTTTATCGCACGGAAGCCGCTTGCCGCGGACAAGCATTAGTCTCGCGGCGGCCGGGAGATGTTCCCGCGGCGATCAGGAACCTGCTCCCTCCCCTCACGGCTCGACCTTGAGCGTCGCTTTCATGTTGGGATGATAGCGGCAGTAATAGTCGATCACTCCCGCCTTCTTCAGAACCGATGTCGCCGACTTCTTCGGCGGCAATGTCACGTCGAAATCGCCATTCTTCGCCGTGGCGGTGTGGGCGAAGACGTCCTTGTTGATCCAATTGATGGTGTCGCCGACCTTGGCCGACACATCGGCCGGAGATATCTCGAGGTTCTCCATCGTGATCTCGATGGTCGCGGCGCGCGCCGGGGCGACCATCGCCGCAAGGACAAGTGCTATGGCGATCGAAGCCAGTCGCTCCGGCATCATTGCCTCCCCTATTTCAGCTCTGCCGCAACGTGCTCGGCGTGTTGCTGATGGCCCTGGAAGATCTTCAGGCCGGTCTGCAGCAGGCTCTTCAGCTCCGCATTGTTCGCCGACGGAATCAGCTGGGTCTCCAGCGCGCCGTTGACCGCCTTGTGGTAGGCGACCTCGTTGGCGACATAGGCCTTGTCGAAGGCGGCGCCACTGAGCTTGTCGAGCTCGGCCAACTTGTCGCTCGCCTGCTTCGACAGCGACTTGCTGGTGTCGTTGTCTTCAGGCGTGACGTTCAGCTTCTTGACCAGCGCGAGCGCCTGCTTGTTGACCGCCTCGTGGTCGCGCAGCATGTCCTCGGCAAACGCCTTGACGTCCTTGTTCTGTGCCTTCTTCTGCGCCTGCTTGGCGGCGTTGATGTCGATCACGCCGGCGGTGTAGGCGATGTGGGCGATCTGGGGATCGGTGGGCTTGTCGGCTGCGCCGGCGCTTTGCAGCAGCGCGGGGCCAGACAACAGAATTGCCGCGGCGATCGCCGCGCTCCGTCGGGTGAACATGGCTCGATACTCCTGTGGTGCCGGACGCTGGCCGGCGCGTTGCTTCACAGGGATTGGATGCGAGTTTCGAGCAAACGTTCCCCGAAAAATTACGCCCCGACGCCAAGGCGCCTGAGCACCGCCTCGGTGAGGCGCTCGCAGCGCTGTCCGGCGAACGGAAACGCGTCCATCACGACGGGGCCGATCTTCTTCTCGACGTTCTCGCGCAGCAGGGTGCGCGCACGATGCAGCCGCGTCTTGACGGTCTCCGGCTTGATGCCGAGCAGCCCGGCCGTCTCCTCCATGCTCATGGCCTCCATCACCCGCGCGATGAAGACCATGCGGTAGACGTCGGGCAATTCATCGACCGCGTGTTCGACGACGCGCTGGATCTCGCGTTGGGCCATGGATTTTTCCGGATCGGTTGCGGCGGACGAAAGGGGAAACTGGATGATCTGTGCTTCCAGCGTTGCCTCCGGCACCGATCCCAGCTCGACCTGCGGCTTCCGACTGCGCAAGCGTCCGAGCGCGTCGTTGATCGCAATGCGCGACAACCAGGTCGACAGCGCGGCTTCACCCAGAAAACCGTCGAGATGTGTGAAGGCGCGGACGTAGGTTTCCTGCACCACGTCCTCGGCCTCGCTGTCGCTGCGCAGGATGCCGCGGGCGAGGCGATAGAGCCTGCGGTTGTTGGCCTGCATGATCTCGCGGAGCGCGGCCTCGTCACGGCGCCGCGCGCGCTCGATCAGCTCGGATTCCGACGTCCTGAGGCCGGCGGACAGGCCGGCTGCGGTCCCTGGCATGGCGGGCACCTTATCTCCATTGGTTCCGGACATTGGATGCCGGCCGGGGGAAAAGGTTCCAGACTTTTTAACCTAGTCCGTTTCGATCGGCAGCGCCGGATCCCTCGCCCATTCGCCCATCGAGGCGTCGTAGAGCGTCAGTCTGTCGTAGCCGAGCTGCGTCAGCAGGAACAGGTCGATCGTCGCCGAGATGCCGCCGCCGCAATAGCAGATTACATTCTTGTCGCGCGTGACACCCTGGGCCGTGAATTTCGCTTCGGCGTCCGCCAGGCTGGTCAGCGTCTTGTCGGCGTTGACGAGCGTTGCGGCTGATACGTTGACGCTGCCGGGAACGCGGCCGGGCCGGCCGTAGCGGCTCGGCTCGAGGCCGCGATGAAACTGCGGCCCGAGCGCGTTGACGATGACCGTCGAGGGATCGCCGATCCGCGCCTTCACAGTCGTCTTGTCGACGAAGAAGCCCGCGCGCGGCGCGGCCTTGAAGATGGTGGCCGGATATCCCCTCGGCGCGCCTGTCTCAATCGGCCGCCCCTCTTCCTTCCATTTGTCGAGACCGCCGTCGAGCACATGGGCATCGACGCCGAGCGAGCGCAGCATCCACCAGAACCGCGTCGCCCACATCATCGTGCCGATGCTGTAGAGCACGATGGTCTTGCTCGCATCGAGGCCGTGGCGGCCGAAGGCGGCCTCCAGCTGGGCGACATCGGGCATCATGAAGAACTGCTGCGCTGAAGCGTCTGAGAACTCGCCCTGCAGGTCGAGGAAATCGGCGCCCGGAATGTGGCCGGCCGCGAACGTCTTGTCGCCGGGGACTGCGCGGTACGGCACGTCGCTGCCGGGCGGAACAGGCTCGTTGTAGGTCGTGCAGTCGTAGAGGCGCAGGTTGGGATCGCCGAGCATGGCGGCGAGCTGCTCGGTCGATATGAGAGCGGCTGGCTGGGACATTGGACCTCTCCCAATTTGAGCTAGTGCGTCGTGGCACACTGTCATTTCCCGCGAAGGCGGGCAATCCAGTGTTCCAGAGGCAGCAGCCGTATCAGCCAACTATCGCCGCGGAGTACTTGATGCCCCGGTCAAGCCGGGGCATGACAGCAGAGGGAGAGGCTTGACCTACTCCTACTGCTTCAGCGTCTCCAGAAACCGCACCGGCTCGCCCTGCGAGGCCGTCACCAGCTCGCCCTGCCACATCACGCGGCGGCCGCGGATGAAGGTGCCGACGGGCCAGCCGGTGACTCGGACGCCGTCATAAGGCGTCCAGCCGGCTTTCGACGCCACCCATTTGTTGGTGATGGTCTCGCTGCGCTTCAAGTCGACGATGGTGAAATCGGCATCGTAGCCCGCGGCGATGCGGCCCTTGCAGGCCATGTTGTAGAGGCGCGCGGGGCCGGCGCTGGTGAGATCGACGAAGCGTGCCAGAGAAAGCCGGCCCGCATTGACGTGATCGAGCATCAGGGGCACCAGCGTCTGCACGCCGGTCATGCCGGAGGGCGAAGCCGGGTAGGTCTTCTGCTTCTCCTCCAGCGTATGCGGGGCGTGGTCGGAGCCGAGCACGTCGATGATACCCTGCTCGATGCCGCGCCAGATGCCGGCGCGGTGATCGGCGCCGCGCACCGGCGGGTTCATCTGCGCCAGCGTGCCGAGCCGCTCGTAGCATTCGGGGGCTGCGAGCGTGAGGTGGTGCGGCGTCGCTTCGCAGGAAGCGACGTCCTTGTGATCGCGCAAAAACTCGATCTCTTCCTTGGTCGAGATGTGCAGCACATGGATGCGCTTGCCGGTCTCGTGGGCGAGCTTGACGAGGCGCTGCGTCGCCATCAGCGCCGCGGTCTCGTCGCGCCACACCGGATGCGAGCGCGGGTCGCCTTCGATGCGATGCGACTTGCGGTCGTTGAGGCGGTATTCGTCCTCGGCATGGAAGGCCGCGCGGCGGCGAATCACCTGGAAGATGCGGCGCAGGCTTTCATCGTCCTCCACCAGCAGCGCGCCGGTCGAGGAGCCGATGAACACCTTGACGCCGGCACAGCCCGGCGCGCGCTCCAGCACCGGAAGGTCCTGCACGTTCTCACGGGTGCCACCGATGAAGAAGGCGAAATCGCAATGCATGCGGTGATGGGCGCGCTTTACCTTGTCGGTGAAGGTGGCTTCAGTCACGGTGAGCGGCGAGGTGTTCGGCATCTCGAACACGGCGGTGACGCCGCCCATCACGGCGCTGCGCGAACCGGTCTCGAGGTCTTCCTTCTGCTCCAGCCCGGGCTCGCGGAAATGCACCTGCGTGTCCATCACGCCGGGCAGGATGTGCAGGCCCTTGCAGTCGATGACCTCCGCGGCCGAGGCCTGCGACAACGGCCCCAGCTCGGCGATGCGGCCGCCGGTGATGCCGATATCGCGAACATTCCCGCCGTCCTGGTTGACGACGGTGCCGCCTTTGAGGATCACATCGAAACGCTGGGTCATGGCTGAAGGCCCTTGTCATCCCCAAGCGCAGGGCTCGAGGTCTTGTCGTTTATGCCTCGCGGGCTTACGTTCCGGAGCAACATGTCGCAAGAGATTTTCGCATGAAATCAGCGTTTCTTCCCGACCGGGGCGTGGTCAAGGTCGCGGGCGAGGATGCGCGCAACTTCCTCAACGGCCTGGTCACGACCGACCTCGACAGGCTGAAACCGGGGCTGGGGCGATTCGGCGCGTTGCTGACGCCGCAGGGCAAGATCATCGTGGATTTCCTGATCACGGAAGTCCCCGCGGGTCACGGCGGCGGGTTCCTGATCGACTGCCCGAAGGCGCTGGCCGAGAGCTTCGCCACCAAGCTAAAATTCTACAAGCTGCGCGCCAAGGTCACGGTGGAAAACCTCGATCTCGGCGTGCTCGCCGCCTGGGACGGCCAGCCTGCGGCGCAGCCCGATCTTGCCTTCGCCGATCCACGCAACGAAACGCTCGGCTATCGCATCCTGATCCCCGAAGATCTCAAGCAGAAGCTCTCCGACCTCATCGGCGCCGAGCTGGTCGATGCGGCCGACTACGAGGCGCACCGCATCGCGCTCGGCGTGCCGCGCGGCGGGCTCGATTTCATGTACAGCGATGCATTCCCGCACGAGACCAACATGGACCGCCTTGCCGGCGTCGATTTCGACAAGGGTTGCTATGTCGGCCAGGAGGTCGTCTCGCGCATGCAGCATCGCGGCACCGCGCGCACCCGCAGCGTGAAGGTACTGCTCGATGGCCCCTCGCCCGAAGCCGGCGCGACCATTCTCGCCGGCGACAAGCCGGTCGGCACCATCGGCTCGACATCCGGCGGCAAGGGCATTGCCCTGGTGCGGATCGACCGTGTCGCCGACGCGCTCGATGCCGGCCAACCCCTCACCGCAGGCGGCCTCGCCTTGAAGCTGGCAGAACCTGACGTCGTCCGTATTCCTGCGAAGCAGCCCACCGCATGAGCCGCGCTCCGCGCCTGCATCCCGACGGAAAGACCCGCTGCCCCTGGCCGGGCGATGACCCGTTCTACGTTGCCTATCACGACACCGAATGGGGCGTTCCGGAATATGACGACCGCGCGCTGTACGAAAAGCTGATCCTCGACGGTTTCCAGGCCGGCCTGTCCTGGATCACCATCCTGCGCAAGCGCGACAATTTCCGCAAAGCCTTCGACGATTTCCAGCCGGAAAAGATCGCGCGCTACAATGCCAAGAAGGTCCACGCGCTGATGAACGATGCCGGCATCGTGCGCAACCGCGCCAAGATCGACGGCACGATCGCGAGCGCGAAGTCTTATCTCGATATCATGGAGAAAGGCCCGGGCTTCTCGCAGCTGCTGTGGGACTTCATGGGCGGAAAGCCGCTCGTCAATCATTTCAAGACCACCGCGAGCGTGCCGGCCTCGACGCCATTGTCGGTGCAAATCTCGAAGGAGCTGTCCTCGCGCGGCTTCAAGTTCGTCGGCCCGACTATCGTCTATGCCTTCATGCAGGCGACGGGCATGGTCAACGACCACCTCGTCGACTGCCACTGTCACGCCAGCTGCAGCAAGACGCAGCGCAAGCCGCGCCTCAAGGTCAAATGACGGCCAAGAAGACTGCACGCGACGTGGCATCCCGCGCCTGGCAGCGCATGCTGTCGGGCCGGCGGCTCGATCTGCTCGATCCCTCCCCGCTCGACGTCGAGATCGCCGACATCGCGCACGGGCTGGCGCGCGTCGCGCGCTGGAACGGGCAGACCATTGGCACGCACATCTTCTCGGTCGCGCAGCACACGCTGCTGGTGGAGACCGTCATGCGGCACGAGATGCCGCGGGTCGACCAGCGCATGCGGCTCGCAGCGCTGCTGCATGATGCGCCCGAATATGTCATCGGCGACATGATCTCGCCGTTCAAGGCGGTGCTCGACGGCCATTACAAGGCGGTGGAGAAACGCCTGCTCGGCGCCATCCACATCCGCTTCGGCCTGCCGCCGGTACTGCCTGAGGAGGTCACGCTGGCGATCAAGGCCGCCGATCGCGGGGCAGCCTATCTGGAAGCGACCGAGCTTGCCGGCTTCAGCGAGAGCGAGGCGCGGCGCCTGTTCGGCAAGGATCCCGGCCTCTCCGACAGCGTCCGGCGCGACTATCTGACGCCGTGGACGGCGGCGCGAGCCGAGAAGCAGTTTCTGGAGCGGTTTGGCGCGGTGTTTGCGTAGGCATTGTCGAGAATCGGTGGCGCCCGTAACTCCGGTGTCGTCCCTGCGAAAGCAGGGACCCATAACCACGGGGTGCGGTTGCGGCGCAAAACTGGCAACCACGAGTCTTCGTCAAATCGCTCCTGGGGGTTATGGGTCCCGGATCAGCGCTCCGCTTCGCTGCGCTTGTCCGGGACGACGGTGAGGCTTCGCTTTGCCCACCCTACGGCACCGGCTATAATCGCGGCAAAAAGGTCCGCCATGATCCACGTCTGCTCCCTCGCCGCGCTTCCCGAAACCGTCCGCCTCACCAGGGCCAGCCACGTGCTGACCGTGATGGCCAATGTCGAGCAGGTGGCGCGGCCGGTGTCCGTGCTGCCCGCCAACCATCTCAAGGTGTCGATGGACGACATCACCGAGGAGATGGATGGTTTTACCGCACCGTCCGAGACCCATATCGATCAGGTGCTGAACTTCGTGCGCGGCTGGGACCGTAGCGCGCCGCTGGTGGTGCATTGCTATGCCGGCATCAGCCGCTCCACCGCGAGCGCGTTCGCGGCGGTCTGCGCGCTCAATCCGAACCGCGACGAGCTCGAGATCGCCAGGAAGATCCGCGCGGCCTCGCCGATCGCCTCGCCGAACCGGCGCATCGTCGGCCTTGCCGACCGCGCCCTGGGACGCAACGGCCGCATGCTGCGCGCGCTCGACGAGATCGGCCCGGGCGCGATGATGGTCGAAGGCCGTCCCTTCGTGATCGAGCTCGAATGAGGCGAGAGTCGGATAGCAGCCGCAACGCCGCGCTCACTTTGATGCGCAGGCGCATCCACGTCGTCATGGCCGGGCTTGTCCCTGCCATCCACGAACTTTCTCGCGACACGAAGAACGTGGATGCCCGGGACAAGCCCGGGCATGACGAGTTTGTGGCAACTTCCTCGATCATCATCGCATGAGCGACACGCTCCTCACGCCGATCGAGATCGGCCTGACCGCGGCGATCGTCGCGATCGAGGGGCATGAGCCCCTCATCCTCACCGCGCGCGGCAGTGACGGGCTTGCCGGTCTGCCGTTCGGCCCGTTCGACGCGCTCGCGCATCGCACCTTCGACATCGGCCTGCGCGCCTGGGTCGAGGAACAGGCGGGCTTGCGGCTCGGCTATGTCGAGCAGCTCTACACATTCGGCGATCGCGGCCGCCATGCCGAGGCCAGCGACACCGGCGCGCATATGGTGTCGATCGGCTATCTCGCCTTGACGCGCGCGGTGGACGGCGAGCTTGCAGCCAATGCGGCGAGCTTCGCGCCATGGTATCGCTTCTTTCCCTGGGAAGACCGGCGCGAGGAGCCGCCCGCAATCATCGCCCGCGACATCATTCCGGCGCTGACCGAATGGGCGGCGGAGGAGACCCCGGACACGACGCGCGCACTCCCGCGCAAGGATCGCGTGCGGTTCTATTTCGGCCTCGACGGGGCGGCCTGGGACGAGGAGCGCGTGCTCGACCGCTACGAGCTGTTGTATGAGGCCGGGCTGGTCGAGGAGGCGCGGCGCGACGGCCGCCCTGCGGCATTAGCGCGCAAGACGCTTCCCCCGCTCGGGACCTCGATGCAGTTCGATCACCGCCGGATTCTCGCCACGGCGATCGCGCGGCTGCGTGCAAAACTGAAGTATCGTCCTGTCGTCTTTGAACTTTTGCCGCCCGAATTCACACTTACCGAACTGCAGCATACGGTCGAGGCAATCTCCGGCCGGCACCTGCACAAGCAGAATTTCCGCCGCCTGGTCGAAATGGAAGCCCTGGTCGAACCGACCGGGGTGATGTCGACACAGACGGGCGGACGGCCGGCGGCACTCTATCGCTTCCGGCGCGACGTGCTCCAGGAGCGGCCCGCGCCGGGCTTGCGCGTGCGCTCCCGGCGCTAACCCGACATACTACGTGACCGGCCCCTGCCCGCCGGTCGCCTGGAGGCTTTATGTTCGACGGCCCGTTTGACGTCTTTGCGTGGATCATTGCGATCGCCGCCTTCCTGATCGCGATCAAGGCCTCCAGCCAGGCGGCCGAGCTGCGCCGGCGACTGAATTCGCTCGAGGAGATGTTCTACGCGCAGCGGCAGGTGCAGCCGCCGCCGCTCATGCCGGTGCAGGAGCCAGCGCCTGCGCCCGCGACGACGGCCGCCGAGCCGCCGCCGCTTGCACCCGAAGCCGAAGCGGCACCGCCTCCACTCGTCACCGAAGAGCTTTCACCGCCGCCGCTCGAAGCGGGCCCTGCGGCTGCCGCACCACCTCCCGTGCCGGCCGCTGCGCCCGGCTTCGAGGAGCAGCTCGGCACCCGCTGGGTGGTGTGGATCGGCGGCCTTGCGCTCGCGCTCGGCGGCTTCTTCATGGTGCGCTATTCGATCGAGGCCGGCCTGCTCGGCCCCGGCGTGCGCGTGTTCCTGGGTGGCCTGTTCGCAGCTGCGCTGCTCGGGGCCGGCGAGTGGTCGCGGCGCAAGGAGAGCATTTCCAACATCCAGGCGCTGCCGATCGCCAACATCCCGGCGATTCTCACCGCCGCGGGTACGGCGGTGGCGTTCGCGACCATCTATGCCGCCTATGCGCTCTACGGCTTCCTCGTGCCCGCGACCGCCTTCGTGCTGCTCGGCATCGTGGCCATGTGCACGCTCGCCGCCGCGCTGCTGCACGGACCGGCGCTGGCCGGCCTCGGCGTGGTCGGCGCCTTCGTGACGCCGCTCCTCGTCTCCAGCGGCAAGCCGGACTACTGGGCGCTCTACATCTATCTCGCCATCGTCACCGCCGCGAGCTTCGGCCTCGCGCGCATCCGGCTGTGGCGCTGGCTCGCGGTCACGACGATCGCCTTTGCCGTGCTCTGGATCTTCCCGGGTCTGGATAGCGAAGAGTTGCAAGTCGCGCCGCATGCCTTCCACGTCATCGCAGGCTTCGTGCTCGCCGCGCTGCTCGTCGTCTGCGGCTTCATGCTCGGCCCCAGCATCGAGGACGGCGAGATCGAGCCGGTCTCGTCGAGCTCGCTCGGCGCCTACCTGTTCGGCGCCATGCTGATCGTACTGTCGAGCGCACATGCGGATCTGGCCCTGATCGCGTTCACGCTTCTCGTTGGCGCGACGCTTCTCGTCGCCTGGCGTGCACCGGCGGCCACCGGCGCGCTCGGCGCGGCGGCAGCGACCGTCTTCATCGTGTTCGCCGAATGGGCGGTGCGCGCTAATCCCGACATGCTGGTGCTGCCGGGCGGCGCGATGTCCGGTATCGGACCGACCGCGATCGACAGCTCCGTGACGCTGCATCTGGTGATGGCCGCGATCTTCGCCATCGGCTTCGGCGTTGCCGGCTTCCTCGCGCAGGGCCGCTCGAACTCGGCAATCATTCCCGTGGTGTGGTCGGCCGCAGCCGTCGCCACGCCGATCGCGATCCTCATCGCGCTCTACGCCCGCATCGCCCATCTCGACCGCTCGATCCCGTTCGCGATCCTCGCGGTACTGCTCGCAGCCGCCTTTGGTGCTGCGACCGAAGCGCTCACGCGCCGCGAAACCCGGCCGGGCGTCGCCGTCTCAACGGCCCTGTTCGCGACCGGCACCCTTGGCGCGCTGGCGCTGGCGCTGACCTTCGCGCTGGAGAAGGGCTGGCTGACGATCGCGCTGGCGCTGATGTCGCTCGGCACCGCCTGGATCTCGATGCAGCGGCCGATCCCGTTCCTGCGCTGGCTCGCCGCCATCTTCGCCGGCATCGTCACCGCGCGCATCGGCTATGATCCGCGCATCGTCGGCGACGCCGTCGGGACCACGCCGATCTTCAACTGGCTGCTCTGGGGCTACGGCCTACCGGCGGCCTCGTTCTGGGCCGCGAGCATCTTCCTGCGCCGCCGCGCCGACGATGCGCCGCTGCGCATGGTCGAGACCGCGGCGATCCTCTTCACCGCCCTGCTCGCCTTCATGGAGATCCGGCACTTTGCGACCAACGGCCGGATGACCTCGCCGCCGTCGCTGCTCGAATTCGCACTGCAAGTCTGCGTCACGCTCGCGATGGCGATCGGGCTGGAGCGCTTGCGGCTGCGCAGCCGCAGCATCGTGCACAATGTCGGCGCGGTCGTGCTGACGGCGATCGGCGGGCTCATCAGCGTGTTCGGCCTCCTGATCCTGGAGAACCCGCTGATCTGGCGCATCGACGTCGGCGGCGCCGTGTTCAACCTGCTGCTGCTCGGCTATGCGCTGCCGGCGGTGCTGATGCTGCTGCTGTCCTATGCGGTGGTCGGCGAGCGTGGCAAGGTCTACGCCAACACCATCGCCGGTGGCGCGCTCGTGTTCGCGCTCGCCTATGTCACGCTGGAGATCCGCCGCTTCTATCACGGCCCGATCCTCTCCACCGGCGGGACGACGGGCGCCGAGCAATACACTTATTCGATCGGCTGGCTCGCCTTCGGCGTGCTGTTGCTGGGCGTCGGCATTCTCGTCAACTCGGAGCGTGCACGGCTGGCCTCGGCTGCCGTCATCGCACTGACGATCCTGAAGGCCTTCGTCATCGACATGTCGACACTGACAGGCGTCTACCGCGCGCTGTCGTTCATGTGCCTCGGCGTCGTGCTGGTCGCGATCGGCTGGCTCTACCAGCGCATCCTGTTCCGGCGGCAGGTCGCACCGCCGCCGGCTCCGCAGGCGAGCAGCTGAACTAACTTGAGCATGATCCTTTCGGAAAACCGCTTCACACTTTTCCGGATCATGCTCCTGAAGATCAGGCCGCGCGGACCGATTCCAGGAACTGCGCGACCTCGACCTTCAAGCGGGTGCTGTCGGTCGCCAGCGATTTCGCCGCCGAGAGCACTTCGCCCGAGGCCGAGCCGGTGTCGATCGCGCCGCGCTGCACGTCGGTGATGTTGGACGAGACTTCCTGCGTGCCGAGCGCGGCCTGCTGGACGTTGCGCGAAATCTCTTGCGTCGCGGCGCCCTGCTCCTCGACGGCGGCGGCGATGGCCGAGGACACCTCGGACAACCGCTCGATGGTGCCGCCGATCTCCTGGATGGCGCTGACGGATTCCTGTGTGGCCGACTGGATGCCGGAAACCTGCGCGCCGATCTCGCCGGTGGCCTTCGCGGTCTGCTCGGCCAACGCCTTGACCTCGGAGGCGACGACGGCAAAGCCGCGACCGGCTTCGCCTGCGCGCGCCGCTTCGATGGTCGCGTTGAGCGCCAGGAGGTTGGTCTGGCCGGCGATGGTGTTGATGAGCTCGACGACGTCGCCGATGCGGGAGGCCGCCTGCGACAGCGCGTTGACGCGATCGTTGGTCCGCGCCGCCTGCTCGACGGCTTCCGCGGCCATCCGTGCCGAATCCTGCACGCGGCGGCTGATCTCGGTGATCGAGGACGACAGCTCTTCCGAGGCGGACGCCACCGCCTGGACGTTGGTGGAGGCTTCCTCCGATGCTGCCGCAACGACGGTTGCGAGTTCCTGGCCGCGCTGCGCCGTGCCGCTCAACGTGGCCGCGGAGGCCTCGAGCTCGGTCGAGGCCGACGACACGGTCTCGACGACCTCGCCGATCATGGCCTCGAAATTGCGCGTGATGGCATCGACGCGGCGGCCGCGTTCTATTTTGGCCTCGGCGTCGCGAGCAGCCGCCTCATCGGCGGCCTTCTTGGCGATCAGTGCCTCCTTGAAGATCTGAAGCGCATCCGCCATCGAGCCGATCTCGGTCTTCTCGCCGCGATGCGGCACTTCGGCCGAGAGGTCTCCTTCGCCGAGCGACTGCATCGGACGAATGATCGAGGCGATGCCGCGAGAGACGTCGCGCACGAGATAATAGGCGGCGCCGATCGCGATCACGACCGAGAGCACGATGATGCCGACCAGGACGCGGAAGATCGTGGCGTAACTGTCGGCCGCCTGCTTGGTCTCCAGCTCGGCGCCCTGGTTATTGAGCTCGATGCCCTTCTGAAGCAGGGGATCGGCGGCCTGAGCCATCTTGGCGACCTTGGTCTGCAACATCTCGTTGGCGTCGGTCGGGAAGCGGCCGACGCTCTTGCGCGACAGCGCCATGGTCTCCTGCACGCCGTTCAGATATTCGCCCCACGCCTTGCTCCATTGCTCATAGAGCGCGCGCTCTTCGGCGGCCGTGATCAGCGGCTCGTAGACCTTGCGCGTCTTCTCGATGCGCTCACGCAACGAGCCGAGGCGCTTCTCGGCGGCTTCCTTGCCTTCGGCGGTGTCCTGCATCAGGTGCAGACGCAGCGCGACGCGCAGCTCGTTGATGTCGGCGCGCATTGAGCCGAGCGCACGCACGCTCGGCAGCCAGCTCTCCGCGATCTCGACGGTATGAGCATTGATGTTCTGCATGGTGCCGATCGCCGTCACGCCGACGCCGGCGAGTGACAGCACGAGGACCGATAACACGGCCAGAAGCTTGAAGACGATCGACAACTTCGACATCACACAAATCCCGATGATATCCTGGCAGCACGCACGTCACCCGCGCCGCAGGCGTCACGACGGACGACCGGGCGGAGGTCAGTTCAACAATGCTGGCTGGTTCTTATCCCGTAAGATTGCGCCCCATAATTGCAAGCAGGCGTTAACAGGAGCCTACGTAAAACTACGGGTCGGCCTCTTCGGACGCTATTTTCTCCGTCTCTTGTTACTGCACGGACACCTCGTGCTGCGACGCGAAACACGACGCGCCGCCACATTCACCGGGCGGCGGCCGCCTCAGGCCGCCCGCACCGATTCCAGGAAGCGCGCGACCTCGCTCTTGAGCCGGTTGCTCTCCTGCGACAGCGACTGCGCGGCCGAATGCACCTGCGCCGAGGCAGCCCCGGTCTCGCCGGAGCCGCGCTGGACGTCGGCGATGTTCGACGAAACCGCGGAAGTACCTTGCGCGGCGTGCTGGATGTTGCGGGAGATCTCCTGCGTGGCGGCGCCCTGTTCCTCCACCGCAGCAGCGATGGTCGACGAGATCTCCGACATCCGCGCGATGGTGTCGCCGATCTCCTTGATCGCGCCGACGGATTCGTCTGTCGCGGACTGGATCGCGCCGATGTGCTGACCGATTTCGCCGGTGGCTTTCGCGGTCTGCTCTGCAAGAGCCTTCACTTCGGTCGCGACCACCGCAAAGCCCTTGCCGGCTTCGCCCGCCCGCGCCGCCTCGATCGTCGCGTTGAGCGCCAGCAGGTTGGTCTGCGCGGCGATGGTGTTGATCAGTTCGACGACGTCGCCGATGCGGGAAGCGGCCTTGGTCAGCTCGGCGACGCGCGCATTGGTGCGCTGGGCCTGCCCGACGGCGACGTCGGCGACGCGCGCCGATTCCTGCACCTGGCGGCTGATCTCGGAGACTGAGGAGGTCAGCTCTTCACTTGCAGACGACACCGACTGCACGTTGGCGGACGCCTCCTCCGAAGCCGCTGCCACGGCGGTGGCGAGGCTGTTGCCGCGCTCGGCGGCGTGGGTCAGCGTATTCGACGACGCTTCGAGCTCGGTGGCCGCCGACGACACCGTCTCGATGATCTCGCCGACCGCGCCTTCGAACGTATCGGCGAGCCGTTGCATGTCGAATTTGCGCTGCTCGCGCCGACGCGCGTCCGCTTCGGCCTGCTCGGCGCGCAGCCGGTCGGCCTCGGCCATGTTGCTCCTGAACACCTCGACGGCACCAGCCATCTCACCGATCTCGTCCTTGCGGCCAACGCCGGGGATTGCGACTGACATGTCGCCCTTCGCCAAACCGGTCATCGCGCGAACCATGGCGATCAGCGCTGTCGAGATCGAGCGGCCGGTGAAGAAGGACACGCTCCCCACCAGCAGGATGGAGCATCCGAGTGCGACCCACATCCAGAGCTTGATCGAGGCCCGCATTGACTCTTCGGCGGCCCGCGCAGCGTCGTATTGCTGACTGACGGTCTTTTCGATCTCGTCGAGGACGGGCTCGATGGTGCGGAACTCCTTGGACATTGCCGAGCCGTGCGCGGTCAGATCCTGCGCGCCGGCTGCCCACGCCACGAAGTCGTCCTGGTATTTGGAGAGCTTCTTGCCGATATCGGCCTTGACGGCCGGCGGGATCGCCGAAGCCTCGACTTGCCCGGAGAATTCCGTCGCCGTCTTCTTCAGGGCGTCGAGATATTTCGGGTCGCGGCGCAACATGAAGTCTTTCTCGTGACGACGCATCGTCAGCATGCCGCTGGTGAGCCTGGGATCGTCGACCTCCTTGAGCTTGGTCTCGATGCCGTGCACCGCCGTGCGCAACGAGCCTGACAGCCCGAGGGTTTCGTTCAATCCAAGCCTGACCTCGGCCTGCTCGACGGCCGCGAATTCGCTCACGTATCTCTCGAATCCGGTGCGGACCAGTGACGCCTTTTCTCCGACCGCCGCGTACCCTGCCGCACGCGCCGCGCTGCCGAGGCGATCAAGATTTCGGGTAATGTCGGAAGCAAGTTCGGCGTGACGCTTCGCATAGGATTGATCGCGGCGGAGCTGGAAATCCTTCTCGGCCCGGCGCGCTTCGAGCAATTGCTGCGAGATCCGCTGGTTCAGATCGGACAGCCGGCGCGCGTCTTCAGCAGCGTCGCGGGACGTGTCCTGAGAGAGGCTGCCAATCTGGTAGATCGTGCCGAAGGCGACGAGCCCAATGAGGCCGAACAGTCCGATCGCCATGACCTTGTGAGTGAGGCGAATGGAAATGCCGCTCATGAAAGTGCTCCAACGATTGAGACGCAATACGCGAAAGGCGACTCAGCGCCCCAAATATTGCGGGCATCATGACTGCGCCGCTTTTCCGGAAGGTTAACCCTGCGCGCATCGGTCGCGGCGTCGAGATACGCGCGCGAGCAACCGCCACGCATTCACGCGTGATGGTTGCAAGCAGAACCTGCCGAAAGACGCCACCGTCAGGCCGCGCGCACGGTGCCGAGAAACTTGCCGACCTCGAGCTTGAGGCGGTTGCTGTCGCCGGACAGCGATTGCGCGGCCGCCAGCACCTGCGAGGACGCCGAGCCGGTCTCGCTCGCGCCGTGCTGCACGTCGGTGATGTTGGACGACACCTGATGGGTGCCCTCCGCCGCCTGCTGCACGTTGCGGGAAATCTCCTGCGTCGCCGCGCCCTGCTCTTCGACGGCAGCCGCGATGGTCGAGGAAATCTCCGACAGTTTCTCGATGGTGTCGCTGATGTCCCTGATGGCGCCGACCGAATGCTCGGTCGCGGTCTGGATGCTGGCGATCTGCTGGCCGATCTCGCCGGTCGCCTTCGCGGTCTGCTCGGCGAGCGCCTTGACCTCGGAGGCGACAACGGCAAAGCCGCGACCCGCCTCGCCGGCGCGCGCGGCCTCGATGGTCGCATTGAGCGCCAGGAGATTGGTCTGGCCGGCGATGGTGTTGATCAGCTCGACCACGTCGCCGATCCGCGCCGCCGCCTTCGACAATTCGCCGACGCGGTCGGTCGTGGTGCGGGCCTGGCTGACCGCTTCGCTTGCGACGCGCGCGGATTCCTGCACCTGGCGGCTGATCTCCGTGATCGACGACGACAGCTCCTCGGTCGCCGACGCCACCGACTGCACGTTGGTCGACGCCTCTTCGGAGGCGGCAGCAACCATGGTGGTGAGCTCCTGTCCGCGCGCCGCAGTCGACGTGAGCGTCGACGCAGACGCTTCCAGTTCAGTCGCGGCCGATGACACGGTGTCGACGATCTCGCCGATCGCCGCCTCGAAGCCATCGGCCAGCTTGGACATCTCGGCCTTGCGTTGCGCGGCTGCAGCCTGATCCTGCCTGATCTTGGCCTCGGCCTCCTCGCGGGCCTTCTGTTCGGACACGATCTTGAACTTCTCGACAGCCGCCGCGACACCACCGACCTCGTCCTTGCGGCCGAGACCGGGCAGCACCACGGAAAAGTCGCCGCCGGCGAGCTTGTCCATGGCCACCGTGAGCGCGCGGATCGGCCGTGCGATGGTCAGGAACGACATCAGCCAGGAGCAGAGGAGGACGAGCGCCGTGAAAACGCCAATGACCATTGCGATATGCTCGCTGGACGCCATCTCCCGCGCGGAGGCCGCAACCTCCTCTTCGCTTCTGTGCCTGGCGACGTCGGCAATCTGATTGGCTGCCTGGTCCATCTCGCCTGCGATCGGCAACGTGACCTCGCGGGCGAGACGCGTCCCCTCATCGACGAGCTTGGCGAGGCGAGCAGCGGCATCCTCGCCCATGAGAGCCAGGGCGGCACCGCGCACGGATGCGAGCTGCTGAGCTCCCTTGAGATAGTTCGCCGTGAGGACCTTGAGCTTTTCTATCCTCGCGCGGTTTTCCGGCACGTGCGAGAGCGTGAGCATTGCGTCGGCAACCTTCACCAAATGACCGGCGCGTTCGACCAGCGCGTCGCGCGCCTTCTGCAGTTCATCTGAATTATTGGCGAGGCGGATGTCGCGTGCGGCGAGCTGCATGGCGCGCGCCGCGAGCTTGGATTCGACTGCCTCGCGCGCCAGCTCCTGCTGCTCGGACGCCGTCTGGCTGGACCGGCGCACGTTGCCGTTTCCGATCACCTGACCCGCGATCATCGCGAGGACCAGGAGGATGCCGAGCGCCGATGAGATCGCCAGCTTGGTCCCAATCCGCAAATTCTGAACGAGGCTCAACATGGGCTTGCTTCCCCCCTAGGGAATGCGCGGCCGAGTCATTGCCAGCCGCCCTCGGCGTTGACCGCCCTTGTCCGAAAAGTATGCGTTCGCCATTCCAATTTGGTTAACGCGACCTCCGGGCAACTACTGAATCGGTAGGAAAATCCCTTGAATTTCAGCACGGTATGCGCGCTTAACAGGTTAATCACACGCAGTGATAGGAGCCCCGCTCTGCTGCGTTACGCTCTCGCCGACGAGGCTGATGCGAAAGACCGGCTTCTTGTCCTCGTCGAGCAGCTCCATGCACCACTCAGCGTTCGGCTTCAGGCCGCGCGCGATGCCGCCGAGCAGATTGGCGCAGACCTCGGTCATCTCGGTCCAGGCGGCAGTGCGATCCTCGAACTCGTACGGCTGGTCGGCGGCGCCGGAATAGCGACCGGTGCTGATGCGGAAAAAGTACAGCGACATCGTTGAACCCTTTTATCGGGCCGCGCCCCCCGGCCGTCCGCAAACTGGAGCGCGAACAGCTACCAACGCATGAAAGCCGCCGTCCGTATGACTACGGCGCGGCGGCTCGGCGTTCGATGGACGTCTTCAACGACAAAGTGCGCGGAACCGACCGCGCAGCCCTCTCACTGGGTGGAACGGCGCAGCTCCAGCGGGCCCTCGTTCCTGGCGGGCTCCGACTTGATCTCCGACTTCACCGGCTCGAGCCGGCTGCTCTCGACACGCGGCGTCTCGACGCGCGCGGCGACTTCGGTGTTGGTCGCACTGACGGAACCGGTGTGCTCTGTCCTGTGCAGCGAGCGCGGACGCGCCGCAGCGCGCGCCATCAGCATCTGGTTGCCACCCTGGTGATGGAAGTCGCAATAGGCGAAGCCCATCCCCGACACCGAGCCGCGGAAGCTGCGATCGTCGGTCTTTTCCAGGTTGAAACACGGCTCGAACGGAATGCCCTTGATCGAGGCGCAGACGTTCTGGCCACGGATCTGGAGCGTATTGCCGGGCAGGCGGAGATGCTTGACCGGGCCCGCGCCGGAGAACTGCACCGCGCCGGCGGCGCCGAGATCGTCCAGGATGCGGCCCGCGCCGCGGGTGCCGTCGAAACAGGTGAAGGCAAAGACCTTGCCCGCCACGAAGCGACGCGCCTCGTCGGCGTTCATGCTTCCGGCAAGGGCCGGCGCAAACGTTGCTGCCGCCGTGACAGCCCCCAACACAATACGCGCAAGCATGCTCAACTCCGAACCAACCCCCGCAGCGGGCGATGCCTTATCTCTTTACCCGCTGCTTACCATACCAACCATGGCGACATTGAAGCAGCTTGGTTGGTAAAGTCTGAACGCCGTTAGACAATTTTTACCACGATGCGACCGCGGACCTGGCCCGCCAGGATTTTCGCGCCCCACTCCGGCACCTCATCAAGAGGAATTTCGTGAGTGATTTCAGTTAGTTTGGTCCGATCCAGATCTGACGCCAGGCGCTGCCACGCGGCTTTCCGCGGCTCGATCGGGCACATCACGGAATCGATGCCGAGAAGGCACACCCCGCGCAAAATGAAAGGTGCGACAGACGACGGCAGGTCCAGGCCGGCGGCCAAGCCGCAGGCCGCGATCGCCCCGCCGTATTTCGTCATCGACAGCAGATTCGCCAGTGTGGTCGAGCCGACGCTGTCGACGCCACCCGCCCAGCGCTCCCTTGCGATCGGCTTGGCCGGCGCCGACAATTCGTTGCGGTCGATGATCTCGGCTGCTCCCAGCTGCTTCAGATAGTCAGCCTCCGAGGCGCGGCCGGTCGAAGCGATGACGTGGTAGCCGAGCTTGGAGAGCACGGCGATCGCGACCGAGCCGACGCCGCCGGCGGCGCCCGTCACCACCACAGGGCCGCTCTTCGGCGAGAGACCGTGCTTCTCCAGTGCCAGCACCGAGAGCATCGCAGTGAAGCCGGCGGTGCCGATCGCCATGGCATCGCGTGCCGACAGGCCTTGCGGCAAGGCCACCAGCCAGTCGCCCTTCACCCGCGCCTTCTCGGCATAGGCGCCGAGATGGGTCTCGCCCATGCCCCAGCCGGTGCAGACGACCTTGTCGCCGGCTTTCCATTGCGGATGCGAGGATTGCTCGACCGTGCCGGCGAAGTCGATGCCGGCGATCATCGGGAAACGGCGCACCACCGGCGCCTTGCCGGTGAGCGCGAGGCCGTCCTTGTAGTTCAGCGTCGACCATTCCACGCGGACGCTGACGTCGCCGTCCATCAGCTCGGCTTCATCGAACTGCGTCAGCGCGGCGGTGGTGCCCTTGTCCGCCTTGTCGATCCGGATCGCCTTAAATGTGGCCACGACTGAACTCCCTGACTTGTTTGTCGGGGATGTTTAGCCGATCACACAGGCTGCGCAACCGCCCGAACGACAGGTTTCTCCACGATCGGAAGATTGATCAGCGCGGAAAGCACGCCGAACAGGATCGAGAGCCACCAGATCGGCGTATAGGAACCGAAGCGCTCGAAGACGATGCCCCCGAGCCACACGCCGAGGAAGCCGCCGACCTGATGGCTGACGAAGGCAAAGCCATACAGCGTCGCAAGCCAGCGCGTGCCGAACATCAGCGCCACCAGCGCCGAGGTCGGGGGCACCGTGGACAGCCAGGTCAGGCCGGAGACCGCACCGAAAGCGATCGCCGAGAACGGCGTGATGGGGAACGAGATGAAGGCGAGGGTTGCGAGCGCACGCGTGAAGTAGATGGCCGAGAGGATGTAGCGCTTGGGCAGCGAGTTCTGGAGATAGCCGACGCTGAGCGAGCCGATGATGTTGAACAGGCCGATCGCCGCGATCACCCAGCCTCCGGTTTGCGTCGAGATGCCGCGATCGACCAGGAAGGCCGGCAGATGCACGGTGATGAAGGCGAGCTGGAATCCGCAGGTGAAGAAGCCGAGCACCAGCAGCACATAGGAGCGGTGACCGAAGGCTTCGGCGAGCGCCCTGGTGATGGTCTGCTCATCCGCCGGCGTCGCACTGGCCGCAGTTGCAGCCGGCGGCGTCGAGAGCGCCAGTGACAGCGGGATGATCAGCAACATCAGGAAGCCGAACACGGAGAGCGCCTGCTGCCAGCCGAAATTGTCGATCAACGCGACGCCGATCGGCGCGAACAGGAACTGGCCGAACGAGCCCGCCGCCGTGCCGGCGCCGAGCGCGAGGCCGCGCTTCTCGGCGGGCAGCAGCTTGGTGAACGCCGACAGCACCAGATTGAACGAGCAGCCGGCAAGACCAAAACCGACCATGACGCCGGCGCCGATGTTGAGCGACAGCGGCGTCGAGGAATAGCGCATCAGCAGGAGGCCGCCGGCATAGAGCAGCGCGCCGACGCACATCACCCGGAACAGCCCGAAGCGATCGGCGACCGCGCCGGCGATGGGCTGGCCCAGTCCCCACAGCAAGTTCTGAAAGGCGATGGCGAGGCCAAACACGTCGCGGCCCCAGGAGAATTCATGACTCATCGGCTGCACGAAGAAGCCGAGCGCCGAGCGCGGACCGAAGCCGAGCATGCCGATCGCACAGCCGCACAGAATGATGACGGCGGGGGTACGCCAGCTGGAGGAACGTGAGGCCGGAGCGAGTTCGCCCACTGATGTCGACATGGTATTCCCTGTCTGTCATTGGCGGACTCGCAAAGAGGCGCCGCGAACGCCTCATTTAATGCATTTGCATGAAAATCCCAAATCAAAAACGGTTGCATTCCACGAGGGGCTGCCGCGGGAGCATTGCGTTTCAATCTGGCCTCGCCCGACGCGTCGGACGACGATCTGACGAGATTGTGTGCGGCAGGACCTAGCCGTCCTCGGCAGAGCGTGCTATTTCCGATGTACTCATATTGAGCATATATGAGGTTCGATGAAACCCACTCCGGCCCCTCGGCCGGATTACTCAGGCCCTACATATACTCATATTGAGTATAAGTGACATGCGACGGAGGCTTTGATGCCGATCACTGCAATCTACGGTCCAGACGATTTTGCCAACCGGCCGCAGGGCCATCTCGCCTCCTCTCCCCGCTCCGCACCGGCGCCCACAGCGTGCGCGCTGCCGACGCCCTCGCTGGAATGGACGGCGGAGGTCGAACGCACCACCGCCCCGCTCTATGAGCGCGTGAAGCACGTCATCCCTCCGATCGAGTGGCCGTTGATGGCGCCGACGATCAAGGCGATCAATGAGCTGAAGCGCGCGCGGGGCGCGGTGATCCTCGCCCATAACTACCAGGCGCCGGAGATCTTCCACTGCGTCGCCGACATCGGCGGCGACTCGCTCCAGCTCGCGGTCGAAGCCACCAAGATGGAGGCCAATGTCATCGTCCAGTGCGGCGTGCACTTCATGGCGGAGACCTCGAAACTGCTCAACCCCGACAAGACGGTGCTGATCCCGGATTCGCGGGCCGGCTGCTCGCTGGCCGCCAGCATCACTGGCGCCGACGTGCGCCTGCTCCGCGAAAAGTTTCCGGGCGTGCCTGTCGTCGCCTACGTCAACACCTCCGCAGAGGTGAAGGCCGAGGTCGACATCTGCTGCACCTCGTCGAACGCGGTGCAGGTGGTCGAGAGCCTGAACGCGCCAAGCGTGATCTTCCTGCCCGATCGCTATCTCGCCACTTACGTGGCCTCGAAGACCGACGTGAAGATCATCGCCTGGAAGGGCGCCTGCGAGGTGCACGAGCGCTTCAAGGGCGAAGAGCTGCGCGCCTTTCGCGAGGCCGATCCGTCCGTGCAGATCATCGCGCATCCGGAGTGCCCGCCGGACGTGCTGGCGGAAGCCGACTTCACCGGCTCGACCGCGCACATGATCAATTGGGTGCGCGAAAAGCGGCCGCGGCGGCTGGTGATGATCACGGAATGCTCGATGGCCGACAATGTGCGCGCCGAGCTGCCCGACGTCGAGATGCTGCGCCCCTGCAATCTCTGCCCGCACATGAAGCGCATCACGCTCGCGAACATTTTGGACAGCCTGCTGACGCTCCGCGAGGAGGTGACGATCGATCCCGCCCTGGCGTTGCGTGCAAGGCGCTCGGTCGAGCGGATGATCAATCTGAAGAATTGAGGGCAACACACACCGCGTCACACACGACTGTCGTCCCGGACAAGCGCAGCGAAGCGGAGCGCAGATCCGGGACCCATAACCACAGGAAGATGTGGTTGCGAAGGAAGGCAACACGCAGTTTCGCGCAACAATTTCTGCTGCGGCGTATGGGTCCCCGCCTTCGCGGGGACGACAGTGGAGTGAAAGGAAAGAACTATGACAAACACCAGCCACAACCTCACCCGCACCGACGACATCGTCATCGTCGGCGGCGGCCTTGCCGGACTGTTCTGCGCCCTGAAGCTGGCGCCGCGGCCGGTGACCTTGATCTCGGCCGCGCCGCTCGGACAGGGCGCATCCTCCGCATGGGCGCAAGGCGGCATCGCCGCGGCGGTGGCCGAGGGCGACACGCCGGAAGCCCATGCCGCCGATACCATCGCGGTCGGCGACGGCCTCGTCGACGAGGTGGTCGCACTTGGGATCGCGCGCCAGGCCGCGCCGCGCATCCACGATCTCTTGAGCTATGGCGTCCCGTTCGATCGCGACCTCGAAGGCAGGCTCGCCGTGGGACGCGAAGCAGCGCATTCTGCGCGGCGCATCGTGCATGTGCGAGGCGATGGTGCCGGTGCCGCGATCATCGCAGCCTTGAGCGAAGCGGTGGGCCGCACGCCCTCGATCCGCCTGGTCGAGGGGTTCGTCGCCGAGGCGCTGCTGGTTGAGGATGGCACCGTCGCCGGTCTTCAATTGCGCGAGGCCGGCAACTTCCAGGCGAAGCCGTTCCTGCTCGCCTCGCGCGCGGTGGTGCTTGCCACCGGCGGCATCGGACATCTCTACGCCGTCACGACCAATCCAATGGAAGCCAGCGGCTCCGGCCTCGCCATCGCCGCGCGTGCCGGTGCCGTAATCGCCGATCCGGAATTCGTGCAGTTCCATCCAACCGCCATCATGGTCGGCCGCGATCCGGCACCGCTCGCCACCGAAGCGTTGCGCGGCGAAGGCGCGACGCTGGTCAATGGCGCCGGTGAACGCTTCATGGTTGCGCGCCACCCGCTCGCGGAGCTCGCGCCGCGCGACATCGTGGCCCGCGGCGTATTCGCCGAGATTGCGGCCGGGCGCGGGGCCTTCCTCGATGCGCGCCAGGCGCTGGGCGCGCGCTTTGCGGACAAATTTCCGACCGTGCATGCGAGCTGCATCGCCGCCGGCATCGATCCGGCCACGCAGATCATCCCGATTGCCCCGGCCGCGCACTATCACATGGGCGGCATCGCGGTGGACGGACGCGGCCGCAGCTCGATCGACGGACTCTGGGCCGGTGGCGAGGTATCGTCGACCGGCGCGCACGGCGCCAACCGGCTCGCCTCGAATTCGCTGCTGGAGGCGGTGGTCTACGCCGCGCGCATCGCCGACGACATCGCCGGCTGCTCGATCCCCGCGCCTGCCCGCCTCCCCGACGCACCGGTCGCGTCGCGCGGCGGCACGCCGGATGCTCTGGCCGGGAAGCGGCTGCGCGCGATGATGAGCGCGCATGTCGGCGTGATCCGCGAGAGCGACGGCCTCTCCGAGGCCGTGCACCACTTCGCTGCGCTCGAACGCGAGGCAACGAGCATCGCGCTGCGCAACATGGCGACGTCTGCCCTGCTCGTTGCCGCCTCGGCGTGGAGCCGCCGCGAGAGCCGCGGCGCGCATTTCCGCTCCGACCATCCGGCTGACGTCCCTGCGCAGGCGCAGCGAACGATGACGACGCTCACGGCGGCGCGCGAGATCGCGGAAAGCCTGAGCTCCCTGCCGCCCGTTGCGCAATCCATGATTGCCTGAAGGAGTTGTCCATGATTACCACCACCTCCCTGCTCTATCCCGACGCCTTCCTCTCGCCGCTTGCGATCGGCGAAGCCGTGCAGCGCGCGCTCGACGAGGACCTCGGCCGCGCCGGCGACATCACCTCGCTGGCGACAATCCCGGAAGCGACCAGGGCGCAAGCCATTCTGGTGGCGCGCCAGTCCGGCGTGATCGCCGGATTGCCGCTGGCACTCGCGACATTGCAAAAACTCTCCTCCGACATCGACGTGCGCGCGCATGTCCGTGATGCCGCACGCGTTGTCCGCGGACAGCAGGTGCTGACGATCTCGGGGCCTGCGCGCGCCATTCTCACAGCGGAGCGGACGGCGCTGAATTTCGTCGGCCGCCTGTCGGGCGTCGCGACGCTCACGGCCGACTATGTCGCCCGCACCGAAGGCACGAAGATGCGCATCTGCTGCACGCGCAAGACCACGCCGGGGCTGCGCGCACTGGAGAAATACGCCGTGCGCTGCGGCGGCGGCTTCAATCACCGCTTCGGCCTCGACGATGCGATCCTGATCAAGGACAACCACATCGCGGTCGCCGGCGGCATCTGTGCGGTGCTGGAGCGCGCCCGCGCCCATGCCGGCCATCTTGTCAAGATCGAGATCGAGGTCGATACGCTGGCGCAGTTGCGCGAGGTGCTCGATACCGGACTTGCCGACGCCGTGCTGCTCGACAACATGGACCTTGCGACATTGCGCGAGGCCGTGCGGATCAACGAGGGTCGTCTCCAGCTGGAGGCGTCCGGCGGCGTCACGCTGGACTCGATCGCGGCCATCGCGGCAACCGGCGTCGACTACGCTTCGGCGGGCGCGCTGACGCATTCGGCGCCGAACTTTGATTGCGCGCTGGATATTGAGATGTGAGATCACCGCTCTGAGCCCAGGGCTGGCTGCACCTCTCCCGCTTGCGGGGGAGGTCGGCGCGAAGCGCCGGGTGGGGGCTCTCTCCACACGGGGGGTCTCGCCTGCGGAAACACCCCCTCCCCAGCCCTCCCCCGCAAGCGGGAGAGGGAGCATACCTTCACTGCGGCAACGATTGATTGCCTCAGCGCCGCTCGCTCACGCCCATCTCGGCAGAGCTCTTGGCTTCCTGCGCGAGCTCGGCTGACAGCGCGGCGGTCTGGGCCGGGGTGCCCCAACTCGGTTCCTCGCTTCCGTCGCCCCAGGCGCGCGGGCGATAGAAGGTGTGCACGCCGGTCTTGTACATCTTCTTCATCTCGGCGACCCAGGACGGGCGCACCCAGTAGGCGTGATAATGCGTGGACTTGCCCACCTCGGGCAACCAGATCTGGCCGTCGAGCATCGCCTTCGCGATCTTCTTGGCGCGCTCCCACATCTCGGGCTCGCGGATCACGTCGGCGTTGTTGTCGCAGGCGAAGGTGAACTGGCAGGCGAGATGGCGGTGCTTGTTCTGATAGACCGCTCCGCACACGGTGTCGGGATATTTGCCCGAGAACACGCGGTTCATCACCACCTGCGCCACAGCCATCTGGCCGCGAACGGCCTCGCCGCGCGACTCGAAATAGACGGCTTCCGCAAGGCACTTCTCGGACTTCGCGCGCGACTTGTCGTCAAGCGCGAGACGCTCCGCCGGCGATCTGGCGCGCTGGTTGTCGGCGTTGACCTCACCCTTCGGCGCGACGCTCTCGCCGCTCTCGATATCCTTGGCGATGTCCACCGTCGGCGGCGATAGCGAGGCCGTCACCTTCATGTCGGGATCGGGCATCACGATCAGCGGCTCGGCGCCGGGCTGCCAGCTCTCGATGCTTTCGAGATTGCCGCCGAGCGAGGAACTGCCGAAGAACAGGTTGGAGGTCTTGACGCTGAAGGGATCCCGCACCGGCGTCGTCGGCGCAGTGGTCCGCTTAAGCGCCTCGAGCGGCTGCACCGCGAACGCGCGCGCGGCGTCGCTGGCCCGCGGTGGATTGGAATATTGCGGCAGCGGCGGCGCGCGGAGCGCTTCCTGGAGTTCGGGATCGAGGGCGGCCGCGGATTCCGGCGACATCGCCTGCGGCAGCGCCGCGGTCTTGGCGCCGAACACCGAGCTGTTCGACGTCGCGGGATCCTGCTGCGGCGGTGCCGCAGCGGGCGCGGCCGCCTCGGGAGCCTCGGTCGGCGCAACGGTCGCGAGGCGATCACCCTTCATGGAGCGATCGACCTTGGGAAAGTCGGAAGCCTGGTAGCGCGGCGCAGCCTGCAGCGCCGGATTGCGGCTGATCGCGCCGGTGACGTCGCGGCCATCGAGGCTCGCCAGGCGAACCATCGCGCTTTGCGGAACCGAGGTGCCGATGGGGCGGGAAAAACTGTAGGTGGCGAGCTGGATCGAGGACGCCGCGGAGAACACCTGCTTCTGCCAACGCTCGGCGACGCCGGGTTGGCGCGCCAGCAGAGAGGCAATATCCTGATAGCCGGTCTCTCTCGGCATCAATGCGAAGATGCAGAGACCGATGCCGAAGGACGCGAACCGCGCGCCCTTCGGATGGTTACGCAACACAGACATCGATACGCTCACGCTACGCTTACGCCAGAAAAATCGAAACGCAGTACATCCGTGCAATTCGATCTTTATCGTAAGTATCCAATTTAGGTTGCCGGGGCGTTAATCGGCGTTGCGCGTGCGGCACACTCAAGCGATTGCAGGTGTTTTCACGGGGTGATCGCGCACGGTGGTAAACCCGTCCTCACGCGAAGCGGTAAACAACCGGTCAACGCGAATGGTGAAGGAACTCTTGCTGGCGCGTATCATTACGGGACGCGTGTGTGGTTCCTTGTTGTCCGAACTTCCGCCTCGTCATTGGAGGAGCTGTTGCGACGAAGCAATCCGGGCTGCCGCCGTGGAGAGATTCTGGATTGCTTCGCTGCGCTCGCAATGATGGGTTGGCGAGAGCATCGAGAAAACGAAAAGAGGCGGGGTTTTGGCCCCGCCTCTTTCATCCAGCATTCTAGTTCTGCTTACGCCTGGCTGGCGATCGCCTTGCCGAGTGCGGCTTGCGCCGCTGCGAGACGGGCGATCGGCACGCGGTAGGGCGAGCAGGAGACGTAGTCGAGGCCGATGTTGTGGCAGAAGGCGACGGAAGCGGGATCGCCGCCGTGCTCGCCGCAGATGCCGACCTTGAGCTTCGGGCGGGTCTTGCGGCCGCGCGCGACGCCGATCTTGACGAGCTCGCCAACGCCTTCCTGGTCCAGCGCGACGAAGGGATCGACCGACAGGATGCCCTTCGCCACGTAGGGACCGAGGAAGCTCGCCGCGTCGTCGCGGCTGATGCCGTAGGTGGTCTGCGTGAGGTCGTTGGTGCCGAACGAGAAGAACTCCGCCGACTCTGCGATCTCGGCCGCGAGCAGACAGGCGCGCGGCAGCTCGATCATGGTGCCGACCTGATAGGTCAGCTTGGTGTTGGTGTCGCGCATCACCGCCTGCGCGGTCGCATCGATCCGCGCCTTGACGAGGTCGAGCTCCATCTTGGTCGCGATCAGCGGCACCATCACCTCGAGGCCGACGGCCTTGCCGGTGCGCTTCTCGGCTTCGACCGCCGCCTCGAAGATCGCACGCGCCTGCATCTCGGCGATCTCCGGATAGGCGATCGCGATGCGGCAGCCGCGGAAGCCGAGCATCGGATTGAACTCCGAGAGCTCGCGCGCGCGGTCAGCCAGGCGCCGCGGGTCGGTATTCATGGCGCGTGCCACTTCCTCGACCTCGGCGTGGGTATGCGGCAGGAACTCGTGCAGCGGCGGGTCGAGCAGACGGATCGTGACGGGCAGGCCCTTCATGATCTCGAACAGCTCGACGAAGTCGGCGCGCTGCATCGGCAGCAGTTTTGCGAGCGCCGCGCGGCGGGACTGCTCGTCCTCGGAGAGGATCATCTCGCGAACCGTGCGGATGCGGGTCTCTTCGAAGAACATGTGCTCGGTGCGGCACAGGCCGATGCCTTCGGCGCCGAACTTGATCGCGGTGCGCGCGTCGTCGGGCGTGTCGCCGTTGACGCGGACGCCGATCTTGCGGACCTGGTCGGCCCAGGCCATCAGCGTGCCGAACTCGCCGGACAGCTCCGGCTCGATCATCGGCATGCGGCCGGCGAGCACCTGGCCGAGCGAGCCGTCGATGGTGATGACGTCGCCGGTCTTGAAGGTGCGCGAACCGATGCTCATGGTGCCGCGGCCGTAATCGACACGGATGGTGCCGCAGCCGGAGACGCAGGGCTTGCCCATGCCGCGCGCGACCACCGCCGCGTGCGAGGTCATGCCGCCGCGCGTGGTCAAAATGCCTTCGGCGGCGTGCATGCCGTGGATGTCTTCCGGGCTGGTCTCGATGCGGACCAGAATGACCTTGCGCCCGTCGGCCTGAAGCTTGGCGGCCTCGTCCGAGGAGAACACGATCTCGCCGGAGGCAGCACCCGGGGATGCCGGCAGGCCGGTCGCAATCACGTCGCGCTTGGCGTTGGGATCGATGGTCGGATGCAGCAGCTGATCGAGCGAAGCCGGATCGATCCGCGTCACCGCTTCCTTCTTCGAGATCAGGCCTTCATTGGCGAGCTCGACCGCGATGCGCAGCGCCGCCTTGGCGGTGCGCTTGCCGCCGCGGGTCTGCAGCATCCACAGCTTGCCGCGCTCGACGGTGAACTCCATGTCCTGCATGTCGCGGTAGTGCTTCTCGAGCTGCGTGTAGATCCGCGTCAGCTCCTTGAAGGCCTCCGGCATCGCCGCTTCCATCGACGCCTTGTCGGAGCCCGATTCCTGGCGCGCCTCCTCGGTGATGTCCTGCGGCGTGCGGATGCCCGCCACCACGTCCTCGCCTTGCGCGTTGATCAGGAACTCGCCGTAGAGCTTGCTCTCGCCGGTCGAGGGGTTGCGGGTGAAGGCAACGCCGGTCGCCGACGTCTCGCCCATGTTGCCGAACACCATGGCCTGCACGTTGACCGCGGTGCCCCAGGATTCCGGAATGTCGTGCAGCTTGCGGTAGGTCACCGCGCGCGCATTCATCCAGGATGAGAACACCGCGCCGATCGCGCCCCAGAGCTGGTCGTGCGGGTCCTGCGGGAAGTCCTTGCCGGTCTCGCGCGCGACGGCGTCCTTGTACTTGCCGACCAGCTCGACCCAGTCCTCGGCGGTGAGGTCGGTGTCGAGGGTATAGCCCTGGCCGTCCTTGAAGGTGTCGAGGATTTCCTCGAAGTGATGATGCTCGAAGCCGAGCACCACGTCCGAATACATGGTGATGAAGCGGCGATAGCTGTCGTAGGCGAAGCGGCGGTCACCCGACAATTCCGACAGCGCTTCCACGGTCTGATCGTTGAGGCCGAGGTTGAGCACGGTGTCCATCATGCCCGGCATCGAGGCGCGCGCGCCGGAGCGCACGGAGACGAGCAGCGGGTTCTTGGCATCGCCGAAGATCTTGCCGGTCAACTTGCCGACATAGTCGAGCGCCTTCTCAACCTGCGACTGCAACTCCTTCGGATAGGATTTGTCGTGGGCGTAGAAATAGGTGCAGACCGAGGTCGGGAGGGTGAAGCCCGGAGGCACCGGCAGCCCGAGATTGGCCATCTCGGCAAGGTTCGCGCCCTTGCCGCCGAGCAGGTCGCGCATCTCCGTGCGGCCCTCGGCCTTGCCGTCACCGAACGTGTAGACCCATTTGCCGGCCTTGCCCGCGGCCGGCGCGGCCTTGGCTGATACAGCCTTCTTCGGCGCAGGCTTCGCAGCGACCTTCGGCAGAGCCGCCTTGGTCACAGCCTTCGCAGCCGGCTTGGCAGCAGCCTTTGCGGCAGTTTTGGCGACCGGCTTTGCGGCAGCTTTGGCGACCGGCTTGGGCGCGCTCTTGGCAAGCGTCTTGCGGGCTGCCGGCGCGGCTTTCGCCTTGGCGGAAGACTTTGATTTCGCTGGAGTTTTATTGGGCTTCGAGGCGGCTTTGGCCATAGCTTGCACACAACCTGCGAGAGGAATGGGAATTCGCGGGCCTTACACCATTTTGGGCGGGCCCGCGCAAGTCGGACAGTTCCGGAAAATGAACCCCTAGAGGCGGAGCCATTTCAGGAGCCCAAGCCCGATCGCACCGTTCACAATAAGGAAGATCGCGACGATCAGGTTGAGAAGTCGCGGCATGATCAGGATGAGCACGCCCGCAATCAACGACAGGATCGGCGAAATGTGGGCGACGGTGATGTGCATGAATTTTCTTTCTGTGGAGGGGGGCGAATCGCGGGCGGATTATAGGCCTCCCGGTTCCGCGAGTAGAGACGCGCAAGACGTGATGCGAGTTCCGGCACCCACGAAAACTGCCTGAAATTGCCGCGAATGCGGCGGGCCTTTTCCCGGAACATTGCGAAGGGTGCATGCATTGGCCAACCGGTCGCGCCATTGGCGCGTCCGAAAATAAAATTCACGTCGAAGGAGTTGTCCATGCGGAACAGGATTCTCGCTCTTGTAGCGCTCGCGGCCGCGATCGGCTCGCCCCTTGCGGCGCAGGCGCAAAGCGGTGTCACCGTCGGACGCGCGCCCGCCGTGGTCGACAGCGGCCCAACCATCGCAGTCGAACAGCGGCCGGCCTTCCGCGAGTACGTCGTCGAGCAGCGTGTGCCCGCCTTCAGCATTCCCGATCGCATCATCGTCGGCACGACATTACCCGAGGCAGGCGTCACCTATTATGACGTGCCGCAACGCTTCGGCGCCACCACCTACCGCTACACCGTCGTGAACGGCGAAACCGTTTTGGTCGAGCCGCGCTCGCGCCGCATCGTCGAGGTGCTGGACTAGCACGGATCGACTGTTGGCACTGATCGACTAGATGTCCGGCGCGTCACTTCAATCAGGCTGGCGCGAGCAGTGTAATCGGACATCAGGCCCCGCCCGGTCTTCCCCCCGCCGGGCGGGGCTTTTTGCGCTGTCATTCCGGGGCGCGCCACTTGGCGCGAGCCCGGAATCCATACTCACGATGGTGGTTATGGATTCCGGGCTCGTGCTTCGCACGCCCCGGAATGACAGCGGTATTTGCCCCGCGAGCGCGACCTCAATCCTGGATCTTCGAGAAATCCGCCACCGCACGCGTGGCGCTGCGGATCTCGTTCAGCAGCTTGAGGCGGTTCTCGCGCACCTTCGCATCGTCGTCGTTGACGCGGACCTTGTCGAAGAACGCATCGACCGGCGGACGCAACTTGGCCATCGCGCTCATCGCGGCCGCGAAGTCTTCCCTGACGACGGCGGCGCTGGCTTCCGCCTGCACTTCGCCTATCGCCTTTGCCAGCGCCTTTTCCTCGGCCAGGCTGTAAAGCGCAACGTCGGGCGCGCCTTCGAAGCTGCGCTTGTCCTTCTTCTCCTCGATGCCAAGGATATTGCTGGCACGCTTGATGCCAGCCAGCAGGTTCTTACCGTCGTCGCTCTCGAGAAACTTTCCGAGCGCCTCGACGCGGCGGACGATCATCAGCAGGTCGTCCTGGCCGCCGAGCGCAAACACGGCATCGACGAGATCGTGCCGCGCGCCCTGCTCACGGAGCTGTACTTTCAGGCGATCAGCGAAGAAGGCGAGGAGGTCGCTCGGCAGCTTCTGCGCATCGGCCGGCTTCACCGACAAACCGGTGAGCGCAGATGTCGCCACCTTCATGAGCGACAGACGCAGCGCGTTCTCGGCGATCAACCTGATCACGCCCAGCGCCGCGCGACGCAGCGCATAGGGGTCCTTGCTGCCTGTCGGCTTCTCGTCGATGGCCCAGAACCCGACCAAGGTATCGATCTTGTCTGCAAGCGCGACCGCAACGCTGACCGGATCGGTCGGCACGCGATCAGTCGGTCCTTGCGGCTTATAGTGCTCCTCGCAGGCGGCGGCGACGGACGCGTCCTCGCCCTGGGCCAGCGCATAGTACTTGCCCATCAGGCCCTGCACTTCGGGGAATTCGCCGACGACCTCGGTGAGCAAATCCGCCTTCGCCAGATGCGCCGCGCGCGTCGCCTTCGCGACATCGGCTCCGACCAGTGCCGCAATCTCGGCTGCGAGCCGCTCGATGCGCTTGATCCGCGCTGCCTGCGTGCCGAGCTTCTCGTGGAACACGATCTGCTCGAACTTCGGCAGCCGATCTTCGAGTTTCGTCTTCAGGTCTGTCTCGTAGAAGAACTTCGCATCCGACAGGCGGGGACGGATCACGCGTTCGTTGCCTGATACGATGACCTTGCCGCCATCGGACGCCTCGATATTGGCGGTGAGGACGAACTTGTTGGTCAGCTTCCCGGTCTTGGGATCCTTGACCACAAAGCACTTCTGGTTGTTGCGGATGGTGGCGCGGATCACCTCGTCCGGAATCGCGAGATATTCCGCTTCGAACGATCCCATCATGACGACGGGCCATTCGACGAGGCCCGAGACCTCGTCCAGCAGCACCTGATCTTCGACCAGTTCGAAGCCTTGTGCGAAGGTCAGCTCCTTGGCGTCGGCGAAGATGATGTCCTTGCGCGCCTGCGGATCGAGGATGACCTTGGCGGCCTTCAACTTCGCTTCGTAATCTTCAAAACGGCGCACGGAAATCGCGTCCGGCGCCATGAAGCGATGACCGTAGGTGGTCTGGCCGGTCGCGATGCCGTCGACCTCGAACTTCACGACATCAGGCTCTTCGGTCTCGAGCCCGAAGGTCGCGGTGATCGCGTGCAGCGGACGCACCCAATTAAGCGAGCCCGGCTTGCCCGAGCGCGCGCCCCAGCGCATCGATTTCGGCCAGGGGAAGGTGCGGATGATGACCGGCAGGATTTCCGCGAGCACGTCGATCGCGTCGCGGCCAGGCTTCTCGATCAATCCGATGTAGAAATCACCCTTGGGGTCGCGCTGGATTTTTGCTTCATCCAGCGACTTCAATCCCGTCGCCTTCAGGAAGCCCTGCACAGCCGCGTCGGGCGCGCCGACTTTGGGCCCGCGGCGTTCGGTCTTGAGGTCAGGCTGGCGCGCCGGGATGCCGTGCACGGTCAGCGCGAGGCGGCGCGGCGTCGCGAACGCCTTCGCGCCCTCGTAAACCAGGCCTTCGGCGACGAGCTTGTCGGTGACCATGCGGCGCAGATCGTCGGCCGCCTTCGCCTGCATGCGCGCGGGGATTTCTTCGGAGAACAGTTCAAGCAAAAGATCGGGCATCAGGCCGCTCCGCCCGCTTCAGTATGGATCCAGGCCTCGCCGCAGGCCTTGGCCAGCTCACGCACGCGAAGAATGTAGCTCTGCCGCTCGGTCACGGAGATCACGCCGCGCGCGTCCAGGAGGTTGAAGACGTGACTGGCCTTGATGCACTGGTCATAGGCGGGCAGCGCCATCAGATGCGCCTCGCGCTTGCCGTCCTTCCAGCCGGCGTCGAGATATTTCCGGCAGGCTGACTCCGCCATCTTGAACTGCTCGAACAGCATCGCGGTGTCGGCGACTTCAAAATTGTGCTTCGAATATTCGCGCTCGGCCTGCAGGAAGACGTCGCCATAGGTGACTTTGGCATCGCCGTCGCGGCCGTTGAAGTTCAGGTCGTAGACGCGGTCGACGCCCTGCACATACATCGCGAGGCGCTCGAGCCCGTAGGTGAGCTCGCCCGCGACCGGCGCGCATTCGAAGCCGGCGACCTGCTGGAAGTAAGTGAACTGGCTGACTTCCATGCCGTCGCACCAGCACTCCCAGCCGAGGCCCCAGGCGCCCAGCGTCGGGCTCTCCCAATCGTCCTCGACGAAGCGGATGTCGTGCACGGCGGAATCGATGCCGATCGCGGCCAGCGACTTCAAGTACAGCTCCTGAAGGTTCGGCGGCGACGGCTTCATGATCACCTGGAACTGGTAATAGTGCTGCATCCGGTTCGGGTTCTCGCCATAGCGGCCGTCCTTGGGCCGGCGCGAGGGCTGCACATAGGCCGCGTTCCAGGGCTTCGGCCCGAGCGCGCGCAACGTGGTCGCCGGATGGAAGGTACCCGCGCCCATCTCCATGTCGTAGGGCTGCAGGATCACGCAGCCCTGCTCGGCCCAGAACCGCTGGAGCGCGAGGATGAAGCCCTGGAACGAGCGTTCCGGGCGCATATGGGCGGGCAATGAGGCGTCCATCGTCAGATCAGGCTCTCGCGGGGGGTTTTGAATCGCGCGGGACCGTATCGACGGCGGGAGTGGGAATCAAGGCAAAGGGGCGGATTCGGGCTTAACGGCCGCCGTAGAGTGACGGTGCCGTAGGGTGGGCAAAGCGAAGCGTGCCCCCCATCGTCGCCACGATTGCCGAAGGGAATGGTGGGCACGGCGCAAGAGCGCCTTTGCCCACCCTAGGGCACCTTACATGGGGCGCGCCTAACCCGGCCGATACGCTCCGGTCACGGGGTCACGTTTCAGGGTCTGGATGTTCCCCATATGGGCGGCCTCGGCGACGCGCGAGAGGCGCATCTCCTCCAGCTCCCGGTTGATCCTGACAGCAGTCTTGTAGGCCCAGCGGACCACGGCAAGCCCACCCAGGACGCCCGCGAAAGCGACGAACGGCGGCATCGGTCGATCCTCGTTGAGTGCTCAGCCCCCACGCACATTGTTGCGCAGTCGGGGCTGCGCCGCAATCGGCAGGCCAAGAGGCCAAATGGCGCGGGAGGGCTGCGCCTAGAACCCGAATTTCGCCCAGATCGCCCGCGTCTCAAGCGCCGAGATCAGATCGTCCGGCAGGCCGACCATTGATTCCATGGCCGAAAGCTGCCCCGCGCCGGGCGATTTCCGGCCCAGAAAGCCGGAGAGCAGCCCGGTCGGCTGCGCGATCACGGGGGTGAGAACCTTCTCGCCATAGCGGGCACGAAGAGTTGAGCGGAGATCGCCGATGCTGTCGGCGAGCCCCAGCGCGATCGAACTCTCCCCGGCCCAGTATTCGCCCGTGAACAGGGCGTCGTCCGCGCCCTTGAGGCGCGCGCCGCGGCTCTCCTTCACCAGGGAAATGAAGATCTGATGGATTTCGCGCTGGAGCGCCTTCAGCTTGGCGACGTCGTCGGGGTTCTCGGGGAGGAAAGGATCGAGCATCGCCTTGTGCGCGCCGGCCGTGTAGAGGCGCCGCTCGATGCCGAGCCGCTTGATCGCCTCCTGGAAACCGAAGCTGCCGCCGACCACGCCGATCGAGCCGAGGATCGAAGAGGGATCGCAGATGATCTCGTCGCCGGCGCAGGCGATCATGTAGCCGCCGGACGCCGCAACGTCCTCGACGAACACGAGCACCGGCAGCTTCTTCTCCGCCGCGAGTTGCTTGATGCGCAGGTAGATCTGGCGCGACTGCACCGGCGAGCCGCCGGGCGAGTTGATCACCAGCGCCACCGCCTTGGCGTGCCGGTACGAGAACGCACGCTCCAGCACCCGCGCGACGCCCGCCAGCGTCATGCCCGGGCGCAGCGGCGTCACCGCACCGATCACACCGGACAGCCGCACCACCGGTACGACCGCGGTACCGGGGCGGAAGCGCGCCGGCAGATATTGCATGAGCTTGTCGGCCAGGCCGGAACTCTCACGATCTTTCAATTGTTCGGCCATGCCGTTACCTCTGATTAACCATTTCTTATCACGCGACTGTCATTGGAAGTGCCTGGAACGTGTTTTGCAGATTTCCCGTTGGGAGGCTGCAATGAGGCAGCGGAGAACACCATGAAAATCTATCTGCTGATGCTGCTGATCGGTGCGCTGTTCATGGCGATCCGCTTGACGTCCCCGCAAGAGCAGCAGTCGGAATCGCTTCCGCAGTAAGCCGTCACGGTTCCATCAGCGGCAAGGCCGCTCTCCCCTCCAGAATCTCCGTCACCTCTTTTTTGGACACGCCTGACTCGTCGTTGAGCATGAGGCCCGGCAGCAATCGCGTCGGAGCCCGGCCGCCTTTGACCGCACGCACCAGCACGCGGATCGCGGGCCGCCCCGCCTCACCGTGAACCGGCAGGATCGAAAGGCTCCCGAAGCCGCGTGACAGCGCCGCCAGGACATCGGCGATGCCATCTGCGCGCCAGATCAATGTCAGCACACCATTCGATCGGAGGATGCGCCGCGCTGCATGCACCCAGGCATGCAGGGTCTCCTCCGTCGCCACATGCGCGGTGTGACGCGCCTGATCCGGCGAGCCGCGATGCCGGGCCGGATCGTTGAAGGGCGGATTCATCAGCACCGCGTCGACGCTGTCGGGCGGCAGCCCGTTTGCCGCAAAGGCCGTGGCGTCGGCGGTGACATCGAGCAGGATGATCTCGGCGGCAAGCGCATTCGCGGCTGCATTGGCGCGCGCGAGCTCGGCCAGCTCCGGATTGATCTCGACCAGGCTCAGCCCGATACCAGCGACGCGCCGGGCCAGCGCCAGCCCGGCCGTGCCGATCCCGGCGCCGAAATCGACCACGCGGTCCCCGGGGCGGGCCTCCGTCGCCGCCGCAAGCAGAATGGCGTCGTGCCCGGCTCTGTGGCCACTCCGCTTCTGTCTCAGACGCAATTGCCCGCCGAGAAAGGCGTCCTCGGTGATATCTGCGGCCTCACTCATCGCCGCGCAGTTCGTGGCTGAGGCCGGCCTCGGTGAGGAGCTCCCGCGCCTCCTGGGCGTCGTCCTCATGAACCAGGATCCGCCGCGGCAAAATGCCGAGCGAGCCCTCGATGATGCTCATGTTCTGGTCCAGCACCAGATGATGGATGTTGGCGCCGTCGAGCAGCGCGCCGATCGCCGACACCAGCACCATATCGTTGGTCCGAACCAGTTCACGCAAAACGCAGGTTTCCTTGCCTGAGAGGGGGCTAAAGCGGCAAATGTCAATGGTTCCGCGGGCCTTGCCGCATCCGCCGCCAGTTTCTATTGTCTTTCCGTCAGAATAGCCCCTCCGGGGCAAATATTGGAGACCGGCGTGGCCGTCATCGTACCTTTCGAAACTCCCGGCGCGTCGATCGAAGAGCTGGTTGCCCTTGTCGCCCCTGATATGGAGCGCGTCAACGCCACGATCCTGTCGCGGACCGGTTCGGACGTGACCATGATCCCGGAGGTCGCCAACCATCTGATCTCCTCCGGCGGCAAGCGGCTGCGGCCGATGCTGACGCTCGCCATGGCCAACCTCGCCGGCTACACCGGCGACGGCCATATCAAGCTCGCCGCCTCCGTCGAGTTCATGCATACCGCCACGCTTCTGCACGACGACGTCGTCGACGAGAGCGAGATGCGCCGCGGCAAGCTGTCGGCCCGCATGCTCTGGGGCAACGAGGCGAGCGTGCTGGTCGGCGACTTCCTGCTCGGCCAGGCCTTCCGCATGATGGTCGAGGTCGGCTCGCTCCGCGCGCTCGACATCCTCTCTGCGGCCGCCGCGACCATCGCCGAGGGCGAGGTGATGCAGCTGGCCGCCGCCAAGAACACCGCGACCACCGAGGACGAATATCTCGCCGTGATCCGCGGCAAGACCGCCGAGCTGTTCGCCGCCGCCTGCGAGGTCGGCCCCGTCATCGCCAACCGCCCCAAGGCCGAGCAGACCGCCTGCCGCTCGGTCGGCATGAATCTCGGCATCGCCTTCCAGCTCGTCGACGACGTGCTCGACTATGGCGGCAAGAGCGCAAAGCTCGGCAAGAACACCGGCGACGATTTCCGCGAGGGCAAGATCACCCTGCCCGTCGTGCTCGCCTTCCGCCGCGGCAACGACACCGAGCGCGCGTTCTGGATCCGGGCGCTCGAGCGCGGCGAGATCGGCGATAGCGACCTCGATCACGCCATCGGGCTCATGAACAAGCACCGCGCGCTCGAGGACACGCTCAGCCGCGCCCAGCACTACGGCGCCATGGCGGTGGACGCACTGGCGCTGTTCCCCTCCTCGCCGATGAAGAGCGCGCTGGAGCAGGTGGTGGCGTTCTGTCTGGCAAGGTCGCACTAGGCTTTTGCGTTTCGGCGCACCGCCAGCGAAACATCCGGTGTCGTCCCTGCGAACGCAGGGACCCATACCGCGTGATCCATCGATACAGTGTCGGTGCGAGTACCGATAACATCCGATCTTCGCCAAACCACTCCCTGTGGTTATGGGTCCCGGCGTTCGCCGGGACGACACCGGTGAGATAGGTCCGGACTATCTCCACATCGTCATTGCGAACGCAGCGACTTGTCCGCCGAAGCCTTGGCGAAGGCGGAGCAATCCAGAATCCCTCCGCGGAGACGGTCTGGATTGCTTCGCTTCGCTCGCAATGACGGAGTTCGGGGCAACAACACAGTCACTCTCGTGTCCCGGACGCGCTGCAACGCCCTTCGCGTTGCTGCTGCAGAGCCGGGACCCACGGGACATCCGCAGTCATCAGCAACATGGGCCCCGGCTCTGCAGCGCACCGCTGAAGAAGCGCTGCGCTGCGTCCGGGGCACGAGGTTGCCTAGTCACTTGCATTTTGCAAGTCACTCACCTACCTTCCCGCCATGCAACCCAAATCCCCCTCGATCCTGGAATGCCCGGTCGGCCGTGCCGTCGAGACGGTCGGCGAATGGTGGAGCATCCTGATCCTGCGGGATGCGTTTCAGGGTGCGACGAAGTTCGACGAATTTTCGCAAAGCCTCGGGATCGCTCCGAACATCCTGTCGCGGCGCCTCGCTCACCTCACCGCGAGTGGCATGTTCGTGCGGCGCCGCTATCATGAGCGGCCGCCGCGTTACGAATACGTTCTGACCGACAAGGCGCGGGATTTCTTTCCTGTGATCGCTACGCTGCTCGCCTTCGGCAACAAGCATCTCGCGCCCAAGGGCGAATCCATTCTGCTGGCGAACCGGAGCGACGCTCGCCCGTTCGATCCGGTCGTGGTCGACGCTACCGACATGCAGCCGATCACGCTCGCCAATACGGTCGTCGTCGCCGGTCCCCGCGCCAGCCGCGGCATGCGCAAGCGCATCGCTTCACTCAAGGCCATGAACCCGGCCGTCGCGCCGGCTGGAGAGTAATATGCGTCGTATCGTCGTGACGGGAATGGGCGCGGTGTCGCCGCTCGGCTGCGGTGTCGAAACCTCATGGCGCCGGCTGCTCGCCGGTCAAAGCGGACTGCGCCCGCTGCCCGAATGGGCGCAGGCGCTGCCGGCGCGCATTGCCGGACTCGTGCCCGACAAGGCCGACGATGCCGATGGCGGCTTCGATCCCGCGCAGGCCGCCGCACCAAAAGACCAGCGCAAGATGGATCGCTTCATCCTGTTCGCGCTGCTCGCGGCCGCCGAGGCGATCGCGCAGGCGAAATGGACGCCGCAGGATGCTGCCGCGCTGGAGCGCACCGCGACGATCATCGCCTCCGGCGTCGGCGGTTTCCCGGCGATGGCGGAGGCGGTGCGCATCACCGAGCAGCGCGGCGTGCGCCGGCTCTCGCCGTTCACGATCCCCTCGTTCCTGGCCAATCTCGCCGCCGGCCACGTCTCGATCAAATACGGCTACAAGGGCGCGCTCGGCACACCGGTCACCGCATGCGCCGCCGGCGTCCAGGCGATCGGCGATGCCGCGCGCATGATCCATGCGGGCGAAGTCGACATCGCGATCTGCGGCGGCGCGGAGGCCTGCATCGACATCGTCAGCCTCGGCGGCTTTGCCGCGGCCCGTGCGCTATCGAGCGGGTTCAACGCGGAGCCGGCGCGGGCCTCGCGCCCGTTCGATCGGGACCGCGACGGCTTTGTCATGGGCGAAGGCGCCGGCATTCTTGTCATCGAGGAGCTGGAGCATGCGCTCGCGCGTGGCGCCATGCCGATCGCAGAAGTGATCGGATACGGCACGACGGCGGACGCCTATCACATGACGTCCGGTCCGCCCGACGGCGACGGCGCCCGCCGCGCCATGGAGATCGCGCTTCGGCAGGCGAGCCTTGCACCGGCAGATCTGCAGCACCTCAACGCCCACGCAACATCGACGCCCGCCGGCGACGAGAGCGAGCTTGGCGCGATCGCCGCGCTGTTCGGCCGTAACCGCGGCATCGCCGTCAGCGCGACCAAATCGGCCACCGGCCATCTGCTCGGCGCCGCCGGCGGCCTCGAGGCGATCTTCACCGTGCTCGCTTTGCGCGACCAGATCGCGCCGCCGACGCTCAATCTCGAAAACCCCGATGCGGGCGCTGACGGCATCGACATCGTCGCCGGCGCCGCGCGGCCGATGCCGATGCAACACGCAATCTCCAACGGCTTTGGCTTCGGCGGGGTCAATGCCAGCGTGATCTTCCGCCGCGCGGGCTAAACGAGAGCCTTGCAATCGCGGCACGCTGCGCTACGAAAACAGGATGATCGAAACGAATTTCTGGCTGTTCCTGGCCGCAGCCTGTCTCATTGCCGCCGTTCCCGGCCCCGGCATCTTCTACGTCGCGGCACGGACCTTGTCGGAGGGACGCGCCAGCGGCTTCGCATCGACCGCAGGCACGGCGCTGGGCGGACTGGTTCATGTCGTCGCGGGCAGCCTCGGCATCTCCGCCATCATCCTCGCCAGCGCCGAATTGTTCGCCGCCGTCAAATTCGTCGGCGCGCTCTACCTGGTCTGGCTCGGCATCAAGACCTTTCGCAGCGCCGGCCGCGCACTGTCGCTCGAGAGCGAGCCGGCCGGTGACAAGCGCGCATTCCGCGACGGCGTGCTGGTCGAGGCGCTGAACCCGAAGACCGCCGCGTTCTTCCTCGCCTTCATTCCGCAATTCCTCGATCCCGCGGGACCGAGCCCCACGCTGCAGTTCATTATGCTGGGTGCGATCTCGGTGGCGTTGAACACGCTTGCCGACGTCGTCGTGGTGCTGATGGCCTCCGCTACCCGCACGCAGCTGATCGGACGGCCGCACCTGATGCGGCGTCTCACCCAGGGCTCCGGCGTCTTCATTGCAGGCCTCGGCCTGTCGCTGGCACTGGTGCGGCGGCCGGCGAATGGATAGCGCCCCGATGCCCGCCCCGCAAAGCCGCTTCTACGAGTCTCATGGTCTACGGCTGCATTACGCCGATTGGGGCAATGAGGGCGCGCCGCCTCTCATCCTGGTCCATGGCGGCCGCGATCACTGCCGGAGCTGGGACGTCATCGCCCGGTCATTGCAGCCGCATTTTCATGTGGTGGCGCCCGACCTGCGCGGCCATGGCGATTCCGACTGGACCAGGGGCGGCAGCTACGCACTGACCGAATATGTCTACGATCTCGCCCAGCTCATCCGCACCATCGCAGCGTCTCAGGTGACCCTCGTCGGCCATTCGATGGGCGGCATGGTGAGCCTGATCTTTTCAGGGTCATTCCCTGAACAGGTCTCGAAGCTGGTCGTGCTCGACGGCGTGACGATGCTGCCGGACACGCCAAAGCCGCCGGCGCATGAGCGCATCGGCAAATGGGTGGTCCAGCTCGACAAGCTGCACGACCGCTCGCCGCGCCGCTATGCGACCCTGGCGGACACAGCGGCGCAGATGGTGCTTCACAACAGGCGCCTGTCCCGCGACCTCGCGCTGCATCTCGCCACGCACGGCGCACGGCAGAATGAGGACGGTACCTATAGCTGGAAGTTCGATCCCTATCAGCGCGCCTCGGCGCCGCACCGGCTCTGGCCGGACGACCACATCGCGCTGTGGTCGCGCATCACCTGCCCGACGCTGCTCTTGAACGCCGGCGAAAGTTTTCTCGCCGGTGCCAGAGCAGCAGGCCTGGAGCGTTATTTCCCGCAAGCGCGCGTCGAGACCATCGCCGGGGCGGGACACTGGCTGCAGCACGACAAGCCGCAGGAAGTGCTGGGCGAGATCCGAAAGTTTCTCGAGCTGACCGAGCAAAGCGCGGGTTAGCCGCACTGCCGTAGGGTGGGCAAAGCGAAGCGTGCCCACGCTTCCGTCTCCGTATCGGAAAGATGGTGGGCACGGCGCAAAAGCGCCTTTGCCCACCCTACGGCACCGTCCCCGGAGAGAGACTCAGCTCAACGTCCCCGCATGCACCCACCAGCCGGGGTGGTCGCGCCGGATCTTTTCGGCCGCGGCATGGGTATCGGCGGGCGAGCCGTAGATCGCAAAGCACGTCGCACCCGAGCCGGACATGCGGGCCAGCTTGACGCCGGCGGAGTCGCGCAAGGCCTCCAGCACGTCGCCGATCACAGGTTCGATACGCAGCGCAGGCGCTTCGAGATCGTTGGGAACGCTTTCGAGAACGTCGACCCAATCGGCGATCGACCCACCCTCCTCCGGCCAGGCCGGAGCTCGGAAGACCGAGGTAGCGCCGACCAGGAGCTCGCCGTTGCGCAGACCCAGCTGCTGGAAAACATCCTTGGTGGCCACAGGCACGCGCGGATTGACCATCACGCAGGGCATGCTCGGCAGTGCGAGCGGCAGCAGCTGCTCGCCGACGCCGGTCATGTCGCAGGCGCGCGAGAACAGGCACACCGGCACGTCGGCGCCGGTCGAGAGCGCGACCTTCTGCAGGCGAGGATCGTCGAGCGACAGATTGTTCAGACGCGCCAACAGCCGCAGCGCCGCTGCCGCATCGGCCGAGCCGCCACCGATGCCGGCGGCAACCGGCAGCACCTTGTCGAGCGCGAAGGCGCCGAGCTTCAGATTCGGCACCGCGTCGGCCAGAAGCTTGGCGGCCTTGAACACGAGATTGTCCGCGGTATCGCCGCAAGCCGCGGCAAGCGGTCCGGTGGTGGCGAGCTTCAGCTCGCCGCCCGGCTCCAGCGTAAGCCGGTCGGCGCAATCGGCAAACGCGACCACGCTTTCGAGATCATGATAGCCGTCGGCACGACGGCCGACGACGCGAAGGCTGAGATTGACCTTCGCCCGTCCTTCTTCAATCAACGCCGGCATTGGCGACACGCCCCCAACTTCAGTTCTTCGTCGTGCATGATCTCGTCGGAAAACCGCTACACACTTTTCGCTAGCGCGGCCCTTCGGGTCCGGATCATGCGCCAGACTAGCCGCCCTTGCCGTCGTCCTTCCTCTTTTCCGCCTGCGCGGCCGAAGAGTTCGAATTGTCGTCGGCGAGGCCATTGGCGATCTTGGCCTCGATCTTCGGCAGCTCTTCCGGCTCGGGCTTGAGATCGCGCGCGTGCGACCACTGGAATTTGGCTTCCAGCGTGCGGCCAACCCGCCAATAGGCGTCGCCGAGATGGTCGTTGATGGTGGGATCCTCGGGCTTGAGGTCGATCGCGCGCTCGAGGTTCTTCACCGCTTCTTCGTAGTTGCCGATGCGGTAATAGGCCCAGCCCAGGGAATCGACGATGTAGCCGTCGTCGGGACGCTGCTCGACGGCGCGCTTGATCATCTTCATGCCTTCGTCGAGGTTCACGCCCTGGTCGATCCAGGAATAGCCGAGATAGTTGAGGACGTGCGGCTGGTCGGGCTGGAGCTCGAGCGCCTTCTTCATGTCGGCCTCGGCCTTGGCCCACTGCTTGGAGCGCTCCTCGCAGATACCGCGATAATAGTACCAGACGCTGTTGGCCTTGTCGTTGCCGGGCGGCAGCACGTCGACGCCTTGCGAATAGGTCGCGCCGCAGTCGCCGAACCTCTTGCGGCCGCGCTCGATGTTGCCGAGCGCCATGATCGCTTCGAGGTCCTTGGCATCCTCCGATGTAACGCCCTTGAGGATCTTGATCGCCTCGTCGGTGCGGTCGGCGGAATCCAGATCGATGGCAAGCTGGATCTGCGCGTTGCGCTTGAGCGGCGAGGTCGACGGCACGCGCTCATAGACCTTGATCGCCATCTGCGGCCGCTTCACGGACTCGTAGAGATCGGCGAGCGAGAGCAGCGCCAGCGGATGGGTCGGCTGGAGGTAGAGCGAGAGCTGGAGATAGACCAGCGCCAGGTCCTCGCCGCCGCGGCGGGTCAGCGTGGCGCCGATGCCGTAGAGCGCCTCGGCGGCGCCGGCCTGGGCGGAATCGACCAGCGGCGGCATTTTCTTGCCGGCCTTGGTGTCGCGCAGGCCTTCCTGGATCAGCGGATGGCGCGCGAGCTTCTTGTCGAAGGCCTGATAGACGGTGGTCGCGGCGGCGGAATCCTTGTTGCGCGACAGCCAGCGCGCATAGGCCTCGGTCACGCGCAGCATGGAATCGTCGAGCTTGTAGGCGCGCTCGAAGCGGGTACCGGCGTCCTTCTCCTTGCCGGAGAGCTCGAGGATCATGCCGGCGTGAAGGTCCTTGAACAGCGGGTACCATTCGGGACCTGCCAGCTTGTCGATGGTGGCGACACCGCCCTTGGCGTCCCCGGCACCGTAGGCGGCCCAACCCGACAGCAGCGTGGCGACGAGATCGGTGATCGGACCGCGGATCGACTGGTTGATGTTGGTCTGCGCGGCTGCGTACTTCTTCACCTTGAGATCATGCACGCCGACGACGAGACGCGCGACGCGGTTGGTCTTGTCGATGGTGAGGACGCGCTCGGCGAGCTTGACCGCTTCGTCGATGTCGCCGTCGGCGACCGACGAGATGAAGGCGCGGTCGAGCAGCTCGTTGTTCTTGGGATCGGTGCGCAGGGCCGAGCGGTAGAACGCAGCGGCGGAGGCCGCGTCGCGCTCGACGCTGGCATGGCGGGCGGCGAGATAGCTACCGGCACCCGTGAGCGACTTCAGATCGTTTCGGGTCGGAAACTGCGCCGCCGTGTTCTCCGGGTGATCCGGCGTCTGCGCCAGGACGCTGCCGGGGACGGTCGCGATCGCTGTGCCCATGAGGGCGATGGCAGCAACAGTCCAGCGGTTGAAACGATTTGAAAACATCAGGGCTCGCCTTGAGTTGGTAGTGCCTGGGTTTGCAGCAGAGGGCCGTATCGCATGCGAACGCGGCCGGTGGCATCGGGACCCGGAACCGTCCGGCGGACAATGCCGCTTTTGGCGCTTCGCCGCAAGGATTCGGGCCGGACGATCCCCTCCGCACGCCTTAAATCGGCCAAGTGACCGGCCAAGAGCGGTCCCAAGACGCTGTCAGTATGGCCTTATCGTGGCCGCGACCGGTGGCCGCAGCGGTGTCCTCACGCGAACGTGCGCCGGATCACCCTCGTGATCAGGTCCTTTTGCTCGGCCGGCCCTTACATCGCCTCGTAGTTCGGACCGCCGCCGCCCTCGGGGGGAACCCAGGTGATGTTACCGTTGGGGTCCTTCACGTCGCAGGTTTTGCAGTGGACGCAGTTCTGGGCGTTGATCTGGAAGCGCGGGCTCGTGCCCTCCTCGACCCATTCATAGACGCCGGCCGGGCAATAGCGATTCGAGGGACCGGCGAACACGTCGTGCTCAGAGGTCTTTTGCAGGTTCATGTCGGTGACCTTGAGATGGACCGGCTGGTCCTCCTCATGATTGGTATTGGACAAGAACACCGAGGACAGCTTGTCGAACGAGATCTTGCCGTCCGGCTTCGGGTAGTTCTTCGGCGTGTGCTGCTTGGCCGGATCGAGCGTGGCGCGATCGGGTTTGGCGTGCGCCTGGGTGCCGAACAGCGAAGCGCCGAACAGCGTGTTGCACCACATGTCGATGCCGCCGAGTGCGACGCCCAGCACGGTGCCGAACTTCGACCACAGCGGCTTGACGTTGCGGACCAGGAACAGATCCTTGCCGACCGACGACGAGCGCCACGCATTTTCGTATTCGACGAGTTCGTCATTGGCGCGATCGGCGGCCAGCGCCGCCGCGACATGTTCAGCCGCGAGCATGCCGGTGCCCATCGCATTGTGTACGCCCTTGATGCGCGGCACGTTGACGAAGCCGGCCGCGCAGCCGATCAGCGCGCCGCCGGGGAAGCTCAGCCTCGGCACGGACTGGTAGCCGCCCTCGGTAATGGCGCGCGCGCCATAGGCGAGACGCTTGCCGCCTTCAAAGGTGCCGCGGATCGAAGGATGGGTCTTGAAGCGCTGGAATTCATCGAACGGCGACAGGTACGGATCGTCGTAGTTCAGATGCACGACGAAGCCGACGGCAACGAGGTTGTCGTCATAGTGATAAAGGAACGAGCCGCCGCCGGTCTTCAGGTCGAGCGGCCAGCCGAAGGAATGCTGGATCATGCCCTTCTGGTGCTTGGCAGGATCGATCTGCCAGACTTCCTTGAGGCCGATGCCGAACTTCGCCGGCTCGCTCTTGGAGTCGAGCGCGAACTTGGCGATGAGCTGCTTGGTCAGGCTGCCGCGGGCGCCTTCGGCGAACAGCGTGTACTTGCCGAGCAATTCCATGCCACGGGTGAAGGAGTCCTTCGGCTTGCCGTCCCGGCCGATGCCCATGTCGCCGGTGGCAATGCCCTTGACGTTGCCGGCGTCGTCATAGAGCACCTCGGCCGCGGCGAAGCCCGGATAGATCTCGACGCCGAGCGCTTCCGCCTTGCGCGCCAGCCAGCGGCAGACATTGCCGAGCGAGCCGATGTAGCAGTGATGATTGTCCATCAGCGGCGGCATCATGAAGTTCGGCAGCTTGATCGCGCCGCCGGCCGTCATCCAGTAGAAGCGGTCGTCCTTCACCTGCGTTTTCAGCGGGCAGTCGGAATCCTCGCGCCAGTCTGGAACGAGCTTGTCGAGCCCGGCCGGGTCGATCACGGCGCCGGAAAGAATGTGCGCACCAACCTCGGAGCCCTTCTCCACCACGACGACATTGAGATCGGCGTTGAGCTGCTTCAGCCGGATCGCGGCCGACAGGCCCGAGGGGCCGGCGCCGACGATGACGACGTCGAATTCCATGGATTCGCGCGGGGGAAGTTCTTCGGTGCTCATCTGATCTCAGCCCTTGAGACGGTCCTTGGTCATTTGCGCCCTCTTGTTTCCGATTTTTCCGGGTAGGACAACCACGGAAATGCGTTTCGCCGGGGTGCAAAGGGGTGCAAGGCGCCCTAAACTGGACTTCCCCGGTTCTGGTAGGCCAGAACCGGGGAAGTCCCATCTTTTTTGACGCGTTTTCTTCACGCGAACCGGGTGCCCACTTCGCTCGAAAACGCTATGCTATAATAGTCAGACTTTCCCATGATACCCGAACCCGCACCCACCGTCCGCGAGCTTCTTGCCTTCTATCTGGAGGCCGGCGTCGATTGCGCGCTCGCGGAGGAACCGATCGACCGCCTGACGGAATTGGATGCCCCGCCGCCTGCCCCGCGCGTGGCGCCTCCGGTCGAGGCACCGCGGCCGGTCGCCGCGCCGGCGGTGATGCGCGGCGAGGCCGCACCTGCGCCCGACATCGCGATTGCCTCGGCGCGCGAGGCTGCGCGCACTGCGCCCACGCTGGACGCGCTACGCGAGCTGATGCAAGGCTTCGAGGGTTGCGCGCTGAAGCACACCGCGACGCGATTGGTATTTGCCGACGGCAATCCGCAGGCGCGCATCATGTTCGTCGGTGAGGCGCCGGGCCGCGACGAGGACATCGAGGGGCTGCCCTTCGTCGGGCGCAGCGGCAAGCTGCTCGATCTCATGATCGGCGCGATCGGCCTCAACCGCAGCACGGCCTACATCGCCAACGTGATTCCGTGGCGGCCGCCCGGCAATCGCACCCCGACGCCGCAGGAGACGCAAATCTGCCTGCCCTTCATCCAGCGCCAGATCGAACTGGTGAATCCCGACGTGCTGGTGACGCTCGGCAATCCCTCGACGCAGACGCTGCTCGGAACGCGCGAGGGCATCATGCGCACCCGCGGGCGCTGGTTCGACTACGAGACGGGGGCGCGCACCATCCGCGCGCTGCCGACGTTCCATCCGGCCTATCTGCTCCGCTCGCCGTCCTACAAGCGGCTGGCCTGGCAGGATCTGCGCGCGATCGCCAAGGTGCTGGCGGGCTAGCGAGCTCTCGTGTCCCGGACGCGGTGCGGCACGCAGTGACGCTCCGCAGAGCCGGGACCCAGAAAGCAACACAGTACGATGCGGCGAGATGGGCCCCGGCTCTGCAGCGCACCGCCGAAGAGGCGCTGCGCAGCGTCCGGGGCACGAGACCTACGTCCTCACGTCCCCTTCGGCCGCACGATGGCCCAGCCGACGCGCAGGAGCTGCTGGCGACCGGTCACCAGCCATTCGAAGGCGCGCGGGACTTCCGGGACGATGCCGGGAAAGCGCTTGAGGATGTCCGGCGGCGGCGTGCCGGCGGTATCGGAAGCGCGCCAGACCACGACGCCGCCGGTCTCGCTGAATTTGGCCTGATTGATCCACGGCGTGCGCGCAGGGTCGGCGTCGATGAAGAGATGCGGCCGGCCGGAATGCAGCGTGATCAGGCTCGCAAGCGAGGTCTCGCCGGCCACCGCACGCAGGCGATGGTTGGTGCGGCGGGCAAAGCTCTCGTCGAAGAAGTCCGAGATCGCGCGCGCCGGCATCGAGGTCGCGATCTCGTTCGTGCCGGTCCAGGGCAGCAGCAGGACGGCGAGCACGACGCCGACGGCCGGCGCCACGACGGCGGCGGCCCAGACCGTCCGCAGCATCCGCGCACGGCGCATCGCGATGAGATCGCCGGCTGCGACCACCACGGCAAGCCCGGACACAACCAGCACGACGCCGGCGCCGCCGACGACGGAGTCGAGCCCGAGCAGGCCGGAGATGAGCACCGCGCCCAGCGCCGGCGCCAGCGCGAAGAAATAGACGAAGTTGCGCGCCATCGGCTCGACCGGTGGTCGGTAGATGATCGGCGGCTCCTCGCCCTTGCCGGCGAACAGCCCGGTGTTGAGGAAGGTCAGCGCCGGGATCGCAGCGGCCCCGAGCACGAGGCCGCCGAACAGCCACGCCGCATGCAGGGCGCGGGCATCCAGCTCCGCAACTTGCGGCAAGGCCGGCATCACCAGCGTCTCGGCGCGCATCAGCCAGACCGCGTAGGGCAGCGCCAGTACCGCGACGACAACAAGCGCGAACAGCGGATCGAGCGCGCGCAGCGTCCGGCGGCCGCCGGCGGTCGAGACCGCGAAGACGACGAGCAGCAGCAGCAGGAAGATCGCCGCAGGCGTCGTCAGCAGCAGGAGACCGGCCTCGATCGACCAGGCGAACCAGGCATTGCCGCGACGCTGGCCGATGATCTGCCAGGAGTGCAACAGCAGCAGCGCCCAGAGCGGCCGGGCCAGGACAAGCGGGCCGAAGTCGAGCGCCGACGAGGAGAAGGCGAGCACCGTCATGGTCAAGAGCACCGCGAGCACCGCCTGCTGCGAGCCGACCACGGCGCGGGAGAGATGATAGAGCGCAATGAACGTCGCGATCTCGCAGAGCTCGGCGAGCACATAGACGCCGAACATGTGGCCGCCGGCGGCGCGATAGGCGATGTCGGCGAGCCAGACCGGCAAGGGCGGACCGAGATCGGTGCCGACCTGGTATTCGCGTCCGAAAGCCAAGAGCGTCGCAAGGCTGCCAGGCGGGCTGCGGTAGAACACCAGCGCCACGAACAGCCACATCGCGGCCTGCAGCAGCACGGCGATCCAGACGATCAGCCGCGGCCGGGCGCGAATGAGCTCGATGACCAGGGAGGTAAACCGCATGCAACGCCCGAAAGATGCAGCCAACCCGTCCAGCCGGCCCTATTCGCTCACAAACACTTTGATAAGGGGCGCTGCGCGTTGTGGCAACGACGGTTTCCTCGTCATGCCCGGGCTTGTCCCGCCTGGCTAACTCTAGAGATTCGCCGACGCGTCGATTCCGACGCTGGCTTCCACCGGCACCTCGACCTCGGTCACCGCAAACAGATCCGGCACCGGCTCGACGGTCCACGGCATGTGCTTGGCGCGTGCGGCCGCGACCGGGGCGAAGAAGCGGCGGTGATGGACGGAGGGGCCGAGGCGGTCGAGCGCGTCGAGGTGCTCGGGGACGGCGTAGCCCTTGTGCTGCTCGAAGCCGTAGCCGGGGCAGTCCTGCGCCAGCGCGCACATCAGGCGGTCGCGCGTCACCTTGGCGATGATGGAGGCCGCCGCGATCGACAGCACGATGCCATCGCCGCCGATCACGGCTTCGCAATCGCAAGGAGTGTCGAGCCGGTCGCGGCCGTCGACGAAGACGTGCCTGGGCGCCTCCGGCAGTGCCACGACGGCGCGCTTCAGCGCCCACAATGAGGCGCGCAATATATTGTCGCGGTCGATTCGCGAGGGCGAGGCGACGGCGACCGAGACCTGGGCGGTGGCGCAGATCTTGTCGAACAGTTTTTCGCGCTCCTCCGCCGTCAGGCGCTTGGAATCGTCGATGCCGCGCGGGATGCGGTCGGGGTCGAGAATCACGGCTGCAGCCACCACGGGGCCGGCGAGCGGCCCGCGGCCGGCCTCGTCGCAGCCGGCGACCGGCCAGACGCCGCACTTGATCAGCGCGCGCTCGCGCCGGAAGCTCGGCGGTGCGACCGCGATGATGCCTTTCTTGCCTGCGGGAACGGTCGTTGTTTTGGTCGCAGGCGCTTTGCCGGCCTTGGCGGGCGCTGCCTTTTTCGCAGCGTCCTTCCTTGGCGCGTCTTTGGCCGGTGTCTTGGCGGACTTGTCCCGAATCATGGCGGGGATCGTGCGCAAGCGGCCCGGCCGGCGCAACCGGGAACCCGGCGCAATTCCCGTTATTCAGGCCGCCCTATTCTGCCAGATGCACCCGCCGGTCCTCGCCGACCTCGATGCCGGGTGCGACCACGACCTCCCAGGGATGGCCGTCGGGATCGGCAAAATAACCGGAATAGCCGCCGTAATCGGTCTCGTGCGCGGCCTTCGCGAGCTTTGCCCCCTTGCCGAGGGCAAAGGCCAGCACTGCATCGACCTCCTCTCGGGTCCGACAGTTCCAGGCGATCGTGATGCCGCGGAAGGTCGATGGCCTCGGCTGGTCCGGCAACGCCGCGTCGGCCGCGAGCTGATCCCAAGGATACAGCGCGAGCACCGGACCGCCGGTATCGTAGAACGCCACCGCCTCGCCGGTCGCCTTTAGCCGGCGCGAGAACCCGAGCGCGTCGTAAAAGGCGATGCTGGCGCGGATATCGCTGACACCGAGCGTGATGACGGTGAGCCGCGGCACCGGAGCCGAAACTTGCTTACTCATACGACACCTCTTCCACACTTCCCGCTCAGAACAGGCTCAGCTGATCGCCGTTCCGCTTCGGCCGGGCAAAATGATCCGTGGTCAGCTTGGAGCGCCTTTTGTTGAGGCCGAGCCTGTCGCAGGCGATCTCGAAGCGGCGGCCGATGGTCCAGGCCATCGGTCCGGTGCCCTTCATCCGCTCGCCCCATTTCGCATCGTAGTCGCGCCCGCCGCGCATGTCGCGGATCAGCGTAAAGACGTGGCGATAGCGGTCCGGATAGTTCGCCATCAGCCATTCGCGGAAGAGATCGCGCACCTCCAGCGGCAGCCGCAGCAGCACATAGGAGGCCTCCTTGACGCCGGCATGGGCGGCCGCGTCCAGGATGCGCTCGATCTCGGAATCGTTCAGCGCGGGGATCACGGGCGCGACCATCACGGTGGTCGGGATGCCGGCGTCCGAGAGCTGCTTCAGCGCTTCCAGCCGCTTCGGCGGCGTCGAGGCGCGCGGCTCCATGGTGCGCGCCAGCTTCGGATCGAGCGAGGTGACCGAGATGGCGACCTTGGCGAGGTTGCGCTTGGCCATCCGCGCGAGAATATCGATGTCGCGCACCACCAGCGCCGATTTGGTGACGATGCCGACGGGATGGCCGGCACGCTCGAGAACCTCGAGGATGCCGCGCATGATTTTGCGCTCGCGCTCGATCGGCTGATAGGGATCGGTGTTGGTGCCGATCGCGATCATCCGGGGCTCATAGCCGGTCGCGGCGAGCTCCTTCTCCAGCAGCGCCGGCGCCTCGGGCTTGACGAACAGTTTTGACTCGAAGTCGAGCCCCGGCGACAGGCCGAGATAGGCATGGGTCGGCCGCGCGAAGCAATAAACGCAGCCATGCTCACAGCCGCGATAGGGATTGATCGAGCGATCGAAGCCGATATCGGGGGAATCGTTGCGGGTGATCACCTTCCGCGAGGTGTCGACCCCGACACTGGTCTTGAACGGCGGCAGCTCTTCCAGGCTCTGCCAGCCGTCGTCGAAGGCGACGCGCGCCTCGGCCTCATAGCGGCCGCTGGCATTGGACTGTGCGCCCCGCCCTCGCCTGCGCGCGCGGTCGATGGCGACGCCAAGTTCTGGAAAGTCAGAGTCCACACCCGCCGGCTCGGAGGGCGCCTTGACCGGCGGGTGCTTGAGAGCATGAGACGATGCTGCTGGACTCATGAAGCCAGGATAGCACGACAACGGAACAAATCAAGAACACAAACAAAAGATGGGAAAACAACCCCATGCACAGTAGCCGCCCAAATTTCGGGCGCGGTCCTTTGACCTCACGCAACATGCCCGTCGCAACGATTTCGTTTGATGCCGGCCAGGGATCAATCGTCGCGGAACAATGTTGGTGACGATCGCCGGGTGAAGGTCAGCAGGAACATGGCAAATCAACAACAATCGGCCGCGGCAAGCAGCAACCTCGACCTCCTCGATCGCTACTGGCGCGCCGCGAACTATCTCTCCGTCGGGCAAATCTACCTGCTCGACAATCCGCTGCTGCGCGAGCCCCTGCGGGCCGAGCACATCAAGCCGCGCTTGCTCGGCCATTGGGGCACGACGCCCGGCCTGAACTTCATCTACGCCCATCTCAACCGCGTCATCCGCGCGCTCGATATCAGCGTGCTCTATGTCTGCGGTCCCGGCCATGGCGGTCCCGGCATGGTCGCCAACACCTATCTGGAGGGCAGCTACAGCGAGATCTATCCCGACATCGCGCGCGACAAGGACGGATTGCGCGAGCTGTTCAGGCAGTTCTCCTTCCCAGGCGGCATTCCGAGCCACGCGGCACCGGAAACGCCGGGTTCGATCCACGAAGGCGGCGAACTCGGCTACGCGCTGGTGCACGCCTACGGCGCGGCGTTGGACAATCCCGATCTGATCGTGGCCTGCGTCGTCGGCGACGGCGAGGCCGAGACCGGCCCGTTAGCTGCGTCCTGGCACTCCAACAAGTTCCTGAACCCCGCGCATGACGGCGCGGTGCTGCCGATCCTGCATCTGAACGGCTACAAGATCGCCAATCCGACCGTGCTCGGGCGAATGCCCAACAGCGAGATCCGCGATCTCTTCCGCGGGTTCGGCCACGAGCCGCTGTTCGTCGAGGGTGATGATCCCAAATTGATGCACCAGGCCATGGCGGACGCGCTCGACGTCGCGCTCGCCAGCATCCGCTCGATCCAGCAGCACGCACGGGACGGGCGCAAAAGCGTCGAGCGGCCGCGCTGGCCGATGATCGTGCTGCGCAGTCCGAAGGGTTGGACCGGTCCGAAAGAGGTCGACGGCAAGAAGGTCGAGGGTTTTTGGCGCGCGCATCAAGTCCCGGTGGCGGGCTGTCGCGAGAACCCGGCGCACCTCAAAGTTCTCGAAGACTGGATGCGCAGCTACGAGCCCGAAAAGCTGTTCGACCAGAGCGGCGCGCTCATTCCAGAACTTCAGGCGCTCGCGCCCGAAGGCATTCGCCGCATGGGCGCCAATCCGCATGCCAATGGTGGCCTGCTCAAAAAGGAGCTGAGGCTGCCGGACTTCCGCAGCTTTGCCATCGAGGTGCCGCAGCCCGGCGGCGCCATCGGGGAAGCGACGCGCGAGCTCGGCAAATTCCTGCGCGACGTCATCCGCCTCAATGCGAAGGAGCGCAATTTCCGCATCATGGGCCCGGACGAAACCGCGTCAAACCGGCTGGACGCGGTGTTCGAGGAGACCGAGCGGGTCTGGATGGAGCCGATCGAGCCCTATGACGTGCACCTCGCGCAAGACGGCCGCGTGATGGAAGTCTTGAGCGAGCATCTCTGCCAGGGCTGGCTCGAGGGCTATCTGCTCACCGGCCGCCATGGTTTCTTCTCCTGCTACGAGGCCTTCATCCACATCGTGGATTCCATGTTCAACCAGCACGCCAAATGGCTGAAGGTCACGCGCGATCTGCCATGGCGGCGCCCGATCGCCTCGCTCAATTATCTCCTGACCTCGCATGTCTGGCGGCAGGACCATAACGGCTTCAGCCATCAGGATCCCGGCTTCGTCGATCTCGTCGCCAACAAGAAGGCCGACATCGTCCGCATCTATTTCCCGCCCGATGCCAACACGCTGCTGTGGATCGCAGATCACTGCCTACGGACCTACAACCGCATCAATGTCATCGTCGCCGGCAAGCAGCCGGCGCCGCAATGGCTGTCGATGCAGGACGCTGCCACGCATTGCGATGCCGGCATTGGCATCTGGAGCTGGGCGGGGACGGAAGATGCGGGCCAGGAGCCCGACGTGGTGATGGCCTGCGCCGGCGACGTACCGACGCTGGAGACGCTCGCCGCCGTCGACCTGTTGCGCAAGGCGCTGCCGGATTTGAAGATCCGCGTCGTCAACGTCGTCGATCTCATGACGCTGCAACCGAAAGACCAGCATCCGCACGGCCTGTCCGACCGCGACTTCGACAGCCTGTTCACGCGCGACAAGCCTGTCATCTTCGCCTATCACGGCTATCCCTACCTGATCCATCGGCTGACCTATAACCGCACCAATCATGCCGGCATGCATGTGCGCGGCTTTGCCGAGGAAGGCACCACGACGACGCCGTTCGACATGGTCGTGCTCAACGAGCTCGACCGCTACCACCTCGCGATCGAGGCGATCGAACGCGTGCCCGGGCTCGCGGCCAAGGCTGCGCAAGCGAAGCAGCAATTCCGTGACAAGCTGATCGAGCATTCGCGCTATGTGCGCGAGCACGGCGAGGACATGCCTGAGATCCAAGGCTGGGTCTGGCCTAACAGCTCCGGCGGCAATACCCCGGCCGAAGCCGGCGACTAGCCATGTCGGACACGGTCCTCGTCCTCAACTCGGGATCGTCGAGCATCAAGTTCGGCCTGTTCGAGATCTCGGCTGTTGAACCCCGCCTGCTCTGCAAGGGACTGCTCGACGAGCACGAGGCAAAACCCCGGCTCGTGGTGAAGAGCCCCGCGGGCGAAGACCTGTTCGAGACATGGAGCGAGGCGCCGGACGCCGACGGCGGCCATCTGTTCGCCGATGTGCTTGCCTTCATCGACGACCGGTTCGGCGGACACCACCTGCGTGCCGTCGGCCATCGCATTGTTCACGGCGGGCCGGATTATTCAGGCCCGGTCGCGCTGACCGACGACGTGATCGGAAAGCTTAAGGCGCTGACGCCGCTGGCGCCGTTGCACCAGCCGCGGTGCCTCGCGCCAATTCGTGCGCTCGCGGCGATTCGACCAGCGCTGAGGCAGATCGCGTGCTTCGATACGGCGTTCCATCACGGCCTGGCGCCGCCGGCGAGCCGCTTCGCCATTCCGAGGCGCTACGAGGAACGTGGCGTCCGACGCTACGGATTTCACGGCCTCTCCTTCGAGTATGTCGCGGGACGCCTCGCCGAGATTGCGCCGGAGCTCATCGCCAAGCGTACCGTCATCGCGCATCTCGGCAACGGCGCCAGCCTGTGCGCGTTGCGCAACGGCCGCAGCGTCGACACCACCATGGGGCTGACGCCGCTCGACGGTCTCGTGATGGGCACACGCTGCGGCACGATCGATCCCGGCGTGCTGCTCTATCTGCAGCAGCACGAAAAGATCTCGATCGAGGATGTCCAGCACCTGCTCTATCACCAGTCGGGCCTGCTCGGCGTCTCCGGCATCTCCGCGGACATGCGCACGCTGCTTGCGAGCGGCGAGATTGACGCGCGAGACGCGGTCGATCTTTTCACCTTCCGCGCGGCGCAGCAGGTCGCGATGATGGCAACCACGCTTGGCGGCCTCGACTGTCTGGTCTTCACCGGCGGCATCGGCGAGCACGCCAAGGAGATCCGCAGCGCGATCGGCGAACGTCTCGCATGGATGGGCGTGCGCATCGATGCCGCGGCGAATGAGGAGACACGTGAGCGGATCAGCGGTAGCGATAGCGCGGTCGATGTGCTCGTCATTGCAACCAATGAAGAGCTGACGATCGCGCGCCATTGCGCTGCGCTGCTGCAGCAAGGCCATCCCAACTGAAAGAACGTGTCAGTCTCGTAGCGTGGACAAAGCGACTTGTCCGCCGTTGCTCGAAGAGCGAAGGCGGAAGCGTGCCCACCACGTCTGTCAATGTGGCGTCGATGGTGGGCAGGGCGCAAGTGCGCCTTTGCCCACCTACGATTCCTGATTCGTGTGGACAGAAGAGGGCACAATGACACGCACGAACTAATGCGTTCCCGACCATATCTGAAAACACCCGATCGCGACCTCGATCACGATCAGGACCACGACCGCGATCTCCAGGCGGAGCGAGCGCTGGGTGTCGATGATGTCGGTCAGCGCGTTGGCGGTCTCCGACACCGCGGTGAGCTTGCGCTCGAGCGTGTCGAGGCGTTCTTTCAGCTCGTACTCGTCCTCGAGGCGCGAATAGAGCCGGTCGAGCTCGGGCTTCTCCCAGAGCACGTCGGGCTTCTCGGCGATCGCGACGCGCCCGGCGACGCGCTGCTGCACCAGCAGTGCATTGCCGATCAGTTGCAGGATGCCCTTGCGACGGCGCGGCGTGCGTCCGTGCTCGGCGAGCTCCCGCGCAAACGGCTCGATCACATCGAAGACCGCGGCGACGCGGCGCTCGTCGCGCGCGAGCGACGTACTCTTGGCGAGCGCGTCCGCAACAAGCAGCAGCCGGTCGTCGGAGAACTTTGCGAGGCAGATCGGCCCGCCCGGCTGGATCGCTTCAGTGCTTTCATCCTTGCAGAGCTGTGCCTGCGCAATCTCTTCCTCATACGGGCTGAGCTCGCCGATAACCCGCGGCTTCAGGCTGTCGATCAGCACTTTCTCCTCGGACGGGAGCAGCCCGATCAGCACCACGACGCCGTAACGAAAGATCACGGCGAGGCCGGCATGGACACGGAAGGCGGCGGGCGTCGACGAGACCAGCGTGCCGATCTCGAGACCGGCGGCGTTGATGCGATCGCCCAGCATCAGCGCGCGGATCCGCAAGGTCGGCGCAGCCTCCGGCTTCGGCGATGTCGAGGCCGTGCCAACAACGAGTTGATCGGCGTTCACAGGAAGCCTCCGCCGCCACCAAAGTCACACATGTCCCGTTCGAACCTTTCTTGCAGGGCGCCCCGTCCCTGCAGGAGCCAACTACCCGCGCGCCGCGCAATGTCGCCGTAAAACTCCAGGTCAATCCCCCCGGGACGAGCTTGTGCCGAAACATTCGGCAACATCGCCAACCCGCGCGTGACACATTTGGCTGCGAGGACTGGCTGCAGTTTACCATCGCACGCCGAAGCGCGGCCGGAAAGTTGCACTCGGCAACGCCACGTGTTTATGACAACATCATAACAAGCTACGCTTCTCCCGAAGTGCAGACATTGAAGCCTCAATCATGCTGAGCGTCATCATTCCGACCGAAGGCGTCGAGCAGACCGCGGTGGCGACTCTGGCCGCGCTGGTCCCCGGGGCCGCCGCCGGCGTCATCCGCGAGGTGCTTCTGGTCGACGGCACCCGCAACGGCGTCATCGAGCGGGTTGCCGACGTCGCAGGCTGCCGTTTCGTCGGCTTCGAGGGATCCTCGCAAGGCGCCGCGCTCGCGGCCGGCGCGCTCCAGGCCCGCTCGCCGTGGCTGATGTTCCTGCCCGCAGGCGCCGTGCTCGAAACCGGCTGGATCGAGGAAACCACCCAGTTCATCCAGGCCGTCGCGACCAGCGGACGGGACCGTGCTGCCGTGTTCCGCTATGCGCGCTCGCCTTACGCCGATACCGGATTGCGCGACATCCTCCGGGCCGTGGTGCGCAGGGTGATCGGCCCGCTCGGCGATCAGGGCCTTTTGATTGCGCGTGATCATTACGACCGGATCGGCGGCTACCCGCCGCAGGCCCGCCGTTCCGAGGCACGGCTGCTCCGGCGGCTCGGCCGCTCGTCCCGGACCGTGCTGCGCAGCCAGATCGTCATGGTCGGCTGAAGTCACCTGATACTTGCCAAAGTCAAATAATTAATTGACAATGGCAAATATTGAGGTGCCGTCATGCCATCAAGCTCTTCCCCATTACCCCTTGCAATCGAGCAGGTCGCCGACGATCGCATCGCAGCGGTCCGCGCCTTCAACCGCTTCTATACCCGCAAGCTCGGTGTGCTCGACCAGCATCTTGGGAAGAGCCCGTTCTCGCTCAGCGAGGCCCGCGTGCTCTACGAACTCGCGCATCGCGACGAGCTGGCGGCAAAGGAGATCGGAATCGAGCTTGGCCTCGATCCCGGCTATCTCAGCCGCATCGTGCAGAGCTTCGACGAAAAGGGGCTGATCACGCGCAGGCCCCTGCCCGCAGATCGCCGGCAATACCAGCTCAGCCTCACCGCCAAGGGCCGCCAGACCTACGCCAAGCTGAACCTGAGCTCGCAAAACGAGGTCGCCGCAATGCTGGCTCAGCTTTCGGCCAGCGATGCAACGCGGCTCACGCAGGCCATGGCGACCATCGAGGCCCTACTGGAGCAACGTCGAACCCAGCCTGCGGCTTTCATGCTGCGCAGCCATCGCGTTGGCGACATGGGCTGGGTCATCTCCAAGCAGGCCGCCGCCTATGCCGCGGACTACAACTGGGACATCAGCTACGAAGCGCTGGTCGCCGAGATCTGCGCACAGTTCATCAAGAACTACGATGCCGCGCGCGAGCACTGCTGGATCGCGGAAGTGGGCGGCGAGCCCGTCGGCTCGATCTTTCTGGTCAAGGCCACCGACGAGATCGCCAAGCTGCGCCTGTTGCAGGTGGAGAAGAAAGCGCGCGGGCTCGGTGTCGGCCGTGCGCTGGTCGAGCAATGCCTCCAGGGCGCTCGCGAGCGGGGCTACGGCAAGATGACGCTGTGGACGCAGAGCATCCTGGTTGCCGCACGCGGCATCTATCAAAGCGCAGGCTTCAAGCTCGTGAAGCAAGAGAAGCACCACAGCTTCGGTGCCGATCTGGTCGGCGAGACCTGGGAGCGGGATCTGTAGCGCTGTCGCTACAAGTCGGGAATCGTAGGGTGGGCAAAGGCGCATGAGCGCCGTGCCCACGGCCCCTGCATTGCGGACAGAGATCGTGGGCACGCTTCCGCCGTCGCTCTTCGAGCTATGGCGGACAAGTCGCTTTGCCCACCCTACGATACTGATGATGCGGAGAGCCCCCCGAGAACGATCCGCCCTTACACCGTCGCGCCTTGCGCCTTCGGCCTTCGCAGATGCTCGTCCAGCCGCGGCATGATCTCGACGAAATTGCACGGGCGTGTGCGGTAGTCGAGCTGAGCGGCCAGGATGCCGTCCCAGCCATCGCGGCAGGCGCCGGGCGAGCCCGGCAGGCAGAAGATGTAGGTCGCCCCCGCGACGCCGGCGGTGGCGCGGCTCTGGATCGTCGATGTCCCTATCTTGGCGTGGCTCAGCATGTGGAAGGCGATGGAAAAACCGTCCATGCGCTTCTCGAACAAGGGCTCGATCGCCTCCGGCGTGACGTCGCGTCCGGTGAAGCCGGTGCCGCCGGTCGTGATGACGACGTCGATGCCGCTATCTGCGATCCAGCGGCGAACGACGGCGCGGATCGCCTCGACATCGTCGGTGACGATCTCGCGCGCGGCGAGACGATGGCCGGCCGCGGCTAGGCGGTCGGCAAGCGTCTGGCCGGACTTGTCATCCGCGAGCGCACGGGTGTCGGACACGGTGAGCACCGCGATGTCGAGCGGGATGAACTGTTTTGCTTCGTCGATGGAGGCCATGATGCGTCTCTCGTGTCCCGGACTAGGTGCGGCGCAACAGCGCCGCGCCGCAGAGCCGGGACCCATTTAGAGGCTTGGGAGACCGGCGGTGTGGGCCCCGGCTCTGCAGCGCACCGCTGAAGTAGCGCTGCGCTGCGTCCGGGGCACGGCAGCGAGACTACTACGTCCCGCCGCCGAACGTGTTGCAGGCCTGGACCGTGCCCTGCTGGTAGCCGGTCATGAACCACTGCTTGCGTTGCGCCGCCGAGCCGTGGGTGAAGGAGTCAGGCACGACGCGTCCCGTGGCCTGGCGCTGCAGCGTATCGTCGCCGATCGCGCTCGCCGTGGTCAGCGCGGCGTCGATGTCGCCGGCTTCCAGGAAGTTCGGACGCTTCTTCGACTCGCGATTGACCCAGACGCCGGACAGGCAATCGGCCTGCAATTCCACCTTCACCTGGAGCGCGTTGGCCTCCGCCTTCGAGCCCGCCTGCTGCTGCAGCCGCGTCACGCGCGGAATGATGCCGAGCAGGTTCTGGATGTGATGGCCGGCTTCGTGCGCGATTATGTAGGCTGTGGTGAAGTTGCAGGCGGACTTGCCGGAGCAGCCGCGGAAGCGCGTCTCGACCTCGCGGAAGAACGAGGTGTCGAGGAAGATGGTACGATCCGGCGGACAATAGAACGGCCCCATCGCCGACTCTGCCCGGCCGCAGCGGCCGCCATTGGTGACGTTGCGGAACAGCACGACCTTCGGCCCGGTGTAGGACTGGCCCGAGGCCTGGAAGATCTCGCTCCAGCGGTCGTCGATCTCGCCGAGAATGCCGGAGATCATGCTGCCCATCTCGTCGGTCGGGGCGCCGCGCTTGGCGGTCGAAGACGACTGGCGATCGGTCTGGTAGCTCGGCGCCTGGCCGCCGCCGGTGAGGATCTCGGCGCCGCCGATCAGGATGCGCGGATCGATGCCGAAGGCGTAGCCGACGAGGCCAAGCACGATGATGGTGCCGATGCCGAGCCCGCCGCCGCCCATCGGAAGGCCGAACCCGCCTCCGCCACCGCCGCCTCCACCATCGTCGCGACGATCCTCGATGTCGTCGCTGCGGCGGAAATCATCGTAGCGCATGGCGGGTTTCCCTCAGTCCTCGATTGGCATCATTTGGGCGCAGAAGCGCGAAAGCTCAACGCGCCACACACGTAAAATTTCCGTTGCTTTTATCAATATCCCGCTCGGCAATTATTGCCTAGTGCGACAGCATGCCGATGCCAGCAATTTTTTCCGAGGGTCGAGCAATTTTTTCCGAGAGAAATTTGGCGCCTTTTTGGAGCCATGATCGCTCCCGCAACGCGACGAAACGCGAAATACACTGCAAAACACGGCGAGTGCGCGCAGTGAACCGCACGCGGGGAGCGATGCGAGGCCTGCTCACGAAAGCGGCGGGTTAAGTCGATTTTTACTTTGCCGCTTCATTGTAACGGTCAGTCGGTTGTTTGGTCCCGCGTCGCCGACAGCGTCGCCTGAGTCAGAGTTCTTGAGTCATGGTAGTGTCGCGTCGCGGGGCGTCTGCAAGGGCGCCCCGCACAAATTTTGAGTCCGCTTCGCACAGCATCATCCTCGGTGATTGCGTCGCCGAGATGTCGAAGCTTCAGGCTGGTTCGGTCGACCTCGTGTTCGCCGATCCGCCCTACAATCTCCAGCTCAAGGGCGACCTCAAGCGCCCCGACGAATCCCATGTCGACGCCGTCGACGACGACTGGGACAAGTTCGATTCGTTCTCCGCCTATGACGATTTCACCCGCGCCTGGCTGCTTGCCGCCCGCCGCGCGATGAAGCCGTCGGCGACGATCTGGGTGATCGGCTCCTATCACAACATCTTCCGCGTCGGCGCGATCATGCAGGACCTCGGCTTCTGGCTCCTGAACGACATTGTCTGGCGCAAGTCGAACCCGATGCCGAATTTCCGCGGTCGCCGCTTCACCAACGCGCACGAGACCATGATCTGGGCCGCGCGCGACGAAAAGGCCAAGGGCTACACGTTCAATTACGAGGCGCTGAAGGCCGCGAACGAGGACGTGCAGGCACGTTCCGACTGGCTGATCCCGCTCTGTACCGGCGAGGAGCGCCTCAAGGGCGCCGACGGCAAGAAAGTGCATCCGACGCAGAAGCCGGAAGGCCTGCTCGCGCGCGTGCTGCTGTCTTCGTCCAAGCCCGGCGATCTCGTGATCGATCCCTTCAACGGCACGGGCACCACCGGCGCCGTGGCCAAACGCCTCGGCCGCTCCTATATCGGTTTCGAGCGCGACAAGACGTATGCCAAGGCTGCCGAAGCCCGCATCGCCGCGGTCGAGCCGCTGCCGGAAGCAAGCCTTGCCCCGTTCATGACCGCGCGCGAAGCGCCGCGGGTCGCGTTCTCCGAACTGATCGAGCGCGGCATGATCATGCCCGGCACGAAGCTGTTCGACGCCAAGAAGAAGCTCGGCGCGCTGGTCCGTGCCGACGGCGCCATCATGTTCGGCGACAAGGTCGGCTCGATCCACCGCATCGGCGCGGTGGCGCAGGGCGCCCAGGCCTGCAACGGCTGGACCTTCTGGCACATCGAGACCAAGAAGGGTCTCAAGCTGATCGACGAGCTGCGCGCCGAAATCCGCGCCGGCATGGCGGCGGAGTGATCCTCTCCGCCGTCATTCCGGGGCTCGCGAAGCTAGAACCCGGAATCCACCCAACCACAGCACATGCGGCCCAATGGATTCCGGGCTCGCGCAAGAGGCGCGCCCCGGAATGACAGCAGTGGTGGTTGAATGTCGCCCCCGCCAGGACTAGATTCGCCCGATCAGCCCCGTCCTGACGGTGGGCCCCATGCGACGACAGTCCGAGACATTGCTGCTGGTGCCGCTGCTGCCGATCTTCCTGCTCGGCATGTTTCCGATGTTCCTGATCGCCCTGCTCGGATTCTTCGGCCTCGCGCTGTTCGGCGTGCTCGTGATCTCTGTCGGGCTCGCCAGCAGCAACGAGGCGCACGACAATTTCAATCACGACGTCATCGTTCACGGCTACGCGCGCGGATCGGAGCGCGCGGCGCGGGCCTCCGACATGCATCTGGCCACGCGGCTCGGGCTGCGGCTGGAAGCGGTCGGCGCCGCGATGGTCGTTACGGCGGCAATCGGCCTTTGTTACGCCGGCTGATCTGCGTGGCGCGCAGATACCGCCCGGCAAACTCGCCGGTTGCCCTCCCGCAACGGGTTCAGGCAAGACAGGCCGCACGGCAATGACGCTGCGTCCGCGCCTTGCAAAAACACTGGGGAGATCGATGCTCAAATTCTATTTCAACGGATCGCCGAACCCGACCAAGGTCGCGCTTTATCTGGAGGAGTCCGGCCTGCCCTTCGAGCCGGTGAAGATCGACACCCGCAAAGGCGAGCAGTTCACGGCCGAATTCCTCGAGATCAATCCGAATGCCAAGGTCCCGGCGATCGACGATGGCGGCACCATCGTGTTCGACAGCAACGCCATCCTGCTCTATCTCGCCGAGAAGACCGGCAAGTTCCTGCCCGCCGCGAGCGTGCGCGGCGAGACGCTGTCATGGCTGATGTTCATCGCAACCGGCGTCGGGCCGTATTCGGGTCAGGCCGTGCACTTCAAGCATTTTGCGCCAAAGGACCAGAACCACGATTACGCCCATAACCGCTACCAGTACGAGACGGATCGCCACTACAAGGTTCTCGACGGTCACCTCAAAGGGCGCAGCTACATGGTTGGCGACAGCTATTCCATCGTCGACATGGCGCTGTGGGGCTGGGCGCGGATGCTGCCGTTCAAGCTCGGCGACGACGCCTTTGCGCGCTACCCCAACGTGAAGCGGCTGGTGGACGAGATCTCGGCACGGCCGGCGGCGGCACGCGCGATCGCGCTGAAGGACAAGTTCACCTTCAAGGCCGAGATGGACGACGAGGCCCGCGCCAACATGTTCAAGCACATGGCGACCAAGGTCGCCTGATCGCACCGCGCCGTTCTTTTCAGGCCACGCGCATGCGCGTGGCCTTTTGCGTTTGAGATTCAGGCGGCGTGGACCGAGTTCAGGAACTTGGCCACTTCGAGCTTGAGGCGGTTGCTGTCGGCCGACAGCGAGCGCGCCGCCGACAGCACCTGCGATGAGGCCGATCCGGTTTCGGAGGCGCCACGCTGCACGTCGCCGATGTTGGACGACACCCTCTGCGTGCCATGGGCCGCCTGCTGGACGTTGCGGGAAATCTCCTGCGTCGCCGCGCCCTGCTGCTCCACGGCGGCCGCGACCGTCGACGAAATCTCCGACAGCCGCTCGATGGTGCCACTGATCTCCCTGATGGAGCCGACCGATTCCTCCGTCGCGGCCTGGATGCCGGAGACCTGCTGGGCGATCTCGCCGGTGGCCTTCGCAGTCTGCTCCGCGAGCGCCTTGACCTCGGAGGCGACCACGGCAAAGCCGCGGCCGGCTTCACCCGCGCGCGCCGCCTCGATGGTGGCGTTCAGCGCCAGGAGGTTGGTCTGGCCGGCGATGGTGCTGATCAGCTCGACCACGTCGCCGATCCGCGCGGCGGCCTTGGAGAGCGCGCCGACGCGGTCATTGGTCCTGCTCGCCTGACCGACGGCCTCGACCGCGATACGGGCGGATTCCTGCACCTGGCGGGCGATCTCCGACACCGAGGAGGACAGCTCCTCGGTCGCCGAGGCAACCGCCTGCACATTGGCCGAGGCCTCCTGCGAGGCGCTGGCGACCTCCGTTGACAGGTCCTGGGCCCGCGAGGCGGTCGTGGTCAAGGTGCCGGCGGAGGCTTCGAGCTCGTTCGATGCCGACGACACGGTGTTCACGATCTCGCCGACCGCCTGCTCGAACTGATCGGCGAGCCTGACCATGTCCTTCTTGCGGCTTTCCGCCTGCCGCGCCTCGACCTCGGTCTGCTCGGCGCGCAGTCGCTCGGTCTCGACCATGTTGTCCTTGAACACCTGGATCGCCTTGGCCATGTCGCCGATCTCGTCGGCCTTGCCGCGGCCGGGGATCTCGACCTCGAGATTGCCGCCCGCGATCAGCCCCATCGCGCGCGTCATCGAGGCCAGCGGACCGACGATGCCGCGGGCGATCAGGAAGGCGACGATGCAGCCGAACAGGACGGCGAGGCCACCGGCGATCTCCTGAATGGTCGTGGTGCCCGCGATCACGGCTTCGGCGGTCGTACGCGATTCCTGATAGTCCTTCTTCAGGGTCGCTTCCGCGGCCTTGAGCCTGCCGACGCTGTCGACGATGAGGGGCGCGAGGCTCTTGTGGTAGATCTCGTCGGCCTGAAGCATCGCGGCGGAGGTCGTCTCGAACGCCGATTTGTAGATTCCGAGCGAGGTCTTCACCGGCGCGAGCGTGGAGCGCAATTCCGCCGCCTGCGGGCTCTTTTCGAGAGCCGCGAGCCGCTGCGCCGCCCTATCTACGCTCGCCCTGAAATTCGCGGGTCCCTGCGCGTCGCGCAGCGCCAGGAAACGCCAGTTCGCGACCCGAACAAGGAGGATCCTGGATTCGAGGTCGGCGACGAGGGCCGCGGTGTCTTCGTCGACGGCGGCGCGCGCCGCATCGACCAGCTTGCCCATCTTGACGGCCAGCTCCTCGCCGCTCGGCAGCAAGGTCGCCTTGCCCGTTCTCGCCTCGTTGACGGCGTCGCCGAGATTGTCACGCAGGCGTCGCATCTTGGCAATGTCGTCGATGAGGCCGTTGTAGAGCACTCGCCGATCCTCCGAGAGCGTCCCCTTGGCGCCGACCCGCAACAGCTCGGTCGCCGCGGTTTCCCGCTCTTGCGCCTCCTTCATCGCGGGCTCGTTGGCGTCGTAGACGTAACGCAGATTGGCCCGTTGGATCGCCTGAAGCTGGGTCGATATCTCCAAAACCCGCGCCGTGCTGTCCGAAAGTGCGGATTGTCTTGCGACCTGATCCTGCACCGCCCGCAAATTCCAGACGGCAACCACCGCCATCACGAGACCAACCACCACCAAGGCCATGAAGCCTGCGTACAGGCGTCCCCTGATCCGCAAACGAAACTTCGGCATTCCCACTGTCCACCCAGATGCATTTCACTTCGAGCGGCCGAACAATTCCGGCAAATCGTCACGACCACCCTGGCAGCCGCGTGTCTTTGCGACCCACGCTGCACTGCGACACAATGGGGGACACTCGTTAATTGAACCTTCAAATTTTTCGCGCGATCTGGATCTGCGGGCGCGAAAACTGCTGCTTTTGTCAGCAGCTATGCAAAGTTCGCGTACGAATCCCGAGCGGGATGCGCAGAGCTGCATGCGTTCACAGGACGAACGACCATTGGGCGCCGGCCTGCTGCAATTTGCCGAGCGCGTGCTCGACCACTTCCAGCGTGTACGGCTTCTGAACCACCGGCGCCGAGGCCAGATCCACCGGAAGCGGCGCGCGCTCGCCATAGCCGGTTGCGAAGATGAAGGGCACGCCGATCTCCTTCAGCTTCTGCGCCACCTTGATGCTGCTCTCGCTCCCGAGGTTGAGATCGAGCAGGGCAAAGCTCGGCCGGGTCCGCTCGATCGAGCGCAGCGCCTGGTCGACGGTCGCGGCGGTGTCGACATGACGCGCGCCGAGATCGAGCAGGATGACCTCCGCCGCCATTGCGATGATCAGATTGTCCTCGACGATCAGCGCGGTCTCGGAGATCCGGGGTCGGCTGGACTGCTGTTCCTCAAGACGCATGGCGGCTCCTGCTATCGACGGCACCAGCTCGACGAAATTGGGGGGAATGACGAACGTCGCCTGCACGCCCAGAAGGTCGAAGCGGATTTCGGCATCGCCCTTGAGATCGAACGGCACCGAGCGTTCGATGATCGTGGTGCCGAAGCCACGCCGCGACGGTGGCTGCACCGGTGGCCCGCCGCTTTCCTTCCATTCGATCACGAGGCTCGACGAGGGATCGAGGCGCCAGACCACCTCGACGCTGCCGGTGGAATCGGCGAGCGCGCCGTATTTGGCGGAATTGGTCATCATCTCGTGGACAACGAGAGCCAGCGTGGCAAACGCCTTGGGATCGAGCGCGACGTCCGGCCCGCCCATCTTCACCCGGCCTGCGCGCGCCCCGAGATAGGCGCCGGCTTCGGATTCGAGGAGGGTCCGCAGCGCCACCGGCGCCCAGTTCAGATTGGTGATCTGGTCGTGGGCGCGGGCCAGGGCCTGGATGCGACCGCCGAGAACGCTCGCAAACTCCTCCACGCTCATCGCCGTGTCCTTGCTCTGCGCTACCAGCGCGCGGACCAGGCTCAGGATGTTGCGGACGCGGTGATTGAGCTCGGCGATCATCAGCTCCTGCCGCTCCTGCGCGCCGCGGCGCTCGCGCGCGGCGAGGTCGGACAATTGCAGGATCACTTCCAGCAGTGTGACGCGCAGACTCTCGGCGATGCGGATGTCCGCTGCCGACCACGGTTTCGACTGGCCCGCCACGGTCTCCTGCCAGAGCTCGAAGCTCTTGCGCGGCGTCAGGCGCGGCCCGTTCGGACCTTCGTCGTAGATCTTGTCGGGAGCGCCGGCCCAGTTCACCGCCCGCGTGACCTCGCGCCGGAAGAAGATCAGGCAGTCGCGCGGGGTCCGTGAGATCGGAATGGCGAGAAAACCCGCCGCGCGGTCGCGAAAAGCCTGGCCGGCGGCATAGACCTTGGCGATCTCGGCGCTGGCGAAGATCCGGCCCGGCGAGGTCCGGTTGATGAAGGCGACGAGGTCCTTCACCTCGTCTTCGGTCGGCGTGTCTCCCTCGAGGGCGATCTTGTTGTCGGACCAGACCGCGACGCCGTCGCAGTCGATCATCTTGCGGTAGTCGCCGAGAAAGTCGACGATCGCGCGGCGGCTGTGGTCGTGCGAAGCAGCGATCTCGATCAAGCGCTCCTGGACCTGATGGGCCCGCGCCTCATAGGCGACATCGCCCTCGCGCTCGCGTCCCTCGACGATCCAGGAAAACATCTGCCCGAACAGCTCGGAGGCCGTACGCTTGTCGAACGAAATGTACCGCGGCGAATAATGATGACAGGCGAACAGACCCCACAGCTTGCCATCGCGCAGGATCGATACCGACATCGAGGCGGCCACCCCCATGTTGCGCAGATATTCGATATGGATCGGCGAGACCGAGCGCAGCACGCTCATCGAAAGGTCGAGCAATCCCGCATTGTGCGTGGCGGTCGACATCAGGGCAGCCGACCTGGCGTTGACGTCGGCAATGATGCGCAGCCAGTTGCGCTGGTAGAGGGCGCGCGCCTGCCTTGGGATATCCGATGCAGGATAACGCAGGCCGAGGAAGGATTCGAGCCCTGCTTCCGCGGTCTCGGCGATCACCTCGCCCGATCCGTCCGGGTGAAACTGGTAGACCATGACGCGATCGAATCCGGTCAGCACCTTGAGCTGACGCGCGGCCTCCCGCGCGAGCTCGGTCATGCCGCGCGTCTTGCGGATCCGTTCGAGCATCAGGCGGACGAGCTCGCCGGAATTGACGCCGGGCTCGTGGACGCTCGGCTCCGCCTCGACGATGAGGTAGACGCCGGAGAAATGGATCGAGAGATCGTAAAGCGGTTTGCCGGCCTGGAGCTCGACGCCGAACAGGCGCTCGGTCGCATCCGGCCCACTCAAATAGTCGACGCGACCGCGGATGGTCTCGACAGCGGCTTCGGAGATGGCGCTCGTCAACGGCTGCTGGAGCAGATCGGCGACGTCGCTTCCGAGAAAGCTGCCGACATTGTCCGAGGCCATGCAGATCGTGAAATCCGAGAGCACAGCGAGCATGAAGCCAAACGGCTGCACGCTGCCGGGAATGTGGATCGGCTCGCGATCGCAATTGGTGAGATTGACCGCCTCGTTCATGCCCGCTCCGCCGCCCGCTCGAACGCGGCGAAGGCAACCCGCGCCGCCGCGATCACCTCGACCTCGTCGCAGGCCTCTTCGCCTTGAAGCTTCGACAGGAAACTCTGCCACAGGCGCTTGCCGGCACCATGGCTGAGATAGCTGGTGGCCTCCGTCATGCGCAGGTCGGCGGCCTCCGCGACCTCTTTCAGCAGGAATCTTGCCCCGAGCCGAGAGCCCTCCAGCACGTACATCGTACCGAGCATGCCGCTGGGCGTCAGCGGCGGCACGGATACGGTGGATTGCGCGGCGCCGCCGAGCCGCCCGAGATCAGCCGCGATCGCGGCACTGCGCGACCGCTCCGGCCAGTCCGGAAATATCCTGGCGACGCCTGCCGCGACGAGCGCGGCCTCGAGCGGAAGAAGCGCGCCGGCGCTGGCTTGAAGAAAGCGGCGATAGCCCGCCAAGACGGTGAGATCGAACGACGAAAGTTGCGCATCGAGCTCCCGGTGCGCACCCGCAGTCGCATCTCTCAGTCGCTCACGAAGTCCAGGGAAGCCAGGGTTCACCTGTGTCGAGACGTCCGAAACCCCAGCCAGCATGAAATTCCCACACGCGCGCAATGCCGGGGGCGCGATTGCCCCGGAAGCGAAGGAAACGCCGGCGGAATCCGAAGGTTCCGCCGGCACTGGAATATCTGGAGAGGCGCGGACCGTACCCTCGACTCTTTATTTCCGCCGGCGGGGCTTGTGCAGCTCGTACGCGATCTCCGCCCTGGTCATCCCGCAGTCCAGAAGCTCCCGCTCGCTCATGGCGGCGAGTTGATCCCGGGCCCGGGACCGTTCGCGCCTGATACGGACCGTTTCGACCAGCGCCCGCCACGCCCGCACGACCATCGCCGGCTCCGCCCGATGAAACCCGCCGGCGGACGCGACGCGCAATCCACTCAGCTCGCAGCCCTCACCGGCGCCTGCGGAAAAGAACCGAGCGCCCGCTCGGTCAGGATCGAGTCGCAGTACTCGCGGATCTCCTTGATCTTGCCGTCCTCGAGACGAAACACCAGGCAATAGTCATTGTCGTAGCGCACGCCTTCGGGCGTGACGTTGTCGCCCTTTGCCTCCACGACGACCACATCGCCGTCGGCGATGAAGCGGTGAGCGACCGTGCGCGTGCGGTCGCGCAGGCGGGTGCGCACATAGCCGTGCAAATCGTTGAGGATCGACTCCTTGCCTGAGAAGGTGCGCGACCAGGAATACTGGCCGGTCACGACCCATTTGGCGTCTTCGGCAAGGCTTGCAGCGAACAGGGCTCGATCGCGCGCGTTCGGATCGGGATTGGCGGCGGCGGCGAAAATATCCTGCATCAGTTTCTTGTTGGCGATCGCATTCATGGCGGCATCTCCGTTTGGTGGGAACGCGGAGATGATCGCCGCAGCATCAGAATTCTTCAAATCGATAGAGAATATGATATCTATTCGCCTGATGAATTTGAATTCGCTTGACCTCAACCTGCTGACCGCGCTCGACGCCCTGCTGCGCGAGGCCAGCGTGAGCCGCGCCGCGCTTCGGATGGGCCTGTCGCAGCCGGCGGCCAGCCACGCGCTGCAGCGCCTGCGCGACATTCTCGGCGATCCGCTGCTGGTGCGCACGGGCGCGCGGATGGAGCTGACGCCGCGGGCGCAGGCCCTGCGCGCGCCGCTGGCGCAGGCGCTCGATCAGGTGCGCGGGCTGTTCGTGCCTGATGACTTCGACGCCGCACGCAGCGAGCGGCAATTCCGCCTGATGATGCCGGATCTCGCAGTCGAACTGCTGATGCCGCCGCTGATGGAGAAGGTGACGCGGGCCGCGCCCAACGTCCGCATCGACATCGTGCCATGGCGGGGATCGGCGATCTTCCACGCCGAGTTCGCCCGCACCATCGACCTCGTGATCTCGATCGGCAACGCCTTCAAGGGCTTTCACCGCCAGCTGCTCTACGTCGACAGCGACGCGCTGGCGGTGCGGCGCGGCCACCCCTTGGCGGCGAAGCTGAAGCGGCGCGAGACGTTCCTGGCCGCGCGCCATGTCGGCGTGATCATCCGAGGCAGCAACGAGGATCTGATCGACACCTGGCTGCGCGCCAAGGGCATCGAGCGGCACATTTCGCTGGTCGTGTCAGGCTATCTCGAAGCGCTGCACGTCGCTGCCCGCACCGATCTCGTCGCCTTCGTGCCGCGCCGGCTGATCGCGGCACTGTCGAAACAGCTCGGCCTCGTCACCGTGACGCCACCGCTCGACCCCGGGATCGACGAGCAGTTCATGTTCTACCCGACCCGCGCCCAGATGGACCCCGGCTCGATCTGGCTGCGCCGACTGATGCTGCAGACGGGGCGGGAGCTGGAGAAGCGGAAGGCTGGGTAGGACGCAGCTTCAACAGACACGGTGTCGTCCCGGACAAGCACAGCGGAGCGGAGCGCTGATCCGGGACCCATAACCACAGGATGCGGTTTGGCGAAGACTGCTCGTTCGGGATTGCTACCGATCGCAATCGATAGATTCCGCGGTATGGGTCCCGGGTCTGCGCTTGCGCTTGCCCGGGACGACACCGCGTATTTGTCACGCCTTCTGCGCGTCCATCACCTTGCGCACAGCGGGGCGGTCAGACATCCGCTTGAAATGCTCGGCGATCTTCGGGGTCGCGTTGATGTCGACGCTGTCGCCTTCGAGCCAGGTCGAGAGGGTGTAGAGATACGGATCGCAGATCGTGAACTGATCGCCCATCACCCAGGGCCCCCGAAACATCTTCTGCTCGATCAGGGCGAAGCAGGCGGCCATGGTCTTCGGGACCATCGCCTTCATGTCGGCGAACGAGCTCTCCTGCGTCGCCCAGCGAGGACCGCGCATCTTGTGGGCATGATTGATGTGCACGGTCGAGCAGAGGTAGGAGTTGAACGACTGCACCTGGGCGAAGTCGAAGGGATCATCGAGCGGCGCGAGCTTCGCCTTGGGGAAGGTCTGCGCGAGATAGGCCAGCATCGCCGGCGTCTCGGTGAGGACGCCGCGATCCGTCACCAGCGCCGGCACACGCCCCTTCGGGTTGATCTTGAGATAGTCCGGGCTGTTCTGCTGGTTGTCCTTGAAGCTCAGCCGCTCGGCCGCGTAGTCGGCGCCGGCCTCCTCCAGGGTGATGTAGGTGGCGAGCGCGCAGGTGCCGGTGGCGTAGTAGAGCTTGAGCATGTCGGACCTCATGGGAAAGCCCGAGGTTAACGGCCCTCCGCCGCCCCGTCCATAGGGGACCTCTTCGCAGTTGCCCACCGCCGCCCGGCTGTGCGAAGACGCCGTCAATCGGAGGGGGATTTTGTCATGACCGTACTCATCGCCGGTGGCGGCATCGGCGGGCTGACGCTTGCGCTCAGCCTGCACCAGATCGGCGTTCCCGCAAAAGTCTTCGAAAGCGTCGCGGAACTGAAGCCGCTCGGCGTCGGCATCAACGTGCTGCCGCATGCGGTGCGCGAGCTGATCGAGCTCGGGCTGATGGACAGACTGGACGCCAGCGGGGTGCGGACGCGCGAGCTCGCCTATTTCTCCAAGCACGGCAAGCCGATCTGGAGCGAGCCTCGCGGGCTGGAGGCCGGCTACAAATGGCCGCAATTCTCGATCCATCGCGGCACGCTGCAACAGCTCCTGCTCGACACCGCGATCGAGCGGCTCGGCCGCGACAACATCCTCACCAGCCACCATCTGACCGGCTGGACCGAGACGGCAGATGGCGTGCGCGCCGACTTCATCGACCGGGCAACCGGCAAGGCCGCCGGGACTTACGACGGCGCGATCCTGATCGCCGCCGACGGCATCCATTCCGCCGCGCGCGAAAAGCTCTATCCCAATGAAGGTCCGCCGATCTGGAACGGCCGCATCCTCTGGCGCGGCGTCACGCCTTCCAAGGCCTTCCTGACCGGCCGCACCATGATCATGGCCGGCCATGAGATCCTGAAATTCGTCTGCTATCCGATCAGCAAGGCGCCGGACGCGGCGGGCAAACATCTGATCAACTGGGTCGCCGAGCGCCACATGCCGCCGACCTATCAGTGGCGGCGCGAGGACTATAACCGCACCGCGCGGCTGGAGGAGTTCCTGCCCTGGTTCGAGAGCTGGCAGTTCGACTGGCTTGACGTGCCCGGCCTGATCAAGAACTGCCCGCACGCCTATGAATATCCGCTGGTCGACCGCGATCCGGTCTCGCAATGGACCTTCGGCAAGGTCACGCTAATGGGCGATGCCGCGCATCCGATGTACCCGATCGGCTCGAACGGCGCCTCGCAGGCCATCCTCGATGCCCGCACCATCACCCGCGAGATTCTCGCGCATGGACCGACGACCGCGGCGCTGCTCGCCTATGAGGCCGAGCGCCGCCCCGCGACCACCGACCTCGTCCTGCTCAACCGCAAGAACGGACCCGAGCAGGTCATGCAACTGGTCGAAGAGCGCGCGCCCGACGGCTTTGAGGTCGTCACCGACGTGCTGTCGCAGAAGGAACTGGAAGACATCGCCGCCAACTACAAGCGCGTTGCGGGCTTCCAGGTCGAGGCGCTGAACGCGAAGCCGCCGATCGTCAGTGGAGATGCGAAGCGCGTGAGCGCCTGAAGGCGGGGCGGCAAGAGTTGTCCAACCGCCCCGCGTCCGTCACGGCCCATCAATATCCATACTGTCTGGAACACACCCAGTTGCCGTAGGCATCGTAGCAACGGTTGTTGTAGTAGCCGTATGCACCAGCCGCCGCCGCTCCGACTCCGACTGCCGCGGCTCCGTATGCGGCTCCCCGGTAGACGCCTCTACGCGCCGCAGTACGTGCTACGGGGTACCCTGCTATCGGCCGGGAGACGTGAGCGCGGCCGCCGTAGCGACCAGCGTGAACGGCACCGCCTCTGTAATGCGCGCCTCCTCCGTGAAATCCCCCTCCCCGATAGGCACCACCTCCTCCGCGGCCGCCGCGGGCGAGTGCGTCATCGGGAACAAGGCTTGCGCCGACAAGAGCGGCTGCGGCCAAGCCAACCAGAGCATATCGAAACATGGGCGTCCTCCCGTCATTGGAGTGCCGGTTCTATCCGCAGGGTGATGCCGTCAACGGGACAGGCACTTGCCCCCATCATTTGGCGCGCCGTGCATGTCCGATTGACCTAGATCAACGCCTGTCTGTTTCAAAGACCCGGGATGATCCAGCACTTTCAGGCCGAGGCTGAAGACCATGAGCGGCCGCAACCGCCCGCTGGTGCGCTTCGATCTAAGCCAATCCTTGGATGCGAGAGAAATTTGTCCATTCGATAGACGCGAATAACCGAGGCTGCGATCATGAAGTTCCGGGCGGGGTTGCTTGCGGCGGCTATCTTGCTGGCCGAAATGCACGCAAGTCATGCGGCGATACGGATCGCCGGCGATCGTGGCGGGCTAATCGACACCTATGTTGACAGATATGAACGCCTGCGCACTTCCGGAGAGACCGTCATCATCGATGGACTTTGTGCCTCATCGTGCACCATCGTTCTCGGTGCAGTTGCCGCTGACAAAATCTGTGTAACCTCGAAGGCCGCTCTCGGCTTCCACGCTGCTTGGGATTTCGGTCGGAAGGGAAGGACGATTACCGACCCTGACGCCACCAATTACCTATACTCCATGTATCCCGGGCCGGTGCAGCGTTGGATCGCGGCGCGCGGCGGGTTGAGGCCGCAACTCATCTTGCTGCGCGGCAAAGCACTTCGGGCGCTGTATAAGCCTTGCGCGCAGCACTCCGCGACACGGCCCCGACGGTAACGACTACCGCACCACCCTTGCCGCTTCCAGCAACCGCTCGGTCGCGCTTGCCGTTGCCAGCACCGTGCCGTTCTCCGCCATCAGCTTGGCCTCGACGAACGCAATCGTCTTGCCGAGCTGCGTCACCGTCGCCTCCCCGATGATCGGACCGGGCTTGGCGGGGCTGAGGAAATTCACGGTCATGCTGATGGTGGTGGTATAGAGCCGGCCCTCGCTCATCACCAGCACGGCCGGGCCCATGGTGTCGTCGAGCATGGCCGAGAGCATGCCGCCCTGGATGAAGCCCGCCGGATTGCAGAACTCCGGCTTGCCCTCGAAGCCGAGCTTGATCCAGCCCTCCTCGGGGCGGGCATCGAGCAGGCGCCATCCCAAGAGCTCCGCAGAGGGTGGCCTGGGAAAATTGTCGAGCGCGGTCTTGACCATTGGCAGCCTCCGTTTCGCACCCCGATAGCGTAGCGCTGCTGCCAGCGTGCTGTCAGGAGGACGAGCCCGCTGAAAGGTTGAGCGCGTGCGCAATCACCTTGCGCATGACATTGGGCAGCGCCTCGTCCGCAAGGGTGGCGAGCGGCACCCAGCGCATGCCCTCGGGCGCACGGGTGCGGGCTGCGGCCTTCGCCGTGTAGACCACCAGCTCCAGCGGAAAATGGGTGAAGACGTGGGTGACGACGCCCATTTTGCGCTGCCAGCGCGACAGCCCCTTCAGCGCCGGCGCCTGCAGCTTCGCCGCCGCGTCGTCCTGGCCGGCGAGCCAGTCCGAGCCGGGCACTTCGGTCATGCCGCCGAGCAGGCCCTTTTCGGGCCGGCCGCGGACCAGCAGATCCTCGCCTCGTGTGACGACGAAGGCCGCTCCGCGCCGCAACGTTCCGCTCTTCTTCGGCGCCTTGCGCGGAAAGGTCTCCTGCGTGCCTTGGAGGCGCGCCGTGCAATCCTCGTTCAGCGGACACAGCGAGCAGGCCGGCTTTTTCGGCGTGCAGATCGAGGCGCCGAGATCCATCAGCGCCTGCGCGCTGTCGCCGGCGCGGGAGTTTGCAAGCAGCGTCGCCGCTAGTTGCTGGATCAGAGGTTTCGCCTGCGGGAGCTGATCTTCAACTGCAAAGAGCCGCGACACCACGCGCTCGATATTGCCGTCGACCGGCATGGTGTGGCGATCGAAGGCGATCGCCGCGATCGCCGCCGCCGTGTACGGCCCGATGCCCGGCAGCGCACGCAGCCTCTCCTCGGTGTCGGGAAAGATGCCGCCATGCTCGCGCGTCACCGCGACCGCGCAGGCGTACAGGTTACGCGCGCGCGAGTAATAGCCTAGCCCGGCCCACATCCGCAGCACATCATCCTGCGAGGCCCGTCCGAGCGCAGTGACATCCGGCCAGCGCGCGACGAATTTTTCGAAATAGGGCCCGACCGCCTTCACCGTGGTCTGCTGCAGCATGATCTCCGACAGCCAGACGCGGTATGGGTCCGACGTCTCGCCGGGCGGGGCCCGCCACGGCAACCGGCGGCGGTGGCGGTCGTACCAGGCAAGCAACGCCACCGGGCGTGATGATGTCTCCGGCTGAGAAGGTTCCGGCTTCGGCTTACGGACGGATCTGGAACTCATTCCTGCACTGTAACGGCAATGCACCGGCCTCTCTACGTCATGCCCGCGCTCGTCGCGGGCATCCACGCCTTTCTTCGAGGGAAGAACGGGATGGCCGGGACATAGGCGAGCGGAAGCGACGCCGTCCTTCGGACGGCTAAGCCCGGCCATGACGCGCCGCGGGTCTGTGGCCCGCCCGCCGAAGTGCTATAAGGACCCATGTCCAAATTCCCTCCCAAACCCGGTCCGATCAGCGCCAAGCCGCTGGGCATCCTGCTCAACGACGTCTTTGCCGAGGCCTATGCCAAGCAGGGCTTTGCGGCGCGTGAGCTGGTGACGCGGTGGGCGCAGATTGCAGGTCCCGAGATCGCGGCCCATGCCGAGCCGCTGAAGATGCAATGGCCGCGCCCGGTGGAGGGCCAGCCGCAGGAGCCGGCGACCCTGGTGCTGCGGGTCGAGGGGCCGATGGCGCTGGAGATCCAGCATTCCGCGGACGTGATCCTGGAGCGCGTCAACCGCTTCTTCGGCTGGAGCGCGGTCGGCAAGCTCGCCTTCCGCCAGGCTCCACTGTCGCGCCCGCGCCGACCGGTCCGGCCCGGCCCGCCCGATCCCAAATCGGTGGCCAAGGTGGCGGAGAGCCTGGGCGATATCGAAGATGAACAACTGAAGACGGCGCTGGCGCGGCTGGGGGCCGCCATCAAGCGAAATTGAGCCTTATTTCGCGGCCAATCTGGACCCGTCTCTACCGCTCGCCATTGCCTCAAGCTACGTTTCAAGCTAGCGACAGGCCGCCCGGGCGGGAACCTCATAGACCCCCTGGGGCGACATTTTTGCCAATTCGGGAGCCGACCTTGATCATCACCCGCCGCGCCTTCACCACGATGCTGTCGCTGACCGGGCTTGCCGCGCTCGCCGGGCTGTCGCCGCTGCGGTTCATCTCGAAGGCCGCGGCTCAGTCCGCCGCCGACGTCACCAAGCCCGTGTCACTGCCCGACATGGCGCTCGGCCCGAACGATGCCGCCGTCACCATCACCGAATACGCCTCGATGACCTGCCCGCACTGCGCCGCCTTCAACGAGCAGGTGTTCCCGAAGATCAAGAAGGAATACATCGACACCGGCAAGGTGCGTTACATCTTCCGCGAGTTCCCGCTCGACATCAAAGCCGCCGCCGGCTCGATGCTGTCGCGCTGCATCGCCAATGGTGATGGGCCGAAATACTTCGCCGTCACCGACATGCTGTTTCGCCAGCAGAACGATTGGGTGGTGAAGAACACCACCGAGACCCTGACGCGGATCGGCAAGCAGGCCGGCCTCACCCAGCAGCAGGTCGAGGCCTGCCTGAAGGACCAGGCGCTGCTCGACAAGATCGCCGCCGACCAGAAATATGCCAGCGACGTTCTGAAGGTGGATTCGACGCCGACCTTCTTCATCAACGGCGAGAAGATCAAGGGTGAGGCCTCGTTCGAGGAATTCGCCAAGAAGATCAATCCGCTGCTGAAGAGCTGATTCGCTCGTCAAGATTCTGATTCGCATCTCGAAATCCGTATCTTTCCCGGCATAAATCCCTTGGGAAAAGCGGCTTTGGCCGGTTGCCCTCGCGGGGCACCGCGGCCATTGTCCAGCCGCATGAGGCGCCTCGCGCGACTCACCCGGATAGCGACACTGTCTTCCATGGTAGTGTCCCGGCAGGGGGATTCGCGCCTGCCAACAGAGATGCGTGCTTATGAAAATCACCCGCCTGCGCCTTCACGGTTTCAAGTCCTTCGTTGAGCCCACGGACTTCGTCATCGAGCCCGGCCTGACCGGCGTGGTCGGCCCCAACGGCTGCGGCAAGTCGAATCTCGTCGAAGCGCTGCGCTGGGCGATGGGTGAGACCTCGTACAAGTCGCTGCGCGCCGCCGACATGGACGCGGTGATCTTCGCAGGCTCCGGCAACCGTCCCGCGCGCAACCACGCCGAAGTGACGATGACGATCGACAATGCCGATCGCACCGCGCCGGCGGCGATGAACGACAGCCAGCTGCTCGAAATCTCCCGCCGCATCGAGCGCGAGGCGGGGTCGGTCTATCGCATCAACGGCCGCGACGTGCGCGCCCGCGACGTGCAGATCCTGTTTGCGGATGCCGCCACCGGCGCGCGTTCGCCGGCTCTCGTCCACCAAGGCAAGATCGGCGAGATCATCCAGGCCAAGCCCGAGCAGCGCCGTCGCGTGCTGGAAGACGCTGCCGGCGTCGCCGGTCTGCACGCCCGCCGCCACGAGGCCGAGCTGCGGCTGAAGGCGGCCGAAACCAACCTCACCCGCGTCGAGGACGTGATCGGCCAGCTCGCAGGACAAATGGAAGGCCTGAAGAAGCAGGCCCGCCAGGCCGTGCGCTACCGCGAGGTCGCGGCCAAGGTCCGCAAGGCCGAAGCAACCCTGTTCCACCTGCGCTGGGTCGGCGCCCATGCCGACGTCAACGAATCCGGCCAGACCCACGATCTCGCGGTGCGCGAGATGGCCGAGCGCACCCAGCACCAGGCCGAAGCCGCCCGCATCCAGGCGATCCGCGCCGCCGAAATGCCGGCGCTGCGCGATGCCGAGGCGCGCGCCGCCGCAGGCTTGCAGCGCCTGACCAATGCTCGCGAGCTGCTCGACCGCGAGGAGGAGCGCGCCAAGGAGCGCGTCGCCGAGCTCGAGCGCCGCCTTGCCCAGTTCGAAGGCGATATCTCCCGCGCCCAGCAGCAGACCATGGACGCCGACGTCGCGCTGCAGCGGCTCGACACCGAAGATTCCGAGCTGAAGGAAGAGATCAAGTCGCGCGTCGAGAAGCGCTCCGGTGTCGACGAGCGCGTCGGCGAAGCCGAGGCGGTGCTGACCGAAACCGAACAGCAGTTCGCCGAGCTCACCACCGCGCTGGCCGACCTCACCGCCAAGCGCAACCAGCTCGAGGCCAATGTCCGCACCCACCGCGACAAGCTGGCCCGGCTCGACCAGGAGATCGCGAACGTCGCTGCGGAAGAGCAGAAGCTTGCCGCCGAGACTGGCGGCTTTGGCGATCTCGACGAGCTGACCGCGACGGTCGAGACCGCGGAGCAGACGCTGGCCGCCTCGGAAGCCGCGGCGCAAGCGAGCGAAGCCGCCCACGTCGCGGCACGCCAGACGCTGGAATCCTCGCGCTCGCCGCTGGTCGAGGCCGACAAGCGCGCACAGCGGCTCGAAACCGAGGCGCGCACGATCTCCAAGATCCTCAACGGCGAGACCAAGAATCTGTGGCCGCCGATCATCGACGGCATCACCGTCGACAAGGGCTTTGAAAAGGCCATCGGCGCCGCGCTCGGCGACGATCTCGATGCCCCGATCGACCCGTCGGCGCCGATGCGCTGGACCAATGTCGGACACACCGACGGCGATCCGGAGCTGCCGGAAGGCGCCGTGCCGCTCGCCAATCATGTGCAGGCGCCGGCCGAGCTGACGCGCCGTCTGGCCCAGATCGGCGTGGTTCCGCGCGAGCGCGGTGCCGAGCTGGTCTCGCAGCTCAAGACCGGCCAGCGGCTGGTCTCGCCCGAGGGCGACGTCTGGCGCTGGGACGGCTTTGTCGCGGCGGCGCATGCGCCGACCGGTGCAGCCCGCCGCCTCGCCGAGCGCGCCCGTCTCGTCGACATCGAGAACGAGCTGGAGCAGGCCCGCATCGACGCGCAGATCAAGCGTCAGGCGCTGGAGAACGCCGAGTCCGAGCTGCAGATGGCCGCGAGCACCGAAGGCGCCAGCCGCGAAGCCTGGCGCGCCGCGCAGCGCGAGCTCAACGTCGCGCGTGAACGCCATGCCACCGCCGAGCGCGAGATCAGCCGCCACGCCGCGCGCAAGGCGACGCTGTCGGAAGCGCACAGCCGTCTCGCCGCCGACCGCGCCGAGGCCGAGGCCGCCTACGAATACGCAGAAGCCGGCATCTCCGAGCTGCCGTCGAGCGAGGATACCGAGACTCGTCTGGCCGCGGTCCGCAGCGACATCGAAGGCCATCGTCGCATGGCCGCGCAGGTCCGCGCCGAGGCGCAGGCGCTGGCGCGCGAGGCCGAGCTTGCCGACCGCCGCGTCCAGGCGATCCTCGCCGAGCGCACCGAGTGGGCGAACCGCAAGGAGAGCGCGGCCTCTCATATCGACACCATCCAGGCCCGCATTGCCGAACTCACGATCGAGCGCAGCGATCTCGAAAACGCGCCGCAAGTGTTCGCCGAGAAGCGCAGCGCGCTGATCACCGAGATCGAATATGCCGAGAACGACCGCCGCATGGCCGCCGACGCGCTCGCCACCGCGGAAAGCGCGATGGCGGAGACCGATCGCGTCGCCAAGCTGACGCTCGAAGCCCTCTCCAGCTCGCGCGAGGCCACCGCCCGCGCCGAGGAGCGCATGGAGGGCGCGCGGCGCCGTCTCGAGGACATCGAACGCGAGATCCGCGACATGCTTGAGGTCGAGCCGCAGGCCGTCGCCGGCCTCGCCGAGATCGAGCCCGGCGCGGAGCTGCCGCCGCTGCACGACATCGAGGAAGACCTCGAAAAGATGCGCCGCGACCGCGAGCGCCTAGGGGCCGTCAACCTCCGCGCTGAAGAAGAGCTGCGCGAGGTCGAGACCCAGCACACGGGTCTGGTCACCGAGCGCGACGACCTCGTCGAAGCCATCAAGCGGCTGCGCCAGGGCATCCAGAGCCTCAACAAGGAAGCGCGCGAGCGTCTCCTGACCTCGTTCGAGGTCGTCAACAACCACTTCAAGCGCCTGTTCGTCGAGCTGTTCGGCGGCGGCGAGGCCGCGCTGCACCTGATCGAGAGCGACGACCCGCTGGAAGCCGGCCTCGAAATCATCGCCAAGCCGCCGGGCAAGAAGCCGCAGACGCTGTCGCTGCTGTCGGGCGGCGAGCAGGCGCTGACCGCGATGGCGCTGATCTTCGCGGTGTTCCTCACTAACCCTTCGCCGATCTGCGTGCTGGACGAAGTCGACGCGCCGCTCGACGACCACAACGTCGAACGGTACTGCAACCTCCTCCACGAAATGACCGGCTCGACCGACACGCGCTTCATCATCATCACGCACAATCCGATCACGATGGCGCGGATGAACCGGCTGTTCGGCGTCACCATGGCCGAGCGCGGCGTGTCGCAGCTGGTGTCGGTCAGCCTGTCAGAGGCTGTGGACATTCTCGACCAGAACGTGGCTTGAGAAGATTGACCGTCATTCCGGGGCGATGCGCAGCATCGAGCCCGGAATCTCGAACCACAATCTCTGGATTCCGGGCTCGCGCTTCGCGCGCCCCGGAATGATGTGAGGTTGATGATGATCTCACCCACCCTCCCCGCCGAATTGAAAGCCGCCCTTGACGGCAGGCTGCAGGGCTTCTCCCGTACCGACGCCGCACAGCGTTCGCAGAAAATCTCGACCAGCTACCGCGCCGGCGGCGGCTCCGGCACGATCAAGTCGGACGCCGATGCGCTCGCCTATGCGCTCGCGCGCATGCCGGCGACCTACGCGGCCGTCGCCGCAAGCCTGAATGCGCTGACCGAGATCGCACCGGATCTGGCTCCGGAAACGCTGCTCGACGTCGGCGCAGGTCCGGGCACCGCGAGCTGGGCCGCCGCGGAGGCCTTTCCCTCGCTACAGGATTTTACGCTGCTCGACGCCAATGCCACTTTGAGCCGGCTCGCGCTCGAACTCGCGCGCGACAGCACGCGGCTGGCGGAATGCCGCTATCTGCCGGGCGATGCCGGCGGCAACCTCGCCGAGGTCGCGCAAGCGGATCTCGTGGTTGCGAGCTATGTCATCGGCGAGCTCAGTGAAAGCGAGCAGCGCGCGCTCGCCGCGGCCATGTGGGCGAAAGCGCGCCACGCACTGGTCGTGATCGAGCCCGGCACACCCGCCGGCACCGCGCGCATCCTCGCGCTGCGCCAGCAATTGATCGCGGCCGGCGCCTTCGTCGCCGCCCCCTGCCCGCACGAAAAACCCTGCCCGCTCACCGCGCCCGACTGGTGCCATTTCAACCAGCGCCTGCCGCGCTCGCAGGCACACCGGCAAATCAAGGGCGCGGAGGTGCCATTCGAGGACGAGCGCTTCATCTACGTCGCGCTGACCCGCACGCCGCCCGCCGTGCGCGCCGCGCGCGTGCTGGCGCCGCCGGATGTCGGCAAGGCCGAGATCACGGCCAAGCTCTGCACCGAGGATGGCGTCGCCATCACGAGGGTGCCTCGTCGCGACAAGGCCGCCTATGCCGGGGCACGCCGCTGGCGCTGGGGCGACGCCGTTCTGTCCGAAAGTTAACCTCGTTCCAGACTTTTGCCTTGAACGCGGGCGGCTCCACATTCGACCAAGCCTTACCTCTCCTCTGCGCCGGGCTCTCATCCTGCGCCAATTTGGTCTAGGCTAGCGCCCGCCTTCTTCCCCCTTCAGGAGTTCTCCATGTCGACCGGCTGGATCGTTCTCGGCGTCATCGTCGTCCTCGCGCTGTTCGCCTTCAGCGCCTACAACCGCCTGGTGGCGCTGAGCCAGCGCGTCGGCCAGGCCTTTGCCGATATCGACGTGCAGCTCAAGCAGCGCCACGACCTGATCCCGAACCTGGTCGAGACGGTGAAGGGCTACGCCTCGCACGAGCGCGGCACGCTCGACGACGTCATCAAGGCACGCAATTCGGCTATGTCGGCGCAGGGGCCGGCGCAGGTGTCCGCGGCCGAGAACCAGCTGTCCGGCGCGCTCGGCCGGCTGATCGCGCTGTCGGAGGCCTATCCCGACCTCAAGGCCAACGCCAATTTCCAGCAGCTCGCATCCGAGCTTTCCGACCTCGAGAACAAGATCGCGGCGAGCCGCCGCTTCTTCAACAACGCGGTCCAGGAATACAACACCGGCATCCAGCAGCTGCCCGCCGCTTTGTTCGCCGGCATGTTCGGCTTCACCAGGAAGGACTTCTTCGATCTCGGTGCCAGCCGCACCGAGGTCGAGGCCGCGCCGCAGGTGAAGTTCTGATCTTGAGCCGATAGGCCGGCAGGGCACCCGCGTCATGGCCGCGTATGGTCTCTACACGCACATCGCCTCGAACAAGTTTCGTTCGATGCTGCTGCTCGCCGGCCTGTTCATGCTGGTCTACGTGCTGGTCTATGCTGGCGCGTTGGTCGCCGAAGTCGTCATCAACGGCAATGAGACCGTCGTCTATTACCTGAGGCGCGCCCTCCACGATCTGATCGTGGCCGCACCGGTTGCGACAATCGTGGCGGCGGTCTGGGTCGTGATCGCCTATTTCTTCCACCAGTCGATGATCGACGCGGTGACCGGCGGCCACGACGTTACCCGGCAGGAGGAGCCGCGGCTCTACAATCTGCTGGAAAACCTCTGCATCTCGCGCGGCATTACCATGCCGAAGCTGAAGATCATGGAGAGCCCGGCGCTGAACGCGTTCGCGACCGGCCTCAATCCCAGGCAATATTCGATCACCGTCACCACGGGGCTGCTCGATGCGCTTGATGACAAGGAGATCGAGGCGGTGCTGGGCCATGAGCTGACCCACATCAAGAACGGCGACGTGCAGCTGATGGTGGTCGCCGTCATCATCGCAGGCGTGGTCGGCTTCTTCGGCGAATTGTTCTTCCGCCTGTTCACCAATTTCAATTGGAGCTCCGGCTCCGGCGGCTCATGGTCCTCGGGCTCCTCCTCGTCGTCGCGGTCGTCCTCGTCATCGAGCGACAACAAGAGTTCCGGCGGCGGCGCGGTGATCGTCATCATCATCGCGATTGTGCTGATCGTGGTGGCCTGGCTGCTGTCCCAGGTTGTCAAGCTGGCACTGTCGCGTTCGCGCGAATATCTCGCCGACGCGGGCTCCGTCGAGCTGACGAAAGACCCCGATGCGATGATCTCGGCGCTGCGCAAGATCGAGAATCGCGGCGAGCTGCCCGGCGCGACCTCGGCCGTGATGGAGCTCTGCGTCGACAATCCCCGCGAGGGCTTTGCCGATCTGTTCGCGACCCACCCGTCCGTGCAATCCCGGGTCGACGCGCTCGTCAAGTTCGCCGGCGGCCACGATCCGGGCCTGCTGCCGCCGACCGAGGAAACCGACGAGCCCGAGGCGCAAGCTGACCCGCAGGACGCCCCACCGCCGCTGCGTCATGGCCCGTGGGACGATGCGGCCGCTCCGCCGCCCCTGCCCGCACCCGGCCCCTCCGGGACCGCGAGCAGCAACCCGGCGGGCAATCTCATGGGTCCCTGGGGCCGTCATTAAGCACGCGATGTCCTGCCACGCGCAGCGGGTTTCGCCGCGATTGGGAAAAACTTCGGGAATTGCCGTATCGGCATGCCGAGGAATTGAATTCTCCCTTGTTTCTGCCATGTTCGCGCCCAACAGCAGACTTGGGACATCCTTCGGACATCGATTTGGGGCCCGGCCGATTGCGACCTCGCGATCGGGGGCGCGCGTTAGGGGACAGCAATGGCAAAGCCGGCAGTGGTTGTGGTGGGCGCGGACAAGGGCGGGGTCGGCAAGACCACGGTATCGCGCACCTTGCTCGATTATTTCTCAGCCAACAACGTGCCGACGCGCGCCTTCGACACGGAATCGCCGCGCGGAACCCTGAAGCGCTTCCACCCCGACATCACCGAGATCGTCGACATGACGACGACGGCCGATCAGATGAAGATCTTCGATACGCTCAACGCGACCAGCCCGTCGGTCACCGTGATCGACGTCCGCGCCGGCCTGCTCTCGCCGGCGCTGGCCTCGCTGCGCGACATCGGCTTCTTGGATGCCGCCAAGGCAGGCCAGATCACCTTCGCGGTGTTCCACATCCTCGGACCCTCGATCGCCTCGCTGGACGAGATCGCCGAAACCGCGGGCTTCATGACCGGCGCAAAATATTTCCTGGTGAAGAACTTCATCAACGACACCCAGTTCTTTCAATGGGACCAGGCGACCTACAATTCCTACTTCCACCGCATCAAGGACGCGACCGAGCTGACCATCCCCAAGCTCAACGAAATGGCCTATGAGCAGGTCGAGGTTTCGTCCGTCCCGTTCCTGAAATTCGTCGCCAACAAGGGCATCAGCGACGAGGCCGCGAACTATTCGTTCGTGCTGCGCGGCTATGTCCGGCACTGGCTGGCCAATGTCTGGAGCGAGTTCGACCGGATCCGGCTGACCGACATCGTCGGCTCGAAACCCGCGACCCGCAACAGCGAAAAATAGTTGCGCAAGCAGGGCTGATACGGCTGGATTGGTCGCCAGGTTCGACTGATATAGCTGCCGATGCCCGCCACGCCCGTCTACATCATCTGCTCGCCCCGCCCGCAGGTCGGCAAGACACTGCTGGCGCGGCTGCTCGCTGAATTTCTGCTGCTCAAGAACGGCAACGTCGCGGCCTTCGACGTCAATCTGAAGGAACCGTCGCTGCTCGACTACCTGCCAAAGATCACGGAGACCGCCGACGTGATCGACACCTACGGCAAGATGCAGCTGATGGACCGCGTCATCGTCGATGATGGCATGGCCAAGGTGATCGACCTCGGCTTCCACGCCTTCGACGAGTTCTTCAAGATGACCGACGAGATCGGCCTCTTGAAGGAGGCCGCCCGCCGCCATGTCGCGCCTCAGATCCTGTTCGTCGCCGACACCGATCGCGCCTCCGCCCGCGCCCACGAGATGCTGCGCGGGCAGATCCCGCGGATGAACCTGATCACCGTGGACAATGAATATGTCGTGCGCGGTGAGCTGCCGGCCGCGATGGCCGGCGGCCGGCTGTTCCGCCTGCCTGCCTTGCCCGGCTTCCTCAAGACCTATGTCGACCGGCTGAACTTCTCCTTCACCGGCTATCTGCGCCAGGAGAAGGACGCCTCCACCGAGCTGCACCAATGGACCCGGCGGAATTACTTTGCCTTCCGCGAGCTCGAGCTCAGCCTGATCCTTCAGCGATCCTAGATAATTTCACCCGGATAATATTGACTGCGGGTTGGAGCGGGCTTATTGAGGCGGGCATCAATATCCCCCTCAGCAAGGCCCGTCACCGTGAGCATCGACCGGAAAGCAGCGATTGCCGCCTACAAGGAGCGGAAGACCATTGCGGGCATCTTCGTCGTGCGTTGCGCGGTCTCGGGCGAGGCCTGGGTCGGCCAGGCGCCGAACCTGGAGACGATCCGGAACCGCATCTGGTTCTCGCTGCGCCAGGGCAGCCACACCTGCCGCAGCCTTCAGGCTGCCTGGAATGCGCATGGCGAGCCCGGCCTGACCTTTGGCGAATGCGAGCGCCTGGAGGATGAGGAAACCGCCTATGTCAGGAACGCGCTCCTGAAGGAGCGCCTGCTGCATTGGCGGGATGAACTGAAGGCCGAGGCGATCTGAAGATCGTGGCGACCTCTCAGTGTCCCTCGAACGTCATCAGCGTGCGCACCGGCACGTCCATGGCGCGCAGCTTGGCGGCGCCGCCGAGCTCGGGCAGATCGATGATGAAGCAGGCGGCGACGACGTTGGCGCCGATCTGGCGCAGCAGCTTCACCGCGCCTTCCGCGGTGCCGCCGGTGGCGATGAGGTCGTCGACCAGGATGACGCGCTCGCCGGGCTGGATGGCGTCGACATGCATCTCCATCTCGTCGATGCCGTATTCGAGCGAATAAGCGATGCGCACGGTGGTGTGCGGCAGCTTGCCCTTCTTGCGGATCGGCACGAAGCCGGCCGAGAGTTGGTGCGCCACCGCACCGCCGATGATGAAGCCCCTCGCCTCCATGCCGGCGACCTTGTCGATCTTGTTGCCGGCCCAGGGGTTGACGAGCTCGTCGACCGCGCGGCGGAACGCGCGCGCGTCCGCGAGCAGGGTCGTGATATCGCGGAACATGATCCCCGGCTTGGGATAGTCGGGAATGGTACGGACGCTCGCCTTGATGTCGTGGTCAAAGGTCATTCGGTTCTCATCTCAGTTGTCATTCCGGGGCGATGCGTCAGCATCGAACCCGGAATCTCGAGATTCCGGATCTGGTGCTGACGCACCATCCCGGAATGACGAGGTGAAATATCCTGCACTCAATTCGTCCCAGCATCCAGCCGGAACGCATTCTCGACAATACGTAGTCCCACCTCATTGCTGAGCGACATCAGCGATTCCGGATGGAATTGCACGCCGGCGACCGGCAGCGTCTTGTGCTCCAGCGCCATGGCGACGCCGTCCTCGGTGCTGGCGGTGACGGACAACACCTCCGGCATGCTGTCGCGCTCGACAAAGAGCGAGTGATAGCGGCCGATGACGATCTCGTTCGGCAAATTGCGCATCAAGCGTCCGCCGCGCACCTGCACCCGCGAAGGACGGCCGTGCGCGGGATGGGTGAGCTGGCCGAGCTCGCCGCCGAAATATTCGCCGATCGCCTGCACGCCGAGGCAGACGCCAAACACCGGCAGCTTCTGCTCCAGCGCCGCGTCGATCGTCTTCTTGATCCCGAAATCTTCCGGTCTGCCGGGGCCCGGCGACAGCACCAGCAAATCCCATGTCTTCCGCTTGAGCATGTCGAGTGCATGCACATGGCGGACCACGGTGACGTCGGCGCCGACCTGGCGGAAATAATCGGCGAGCATGTGCACGAAGCTGTCGTCGTGGTCGATCAGCAGCACCCGCTTGCCCGAACCGGTCGCATCCGGCGCAAAAGTCGACAGCGGCTTTGGCGGATCGCCGCGCAGCGCCTGGAACAGGGCTGCGGCCTTGACCTGGCATTCGCGGTCTTCCGCGGCAGGATCCGAGTCGAACAGACAGGTGGCGCCGACACGCACTTCAGCCAGACCATCCTTCATGCGAATGGTGCGGATGGTGAGGCCGGTGTTGATGCTGCCGTCGAAGTTCACTGCGCCGATCGCGCCGGCATACCAGCGGCGCGGCGAGCGCTCGTGATCCTCGACGAACTGCATCGCCCACAGCTTGGGTGCGCCGGTGACGGTCACGGCCCACGCGTGGGTGAGGAAGGCGTCGAGCGCGTCGAAGCCGGGACGCAGCATGCCCTCGACATGATCGACGGTGTGGAAGAGCTTTGAATAGGTCTCGATCTGGCGCCGCGCCAGCACCTTGATCGTGCCGGGCACGCAGACGCGCGCCTTGTCGTTGCGGTCGACGTCGGTGCACATGTTGAGCTCGAACTCGTCCTTCTCCGAGTTCAGGAGCTGGCGGATCTGCTCGGCATCGCCGATCGCGTCGGTGCCGCGCGCGATCGTGCCTGAGATCGGGCAGGTCTCGACCCGACGTCCGTCCGAGCGCACGAACATTTCCGGCGAGGCCGACACCAGGAATTCGCCCTCACCCAGATTCATCAGCGCGCCGTAGGGCGACGGGTTGATGACGCAGAGCCGCTGGAACACTTCGGCAGGCGAGCGATCGCAGGGCTCGGCGAACAGCTGGCCCGGCACCGCCTCGAACAGATCGCCGCGCGCAAACGCAGCACGCGCCGTCTCGACGGTGGCCTGATATTCGCCGGGCGCGTGATCGGCAAACCCCTGCCGCGGCGTCTTCAGATACGGACTCTCGGCGGTCTCGCGCGGCAGGCCCTCGGTCGACTTGCCCTTCCAGGCAAAATCGTAGCTCAGCACCACGCCGCGGCCGGTGGCGCGGTCATAGGCCAGCAGGCGATCGGGCACGTAGAGAACGATGTCACGCTGGTCGCTCTCTCGTGCGCGCTTCTGCACGAGGTCCTCGATCTGGAACACGAGGTCGTAGGCGAAAGCGCCGAACAGGCCGAGCAACCCGTCGTCATTGGCCGAGAAGGCGGCAATGATATCGCGCACCAGCGACATCACGCTGGCGCGCCGCGTGCGCTGGTCTTCCTCGACCGGCGCATCGCCGCGGATGATGTGGCCGGCAAGGCGCGTGGCGTTCTTCTCGGAGATCACGACGCAGGGCTCGCGCAGCACATCGCCGAGGAAGGCGATCAGCACCTGCCCGCGCGCGTTCAGCGCCTCCAGCTTGAAATTGACGCCAGATGTCTCGAGCTTGAGCGGGGGATCAGAGAAGCCGAGATCAAAGCTCTCGTAGCGGCCGGGCACGGTCGTGCCCGAGGACAGCACCACGCCGCGGCGGCGGTCGAGCAGGTTGATCAGGTCGTCGAGCCTGTTGGCGCCGCCGGTAAACTGCTCCGCCACGCGCGTGATCGCCAGACCCGCGCGGGTCGCGTAGTCGCTTCTGGCCGGGAGGGCAAAGACTGTCCTGTTCATGTCGTCCTCTTACGAAACTTGCCGAGGGAACGCCACACAGGACAAACGAGAAGGCCGCCGCACTGTGCAGGCGACCTCAGACGATTTGGGAAAGGTAAATCGCACCGGCCACCTCTTAGGAGGTGCGCCACCAAAGACGGGCTGGGCAGGCTGCGGTGCTCATGGGCGGATACTCACCATGGCGCGGGGGCGGCGTCAAGGTGAGAAACCTACTCCCCGCGACCGGGCGCGCAGCGTCCGGCTGCCGCTTCTGCTTGGCTCAGGGCTCCTCGGCCTGCGGCCCCCAGCCGAACCGGTTCTTCTTTCGATCCCATTTGAGGACGGAATAGCCGTCGCATTCCATGCATCCCCAAAGGACGAGCTTGCCGCCCTTGTCCTTCGAGAGAGCGGCGAACTGGCGGTTCGTGCGTATGGCGTCGACAAAGCGGATCTTCGGCTTCTCGCCGTCCGCCTGATCGAGGAGCAGCATGAACCTGCCCTTGGGACCCGCACACTCCTGAAACACGCCGACCACGGCGATCTGCTTCGTGGCGCCGCCGTCGAAGCGCCCCTCGATGGTAAAGGACATGCCGGCGCCCTTCATCGCGTCGGTGCCGTTCTCGAACATCAGCTCTTTGGGGATCAGGTCCTTGCGGAATTCAGTCGCCTTGCACCAGCTCTTGCGGATCTGGTTCGCGGGGATACCGCGAACCTCCGCCGTGAAGGGTCGGAATTCCGCGATGACCCACCAGGCCTCCGTTTTGAGATTACCGTTCAGCGTGACGAAGGCTTGTTGTCCCGGCGCCTGAGCTGCCGTCAGCAGCAGGACGCCAAGGACGATCACCGGTCGAACGATCGAGCCGAGCACGCGGCGCGTGAGAAACGATGTCGACATTCCCTCGCTGCCCATGGTCGATTGCTCCCATCTCAACCCAGATGCTTCCTGAAAAACTCCGTCGCCCGTCCCCAGGCGAGTTCGGCGGCTTCGCGGTCGTGCACGGCCTGGCGCTGCTCGTTGACGAAGGCGTGCTCGGCGTCATAGCGGAACAACTCCAGCGACTTCCCGGCGGCCTTCATGGCCTTCTCGAAGCCGCTGACCAGCTCCGGTGTGCACCAATCGTCCTTGTTGGCGAAATGGGCCTGGAGCGGGATCTTGACGTCGGCGGGCTTGGCCGCCTGCTCCGGCGGGATGCCGTAGAACACGACGCCGGCCGCGAGCTCTGGCACATGCACCGAGCCGATGATGGTGACGGCGCCGCCGAGACAGAAGCCGGTCAGCCCGACCTTGGCGCCGTTACGCGACAGATATTGCGCGGCGCCGCGCACGGTCTGCGTGGTGGCGTCCATGAAGTCGAGCGAGTTCATCTCCTTGTTGGCGCTGTCCGTGTCGTGATACGGCACCACCTTGCCCTTGTAGAGATCGGGTGCCAGCGCGTCGAAACCGGCCAACGCGAAGCGGTCGCACAGGCCCTTGATCTGGTCCGACAGGCCCCACCATTCCTGGATGACGACCACGCCCGGCGCATTGCCGCGCGCGGCATTGGCGAGATAGCCCGAGGCGTCCTTGCCGTCCGGGCGCTTGAAGGTGATGGCGGTTCCCATGGTGTCCTCCGATGAGATCTTGGGGGAGCGGTTGGTTGCATTTTGGCGGGTGCATGCGAACGACGCAATCACCGCGCAAACAAACTCTCGTGCCCCGGATGCAGCGCAGCGCGCCGCCCCTTGCGGCGTGATGCGCCGCCGATCCGGGGGTCCAGCTACGAGCATTCTGGGTCCCGGCTCGCGCTTCGCGCGTCCGGGACACGGACCCAACAAAAAAGCCCCCTTGCGGGGGCTTCTTCATTTCTCGTCGCATCAGAGCGCTCAGTGGGAGCTGGCCCAGACCTTCTTCTTGGTGAAGTACATCAGCCCCGCGAACAGGATCAGGAACACGAAGACCTGGAATCCGAGGCGCTTGCGCGCTTCCATGTGCGGCTCGGCGGTCCACATCAGGAAGGTGGTGACGTCCTTGGAATATTGCGCGACCGTGGTCGGCGAGCCGTCGTCATAGGTCACCTGGCCGTCGCTGAGCGGCTTCGGCATCTTGATGGCGTGGCCCGGGAAGTACTTGTTGTAGTACGAGCCCTCCGGAATGGTCACGCCTTCCGGCACCTTGTCCTCGAAGCCCTGCAGCAATGCCGAGACGTAGTCCGGGCCCTGCTCCTGGAACTGGGTGAAGAAGTCGAAGATGAACCAGGGGAAGCCGCGCTTATAGGAGCGCGCCTTGGTGATCAGGGAGAGGTCCGGCGGCGCCGCGCCACCGTTCGCCGCGCGAGCGGCCTGCTCGTTCGGGAACGGCGAGGGGAAATAGTCCGCCGGACGCCCCGCACGCTCGAACATGTCGCCGGCATCGTTCGGACCGTCCTTGACCTTGTATTCCGACGCGAAGGCCGCCGCCTGCGCCACCGAATAGCTGGGCCCACCGGGCTCGGCGAGGTTGCGGAAGGCCACATAGGACAGGCCGTGGCAGCTGGCGCAAACCTCCTTGTAGACCTTCAGGCCGCGCTGCAGCGCGCCGCGGTCGAACTTACCGAAAGGGCCGGAGAACGACCATTTGTTGCCCGGAGGCGTATCGCTGCCTTCAGACGCCTTCGCGCTGTCGACCGAGCCTGCGAACAACGAACCGGCGAGCGCCAGCATGATCGCGGTCGAAACCATCGGCGTCGATCGGCTGCCGGTCTTGGCCAGCACCGCATCCGAGATCGAGTTCGGCACCGGCCGCGGCTTCTCGATGCGCGAGAGCAGCGGCAGCACGATCAGGAAGTAGGCGAAGTAGCAGACCGTCAGGACCCGGCCGGCAATGACGTAGATGCCTTCCGGCGGCTGCGCCCCGAGATAGCCGAGCAGGATGCAGACCACGACGAAGATCCAGAAGAACTGCTTGGCCAGCGGGCGATACTTCGACGACCTCGTCTTCGCGGCGTCCAGCCAGGGCAGGAAGCACAGGATGATGATCGCACCGAACATCCCGATGACGCCGGCGAGCTTGTTCGGGATCGAGCGCAGGATCGCGTAGAACGGCAGGTAATACCATTCCGGCACGATGTGCGGCGGCGTCACGCCCGGGTTCGCCGGAATGTAGTTATCGGCGTCGCCGAGATAGTTCGGCATGTAGAAGATGAACCAGGCGTAGAGCAGCATGAAGCAGGCGACGCCGAACATGTCCTTGATGGTCGCGTGCGGCGTAAACGGCACCGTATCCTTTTCCGTCTTCGGCTCGACGCCGTCAGGATTGTTCTGGCCGGCGACGTGCAGCGCCCAGACGTGGAGCACGACGACGCCCGCGATCAGAAACGGCAGCAGGTAATGCAGCGAGAAGAAGCGGTTGAGCGTCGGATTGCCGACCGAATAGCCGCCCCACAGCAGCGTCACGATGCTCTCGCCGACATAGGGAATGGCGGAGAACAGGTTGGTGATGACCGTGGCGCCCCAGAAACTCATCTGGCCCCAGGGCAGCACGTAGCCCATGAAGCCGGTCGCCATCATCAAGAGGTAGATGATGACGCCGAGGATCCACAGCACCTCGCGCGGCTCCTTGTAGGACCCGTAATAGAGGCCGCGGAACATGTGAACATAGACGGCGACAAAGAACATCGATGCGCCGACCGCATGCATGTTGCGCAGCAGCCAGCCGTAGTTCACGTCACGGACGATCAGTTCGACCGACTTGAAGGCGAGATCGGCATGCGGCGTATAGTGCATCGCCAGGATCACGCCGGTCAGGATCTGCATCCCCAGCATGAAGGAGAGGATGGCGCCGAAGGTCCACCAATAGTTCAGGTTACGCGGGGTGGGATAGGCAACGAAGGAGGAGTGCATGAGGCCGAGGATCGGCAGGCGCCGCTCGATCCATTGCAGGGCCGGATTGCTCGGCTGGTAGTCGGATGGTCCGCTCATGATGCGATCCTGAGGAAATAGTACGACGAGACGGCGCGAAGCTTCGGACGAGGGTCCGAGGCTCAGCCGATCTGGATTTTGGTGTCGGAAACGAACTGGTACGGCGGCACCGGCAGGTTAGCGGGCGCGGGCCCCTGGCGGATGCGGCCGGACGAATCGTACTGCGAACCATGGCAGGGGCAGAAGAAGCCGTCGTAGCTGCCTTCATGAGCGATCGGGATGCAGCCGAGATGGGTGCAGATGCCGATCACGACCAGCCATTGATCATGGCCGGACTTGACCCGCGCCTCGTCGGTCTCGGGATCAGGCAGGCTCGCCACGTTGACGGCGCGCGCCTCGTCGATCTGCTTCTTGGTGCGGTGGCTGATGTAGATCGGCTTGCCGCGCCAGAACACCTTGATGTCCTGACCTTCGGCGACCGGACTGAGATCGACCTCGATCGGCGCACCGGCGGCGATAGTCGAAGCGTCAGGATTCATTTGGGAGATGAAGGGCCAGAGCGCGGCTGCGCCCCCTACTGCTGCAGCTGCCCCGGTTGCAACGAATAAGAAATCACGGCGTGTCGGATGGTCCGCCGAAGACGCTGTCGTCACGATTCCAACCCTTTCTTCTTACGCCACCGGTGGAACCGCTCCAGGAGCCCCCAAGGTCCCCGGAACAGTCTGCCGGCGCCCGCGGCCCCCCGCGGCGGCAGAACTTCGCCCATTCACCTCTAAACGGGTGAAACAGCAGTCCAGAATCGTTCTATTGGCACCCTTGCCGGGCGAGCGCAAGCCCGCTATCGGCGCGGGAGCGTGCCATGCACGAATTCCCGGGCAGGCGATGTTTTATTGAGACATTTCCGGCCCGCATCGCCCCCGATATAGCCCTCGCACAGCCCATGCAGATAGCGCTTTTCCAACCCGACATCGCCCAGAACACCGGCACGATTCTCAGGCTTTGCGCCTGCCTGGGCATCGCCGCCCATATCATCGAACCGGCGGGCTTCCCCGTCTCCGACCGCCTGTTCCGCCGGGCGGGAATGGACTACCTCGACCACGTCAGCCTTATCAGACACGACTCCTGGGCCAAATTCGAGGACTGGCGCGCCGCACATGGCTACCGCCTGCTGCTGTTCACCACGAAAGCTGCCACCGACTACCGCGATTTCCGTTACCAGACGTCGGACATCCTGCTATTCGGGCGCGAGAGCGCCGGTGTCACGGACGCGGTGGTCGAGGCCGCCGATGCCCGGCTGGTGATCCCGATCAAGGCGGGGCTGCGGTCGCTCAATGTCGCCATGACCGCGGCCATGGCCGCCGGCGAGGCGCTGCGGCAGATCCGGAACCCGCAAGCCCGATAGATTGAGGAGAGACGATTGAGTTACGCGGTCAAGGAAATCTTCCTGACCCTGCAAGGCGAAGGCGCCCATGCCGGGCGCGCGTCCGTGTTCTGCCGTTTTGCCGGCTGCAACCTCTGGAGCGGCCGCGAGGCGGACCGCCTTGAGGCCACCTGCAAGTTCTGCGACACGGATTTCGTGGGAACCGACGGCACCTTCGGCGGCCGCTACGGCTCGGCCGCGGAGCTCGCCGACACCATCGCCGCGCAATGGACTGCGGCCGCCGCCAACCGCTACGTGGTGCTGACCGGAGGCGAGCCGCTGCTCCAGGTCGACGCCGCGCTGATCGAGGCGCTCCACGCCCGCGGCTTCGAGATCGGCGTCGAGACCAACGGCACCATCGCAGCGCCGGAGGGGCTCGACTGGATCTGCGTCAGTCCCAAGGGCGGCAGCGAGCTGGTGCTGCGCCAGGGCCACGAGCTGAAGCTGGTCTATCCGCAGGCCCTCGCCGCGCCCGAGACGTTCGAGGGCCTCGCCTTCGAGCGCTTTTCGCTGCAGCCGATGGACGGACCGGAGGTCATCGAGAACACCGCGCGCGCGATCGACTATTGCCTGCATCATCCGCAATGGCGGCTCAGCGTGCAGACGCATAAATCGCTCGGCATCAGATAGGACGCGACTGGGAATGCAGATGGACATGTCGACGATCGACGACCGCAAGACCCGCGCCCGCACCTGGTTCGAAGCCTTGCGCGACGACATCTGCGCCAGCTTCGAGCGGCTCGAGGACGACGCCCCGCAAAGCCTTTATCCAGGCGAAGCCGGCCGCTTCAAGCGCACGCCCTGGCAGCGCACCGACCATACCGGCGCGGCTGGAGGTGGCGGCGTGATGTCGATGATGCACGGCCGCCTGTTCGAGAAGGTCGGCGTGCACTGCTCGACCGTGCACGGCGAGTTCGCGCCCGAATTTCGCGCCCAGATCCCCGGCGCCGCGGACGATCCAAAATTCTGGGCCTCCGGCATCTCGCTGATCGCGCATATGCGCAATCCTAACGTGCCCGCCGTGCACATGAACACCCGCTTCGTGGTCACCACGAAAGCCTGGTTCGGCGGCGGCGCCGATCTCACACCGGTGCTCGACCGACGGCGCACCCAGGACGATGCCGACAGCATCGCCTTCCACGCCGCGATGAAGCAAGCCTGCAACCAGCCGAACGGCGTTGCCGACTACGACAAGTACAAGAAATGGTGCGACGAATATTTCTACCTGCCGCACCGCAAGGAGGCCCGCGGCATCGGCGGCATCTTCTACGACTGGCACGACAGCGGTGACTGGGACGCCGACCTCGCCTTCACCAAGGACGTCGGCCGCGCCTTCCTGAAGATCTATCCCGACATCGTCAGGCGCAATTTCGCGGCAGGCTGGACCGCCGCGGACCGCGAGGAGCAATTGATCCGGCGCGGCCGCTATGTCGAATTCAACCTGCTCTACGATCGCGGCACCATCTTCGGGCTGAAGACCGGCGGCAATGTGGATTCGATCCTGTCGTCGATGCCGCCGGAGGTGAAGTGGCCATGACTGTTTCGAGGCCGCTGCCGCGCGCCATGCTGATCGACATGGATGACACCATCCTGTCGGCCTATGGCCGGCCCGAGATCGCCTGGAACACGATCGCGAACGAGTTTGCCGAAGAGCTGGCGCCGCTGCCGCCGGCGCAAGTCGCAACCGCGGTGCTCGCCTTTGCGCGGCAGTTCTGGTCGACTGCGGAGCCGATCTGGCGGATGAAGCTCGGCGAGGCGCGGAGGCTCACCGTGCGCGGCGGCTTCGCCGCGCTCGCCGCAAACGGCCATCGCGCCCTGCCCGACGATCTCGCCGATCGCATCGCCGACCGCTTCACCACCTATCGCGAGGAAGCAATCTTCGTCTTCCCCGGCGCGCATGATGCGATCGACGCGTTCAGGGCACGCGGCATCAAGCTCGCGCTGGTCACCAACGGCGCCGCCGACATGCAGCGCGCCAAGGTCGAGCGGTTCGAGTTGACTCATCGCTTCGACCATATCCAGATCGAGGGTGAGCACGGTTTCGGCAAGCCGGAGGAGCGCGCCTATCTGCACGCGATGGAGGCGCTGGGCGTTTCCGCAAGGGACACCTGGATGATCGGCGACAATCTGGAATGGGAAGTGGTGACGCCGCAGCGCCTCGGCATCTATTCGATCTGGATCGACGTGCACGGCGACGGCCTGCCCGAAGGCTCGACGGTCAGGCCCGACCGCATCATCCGCTCGCTGACCGAGCTGGTGCCGGAGCGGCCGTAACCGAGCCCGAAGACAAAATATCGAAAACAACCCCATGCACAGTAGGGCGCTGCTGCAATTACAACGGCTTACAGCACGCGCAAAATGAATTTCTGATTTTACGAAATGATTTGACCTGTCGGGCAAAACAGGCGCATGATGCCATCATCGCGACGCACGGGACGTACCCCCTGCGCACCCCATCCGAGAAGCGCCTTTGCCTCTCGCAATGGGACTGCTCCGGCTTGACACTCCATCATCGGCGTTTCAGCAGTCTGGCAGCGGATGCGCGCTGCCGCAGGACATCCACTGATCCCGCATCCCGTGATCGGCGCGTCATGCCGGCTTGTTAGCTTCTTAAGTCAATCAACCGAAAGGACCATCCATGGAACTGAAAGCCGGCGATATCGTCATGCTGAAATCCGGCGGCCAGCCGCTGACCGTCGCGAACGTGAAGGGCGACGACGTGATCTGTCTCTGGATGGGCGTCGAAGGCGACCTGTTTCGCGAGACGCTGCCGCTCGCCGTGCTCGAGCGCCTGGAAGAAGTGGACGAGGATGATGACGACGAGGACGACGAAGACGAGGAGTAGGCACACCTAAGACTGCATCCTCGTTAGATCGGAGCGCTTCGCTCCGGCTGCTCGTGATGTCCGCTTCTCCGCCAACAACGGCGCGGTAGCGGACATCGCCAGATGATTGCGGGACTTGCGATGAAGGCCTTTGTAGACAGCTCGTCTGATTTCGAATCATGCTGGGGCGCGCGTCGCTAAAGGCGATCATTCGCTCTCCAGCAGACAGGGGCGACAGTTTGACGCGACTGTGAGCCGCAATTTTGGACCGCGGTGGATATAGTCGAACGCAGCATCCACGCGCACCTGCGATGGAACAACGAACGTTCCGGCAGATAGCGTGACACCGTTCCGAATTTCCGCCACGTCGAGATGAGTGGCTGGCGCACATCGCGCCCCGGGGCTTCTATGCTCTGCGCGGCGCTCTCGCGGCCGCAATTTCCGCCCGCTCAAGTCGGCACCATCGCGAAAATCTAGCAGTAGAGATATCCGCCCGCGTCGGCTAAGCAATTGAGGACCAGCGGACGACCTCTCGCCACCTCGCAGTTTGGGGCAATGAACGCAAATGTTCCTCCTTGCCGTTCTCGTCCTTCCTTTCGCCGGAAGCTTCATTGCCGCCCTGTTGCAGGTCAATGCGCGCAACGCCGAGGCATGGCTCGCCGGAGGAGTTGCACTCGCCGCGTTCGGCCTCATCGCCACGGCTTATCCCGATGTCGCGAATGGTGGCGTCATCGGGTGGCGAACGGAGTGGGTGCCCGAACTCGGACTCGCGTTTGCGCTGAGACTTGATGGCTTCGCATGGGCCTTCGCAATGCTGGTCACCGGAATTGGCTTTCTGGTGGTGCTGTATGCCCGCTACTATATGTCGCCAAGCGATCCCGTTCCGCGCTTCTTTTCCTTCCTGCTCGCGTTCATGGGCGCAATGCTGGGGATCGTATTCTCCGGCAACCTGTTGCAACTGGTTTTCTTCTGGGAACTGACCAGCCTGTTTTCGTTCTTGCTGATCAGCTACTGGCATCACAATTCGGCTGCAAGGGACGGCGCACGAATGGCGCTGGTGATCACTTCGACCGGCGGACTTTGCCTCTTCGCCGGCGTGCTGCTGATCGGTCACATCGTAGGCAGCTATGACCTGGACAAGGTGCTCGCTTCCGGAGACGCGATCCGTTCGCACGCGCTCTATGTCCCTGCACTCGTGCTGGTCCTGCTCGGCGCGCTGACCAAGAGCGCCCAATTTCCGTTCCATTTTTGGCTGCCGCACGCGATGGCGGCTCCGACCCCCGTATCCGCTTATCTCCATTCGGCAACGATGGTGAAGGCCGGCGTGTTTCTTTTGGTCAGGCTCTGGCCGGCCCTGGGCGGATCGAACGAATGGTTGTGGCTGGTGGGATCGGCTGGTTTGATCACCTTTCTCTTGGGCGCATTTCTCGCGGTGTTCCAGCAGGATTTGAAGGGGCTGCTGGCCTACTCGACGATCAGCCATCTCGGCTTGATCACGCTCCTGACCGGACTGGATACGCCGTTCGGGCAGATCGCAGCGATCTTCCACATCATGAACCATGCCACGTTCAAGGCATCGCTGTTCATGGCCGCGGGCATCATCGATCACGAAACCGGCACTCGCGACATTCGCCGCTTGAGCGGTCTCTGGGCGTTCATGCCGATCACGGCGACTCTGGCCATGGTCGCCGCCGGGTCGATGGCCGGTGTGCCGCTGCTGAACGGATTCCTCTCGAAAGAGATGTTCTTCGCCGAGACGATCGAGATTCATGACAACTCGCTGGTCGATCGAGCGCTTCCCTATATCGTCACCGCCGCGAGCACTTTCAGCGTGGCCTATTCGCTCCGGTTCATTCGCGACGTGTTCTTCGGCCCGGCCCCGGTCGGCCTCCCGCGCACGCCTCACGAGCCTCCGCTCCTGATGCGACTTCCGGCCGAGCTTCTCGTGCTCGCATGTATCGTCGTGGGCATCGCTCCCGCGTTAACCGTTGCACCTATCCTCGATACCGCTGCTGGAGCAGTTCTCGGTTCCAGGATGCCGGAGTACAGCCTGAGAATATGGCATGGCTTTACCCCCGAACTGCTGATGAGCATCCTGGCGATGGTGGGTGGGGTGGGCGTCTATGTGATGCTGCGCTCCTACCTCCTCGTCAACGAGGGACCGCCCTTGCTCGGCCGCTTCAGCGGCAAGCAGATCTTTGACTGGATGATGGTGACGTTATCCTGGCGACTTGCACGCTGGCTGGCGAGCAAGCTCGGGACGAGACATCTCCAGCCACAGTTGAGGATCCTGGCCGGCGTGGCGTTCGTCGCTGCCCTGCTGCCACTCTATTCACGTGGCATCATGCTGGCGAATCCCCTAGGGGCCAAGTTTGACCTCGCCTTTGCATTGCTCTGGGCGGTGGGCGCTGCCTGCGCCATCGGCGCTGCGGTCCAGGCTAAATTCCATCGCGTCGTCGCGCTGATCCTGCTCGGGACTGCCGGTCTCGTGACCTGCGTCAGCTTCGTGTGGCTGTCCGCTCCCGATGTCGCGCTGACGCAGATCGTCGTCGAGACGGTGACGACGGTTCTCCTGTTGCTCGGCTTGCGATGGTTGCCGAAGCGCGTCGCACCGGTCGGCGCGAGCCAGGCCGCCGGCAGGATTCGATGGCACCGCGTGCGTGACTTCGCTATCGCGCTCTTCGCCGGCGTCGGGCTGGCCACGCTCGCGCTGGCAGTGATGCAGCACCCGGCTACGGACAGCATCTCGCGATACTTCGTCGAAAACGCGTACACGAAAGGTGGCGGAACCAACGTGGTCAACGTCATCCTGGTGGACTTCCGCGGATTCGATACGATGGGCGAGATCACGGTGCTCGCGGTCGTTGCACTGACCGTCTACGCGCTCTTGCGCCGCTTCCGTCCGGCGCCCGAGAGCATTCCCGTTCCCGAACAGCAGCACGCGCAGGATAGCCACGACGAAGCGCATCCCGATCGACAGAAGGGAGACACTGCCAAGGATACAACGGAGACTGCGGCGCTGATGATGGGGCTGCTGTTTCCGGTGATCGGCGTCGTGGCGATCTTCCTCCTGTTGCGCGGGCATGACCTTCCAGGCGGAGGCTTCGTGGCAGGCGTCGCAATGGCGACCGCGTTCATCCTGCAGTACATGGCTCGCGGCACGGCATGGGTGGAAGCTCGTCTTCACGTCATGCCCGTGCGCTGGATGGGCTTCGGGCTTCTGTTGGCGGGGGGCACGGGAGCCGCCGCCTGCGTCTTCGGATACCCCTTCCTGACCTCGTACTTTGCGTATGCCGAGCTGCCTCTGGTCGGCCGTGTCCCGATGGCCAGCGCCTTCCTTTTCGACATCGGCGTGTTCTCGCTCGTGGTCGGTGCCACGGTGCTGATGCTCATCGCAATCGCGCATCAATCGTTGCGTCGCTACGGAGGTCCACTCCAGACCGGCCAGCGCTTGCCCGGCGAGCGGTCGAAGGAGGAACTGGTCTGATGGAGCTCGTGCTGGCGATCGGTATCGGTACGCTTGCGGCGTCCGGCGTGTGGCTGATCCTCCGGCCGCGCACGTTTCAAGTCATCATCGGGCTGTCGTTGCTCTCTTACGCCGTCAATCTCTTCATCGTGGCCGTGGGGCGGGTGCGGAGCGGGGCTCCGGTGCTTATCGCAAAGGAGATCGGCGATGTCGCCAAGCATGCTGATCCGCTCCCGCAGGCGCTGGTGCTGACTGCAATCGTCATCAGCTTCGCGACCACCGCTCTGTTCCTGGTGGTTCTGCTCGCATCGCGCGGCCTGGCACGGACCGATCATGTGGACGGTCAGGAGCCGGAAGCGTGAGCGGCGCTGCAAGTCTGGTCATCGCGCCAATCCTCCTGCCTTTGCTGGCAGGTGCCGGCATGCTGCTGCTCAACGGAGAAAGACACCGAGCCATCGTGGCAGGCCTCAATGTCACCGGAACCGTTGCACTCGTTTGCATCGCGGTGATCTTGCTCGGAATGTCCGGTGCAGGAACCAGGGAAGTCTACCGTCTGGGCAATTGGCCTGCTCCGTTCGGAATCGTCCTCGTTCTCGATCGGCTGTCCGCCCTCATGCTGCTCCTGACCAACGTCCTGGCGCTGGCCACGGCGGTGTTCTCTCTTGCCCGTTGGCACCGGGCAGGCGCGCATTTCCATTCCCTGTTTCAATTCCTGCTGATGGGCCTCAACGGCGCCTTCCTCACCGGCGATCTTTTCAACCTGTTCGTGTTCTTCGAGCTGTTGCTGGCGGCATCATACGGCCTTCTGCTGCACGGTTCCGGCATTGCACGGGTGAAGGCGGGGCTGCATTACATCGTCGTGAACCTGGCGGCGTCGCTGTTGTTTCTGATCGGGGTCAGCCTGATCTACGGCGTCACCGGGACGCTCAACATGGCGGATCTCGCGGCAAGAGTGCCCGCCATCGCCGCCGAGAGCCGGGGCTTGCTCGAAGCAGGTGCGGGCGTGCTGGCGGTCGCCTTCCTGCTCAAGGCCGGAATGTGGCCTCTGAGCTTCTGGCTCCCGACGGCCTACGCAGCCGCAAGTCCGCCGGTGGCGTCGATCTTTGCGATCATGACGAAGGTCGGCGTGTATGTCTTACTGCGTCTGTCGCTTTTGCTTTTCGGCGAAGGCGCCGGCGCATCGGCCGGCTTCGGCAGCGACTGGTTATTGTGGGGCGGCTTGGCGACGACCCTGTTCGGAGCGATCGGCACGTTGGCATCGCAGGATACCGCACGCCTCGGCGGCTTTTCGGTGCTCGTATCCTCCGGAACGGTGCTCGCTGCCACGGGGATGGGACAGGTCGGCATCACCAGTGCAGCGCTCTTTTACCTGGTCAGCTCGACGCTCGGCATCAGCGCCTTCTTCCTTCTCGTCGAGCTCATCGAACGCGGCCGCGAACCTGGAGCGGACATGATCGCCGTCACCCGGGAAGCCTATGGAGAAGAGGACGAGACAGGCGAAGCGGAAGAGGACGTCGGCACCGCCATCGTAGCCACGATGGGCTTACTCGGCGTCGCTTTCATCGGCTGTGCGCTGGTCATCGCCGGGCTGCCTCCGCTGTCCGGCTTCATCGCTAAATTCGCGCTGCTCGCGGCGGCGCTCAATCCGACAGAGACGCATCAAAACGGCGCCGTTCCCGGCAGCGGATGGGCGCTCCTCGTTGTGCTGATCTTCTCTGGTTTCGCGACGTTGGTCGCGATCGCCCGCGCGGGAATCCGCATCTTCTGGGCCTCGCCCGATCGCACCGTGCCGCGCGTGCGCGTGATCGAGATGGCGCCGATCATGTTCCTGCTGATCATCTGCGCCGCCCAAACGGTCCTGGCCGGTCCCGTGATCCGTTTCATGCAGGCTACGGCACAATCTCTGCACGCGCCGGCGGGCTACGTCAGCGACGTCCTGGAGGCCGCCCCCGAAGGCAGCCGAAAAGCGGAGGGCAAATGACACGCTTTCTGCCCTTTCCGATCGTGAGCTTCTGCCTTCTCGCATTGTGGCTGCTGCTCAATCAAGCAGCCACGCTCGGGCACATCCTCCTCGGCTGCATGGTCGCGCTCGTCGGCGGGCGGATTCTCACCGTGCTGGAGTTACCGAGCGTGCTGGTCAGACGACCCCGCGTCATTCTGCGACTGTTGGGACTGGTCGCGGTCGACATCGTCCGCTCCAATCTGGCGGTTGGACAAATCGTTCTCGGTTTTGGACGCCGACAGCGAACGGCGGGTTTCGTGAAAATTCCCCTCGACATGCGCAACCCGTACGGGTTGGCCTCATTGGCTTGCATCATCACGTCGACCCCCGGAACGCTGTGGGTGAATTTCGACGCTCAGAAGGGTTCGTTGATGATCCATGTTCTGGACCTCGTCGATGAAAACGAGTGGATCCGCACGATCAAGGACCGCTACGAACGCCATCTGCTGGAGATATTCGAATGAGCCAGCTCATGCTGACCTACTCGCTCGTTGCCGCGCAAGTGCTGCTCGGGTTGGCGATCGGCTGCGGCGCCTTCCGCATCTTTCTAGGGCCGCGGGCACAGGATCGCGTCCTGGGCTTCGACACGTTGTCCGTGAACGCGATGTTGTTGCTTCTGACGTTCGGGATTCGATCCGGCGAAGCGCTTTATTTCGAGGCGGCTCTGGCCATGGCGCTGTTCGGCTTCGTCGCGACGGTTGCACTGGCCAAGTTTCTGCTCCGCGGCGAGGTGATCGAATGAACGGCATCGAACAATTGCCGCCCTGGGCTGCGGTTCTCACGGCAGTTCTTCTGCTCACTGGCGCGGCCGTCACGCTTGTCGGTTCGCTCGGCCTGTTGCGTCTCGGCACATTTTACGAGCGGGTCCATGCGCCGACGCTGGGGACGACGCTCGGCACCGTCTTCATCGCGGCCGCTTCGATGGTCTACTTCTCGGTCCTGCAGAGCAGACCGGTGTTGCACGAAATCCTGATTGTAGGGCTTGGCGTCGTGACCACCCCTATCGCGCTGACTGTGTTGGTCGGCGCAGCCCGATTCCGCGATACCGCCGAACAAAGTCCGCCAGCGCGCGAACCAGAGAATAATTAGGACAAAGCACACGGCGCCACAAACGACCACGCGCTGATTGCAGGCGGCTCTGCGGATCGGCCAAGGCCGGCTAAATGTCGCATTTGATTCTCGCGGCGAATGCCTACGTCTAGCGCGTGGATGATACCGAGCTGCGCGCGAGTTCGCCGCAACCTTCAGCCGGCCGTGCGACCCGAGCAATTGGCTCCGCGTTCGGCACGCGCCGCGCTTCCGAGGGGCGAGGCTTCAGACACGCCAGCAATGCGGGATGCCGCTCGGAAATCGGCTGCATCCCAAACAGAGGCCGTGATGACCAAAGTGCCACGAGATCGAATTCAGGGGAACCGGCTGCAGATCGGCCGGTGACCCGGGCGATTGCGGATCGCCCGGGTGCGGCAACTCGACGATTCCAAACCAAGCCGGGAGTTCCTCATGTCGGTATTTTCAGCGCTGCTCGTCCTGACCTCGTGGATGATGTTCATCTGGATTTGCGATCCCGACGGATTCCGCGCGGCATTTGCGCGCCGTCCGCCGCCGATTCCTCGCGATCCGAAAAGGTGACTTTGGAGGGTGCTTTGTCACCCCCTGCCGCCGTGTACACCATTTGCTTTTTACCGCGACGCGTTACCGCGCTCCGCCTCTCGCGGCGCGTCGCGCGTTCGCGGGCATGAGCCGCTTCCAAGCCAATCGAATTTCCACCGCTGGCACGAAATCGACTTGCCATCGTTGGCCAATATGAGGGTCCTGACATGATCATCGTCGCTGCGACGGATTTCTCTACGCGCTCCCATCGCGCGCTCCGGCAAGCTGGCCTTCTGGCTCGCTCCCGCCGTGCCGAGCTGCACCTTGTTCACGTCGTTGATGAAGACCAGCCGGCCGATCTGGTCCGCATGGAAGAGCGGGAGGCACAGCGGGTGCTGGTGGAGCAGATCGGGTCCATGCCCGAGCTGCATGACGCTCGCTGCTATCCGACCGTCGTCAAGGGCCATCCCTTCGACGGGATATTGCGCGCGGCCGCAGCAGTCGGCGCAGATCTCATCGTGATGGGCGGCCATCGCAAGCAATTTTTGCGCGATATTTTTACAGGGACCACCATCGAACGTGTCATTCGCGGTGGAAAATATCCCGTGCTGATGGTGAACAACGAGGCCCAGCGGCGCTATGAACGGGTTCTGGTGCCGGTCGACATGTCAGAAACATCGGCTGAAGCAATCCGCATCGGCCTGTCCACCGGACTTCTGGAACAAGGCGGAGCGACGCTTCTTCACGCCTTCTCGCCGATGGCCAAGACGCGATTGATCAGCTCTGGGGCTAGCTCGGCCGTCATCACCGGATATGTCGAGAGCGAACGTCACAGGGCAATGGAGGAACTGACCAGTTTTCTGGTGACCAACGAGTTCGGCACGCGACGATGGTCTCTTCGCGTCGGCGAAGGCGGACCCATGCAGATCATCACCCGTGCCGTCGAGGAGAAGCGGCCCGACATGCTCGTGATGGGTACGCACGGCCGATCCGGATTGCTTCGGGCGTTGATCGGGAGCGTAACGGAGGAAGTCCTGCGCTCGCTCAACGTGGACGTCCTGGTCGTCCCCCCCGCCAGCCCCAAGCTCGGGATGGCGAAGGAGGCAGTCGCGTCCGAACCGAAGGCGTGAGGCGTGCCGTGGCTCATCCCCGTGCCGTTCACAGGGCCGAGAGGGGCGCCGAACCTAGCGGCGTCGTCGTTCGGCGTCGCGGGCAGCCAACCTTGGTGCGGTTCGTTTGTTCGGACTCCGGGTGATTTTCAGCGGATCACTGGCTGGAAACGTCTGCTGCAATTGTCGATCGAGTTCCTCGTCGAGTTCACGCTTCTCCCGCTGCTCCGGCGTCTCGTACTGCTTGGGCATAGCCTAATCTCCAGGTCTGGCACTTGGCTACCAACCAGGTCTGCCACCAGGATTGTGACGCCAAAGTCCAGAGTCAACGCAATGAAGCGAAAGGTGTTGCGTTCAAGCTTCAACGATATTCAGACGGGTCCTCGGCACTGAAGGAAGCAGCTACCCGATCAGTTGCCTCACCGCCGCCGAGATCATCACCAGCCCTCCGGTGATCACGGCGACATCGAGGATCACGGTGTGGATGTGCACCGGCATCCGCTCCACGAAGGCCTTTGCCAGGAACGCGCCGGGGATCGCGATCGCTCCGATCAGCAGCGCGAAGGCGAGCACCTGCGCGGTCACGGCACCGGCGAGGCCGAACACCGAGATCTTGATGAGGCCGGTGCCGAGCGAGATCATCGCGTCTGTTGCGATCACGGCGGCGCCTTCGAGGCCTGCGGCCATCAGCAGCGACAGCAGGATCACGCCTGAGCCCGAGGTGCCGCCGACCAGCACGCCGTAGCCGACCGACCCGGCGGCAAGGCCGCTGTCGCCGATCTTGACCTTTCGGCGGCGGAGGACGCGGCGCAGCGGCACGCTCAGGATCAGCATGGTGCCGATCACGAGCGCCGCGCCGGCATTGGTGAGACGCGTATAGCCGTAGGCGCCGAGTGCGGTCGTCAGCGCGGCGCAGGCGAGCACGATCAGCGCGCGGCGGCGGTCGGCGTAGCGCAAGTAAGCAACGGCTCGGCTGGAATTGGTGAAGATGGCGGAGATCGCGATGATCGGCACCACCGGCTCGGCGCCGACCAGCGGCACCAGCACCAGCGGCATCAGGGCGCCGGTGCCGTAGCCGGCGAGACCACCGATGATCGAAGCAAACAACGCCATCAACGCCACCAGCAGGAGCTGAAAGATCGAGATGTCGGCGAAGCCTGAGACGATGGTCACGTTCTCTCGTCGCGGCTGATGCGTGCCGCAGCTTGATCGGCGATGGAAGCAAGTGCGGCTTCCTCTAGGGGAAAATCCGCCGCAAGCCAAGCGTCCTCGGCGAGCGTCAACACATGTCCGAGCGCTGGTCCTTCGGCCAGACCGCGCGCGATGAAGTCGGCGGCCTTCAGCGGAAATTTCGGCGCAATCCAGCGCTGCGGCAGCTCGGCGAGAGCGCGCCAGCGCATCGAGGTGACGTCGCCACCGGCGCGCGCCCAGCCGAGCAACACACGATCGTGATAGCGCTCGGGGCCGAGCCGATAGAGCAGCCGCCGTGCATTGGCCTCATCCTTGGCGGCGAAGCGCCACCAGCGGTGGCCCATCGAATCCAGTGCCTTGGTCTCGGCATTGGAGAGCCGCAGACGCGCGGCGACGCGCTTGGCATCCTCGGTCACGGCGACAGTCAGCGCGGCGAGGCGCCGCGTGCTGCTGGCGATGAGGCCGAGCTCGTGCTCGATCGCGATCATCGCCGACAGCGGCCCGGTATAGGCAACGCCGCCGATCAGCGCTTGCAGCAATCCGCCCTCGGCCATGGCCAGCACGGCCGCGGATGCGCCGCCGGCCACCAGCAGCTTCAGCATCTCCATGCGCACCCGCTCGGCCGAGAGGCTGGCAAGACCCGCACGCCCCCGGATGCAGGCGAGATAGCCGTCGCGGTCGGGATCGCCGGCACCAAAGGCGGCGTGGATGCGGAAGAAGCGCAGGATGCGCAAATAATCTTCAGTGATGCGCTGGTCGGGATCGCCGATGAAGCGCACGCGGCGCGCTTTGGCATCCGCGATGCCGCCGACATGGTCGTAGACGACGCCGCGCGCATCGACCGACAGGCCGTTCATGGTGAAGTCGCGCCGCTCGGCGTCCTTGACCCAGTCGCGGCCGAACGCGACCTTGGCCTTGCGGCCGAAGGTTTCGGTGTCCTCGCGCAGGGTCGTGACTTCATAGGGGTGGCTGTCGATCACCAACGTGACGGTGCCGTGGTCGATGCCGGTCGGCACGCTCTTGATGCCGGCGGCCTTGGCGCGCCGGATCACCTCCTCCGGCCGCGCGGTGGTCGCGATGTCGATGTCGCCGGGCTGAAGACCGAGCAGCGCGTTGCGTACGGCGCCGCCGACCACGCGCGCTTCCTCGCCGTCGACGTTGAGCAATTGCAGGACGCGCGCGGTCCCGCCTGCGGTCAGCCAGGGCGCATCGGCAAGAATCGGGGCAAGGATCGGCTCCGCGCTCATCGTGCGGCCCCTATTTTTCCACGCCCGGCACCAGCCGGCCGTTCTCGATATGGGCGGGAACGTAAGTCGAATCCGGAGCGGCGCCGGAGAAGTGCGCAAGTCCGATCAGGCCCGCAATGACCAGCACGATCGCCGCCAGCGCAAGACGCGCGACGACCGCGACCGGCCAGGAGGAACGCGCGAACAGGCCGGACCGCGTCGCGGCCAGGAACAACGCGTAGACGGCAAAGGGAATGAGGAAGATTCCGATCTCGGTCAGAACCGGCCGGATCATGATGAATAGATCCGCTCATACAGCACACGCAGCATGCCGGCCGTCGCACCCCAGATGTAGCGTTCCGCGAACGGCATCGCGTAGTAGAACCGCTCCATGCCGCGGAATTCCTTGCTGTGCACCTGGTGGTTCACCGGGTTCATCAGGAAGGATAGCGGCACCTCGAACGCATCATCAACCTCGGAATGGTTGATGGTGAGCTCGAAGCCGGGCCTGACCCTGGCGACCGTCGGCAGGATGCGGAAGCCGAAGGCGGTGCCGTAGAGATCGAGATAACCGATCGGCTCGACGAAGTCTCTGGACAGCCCGACCTCCTCCTCGGCCTCGCGCAGCGCCGCATCCAGCGGCGAGGCGTCGGTGGCGTCGATCTTGCCGCCGGGGAAAGCGATCTGGCCGGCATGGTCGTTGAGATGCGCCGAGCGCTGCGTCAGCAAGATGGTCGGCTCGGGATGATCGACCACCGCGATCAGGACCGCCGCGGGGCGCACCGGCTGCTCGCGCGCGACGATCTCGAGCATCTTGTCGGTGCCGGGATCGCCCGAGGCGGGAATGATGTTCGGATCGTAGAGGCCGAGCGGAACGTCGAAGCCGAGCTTCGCCCTGGAGCGGGCGAAGAAATCCGCCGCGCCGGCGGCGACAGGATCGCTCTTCAAGATAGGCTTGTTCAAAGCGCGGCCCTCACCTGCTCCGCATCGGCCATGGCGAAGAATTCGCCAGCCGATTCGACGCCGAACATCGGCTGGCCATCGACCATCCGCTCCTCGCCCATGTCAACCAGATCGTAATAGAGCGCCCTTGTGACCTTGGCCCAGAGCTCGGCGCGAACGTGCAGATACGGCGTCAGCCCGCCGTCCCTGGCCTGCTCGAAACGCAGCCGGTGCGTGGCATCGCAGGTGACCCAGTCGTCGACATTGGTGCGGAAGCGCAGCACGCGATGGTTGCCCTCGCCGTCCTTCTGCATCTCGACCGCCATGAAGGGCGCGTCGTCGACCCGGATGCCGACCTTCTCCACCGGCGTGACCAGGAAATGCTTGTCGCCCTCGCGCTTGAGGATGGTCGAGAACAGCCGCACCAGAGCGGGGCGCCCGATTGGCGTCCCCAAGTAGAACCAAGTACCATCGGAGGCGATTCGGATGTCGAGATCGCCGCAAAACGGCGGATTCCACAGATGCACCGGAGGCAGCCCCCTCTTGGCGCCTTCGGCATTGGCAGCACTTTTGGCGGCGGCAGTCAGCCCCTCAAGACCGCGATCGGCGCTCTGCCCTTGGTTCGCCATGGTTTGCCCTGACTTTGTCCTTTGGCACGATTGGTGCAAGTCTGACTTGTACGTCTACGTTGTAATCGGGTGCACGGTTCCACCCCGGATTAGTCCGGTGGGGGAGGTCGCCACTTCGTGATGCCGTACATAACCCGAAGCCGATAAGGTGGGGATAGGTTAATTCAACGAATACATGGCCTTCCTGCAAGTCTAGCATAGGCCCATGAGTTGACGTGATGATCTGACGTGATGATCCGTGACGTGGTGACGTGACGGCGCAAGCAAGCCGCGTGGCAGGCTGAAGGAGCTAAACGGATGGCGGAGAGTGTCGAGAAACTCGAGGACGGGATCGTTCGTTCGGCCGAGCAGGTGTCGAGCCAGATTCGCGCGGCGAAGGATGCGATCGCGTCCGTCATCTTCGGCCAGGATCGCGTGATCGAGAACACGCTGGTCACCATCCTCTCCGGCGGCCATGCGCTGCTGATCGGCGTGCCCGGCCTTGCCAAAACCAAGCTGGTCGAGACGCTCGGCGTGACGCTCGGTCTCGATGCCAAGCGCATCCAGTTCACGCCCGATCTGATGCCGTCGGACATTCTCGGCGCCGAGGTGCTGGATGAGAGCACCGCGGGGAGGCGCGCCTTCCGCTTCATCGCAGGTCCGGTGTTCGCGCAGCTCTTGATGGCGGACGAGATCAACCGCGCCAGCCCGCGCACGCAATCGGCGCTGCTGCAGGCGATGCAGGAGCAGCACATCACCGTGGCCGGCGCGCGCCACGATCTGCCGAAGCCTTTCCACGTGCTCGCGACGCAAAACCCGCTGGAGCAGGAAGGCACCTATCCGCTGCCCGAAGCGCAGCTCGACCGTTTCCTGATGGAGATCGACGTCGACTATCCCGATCGCGACGCCGAACGCCGCATCCTGTTCGAGACCACCGGCGCCGAGGAGACGCTGGCGAGGGGTTCGATGACCGCGGACGCGCTGATCACGGCGCAGCGGCTGATCCGGCGCCTGCCGGTCGGCGATTCCGTCGTCGAGGCGATCCTGTCGCTGGTGCGCTCGGCCCGTCCCGGTCCGGACGCCGGCGAAGCCGGCAAGTTCATCGCCTGGGGCCCCGGCCCGCGCGCCAGCCAATCCTTGATGCTGGCCGTGCGCGCGCGCGCGCTGATCGACGGACGCCTGGCGCCGTCGGTCGACGACGTGCTCGACCTCGCCGAGCCCGTGCTGAAGCACCGCATGGCGCTGACGTTCCAGGCGCGCGCCGAGGGCCGCACGATTCCGGACGTGATCCGGCAATTGAAGACACGGATCGGTTGATGGTAGCGGAGAACGGGCACACAGCGAAGGAGATCATCGCGATCCGACGTGCCGATGGCGAAAGCCGCACGCTCGCAGCTTCCTTGCCGCGCCTGGTGCTCGAGGCCCGCCGTATAGCCGCCAACGTCATCCACGGCCTGCACGGCCGCCGCCGCGCCGGCTCCGGCGAGAATTTCTGGCAATACCGACGCTTCGTCTCCGGCGAGCCGGCGCAGAACGTCGACTGGCGCCGCTCGGCGCGCGACGACCATCTCTATGTCCGCGAGCTCGAATGGGAAGCCTCGCACACGGTATGGATCTGGCCGGACCGCTCGCCGTCGATGGCGTTCGCCTCGAAGACCGCGCGCGAGTCCAAGCTCGAGCGCACGCTGATCGTCGCCTTCGCGCTGGCCGAACTGCTGGTGTCCGGCGGCGAGCGCGTCGGCATTCCCGGCCTGATGGCGCCGACCGCGAGCCGCAGCGTGATCGACAAGATGGCGCAGGCGATGCTGCATGACGATGCCGACCGCCTCAGCCTGCCACCGTCCTTTGTGCCGGCGGCGCTGGCCGAGATCATCGTGCTGTCGGATTTCTGGTCGCCGATCGCGGAGATCAAGACGACGCTCACGGGCCTCTCCGGCTCCGGCGCGCATGGCGCCATGGTGCAAATCGTCGATCCCGCCGAAGAATCGTTCCCCTATTCCGGCCGCGTCGAGTTCGTCGAGCCGGAAGGCTTCGGCGTGATCACCGCCGGCCGCGCCGAGAGCTGGGCGCAGGATTACACCGCGCGGCTCGCGCTGCACCGCGACCAGATCCGCGCCGAGACCAATAAGCTGGACTGGCTGTTCACCACGCACGCCACCGACCGCTCCGCCGCCGAACTGCTGCTGTTCCTGCATGCCGGCATGCAGGTGAGCAAGTCGGGCGCCCGCACCACGACGATCAAGGTGGGGCCGGCCGCATGATGGGACTGCCGCTCGCCTTCACCGAACCGCTGCTCCTGATCGGCCTCGTCAGCCTGCCCGTGCTGTGGTGGCTCTTACGCGTGATGCCGCCGCGGCCGCGCCGCATCGAGTTTCCGCCGACGCGCCTGCTGTTCGACATCGCGCCGCGGGAGGAGACGCCCTCGCGGACGCCGTGGTGGCTGACCGCGTTGCGTCTCCTCGCTGCGGCTCTCGTCATTTTCGCGGCCGCCGGCCCGATCTGGAATCCGCAAACAGGCGCAGCCGACAGCAAGGCGCCGCTGATGATCATGCTCGACGACGGCTGGAGCGCCGCGTCGCACTGGGACGTCAGGATCAGGGCCGCCGACGAGCTGATCGCCAATGCCGAAAACGACCGCCGCGCCATCGCGCTGGTGCCGCTATCCGAGCCGAACCGCGACATCACCCTGATGCCGGCGGGCGCGGCGCGCGTCGCGCTGCGGCAGCTCGCGCCAAAGCCCTATTCGATCGACCGCGTCGAGACGCTGGCCGCGGTCGACCGCTTCCTGAAAGCCACCGGCGACTGCGAGATCGCCTGGCTGTCCGACGGCGTCGACACCGGCCGCGGCGAGGACTTCGTCGCTGGCCTCGGCAAGACCATCGGCGATCGCAGCCTGATCGTGTTCGAAGGCGGCACCTCCTCGCCGCTGGCGCTGGTCGCGGCCGAGAACGCCGCGGCGAAGATGACGGTGAAGGTGCTGCGCACCGACAGCGGCATCGCCATGGGCACCGTGCGCGCGCTGGACCAGAAGGCCTCGCCGATCGGAGAGGCCCGCTATACGTTCGGTCCGCAGGACAAGGAGACCGACGCGGCGTTCGATCTGCCGGTCGAGCTGCGCAACGACATCACGCGGCTCGAGATCTCGGGCGAGCGCTCCGCCGGCGCGGTGCAGCTGCTCGACAAGCGCTGGCGCCGCCGCGCCATCGGCATCGTCTCGGGTGCGACCAGCGAGACCGCGCAGCCGCTGCTGGCGCCGACCTTCTATCTCACCCGCGCGCTGGCGCCGTTCGCCGACGTCAGGCTCGCCGACAAGGGCTCGCCGCAGCAGGGCATCACACAATTTTTGGACCAGAAACTGCCGATGATCATCCTTGCTGATGTCGGCACCATCGCGCCGGAGCTGCGCGAGCGCCTCAATGCCTGGGTCGACCAGGGCGGCGTGCTGGTGCGCTTCGCCGGCCCCCGGCTGGCGCAGGCCGAGGACGATCTCGTGCCGGTCAAGCTGCGCAAGGGCGGCCGCACGCTCGGCGGCAGCCTGACCTGGGAGAAGCCGCAGCATCTTGCGACCTTCGCGGCCGACGGCCCATTTGCCGGCGTCGCCGTTCCCAAGGATGTCACCGTGAGCCGCCAGGTGCTGGCCGAGCCCGATGCCGTGCTCGCCACCAAGAGCTGGGCCTCGCTGGAAGACGGCACGCCGCTGGTCACCGGCGAGCATCGCGGCAAGGGCCTCGTCAGCCTGTTCCACGTCAGCGCCGACATGCGCTGGTCGGATCTGCCGATGTCGGGCACCTTCGTCGAAATGCTCCGGCGGGTCGTCGACATGTCGGGCTACACGTCAAAGCCAGGCCCAGGCGTTGCCAGCGAAGCGACCACCGAGACGGTGGCGCCGCTGCACATTCTCGACGGTTTTGGCGCCTTCGGCCCGCCGCCGGCGACCGCAAAGCCGCTGCCCGCGGATTACCGCGACCGCGCCACGTCGGATCATCCGCCGGGCTTCTATGGCCCGGCCGAAGGACCGCTTGCCGTGAACACGCTTGCCAGCGCCGACCGCATCGCCGCGCTGAACACCACGAGCCTGCGCGCCCGGCACGCCACCTACACCAATGCCGAGCCGCGGGACCTGCGCGGCTGGCTGCTGTCGACGGCGCTCGCGCTGTTCCTGATCGACGCCATCATCGTCGCGGTGCTCGGCGGCGGGATCGCCGCGCTGCTGCGCCGCCGCGCCGCGCCCGCGATGATCGTGCTTGGCCTGCTGTTCGCCTCGCTCTCGCCCGCGCCGTCACGCGCCGACAGCGCCGCGGACGATTTCGCGATGAAGGCGACGTCGCAGACCCGCCTCGCCTATGTCGTCACAGGCAATGCCGACGTCGATTCCATCGTCAGGGCCGGCATGTCCGGACTGACGCTGTTCCTGGCGCAGCGCACTGCGCTCGAGGCCGGCGATCCCGTCGGCATCGACCCCGCGCGCGACGAACTCGCCTTCTTCCCGCTGATCTACTGGCCGATCGTGCCGGGCGCGCCCAAGCCGCCGCAGGACGCCATCAACAAGATCGACGCCTACATGAAGCAGGGCGGCACCGTGCTGTTCGACACCCGCGACGCGATCGAAGCGCCGCCGGGCGCCAACGGCGCCGCGCAGACCCCGGGCATGCAAACGCTGCGCGAGATCCTGTCGTCGCTCGACGTGCCCGAACTCGAGCCGGTGCCGCGCGAGCACGTGCTGACCAAGACCTTCTACCTGCTGCGCGACTTCCCCGGTCGCTTCGTCACCGGCCAGACCTGGGTCGAGACCCTGCCGCGCGACGAGGACGAGGACAGCGCGCAGCGGCCGGCGCGCGGTGGCGACGGCGTCTCGCCGATCATCATCACCTCGAACGATCTTGCCGGCGCCTGGGCGGTGCGGCCCGACGGCCAGGCCATGCTGCCGGTGACCGGCGGCGACACCCGCCAGCGCGAATTCGCCTACCGCGCCGGCGCCAACATCGTGATGTACACGCTGACCGGCAACTACAAGGCCGACCAGGTGCACGCACCGGCCCTGATCGAACGGCTGGGGCAATAGGATTGAGATGAATTACGGCATCGCATTCACGCCGCTTGTCCCCGCGATCGTGCTGTGGATCGCGCTCGCCGCGATCGTCGTCATCGCGATCGTGCTGCTGGTCGCGCGCGCGCGCGGCGCCGCCGTGCGCGTGGCCGCGCTGGCGCTGTTCCTGCTCGCGCTCGCCAATCCCTCCTTCACCCGCGAGGACCGTGATCCCCTCACCTCGGTCGCGGCTGTCGTCGTCGACAAGAGCCCGAGCCAGAATTTCGGCAACCGCAATCGGGAGGCTGCGCAAGCGCAGGAAGCGCTGGTCGACAGCCTGAAGAAGGTCAAGGGGCTCGAAGTCCGTGTCGTTGAGGCCGGACAGGCCGACGGCGAGACCGACGGCACCAAGCTGTTCGGCGCCCTCGCCTCGGTCTTGTCGGACGTGCCGGTCGACCGGGTCGCCGGCGCGTTCCTGATCACCGACGGCCGCGTCCACGACATTCCGGCCAGCGCCACGGCGCTTGGCTTCCAGGCGCCGGTGCATGCGCTGATCACCGGCCAGAAGGACGAGCGCGACCGCCGCATCGCGATCACGGCCGCTCCGCGCTTTGGCATCGTCGGCCAGACCCAGACCATCAGCTACCGCCTCGACGACCAGGGCGTCACGGGCGAGCGCGCCAAGGTCACGATCCGCAGGGACGGCGAGGTCATCAACGAGCGCACGCTCTCGAGCGGCCAGGCTGCGAGCGTCGACGTCGACATCAAGCATGCCGGCCCGAACATCGTCGAGATCGAGGCCTCGCCGCTCGAGAGAGAGCTGACGCCGGTGAACAACCGCGCCGTCGTCGCCATCGACGGCGTGCGCGACAAGCTGCGCGTGCTGCTGGTCTCGGGCGAGCCGCATTCGGGCGAGCGGACCTGGCGCAATCTGCTCAAGTCCGACGCCAGCGTCGACCTCGTGCATTTCACCATTCTGCGTCCGCCGGAGAAGCAGGACGGCACGCCGATCAACGAATTGTCGCTGATCGCGTTTCCGACCCGCGAGCTGTTCCAGCAGAAGATCAACGAATTCCAGCTGATCATCTTCGATCGCTACGCCCGCCAGGGCGTGCTGCCGATCGCCTATTTCGACAACATCGCGCGCTATGTGCGCGGCGGCGGCGCGGTGCTGGTCTCGGCCGGCCCCGACTACGCCTCCAACACCAGCATCTGGCGCACGCCGCTGGATTCGGTGCTGCCGGCCGAGCCGGTCGGCGTGACGGAAAAACCGTTCTATGCGCATCTGTCCGACATCGGCAAACGCCACCCCGTCACGCGCGCCCTGGAGGGCTCCGCCAGCGAGCCGCCGCGCTGGAGCCGTTTCTTCCGCACCGTCGACACCCGCAATTCCGTCAACCCGCCGGTGATGACGGGGGCCGACGGCAAGCCGCTTCTGTTCCTGTCGCGCTTCGGCGAGGGCCGCGTCGCGCTTCTGCTTTCCGACCACATCTGGCTGTGGGCGCGCGGCTATGAGGGCGGCGGCCCGCACCTGGACCTGCTCAGGCGGATGTCGCACTGGCTGATGAAGCAGCCGGACCTCGACGAGGAGGCGCTGCGTCTGCAGGTGCAGGGCAAGAACCTCGTCGTGGTGCGTCAGACCATGGCCGACAGCGTCCAGCCGGTGAGCGTAACCTCGCCGTCCGGCGCGTCGCAGGATCTGACGCTGAGCCCCGGCGATCCCGGCGAATGGCGCGCCAGCCTTCCCGCGAGCGAGCTCGGCCTGTGGCAGGCTACCGACGGCACGCTGAAGGCGTTGATCAATGTCGGCCCGACCAATCCGAAGGAGTTTTCGGAAGTCACCTCCACCGTCGATACATTGAGGCCGCTGACGCAGGCGACCGGCGGCAACGCCGTGCGCGTGGCGAGCGGCGCCGACGTCGAGCTGCCGCGCATCCTGCCGGTGCGCTCGGCCAGCGTCTTTGCCGGCGACGGCTGGATGGGGGTGCGGATGCGCGACGCCAGCGTCGTCAAGGGCGTCGGCGTGCTGCCGATCTTCGCCGGCCTGATCGGCCTGCTGCTGCTGCTCGGCGCGTTTGCGGCGACCTGGGTCCGCGAGGGGCGTTGATCCAATCGGCTACGGTTCACCTCCCCCCGACGGGGAGAGGTGTTTCGAGTTCTGGGTGCGCACCATTCAACCAAAGCTCATCCCACTCTAGTTGCCCGAACGACACATCGCGCGGCCACCCGCGCGAGATCGCCCGACCGCCGTTGACATAAGCTGACCGTTCCTGCGATGTTACATTATAACATCGCGACGTCAGGGATTGGCGCCTCGCGACGTGGGGGTGGCGTTTCCAGATGAAGTGGTTCCGGTCGAATATCAGGCACTGCGCCCGGCTCGCGTTGTTCGCGATGCTGGTGCAGTTCGCGCTGACGTTCGGGCACAGCCACTGGTTCGCGCAGGCCGCGCCGCTCACCCAATCCTCGCTCCAGCAGACCGACGGCGCCAACGGCGTTGCTGCGGTCGACCGCGCCGCGGTCCAGAAGCAATCGCCCGCCGCTCCCGACCGCGAGCATCAAGGCGAGGACAATTGCGCGATCTGCGCGGTCGTCGCGATGGCGGGCACCGTCATATCGGCGACGCCGCCGGTGCTGCTGCTGCCGCAGGCGATCGAGCTGCTCCACCGCACCACTGATGCCGAATTTCTCCATCTGAAATCGGCCGGCACGGCGTTCCAACCGCGCGCCCCTCCCGCGTCCTGACTTTCAACATCGCTTGATCACGCCCGGGCTCGCCGCGCATCGGCAAATGCCCGGGAGACGTTGAAGTCGAATTCCGTCGCGCCGCGACGGCAGGCCGCCTCCGATCAGCACACAATCATGCGGACGGCGCCTGACTGGAATCAGGACCATGTCATTCAAATTGCGACGCGCGCAGCGTCTTGGCGGAGCGAGCCTGCTCCTGCTCGGCGCCGCCGCCACGCCCGCTTTCGCCCAAACGCCTGCGCAAGACAAATCGTCGACCGAGATCCCCGCCGTCACCGTGACGGCGCCGAGCCCTATCGTGCGCAGAGCGGTGGTGCCGTCGCGCAACCCCGGCCGCGGCACGCGGACCGCGCGGGTGCGCAGCCGCCAACAAGCGGCGGAAGCAGAGCCGGCAGCCGCCGTGCCCGCCGCGCCTCAGCAGGGCGTGCTGCCTATTGTGACCAACCAGTTCGCGACGGTCACGGTGGTGCCGAACGAGGAGATCCGCCGCGAGGGCGGCGGCCAGCTCGGCGATCTGCTGTTCTCCAAGCCGGGCATCACCGGCTCGAGCTTCGCGCCCGGCGCCTCCAGCCGGCCGATCATCCGGGGTCTCGACGTCAACCGCGTCGGCATCGTCGAGAACGGCACCAATTCGAGCGGTGCGTCCGATCTTGGCGAGGATCATTTCGTTCCGATCGATCCGCTGGCGACCAACCAGATCGAAGTGGTGCGCGGGCCTGCCGCGTTGCGCTACGGCTCCACCTTGATCGGCGGCGTCGTCAGCGCCACCAACAACCGGATTCCGGATGCGGTGCCGAACTGCGCGCCGTCATTCCAGGCTTACGGCCTGCCGACCAAGGCGCCGCTCGCGAGCGCAGCGACATCGCCTTGCGTCACCGCCGAGACCCGTACCGCGTTCTCTTCGGTCGACCGTGGCGTGGAAAGCGGCGTACTGCTCGACACCGGCGGCGGCAATTTTGCGTTCCACGCCGACGCCTATGGCCGCACGACCTCGGACTATTCGATTCCGGGCTATCCCTATCTGAACGATCAATCGCGCCCCGTGAACGGCCGTCAGCCCAACTCGGCGACGCGCTCGGACGGCGCCTCGATCGGCGGCTCCTACTTCTTCCAGGGCGGCTATATCGGCGCGTCGATCACGCAGAACGATTCGCTCTACCACATCCCCGGCATCGACGGCGCCGACCACCGCACGCGGATCGACGGCCACCAGACCAAGATCAACGTCAAGGGCGAGTACCATCCCGACGCCGTCGCGATCGACACCGTCCGCTTCTGGGCCGGCGCGACCGACTACCGCCACAACGAGATCGGCCTTGCCGATCCCGCCGACCTCAACAGCGACGGCATCAGGCAGACCTTCACCAACAAGGAGCAGGAAATCCGCACCGAGGTGCAGCTGATGCCGTTCAATGCGCGCTTCGCCGAAGTGACGACGGCGCTGGGCTTCCAGGTCGGGCATCAGGAATTGAGCGCGCCGAGCCCGGACAATCCCGGCACGCTGTTCAACGGCCTGTGGGACCCTAACAACAGCACGCGCGTCGCCGGCTACGCCTTCAACGAGGTCAAGTTCACGGAGGCGACGCGGGCGCAGATCGCCGGCCGCATCGAGCATGTCGAGCTGCACGGCACGACGCCGGACTTCCCGGCCGATTATTTGCCCGACGGCACGCCGCAGGCGGCGATCGCGCGCAATCCGTCCTTCACGCCCAAGAGCGGCAGCATCGGCCTGCTGCAGGATCTGCCGGGCGGCATGGTCGGCAGCATCACCGCGCAATATGTCGAGCGCGCGCCGAAGGCGGCCGAGCTGTTCTCGCGCGGCGGCCATGACGCGACCGCGACCTTCGACATCGGCAATCCCAACCTCACCATCGAGACCGCGAAATCGGTCGAGCTCGGCGTGCGCAGGGCGACGGGGCCGTTCCGCTTCGAGGCAACCGTTTACTACACGCATTTCGACAATTTCATCTATCGCCGCCTCACCGGCGTGTCCTGCGATGACGACTTTGCCTCCTGCGGCACGCCGGGCGCCGAGCTGAACCAGGCGGTCTACTCGCAGCGCAATGCCAATTTCCGCGGCGGCGAATTCCAGTCGCAGCTCGACGTCGGCGCGTTCCAGGGTGGCATCTGGGGTATCGAGAATCAGCTCGACTTCGTCCGCGCCACCTTCAGCGACGGCACCAACGTGCCGCGCATTCCCCCCATGCGAATGGGCGGCGGCGTATTTTGGCGCGACGACAACTGGCTGATGCGCGTCAACCTGTTACACGCCTTCGCGCAGAACAACGTCGCATTGATCGCGGAGACGCCGACGGCGGGCTACAATCTGTTGAAGGCCGAGGTCAGCTACAAGACCAAGCTCGACCGCAACTGGTTCGGCGCGCGCGAGATGATGGCCGGCATCGTCGGCAACAATCTCCTCAACGAGAACATCCGCAACTCGGTGTCCTATACCAAGGACGAGGTGCTGATGCCCGGCATCGGCGTGCGCGCATTCGCGAACTTCAAGTTCTGATCTTGGGTGCGTCGGGGCCAGGGGGCCCCGGCACACCGGCTTTCTCACCCCGTCATTGCGGAGCCGCTGTCGTCTCGTAGTGCACAGAGTGGTAACCCGAACTACTTCCGCGCCTTGCTCCAGTCCGGGCCGACCGGGCCCGACACGCCTTCGAAGGCGCCGTCGACGAGCTCGAACATCAGGATGCGGGCGGCGTCGACCGGGCCGGGCATGGTGACGCGGCCCTTCGGGACCGGCTTGAAGCCGACGCGGCTGTAATAGGGCTCGTCGCCGACCAGCAGCACGAGGCGGTGACCTTTCGCCTTCGCATCCTTTAGCGCGCGCTCCATCAGCAGACGGCCGACACCGCGGCCGCGGAATGGCGGCTCGACCGTCAGCGGGCCGAGCAGCAGCGCCGACGTCTCGCCGACCAGGACCGGCAATTGCCTGACCGAGCCGACCAGCAGCGTGCCGATGCGCGCGGTGAAGGACAATTCGAGCAGATGGTCGACGTGCTCGCGGATCCTGTAGGCGCTGAGCACGAAGCGGCCGGGACCGAAGGTGCGTTCGTGCAGCCGCTCGATCGATTGGGCATCGCCAGCGGCCTCGGGGAGGATGGTCAGTGAGAGATCGGTCATGTCAATTCGCGGGATAGCACCTGAACGCAGCGCGGTCCATCGGGCAACAAGGCGCTCAGCTCCTTTTCAAGGTCGACGGGAGAGGTGTTCTGAAACCCTCGGCTTGCATTCGTTCAACTCCAACTTCTGACGCACTCGCACAGGCCGTCCTCAGCGCCACGTCGCAACCATTGGCCGGCCGTCCAGCACTTCGGCGATCCGCAGCCGCGTCCCTCGCGTGGTGCCGTCGGGCAGCGCCGTGACAGCGAAGAACCCGCATTCGACGATCTCGCGGTTGGCCTCGGGCAGGCGGTCCTGCCTGAACTGCCTGACGACGTAGACCGCGACGTGGTCGCGGCGGGAAACGTGGCTGTTGAGGAAGATGCCATGCAGCACGGCCTCGCCAGTGAGGTCGATATCGCCCTCCTCCTTGAGCTCGCGCCGCATCGCCTGCTCCATGGTCTCGCCGTGGTCGACGCCGCCGCCGGGCAGGTACCAGCCGCTGACGTAGCTGTGCCTGACCAGAAACACCCGATTCTCGGCATCCAGCACCACGGCGCGGACGCCGAGCGTCATACCGCGAACGATGAGGAAATAGGCGTGGAAGACTCGCCGCAGCAGCGGCTCGAATTTTCGTCGAATACGGTCCAGACCATCTCCCATCAGGCTTCCTTGAGGCCGCTGTCCCGGCCCCGCTTGCACAGTCCCCGCGACCTTGCCATTACAACGGAGCAATAGCGAGGCAATCGCACGCCATGACTCCCAACACGCTGGCCCCCTTCACGCTCGCCCATCTGTCCGATCCGCATCTAGCGCCCTTGCCGAAACCGCGGCTGATCGAGCTCGCCGGCAAGCGCGTGCTCGGCTACGTCAACTGGACGCGCAACCGCCACAAGTACCAGCGTCGCGAGGTGCTCGATGCGCTGGTCGCCGACATGAAGGCGCAGGCGCCCGACCACATCGCGGTGACGGGCGATCTCGTCAACCTCGCGCTGGAAGCCGAGTTCGCCCCTGCCCGCGCCTGGCTCGAGGGCGTCGGCCCGCCCGACCGCGTCACCGCGATTCCCGGCAATCACGACGCCTATGTCCGCGCCACCTCGCATCGTTTCGGCGAGACGTTTGCGCCCTATCTCGCCGGCGACGACGGCGGCATCGGCTTTCCATCCGTGCGCCGGCGCGGGCCGCTCGCGCTGATCAGCCTGTCCACGGCGGTGCCGACCCTGCCGCTGATGGCGACGGGCACGCTCGGGCGCGATCAACTCGACTCTCTTGCAGCAATGCTCGAACGGCTCGCGGCCGAGGACGTCTTCCGCGTGCTCCTGGTGCACCATCCCCTGAAGTCCGATGCACGGCAGAAGCGGATGACAGATTCGGCCGCGCTGCTGGCGCTGCTCAAGCGCCACGGCGTCGAACTGATCCTGCACGGGCACGACCACATTCATTCGACGATGTGGTTCGAGGGTCCCAACGGCAACATTCCCGCGCTCGGCGTGCCCTCGGCCTCCGCGCTCGCGCACGGGCGCTACCCGGCGGCGGCCTATAATCTTTTCAGAATCGAGAAGGACAATGCCGGCTGGCGCTGCGAGCAAACGGTACGGAGCCTCGGGGCGGGATTTCAGATGGGGCAGATCAAGCATGTGAGGCTGATCTAGTTCGATGTCATTCCGGGACGCGCGATGCGCGAGCCCGGAATCCATCGGGCCGCAGAATTGGTGGATGAATGGATTCCGGGCTCGCGCCTTTGGCGCGCCCCGGAATGACGGCGGAGAATACCTCACCAGCTCCGCAAGGCCGCCAGCACGGCGAGGCCGAACAAGGCGGCGGCGCCGAGCACGAAGCCGAAGACGAACGGCCACAGGCGCGAGCGGCGCGGCGGAGGCGCGACCGCGGGCTTCGGTTCGGGCGGGACCACCATCGCATGCTCGCGCTCGACCATGCGGCGCGCGACATAGTCGGTGACGGCCTCGACGATCACAGTGGTGTCGTGCGATTCGGCGAGCACGATGCGGCCAAAGCGTGTGTCCTGAACGAAGCGGTACATCCGCTTGTCGCGCCCCATCACGATGTGGGCGACGACGTCGATCCAGAGTCTGGGCGTATCGCCCTGGCTGATGCCGCGATCGAACAGATCGATCCTGTCAGGCACCTGCGCGAACAGGGGATCGAGCGCGTCGTTGAGGATCTCGAGCCGCGCCACCTCGGCGTCCCGGAGATCGACGACGACGCCAGTTCGGTCGGCGGCCTCGATCCGCGCGCGCAGCAGCGCATCGCGCAGCCGCACCGGGCGCGGCTGGCCGGGATGGGTCCCGCTGGTCTCGGGCTCTGACATGGTCGGCCTCGTCCTCGACTTTTCTCCATTAACCTATCAGCAACCTTGAGGCCCGCAAAGGGTCCATAATTCCAGATACTTACGGCGCCCACAGGCGATTGACCTGTGCCAAAAACAGACGATCCCACCCAGGCAGAGCCTGGATGGGACCATCCGTCCTTGGACGTCTTCTTAATTCAGGTCGGCAGCCAAGCCCTTAGGCCGAGACGCGCGACGGCTCTTCCACGATGGAGAAGCGGACGCCGGCCTTGTGGCGGTTCTCTTCCGAGACCGTGCGCCAGGCGTCCTCGGCCTCCTTGCGGGTCTTGAACGGACCCTGCACCTGGGCCGAGCCTTCCACGAGCTTGTGGAAGTTCATCGAACCGAACTCGCCGCCGATCACCCAGAAATTGCTGCCTTTGGTCATTGTCAGTCTCCTGTCCAATAGCGTGCTGCGTTAGCCGAACTGGTTCATCGTGTTGTGGACGCCGCCCGCCTTCAGGGCAGCCTCGCCGGCGAAGTATTCCTTGTGGTCGTCGCCGATGTCGGAGCCGGCCATGTTCTGATGCTTGGCGCAGGCGATGCCCTGACGGATCTCCTGGCGCTGGACGTTCTTGACGTAGCCGAGCATGCCCTGGTCGCCGAAATATTCCTTCGCCAGATTGTCGGTCGAGAGCGCCGCCGTGTGATAGGTCGGCAACGTGATCAGGTGATGGAAGATGCCGGCGCGCTTGGCCGAATCCGCCTGGAAGGTACGGATGCGCTCGTCGGCTTCCTTCGCCAGCGGCGTATCGTCGTATTCCGGCTTCATCAGCTCGGCACGGTTGTACTTGCTGACGTCCTTGCCGGCTTCCTTCATCGCGTCGTAGACCTGCCAACGGAAGTTCAGCGTCCAGTTGAAGGACGGCGAGTTGTTGTAGGCCAGCTTCGCGTTCGGAATGACCTTGCGGATGCGATCGACCATCTTGGCGATCTGCTCGATATGCGGCTTCTCGGTCTCGATCCAGAGCAGGTCCGCGCCGTTCTGCAGCGAGGTGATGCTGTCTAGCACGCAGCGGTCTTCGCCGGTACCCGGGCGGAACTGATACAGATTGGAGGGCAGCCGCTTCGGACGCATCATCTTGCCGTTGCGGTTGATGATGACGTCGCCATTGCGGGCGTTCTCCGCGGTGATTTCCTCGCAATCGAGGAAGCTGTTGTACTGGTCGCCGATGTCACCGGGCTTGTGGCTGACGGCGATCTGCTGCGTCAGGCCGGCGCCGAGCGAGTCGGTGCGGGTCACGATGACACCGTCTTCGACGCCGAGCTCGAGGAAGGCATGGCGGCAGGCGCGGATCTTCGCGATGAACACTTCGTGCGGCACGGTGACCTTGCCGTCCTGGTGACCGCACTGCTTCTCGTCCGAGACCTGGTTCTCGATCTGCAGCGCGCAGGCGCCCGCTTCGATCATCTTCTTGGCGAGCAGATAGGTCGCCTCGGCGTTACCGAAGCCGGCGTCGATGTCGGCGATGACGGGTACGACGTGGGTCTGGAAGCCGTCGATCTTCGCGATCAGCTCCTTCTCGCGGGTCTTGTCGCCTTCCTTGCGCGCCTTGTCGAGGAGGCGGAAGATGTCGTTGAGCTCACGCGAGTCCGCTTGGCGCAGGAAGGTGTAGAGCTCTTCGATCAGCGCCGGCACCGAGGTCTTCTCGTGCATGGACTGGTCGGGCAGCGGGCCGAACTCGGAGCGCAGCGCCGCGATCATCCACCCCGAGAGGTACAGATAGGTGCGATCGGTCTTGCCGCCGAAATGCTTCTTGACCGAGATCAGCTTCTGCTGGGCGATGAAGCCGTGCCAGCAGCCCAGCGACTGGGTGTACTTGGTGGGGTCGTTGTCATAGGCGGCCATGTCGGCCCGCATCAGCGCCGCGGTGTAGCGGGCGACGTCGAGGCCGGTCCTGAAGCGGTTTTGCAGGCGCATGCGTGCGACGGCCTCGGCCGACACCCCGTTCCAGGTCGGCTGGGTCTCGAGGAGCGCCTGGGCCGCCTTGATCTCGTCTTGATACGAGGCCGGGCGCTGAAGCGCGTTGATGCCGCGGGGCTGGTAATTCATGTGCCTATCCTTTCGCTGACGATGACCGATGGCTGGCCATCGACATTCTTGACAATGCATTGCGAGATGCGTGTCAGGAGCTAAACGCGAAAACAGAAACTTCGTATAGATGGCTTGTTTTTTATTGGTGATGTCATGTAACATCAGAACATGTAACAGATGTTATTTTGTAAAGTTTGTAAAAAATATAGGTCAGTCAAGCTGTCCTTCATGTGCACGGAGATCTGAGATATGGCCGCCGAATCCGGCAAGAAACTCTTCGTCGGCCCGCGCTTCCGAAGGATTCGGCAGCAATTGGGGCTGTCCCAGACCCAGATCGCCGAAGGCCTCGGGATCTCGCCGAGCTACGTCAACCTGATCGAGCGGAACCAGCGCCCGGTGACCGCCCAGATCCTGCTGCGGCTGGCCGAGACCTACGACCTCGATTTGCGCGACCTTGCGACCGCCGACGAGGACCGATTCTTCGCCGAGCTGAACGAGATCTTCTCCGATCCGCTATTCCGCCAGATCGACGTTCCCAAGCAGGAGCTGCGCGACCTCGCCGAACTCTGCCCCGGCGTCACCCATGCGCTGCAGCGGCTCTACGCGGCCTATACCGAGGCGCGCCAGGGCGAGACGCTGGCCGCGGCCCAGATGGCCGACCGCGACGTCGGCACGCGTTACGAGACCAATCCGGTCGAGCGCGTGCGCGAGCTGATCGAGGCCAACCGCAACTATTTTCCGGAGCTCGAGCAGGCCGCCGAAGCCTTGCGCGACGAGCTGAACGTGCCGGCCGAAGGGCTCTATGCGGCGCTGGCCGCGCGTTTGCGCGAAAAGCATTCGGTCCAGACCCGCATCATGCCTGTCGACGTGATGCGCGAGACGCTCCGGCGCTTCGACCGCCACCGCCGCCAGCTCCTGATCTCGGAGCTGGTCGACCCGCCCGGCCGCGCCTTCCAGCTGGCCTTCCAGCTGGGCCTCGGCGAATGCGCGCAGCAGTTGGAGACCATCATCGGCCGCGCCGGCCCGCTCGAGGACGCCCCGCGCCGGCTGTTCCGCATCACGCTCGGCAACTACTTCGCCGCCGCTGTCATGATGCCCTATCCGGCATTCCTCGCTGCTGCCGAGGCGCTCAACTACGACATCCACGTGCTGGCGCAGCGCTTCAATTCCGGCTTCGAGCAGGTCTGCCACCGGCTCACCACTTTGCAGCGGCCGAACGCGCGCGGCATCCCGTTCTTCCTGCTCCGCGTCGACAATGCCGGCAACGTCTCCAAGCGTTTTTCCTCCGGCACCTTCCCGTTCTCGAAATTCGGCGGCACCTGTCCGCTGTGGAACGTGCACTCGACCTTCGATACGCCCGATCGCCTGCTCAAGCAGGTGATCGAGCTGTCCGACGGCACGCGCTATTTCTCGATCGCGCAGATGGTGCGCCGCCCCGTTGCGCCGCACCCGCTGCCGCAGCCGCGCTTCGCCATCGGGCTCGGCTGCGAGATCCGTCACGCCGCGCGCCTGACCTACGCCGCCGGCGTCGACCTGGAGAAAACCGAAGGCACGCCGATCGGCGTCAACTGCCGCCTGTGCGAGCGCGAAAACTGCGCCCAGCGCGCCGAGCCGCCGATCACACGCACGCTCATCCTGGACGAGACGACGCGGCGGGTGTCGAGCTTCGCGTTCTCGAATGCGCGGGAGTTGTGAGGGGCACTCTCTCCTCCGTCATGGCCGGGCTTGACCCGGCCATCCACGCGCTTCAGCGTGCGAGGAAAGACGTGGATGCCCGGGACAAGCCCGGGCATGACGACCGAATATGCGGCCGCTGCTCGCCACTATCGCAAACAAGGCCCTACGCCAGCGTATGCACGATCACCGGCCCCGCAGCCGCGCTCGCATGGCCCGCAAGCAACGGCCCGAGATCCTTCTCGATCCAGGCGATCGCGCGCCGGTTCGCCTCCTCCGCCTGCTCGAACTTGTCGAAGATCGAGATCGCGGTCACCGTGTCGTCGCCGGCATAGACGACGTAATAGGCGCGGAAACCGTCGACGTCGCTGATGATCGGAACGGCGCCGTCCTTGATGCGGCGCGCCAGCTCTTCCGCGCTCCCGCTCTTTGCCTTGGCCTGACGGATGGCGGCATACATAACTTCCTCCTCCCGGCTATTGATGTGGGCTTTGTGCCCGAACCGGATGTTACGCCGAAGCGCCGGGCCCGGATACCCTCCTTGGTTAACCCCGCACTAATCTGCCGCAGCGATCTGCAACCACCGATTAAGCACGCCTCAACATCGGTGCCTTAGTCTTGCCCCACTCACTTTTCGCAAACAACGGTGGCCTATTCTGCCGGGCGAAGTGACATCAGGGGGTTCATCATGCGCATTGCGTTGCTGCTGACCGCAACCATTGTCGGCGCGCTCTTCGCCAATCCATCCCAAGCCGGATCGCTCGATGCCGATGCAGCGCAGTCGCTGCCGCCGGGCTTCCAGAGCTATCGCGGCTACATGTTCGACCTGTCGGAGAACTCCGACCGCAAGGATGTAGACAAGCTCACCGACAATCTGAAGAGCCAGATCGACGCGGTCGAGGCGGCCGGCCTGTCGCCGCGCGTGCTGCGCTTCTTCCGCACCGTGCCGATCATCGCCAGCGAGCTCGCCTGCCTCGACGAAGGTGCCGCCACCGCCTGCTACGGCCGCGTCGCCCCCAACGTCGAACGCCGCGTGCCGCGGACGCTGACGGTCTGGGACCACGACAAGCAGCGCTGGACCAATCCGAACGCCGTCGACCTCGCGGTCGATTCGGGCCTCGGCGTGATCATGCTGCGGCCGGACATGATGCGCTACGAAAAGGAGGCGGTGCTGCTGCACGAGCTCCTGCACGCCTATCACGCGCGGCTGTTGCCGGACGGCTACGCCAACAAGGGCGTGATCGCCTACTTCGCCCTTGCCAAGTCCAAGGACTTGCTCCCCAAGGAATCCTATGCGTTGAAGAATCCCATGGAATTCTTCGCCGTGACCGCCAGCATCTTCCTGGCCGGAAAGAGCGAATTCCACGATCCGAAGTCGCGCGAGACGCTCAAGGAGAAGATGCCGGACTATTACAAGTACCTGGTCGGCGTGTTTGGCTTCGACCCGGAGCCGGCGGCGGCAAACGGCCCGGTCGCCTCGCTGAAGTGAAGCGAACGTAGAGCTGCCTCAGCCAGATCAGCCAAAGAGCCGCGCGAAATGCGCGGCTTTTTTGTTTCGCAGGCCGGAAGCTGCGGATGACGCCCAGGCGGGAATTGCCAAGGCGGGGCCCGATCTGCATAGTCCCGCCCGCATCGAGACCCATTTTTCGAAGAGGATAGAACAACATGGCGGACGCCGACCTGGATGTCGTGATCCGGCAACTGGCCAGACAGCTGCATACGGGCCTGATGACCCGCGCCAAGGAGCGGCGGGATCGCTTCAACGGCCTGGCGGCCAAGGCCAAGGGCAAGGAGACCGGCGACCGCTTCAAGATGATGGCCAAGGCCACCATGGAGCAGGCCACCGCCGCCGCCAAGCGCCTGCAGATGTCCGCCGACAACGTCGCCGACAGCTACGCGCGGTCAATGCGGCTTGCCGCCAGCACCCCCGTGGCGGCGAAGGTCGAGAAGAAGGCGAACGAAGAGAAGCCGGCGAAGAAGGCCGCGAAGGCGAAGAAGGCCAAAGCCAAGAAGGCGAAGTAGGCGGATGAGGAGTATCCCTCCGCACAATCGGCGCCGTAGGGTGGGCAAAGCGAAGCGTGCCCACGCGTCTGTTGCCGTATTGTAGAGATCGTGGGCACGGCGCAAGGGCGCCTTTGCCCACCCTACGATTCCAGGATTCGGTGGATAGAGCCCCCTCACCGCCTCGGCACTGACACCTGCGTCGGCTCGGCGCTGGCGAGTTCGGCGAGCCTGGCGCGCGCGGCTTCTCGGGTGCGGCCGTCCTTGCCGGCGGGCAGCGCCAGCGCCGCCTCGAAATCGGCGCGCGCATCGTCGGCCTGGCCGCGGGCGAGGAACGCAAGGCCACGGTCGAGGCGGGCCTGCGCATCCGAGGGGTCGAGGCGGACCGCCGTGTTGTAGCTCAGAATCGCGCGGTCGAGATCGCCCGTGGCGGCGAGCGCGAGACCGCGCTGGTGATAGGGCGCAGCGCGCTTGGGATCATGCGCGATCGCCTCGTCATAGTCGGCGATGGCGAGTTCAAGATCGCCGTTCTGACGGCGCGCGAGCGCGCGGTCGCGATAGAGCGAGGCGCGATTGGGATTGAGGTGAATGGCCTCGTCGAAATCGGCGACTGCCCGCCTGAAGTCGCCATGGCGCAGCGCGATCCGTCCGCGCCCCTCATAGGCAAAGGCGATCAGCGAGCCGCGCAGCGGCGAGAAGCCGATCACGGCCGAGCAGATATCGGGATCGTCCTCGTCGCCGCAATTGACGACCATGTGCGTGGACAGGCCGACGAGCACGCACAGGACGATCAGCAATGGTACGGCAGCTCTGGTCATCTTCGACGGTGGCCGGCAGCGAGCCGGTCACGCATCCCCTTTCGAAGGAAGTGTCTCGCCGGGGTCTTAACACCGGCTCCGACGATCCTGTGTGCGCCAGGTCACAAAGCCGACCGCAAATTGCCGCAGGTTCCGTATCAGCCCCAGGGGCCGCGTGAAGGACCACGCGAGGACGAGCGCCCCCATGGGCTGCGCGGGGGATAGTTCTCGTTGGCGCCAACCGACGGCGCCGGCCGCGTGCCGAGCTCGGCCGCGAGCTGCTGAAGCGCCGCGATGCGGTTCTGCGTCGAGGGATGGGTGGCGAACAGATTGTCCACGCCATGGCCCGACAGCGGATTGATGATGAACATGTGCGCGGTCGCGGGGTTTCGCTCGGCCTCATAGTTCGGCACCTGATGCGCGGCGCCCTCGATCTTCACCAGGGCGGAAGCCAGCCACATCGGCTGCCCCGCGATGCGCGCACCGAGATTGTCCGCGGCATATTCGCGGGTGCGGCTGATCGCCATCTGCACCAGCATGGCGCCGAGCGGGGCGAGGATCATCATCAGGATCGAGCCGACGATGCCGAGACCATTGTTGTTCTCGCGGTTGCCGCCGAAGAACATGCCGAACTGCGCCAGCATGGAGATCGCGCCCGCAATGGTCGCAGTGATCGTCATCAGCAGCGTGTCGTGATTCTTGATATGGGCGAGCTCGTGCGCGATCACGCCGGCGAGCTCCTCGCGGCTGAGCTGGCGCATCAGGCCTGTGGTGACGGCGACGGCGGCGTTTTGCGGGTTGCGGCCGGTCGCGAACGCGTTGGGCTGCACCTCATCCATCAGGAACACGCGCGGCATCGGCAAGCCTGCCCGGCCCGCAAGTTCCGCGACCAACCCGACCAGCTCCGGGGCGGTCGAACGATCGACCTCATGGGCACCGTACATCGAGAGCACCATGCGGTCGGAGTTCCAGTAGGTGAAGAGATTCGTTGCCGCGGCGATGACCAGCGCGATCATGGCGCCGGAGGCACCCCCGATCAGATAGCCCACGCCCATGAACAGGGCGGTGAGGCCTGCGAGCAGCATAGCGGTACGAAAATAGTTCATGGCCGTCTCCCAAGGCGGCCGCGGGCGAACCTCTGGCCGGCACCCCGGAGGTATGAATGCTGCCTGCCACCGCAAGGTTCGTGCGTCGCCCGGCCGCACATCCATTGCGGCGTCAGCCTTTCCCGTGCCGCTAAAGCTTGAGCGGGATTTGCGCAAAAACACCCGCATAAGTTTAGCAACCTGGAAAGCGCAATCGCGGCTTAATTCGTGGTAACCGGGCACGCCGCGCGGTCGCGGCGCATTGACCGGTTCCGTTGGCACCCCGTCAGCAAGGTGACCGTCATGATGGACCGCTCGAGCGCCGCCTCCGTCGATCCCGCATCTGCTCCCTCCCCTCACGACGCCAAGACTGACGCCAAGATCGACGCGAGGACTGACGCGAGGACTGACGCGAAGGGTTTGCAGGAGGCGTTGTACGAGCAGATGTTCGCCAATGACGAGCCCGGCCCCGCGCCCGATGCGCAGACACAGCCGGAATCGCAGCGGCGCTGGCCACGTCTGAGGCGCGGCGCGAAGATCGCGATCGGACTTGCCCTCATCGCCATTTTCGGCTGGCTGCCGCTGCGCGCGGTCTGGGAGTATTCAAGCGTCGAGGCCGTGTTGAATTCCCGCCTCGTCACCCTGCGCACCCCGATCGGAGGCCGTGTGGCAGCCGCGCAGCGCTTGACCGATCAGGCCAGGCTCGACGCCGGGACCGTGGTCCTGCGCGTGGTCAACCCGCGCGGCGATCGCACCCGGCTCGACGATCTCCGGCGGCAGAAATCGCGCCTGGAGAACGAGCGGCCGAGCCTTGCCGCCAAGCTTGCCTCGGCCCAGGCAGCGCAAAAGGACCTGGCGCGGCAGGCGACGCAATTCCGCGACGGGCGCGTGCTCCAGCTCGAGGCCCGGATCGCCGAGATCCAGACCTCGATCGAGGCCGCGGCAGCGCGGCGGGAGGAAGCCAGTGCCGCAGTCGAGCGCGCATCCTCGCTGGCGAAATCCGGCAACGTCTCGACCGTCGAGCTGGCACGGCTGACGCGCGAGCTTTCCGTATCGCAGCAGACCGAGCTCGGTGCGCGAAAGCGGCTGGACGCGGCCAAGGTCGAGCTTGCCGCGGCACGGAACGGCTCCTTCCTCGGCGACAGCTACAACGACCGGCCGAGCTCGGTGCAGCGCGAGGAAGAGATGCGCCAGCGTGCCGGCGACCTCGACGCTGACCTCGCACGCACCGACACCGAGATCGCCTGGCTCGCCAGCGAGATCATCACCGAAGAGATTCGCTTCGCCGATCTGTCCGAAGCCAACATCACGACACCCGTCACAGGGCGCGTCTGGGAGATGATGACCTCGCCGGGCGAGGACGTGCAAGCCGGCCAACCGCTGCTCAAGGTGCTCGATTGCAGCGGCGCCGTCATCACCGCGAACGTCACCGAGAGCGTCTACAACCGTTTGCAGCTCGGCGACCACGCTACCTTCGAGCCGAACGACGGCGGCGCAGCGATTTCCGGCACCGTGGTCAACCTGACCGGCGCCGCCGGCGCGCCCGCCAATCTCGCCATCAATCCCGACGCGCTGAGCAAGGAGCCCTATCGCGTGACCGTTGCGCTCGGTGATGGCGCTGCCCACGCCTGCACGGTGGGACGCACCGGCCGCGTGGTGTTTGCAAGGCAAGAGACCGCGCCGTGACGACGGCGCTGACGCCCGGCCTGATTGCGCTCGGCGCCTTCATGGCGATCGTACCGCTGCTCAGGCGCGACAGCACGATGGCACGCTCGTTCCTGGCCATCGTGTCAGTCGTTTTCCTGCTCCGCTATCTCCATTGGCGCGTCACAGCAACTCTCCCGCCGCCGCATCTGACCGCGGATGCCGTGATCGGCTATCCCTTCATGCTGCTGGAAGCGGCCTCGCTCGTCGCGGTCACGTTGTCTCTGCTGTTCCTGAGCCGAACAATCGATCGTTCCAGATCAGCCAGGATCGATAGCCGCGCCTTCAATCCCGGCGCGCCGCTGATCGACGTCTTCATCTGCACCTACAACGAGGAACGATCGATCCTCGAGCGCACGATCATCGGCGCGACCGGCATGACGTACGGCAACTACCGCGTCTGGGTGCTCGACGACGGCCGACGGCCCTGGCTGCGGCGACTCGCGGGTGAACTCGGCTGCCATTATCTCACGCGGCCCGACAACCATCACGCCAAGGCCGGCAATATCAATCACGCGCTCCGACATGTCGGTGCGATGCCGAAGCCGCCGCAATTCGTGGCCATCCTCGATGCGGACTTCGTGCCGCGGCCCGACTTCCTGGCGCGGACCATCTCGCTCATGGACGATGCTTCGGTCGGGGTGGTGCAGACGCCGCAGCACTTCATCAATCCCGACCCGATCCAGAGCAACCTTGCTGCAACCGACGTTTGGCCGGACGAGCAACGCTTCTTCTTCGACATCCTGCTGCCGGCGAAGGACGCCTGGGGCGTCGCATTCTGCTGCGGCACCTCCTCACTCATTCGCTACGACGGACTGGTGCGGATCGGCGGATTTCCGACCGATTCCGTCACGGAAGACTATCTCGTCACCCTTCGCCTGAAGGAACGCGGCCTCAACACGATCTATCTCAACGAGCGGCTGACGATCGGGCTCGCGCCGGAAGGGTTGAAGGAATACATCACCCAGCGCGCCCGCTGGTGCCTCGGCTTGATGCAAATCGTGCGCGGCCGCAGCGGACCGCTGTCGAGGGAGTCGAAGCTCTCCTTCATCGACCGACTCTCGCTGGTCGATGCTTTCATGAGCTGGTCCGCGGTCTACACGTCGAAGGTGGCGGGCCTCGTGGTGCCCTGGCTGTTCCTGCTCTTCGGCATCAAGGCGGTCCGGGCCGACCTGACCGAGTTGCTCCGGTTCTTTCTGCCGTTCTATGTCTGGCACAGCCTCAGCATGGCCTGGCTGTCGCACGGCCGCTCGCTGGCCATGATGACGGACGTGTCGCAACTCATCGCCGCGCCCGCAGTGCTGAGGGCGGTGGCAACCGGTCTACTGAGGCCGAAAGGACACAAGTTCAAGGTCACGGCGAAAGGCGGGGACCGGGACAGGAGATTTGTCGAATGGCCGCTGCTGCGGCTCTATGGCACCGCGCTTCTCGTCACGCTCGCAGCCATCGCCTATGCCTTCATCCTGCACCTGCGCGGCGAGAACATCGCCTACGGCGGGCTGGCTCTGACCTGGAGCCTCTACAACGCGTTCATCCTCACAGTGGTCTGCTTCGTCTGCATCGAGCAACCGCGAAAGCGCAAGGCGGAGCGTTTTGATCGCAATGAGACGGTGCTGCTGCGCCAGCAAGGCAAGTCGCATCTCGCGCGGCTCGCCGACATCTCGATCACCGGCGCCCGCCTGATCGATCCCGATCCGCCGCACCCCGGCAGCGCGATCGAATGCCGGATCTATGGCCGCCCGATCGCCGCGGTCGTGGTGCGGCGGACCGCGGATGGATTCGCGGTGCGTTTCGAGGAAGGCATGGATACACGCGTGCATGCGATCAGGGCGTTCTATGCTGGCGAGTATGTTCGCGCCTATCAGGGCGTCAGGGCGCTCCCGGTCGGGAAAGCGCTGCTGATGCGGCTGTTCGGCTAGGCCGGCATCCACTCGCATTCCGTATGCTGGCATGGGACGGAAAGGATGGCCTGAGGCCATCACTTCACCTAAACTTCGGGCGAATCCACGCCTGCCCCTTCCCCGCCGGAACCCCAATGGTCCAGACCCGATTTCTGATCGCGGCCGTCGCGCTCCTCGCATGCTCCGCCACCGCCTCCGCCCAGTTCGCGCCGCCGCCCGCCAAACCCGTGGCGCCCAGGACCACCGCAGCCTCGCCGCGTGCGGCGTCGTGCCATAACGGTGCGAACTTCGATCGCTTTCTCGCCGACGTGAAGCAACAGGCTGTGGCCGCCGGCGTATCGCAGCGGACGATCGCGGAGGCTTCGCCGTACCTCGTCTACGACCAGGGCATCGTCAACCGCGACCGCGGCCAGCGCGTGTTCGGCCAGCTCTTCACCGAATTCGCCGGACGCATGGCGGCGCCCTATCGCATGCAGAACGGGCAGCAGCACATCAAGCAATACGCCGCCGCGTTCGCACGCGCCGAAAAGGAATATGGCGTGCCGCCCGCGGTGATCGCCGCGTTCTGGGGGCTGGAGAGCGACTTCGGCGCCAACATGGGAAATCTGCCGACGCTGAAATCGCTGGTGTCGCTGGCCTATGACTGCCGGCGCTCGGAAATGTTCGTGGGCGAGACCATCGCCGCGCTGAAGATCATCGACCGCGGCGATCTGCATCCCGACGAGATGATCGGCTCGTGGGCCGGCGAGCTCGGGCAGACCCAGTTCCTGCCTGTGCATTACGTCAACTACGCCGTCGATTATGACGGCGACGGACGGCGCGATCTGTTGCGGTCGCCAGCCGACGTGATCGGCTCGACCGCGAACTACATTGCCAACGGCCTGAAGTGGCGGCGCGGCGAGCCGTGGCTGGAAGAGATCAAGGTGCCGCAAAACCTGCCGTGGGAGCAGACCGACCTCACGGTGCGAGAGCCGCGCTCGAAATGGGCGCAGCTTGGCGTCACCTATCCCGACGGCCGGCCGCTGCCGAATGACAATCTCGCAGCCTCCGTGCTGCTGCCAATGGGACGCAATGGTCCGGCCTTCATGGCGTACCCGAATTTCGCGGCCTACACCGAGTGGAATAACTCGCTGATCTATTCGACCACCGCAGGCTATCTCGCCTCGCGCATTGCAGGTGCCGCGCCGATGCGCAAGCTGATGGCGCCGGTGGCGCAGCTGCCGTTCAACGAGCTCAAGGAATTGCAGCAACTGCTCGTGCGTGCCGGCTTCAATGTCGGCAAGGTCGACGGCGTGCTGGGCCAGCAGAGCCGCGCGGCCGTCAAGGCGATGCAGATCAAGCACGGCCTGCCGGCCGATTCCTGGCCGACCGCCGACCTGCTGGCGCGCATGCGCGGCGCCACGGCGCAGGCGCAGCCGGCGGGGATGGTGAGGTAGAATTTTCGCACTGCACAAGCGGCTTCCCGCGATTGTATTTTTCCGTGAGCCTCCCATGTGAGTAGCTCAGGTTTTCTCCTGAGATTTCCCATTCACAAGCGAGCATCACATGTCCCTCTACGACGCGGCCGTCCCCGCCTATTTGCAAATGCTGAACAGCCTCACCGGCCTGCTCACCAAAGCCGAGGCGCATTGCGCGGCCAGGAAGATCGATCCCAGCGTCCTGCTCGGCTCGCGGCTCTTCCCGGACATGCTGCCGCTGTCGAAGCAGGTCCAGCTCGTCAGCGATTTCGCCGCCAAGGGCTGCGCCCGGCTGACCCATAGCGAGGTGCCCTCGACACCCGACACCGAGACCAGCTTTGCGGAATTGAAGCAGCGGCTGGCCAAGACCATCGACTATGTGAAGTCGTTCAAGCCCGAGCAGTTCGAAGGTGCCGAGACCAAGGACGTCACCTTCCCCGCCGGCCCCGACAAATCCATCACCATGAAGGGCCAGCAATTCCTCAGCGCGTTCTCGCTGCCGAACTTCTATTTCCACGCCACGACCGCCCACGGCATTTTGCGCCACAACGGCGTCGAGATCGGCAAGCGGGATTTCATGGGCGCGAACTGATTTGCGAAATTGCACGGCCGTGGCGGTCGTAATCCACTGTCACGGCCAAAATCGCACATGAATTATGCTACGCGGGCCCCGTCGCGTAGCTCGCCTGCACTTTCCGTATGGCTTCTCCCTTGCGCCCGATGTCGCGATGCACAAGTGTTCGGGACCTCACACCCCTGGAAGCATTCCCCATGAGCCGTTCGACCAAATTGTTTGAGACCTATAAGCTCGGCCCGATCACGCTGGCCAACCGCCTGGTGATGGCGCCGCTGACGCGCAACCGAGCCGTGCCCGGCACATTCGTGCCTGGTGCGCTCGCCGCCGATTATTATGGCCAGCGCGCCTCCGCAGGGCTCCTGATCACCGAAGCGAGCCAGATCTCGCAGCAGGGCCAGGGCTACCAGGACACGCCCGGCATCTATTCCAAGGACCAGGTTGCCGGCTGGCGCAAGGTCACCGACAAGGTGCACGCGCGCGGCGGCAAGATCTTCATCCAGCTCTGGCATGTCGGCCGCATCTCGCATGTCGATCTGCAGGCGGGTGGCGCAGCCCCTGTGGCACCGAGCGCGATCCGCGCCAAGGGCAAGACCTTCGTGAACGGCGGCTTCGCCGACGTCTCCGAACCGCGCGCGCTCGAGCTCGCCGAAATCCCCGGGATTATCGACGATTTCAAGCGCGCCACGAAGAACGCGCTGGAGGCCGGCTTCGACGGCGTCGAGATTCACGGCGCCAACGGTTATTTACTTGAGCAGTTTGCCAAGGACGGCGCCAACAAGCGCACCGACGCCTATGGTGGCTCGATCGAGAACCGCGCGCGGCTGATGCTGGAGGTGTCCAAGGCCGTGGTGGCCGAGGCCGGTGCCGACCGTACCGGCATCCGCATCTCGCCGGTGACGCCGGCCAACGATATCTCGGATTCCAACCCGCAAGCCCTGTATGACCATATCGTCGACGGCCTCAGCGCGCTGAAGCTGGTCTATCTCCATGTCGTCGAAGGCGCCACCGGCGGCCCGCGCGACATCGCGCCGTTTGATTATGCATCCTTGCGCAAGCGCTTTGCCGGCGCCTATGTCGCCAATAACGGCTACGATTTCGGTCTCGCCACCAAGGTGCTGGACACCAATGCGGCCGACCTCATCGCCTTCGGCAAGCCCTTCATCTCCAACCCCGACCTCGTCGAGCGGCTGAAGCAGGGCGCAGCACTGAACGACTGGGACAAGAACACGTTCTACGGCGGCGGCGCGAAGGGTTACACGGATTACCCGACGCTGGCGGCCGAGCCGGCGGAGTAAGGCTTCGCGCTCTCCGCCGTCATTGCGAGGAGCCGGCGACAAAATTGCGAAGCAATTTTGCGCTGGCGACGAAGCAATCCAGACTGCCTCCGCCGGAAGATTCTGGATTGCTTCGCTGCGCTCGCAATGACGGTGTGGTGAACAGAGTGGCTCACAACAAAAAGGCCGGGATCGCTCCCGGCCTTTCGATTTTGATGGATGGCCGGGTCCAGCCCGGCCATGACGTCTCACGACGTCACTTCGCTTCCGCGCGCTTGGGCGGGGTGGCCGGCCACGACTTGATCAGGGTGTCGTAGTCGACGGTCTCGCCCTTCGGCTTCTCGTTGGCGAGCTTGCGCTGCGGAGCAATCGTGCCGTCCTTCTGGGCCTTGGCGAACCAGTATTCGGCCGTCTCCTTCTTGTGCAGCTTGGGACCGCAGGCGCCCTGCACGCCGGACTTCTCCAGGCGCTCCATGACGGAGTCCTGAGCGGCGGCCAGCGCGTCCATCGCCTGCTGCGGGGTCTTCGCACCGGACGACGCATCGCCGATGTTCTGCCACCACAGCTGCGCGAGCTTCGGGTAGTCGGGCACGTTGTTGCCGGTCGGGGTCCACTGCACGCGCGCGGGCGAGCGGTAGAACTCGATCAGGCCGCCGAGCTTCGGCGCACGCTCGGTGAACGACTTGTCCCAGATGTCGGATTCACGGATGAAGGTGAGACCGACATGGCTCTTCTTCAAGCTCACCGACTTCGAGATGATGAACTGGAGATAGAGCCAAGCCGCCTTGCGGCGATCCGCCGGGGTCGACTTCAGCAGCGTCACGGAGCCGGCGTCCTGGTAGCCGAGCTTCATGCCTTCCTTCCAGTACGAACCGTGCGGCGAGGGAGCCATACGCCATTTCGGCGTACCGTCCGCGTTCATCACGGCGATGCCCGGCTTCACCATGTCGGCGGTGAAAGCGGTGTACCAGAACATCTGCTGGGCGATGTTGCCCTGCGCCGGCACCGGGCCTGCTTCGGAGAACGTCATGCCCTGCGCCTGCGGCGGCGCGTACTTCTTCAGCCACTCGAGGTACTTGGTGATCGAGTAGACCGCGGCGGGACCGTTGGTGTCGCCACCACGCTCCACCGAGGAGCCGACCGGACGGCAGCCTTCCATGCGGATGCCCCATTCGTCGACAGGCAGGCCGTTCGGAATGCCCTTGTCACCGTTGCCGGCCATCGACAGCCAGGCGTCGGTGAAGCGCCATCCGAGCGAGGGGTCCTTCTTGCCATAGTCCATATGGCCGTAGACCTTGACGCCGTTGATCTCCTTGATGTCGTTGGTGAAGAACTCGGCGATGTCCTCATAGGCGGACCAGTTCACGGGCACGCCGAGCTCGTAGCCATACTTGGCCTTGAACTTGGCCTTGTAGTCGGCGTTGGTGAACCAGTCGTAGCGGAACCAATAGAGGTTGGCGAACTGCTGGTCGGGCAGCTGATAGAGCTTGCCGTCCGGCCCCGTGGTGAACGACTTGCCGATGAAGTCGTTGACGTCGAGCATGGGATCGGTGACGTCCTTGCCCTCGCCGGTCATGTAGTCCGAGAGCACGACGGTCTGGCCGTAGCGGAAATGCGTGCCGATCAGGTCGGAATCGTTGATCCAGCCGTCATAGACGTTCTTGCCGGACTGCATCTGGGTCTGCAGCTTCTCGACGACGTCACCTTCCTGGATGAGGTCGTGCTTGAGCTTGATGCCGGTGAGCTCGGAGAACGCCTTGGCCAGCGTCTGCGACTCGTATTCGTGGGTCGTGATGGTCTCGGAGACGACGTTGATCTCCATGCCCTTGAAGGGCTCGGCGGCCTTGGCGAACCACTCCAGCTCCTTCTTCTGGTCTTCCTTCGACAGCGTCGAGGGAGTGAATTCCGCGATCCACTTCTGGATCACGGCGTCGTCGGCGGCGCGGACCGGCGCCGAGACGGCGAACGACACCGCAATGATGGCGGCGGCGCTGGACATGGTCAGAAAGCTATTCTTGGCCAATGGACCTTTCCTTCTCCTAAACTGTCGCATGTTGTTCCTCCGTTGCAGCGACAAACTTTTATACAGACCCGGATTGCCCCCGGATCTGGCCGTCCCTTCGCGAGCTTCAGACCGTGCGAAAAATGAGCACGGCCGTGACCAGCGAAATTCCACTTGCGAGCCACAGGCGCGAGATTTCAACGCCCTCCTCGCCGATCGGCAGCGTTGCGATCGCATCGGTGCCGAAGAAGCCGATCCAGAGAAGGTGGATGACCGCCGCCGATATCAGCGAGATGAACAGGCGGTCGCCGCGCGTGGTTGGAATTCGGAGCACGCCGACGCGCTCGGCTTCGGGATAGACCGCCGCAAGCCACGTCATCACGGCGAGCGTGCAGGCGAGCGCGGCGAAGAAGATCGCCGTCGGCAGCGTCCAGGCCATCCATGCGATGGATTCCATTGATGCCTCCTTACACGCGACCGAGCGCAAAACCGCTCGCGATGTAGTTGCGGACGAACCAGATCACGAGCGCGCCCGGGATGATGGTGAGCACGCCGGCCGCTGCCAAGAGGCCCCAATCCATGCCCGATGCCGATACCGTGCGGGTCATGATCGCCGCGATCGGCTTGGCCGACACTGAGGTCAGCGTGCGCGCAAGCAGAAGCTCGACCCAGGAGAACATGAAGCAGAAGAAGGCGGCGACACCGATGCCGCTCGCGATCAACGGCACCAGGATCTTGATGAAGAAGCGCGGGAAGGAATAGCCGTCGAGGAAGGCGGTCTCGTCAATCTCGCGCGGCACGCCGGAGACGAAGCCCTCGAGGATCCACACCGCCAGCGGCACGTTGAAGATGCAATGCGCGAGCGCGACCGCCCACGGCGTATCGAACAGGCCGATCGCCGAATAAAGGTTGAAGAACGGCAGCGCGTAGACCGCGGCCGGCGCCATGCGGTTCGACAAGAGCCAGAAGAACAGATGCTTGTCGCCGAGGAAGCGGTAGCGCGAGAAGGCGTAGGCCGCAGGCAAGGCCACCGAGATCGAGATGATGGTGTTGAGAACGACATATTCCAGCGAGTTGATGTAGCCGGAATACCAGCTCTCGTCGGTGAAGATGCGCTTGTAGTGCTGCAGCGTCGGGGTATGCGGCCACAGCGTCATCGTCGAGACGATCTCGCTGTTGGTCTTGAAGCTCATGTTGACGAGCCAGTAGATCGGCAGCAGCAGGAAGATCAGGAACAGCCCCATGATGAGGCGGCGGCCGGGAATCGAATGCATCAGGCCACTCCTTCCTTTGGCTTGAGCGCGGTCACGGGCTTGAGCGCGGCCGCAGGCTTCGGCTCCGCCGCCGGCTCACTTTCGGCCTGAACCTTCCGCTCGGCGCCGGCATTGGTCATGACGGTATAGAAGATCCAGCAGACGATCAGGATGATCAGATTGTAGACCAGCGACAGCGCCGCGGCCTTGCCGAGGTCGAACTGGCCGAGCGCGATCTTGACGAGCTCGATCGACACGAAGGTGGTGGAGTTGCCGGGCCCGCCGCCGGTGACCACGAACGGCTCGGTGTAGATCATGAAGCTGTCCATGAAGCGGAGCAGCACGGCGATCAACAGCACCCGGTTCATCTTCGGCAGCTGGATCGCCTTGAACACGGCCCAGCGCGAGGCACCGTCGATCTGGGCGGCCTGGTAATAGGCTTCGGGAATCGATTTCAGGCCGGCATAGCAGAGCAGCGCGACGAGGCTGGTCCAGTGCCAGACGTCCATCACGATGACGGTGACCCAGGCGTCGATGTCGTTGGAGACGTAATTGTAGTCGATGCCCGCGGCATTGAGGACGTAGCCGAGCAGCCCGATGTCGGGACGCCCGAAGATCTGCCAGATCGTGCCGACCACGTTCCACGGAATCAGCAGCGGCAGTGCGAGGATCACGAGGCAGGCCGCCACCGTCCAGCCCTCGCGCGGCATCGACAACGCGACGACGATGCCGAGCGGCACCTCGATCGCGAGGATCACCAGCGAGAAGAACAGATTGCGTCCGAGCGAGGCAAGGAAGCGGCCGCCGAGATCGGTCGACGGATCGAGCAATTCCTTGAACCAGCCGACGCCGTTCCAGAAGAACTGGTTGTTGCCGAAGGTGTCCTGCATCGAATAGTTCACCACCGTCATCAGCGGCAGCACCGCCGAGAAGGCGACGACCAGGAACACCGGCAGCACCAGGAACCAGGCTTTTTGGTTGACGGTCTTGTCCATCAGGCGGCCCCCTCCACCAGAAGGCTGTCGGCATAGACGTGGACGTGCGACGGATCGAATTTCAGTCCGGCCATGCCATCCGAGCTGGTGAATCCCGCGGGCGCGCGCGCCGCGAGCTTTGCATCACCCAAGCGAGCGCGCGCAAAACGGATGCGGCCGAGATCGTCGAGGCGCTCGATCTTCGCGGTGAGCAGGCCGGGCGCGGGGGCCACGACCTCCACGAATTCGGGACGGACGCCGATCTCGATCTTCGCGCCGACAGGCAGATTGTCGTAGGCACGGTTCAGCGCGATGACGTGACCGCCGATGCGCGCCTCGCGCCCCCTCACCTCGGCCGGCAGGATGTTCATGCCCGGCGAGCCGATGAAATAGCCGACGAAGGTGTGCGCCGGCTTGTCAAACAGCTCGGCAGGCGTACCGCTCTGCACCACGCGGCCGTCATGCATGACGACGACGGTGTCGGCGAAGGTCAGCGCCTCAGTCTGGTCGTGGGTGACGTAGATCATTGTGAGGTCGAGCTCACGGTGCAGCGCTTTCAGCTTGGAGCGGAGCTGCCATTTCAATTCGGGATCGATCACCGTCAGCGGCTCGTCGAACAGCACGGCGGCGACGTCGGAGCGGACGAGGCCACGGCCGAGCGAGATCTTCTGCTTGGCGTCAGCGGTCAGCCGCGTCGCCTTGCGGTTTAGATAGGGTTCGAGGTCGAGCAGGCGGCCGATCTCGGCGACGCGCTTGTCGATTTCGGCCTTCGGCACGCCACGGTTCTTCAGCGGAAACGCCAAATTCTGTCCGACCGTCATGGTGTCGTAGATCACCGGAAACTGGAACACCTGCGCGATATTGCGCTTCTGGGTTGACAGAGGTGTGATGTCCTTGCCGTCGAACAGGATTTGCCCCCGCGACGGCGTGATGATGCCGGAGATGACGTTGAGCAGCGTGGTCTTGCCGCAGCCGGACGGACCAAGCAGCGCATACGCACCGCCCTGCCGCCAGGTCATGGTCACCGGCTTCAGCGCAAAGCTGTCCTGCGGCGCATCATTGCCGCCGTAGGAATGGGCGAGATCGACGAGGTCAATGCGGGCCATGGCGCATCCCCTCCTACGATCCAGGTGCTGCGACCAGCCGGTCGGCAGCGTCGAACACGAAGACATCATTCGGATCGAGCACGGCATCGAGCATCTGGCCGGGCTCGAACTCGTGAACGCCGTGCAGCACCGCCACCCAGTTCGATCCTTCGCGGGTCAGATGCACGAAACTCTCCGAACCGGTGATCTCGGTCACCGTGACAGTGGCATGGAAGGCATGACGATCAGCCTCGCCATTGGCGAGCGCGAGCTGATGCGCGCGAAAACCGACGCGATAGGCGCCGTCGGCAAGGCCTGAATAAAGGCCGGAGGCAGGCGAAGCAGTGCCGCCGGCATATTGAACGGAGCCGTTCTTCTTCTCGATACCGACGAGATTGAGCGGCGGATCGGAAAACACCTGAGCAACGCGCAGCGTCTGCGGCCGGCGGTAGACATTGGCGGTCTCGCCGATCTGGAGCGCCTGGCCTTCCCACATGCACACCGTGTTGCCGCCGAGCAGCAACGCCTCGGTCGGCTCGGTGGTGGCATAGACGAAGATCGCGCCCGAGGCCTCGAAGATGCGCGGCAGCTCGGCGCGCAGCTCCTCGCGCAGCTTGTAGTCGAGATTGGCGAGCGGCTCGTCGAGCAGAACGAGATCGGCGCCCTTGACCAGCGCGCGCGCGATCGCGGTGCGCTGCTGCTGGCCGCCGGAGAGCTGGAGCGGCGTGCGCTTCAGAAACGGCTCGAGCCGCAGCAGTTTTGCGGCCTCCGCCACCCGCGTCTCGATCTCGTCGCGTGGCTTGCCCTGCACGCGCAGGGGCGAGGCGATGTTCTCGTAGACCGTGAGCGAGGGGTAGTTGATGAACTGCTGGTAGACCATCGCGACCGAACGCTGGCGCACGTCGGCGCCGGTAACGTCCTTGCCGTTGACCAGCACCTTGCCCGAGGTCGGCTTGTCGAGGCCGGCGAGCAGCCGCATGATCGAGGTCTTGCCCGACAGCGTCGGCCCGAGCAGCACGTTCAGCGTACCGCTCTCGAGCGTCAGCGAGACGTCGCGGATATGCTGGACCCCCTCGACGGTTCGGGTCACGTGATCGAGCGTCACGGTCATGAGCGTCCTCCCGCTTCCAGCAGAGGACTTTGCGGCACGGCGTGGGTCCTGATCCAGTCGTCAAGCGCAGCAATCTCATCGGCAGATAGTCGCAGGCCGAGCTTGGAACGGCGCCAGACGACGTCCTCGGCGGTCACGGCCCATTCGTTGGCCATGAGGTAGCGTACCTCGCGTTCGGTCAGCGTCGCGCCAAAGGCCTGGCCGAGATCGGCCGATGATTTGGCGTCGCCGAGCAGCTTGATGGCCTTGGTGCCATAGGCGCGCGCGAGCCGCCTGGCGTGCTCGTGGCTGAGGAAGGGATAACCGCGCTGCAGCTCGGCGATCAGGCCGTCGATGTCGGACACATTCATGTCGCCGCCGGGCAGCGGCCATTTGCCGGTCCACCCCTCCCGCGCTTTCGCGCTGCGAAGATAGGGCGCGAGCCGCTCCAGCGCTTCCTCGGCGAGGCGGCGATAGGTCGTGATCTTGCCGCCATAGATCGACAGCAGCGGCACGCCGCCGGGCGTGTCGAGCTCGAACACGTAGTCGCGCGTCGCGGCCTTGGCTTCGCTGGCGCCGTCGTCATAGAGCGGCCGCACGCCGGAATAGGTCCAGACCACGTCGTCCGGGGTCACGGGCTTTGCCAGATATTCGCTCGCCGCGGTGCAGAGATACTGGATCTCCTCCGCTGTCGCCTTCACCTTGGCGGGATCGCCGTCATAGTCGCGATCCGTGGTGCCGATCAGCGTAAAATCGTCCTGGTACGGAATCACGAAGATGATGCGGCCGTCCGCGTTCTGGAACATGTAGGCGCGGTCGTGGTCGTAGAGCTTCCTGACCACGATGTGCGAGCCCTGCACCAGGCGCACCTTGGCTTTCGCGTTGACACCGGCGCCGCGGCCAAGCACGTCCTCGACCCAGGGGCCGCCGGCGTTGACCAGAGCCTTTGCCTGGACCTGCGAGCGCTCACCGGTCAGCGTGTTGACCATGCTCACGGTCCAGAGGCCGTCGGACTGCTTGATATCCGTTGCGCGGGTGCGGGTGCGGATCTCGGCGCCCTTGTCGGCGGCATCGCGTGCATTGAGCACGACGAGGCGGGCGTCATCGACGAAACAGTCGGAGTATTCAAAGGCGCGACTGTAGCGATTCGGGATCAGCGGCTTGCCGACCTCGTCACGCCGCAGATCGACCGAGCGGGTCGCCGGCAACAGATGACGGCCGCCGATGTGATCATAAAGGAAGAGGCCGAGCCGCAGCAGCCAGGCGGGGCGCAGACCGGCGTGATGCGGCAATACGAAACGCAAGGGGCGGATGATGTGGGGCCCGATGCCCCAGAGGATCTCGCGCTCGATCAGCGCCTCGCGAACGAGGCGAAACTCGTAATATTCGAGATAGCGCAGGCCGCCATGCACCAGCTTGGTCGACCAGGACGACGTCCCGCTCGCCAAATCGTTCATTTCGCACAGGAAAACCGTGTTGCCGCGGCCCACCGCGTCGCGCGCGATGCCGCAGCCATTAACACCGCCTCCAATGATGGCGAGGTCGAAAATACGCTCCAACAGACGCATCCCCCGGCGACCGCTCGTTCCGTCGAGCGGCTACTTTCGTTTTTGATTAGATCACACCGAAAAACGAAAGCAAGACGAAAGAGAGGAGGAAAGGAAGTGAAAGCGAAACTTTTTCAGCGCCAATACGGCGGAGAAATCAGCGGAGACCGGACAAAGTTTAGAGGCACGGGGGGTGCACCGCACCGCTTCAGCTGATCGAAAACTTGAATGTAGCAACATACCTACATATAATTTACCCCATTGCAGGCGAGGAGGCGCGAACGATGGTCACCACCCTGACCAGCCGAGAGTTCAATCAGGATACGAGCGGCGCCAAGAAAGCAGCATCAAAGGGGCCCGTCTTCATCACCGACCGCGGCCGTCCAGCCCATGTCCTGCTGAGCATCGAAGATTATCTGCGCCTGAGCGGTGGGCACATGAGCCTTGCCGAAGCTTTGGCACAGGCGAACGCGGACTTCGATTTCGATCCGCCTCGCATCACCGGCGGAATCTCCAGGCCAGCCGATCTCGACTGATGTTTCTGCTGGACACCAACGTCATTTCCGAACTGAGGCGGCCTGATAAGGCTGATCGCAACGTGCTTGCTTGGGCCAATACAGCGCCCGCGGCGAATTTCTTCATGTCCGTCATCTCGATTCTCGAAATTGAACTTGGCGCGCGCCTGATCGAGCGCAAAGACGCGGTGCAAGGTGCTGTCCTGCGCGCCTGGATCGACGATCACATTCTGGCCCGCTTCGAAGGGCGGATCCTGGCTATCGATACGGCCGTGGCGCAGCGTTGTGCCCAACTTCACGTTCCCAATCCGCGGGCCGAACGCGACGCCCTTATTGCAGCCACCGCGCTTGTCCACGGCCTGACCGTCGTTACGCGTAATGTGGGGGACTTTGAACCTACGGGCGTCCCGCTGCTCAATCCTTGGGACGACGTATAAGCCTCTATCTCAGCCGCACCACCGGCGCGGCTTCAGGTGCGGCTTCCTGGGCATCGGCCGGCACATCGTCGATGTCCGCGCCCTTGGGCATCGCCGCCATCACCTCGATGCCCTTGCTGTGGCAAATCGTGGCGAGACGCTCGGGAAGCTCCTGGTCGGTGACGAAGGTCTGGATCTGGGTCATGTGGGCGATGCGCACCGGCGCGCTGCGGCGGAGCTTGGTGGAATCGGCAACCAGCATCACGCTGCGGGCATTGGCGATGATGGCCTGGGCCACCTGCACCTCGCGATAGTCGAAGTCGAGCAGCGCGCCCTCCTCGTCGATCGCGGACGCGCCGATGATGGCGTAGTCGACCTTGAACTGGCCGATCAGCTGCGTCGCGGTGGAGCCGACCACGGCGCCGTCGGCCCGCCGCACCGTGCCGCCGGCGACCACCACCTCGATGCGGGGATGACGGTAGAGCAGCATCGCGACGTTGAGATTGTTGGTGATGACGAGGAGATCCTCGTGCGAAGTCAGCGCGCTCGCGACCTCCTCCGTCGTGGTGCCGATATTGATGAAGAGCGAGCATCCGTTCGGGATCAGCGAGGCGGCCGCGGCTCCGATCGCCTTCTTTTCGTCGGCGGCGACGAAGCGCCTTGCCTCATAGGCGAGGTTTTCGACGCCGGAGGCGATGATGGCGCCGCCATGGATGCGGGTCAGCGATCTCCGCTCGCAGAGGTCGTTGAGATCCTTGCGGATGGTCTGCGCCGAGACTTCGAAGCGGCGCGCGAGCTCCTCGACCATGACGCGGCCCGAGGCCCGTGCGATGTTGAGGATTTCGGCTTGGCGATGGGTCAATCCGGTCACGGCAAAGGCCTCAAATCAGGAGAATGCATGGTGCTGCGGTTCGCGCCTTCGGTCAATGCGCGCGCCGATCACGGTTAACTTATGCGGCCGGTCACCACGCCATTTCTTACCAGGTCATGGTGCTCGCGAGACGCGCGAGCAGCTGCGGATCGTCGAAGGCGCTGGCGGACGCGACTGCGCCGGCTGCAACCAGGTCAGCATGGCTGAGGCTGGTCCGGACGCCGATGGTCGGAATGCCGGCCGCCGTGGCCGATTGCACGCCGGTACGGGAGTCCTCGAATGCGATCGAGGCCTCTGCGCTCGCGCCGACGAAACGCAGCCCTTCCTGATAGGGCAGCGGATGCGGCTTGCCGTGCGGCAGCTCGGCGCCGATCACGAGCGCCTTGAAACGATGAGAGATGCCGAGGCCGGAGAGCAGCAGCTCGGCATTGAGACGCGGCGCGTTGGTCACGGCGACCATGGGAATGCCGGCAGCGTCAGCCCGGTCGAGCAGCGCCATCAGGCCCGGCAGCGGCTCGATCTGCCCGGCCACGAGCGTCCGGAAGACCTCCTCCTTCTCATCGAGGATCGAGGCGCGCCGTTCCGGCGCCTCGTCAGGCAGGAATCGCTCACCGATCGCGACATTGGCGAAACCTTGCAGCTCTCTGGAGAAGCGCGCGTGATCGAAGACGTGGCCGCGAGGGCCGAGCACCTGGTTGAACGCCTTCAAGTGCAGCGGGTCGGTGTCGGCCAGCGTGCCGTCGATGTCGAACAGCAAAGCCCTGCCCATCGCATCCGTTTTGGCTTCGATCATTTCCGTACTTTCCCAAATCCACGGCGCATTGATGCGCGAGACGTATCAATATGGCTTCGACCGCGCAATGACGCATGGAGATGACGACGACGTGACACTCGACAAAGCCGCGCGCGGCTGCAACACTCGCCGCAAGATCAAAAAGGAGGAAACGATGACGATGAACCGACGCGATCTGGCTCTCTCGACTCTGGCCGTCTCAGCTCTTGCCGTCTCCGCGCTTGCGCTCACGACACCGGCGCTCGCCGCTTCGGCGGACGAGGACGCCGTGGCGAAGAAGGTCGAGGCCTTCCGCCTCGCCCAGATCGCGGCCGATCCGAAGGCGCTCGGCGCACTGTGCTGGGACGACCTCAGCTACAGCCATTCCAGCGGCAAGGTCGAGGACAAGGCGACGTTCATCGCCAACGCCACCGACGGCAAGTCGAAATTCCTGTCGATCGACTACAAGGACCCCACCATCAAGGTCGTCGGTCCTGCAGCGATCGTGCGCTTCCACTGGCTGGGCGAACAGGAGATGGCAGCCGACGGGAAGAAAGTATCGACCAACCTTCACATCCTGATGAACTGGCAGAAGCAGGGCGACGAGTGGAAGCTCCTGTCGCGGGCAGCAACGAAGTTGTGATCAACGACGTCATTTTGGCTCGCGCCGAAAGGCGCGGGCCAAGGTGCGCAATTGCGCATCTGAGAATCCATTCATCGGCATTCTCTGTGGCAGATGGATTCCGGGCTCGCGCTTCGCGCGCCCCGGAATGACGCGTACGGCTCTTCGCGCCACCTTCTCCCGCAATGGGAGAAGGAAGAAACCAGCAGTATCAAGGGCTGCAAAAAATTCCGACCACGCATTGCGTGTCAGAAATCACCAGCAGGCGCTTTACGCCGCTTCCTTCACATCACCGTTCACCAGCTTGCGCGCGGCGCGTTCGGCTTCGCGGGCGTTGCGGAAGAGCTGGCCTTCGAGACGGTTGAATCGATGGGACGAGGCAAAGAAGCAATAGCCTCCCGAAGAACGAACGACGATACCTGCGGTCTGCGAATCGACTTCGATGATGTAGCTGTCCGGCATGGTCCGTGGCTTCCTCAGTGCGGGCAAATAACGGCACTCATGCCCAAAGGTTCCCAGGCATTTTGAGGCCGTTTCCACCCCGAATCGACACGCAATTGAGTACGCCGAGACCTCATCCGTTTTATGACTGGTTCTTGACTGGTTCTTGGCGAAGCCGCCACGAGAATGACTCGCGCGCGCGACGTTAAGCAGCGCGGCACGGGTTCGCCAGATGAGGCAGAGCGTCGCGCGCGATTACGTCGCGATCGTCGTGTCGGTCGAGCGAACGGCTTGCGGGCGGCCGTGCTCGTCGATCGAGACGTAGGTGAAGTTGCCGTCGGTGACGAGGAAGGGATGCTCCTCCCCGCGGCGCAGCGCCCACGCTTCCAGATGCACGGTGAGCGAGGTGCGGCCCACGCGTACGAGATTGGCGTAGACCGACACGAGATCGCCGACGTAGACCGCCTTGCGAAAGTTCATTGCCTCGATCGCAACCGTCACGGTGCGCGACTTCGCCGCCTTTGACGCAAACACGCCGCCGCCGACATCCATCTGGCTCAGCAGCCAGCCGCCGAAGATGTCGCCATTCGCATTGGTGTCGGCGGGCATCGCCAGCGTGCGGATGCAGAGATCGCCGCTCGGCCCGGTGTCGGAGTTGATAGGGGCGTGGACGTGCGTGTCGGTCATATGGTTGATCTCCCGCGGCTCTCGGCTCTGGATACAAAGCCGCGGCGCCCTGCGCAACATCGACACGAGGCAAGCTCGCGCTATCCAATCGGCCGCGGCGCCCCGACGAAGATTCCGGTATCGTTCAGTTTGCGTTGCCACTCCGCATCGTCGGCCCGCGGCGCGCGTCCGGTCGTTGCCGTTACCAACAGTTCCAGCCTGCTCCATAGCCGCAGACGGTCGCACGGATAATTGGCCCATCCATTGATGACACAATAGCGGATGGTGTGGTCACGGTGATGACACCAATGATGCTCGGGTGAGCAGACCAGATGCAGCCGTTGCGCCATGCGCAGGAGCAGCGGGCGGACCGGCCGGTGCGCGAGATTGTGAAAGCTCATGCCAAACAGCATGCAGGTCGCGATCACGAACCAGACGATCATCAGCGCATAGGTGAGCGCGGAAACCGGAAACAACGCCGTGAGGGTGGCCGCGACTCCGACCACTGCCGCGCTCGGCGCCGCACCGAGAGACGCCTGGTCGAGGAATCCGTAGAGCAAAACGTGGCCGGGGTGAGTGTGATGCTCCCGCGTGATCGCGATGCCGCGGCCGAGCATCCCCTCGTCGAGCCAGGTGTCGACCACCCAATGCACCAGCCCTGAAAACAGGTCAGCGAGAAAATACCCGGCCAGGAGCGCCACGATCAACCACGGCCAGCGCAATTCCACCGCGGGATAACGTCCGACGAGATAGCCTACGCAACAAAGGATCACGACGATATCGGCCCCGCAGCACAGCCGCGTGATGATGATCTCGCGCAGGGTCGCGTGCTTGAAGAACGGGATCGTCGGCATCGGCGATACTCCCACGGGCTCCACCACCCATGATAGCATCCTTTTACCGACAGCCCCCTATTGCAAACTGTCCCAGCCCGCATCCGGCGCGAAACGTCCGCCGAATCGCTCGGCGAGCCCGCGCAAGGTGGACACCACATTCTCCACGCCGCGCGTGCGGGCATAGTTCAAAGGACCGCCGCGGAACGGTGCATAGCCGGTACCGAAGATCATGGCGCCGTCGACCGCATCGGCGTCGTCGACGATGCCCTCGCGAAGGGCAGCAACGCAGACATTGGACATCGGCAGCACCAGGCGGTCGATCATCTGGTCGGTGACGCGGGGGCCGGTCTCGGGGAGCGGTGCCTTCTCGGCCTTGCCGTCCTTCCAGGTGTAGAAACCCTTGCCGGTCTTGCGGCCGAGCTCGCCCTTGGCGACCTTGTCGCGCAGCCACGCCGGCGTCGGCGGCAGGAAATCGCCGAACTTGGTGCGCAGCATGTCACCGACGTCGAGGCAGATGTCGAGCCCGACCTGATCGGCCAGCTCGATCGGCCCCATCGGCATGCCGAACTGCTCCGCCGCGGCGTCGATCAGCCGCTGGTCGATCTTCTCGTCCAGCATCACCATGGCTTCGAGCATGTAGGGCGTCAGCGCGCGGTTGACGAGGAAGCCCGGCGAGCTCTTCACGGGCAGCGGCAGCCGGTCGATCGCGCCGACGAAAGCGAGCGCGTCCTTCAGCACCTGCGGGTCGCTGCCGTCGTGACTGACGACCTCGACCAATTGCAGCCGAGACACCGGATTGAAGAAATGCAGGCCGACCAGCCGCTCTGGTCGCGCCAGCGTGGTGCGCAGATCCTGAAGCGGGATGCTCGACGTGTTGGTGGCAAGGATCGCGCCCGGCTTCATGCGCGGCTCGAGGCTGGCATAGACTTTCTGCTTGAGCTCGAGCTTCTCCGGCACGGCCTCGATGATCAGATCGGCGTTACGAACACCCTCCCCGTCCATGTCAGGGATGAGACGATCGAGCGCGTCGCGCACCTCGGTCGGCTTGCGGATGATCTTGCCGTAGAGTTCGGCGGCGCGCTTCACCGCGCCGGCGATCGGCTCGGCTTTCATGTCGGCCAGCGAGACGCGCAGCCCCTGCCCTGCTACCCACGCCGCGATGTCGCCGCCCATGGCGCCGGCGCCGATGACATGGACGTGCTTGATGGTGTTGCCGCTGCCGGCTGCCTTCTTCATCTGCTCGCGCAGGAAGAAGACTCGGATCAGGTTCTGGGCGGTCGGCGTCACCATCAGCTTGGCGAAGGATGCCTGCTCCGCCTTCAGCATCGCGGCCCTGCTGCCGCCATGGGTCTCCCAGAGGTCGATCAGCGCGTAAGGCGCGGGATAGTGCTCGCGGGACGCGGCCTTCGCCGCCTCCGTGCGCATGCGCCTGGCCAGGAGACCGCGCACGAAGCCGAAATTGGCCGCACGCGTGAGCAGGCCAGGCTTGACTCGTTTCAGCCGGCCGAACAGTGCATCCTTCACCGCGCCGCGGACATGGCGCTCCTGCGTCACGGTGTCGACGAGGCCGAGCGATCTGGCGCGGCGCGCGTCAATGGTGCGGCCGGTCAGCATCAGCGCCATCGACTGGGCGGGATTGACCAGCGCGGTGAAGCGCGCGGTGCCGCCGAGGCCGGGATGCAGACCGAGCATCACCTCCGGGAAGCCGAAGCGCGCGCCGTCGATGGCGATGCGCGATTGGCAGGCCAGCGCAACCTCGAGCCCACCGCCGAGGCAGAAGCCGTGGATGACAGCGACCGTCGGCAGCTTCAATGCCTCCAGATGGTCGATCACCGCATGCGCGGCGCGGATGCGCGTCTCCACCATGTCGGGATCGCTGGCACCGCGGAATTCGTTGACGTCGGCGCCCGCGATGAAGCCCGACGGTTTGGCGGAGCGGATCACGAGGCCGGCCGGGCGTTCGGTCTCGATCACCGCGAGGACGGCGTCGAACTCCTCCATCACGTCAGAGGACAGTGTGTTGGCGCTGGCATTAGCGCGGTCGAACAAAAGCCAGGCGACGCCGTCTTCGTCGCGCGTCAGCTTGAAGTTTTTGTACGGACTGTCCGTCGCTGGCCTGGGCCCGAGCGCCAGGACGCGATCACCGAGCACGGTCATGATCTTCGAGTCCATGGTCACACCGCCTCGATCAGCATGGCGCCGCCGAGCCCGCCGCCGATGCACTCGGTAGCCACACCGCGCCGCGTCCCGAGCCGCTTCATCGCGTTGACCAGATGCAGCACGATGCGATTGCCGGAGGTGCCGACGGGATGGCCGAGCGAGATCGCACCGCCGTCGACATTCAGCCTCTCACGGTCGATCTCGCCGGCGGCGCCGTCGAGGCCCAAAATCTCGCGGCAGAACTTTTCGTCGTTCCAGGCCGCAAGACAACCGAGCACCTGGGTGGCAAAAGCCTCGTTCAGCTCCCAGGTCTCCACGTCCTTGATGGTGAGGCCGTTGCGCTGAAGCAGAGGCGTCGCTGACATCACCGGACCGAGGCCCATGATGCTGGGGTCGAGCGCGGCCCAGTTACTGTCGACGATCGCAGCCTTCGGCGTCAGCTTGTGCTTTGCGACAGCCGCGTCGGAAGCCAAAATCACCCAGGACGCGCCGTCGGTGATCTGCGAGGAATTACCGGCAGTGACCTGGCCCCAGGGGCGCTCGAACACCGGCCGGAGCTTTGCCAGCGTCTCGGCCGTGGAGTCCGGACGCACGCCATCGTCGTGGTCGAAGAACTTGCCGTCGCGAGAGAATGCGGTCTCGACTTCGCCCTTCAGATGACCCGTGCCTTGCGCATGCGCCAGCCGGCGATGGCTCTCGGCGGCATAGGCATCGGCCTCGGCGCGCGTAATGCCGAAGAGATGGCCGACGACCTCGGCGGTCTGGCCCATGTTCAGATCGGTGACGGGATCGGTCAGCCCACGCTCGAGGCCGATGATCGGCTTGAGATCGCGCGGCCGCAGCTTGAAAGCGGCGGCGAGCTTGGCGGCCACGCCCTTGGCGGTGGCAAGGCCGGCGAACCAGCGCACGCCGGAGTTAGGCCAAACCAGCGGCGCATGACTGAGCGCTTCGGTGCCCCCGGCGAGGATCAAGTCGGCATGGCCTTCGCGGATGTAGCGGTAGGCGGTGTCGATCGATTGCATGCCGGAGCCGCAATTGATCTGCACGGTGAAGGCGACCATGTCCTCGCCCATGCCGAGCCGGAGCGCGGCGACGCGCGCGGGGTTCATCTCGTCCGCGATGACGTTGACGCAGCCGAGGATGACCTGGTCGAAGCTATCAGCCGCAAACGGCTGGCGCGCCAAGAGCGGCCGTCCGCATTGCACGGCGAGATCGACCGGCGTGAACGGCCCCGGCCCCGAGCGCGCTTTCAGAAATGGTGTCCGGCTGCCGTCGACGATGAAAACCGGTCGTGCCATCAGCTCGCTGCCCTCTGTTCGCCGAGTTCCTGGAAGAACTGATGCACGTCGCCGGATTTCTTGTAAATCGGCGACAGCGCCTCCGGCGCAAAATCGTCGACTTCAATCACCTTTGTGACGGCTTCGCGGGCCGCGGCCAGCTGCTCGCCTTCGACCTGCGTGATCACGCCCTTTGTAACAGCCTCTTTCCAGTCGCGGATATGCGCGGCGCGCATGCGCTTGGCGATGGCATCGGTGCTTACGACCAGCAGGAACGCGCGCTCCAGCCGGGCAAAGCCGCCGTCGTCGTCGACATGGGCGAGATCCGGCGTGAGGCGCTCGCGCGCCGCCGACGGCTCCAGCACGATGGCAGCGCATTGGTGTACGACCCGGTCGGAGGGGCCGAGCACGCGGGCGCCGAACGGCTGGACCAGGAACTTGAGGAAGCCGGCAACAAAGCGGTTGGGCAGATTGGCGAGGATTTCGGCCAGCCGGTTCTCGATCGTCTTGAAGCCCGTCGCCATGCACCATTCGAGCGCGGCAAAGTCTTCCTTTTGCCGGCCCTCATCCTGCCAGCGCTTCAGTGCGGCCGAGAGCAGATACAGCTCGGAGAGGATATCGCCGAAGCGCGCCGACAGCATCTCCCTGCGCTTGAGCGCGCCGCCGAGCGTGAGCAGCGCCATGTCGGCGCAGAGCGCGAAGGCCGCGGAGTAGCGCGAGAGCTGGCGGTAGAACGGCGTGGCATCGCCGGCGTCCGGCGCCATTGCGAAAGCGCCAAAGGTCCAGCTGCGGCCGAAGGCACGGAACAGGGTCCGGACGCTGTGGCCGACATGCTTCCAGAACGCTTTGTCGAACGCGGTGAGCCCACGCTCGCGATCGATATCGGCCAGCGCATTCATCTCGTCGAGCAGATAGGGATGCGCCCGGATGGCGCCCTGCCCGAACACGATGAGATTGCGGGTCAGGATGTTGGCGCCCTCGACCGTGATCCCGACCGGCACGGCGCGGTGGAGATTACCGAGATAGTTTTGCGGACCGTCGATCACGGCCTTGCCGCCATGGATGTCCATGGCGTCGTCGATCGCGGTGCGCATGCGATCGGTGGCGTGCAGCTTCATGATGCCTGAGATCACGGCGGGATGAACCCCGGCATTCAGCGCCGCGCAGGTCAGCCGCCGCGCCGCATCGAGCTGGTAGGCGGTCGCGACGATGCGCGCGAGCGGCTCCTCGACGCCTTCGAACTTGGAGATGGAGATGCCGAACTGCTCGCGGATACGGGCATAGGCACCGGTGGTGCGCGCGGCATAGGCGGCCCCCGCAGCAGAGAGCGATGGCAGCGAGATGCCGCGGCCGGCAGCGAGCGCGGTCATCAGCATCTTCCAGCCTTGCCCCAGCCGCTCCTTGCCGCCGATGACGTAGTCGAGCGGAATGAAGACGTCGCGGCCACGGTTCGGGCCGTTCTGAAACACCTGCATCGACGGCAGATGGCGTTGACCGATCTCGACGCCGGGCAGATCGGTCGGGATCAGTGCCACGGTGATGCCGAGCTCCTCCTGGTCGCCCACGAGGTGGTCGGGATCATAGGCCTTGAAGGCGAGGCCCAGCAGCGTCGCGACAGGGCCGAGCGTGATGTAGCGCTTGTGCCAATTGAGCCTGAGGCCGACGACCTCGCGGTCCTCGAATGTGCCCTTGCAGATGATGCCGGTGTCGACCATCGAAGCCGCGTCGGAGCCGGCTTCCGGGCTGGTGAGGCCGAAGCAGGGAATATCGCGTCCGTCGGCGAGGCGCGGCAGCCAGCGCGCCTGCTGCTCCTTCGTGCCAAACCGCATCAGGAGCTCGCCTGGCCCGAGCGAGTTCGGCACCATGACTGTGACGGCAGCGGCGATCGAGCGGGTCGAGATCTTGCGCACCACTTCCGAATGGGCATAAGGCGAGAAGCCGAGGCCGCCGAACTCCTTCGGAATGATCATGCCGAAGAATTTTTCGTGCTTGACGAAGTGCCAGACATCCGGCGGCAGGTCGCGCCATTCCCAGAAGATCTTCCATTCGTCGAGCATGGCGCAGAGCTCGTCGACGGGGCCATCGAGGAAGGCCCGCTCCTCGTCGGTCAGCGCGGCCTGCGGAACCTTGAGCAGCTTCGACCAATCCGGGTCTCCGGTGAACAGATCGGCATCCCACCAGACATCGCCCGCCTCCAGCGCCTCGCGTTCGGTATCGGACATCGCCGGCAGCACGCCGCGGGCCCAGGAAAAAATCGGCTTTGTGATTTTGTCGCGGCGGAAGCTCATGGCGGACCTCATGCATCGGCGCGGTTGTCGGGCATTTTAGCGGAAAGCGGCCGGCGGCGGTGAAGACTTCGCCTGCGACATTGACGCGGCCAAGCGCCCCCGGACCATAACGGCCAGGGTGCGGCGGCAGTTCCGGGAGGGGAAAATGGGGCAGTCATTCCGGGGCGCGCCTCTTGGCGCGAGCCCGGAATCCATACTCCCGATGGTGGTTATGGATTCCGGGCTCGACGCTACGCGTCGCCCCGGAATGACGGCGGAGAGATAGCCTGGCCTAATCCGGCCGCACCATCTCGAACATGTTTTCCGGCTTGATCTCGAAATAATCGCCGCGGCGGCCGGCGCGGACGATCGGGCGGGCGGCGGCGGTCTGGTAGACGCCGTCCTTGATCATGGCCCTGTCGATGTGGACGGCGACGACCTCGCCCAGCGTCAGCCAGGCGTCGGCCTCCTTGCCGTCGGCGCCCTTGAGGCGGACGATGTCGGATACCTTGCATTCGAAGGCGACCGGGCTCTCGCCGACGCGTGGCACGTTGACGAGCTTGCCGGGTACGGCGGTGAGGCCGGCGATCTCGAATTCGTCGACCTCAGGGGCAACATGCGCGGCGGTCGCGTTCATGTGTTTGGCGAGGTCCATGGTCGCGAGATTCCAGACGAACTCGCCGGTCTGCTGGATGTTCTCGACCGAGTCCTTCCAGTTGGTGGAGGAGAAGCCGATGATCGGCGGCACGTAACAGAACGCATTGAAGAAGCTGTAGGGCGCGAGATTGACGTGACCCTTGGTATCGCGCGAGGAGATCCAGCCGATCGGCCGCGGCGCGATGATGGCGTTGAAGGGATCATGCTTGAGGCCGTGGCCCTTGGAGGGCTCGTAGAAGTACAGGTCTTTGTCGGTCACGCGCTGCTTCTCCGCTATCCGTCATTCCGGGGCGATGCAAAGCATCGAACCCGGAATCTCGAGATTCCGGGTTCGGTCCTGCGGACCGCCCCGGAATGACGGCAATCGTGCTTATAGGAGCAAACGCCCCCGCCCGTCAGTGGCGCGGCGACAGACCCGCGATGACGAAATCGATCATCTGGTCGATGGTCGGGCCCGGCTTGGTGGCGCACTGGGCGATCATCTGGGGGTGGAAGAAGCGTATCATCGCGGTGCAGGCGCACAGCGAGGCCAGCTGGAGGTCCGGCGCCTCGAACTCGCCGGAGGCAACGCCTTGCGCGATCATCTGGCCGATCACCCCGGCAATGCACTCCATATGGGCGACGCAGACGTCCCAGTCCTCCTCCATCGCGATCGCGACCATCTCGTGCAGCTTGTTGTCGCCGACATAGCGCTCGGTGTTCATGCGATGGATGGTGGTGAGCAGCTCCCGGAAACGCTCCTTGACCGGACCGGGCCTCGCCACGATCCGCTGCGCCTCCAGCTCGACCTCGCCCATCAGCGAACGGGCCACCGCCTGATGGATCGCCTTCTTCGATTCGAAGAAGCGATAGACGTTGGCGGGGCTCATCCTGAGCTCCTTGGCGATGTCCCCGACCGTGGTCTTCTGGTAGCCGATCTGGCGGAACAGCCGCTCGGCCACCTCGAGAATACGATCCCGGGTGTCGCCTTCGATATGTTCCGCAATCAGTGTCATCTGTCAGGACTCGTCAATCAGCACTTCATCTCACTTATTCAGCCGCTTCAGCAAGCGGAATTGCGTGCGGGTCATTGCTCCCATGCTGCGGCGCGGCAGGCTGCTCGGGGGTACCCGCCTCGTCCAGGCTCTTCCTGAACCACAGCGCGTAGAGGCCCGGCAGGTACAGCAGCGTCAGGAAGGTCGCGACGAACAGACCGCCCATGATCGTGATCGCCATCGGGCCCCAGAAGGCCGAGCGCGACAGCGGGATCATGGCGAGGATGGCGGCGAGCGCCGTCAGCACCACCGGACGGGCGCGGCGGACGGTGGCCTCCACGATCGCCTCGCGCCGGGTCAGGCCGTGGGAGACGTCAGTCTCGATCTGGTCGACCAGGATGACCGTGTTGCGCATGATCATGCCGGCGAGCGCGATCAGGCCGAGCAGCGCCACGAAGCCGAACGGCGCGTTGGCGACGTTGAGTCCGAAGGAGGCGCCGACGATGCCGAGCGGCGCGGTCAGGAACACCAGGATCAGGCGTGAGAAGCTCTGCAGCTGGATCATCAGCAGCGTCAGCATCACCATGACCATCAGCGGGAAGAGGATGAAGATCGAGGCGTTGCCCTTGGCGGATTCCTCGAACGCGCCGCCCGGCTCGATGCGGTAGGCCGGCTCGAGGTGGTCCTTGATCGCCTTCAGCTTCGGCGTGATCTGGCCCGTGACGTCGGGCGCCTGCACACCGTCGACGACGTCGGAGCGCACGGTGATGGCCATGTCGCGGTTGCGCCGCCACATGATCGGCTCCTCATGGGCATACTCGATCTTGGCAATCTGCTGCAGCGGCACGGCGACGCCGTTGCGCGAGGTGATGGTGAGATCGCCGACGCCGCCGAGGTCGAGGCGCTCGGACGGGATCGCACGGGCGACCACGCCGACCTTCTCGATGCCGTCACGCACGGTCGTGACCTGCGAGCCCGAGATCAGCATCGCGAGCGCCTGCGATACGTCCTGCGGGGTCAGGCCCATGGCGCGGGCGCGGTCCTGATCGACGACGAGCTTGAGGTAGGGCGACTGCTCGTTCCAGTCGAGCTGGACATCCTTGACGCTCTTGTTTTGCCGCATGACGTCGCGGACCTGGTAGGCGATCTCGCGCACCTTGTTGGCGTCGGGGCCGATCACGCGGAACTGCACGGGGAAACCGACCGGCGGGCCGAAGTTGAAGCGGTCGACGCGGACGCGCGCCTCGGACAGCATGCCGTCCGCAACCGCGTTCTCGATCTTGGCCTTGACGCGCTCGCGCCCCTCAACGCCCTTGGCGACGATGACGATCTCGGCAAAGGCCTCGTTGGGCAGCTGCGGATTGAGGCCGAGCCAGAAGCGCGGCGAGCCCTGGCCGACATAGGACGTATAGGTCTCGATGTCCTTGTCGTCCTTGAGCAGCGTCTCGGCCTTCTTCACCGCCTTTTCGGTGACGTTGAAGGCGGTGCCCTCGGGCAGGCGCAGCTGGAAGAACAGCTCGGGCCGCTCCGACAGCGGGAAGAACTGCTGCTGGACATGGCCGAAGCCGACGACCGAGGCGATGAAGACGCCGACGGTCGCGACCACCACGGTGATGCGGTGATTGACGCACCATTGCACGATGGCGCGCAGGCCCCGGTACATGCGGGTCTCGTAGACCGCGTGCGGATCGTGGTTGTGGTGCGCCTTCATCTCCGGCAGCAGCTTGACGCCGATATAGGGCGTGAAGATCACCGCCACGAACCAGGAGGCGACCAGCGCGATCGCCACGATCCAGAAGATGCTGCCGGCATATTCGCCGACCGCGGAATTGGCAAAGCCGATGGGGAGGAAGCCAGCGGCCGTGACCAGCGTTCCCGTGAGCATCGGAAACGCGGTAGATTCCCAGGCAAAAGACGCCGCGCGCATGCGGTCCCAGCCCTGCTCCATCTTCACCACCATCATCTCGACCGCGATGATGGCGTCGTCGACGAGCAGGCCGAGCGCGATGATCAGCGCGCCCAGCGTGATGCGGTGCAGGTCGAGCGACATCATGTTCATGACGACGAAGACGATGCCGAGCACCAACGGCACCGACAACGCGACCACGATGCCGGTGCGCCAGCCGAGGGCCAGGAACGACACGAACAGCACGATGACGAGGGCTTCCATGAAGGAGTGCACGAACTCGCCGACGGCGTGCTCGACCACCTTGGGCTGGTCGGCAATCAGCTTGACGTCGACGCCCTGCGGCACCGCCTTCATGAACTCAGCCGTCGCCTTCTCGACCTCCTTGCCGAGCTCGAGGATGTTGGCACCCTTGGCGGTGACGACACCGATGCCGATCGCAGCCTTGCCTTCCTGACGGACGACGAAGCTGGGCGGATCGACATAGCCATGGGTTACGGTGGCGATGTCGCCGAGGCGGAACACGCGGCCGTTGCTCTCGACCGGTGTCTCGGCGACGGCCTTGGCACCGTCGAGCGCGCCGGTGACGCGCAGCGGCACGCGTTGCGAGGAGGTTTCGACCGTACCGGCCGGCGTGACGTTGTTCTGCTTGGCGAGCGAATCGAACAGCGCCTGCGGGGTGATGCCGAGGGTGGCGAGCTTGGCGTGGGAGAACTCGACGAAGATGCGCTCATCCTGGTTGCCGTAGACGTCGACCTTGGTCACGCCGGGCACCTTCAGGAGGCGCTGGCGGAATCCTTCCGAGACCTTCTTGAGCTGGGCATAGTCGGCGCCGTCGCCGGTCATCATGTAGAGGATGGAATCGACGTCGGAGAACTCGTCGTTGACGACGGGACCGAGGATGCCGGAGGGCAGCTGGCCCTGCACGTCGACCAGCTTCTTGCGCAGAAGATAGAACAGGTAAGGCACGTCCTTCGGCGGGGTAGAGTCGCGGAAGGTGACCTGGAGCGCGGTGAAGGCGGGCTTGGAATAAGTCTGCACCTTCTCGAAATAGGGCAGTTCCTGGATCTTCTTCTCGATGGGATCAGCGACCTGGGTCTGCATCTCCTGCGCGGTCGCGCCGGGCCAGATCACGGAGACGTTGACCACCTTCACCGTGAAGAACGGATCCTCGGCGCGTCCGAGCTTCTCATAGGAGAAGAAGCCGGCGACACCGAGCACGAGCATCAGGAAGAGAACCAGCGTCGGATGGCTGACGGCCCAGGCCGAAAGGTTGAAGCGCTTCATCGCTCTCTCCGAAAAGACGATCCAGTTGCCAAAAAACGACAGCCACTCTGTTCAGGCCGTCATCGCGAGGCAGCGAAGCAATCCAGGGGGCTGGGCAGATTCTGGATCGCTTCGCCGCTTCAGCCTCTGCTTAGGGACAAAGGCCGAAACTCACCTCACACGACGTAACTCGACTTCTCCTGTCATTCCGGGGTGCCCGCAGGGCGAACCCGGAATCTCGAGATTCCCGGTGCGCAATTGCGCACCTGCGGTCTGGTCCTTCGGACCATCCCGGAATGAACTAGAAAGACAGCGACGAGACGACCCGCACCCGCTGGGCCGGATCGAGCTTCTGCACACCGAGGGCGACGATCTTGGCGCCCTCTTCCACACCGCCGGTGATGACGACGTCGTTGCTCTCGTAGGACTTCACCGCCACCGGCTTCAGCGTGAGCGCACCGTTGTCGTCGACGACGTAGAAGGAGGGCTTGTTGCCTTCGTTGAACAAGGCCGACAGCGGCAGCCGCGCGACGCGCTCGGTCGCGGCGTCCGACAGCGTCAGCGTCGCGGTCATGCCGAGCGCCACCTTGTCGTCGGCCTCCGGCAGCGAGAACTTTGCCAGATAAGTGCGCGTGGCCGGATCGGCCGTCGGCGCGATCTCGCGTAGCTTGGCCGTATACTTCTTGTCCGGCTCCGACCAAAGAGTGACGCTGGCGACGCCCGACTTGGCGCGTCCGACCAGCGTCTCAGGGATCGCGACGACCGCTTCCTTTTCGGCAAAGCGGGCGACACGGATCGAAGCCTGGCCCGCGGAGACCACCTGGCCGGGCTCGATCAGCGTTGCGGTGACGACGCCTCGGGCGTCGGCAACGAGCGTCGCGTAGGAAAGGGAATTCTTGGTCAGCTCGACCGAGCGGACCGCACGATCGAGGCGCGCGCGGGCCTCATCGGCCGATGCCCGGCTCGAATCCAGCTGCGCGTCGGTGGTCCAGCCCTTGGCCTTCAGATCCTTGGCGCGCTGCTCGGCAGCGGCGGCCTGGGCCAGCACGCCGGTCGCGGCGGTCTGCTCGGCGACGGATTGCTCGGCCTGGAGCTTCAGATCGACCTCATCGAGAGTCGCGAGCGGCTGGCCGATTTCGACGGTCTGGCCGACCTCGACGAGGCGCTTGGCGACCTTGCCGGCGACGCGGAAGCCGAGATCGCTCTCGATCCGGGGCCTGACCGTGCCGACGAAGCTGCGCTCGGGGGTTTCGGCACCATAATGTGCGGTTGCGACCAGAACCGGCCGCGGCGGCTCGGCTTTCTCGGCGACGGTGTCATTGCACCCGGCAAGGCCAGCCGCCATCAGGGCCAACGACACACCTGCCAACAGCCTGGAATAGCTCGACAAAACCGACCGGACGAACATCAAAGGACACTCCTGCATCTTCAATGAGAGGAATGTCGACTAATCACTGATAAAAGTCAATAATCGTCAGTCATCAGGAATGCGTGATCGTTAGGGGGTGGTGAGGTTTGAGAGGGGTTGCCAGGAAGGTGAAATTTCAGGGCGGGCTGAGGCTCACAGCCCGGGTCCGGCGCCTCAGGCTGGGCACCGTGGGGTGGGCAAAGGCGCGCTAGCGCCGTGCCCACGACCTGTTTGGGTCGGAGAGAGGTGGTGGGCACACTTCCGCTTTGCCCGCCCTACGGAACCGTTTGCTCGGCTCTATTCGTTCTGCTCGGCAAACTCGTGCGTGCTGTCGTGGCCACCGACGAACACCAGGATGCCGGCGATCAGGGGCAGCACAGCGAGCACCAGCAAGCCGGTCGAGGTCTGGCCGGTGGCTTCCTTGACCCAGCCGATCAGGTATGGCCCGCCGAAGCCGGCGAGGTTGCCGATCGAGTTGATCAGGGCGATGGCGCCGGCGGCAGCAGTGCCGGAGAGCCAGGCGGTCGGCAGGGTCCAGAACACACCAAAGCAGCAGAACACGCCGATCGCGGCGACCGTCAGCACCACCATCGTCATGGTGGGATCGGAGAGGTAGCTGGAGACGGCGAGCGCGACGGCAGTGAGCAGCAACGGCGCACCGACATGCTTCACGCGCTCGCGCGTCGCATCGGAGTGACGCGCCCACAGGATCATGGCGATGGTGCCGAACAGATACGGGATCGCGGTGACGAAGCCGGTCTGCGCGTTGGTCAGCCCGAACGCCTTGACGATCTGCGGCAGCCAGAACTGCATGCCGTAGAGCGCACCGACGAAGCCGAAATAGATCAGGCTGAGCGCGATCACCTTGGGCGAAGACAGCGCCTCTCCGAGCGAGAAATGCTTCACCGCCTGCTTGGCGGCGATTTCCGAATCGAGCTTCGCCTTCAGCCACGCCTTCTGCTCGGCCGACAGCCAATCCGCCTTCTCCGGCTTGTCGGTGAGATAGAACCAGGTGACGATGCCGAGCAGCACCGAGGGAATGCCCTCGATGATGAAGAGCCACTGCCAGCCCTTCAGGCCCATCGCACCGTCGAGCCCGAGCAGCAGGCCCGAGATCGGCGCACCGATCACGGTCGACACCGGCACGGCGATGGCGAAGGCCGCAAGGAAGCGGGCGCGATATTCGGCCGGATACCAATAGGTGAGATAGAGGATGATGCCCGGGAAGAAGCCGGCCTCGGCGACGCCCAGCAGGAAGCGCAGGATATAGAAGCTCGTGACGCCGCTGACGAGCGCCATCAGGGCCGAGATGATGCCCCAGGTCACCATGATGCGGGCGATCCAGCGGCTCGCGCCGAACTTCTCCAGCGCCAGATTGCTCGGCACCTCGAAGATGAAATAGCCGAAAAAGAAGATGCCCGCGCCCCAGGAGAAGATCAGAGGCGTGAACTTCAGCTCGGCGTTCATGGTCAGCGCGGCGAAACCGAGATTGACGCGGTCGAGATAGGAGAAGAAGTAGGCCAGCACCAGGAACGGGATCAGGCGCCAGGAGATGGCGCGGATCGTCGAGGTCTCGATTTCCGACTTGTTAAAGTTCTTGGCCGCGCCGGCGGAACCGGCATAGGTCGTGGTCTGGCTCATGGCTTCCCCCAGGGTTGTTGCTTTTATGGGCTGGTTGCGGTTTTCAGCATCGCGGCCAAAGAGTCAATGGAGCGAGCAATGCACGGGACGCAGCCGGATAAACCTGTTGCGCTGTTAGAGACATCGCTGACCCGCGCCGCCCTCGCGCTCGCGATGATCGTCTGCGGGCTGTCGCTGCGCTGGTACGGCTTTCCGCTCGGCCTGCCCGCCTTCGTCGTGAAGTATGGCGGCTCGCTGTTGTGGGCCACGATGGTGTTCTTGCTGGGAGGAGTTTTGCTACCGCGGCTGACGCGGACACAGATTGCAGCCATCGCAGCGGTGATCGCGGTCGTGGTGGAATTCTCCCGGCTGGTGCATCCGCCCTGGCTCGATGCGTTCCGGCTGACGACGGCCGGCGCGCTGTTGCTCGGGCGCATCTTCTCGCTGTGGAATTTGGTGGCGTATGCGGTTGGGATTGAGTTCGGCGTCTGGATCGATCGGCTGGTTCAGCTGCGTAGGGTGGGTTAGCCGAAGGCGTAACCCGCCACTGTTTGTATCCGCGGAAACTGAAATGGTGGATTACGCTTCGCTAATCCACCCTACGAGACCGGCGCCGCGCCGATCAGCGTTCACTCCGACAATTGAAACCGCTCGAAGCGATCGAGCTCGTCCTCGATCTTTTGCTTGAGCTCCTTGCGCCCCGCCGTCTTCTTGCCCTGCCCGACCCAGGTCCATTTCTGCATCAGCAGCTTCTTTGCCTGCCGGTCGGTCTTCAGATCGAGCGCGGCGACGATCTCGTCGCCGACCAGCACCGGCAGCGCAAAATAGCCGAGCTTGCGTTTGGCTTTCGGCACATAGGCCTCGAACAGGTGGTTGTAGCCGAAGATGAGACTGGTGCGCTTGCGCTGGATGATCAGCGGGTCGAACGGCGAGAGGATGTGGACGAGATCAGGCGAGACTACCTCACCGTTCGCCTCGAGCGTGGTCGGCGCCGCCCAATGCTCCTGCTTGCCGGCGCCGTCGATCACAACAGGCACGAGCTCGCCGCGGCGGACGCGGGAGGCGATCAGGCCGACCACCGCCTTCTTGCGCGGCGCGTCGAGGTGGCAGATCGAATCCAGACTCACCACGCCCTGCGACCGCAGCGCGCGGTCGAGCAGATAGGTCGTAATCTCCCTGGCTGAGGCTGGCCTGGGCAGTGTGTCCCAGCCGAAATGCCGCGTCATCAGCTCGTAGGTCTTGAGCATGCCCTGCCGCTCGCTGATGGTCACGGCGCCGGTATAGAAGGCGAGCTGCAACGCCCGCTTCGAGGGCTTGCGGCTCTGCCACAGATGCTCCTTCTCGGTGAGCACGTCGTCCTCGATGTCGCGGATCGTCAGCGGCCCGGCGCGCACCAGCCGCATCACCTTGCGCGTGTCGGCAGGCTTCACCGAGGCGAACCATTTGTGCCCTTCGCGGCGGTGCTCGCGCATCGCCGGCAGGAAGAAGCGGAAGTCGCCGGCGGGTACGTAGGAGAGCGCGTGCGTCCAATACTCGAACACGCTTCTGTCGACGCTCTGCGCGTGGCGCAGATCGGCGCGGCGGTAGGACGGGATACGGCTGAACAGGATGTGGTGATGGCAGCGCTCGATGACGTTGATGGTGTCGATCTGCACATAGCCGAGATGAGCCACCGCGTCCGCGACGGCCCGAGCTCCGTCGCCGAACGGCGCGCGCTCATCCAGCCGCTGCGCATGCAGCCAGATCTGCCGGGCCTGTGTCGTGGTGAGGTGGAGCGGTTTTGGCGCGCGTGACATTGCGGGGAGGAATGTAGCGGGATTCGCGCCAAGAAAAAGAAGAAGAAAAAGAAGACCTCGAGGCAGCAGTCAAAAAAACCGCGCTGCCATCTGCTGACAGCGCGGCCGGATGGTGGCGCGCCTCGCGCCTACTTCATCGTCATCGCCTTCTGCGACTTCATGTAGTGCATGCAGGCGCTCTTCATCTTGCCGTTGCTCATGTCCGTGTTGGCCATGGCCATTTCCTTGTTCGCCGCCATCTTGGCCGGCGTGTCGGGCGTGCCGCCCATCATGGCTGCGGATTTCATCATGTTGTCCTTGGTGCACGCCATCATCGCGGCAGATGCGGGGGACAGCGAAAGGGTAAACGCGACAAAGGCTGCAGACGTGAGCAAGATCTTCATCGAAAAGTCTCCTCCGTAAAACAAAACCGGCGTCATGCCGGCCTTCGCAATTACGTATTCTCTCGCGCTGACGTTTCGCGGAGAAGACAATTTTCTTGCTGCAGTGCGAAGGCGGAGGGCCTAGCGGCCATCCTTCGGGGTCTTGGGCCGGTCCCCGAGGCTTCCGGTGGCGACAACCGGCTCGCACAGGGCCTTGCCGCGCCCCTCCGCCTGGCAGCGATAGACGCTGCCGGTGAGGCGGTCGACCAGCCACACGTTCTCGTCGGTCGGCGCTTCGAGTCCGACATAGCGGGAGGTCAGCCCGGTGATCAGCGTCGACAGCAGGATGGCCACCGCGATCATGGCCGCACCGATATAGATGGACATTGAGCTCAGGGACACTGTCCGATCCGGCGGGCCGCTGCGATTGAAGTAGTCACGCTGATAGTCACTTGGCCTCGGCACTGGACGGAACTCGGCTCCTTCATTCGGAGATTGGCGGGGACAACGTCCTGCTAGGCGCGCATCTGGCCGATTTCTTGTTCACGGCCGGGCCGTGCGGCGACGGCTTTGCGACGATCGGTGTGCACCGCCGCCGAGTCTGCCGGCCCTCGCCAGCGCCGGAACCCTTGGTCAGCCACCTCCCACGGTACGGAGGGGAATGAGCATGCGCTCGCAAGGTGATTCCAATCACACCGGGGATTGCCGCTGCTTGAACCCACGCCGCGGCGCGTGCGACGACTGCTATTGGTCCGATCGGCCCTTGTCCCCGGGGCCATCGCGAAACGTGCCGGTCCGATGCCCGAAACACCCGGAATGAGCTAGGATGGGCCCGGAACCGGCTGTAGCCACCGTGACCAAGATCACATCAGGACCTTTGAACCTGCCTTATGCTCGCAGCATCAAATCGCTATCAGGCGTAACAGCGAGGATACGACAATGACCCGTTTTGATAAGTTCTTTGGACTGAAGGCGATAGCTCTTTCCGCCGCGCTGTCGATGACGGCGGGCCTGGCTGTAGCCGGTGACAACAATGTCTCCACAGGCCAGATCCTGGATGCACTGAAGCCGAAGCCGGCGACCCGTGGCCTGTCCGCCGGTCCGCAGGCCGATCCGGCGGCGCAGGCCAAGGAATCGACATTCCTCAACACCGTGCGCAACCGCTCGACCCGTTCGCTCTCGACGGGTGAGCGCGAGCAGATTGCCGAACTCGCCGCGACCAAGCCGAAGATCGATCTGGAAATCCAGTTCGACTACAACTCGGCCGACATCGCCAAGACCTCGGTGCCCTCGGTGCAGGCGCTCGGCAAGGCGCTGTCCGATCCGGCGCTGAAGGGCTCGACCTTCGTGGTCGCCGGCCACACCGACGCGGTCGGTGGTGAAGAGTACAATCAAGGCCTCTCCGAGCGCCGCGCCGACACCATCAAGAAGTACCTGGTGCAGAACTACGGCCTGAACGGCACCGATCTCGTCACCGTCGGCTACGGCAAGACCAAGCTGAAGGATGCCGCCCACGGCGCCGACCCGGTCAACCGCCGCGTCCAGGTCGTGAACATGGACACCAAGACCGCGTCGAAATGATCTCGATTTGATCGCGACAGAAGGCTCGCCGCCTGCCGCCCCGGCAGGCGGCGATGTCATATCCAGCTCTGGAACAGCATCAGCCGGCCAAAACTCCGCATCGACGTGCCGATGAAGGCCGCAGAGATGGGCAGCATGACCGCAAAGCCGATCGCGGCGACACCGACATAGGCCCACAGCAGCCAGCGCGGCAGGCCGTCCCGGCGCAGCACATAGACCAGCGCGAGCGACGCCGCGGTGGCGGACGGCAGATAGTAGTAGATGAACCCGAGCGTGCGCGGCAGCAATGCCCAGGCGAGCCAGGGACCGAAATAGAACGCCGCGATCAGGAACGCATCCCAGCGGCGCAGCACGATGAAATCGCGCAGCACGAGCGCGAGTGCGAGCAGAGCCGGCCACAACACCAGCGGATTGCCGAGGAAGACGATTGCGGAGACGTTGTCCTCCGCGCTCTTGTCGAACAGGAACCACACCGGGCGCGCGAGCAGCGGCCAGGATGGCCACGCGCTCATATAAGTGTGTCCGGCGATCGCGGTCGTGGTGTTGTCGGCGAAGATCCGGCGCTGCGCCTCGATCAGATCCGGCAACGACACGCCGTAGAGCGGAACGAAAGCCGCAAGATACGTCATCGCCGGGAGGATGGCGAAGCAGAGCGCGACATGATGCAGCCTCAGGCCGGGCCAGAGGTCCGGCCGGTACCAGTCGTCCGGCTTCGCGTCGGCGAACAGCGTGCGCCAGCCCTGCATCAGGCGGATCACCGCGACGATGACGATGCAGACGCCGAGTGGAAACAGGCCACTCCATTTGCAGGAAGCGGCCAGACCGAACAGGCTGCCGGCGAGCGCGAACAGCGCCTGCGGCCGCTCTCGTCGAAAACCATGCATGAAGGCGGCGGTCGCGAGCAGACCGAAGCCGAGCGCAAAGATGTCGAGCATGGCGATGCGCGCCTGCACGTAGAGCATCTGGTTCAAGGCGGCGATCAGCGCCGCGGCGATCGCGGGCCCTTGCGCGGAGAACAGCGCGAGCCCGCACAGATAGATCGCGACGATCGCCAATGCGCCGAACAATGTTGCGGGATAACGCCAGCCGAGCGCGTTGTCGCCGAAGGCCGCGATCGACGCCGCGATCAGCTCCTTGGCCAGCGGCGGATGCATCGGATTGAGCATCGGCTGCGACATCGCCGGGGCCAGCATCTGCCGCGCCGCCGGCACGTAGTGCACCTCGTCAAAGACGAACTTCTCCGGCGTCGCGAGGCCGATCAGCAGCGCGAGATGGGCAGCTAGGAAAATAGCGACAGCTACCACTGCGCTTCGCGACAATCTCGGAACTGCGGACCGTTCAAGCAGCTGCTGTGGGGATGTTTTGCGTGGCAAATTTGCGTCACCGCGGACAAAAATAGAGATCGCTGCTTTCATTGAACGCATTCCCCCGCGGCTGTCACTAAGCATAACGCACGTACCGCTCCGCTTGTGATAATTTCGCCACATCAGAAGCGCGCGCGATCCGGTACGATCAGGGACACATCGATCGGTTGCGAAATGAATTTCCGTTTCTGGCTTTTCCCTATCCTGTCGTCGGCCGCATTGTGCGCGGCGCCTGCTGCGCAGGCGCAGACGCGCGTCGGCGAAGCGGTCGTGATCCAGAACGAAGTGGTGCGCGTGGCCGCGGCCACCACGCCGATCAGTGTCGGCGACAGCATGCTGCGCGACGAGACCGTGCGCACCGGCGTCGACAGTGCCGCGCGCTTCGTGATGGCCGACAGCACCAATCTGTCGCTCGGCCCCGGCGCCACGCTCAAGCTCGACCGCACCGTCTTCAACGACGAGCACAGCTATCGTGACGTCGCGATCCGCATGACCACCGGCGCATTCCGTTTCGTTACCGGACATTCCGAGAAGACCGCCTACAAGATCACGACGCCGCTTGCGACCATCGGTGTGCGCGGCACCACGCTCGACATCCTCTCGCAGCGCGGACGCTCCGTCGTGGTGCTTCAGGACGGCGCGGCGAGCGTCTGCACGACGAGCTCACAATGCGTGCAGCTCACCCAGCCGGGCGACACCGCAATCATAACATCAACCGGCGGCAAGGTCTCGATCACCAAGACCAACACGCCGCCCTGGACCTTCGCCGCCAACTGCGCCGCAAGTGCCGGCCTGTGCGCGGTGAACCAATATGCCGGCGCCTCGCCGACCATCACGCCGGCCGTCCAGGACGACGGCATGCTGTGCGGGCGCTGACGATGGCGAAATTCAACTTTCGGCTCTTCGCCCTCACCGGCCTGCTGACCGCGGCCGCTGCGCTGGCGTTTGTCGCGCTCGACATTCGTCCCGCCGCAGCTCAAGCGACCTGCGAAATCGGATGCGGCGAGCCGACGCCCTACCCGACCTATTCACCATCTCCGACGCCGACATATTCTCCGTCGCCCTCACCCACCCCTTCGCCGAGCCCCTATCCTTCCCCGTCGCCGAGTCCATATCCGTCGCCGAGCCCGACACCGACCGGGGCCGATTCCAGCGGCAATTCGATCGGCGGCCTCGCGGGCCAGCGCTTCAACCAGATGATCACCAACCGGGTGCTCGGCACGGTCCTGCTCGGCGTCAACGAGCAGGTCAATTGCAGCGACTGCATCAGCGCGTTCGGCTCGGCCGGCTCGTTCTCGGCCGGCATCCACGGCCGCAAGGAGCTCACCAACAATCTGTCGCTGCTCGCCGGCATCGCCTACACGCACTACAACGAGGGGGGCTACAAGATCACCGGCGCGCCGATCGGCGCCTTTGCCCTCCGCTACGACTTCACCGACTGGGGATCGTCACGTCCGTTCTTCGACGTCGGAACGATCCTGACGCCGTGGGAGAAGGCGCGCTACACCCGCAGCTACAATACCAGCCTCGGTCCTGTGAGCGTGACGAGTTCGACCAACGCTTCGAACTATGCGGTCTACGGCCGCGCCGGCTGGATGAGCCGCGTCTCGCCGCGCGACGAGGTCGCAGCTTCGATCGAAGTCTGGCAGCTCTGGCAGCGCGTGTCCGGCTACAGCGACAATGCCGTGGCCTTCAACCCGTTCGACGCCACCATCGCGACCGGCACCGACCGTACCAGCCTGGTCAAGATCGGCGGCCAGTGGACGCATCTGTTCGGCAGCAACGTCGAGACCAACATCAACGGCGGCTGGGTGCAGTCGTTTGCGAGCCACAGCGGCATCGTCGCCACCGTGACCGGCGATGGCGTGGTGGTGCCGACCATGGGCAACCAGGGCTGGTTCGAATATGGCGGGCGGCTCGGCTTCCGCGTGCAGAAGGGCTGGGTCGTGGATCTCTTCGCCAACGGCACGCTCGGCCCGCAGCCCGTCGGCAACACCATCCACGGCGGCGTGGGCTTACGGATAAATTACTGAGGCAGCTTCGTAGGGTGGGCAAAGCGAACGCGTGCCCACCACTTGTCTCCACCGGAGTCGGATCGTGGGCACGGCGCAAGATCGCCTTTGCCCACCTACGGCACCCGTGTCGTCGTCACGCCGCCGACTTGCCCTCGAACGCGCGGCGCAGCACGTCGACATCCAGCTTCACCATCTTCATCATCGCCTGCATCGCGCGCGCGGCCGCTGCCCTGTCCGGGCTCGACAGGAATTCGAACATCACCTTCGGCACCACCTGCCAGGCCACGCCCCAGCGATCCCGGAGCCAGCCGCATTGCTCTTCCTTGCCGCCATGGGCGAGGAACGCATTCCAGACGCTGTCGACCTGGGCCTGATCATCACAATGGATCATCAGCGAAATGGCATGGGTATATTCCATCTTCATCCCGCCGTTGAGCGCGACCAGCGGCTGACCGGCGACCATGAACTCGACGACGAGCACGGAGCCTTCCTTGCCGGAGGGGCCGTCCGAAACATTGCGCTGAACGTGCGTGATCGCCGAGTTCGGCACGAGCGAGACATAGAACTTCGCGGCTTCCTCGGCATCGCCGTTGAACCACATGCAGGGTACGACCTTGGACATCGTGAATGCTCCTCGTTGGTTTAGCGTTCGACGGACTGGGATCAGGCATTCGCCATAACGGGCTGCGGAGGGACAGCCGCCATGTCCAGCCAGTTCACACCCCACATGTGGCCATCCGGATCCTCGAAGCTGCGGCCGTACATGAAGCTGTATTCGTCCTTCGGGCTGGGATCGGCCACCCCGCCTGCCGCCTCTGCCTTGCCGACAATCGCGTCGACCTCGTTGCGGGTGTCGGCGGACAGGCAGAACAGCGCCTGATTCGAGGTCCTGGCATCTGCGATCGGCTTCGGCGTGAACTGGCGGAATTTGTCGTGGGTCGCCAGCATCACGTAGATGGCCTCGGAAAAGACCATGCAGCTCGCCGTGTCGTCGCTGAATTGCGGGTTCCGGGTCGCGCCGACCGCCTCATAGAAGGCGGTCGCACGTTTGAGGTCGGTCACGGGAAGATTGAGGAAAATCATCCTGGGCATCGGAAGCTCCTTGGGCGGGTTCTGCCCAAGGACGGATCGCCAGGGGGCCACCCGACACGGCTTCCGGATATTTTTTCACCCCCCGGAGACGATCGCGCCTCCCACCGCGGGGCGGTCTTACTTCTTCTCGTTCGGATCCCGGTGGATGGGGTCGACCCACAGCACTGTCTGGGGCTTCTCGACCGGCTCGATGTCGAGGTTGATCGCCACTGCCTCGCCGTCGCTGCGCACCAGCACGCATTCCAGCACCTCGTCGGGGCTGGCGTTGATCTCCTGGTGCGGCACGTAAGGCGGGACGAAGATGAAATCGCCGGGGCCGGCCTCCGCGGTGAATTGCAGGCTCTCGCCCCAGCGCATCCGCGCCTTGCCCTTCACCACGTAGATGACGCTTTCGAGATGGCCGTGATGGTGTGCGCCGGTCTTGGCATCGGGCTTGATGCTGACGGTGCCGGCCCACAATTTCTGGGCGCCGACGCGCGCGAAATTGATCGCGGCCGCGCGGTCCATGCCCGCCGTCGACGGCACGTTGGTATCGAGCTGGTTGCCGGGAATGACGCGCACGCCGTCATGTTTCCAGCGATCGTCGTGATCGTGGTCATGGTGGGAATGCGAATGGTCATGGCCGGTCATGGACTTGCTTTCTGTTGGTTCCGTGCGCGGCAAACTAACCCGAAGCCGCACTCGCGAGCCATACCAAAATCGGAACCCTCGTAGCTGCGGGACGTTGCCTTTGCGAGCAAAATGGAAGGAGAGTCTCATGGGTAGCACGACCGACAAGATCAAGGGTAACGCCAACGAAGCGATCGGCAAGGCCAAGCAGGGCATCGGTGAAGCCACCGGTTCCGAACGCATGAAGGGCGAAGGCGTGGTCCAGGAAGTGAAGGGCAAGGGCCAGCAGGCCATGGGCGATGCCAAGGACGCCGCAAAGGACGCGATCGATCGCGCAGCGGCAGGAGCAAAGCGCGCGACGGAATGACGCGCGGCATCTAAAAGCGAAAAGACCGGCCGAAAGGCCGGTCTTTTTCTTGCCGTCATTCCGGGGCGGCGCGTAGCACCGAGCCCGGAATCTCGAGATTCCGGGTCTGGTCCTTTCGGACCATCCCGGAATGACGCGATGCGTCACTTCACCGCGAGCAATTCCACGTCGAACATCAGCGTCGCGTTCGGCGGGATCACGCCGCCGGCGCCGCGGGCACCGTAGCCGAGCTGCGGCGGGATGATCAGCGTGCGCTTGCCGCCGACCTTCATCGAGGCGACGCCCTCGTCCCAGCCGCCGATGACACGGCCCTTGCCGATCGGGAATTCGAACGGCTCCTTGCGATCGACGGAGCTATCGAATTTCTTGCCCTTCTGGCCGTTCTCATAGAGCCAGCCGGTATAGTGCATCACGCAGATCTGGCCGGGCTGCGGCGAGGCACCGGTGCCGACGGTGGAGTCGATGATCTGCAAGCCTGAAGCTGTGGTCATGGTCTTTCCTGCGGTCTGGGCCGAGGCCGTGGTGGAAACGAAATGCGACACGCCTGCGATCACCGTGATCGCGAGTGCCGACATCAGGGTGAGGAGCGCGCGCTGGAAACGCTGCATAAGGCACCTTCCGTTTGAGGCGGAAGGTGTCTAGCGCAACGCGGGTGCGGTTTCCACCCCTCACACCTCGATATTTTCCAGTCGGACCGGGAGCTTGCGGATGCGCTGGCCGGTGGCGTGGTGGATCGCGTTGCAGATCGCGGCATTGGTGCCGACATTGGCGAGCTCGCCGAGGCCCTTCACGCCGACGGGATTGATGCGGTCATCCTGCTCGGAGAGCAAAATGACCTCGACTCCGGCGACGTCCGCATTCACGGGCACGAGGTAGTCGGCAAGATTGTCGTTGACGTAGCGCGCATTGCGCTCGTCGATTTCGGTGGCCTCCAGCAGTGCCGACGACATGCCCCAGATCAGTCCGCCCATCAGCTGGCTGCGCGCCGTGCGCGGATTCATGATCCTGCCCGCCGCAAACGCACCGACGAGGCGAGGACAGCGGATTTCGTGGGTGAAGCGATTGACACGGACCTCGACGAACTCGGCGCCGAATGCGTAGGCGATCTGGTCTTTCATGGCATGACCGCCGACGAGCCGCACCTGCCCGTTGTGCATGGCGCGGAAAGAATCCAGCGGCGCGCCTTCCGGCTTCCACTCGCCATATTCCTCGACGACGCCGACACCGAGCGCGTCGAAGGCCTTCTCGATGTCGAGTGGACGATCGCCCTTCGCCGCCTGCGTGGCCGGTGTCTGGCCGAGACCCACGGTCTCCTTGGCCCGGTCGGTCAGGCTTTGAGCCGGCATCGCGGCCTTGAACAGGCGCTGGCGAATCTGGTCGCACACCATCATCACCGCCGAGCAGGTGCTCGCGGTCGAGTTCGAGCCGCCGGCAACCGGCGCCGGTGGCAGATCGCTGTCACCCATGAAGACCGCAACTTTCTCGAGGGGCACGCCGAGGCGCTCGGCCGCGGTCTGGGCGATGACCGTATAGGCACCGGTGCCGATCTCGTGGCCGGCGATCTCGACCCGGGTCCGGCCGTCGCGCTGCAGGCGCACGCGCGCGGCCGACGGCCCCATCTGCGTCGGATAGCAGGTCGCGGCACAGCCATAGCCGATCAGCCAGTCGCCGTCCGACATCGATTTCGGCTGCGGCGAGCGCTGCGCCCAGCCGAAGGCCTTGGCGGCCTCGTCGAAGCACGCCATCAGCGAGCGCGAGGTGTAGGGCTTGCCACCGATCGGCTCGTTGGTGGTGTCGTTGATGCGCCGAAGCTCGACCGGATCCATGTTCAGCTTAACCGCGAGCTCGTCCATCGCGCTCTCCAGCGCAAACAGATACGGCACCTCCGGCGGCGAGCGCATGAAGCCCGGCGTGTTGCGGTCGGCACGCACGATCGACACCAGGCTGTCGACGTTCGGGCAGGCATAGAGCCGCGTCGTCGTCTTGGTGCCGCCGACGCAATAGGCATCGGCGCGCGAGGAGACCTCGGCGCCCTCATGCCTCAAAGCCAGCAGCTTGCCGTCCCGGTTTGCGCCAAGCTTGATCTCCTGGCGCGTCTCGGCACGGTGGGTCGTAATGGTGAAACCCTGATCGCGGGTCGGGACCAGCTTGATCGGGCGGCCCAGGCGCTTGGCAATGCCGGCGATGATGGCGGTCCGCGGCGTCATCGAACCGCGCGAACCAAAGCCGCCGCCGACATAGGGATTGACCACGCGCACCTTGTCGGCGTCGATGCCGAGCTGCTCGGCGACGCCGTGCTTCAAGCCATAGACGAATTGACTGCCTTCGTAGATGACGAGATTGTCGCCCATCCAGGCGCAGCTCGTCGAAAACAGCTCCATCGGATTGTGATGCTGCGTCGGCGTGTCGTAGGCGGCGGTGAGCTTGACCTCGGCCGCATCGAATGCCTTGGCGAAATCGCCGACCGCGGGGTCTTCCTTGAACTGCGCGTTCTGGCCCTTTGCGGCAGCCGTGGTTGTTCCCGGCGAATCGAAGCTCGCGCTGGGCGCGGTGGCGGTGTAGCTGACCTTGACACGATTGGCGGCCTCGCGCGCGGCCTCGTAACTCTCCGCGACAACGACAGCGATAATCTGGCCGTCATGGGCGATCTCGGCCGACTTCAGCGGCTGGATCGTGGTTCCGGCATAGCCGCCATTGCTGAATAGCTTCGACTCCCTCAGCTTCGGGGCGTTCTCGTGGGTGACGATCTCGATTACGCCGCGGACACCCTTGGCCTCATCGAGATCGAAACGGTCGATGCGGCCCTTGGCAATCGCACTGGTGACCAGGAATGCATAGGCCGGATTATCCAGCGGCATGTCGGAGGCGTAGGTCGCCCGCCCCGTGACCTTTGCAGCCGCATCATAGCGCGGCACGGGCTGGCCCATATTCGACTTGGGCGAGGGAGCTGCAGCGGTCATGATCAGATCTCCATCGTTACGGCCTGCTGGAGCGCGCGCGCCACCACGCGCTTGCCGAGCGCGATCTTGAAGCTGTTGTGCCGGCGGCCGCGGGCGTCTGCGAAAGCAGCATCAGCGACGCGTTGCGCCAGAGCTTCGTCGAACTTTTGTCCCTTCAGCAGCGCCTCCGCCTCGCGCGCCCGCCAGGGCATGGTGGCGACGCCGCCGAGCCCGACGCGCGCATCCCGGATCGTGCCCTCTTGCACGTCGAGCGCGATCGCAGCCGAGGACAGTGCGAACTCGTAGGATTGCCGGTCGCGCGCCTTGAGATACACCGAGCGAGGCCAGCGGCCCCGGATCGAAAAGGCCGAAATCAGCTCGCCGGGCTGAAGCGTTGTCTCGATGTCGGGGGAGTTCCCCGGCGCCTTGTGCAGCTCTGCGAACGGCATCGTGCGCGTGCCGGCCCTGCCCGTGATCTCGACCACGGCATCGAGGGCGATCAACGCCTGCGCGAAATCGCCGGGATAGGTCGCAATGCACTGATCTGACGTGCCGAGGACGGCATGCATGCGGTTGACGCCGTCCATGGCGGCACAGCCGGAACCGGGATTGCGCTTGTTGCAATTCTCGTAGGAGACGTCGCGGAAATAACTGCAGCGCGTCCGCTGCATCACGTTGCCGCCGAGCGTTGCCATGTTGCGCAACTGGGCGCTGGCTGCGAGCTTCAGGGAACTCGCGATCACCGGATAATTGCGTTGGATCTCGGCATGGGCGGCCACATCGGACATCTTTGCGAGCGCGCCGAGCCGCAAGCTGTCGCTGCCGGGCTCGATCGCCGACCAGGCGTGCGCGAGCGGATTGATATCGACGATCGCGGCGGGCCGCATCACGTCGAGCTTCATCAAATCGATCAGCGTGGTGCCGCCCGCAAGCGGCTGGGCTGTCGCCTGGGTCAACGGATTGCTGGCTGCCGCCGCGGCAGCGCTCAGCGCCTGCACGGCCATGTCGGGGTCTGTTGCCCGTTGATACGAAAAAGGTCGCATGCGCCTAGCCTTTCATGATCTCGGGCGCGGCCTGCTTCACGGCCGCGACGATGTTGGGATAGGCCGCGCAACGGCAGATGTTGCCGCTCATGTATTCGCGGATGTCGGCTTCGCTCCCGGCATGTCCCTCCTTGACGCAAGCCACGGCGGACATGATCTGGCCAGGCGTGCAATAGCCGCACTGGAACGCATCGTTGTCGACGAAAGCCTGTTGCATCGGGTGCAGGCGATCGTCGGTCGCCAGCCCCTCGATCGTCGTGATCTCCTGCCCTTCCGCCGCGAGCGCGAGCGTCAGGCACGACACCACCCGCCGATCGTCGATCAGCACCGTGCAGGCGCCGCACTGGCCGTGGTCGCAGCCTTTCTTGCTGCCGGTGAGCTTGAGGTGGTCGCGCAGCGCATCGAGCACCGTGGTGCGCGCGTCGATGCGCAGGCGCTTGTCCTTGCCGTTGACCCGCAGCGTGACGTCGACGGGAAGTGAGGGGTCCTGTGCAGCTGGGGCTTTGGCTTCCTCTGTGGCCGCGCGCGCGGTGATCGGGACGAGCGCACTGCCAGCCGCGCCGGCCATGAAGGCGCGCCGATCGAATGCTGATTGTTTGGAACTTGATGTGTCGGACATCGACGCCTCCGCCGCTTATCTGCAAAGCAGCGCACGCCTGCACCGCCCATCGCCCCTTAACCGGAAGCAATGAACTCTGTTCCGAACGAGAAAGGGCGACGCAGCAAATGCCGCGCCGCCCTTCGTCAACTTTTCCTGATCTTGCGCGCGGAACCCCGCGCGGCAGCACTCAATAGCCGAGCGCGCAGCCGTCCTTGCGCGGATCGGAGCCGCCGGTGAGCGTGCCCTTCTCCCAGTCGATCCAGATCGCCTGCGCACCACCGAGCGGGCCGACCACACTGGTGGTCTTGTGGCCGAGCTTCTTCAGGCCCTCGACGATGTCAGTCGGCACGCTGTCCTCGAGCTGATACTGGCCCTCGTAGTGCAGGCCGCGCGGCATGTCGATCGCCTCCTGCACATCGCAGCCATAGTCGAGGATGTTGGTCACGACGCGGGTCTGGCCGACCGGCTGGTACTGCCCGCCCATCACCGCGAACGGCATCACGGAGCGGCCGCCCTTGGTGAGCAGGCTCGGCATGATCGTGTGCAGCGGCCGCTTGCCGCCGGCGATGCAGTTGGGATGGCCGGGCTGGATGCGGAAGCCGCCGGCGCGGTTCTGGAACAGGACGCCGGTCTTGTTCGAGACGATCGCCGAGCCGAAGGAATGCGCGATCGAATTGATGAACGAGCAGACGTTGCGGTCCTTGTCCACGACGGTGATGTAGATCGTCGACGGATTCATCGGCGGTGCGACGTTCGGCAGGTCGAGCATGCCGTCCATGCGGATCTTGGCGATGTGCTCGTCGCAGAATTCCTTGGCGAGGATCCTGGCGACCTCGACCTGCATGTGGTCGGGATCGGCAACGTGCAGCTCGCGGTGCATGTACGCGATGCGCGCGGCCTCAGCTTCGAGATGGAAACGCTCGATGCTGAGCGGCGCGTATTTCGTCAGGTCGAACCGCGACAGGATGTTCAGCATCAGCAGCATGGTGAGGCCGGGTCCGTTCGGCGGGCACTGCCAGACGTCGTAGCCCTTGTACACGGTGCCGATCGGCGTCGTCGTCTCGGTGGTGTGCGCGGCGAAATCGTCGAGCGTGTGCAAGCCGCCGATGCCCCTGAGGGTCTCGACCATGTCTTCGGCAATCGGGCCCTTGTAGAAGGCGTCGCGGCCGTCCTTGGCGATCGCGCGCAGGGTCTTGCCGAGCTCGGCCTGGCGGATGACGTCGCCGGCCACCGGCGGCTTACCGCCCGGCAACAGGTAACGCACTGTGTTGGTACCGCCCTTCAGCTTCTCGAACTGGTTCTTCCAGTCGAAGGCGATGCGGGGTGCGACGACGTAGCCTTCCTCGGCCGCCTTGATCGCGGGCTGGAGCAGCCGGTCGAAGCCGAACTTGCCATGGTCGCGCAAGACGGTCGCGAAGGCATCGACCACGCCGGGGATCGAGACCGCATGCGCCGAGGTCAGCGGCACCGAATTGATCTTGCGCTCCAGGTACCAGTCGACGTTCGCCGCCTTCGGGGCACGGCCGGAGCCGTTATAGGCGATGATCTTGCCCTCGCCGCGCGGCTGGATCAGCGCAAAGCAGTCGCCGCCGATGCCGGTCGATTGCGGCTCGATCACGCCAAGCAGGGCCGAACCCGCTACCGCCGCGTCCACCGCGGTGCCCCCTTCGCGCAACACCTCGATCGCGGCGAGCGAGGCCTGCGGATGCGAGGTCGCCACCATCGCGTTGGTGGCGTGGACCGTGGACCTGCCTGGGAAATGAAAGTTTCTCATCGAATTCTTGCTCTCTTGGGCCCGTGGCGCGGATGGCGCGCCATCTCGGAAAAAACCGGGGTTACATGACACATTCCGGCCCGCCGGGGCAATGCTGGCATACCAGGGAAATGGCAGCCATCCGCTGAGCGAATAGACCTTTCGAGGCCGGCGGCCATGCGGGTTTTCCGGACGGCGGCCGCCTGCTAAACGAGCCGCCATGTCTGATCCGGATTCGATCAAGGTCGCCGCGTTCTACCAATTCGCCGCACTCCCGGATTACCGCGAGCTGCGCGAACCCCTGCGCGCGTTCTGCGCCGGCCTTAAGCTGAAGGGCAGCGTGCTGCTCGCGCATGAGGGCATCAACGGCACGCTCGCCGGTGCGCCGGAGGCAATCGACGCCCTCGCCTGCGAGCTCACGCACGGTGACATGTTCGGCGGCAGGCTGAACAATCTCGAATTGAAATTCTCGGCCGCCGAAGCGATGCCGTTCAGGCGGCTCAAGGTGCGGCTGAAGAAGGAGATTGTCACGCTTGGCGATGAGGCTGCCGATCCGACCCGCCAGGTCGGCACCTATGTCGATGCGAGCGAATGGAACGCCCTGATCTCGGCGCCCGACATGCTGCTGCTCGACACCCGCAACGCCTTCGAGGTGGCGATGGGAACGTTCGAAGGCGCCGTCGATCCCGGCATCAGGAGCTTCGGCCAGTTCAAGGACTTTGCCGCCGTCGGGCTCGATCCGGCAAAGCACCGCAGGATCGCGATGTTCTGCACCGGCGGCATCCGCTGCGAAAAGGCGAGCGCGCATCTGCTCGCGCGCGGCTTTGCCGAGGTCTATCACCTCAAGGGCGGCATTCTCAAATATCTGGAAGAGGTGCCGGAGGCGCAGAGCCGCTGGCGCGGCGAATGCTTCGTGTTCGATGAGCGCGTCGCGCTCGGCCATGGCCTGCAAGAATCCGGCCTGCAAGAATCCGGTTTGCGCGAACGAAACAAGGATGCGACGCGTGACGAATGAGATCAAGACGCTGAGCGAGCGCATCGACACACTGGAAACGCGCCTCGCCTACCAGGACGACACGATCGAGACGTTGAACCAGACCATCACCGCGCAGTGGAAGCAGATCGATCTGCTGACGCGGAAGATCGCAGAACTCGGCGAGCGGCTGCAGGAAGCCGAGGCCAATGCGCCTGGACCAGCCAACGAACCTCCGCCACATTATTGAGCCGTCTTACTGGCCGGAGGCCTTGGGCATCAAATTCATGAGCTCGCCGGACATCACCAGGCGGTCGCGGCCTGCATCCTTGGCGGCGTAGAGCGCCCGGTCGGCAGCCTCAACCAGCGAGGCCACGCCCGCCGTGCGTTCCAGCGCCGGCCGACAGGTCGCACCGCCGACCGAGGCGGTGACGCATCCGGATTCCAGATTGGTGGCATGAACGAGGCCGGCCTTGTGGATGGCGCTGCGGATCCGTTCGCCGAAAAGAGCGCAGCCGGCGGCATCGGTGTTCGGCAGCAGCATGGCGAATTCCTCACCGCCATAGCGCGCCGCCAGATCGCCGGCGCGCTGCGTCTCGGCCGCGATGATCTTTGCGACCAGACGCAGGCAGGCATCGCCCGCGGGATGGCCGTATTCGTCGTTATAGGCCTTGAAGTGGTCCACATCGATCATCAGCAAAGCAAGGCTCGAGCGGTCGCGATAGGCGCGCGCCCATTCCTCTTTCAGCCGCTCGTCGAAGCGGCGGCGATTGGCAAGGCCGGTGAGGCTGTCCTCGATCGCGAGCGTCTCGAGCCTGGTTTCCAGCTTCTTGTGCTCGGTGATGTCGCGGGAGATCGCGACCACGCCGTCGACGCGGCCATTGTCCTTGCGCGTCACCCGCATGGTCGATTCCAGCCAGACTTCGCCGTTCTGCCGGTGCGAGTTGCGATAAGTGAGGCGCGCCTCCTCCCGCTCGCCACGCTTCATGGCGTCGACGATCGCCTGGACCTCCGGCAGATCCTCCGGATTGATGCCCGCGAGCGCCGGCGTGCCGATCAATTGATTGGCGCGCCAGCCGACGACCCGCGCGGACGAGGGCGAGACATAGCGCAGCCGCTCGTCGAGCCCGATGCGCGTCACCATGTCGCTGGAGCCTTCGGCGAGCAGGCGGAAATGCGCCTCTTTCTCGACCAGGGCCGCGGCCATGCGCTGGCCGCGCTGCAACTGTCGCACCAGCACGGCGCCGATGACCGCAATCAGCATCACCAGCGCGACGACGTAGAGCATGCGGGAGATTGCCGCGGCGCGCCAGGGCGCGAGCAACTCGTCCTTGTCGACTGTGGCAAGCAAAAGGAGCGGGAAACGGCTGCTGCGCTTGAAGAAGCTGACGCGCTCGGCGCCGTCCAGGGGGGACTTGAAATAGTAGGCCCCACTCGGCCGTTGCAGGCTCGCGTCGCGGAATAACGGCTTGTCGGAAACGCTGCGTCCGACGAATGTCTCGTTGCTGGGGTTGCGCGCGATGATCAGGCCATCGCCATGCGTGAGCGAAACCGAGCTGTTGCGGCCGATCTCGAACTGCTCGTAGAAATGCGAAAGATATTTTGAGCTGATGGTCGCGAGCACGACCCCGCCGAAGCTGCCGTCGGGCTTGTCGAAGCGGCGCGACAGGGTGACGACCCATTGGCCGTCGAGGAGGCTCTTTACGGGACGGCCGACATAGGGCTCTCGTTTCGGGGAGAGCTGATGATAGCGGAAAAACGCGTCGTCGCTGAGCGTTGAGCCGATCGTCCCGGGCGAGGTCAGCCAGTTGCCCTGGTCGTCGATGATGGCGAGGCTGTGAACGCGCTCGATGGCCTTCTTGCGTACTTCCAGCAGGGTGCGCAGTTTGGCGATCGTGGCCGGTGCAGTGCCGTCCATCTCGAGCCGGCTGACGACGCCGACGACGCCGGAATCCAGCAGATCGAGGCTGTCCTCGGCATGCTGGGTCAGCGAGCGGGCAACGTTCGCCATCTCGGTCTCGGCGCCCCTGAGCACCGCGTCGCGCGCAGCCCATTCCCGCCAGCCGCTGACGCCGAGGATGGTCGCGCAGGTCAGCACAACGAACGCCGCCGCGCGCAGCGGCAGACGGCTCCATCCAGCTCGTTGGGTCGCAAGGCTCATGCGGCAGAATTCTCCGATCGTCGGAAACTCTGCCGCTTCTATTATTGAACTCTGAAATCACTACTGGAATACGTAGCCATCTACACGGTTTCCAGTAGTCCTACGGACGCCGCGATAAGCACATCGCTAACAAGGTATTAGCAAGCCGATCGGAATCCCGGCGTCGCCTTCCCCTAGCTGAAGATCGCCTTCACCTTGTCCCAGAGCGAGGGACTGTCGGCTTCCGCATCGGCCTTCGAGGGCGTCGGCTGGGTGGCGCTTACGGGATCAGATGCTGGGAAGCTGTCCCTGAGCCCGGCGTCGAGCTTGGATTGCCGGTCGGCGACGAGCGCCTCACGCAGATCGTCGGCGTGCTTGTCATGCGGCGCGGGATTGAATGTCTCAGCCATGATGTCCTCCATCGGCTGGTCAACGCGGCCCGATTGCGCTGGTTCCCCTGTTCCGCTGAGGGCCGGAGCGGTGTATCAGAGGCCATAACCTTTCTCAGGACCATTCGTGCCCCAATCTGCGACGAAACCTTTCATCGACGTGCTCTCCGGCCAGCGCCAGAGCATCCCGCCCATGTGGATGATGCGGCAGGCCGGCCGCTATCTGCCGGAATATCGCGAGGTCCGCGCCAAGGCCGGCGGCTTCCTCGATCTGTGCTTCAACCCGGAGCTTGCGGCCGAGGTGACGCTGCAACCGATCCGCAGATTCGGCTTCGATGCGGCGATCATCTTCTCCGACATCTTAGTAATCCCCTATGCGCTCGGGCGCTCGGTGCGGTTCGAGGTCGGCGAGGGCCCGCGGCTGGATCCGCTGGATCATCCGGCGAAGGTCGCAACGCTCGCCGCGCGCGCCGACTTCGGCATGCTCGAGGCGGTGTTCGAGGCGCTCAAGCTCGTCCGCGGCGCGCTCGATCCAAAGACCGCGCTGATCGGCTTCTGCGGCGCGCCGTGGACGGTTGCGACCTACATGGTCGCCGGCCAGGGCACGCCGGATCAGGCGCCGGCGCGGATGATGGCCTACCGGCATCCGGAGGCGTTCTCGAAAATCATCGACGTGCTGGTCGAGAACTCGATTCAATATCTGCTGTTGCAGCTCGCCGCCGGCGCCAATGCCTTGCAGATCTTCGACACCTGGGCGGGCGTGCTGCCGCCGGCCGAGTTCGCGCGCTGGTCGGTCGAGCCGACCCGCCGCATCGTCGAGGGCGTGCGGGCCAAGGTGCCGGATGCGAAGATCATCGGCTTCCCCCGCGGGGCCGGTGCGCAATTGCCTGGCTATGTCGAGGCGACCGGCGTCAATGCGGTCAGCATCGACTGGGCCGCGGAGCCGGGCTTCATTCGCGAACGCGTGCAAAGCAAGGTCGCCGTGCAGGGCAATCTCGATCCGCTGGTGTTGATCACGGGCGGCGCGGCGCTCGACCGCGCGGTCGACAACGTGCTGGCCAATTTTGCTCAAGGCCGCTTCATCTTCAATCTCGGCCACGGCATCCAGCCGGAAACGCCGATCGCCCATGTCGAGCAGATGATCAGGCGGGTGCGGGGGTAATTCGCCCGCCCTAACGGGCGCGGAAACAAAAACGCGAAAACAACCCCATGCACAGTAGACAAGTCATTGAAAACTCTGGGCCTGCCACGCGCGGCTCAGAGGCGAGTTTGACACGTCGGGCAAATCAGGCGCGGAATCATAAGATGGCCGGTTGCGCTTTCGCGGGAAGGCTTAGCGCGGCCGGCTGCGCTCGATGATCTCGGCGGCGCCCTTCGTCAGCAGATCCAGACCCACGGCACGGCCGAGCTCACGCGGCCGATTGGCGGGGCCTTCGCGCGAGGCTTCGATGATGGTGTTGCCGGAGAGGTCGAGCACGGAGGCCGTCAGCGACATCTGATCGCCGGCAATGGTCGAGAAACCCGCCACCGGCGAATTGCAGTGGCCGTTCAGCACCCACAAGACCTCGCGCTCGGCGTCCGCGCTGGCATGCGCGGCGGGATCGTCGATCGACGACAGGATCTGCCGCGTCTGCCAGTCCTGCGCCGCGCATTCGACTGCAACGATGCCCTGCCCCGCCGCGGGCAGCATCTCGGCTGCGGTGAATTCGTACGCGATGCGGCCGGCAAGGCCGACGCGGTCGAGGCCCGAACGCGCCATGATCAGCGCATCGGCCGGCCCCACCGTGCCGCCGTCCGGCAGGCGCTGCTTCTCGCCATTGTCGAGCTTTCGGACGCGCGTGTCGGCGGCACCGCGGAAGTGGATCACCTCTACATCCGGCAACAGGCGTCGCGCGTAAGCGGCCCGGCGGACCGCGTTGGTGCCGATCTTAAAACCCTTGCCGCGGGACTGGCGCAGCGCCTCCAGCGTCACCCCGTCGCGCAGCACCAGCGCGTCGTTCGGCGGATCGCGCGACAAGGTGGCGCCGATGACGAGGCCGGGCGTGTCCTCATTGCCCGGCATGTCCTTCAGCGAGTGCATCGCCGCCTGCAATTCGCCCGACAGCACCGCGGCGCGGATCTGCGCCACGAAGGCGCCGCCCTTGCCGCCATGCGGCAGGAGCTTGCTGGTCTGGTCGAGATCGCCCGTGGTGTCGAACTTGACGATCTCGACGTCGAGACCGGGCACGGCGGCGGTCAGGCGGCGCGCGATCTCTTCCGTCTGTGCCAGCGCCATCGCGCTCTTGCGTGTGCCGATCTTGAATCGCGTAGCCAAGTCCAAACCCTCTCAAGCAGCGAAATTACCGCGCATCCTCCAATATCATGTCGGAGGCCTTTTCGGCGATCATGATGATCGGGGCGTTGGTGTTCCCCGACACGAGGTCCGGCATGACCGAGCCGTCGACGACGCGAAGGCCTTCGAGCCCCCTCACCTTCAGCCGCTGGTCGACCACCGCGAGCGCGTCATTGCCCATACGACAGGTCGAGGTCGGATGGTAGATGGTGCTGCCGCGCTCGCGGCAATAATCGAGCAACTCGGCGTCCGTGGATACCTTCGCACCGGGATCGTACTCACCAGCCACGAACGGCTTCAGCGCCGGCGCATTCAAGATCTTGCGCAGGATCTTCAGACCTTCGACGTTGGTCGTGCGGTCGGTCTCGGTCGACATGTAGTTGATGCGGATCTCCGGCGGCACCGTCGGATCGGCGCTCTTGATGCGCAGGGAGCCGCGGCTCTCAGGACGGAGCTGGCACACAGAGGCGGTAAAGCCGGAGAAATCATGCAGCTTCTCGCCCATCTTGTCGGTCGAGAACGGCAGGAAGTGAACCTGGATGTCGGGCGAGGCCAGCCGCGGGCTGGTCTTGAAGAACGCGCCCGCCGTGCCCGCCGCAATCGTCAGCCACCCCTTGCGGAACAGCGCATAGCGCGCGCCGGCCATGGTGCGGCGGAGCGGATGATTGACGGTGTCGTTCAGCGTGATCTTCTGCGAGCAGCGCATCACGATGCGGACCTGCATGTGGTCCTGGAGGTCGTGACCGACGCCCGGCGCATCCAGCACGACATCGATGCCATGCTTGCGCAGGAGGTCGCCGGGCCCGACGCCGGAGAGCTGCAGCAGCTGCGGCGAGTTGTAGGCGCCGCTCGACAGCACGATCTCCTTGCGCGTGCGGGCACGTCGGATTTGCGAGCCTTGCCGATATTCGACGCCGACGGCGCGGCGGCCCTCGAACAGCACGCGCTGGCCGAGCGCGGAGGTTTCGACCTTGAGATTGCCGCGGGCCTTCGCCGGCCCGAGATAGGCCACCGAGGTCGAGGCGCGCCGACCGTTGCGCGTCGTGGTCTGGAACAGGCCGACGCCTTCCTGCGTGGCGCCGTTGAAATCGGGATTGTAGGGCAGACCGGTCTCGACCGCGGCGTCGATGAAGGCCTTTGACAGCGGATCGGTCACGACCATGTTGGAAACCGGCAGCGGGCCGCCGCTGCCGTGATACTGGTCGGCCCCGCGCGACTGGTTCTCGGCCTTCTTGAAGTAGGGCAGCACGTCGTCATAGCCCCAGCCGGTGTTGCCGAGCTGACGCCAGCGGTCGTAGTCCTCGTGCTGGCCGCGGACATAGAGCAGACCGTTGATCGAGCTCGATCCGCCCAGCGTCTTGCCGCGCGGCTGGAACACCTGACGTCCCTTCAGCTCAGGCTCCGGCTCGGTCTGGTACATCCAGTTGACCGTCTTCTCCTTGAACAGTTTGCCGTAGCCGAGCGGCACGTGGATCCAGATGTTGGAATCCTTTGGCCCGGCCTCGAGCAGCAGCACGCTGTGCTTGCCGCTTGCCGATAGACGGTTGGCGAGCACGCAGCCGGCGGAGCCGGCGCCGACGATGATGTAGTCGAATTCGGGATCGGTGGATGCGAGAGAGGAATTTGCGTTCATGCGCTAGTCTTCTTGTTGTGTGGGCGTTTCTGGTTCGTCACTAGCACAATCATGCGCGATGGCGCAGCGCCTCGACCAGCGACTTGAACGCACGGGCATATTCCGCACCCGCCCTTGCGATATCGGCGCGCCCGGCGCAGGCGACCGCGGCCTCCGTCACCGCGCCGAGCAGCAGCCGCGCCAGCGGCTCGACCGGCTGCTTTGCGATGAGGCCGGTCTCCATCGCCACCGAGAGCGCACGTGGCAGCTTGCCGCCGAAATGCCGTGCGTCGATCTCGCGCCACCTCTCCCAGCCGAGCACGGCCGGCCCGTCCCGCAGGATGATCTGGCCGGTCGGGCCCTTGGCGGTCGCCGCGAAATAATGCTGCGTGCCGGCGACCATCGCCGCGAGCACATCCTTCTCGGCGCGGGCGGCGCTGTCGATCTCGACGACGAGATCCCGAGAGACCTGGTCGAACACGGCTTCAAACACTGCCTCCTTGGTCTTGAAGTGATGATAGACCGCACCCTTGGCGACAGAGGCCGCCGCCGCGATCTCGTCCATGCTGGTGGCGGCAAAGCCTTGCGTCCCGAACAGGCGGCGCGCCGCCGTCAGGATCGCCTCCGATGTCGCCGCCCGCCGCTCCGCCTGTTTTGCCATGGGTCTCGTCTAATCGAATTCGGCAGAAGCAGCCAGTTGACTTTTCGACCACCGGTCGGTATTTACCGACTATCAGTCGGTTTTAATTGCGGGGTTTGATATGCCGAGCCGTGACGTCGTCGAAGCTTTTGCGCAGCGGCTGGAGGCCGGGGATTTCATCGGTGCGATCGAGCAGTTCTGCACGCCCGACGCCGCGACCTATGAGAACAACGGCGCTCCGACGATCGGCCGTGACAAGCTAGTCGCCAAGGAGCGTGCCGTGCTGGCGGCCTCGAAAGAGGTCAGGGCCGTCCGCATCGGACCGAGCCTGATCGACGGCGACCATGTCGCGACGCGCTGGACGTTCAGCTTCACCAACGCAGAGGGTGTCGCACGAACGCTGGACGAGATCGCGTGGCAAACCTGGCGCGGCGACAAGCTGATCGAGGAGCGGTTCTATTACGACCCCAAGCAGCTCGGGCGGTGACAAGCCGCCCTATCGCAATCGATTTCAAGCTGACTCGCCCGGCGCCATCATGGCGTCGGCGAGCTTGCGCATCAGGCGCACCAGATCCTCCACATCCTGATCGTCCCAGGTCGCAAACATCCCCCCGACAATCCGTTCGCGTGCCCTGTCCACCGCGTCCGTCATGGCCTTGCCGCTGGGCGTGATGGTGGCTTCACTGACGCGGCGATCCGCTTCGCTGGCGTGGCGCTTGATCAAGCCGAGATTTTCCAGTTTCGCGACCTGCCGGCTGACCGTGGTGTAGTCCCGCCCCATGCGATCCGCGAGGTCGACGACTCCGATCGGGCCGCGCCGCTCGATGCCGACGAGCAGCGGAAACAGCGCACGATCGAGCGAGATGCCCGCCTCGCGGATCATCATGTCGTCGCCCTGCCGGCGGTTCATGACACTGACGATGTCGATCAACGCTTCGTGAAGCGAGCGCACCTGCTTTTTAATATGTGTATTTTGCACCTTTCTTGACATCCCGATGACCCTCTGCCTAATGTGTGCATATTACACATATTGAGGATGCCATGACAAAGCAATTCACGGCGGACGTTCTGATCTGCGGAGCAGGTGCGGCCGGCCTTACGCTCGCCATCGACCTCGCGCGGCGAGGCGTGTCTTTTCGGCTGATCGAGAAGCAAGCCGGTCCGTTCCATGGGTCTCGCGGCAAGGGAATCCAGCCTCGAACCCTCGAGATCTTCGAGGATCTCGGCATCATCGACCGCATCGTTGCCGCCGGAGGTCTCTACCCGCCGCAGCGCAAATACCGCGATGACGGCAGCTTCATCGAGTCGGAGATTGCAGAGCACGCAGCCCCCACCCCGGCCGAGCCCTACAACATGGCGCTGATGATCCCGCAATTCCTGACCGAGGGCGTGATGCGCGAACGGCTGCTCGAACTCGGCGGGCGGGTGGAATTTGGCTACGAATTGGTCGGCCTGGAGCAGGATGAGGACGGTGTGACTGCGCGCCTTTCAGGCCGGGCCGGCGAAGAGACGATCCGCGTGCGTTACCTCGTCGGTGCAGACGGCGGCCGCAGCTTCGTGCGTCACGCACTCGGCATTGGTTTTCAAGGCAAGACGCTCGGCGTACGAGCCGTGGTGGCCGATGTCGTGCTGACGGGCCTGGACCGCCTGGCGTGGCACCGCTTCCACGATGGCGCGATGGACCGCCAGATTTCGCTGTGCCCACTGGCCGGAACGGAGCTGTTTCAGTTGCAGGCACCCGTTCAGCTCGATGGCGAGATCGATCTGTCCGCCGAAGGGCTGTCGGCCATGGTCGCCGAGCGCACGGGACGCAACGACATCCGCATCCAGTCCGTGCTTTGGGCGTCGGCCTATCAGATGAATGCGAGACTCGCCGATCGCTACCGGGATCGCCGTGCATTTCTGATCGGCGATGCGGCTCACATCCATCCTCCGACAGGTGGACAAGGTCTCAATACCAGCGTGCAGGATGCCTACAATCTGGGCTGGAAGCTGGCGAGCGTTATCGGCGGTGCGTCCGCAACTCTGCTCGACAGTTACGAGGCAGAACGACGCCCCGTCGCTGCAAAGGTGCTCGGCCTTTCCACCGACTTGCTGGAGGCGGCCAAGCGCGGCGACATGAGGCGCGGCCGCGAGGTGCAGCAACTCGACATCGGCTATCCGGGATCGCCCTTGGCACTGGAAAAACCAGGGCGCATGGCAGGCCCGTCCGCGGGAGCCCGCGCGCCGGATGCGCCGCTACGCGGAGCCGCCGGACAACCCATACGCTTGTTCGCGTTGCTCAAGGGGACTCATTGGACGCTGCTTGGCTATCAGGTGAAACGCGAGACCGTATCGGCGTGCACTGGACTGCACATCCACCGTATCGGCCCGGATGCCGAGCTCGTCGACGACAGCGAGCACTTTCGCGACGCATACGCCGTGTCGCCCGGGGATTGGGTGCTGGTGCGTCCTGACGGTTACATAGGCGCATTCGTGGGCTCGCGGCAGGTCGATGGGCTCACGCATTTCCTGGCCGAACAGGGCCTCCAGCCGCCTCCGTAAGTGTCGAAGTCTGCATTTGTATCGATTTGTTATCGATATCGCGTCACGAACACGCAGAAATGGTCGCGGCGAAGGCCGCAGTCAGGGATAATTCATAGTTCGTCAAAGGTTTGCGGCGAATTCTCCCTGAAGGAGCCGACCAACGGCCCGTCCTGCTAGGCTCTGAAATGCGGACTCAAACGACCAGCTATGTCGCGCGGCTGTTCGCGGGCGATTTGTCGGCCTTTGGCGGTCCCGCAACCGACGAAGCCTTGGCCGGCCATATCCGCGCCGAACAGATGTCGCTGGTGCTCGGCTATTCGGTCGGCATCATGCTCGCCAATGCCTGCAACGCCATCGTGCTCGCGATCGCACTGTGGCAATCGCCGGACAGGATTCTTGCGTTGATCTGGGCAGGCGCTGTCGCAGGCGGCGCGATCATGTTCGGTCTGCAATCCCGCGCCGCGCGCCGCATCACCAAGCCGCAATTCGTCTCGCGCCGCGCCATGCACCGGCTGGTGCAAAATGCCTTCGTCCTCGGCACCGCCTGGGGCATCGTCCCCGTCGCCTTCTTCAATAATGCTTCGACCGGCGGCCAGCTCGTCATCACCTGCCTGTGCTCGGGCATGCTGGCCGGCGGCGCGCTCGCCTTCGCCACCATCCCGATCGCAGCGATCGCCTTCACGGCCCCGATCTTCGTCGGGATCGCGATCTGCCTCGGCAGCAACGGCGATCTGGCCTTCCTGCTGATCGCCTTCCTCGTCGTGGTCTACGGCAGCGTGCTGCTGCGCGGCGTGTTCGTCAACTCGTTCTCGTTCGCGCGGCGCGTGATGCGGCAGATCGAGGCGGAGCGCACCGTGCGGCTCGATCCTCTGACCCACCTGCCCAACCGCGTCGCCTTCAACGAGACGCTCGAGGCCGCGCTCAAGCGGCTGGCATTGTCAGGCGAGGAGTTTGCGGTGCTCCTGCTCGATCTCGATCGCTTCAAGGAGGTCAACGACAAGTTCGGCCATCCCGCCGGCGACGAATTCCTGGTCCAGGTTGCAAGCCGCCTGCGACGCTGCACGCGCGCCGCCGAGCATGTCGCACGCATCGGCGGCGACGAGTTCGCGCTGGTGATGGCCAATCTGGCGCGTCCCGAGGATGCACTCGAGATCGCCGAACGCTTCGTCGCCGCCTTCACTGAACCGTTCCGCATCGAGGGCCGCCAGATCGTGGGCGCGACCAGCGTCGGCATCGTGCTGGCGCCGCGCGACGGCACCACGCCGCTCGACGTCATGAAGAATGCCGATGCCGCCCTCTACCGCGCCAAGAAGGCGGGCCCCGGCACGATCCGCTTCTTCGAGACCAGCGACGACAGGGTGTCACGCGATCGCAAGGCGCTGCAATCCGACCTCGAGGGCGCGATCGCGCGAAACGAGCTGTTCCTCGTGTTCCAGCCGTTCCTCGATCTCGACCAAAGCCGGATCACTGGTTTCGAAGCGCTGCTGCGCTGGCAACATCCTGAGCGCGGACTGGTGCCGCCGAGCGAATTCATTCCGATCGCGGAAGAGACCGGGATGATCCACGAGATCGGCGAATGGGTCGTCCGCCGCGCCTGCGCGACGGTTGCCGAGTGGCCGGACGACATCAGGGTCGCCGTGAACTTCTCGGCCGCGCAGTTTCACAACGCCGGCATCCTCCAGATCATCGTACAGGCGCTCGCGGAGGCGAAGATCGCCCCGCACCGGCTCGAGATCGAGATCACGGAATCGATGCTGCTGTCGAAATACGGCTCGGCCGAGCCGGTTCTGAACGCGCTGCTGCAGCTCGGCGTCACCGTGGCGCTGGACGATTTCGGGACCGGCTTCTCCTCCCTCACCTATTTGCGCAAGCTGCCGTTCAGCCGCATCAAGATCGACCAGTCCTTCATCCGCGACATGCTGGTGCAGCCCGACTGTGCCGCCATCGTCAAATCGGTGATCTCGCTCGCGCGCGACCTGCGCATCGCCGTCGTCGCCGAGGGCGTCGAGACCGCCGACCAGCTCGACTATCTCAGGCAGATCAGTTGCGACGAGGTGCAGGGCTATCTGATCAGCCGGCCGGTGTCGGTGGACGGCGTGCTGGCGCTGCTGGATACGAAGAAGCTTCGGGCGACGTTTGCGGCGTAGGTGGAACTTAGATTTGAGCTAGTGACGACCACGACGGCGGTGAGCCCCCTCGCCCGCTTGCGGGAGAGGTTGAGGAGAGGGTGTCTCCGCAACGGGACACTCCCTCAGAGGAGAGAGCCCTCACCCGGCGCTTCGGCGCGACCTCTCCCGCAAGCGGGAGAGGTCGAGCCCGCGGCGCCGTCCATTCCTTCTTAATGGAGTCCAGCTCAAGGCTCGCTCAAACCGCGTCCGCGCGCAGCAGCGTGTCCACCGTGATGGTGCCACGGGCCCGCGAGACGCAGGCGCAGATCTTCTGGTTGCTTTGCTTCTGATGGTCACTGAAGAAGACGTCGCGGTGGTCGATCTCGCCGTCGACCTCGACCACGTCGATGGCGCAGAGGCCGCATTCGCCGCGCTTGCAATCGTACATCACGTCGTGACCGCTGGCGTTGAGCACGTCCAGCATCGAGCGCTCGCGCGGGATTTCGAGCTCGACGTCGGAGCCCTTCAGGCGCACGCGAAACGTCTCGGTCGGCAGCGTGCCGCTGGAGCCGAAGGTCTCGTAGCGGAGGTCGGGCAGCGGATGGCCCGCGCCGATCCAGGCGTGGCGCGCGGCATCCAGCATCCGCATCGGGCCACAGAACAGCGACAACGCGCCTTGCGGCAATGACGCGAACACCGCATCGAGGTCGAGTCGTCTGCCTTCATCGCTGGCATGAACGACCAGGCGATCGCCGAGCATCGCGGCGAGATCGTCGAGATAGGCAGCCTCGGCGCGCGAGCGCACCGCATAGTGCAGCGTGACATCCACGCCGCGCCGCGCCAGCGCCTGCGCGGCACCGAGGATCGGCGTGATGCCGATGCCGCCGGCGATCAGACAATAGCTTTCGCGAGCCCAGTCGACCGCGAGCAGCGAAGCGGGCTGGGTGATGTCGAGCCGCGCGCCCGGCGCGAGCTGCCACATGTAGCGGGAGCCGCCGCGGGAATCCTCGGCACGGCGCACCGCGATCTTGAAGCCGGCCGAGGTGGCTTCGCCGACCAGCGAATAGGACCGCGTCTCCGGCAGGCCGTCGATGGTCACGCTGATATTGATGTGGCTGCCGACCGGATAGGCGGCGGCGTCGAACCGATCAGGCCGGATCAGGAATTCGCGGATGCCGGGAGCGAGATCGCGCGTCGCGACCAGCGTTGCCGGAATCCAGGTTTCGATGAAGCGCATGGCACTGCCCTCAATCGGTTGCGGTCTTGATCAGCGCCAGCGCCGGCAAGAGGTCGAGATGGGTCCGGTTGCGCAGCGCGAGCCTCAAGTTTCGTACCGCGAGCCGCGCATGCTCGCGCATGACGGCTTCGGCGCGCGCGCCTTCGCGGTTCTCGATGGCGTCGATCACGACGCGGTGGTGCTCCTGCCCGATGATCAGGATCTGCTGCGCCTCGGGCAATGCGGATTGCGCCATCACGAAGCCGCTCGGGGATGCGAACGGCAGCGCCGAGGCGCGGTCGATCTGGCGGACCAAGGGTGGGCTGCGCGACAATTCCGTGAGCAGGGCGTGGAAGCGCGCGTTCAGCGTGACATAGGACGAGAACGCTTCGATCGAGATCGGCACCTGGCGCAGCAATTCGTCGATCGCGGCAAGGCACTCCTTGAGCGGCTCGAGCTCGCGCGCGGAGACACCGCGCTCGGCGGCGAAGCGCGCGGCGAGCCCTTCCAGCGTGCCGCGCAGCTCGATGGAATCGGAGATGTCGCGTTCCGAAAACGCCTTCACCATGAAGCCGCCGGACGGGATCGCCTCCAGCAGGCCCTCCTCCTCCAGCCGCACCAGTGCCATGCGCACCGGGGTGCGCGAGGCGCCGGTGGTCTCCACCGCCTGGAGCTCGGAGATGCGCTCGCCCGGCCGCAGAGAGCCGGACAGGATCTGGTCGCGCAGCGCAAGCTGCGCCTTCACGGTCTGCGAGACGGAGCGGTCGACCTCACGTTCGGGGGCTGCTGCTTTCACCTGGCCTACTCCGCCGCCTGAAGGTGCTGCGGCCCGTTTTCCTTCGCTACCATCCGGTCGATCAGCTTGCGCGTCCACATCGCGCCGGCGTCGATGTTGAGGTTGTAGAAGATGCGATCGGGGTTTTCGTCCATCGCGCGCTGCTGCGCTTCCAGGATCAGCTCGTCCTCGTGGAAGATGCCGGAGACGCCCTCGCGGATCTCGCTGGTGATGCGCTGCTCGCCGAGCTGGTAGTTGCGCACGAAGGCCCAGAAATAATGGCAGGTCTTCTCGGTCTCGGGCGTGATGGTGTTGAGCACGAAGCCGTTGACGCCCTGCGAGCGATCACCTTCCGGCGCACCGGTGCCTGTCGGCGCCACGCCGACGTCGATGGCGATGGTGCATGGCGCCTCAAAGCGGATGATCTGCCAGCGATCGACCAGGCCGGTCTTGCCGAGCTGTTTCGCCCAGAACGGCGGTGGCTCGATGTTCCGCATCCAGCGCGTTACCGTGACAGTCTTCTCGCCATGAGTGACGTCGAACGGCGCCTCCGCCACCGCGTCGTTGCCGATGGAGGAGCCGTGCACGAAGGTCTCATGGGTGAGGTCCATGAGATTGTCGAGCACGAGGCGGTAGTCGCAATTGACGTGGATGGTCTTGCCGTCGCCGGCCCAGGCCGGATCGTGATTCCAGTGCATGTCCGGCACGAGCGCGGGATCGGCCAGCGCGGGATCGCCCATCCAGAGCCAGATGTAGCGATGGCGCTCGACCACGGGATAGGCGCGGACGCAGGCCGACGGGTTGATGGTCTCCTGCGAGGGCATGAAGGTGCAGCGCCCCTGCGCGTTGTATTTCAGGCCGTGATAGCCGCAGACGACGGTGTCGCCTTCGAGCCGGCCCTTGGACAGCGGCACCAGACGGTGCCAGCAGGCATCCTCCAGCGCGGCGACCGCACCGTCGGCCTTCCGGTACATCACGACATGCTTGCCGCAGATGGTTCGCGGCAGCAGCGCAGCTTTCACGTCCGCGTCCCAGGCCGCGGCGTACCAGGCATTCATGGGGAAGGGCTTTGTCATTGGTCTCACTCCCACGGCGTATGTATGCGTTATGTATACAATAGCTGAGGGATGGAATTATTCAAGGCCGAAATCGGCGCATTTAGATACCTATAGCTTCATGAATGTATACATACCAGCAGAAGCAATTCGGAGGCGGGGAATCCAGGACTCCGCAGCGGACATTGGTTCAGACAATTTCTGCCCGGATCGCCCGCCCCCTGTGCGCAATTGCGCACTGATGACACCGTGTGATGGCGAGACCTACCCTTGGTCGAAGAAGGCGATACGGCGATTTGGTCCGGCGCTTTACGCCCCGAACACCTTCGCCAGTCCTGCCTTGGCCTCCTCCTGAATCCGCGTCAGGTGCTCGGTGCTGCGGAAGCTCTCGGCGTAGATCTTGTAGACGTCCTCGGTCCCTGACGGCCGCGCGGCGAACCAGCCGAAATCGGTCTCGACCTTGATTCCGCCGAACGGCTGGCCGTTACCGGGCGCCTTGCTGAGCGTTGCGCGGACGGGGTCGCCGGCGAGATCCTTCAGACCGAGCTGCTCAGGCGTGACGGATTTGAGGATGTTCTTTTGCGGTCCGGTCGCGGCGACGTCGATGCGCGCGTAATGCGGCACGCCGAACTCGGCGGTCAGATCATTGAAGAGCTGGCTGGGGTCGCGGCCGGTCTTCGCCATGATCTCGGCGGCGAGCAGGCCAAGGATGACGCCGTCCTTGTCGGTCGTCCACACCCCGCCGTCACGGCGCAGGAACGAGGCGCCCGCACTCTCCTCGCCGCCGAATCCGAAGCCGCCCGTGAGGAGACCGTCGACGAACCATTTGAAGCCGACCGGCGTCTCGACCAGCTTGCGCCCGAGCTTCTTGGCAACGCGATCGATGATCGAGCTCGACACCACGGTCTTGCCGATCGCAGCATCCCTGCCCCAGTTCGGACGATGCGCGAACAGATAGGAGATCGCAGTCGCCAGATAATGGTTCGGATTCATCAGGCCGCCGGAGCGCGTGACGATGCCGTGGCGATCGGCATCGGTGTCGTTGGCAAAGGCGACGTCGAAGCGGTCGCGCATCGCGATCAGGCTCGCCATCGCGTAGGGCGAGGAGCAGTCCATGCGGATCTTGCCGTCCCAGTCCACCGTCATGAAGCGGAAGGTCGGGTCGATCGCCTCGTTCACCACGGTGGCCTTCAGGCCGTAGCGCTCGATGATCGGATGCCAGTAGTGTACGGCGGCGCCGCCGAGCGGATCGATGCCGATCTTGATGCCGGCGGATTTGACGAGGTCGAGATCGACGACATTGCCGAGATCGGCGACGTAAGGCGTGACGAAGTCGGTGGCATGGACGTTCGAAGACTTCAACGCCTTGGCATAGTCGATGCGCTTCACGCCCTTGAGGCCGTCGGCGAGATAGGCGTTGGCGCGCTTCTCGACAACGCCCGTGACGTCCGTATCGGCCGGCCCACCATGCGGCGGATTGTATTTGTAGCCGCCATCCTCCGGCGGATTGTGCGAGGGCGTGATGACGACGCCGTCAGCGAGACCCGATGTGCGGCCCTTGTTGTAGGTGAGGATCGCGTGCGAGATCACCGGCGTCGGCGTGTAGCCGCCGTCCTTGTCGATCATGATGTCGACGCCGTTGGCGGCGAACACCTCGACGGCGCTGACCAGTGCCGGCTCGGCCAGCGCGTGAGTGTCGATGCCGATGAACAGCGGTCCGGTCAGCCCCTTTTCCCGTCTGTAGTCGCAAATGGCCTGCGTGGTCGCGAGGATATGGCCTTCGTTGAAAGTGTTCTTGAACGAGGTGCCGCGATGGCCGGAGGTGCCGAACGCCACGCGCTGCGCGGGATCCGCGACGTCGGGCTTGCCGGCGAAATAGGCCGTCACCAGCCGCGGAATATTGGTGAGCGCGTCCGGCGAAGCCTGCTTGCCCGCCCCGGGATGAACATCAGCCACTGAAATATCCTCGTCCTGTCGTACTGAGATAGCGCGACACCATAGCATCGGCCGGGTCCCCGCCAAGGGGCACAACACCCGCGGTGGGGAAGGCGTTCCCTGGGTAGGTGGCTGCAGCGAAAGTCCGCGCCCCCCAGAGTCATACCCGCGCAACCGCGAAACGGAGGCTCGCCTTGCGACGGTCATGAATCTGAGCCTGCATCATCGATGTGAGATCTTCAATGAGGACATGCCTTCGCGGCCTCGCGGCTTGATTCGCCCGAGCTTTGCTTCGTCGCTCCACCCTCTAATCCAAGAGGGCGCAGGGAAGGCCGGGTGCTGGCTCGCACCCGCGGTCCGCTGCGCGAAATGCACACGCAGAAAGAACCGCACAGCAGCATACAGGTGTGGCCAATCACTCGGCCTTCCCTGCGCAGTGGTTGGACGGCTTATGCCGTGATCTCCCGGGAGCCGACCATTCCTTCTGGCCTCCCTCGCCCCGCGAATTGGATGATGCAGTCTGCCCGGTTGGGCTCGCTCGCACCTCCGAAGGACTTGACCGTAGCAACGACGGCCAGGACCACACGGTTTTGCCGTACGCACGGCCCGCCATTTCGCCGCAGTTTTTCCTGGCCCTGTCGACGAAGCCGGAAACTTACAGACGAGACGAAGCCTAGCAGCGCCGCTCGTCGCACGAAGCCTCGGGCTCACAGGGACACCCCGCCCTGCCCGCGCCTCTCGTGCCGACGCTGCCGCGTCCACCGCAAACCCGGCTCGCGATGCGTGACGACACATGATCGCCCCCCTTGGGTGAGCCGGGATGTGCGATAGATACGACAAAACCGAATTTCGGCAAAGTGGAATATTTTTGTGGGGATGGGTTGACAGAGGGCGACACAGGCGGCGCCCGTCCCGTCATCCTGAGGACGACGGCGATAGCTGCGAGGTCACGGTTCAAGCAAGGAGATCATGCTATGCTTCCGGCCATCGAGGCCCTCCGAATCGCCCAATGGCTCTTTCACGCAAGCTGCTTCTGCTGATCGCCGGCCTCGTCGTGGCCGGTGCGCCGGCGCGTGCTGCGGAGTTCTACACCGAGGATCTCCGTATCCCCATGGCGGAGGCCGGGCCACAGGGGCTGGAGGCCTTCCTGGTGCGCCCGGCCGGGACGAAGCGCTATCCGCTGGCGCTGCTCAGCCACGGCTCGCCGCGCAGCTTCGACGACCGCGCGACGATGTCCGCGCATAAATATTACGGCATTGCGCTCGAATACGCCCGGCGCGGCTTTGCCGCGCTGATCGTGATGCGGCGCGGCTACGGCACCTCGCCTGGCGGTCGCGTCGACAGCGTCGGCGGCTGCGCGAAAGCCGCTTACCTGCCTGCAGCCGCGGTCGCGGTTGCCGACTTGCGCGCCGCGATCGATGCGATGGCGCGCCGGACCGACGTCACAACAACAGGCATGATCGCGGCCGGTCATTCCGCCGGCGGGCTCGCCACCGTCGCACTGACCGCGCAGGCACCGGCCGGTCTCGTCGCCGCGATCAACTTCGCGGGCGGCCGCGGCTCGCGCGACGACGACGACGTCTGCAATCCCGATGGGCTGGTGCAGGCCTTCGCCACCTTCGGCAAGACCTCGCGCGCGCCGATGCTGTGGGTCTATGCGACCAACGATTCATATTTCGGCCCCGACCTCGCGCGCCGCCTCCATGACGGATTTCGCACCAGTGGTGGCAACGCAAAATTCATCGCGGCGCCGCCGTTCGGTGACGACGGCCACTACCTCTATGCGGTGGCGAGCCGTGCGCAATGGACGCCCTATGTCGACGCCTTCCTGCGCGAGCGCGGCCTCCTCAGTCGCGATATCCTGAGCCCGCCCGACCCGCTGCCGCCGCCGCGCCAGCTCAACGAGGCCGCGCGGGCCGAGTTCGCGCGCTATCTCGCCAGCATGCTGCCGCACAAGGCTTTCGCGGTGTCGCCGAACGGCGGCTACGGCCGGCGTTCGGGACACATCACGGCCGACGACGCCCGGCGCGATTCGCTAGCGGCCTGCATGAAATGGTCGCCCACCTGCACGCTCTATGCGATCGACGACCGGCTGGCTGAACCTGCGCAAGCGACGTCCACCGATCAGAGCGCCCGCGCGCGCTAGTCGCCGCAGCGGAGGCCGGTTTGTTAACTCCGGGGCTCTATGACGGACCGATGCTGTGGGATCGGGCATACTCCAATCTCGGCGCGACGTGGAGACACGTGGCGGTCGTCCTGCTGTTGTCGGCCCCGATCTGCGCACAGGCTGGAGACGGCGATCTGGGCCGGCCGGACACGACGTCGGCGATCTCCAGGACGGAGCTCGGTGCCGGCGAAACGCCGTCATCCCGGTCCATGATCCGGAAGATCATCGAGCGAGAAACCGCAAACACCAATTTGCCGGCCGATATCGCCGAAGCGGTCGTCTTCGTCGAAAGCGGCTACAATTCGGCCGTCGTCGGCAGCGTCGGTGAGATCGGCCTGATGCAGGTGCGGCCCGAGACGGCCGCGATGCTGGGCTTCAAGGGCAGCGAGGCGGAACTCGCCGAACCCGACATCAACATCCATTATGGGGTGCTTTATCTCAGCCAGGCGTGGCGGCTGGCTGGCGGGGACATGTGCCGCGCGCTCATGAAGTATCGAGCAGGCCATGGCGAGGAAGCGATGACCGCGCGGTCGCAGGTCTATTGCAACCGCGCCCGTAACCGTCTTGCCGCCATGAATTCGAAGGCTCTTGAGACCGACGTTGCGGCCGCTCCGGATCCGGCGCCCCGGCCCACTTCCGCAGCACCTGCAGCAGCTCCGGCAAAACCCGCGAGCCGCCCGAAGATGGCGGCGCAGCCCAAAGCCGTCTATGCCCGCTATCGCCAAGGCACCGCAGCCGCCAGCCGCGCCTATTGGGCCGCGCACGAGGCCAGGGTCAGCCAGATCAAGGCTCGCATCGCAGCGCGATGGAAGCGCGTCGCATCGCGCTGACGACAAGTTCCTATAGCCGCTCGCTGAGCGCGAGCTTGTAGCCGACGCCAGTGACAGTCGCGATCACGGGCGTACCGCTGCCGACGAGCTTGCGGCGCAGTCGTGCTACCAGCGCGTCGACCGTGCGGATGTCGACCTCGGCCTGGCGGTTGCTGACGACCTCGATCAGATAGTCGCGGCTGAGCGGCCGTCCGTCGGCGCCGACGAGCGCCGCGAGCAGGTCGAATTCGGCGCGCGTCAGCGCCACAGGCTTGCCGTCGCTGCCGAGCAATTCACGCCGGGTGAGGTCGATGATCCAGTCGCCGAAGGCGATCGAATTGTGGTTGCGCGCCGCCTTGCGGTCGAGCGAGCGTCGCCGCAGCACGCTGCGTGCGCGCGCCAGCAGGTCGCGCAGATTGATCGGCTTGGTGACGTAGTGGTCGCCGGCGATCTCGAGGCCGAGGATGCGATCGACGTCGGTGTCGCGGCGCGTCACGAAGATGATGCCCGCGTTGCTGGTCGCCTGGATCTCCTTGGCGAGCTCGAAGCCGTCGCCATCGGGCAGTTGCACGTCGAGGAAGATGAGATCGGTTCGGGCGCGCAACGCCTGGCGGCACTCAGCGCAGGAACTGGCGCCGACCACGTCGAAATTGTTCTCGCTGAAATAGCCGACCAGCATGGTCCGCGTCACCGGATCGTCCTCGACGACGATCAGCCGCTCGCGGCCGGCGGGACGCAACTCCTTAAGTGCGGGATCAACCACGGTCCTGGTCTTGTGTGCCTGGGACCCGACCTGGAAATTCAAGTCACCGCGCAATGCGCTGTCATGTGAACGGACATTCACGACTTGTTCGAGCCCCCGAAATTGCCTGCCGGAATATTAGGCGCGTTGCGACGCGCAAACAATATTGCTCATGGTCTCCAGGGATTAAGTATGAATTGGCCCACAATTCTCATTCCGCGCATCATAGCGCAGGGCGGCCCCCGCAGGGGCCTTGCGCCGGCCCGTGCCCGCCGATCCCTCACATTCGGCTTCGGACTCAACCGCCGGTTAACGTAAAAATGGCCTTCGGCTTCGGAAGGCCCACCTGCGCCTCTATTGTCCCGCCCGCACAATGTGGAACCACGGAGCAGACGTGATGCAGGGGCAGGCCCGGTTGGCTGCCGGTCGAACCGAGCAAGGCACGGCGCCGTTCGGCCGTTCGCACACGCTCGATGTCCTGCGCGGCCTCGCCATCGCCGGCGTGATGGCCATCCACGTCTCGCAGTCGTTTCCATCAAATATCCACGCCGTCGACTACGCCTTCATGTGTGGCTGGACCGGCGTCAACGTGTTCTACTTCGTCAGCGCCATGACGATGTGCCTGATGTGGACGCGGCGCGTCGAAACCAGTCCGACGCGGAAGTTCTATATCCGCCGCTTCCTGCGCATCGCGCCACTGTTCTGGCTCGCGATCCCGATCTACCTCGTCATCAACGGCACCGGGCCGAGCGACAACGCGCCTGGCGGCATCGGGGCAGCTCAAGTGATCCTGACTGCGACGTTCCTGCACGGCTTCTGGCCGGACAGCGTCAACAGCGTCGTGCCCGGCGACTGGTCGATCGCGGCCGAGATGACCTTCTATCTCGTCTTCCCGCTTCTGATCACCGCGTTCGGCTCGCGCCGCCATCTCTATCTCGCGCTGGCGATCGTGCTGCATCTCGTCAATGTCTGCCTGTTCAAGCCGTGGGCCTTCGCGCTGTTCTCCGCCTATTACGGTCCCGGTCACGAAGCGTTCGTCTGGACCACGCTGCACATCAGCTTCCTGAACCAGCTTCCGGTCTTCCTGGTCGGATGCGCGCTGTTTTTCGCGCTGCGCGACGGGTTTGCCCGGTCGGACGCAGCGATCTACGCGGTCTTCATCGCGCTGTCCTTCGTCGCCAACCGCATAACCGGCTCGCACGAATTCAACTATCTCATGATCAACCTCGTGCTCGGCGCGCTGGTTGCCGGCTGCATCAAGCTTGCGATCCGCTTCCAGCCACTCGAGGCGCTCGGCCGCAATTCCTATTCGATGTACCTGTCGCACTTCGCGGTGATCTACGGCCTGCATCAGATCTGGCCGCTCGCCGATGGACTGGTCTCGCTGCTCATCGCCTATGTCGTCACCGCCGCGCTGAGCTATCTCGTCGCGCGCGCGACCTGGCATCTGGTCGAACGGCGCGCGCAGGATTTGGCGCACCGTCTGACATCGGCGGGATCGGACCGATCAATCCTCCCGCCGACCATCGCCGCCACTGCGGCCGGCACGCGCTGAACGCCCCCGCTCCGTCCCTGCCGGCCCGATGCGGCTTGCTTCATTGCCGCCTTAAACTCTACTGTGGAGACACTTCACGCTGGAGTAGGCACCATGCAGGTCATACTGCTCGGCACCGGCGGCCCGCGGCCGGACCCGCGCCGCATGGCGACGACCACCCTGATCAGGCTCGGCGACGAGAATATCCTGTTCGACGCAGGCCGCGGCGTTGTGGTGCAGCTCAGCAAGGCCGGCGTTCCGCTCGGCGCGATCAACACGGTTTTTCTCACGCATCATCACTTCGACCACATCGGCGACCTCTACGATGTGATGCTGAATTCATGGATGCACGGACGCAAGGACGAGCTGCGCGTCTATGGACCGCCGGATACCGAGCGGCTCGTCGACACGCTGATCACGCAGGTCTACGACAAGGACATCACCTGGCGCGATAAGGGCGAGCCGGCCTTCGGCGGCTGGAAACCCGTCGTCGCGACGGACATCATACCAGGGCCCGTTCTCGACACCGGGCGCTGGAAGATCAGCGCCGAGCTGGTGTCGCATGGCGACGGCCTCGACATGCCGCCGGCCTTTCTCGCGCGATGGATGTGTCTCGGCTACCGCTTCGAAGCGGAGGGCAAGGTCATTGCAATTTCGGGCGACACGGTCCCCTGCCCCGGGCTCGAGCGGCTGGCTGAGGGAGCCGATTTGCTTGTCCAGTGCTGTTTTCTCGCAACGCCGGAGATCAACAACGAGCACCTCCGCCGCCTTGCGAAATTCACGATCGCCTGCGGCGACGCCGTCGGCAAGGTTGCGGCCAAGGCCGGCGTCAAGAAGCTCGCGCTGACCCATCACCGGCCGCGCGCCGACGATGTCATGCTGAACGCGCTGCTTGCGGATGTCCGGCGGGATTATGCGGGGCCGGTCGTGCTCGGCGAGGATCTCACGCGCATCGAGGTCTGAGGGCCGACGATCGGTTCGCCCTTCGGCCTCAAGACGTTCCGACCTCGATCCGGAACGACAAGCGCTCTTCCGCACCCGGCGCGATATGCATCAGGCCGGGCTTGTCCGTGAATTCGCCGTCAAAGCCGGCGGGACTGGCATAGCCGCGCCAGGGCTCGATACAGAGGAACGGCGCGCCCGACGGTTTCGACCAGACGCCGAGCTCGCGAAAGCCGCGCCAGGACATTTTCAGCCAGGGGCTGGAGGACGCAGCATAGCGGACCGCGTTGCTGTCGATCCGGTCGAAGATGATGGCGTCATCGACGAACAGGGATTCGGACAAGGCGAGCTGATTACCCTTGACGGGACCAGGCTCCTCGGCCGCGCGCAGCAGCCCGCCATCAAGACGGCGGACGGGAGACGATTCCACCTTCGCAAAGGTCAGCGCGTAGTCCTCTTTCGCGCTCTCGGGCCGGAGGGGCCAATTGAAGGCGGGATGGCCGCCGATCGAAGCCGGCAATGTCTCCTTGCCGGTGTTGGCGATCGAAAGTGTCAGATCGAGGCCGGCGGCGTCGAGCGCATAGATTGCGGTCAGACGGAACGCGAACGGATAGAGCGCGCGGGTCGTCTCGCTGTCTTCGAGCACCAGCGTGCAGCGGCTTTCGCCGCGCTCCGCCCATGCAAAGCGGCTGTCGCGCGCAAAGCCGTGCTGGGTCATCCGGTATGTCTTGCCCCGGTGCCGCAATTCGTCCCGGGCAAGGCGCCCCACGATCGGAAACAGCAGCGGCGCATGGCGCGGCCATTCCGGCCCGGCCTGCCAGACGAACTCGGTGACATCGTCCTTCAACGAGCACAACTCGGCGCCGTGCGCCTTGACGGTCGCGGTCAACCCTCCGCTGCGGAGGGAGTGGGTATCGTCACTCATGGCGGACATCTACACCGCGACCTCGCACGCAGCAAGGCAGCGCCAGCCATGCAGGCAGAGCGCCTCCACTGTGCGAGGCTGCGTCATATTTCTGTACCTAACGGTTGCTCCTTTGCGGCCCGTCCTCCGCCTTGCTTCGCCGCAAGGTCGGCCCGGACTCCGATCAACCAATGTGGTAGCCAATTGAAATTCTTCATCAACGGCCGCTTTCTGTCGCAAAAGCTCACCGGCGTTCAGCGCTATGCCGCCGAGATCGTCAAGGCGATCGACGTGCTTCTGGCGTCGGAGCAAACTCCCGCCGCGCTGCGGAACGCAGACTGGCAGTTGCTGACGCCCGTGGATGCAAGCGAGCAGCTCCAGCTGGAGCGAATCAAGATTCGCGCCGTCGGCCGGTTGCGCGGGCACGCCTGGGACCAAATCGACCTGGCGCGCGCCGCTGCGGGAGGCCGCTTGATCAGTCTCGCCAATTCCGGCCCCGTGTTCCATCGCGACCACATTGTGGTGATCCACGACGCACAAGTCTTTCGCAGGCCCGACTTCTTCAACTGGCGCTATCTTGCAGTTCACCGAACCATGGGCCGGCTGCTCGCCCGGCACGCAAGCATCGCAACCGTATCGGCCTTTTCGCGCAAAGAGCTTGCCGAGGTGCTGAATCTGTCAGCAACGGCGATCCCGGTTTTCCCCAATAGCGCCGAACACTTCGCCAGGACGAACCCTGATCCCGACATCATTGCCCGGCTCGGCGTTCGGCCGCAGAAGTTCTTTCTTTATGTGGGCTCCAGAACCAAGAACAAGAATCTTTCGGTCGCGATCCGTGCCATCCAGCTGCTCGACCGGACTGACGTTCCGCTGGTCATCGTCGGCGGCGACAACAGCAAGGTCTTTCAGGACAATTCGGGCGAGGGCGCTGCCGGCCTGCTGCTCGCCGGGCGTCTGACGGACAGCGAGATCGCAGCGCTCTACGCGCATGCATCGGCATTTGTGTTTCCCTCGCTGTACGAGGGCTTCGGCGTGCCGCCGCTCGAAGCGATGATCTTCGGTTGCCCGGTCATCGCCTCGACGGCCGATGCCGTCGTGGAGACGTGTGCCGACGCCGCTGCGTATTTTGACGCCAATGATGCCGAATCGTTGAAGCAACTGATGCTCGAAAGATTGGCAATCGGCGCCATCTCCGATCAGGAGCGCCGGCGGCAGCAGGAACGCGTTGCGTTCTTTTCGTGGCAAAAGTCGGCGAAGTCGTTGCTCGATCATCTCACACCATCGGCAAACGTTGCCAGCGCTGCTTGAAGTTCGATGCACTTCGCTTATCGCGGGCATCGGTTTTCGCACAAACAATTTGCAACTGGCTGCAACTCGCGCACGTGCGCTTGGTTCCACGAGAATTTTTCGTTTCTTCCATCGTGCGCACAAAGAGCTTGGCGCAACATCACCACATCGCTGCCCCAATATCGCTACGTATTCGAGGAACTGTCTCTCGCACTAGCGAACGCTAGCGAACTCAGAACAGGGATACAGGATGTCCGGCTCTCCAACGCGGCCCTACGGAAGGCAAACGATGAAAGTGCTGCACATCGCCGAGACGATCCGGGGCGGGATTGCCAGCTACCTGAACGAGTTGCACCCACAGCAACAGGCGAGCTTCGGCACCGGGAACGTGCACTACGTCGTGCCGTCGGATCATCGCCGCGATCTTCCGGCGATCGACGACAACCAGATTACGACGTTCGAACGATCCGGCCGCGGCATCGCCGGGCTATTCCAGATGTTGCGCGCAAGCATGCAAGCGCTGGATGCCTTTCGTCCTGATGTCGTCCACCTGCATTCCTCGTTTGCGGGCCTCGTGCTGCGCCCGGCGCTGGCGGCCCGCTCCGACGGTCCGCGCGTCGTCTATTGCCCGCACGGCTGGGCGTTTTCACGCGAGACCGGCCGCCTCAGTCATCTCGTGACGAAAGCGGCGGAGAACCTCCTTGCACGCACCTCGGACCGAATCATCTGCATCTCCAGCGACGAGTTCAACGAAGCCGTCCGCGCCGGAATTCCCGCCGAGCGCCTCACCCTCGTCCATAACGGCATCTCGAAGAGCCGCACACCGCAGCCTGTCGCGGCCGACTGGACGTCCAAAAAGGTCAAGGTGCTGTTCATCGGACGACTGGACCGCCAGAAGGGCTTTGATCTCCTGATCGAGGCGGCACGCTCGCTCGAGGATGTGTTGGAGATCCGCATGATCGGCGCCTCCGTCGTCAATAAGTACGAAGGCCCTAGCGTCCCGTCCAACGTGTCCCTGCTGGGCTGGCTCGATCGCCCGACCATCGAGACCCAGCTCGAGGCCGCCGACCTCGTCGTGATCCCGTCACGATGGGAAGCCTTCGGCCTCGTTGCCCTGGAAGCGATGCGCGCGGCCAAACCCATCCTGGCGTTCCGTAGCGGAGCATTGCCCGAGATCGTCGTCGATGGCGTGACCGGCGTGCTTTGCGAGCCCGTCGCGGTCCAGCCGCTCGTCGACGGCTTCCGGCGAGCACTCGATCTCGACCTCAAGGTGCTGGGACAGCGCGGCTACGACCGGTTCAAGCAGTTTTATGACGTTCAGAAGACGCATGGGCAATTGCAGCAGGTCTATGCCGAGCTGCTCCACGACGACCGGACACCGATCGACGCGAAGGCGGGGCTGCGGTCGGACCTCTCCAAGAATTTCTGATGGCTCGACGTTCACACTTGCCGTCGCAGATACAGGAGATCGCGATGGCGATGTCATGGACCGGACTGGGTGTCAGCGCGAACGCAGCACGCGCGAGCATGAACTACCCGATGATATTCTCACGCACCTTGGCTCGCGGCAGCTTCCGCCTCGCGGGCCTCATCGCATCCATTTTTCTGCCGGTCTCTGTCTGCGCACAGCAGGCGCAACCGCTCGATGCTCGATTCCTGCTGGGCGTCGGCACGCATCAGGGGCTGGGTGGCCCGGTGAGCGCGCGCGGATACGTTCCTTCGGAAAACATCGCACAGATCAAGCAACTCGGCCTCAACGCCTTCCGCGATGATTTTCCCTGGTCCGATTTCGAGGTGGGGGGACGCCGGATGGGCTTCACGCCCAGGCTCGGCAGGCTCGAAGCGCAGGTCAGGTCCGGCGTCGCGCGCCCTCTCCTGATCCTCGCCTTCGGCCATCATCTGGTTCCGAATTCCTCGCCACCGACCACCGATGAGGCCCGGCAGCGGTTCGCCGATTATGCCGCGGCGGCGGCGCAATCGGTCGTGGCACAGCATCCGGTCTTCGAACTCTGGAACGAATGGAATCTGGCGGCGAAGAAGGATCCGGCGTTCTCGCCGGAGAACTATCTGGCGCTCGCGCAAGTCGCGCGGCCGGCGGTGAAGCGCGTAGCACCGCATGCGCCTTTCCTGATCGGAGCTCTTGGCGACGATCCGGGCTGGACATGGACGGAGAAGATGCTGCGAACCGGCATTCTTCAGCATGCGGACGGTGCTTCGATCCATCTCTACAATTTCTGCATGGGCCCGAGCAAACGCACGTCGGCCGAGATCATCGACCGGCTCACGGCGTTTCACCGTATGGTCGGCCAGGCCAGCGGAAATCCTGACTTCCCGATCTATGTCACCGAGACGGGCTGGACCACGGCCACCAACAAATGCGGCGTCAGCGAGCAGGCCCAGGCCGACAATACCGCGCAGCTGATCCTGTGGGCGTCGACCGCGACACGCTGGCTCAAGGGCATGTGGCTCTACGAGCTCAAGGACAGTGGAAAGAACCCGTCGGAGCTGGAGGATAATTTCGGACTCTATCGTTTCGATAATTCGCCAAAGCCGGTTGCCTGCGCGGCCCAGGGGGCCTGGGCCTTCATTCGCCCCAGCCTGAGTGCCGAGCGCCGCGAGCTCGCCAGCGGCGTCGTGTCGATCAATGCATCGACGACTTCCGGCGGCAGAATTGCGGTCTGGTCCGAGGCCCCGGACCGACGTTACGAGATCCGGCTCAAGGGCGATCAACAGGGCGCAAGCTTTGCGATGCCGTGCGACCAGGCGGCAAGGCCTGCGTCCGGGGTCTGGATCCCCGTTTCGAGCACACCGGTTCTGATTGCCGCCAATGACAGTGCCGTTCCCGCCCTGGAGATCAGGCCGGCGCGGTAGACGCGATTTGCAGACATGAGGTTGACGCGATGAAAGTTCTTTTGACGTCCACGCTTTATCCAACGCCTCAGGCCCCAAAGATCGTCGGCGGCGCGGAGATCTTCGCCCGGCGCTTCGCCGAAGGCCTGGTGCAACGCGGTGACGAGGTGGAAGTGATCCGGGCCGCATCTACGCCTCATCAGGCTCCGGAAACCTGCGACGGCATTAACGTCTATTCCGCGCCGGTGCGAAACGTGTATCTGCCCTTCACGGAGCAGAAGAACGTCGCATTGCGCAGCATCTGGCACGCGATCGACGACTGGCAGATGCAGGCCCCCCTGATCGCGGAACGCATCCGGGCCTTCAAGCCGGACGTGCTGCACTCCAACAATCTGTCGGGACTCACCACCGCGGTCTGGCGCGTTGCCGCCCAGCTCGGGGTCCCCGTGCTCCATACGCTTCATGACTATTATCTGACCTGCCCGCGCTGCTCCCGCTTCGAGAACGGACGGTCCTGCGAGCACACCTGCACGAGCTGCGGAATTCTGAGCTTTCATCGCAAGCGCGCCACGCATTGGCTCAGCGCCGTGGTCGGCGTGAGCGAGCGCGTCCTGTCCATTCATACCGACATGGGCATGTTCTCGGAGACGCCGATCCGCACAGTGATCCGCAACGCCTCGACCGAGCCGCCGCGCGAGCCCTACCCTCGGCCGGTCTGCACCACGGAAGTGACGTTCGGGTTTATCGGCCGCCTCACCGAGGAAAAGGGCATCGACAATTTGATGCAGGCCCTTGCTCAGCTGCCCCGTGATCGGATTCGCATGATGATCGCCGGACGGGTCAGCGAGGAGGAGCAACGGCGCCTCAGGGCGCTCGCGCCTGATGCGCGGATCGAGTTCATGGGCTTCGTGGTGCCGGACGATTTCTACAAGCAGGTCGACGTCGTAATCGCGCCCTCCATCTGGCACGACCCCGGTCCGCTCGTCGTCGCAGATGCCAAGGCTGCCGGCAGGCCGCTGCTCGGAACGCGCTTCGGCGGCATGCCCGAGGTCATCGAGCACGGGGTGACCGGCTGGCTGACCGAAGCCGATCCACAATCCCTGGCCAGGAGCATGCTCGCGGTCGCAGCCGATCCGCACAAGATCGACGAGATCAGCCGGCGCCTGATCGCGGATACCAACAAATGGATATTCTCTGACGTGCTGTCTTCATACAAGAACCTGTATGAACAATTGCGCGAGCAGCGGATGTCGCACGTGCGCGCAGCAACGGCCGAAGCGTCGCAGGGGCCGTCGATCGTCGGCAAGGAGCGCCTCATTCCGCGATGACACGCCTCCTCGCGATGGCGGGCTATGTCTACCAGAGCGCCGCGGCGATCATCCTGATCTTCGCGATCAGCCATCTGTTGCCCGCCGCCGACTACACCAACTTTTCCCTCGCGCTGGCCTCGAGCCAATTGCTCTGCGTCCTGATGTTCGAGTGGCTGCAGCTGGCCGGGTTGCGGTTTCTGGCGGCAGCCAAAGAAAACGAGGCGGCGCGGCTGAGGTGGTCGCTGTTTGCAGCAGGCCTGTCGAGCGCAGCCGCGCTCGTCGTGGTCGGGAGTTGCGCGTCTCTGGCCAGCGTGCTCCCGACGCGGATCGTCGCCTTGGGTCTCGGCATATCCGTGCTACAGGGCTTGACGGATCTCTACTTCCTGTCGGTCCGCCTGTCCGACCGGCTGGGCATCGCATCCTTTCTGCTTGCGTTGCGTGCCACCGCCCTCCTGATCGGAGCCGCCGCGGGGGCAATGATCTCGGGAACGGCGGAAGCGGCGCTGCTCGGTATTGCCTCGGGTCACGCCCTCGGCCTGCTCGCCGGCCTTGTCGCCTATCGCACGCCGATGGAGCCCGTCCCGCTGCAGACGATGCTGGCCGACTGGAAGGATTTCTCCCGCTACGGCATGCTTGCGGCAGGCGCGTCGGTTATCCATCTGTCGGTGCCGGTGCTGCTCCGTGTCATCGTCGTCGGCCAGCTGGGTGCGACCGGAGCCGGGGCGGGCTTTTCGATTGCGCTTGACCTCCTGCAGCGTCCCTTCTGGGTCCTCAATGCAGCGATCCACACCGTGAGCTATCCGGAAGTGGTCAACGACTTCGAACACGGAGGCAGCGCAAAATCGGTGCAGTCGGCGCGGCGGATGTTCGAATTCATGATCTGCACGACCCTCGTGCTGCTCGGTGGTCTGATTGGATTTATTCCAGATGCAGCCCGTATCCTGGTGCCGCAGGCCAGCCTGGATGGCTTTCTGGAGACGGCCCCAACGGTCGCCGCCTTTTATTTCCTGCACACCCATCTGCAGGCGACGATCGCGGTCGTTCCCCACCTCGAGAAGCTGGCGACCAGGCTCGTCGTCGTCGCGGCCGGCCAGCTCGCCCTCGTCGTGTCCTTCGCCGCGGTCGCGGTATCGGCCGGCCTGTCGCCGCGAGCGGCAGTCAGCTGTGCTTCGCTCGCGACGCTCGCGACCATACTGGTCGCACTCGGCCCCACGCTGCGGTTTGAGGCGCTCCCGCGCTGGCCGTTGGTCATGCAGGCGGGGGTGGCCGCAATCCTGATCGGATCGCTCGGTTCGATACCGACGGAGCCCGCGGCATGGCTGGCCGGCAAGATCGCGATCGCCGCGATTGCAACGGCGGTCATCGGATGGCGCGGAGATTTTCTAATGCTGGCCCGCCGCGGCTGATTGGCCGCACCAGCGTTATGCGAAGCGAATCTGGTTCCGATACGGAACCGGGTCTTCATCAGCAGTTTCCGCGGCGAACGCTGCACCATCCCTGAGCAACCACAACCATTGCGAGCAAATTGATTGGTTTAACCGCCCATGGAAGCGGCATCTGCGAACTTCCCGTGCAGGAAAGCGCGAGCTGCGAAGGAATGAGACGAAGATACTTCGATTGACGGCCAGCGAGAAAATGTCTTGCTGCTCCTTGCCGATCTCGCGCGCCGCGAGCGCGCCGACCGCTCGCTCAGATCTGTCATATAAAATCCAATTCGCGCGGCCTGCGCATACATTCAGCAGCGCAAATCGCGAAAATCTTGAAAGCGCCTTCCTCACGCCATGCTGCCCGGGCATCGCATCAATATTCTGCTGCAACACAGAGCAAGTCTGTTCCTGCACAAGGAACCTCGTTTCGCTCGCGATTTGTAGCTTCCATTTTTATCTGAAATTCACACTCGACAGAGAAGCTTGAACGCAATCCCTGCGAGCAATTTCGTTCGCGCTGAAACTCGAGTGTGCAATGTCCGATCAAACCATCCTGTCCGCCAGCGGCTTCATCGACTCCATCGGCGTCAACACGCACGCCGGCTTCGGCTGGACCGGCTACAACAATCTCGCGCTGATGGTCGATGACCTCGAGTATCTCGGCGTCACCCATCTCCGCGACGCGATGGGGACCAGCCCGGCCGCGCAACCCGTTGTCGAGGGTCTGGCCGCTGCCGGCTACAAGTTCGACTTCCTGGTGTCGTCGGCGCTGCCCCAGACGGGCACAGCCGGGCTGCAGAACTACATCGCCTCGCTCCAGAAGTTCGCGGCGAGCCACCCGGGCAGCATCAGCGCCATCGAAGGGCTCAACGAGGCCAATCACCAGCCCTTCAGCTACAACGGCAGCTCGAGCCTTACCGCCGCAGCTCAGTTCCAGAGCGCGCTCTATCAGGCCGTCAACGCCAACGCCGCGCTCGGCAGCATCCCGGTCTACAATCTGTCACTGGCCTACAACGATCCGCAAGGCTACAGCCAGCTCGGCGACATGTCGGGCTCGGTCGACTACGCCAACGCCCATGCCTATGTCAGCACCAGCCTGACGACCGGCAGTTCGATTGCGGCGACACTGAGCGCAGTGATGACCGCGGCCCCGGGAAAGCCGGTCGTCATCACCGAGACCGGCTACACCACGCAAGCCAACACCCAATATCTCGGTGTCAACGAGACGGTGCAGGCCAAATCGATCCTGAACACCCTGGTCGATGCCTACAAGGCCGGCGTCAGCGAGACTTATCTCTACGAGCTGTTCGACCGCGACTCCTCCGCCGGCAATACCAATCCCGAAGCCAATTTCGGACTGTTCAATTCCGACGGGACGCCGAAGCTCGCCGCGACCGCCATTCACAACCTGACCACCATTCTGGCCGACGACGGCAAGGGCGGCCTGCAGCCGACTGATCCGTTGAACTACACCCTGAGCAACATGCCAGCCACAGGCAACAGCATGGTGCTCGGCAAGAGCAACGGCGCCTACGAGCTCGTCGTGTGGGCGGAGCCGAAGCTCTGGAAGGACGCCAACGACACCGAGATTTCCAATCCGACCGAGACCGTCACGGTAAATCTCGGCGGCGTGCATCATTCGGTGAAGGTGTACGACACGCTGACGGGGACCACGGCGATCGCCAGCTACACCGACGTCAGCACGATCACCATCCCGGTCAGCGATCACCCGCTGATCATCGAGATCGATGCGCCTCCAACGACCACGACTCCGCCGGATACAAGGACCACTGTCAGCGGCACGGCCGCCGAGATCGTGCCGCAACTGTCCGACCTCAGCGACTCCACGGCCCTGCAGACCATCACGCTGACCGACTCGCACGTCCTTCCGGTCGCCTCGAAGGCGACCATGGACTACATGATCGCCCATTACGGCAGCGCCCTCTCCAAGATCCAGGGCGGCTACTCGTTCTCGGTGACGAACTCGGCCGCAACCTGGAGCAACACCAAGACTTATAACGCCAGCGGAACGCTTGTGTCGAAGTCGGACACTGGCCTGAATGCGAGCGGACAGCCGACCTCGACCACCGTCGCCTACACCGATGGTTCCAAGGACCTGATCAGCTACACCGGCGGCGTGAAGACGAAATTCGTTCATGTCGACACCGACGCAACCAGGACCACCGACACCTACAACACGGCCGGAACCCTTCTGAGCGAAGTCGTCCAGAAGTCCGACGGCTATTACTCCACCACGCTCTACACGAGCGGTGTGAAGACGGCCGCCTACGTCAAGAATGCCGATGGCTCGCAAGACAATTACACCTACGGCATCACGGGCAAGAGCTTCACCACCCAGGTGCAGCATCTCGATGCATCCGGAAAGGTCACCTCGGTGACCCGCAGCCATGCCGACGGCTCGCTGGACTCGACGCAGGTCTACAACGCCGACGGCAGCAGCGTGATCACCACCTATAGCGCCACCGGCGTCAAGCTGGTCGAGACCGCCTATCATGCCGACCACAGCAAGGATGTCTGGACCTACAACATCACGGGCCAGAACTACACGACCGAGCACGATGTCTACAATTCGACTGGCTTTCTCACCAGCCTGACGCGGCTGCACACCGACGGCAGCCTCGCCTTCAAGCTCACTCAGACGACCGACGGCACCAAGACGACCGATTGGTACAATGCCGCCGGCAGCCTCACCAGCGAGGTGATCCAGAAGGCCGACGGCTTCTCCTCGACCACGCTCTACAGCAACGGGGTCAAGACCAACGCCTACGTGAAGAATGCCGACGGCAGCCAGGACAATTATGCCTACGGCATCACCGGCCAGAGCTACACCACGCTGATCCAGCACGTCGATCCCACGGGCAAGGTCACCGCCGTCACCCGAAAGCATGCCGACGGCACGCTCGACTATACCCAGGTGATCAACGGCGACGGCAGCAGCGTCGTCACCAATTATGATGCCGCGGGAACGCGGACCAAGGAAACCGACTATCACGCCGACGGCAGCAAGGACGTTTTCCTCTTCAACATCACCGGCCAGACCTACACGACTGAACACGACATCTACGATGCGACCGGCTTCCTCACCACGCTGATTCGCAAGCACGCCGACGGCAGCATGGCGTTCAAGCTGGTGCAGAGCGCCGATGGGGCCAAGACCACGGACTGGTACGATGCCAGCGGCGCGCTGACCAGCGAGGTGGTCCAGAAGCCGAGCGGTTACAGCTCGACCACGGTGTACACCAATGGCGTGAAGACCGCGGCATACATCACCAACGCGGACATGAGTCACGACAATTACAGCTACAACATCACCGGGCAGAGCTATACCACGCAGTACCAGCACCTCGATCCATCCGGCCAGACCACCGAGGTGACCCGCTGGCATGCCGACAACTCGCTCGACTATACCCAGGTCGTCAACAGCGACGGCAGCAGCGTGGTGACCAACTACGATGCATCAGGGGTCAAGAAGACGGAAACCGACTACCACGCCGACGGGTCGAAGGACGTCTTCCAGTTCAACGTCGTCGGCCAGAACTACACGAACGAGCACGACAGTTACGATTCCACCGGCTTCCTCACCGATATTGTTCGCACCCACGCGGACAACAGCCTGGCCTTCACGCTGGAGCAGAGCGCCGACGGCACCAAGACCTCCGACTGGTACGATGCCAACGGCGTCATCACCAGTGAGGTAACGACCAAGAGCGACGGTTACAGCTCCACGACCGTCTATGCCGGCGGCGTGAAGAGCGCTGCCTACATCAAGAACGCCGACGGCACATCCGACAACTGGAACTACAACATCACCGGGCAGTCCTATACGACCCAGCATCAGCACCTCGATGCCTCGGGCAAGATGGTCGAGCTCACCCGGACGCACGCCGACGGCACCCTGGACTATACCCAGGTCATCCATGACGACGGCAGCAAGCTGACCGACATCTACAACAGCGCCGGCACCAAGACCCAGGAGATCGCCAACAACACCGACGGCTCGAAGGACGTCTTCCTGTTCAACTTCAACGGACAGACCGGGACGACGCAGCACGAGAATTACAACTCCGCCAGCGCGCTGCAATTCTTCGACCAGACCAAGGCCGACGGCACCCACAATGTCACAGCCGTCGCCGGCGGCGTGACGATCCAGGGCGGGGCGGGCAATGACGTGTTCTCGGCCGCGCCAAACTCGACAACGGTTGCCTACGATCACGGCCAGGACCAGATCCTCAACTTCCAGGCCGGTGACGGCACAACCCACGACGTGGTCCAGATCTCGAAGCTCCTGGCCGCTGACTACAGTCACCTGCAGATCACGCAGTCCGGCACGAATGCGCTGATCACGTTCTCGGCCAATGATTCGATCCTGCTGAAGAACGTCTATGTCAGCAGCCTGACGAGCCACGATTTCTTGTTCGTCTGAGCACGGCGCACTGACGACAGGACGCATAAATGTTGACACGGGCCGGGACCAGCCAAGGTCCCGGCCCGCTCATTAGGCGCCTGCCTCATCAAGAGGCAGAATTGGGACGATGAAGTCGTTCCCTTCCCGGACAAGATGGTCTCGAGGAACTCAAGGCCGACCGATCCGCGATCACGCCACCTTCCCCGCTCCATCCAGCGAACTTGCGTCACAATTCGTCTCTAGAAGCGAGACGAACCGCGCAAGGACTTCGAGGCCCGATGGAAGCAAGTGAAGCAAGACGTTTTGTCGTTCTCGACTTCTACCGCTTCGTCGCTGCGCTCGGGGTCTTCATCTTCCACCTGAAGCTGATCGACACGGGCATTTCGCCGGCCTGGAACGGGTCCTACGGCCTGTTCGTGGACATGTTCTTCATCCTGTCCGGCTTCGTGATCTCCTATTCCTACCCGTCCGATGCACGTGGCGTGGCGGCCTATTCCCGCTTCATGATCCGGCGTATTGCACGGATCTATCCGCTGCATCTGCTGAGCTTGCTCATCTTCGTGGTGCTCATCGGCGTCGGCCTGGAGCGCACGGCCCGCTCGACCCCGCTGGACTTCCTGTACAACCTTCTGCTGCTCCAGGCGTGGGGCGTCACCGACCATCTCAGCTTCAACTCGCCGTCCTGGTCGATCAGCGCGGAGTTCTTCTGCTATCTGATCTTTCCACTGCTGATGCTGCTTGCACGCAAGATGCAACCGATCGTGCTCGGCGCGATCGTGGCCGCGCTCTATCTGGTCCTTGCCCACGGCCATTTGCCGATCTGGCAGGAACGGTCGCAAATGTATGGCGCCAATTTCGATTACGGGATGCTCCGCGCACTGCCGAGCTTTCTGAACGGTATCCTGCTCGCCATTCTATTCCGGATGTCGCATCCCTACCGGCACAAGCGGATGATCTTCGCCGGCATCGGCACGTTCGGCCTCTCCGTGCTCGTCCTCAACGTCTTCGCCAAGCCGGACCTCGCCATCCTGCTGTTCTCCTGCGCCATCCTGCTCACTGCGGTCGGCGAAAGCGCCTTCAAGGAGTTTCCGGGCGCCCGCCTGCTCGGACGGCTCGGCAACACCTCATATGCGATCTACATGCTGCACGATGCCATCCTCATTGCCGTGTTCAAGCCGTTGTGGATCTGGCTCGGACTGCGTCCCGATCAGTTCGGCCTCTTCGCCCTGGCGTGCTGTGCGGTCCTGACCATCGCCGCGGACCGCACCTACGCCTATTTCGAGAATCCGGCGCGGCGCTTCATCAACCGCTGGGCCGACATTGGTGCCACGTCCTCGCGCAAGCGGGCCGCAGCCGACACCCCCGTGCGCTTTGAAAACACCGAGCGGGCGGTCAACTGACGTCTGCCGGCGACATAAGGGCGTTCAGGCGACCTTGCCGCCGGCCTCCTGCACCGTGCGCATCGCGCTCTCGCCCAGTAGCGGTGCGATGTTGGCGCGGGACAGCTCCATGACATTCGGCAGCATCTGACGTACCTTCTCACCGACGGCTTCGTGCGCGCCAAGGAACTGCAGCACAAACTTCTCAAAACTGTCGTCGACCAGGAATTGGGCCGGCGACAGCAACAGCGATTCGCTGACGCCAAAGTGCGCAAACAGGCCCTGGAACTTGTCCTGATAGGTAATCGCTGCGACGGGCGTTCCCTGCCCCAGCGCCGCAATCGCCAGATGCATGCGGCCGGTGATCACGCCGTCGACCAGACCGACAACGGCCTTGATCTCGCCCGCCGACAGCGCCTGATCGACATGATGCACGTGATCGCCGAGCGTGGGCTTCAGGCGGTCAGCCAGCGGCCGTAGGCAATTGTCGTCGGCGATCTCGGGGCGGTAGTCGTGAGCGAGCAACAACCAGCTTGCATTGTGCTCGCGAGACAGCCGCTCCATGGCGCCCGCGGCGAGCTCTATCATTTGCCGCAGCTTGGCCGGCTCCGGCTTCCTGAACAACATCGGATGGATGTTGAAGACGAAGACCTTGCGACCCTGCTCGCGCTGTCGCGCGATCGTGGCAGCGATCTGCTTCACCGCGGCCGTATCCGCCCGCGGAGTCAGCATGAACGCCGCATCGGCAACCAGACGGGCGCGTTTCCGGGCAAAATCGTCGAAACGCTGGAGAGATATTGTATCGCGCAGATTCAGGACCACGCCCGGGTCCAGCAGCCGGAACACCTCGCGCAGCGCCTTCGCCGGCCGGGAGTTGAAACTGAAGCCGAGCACGCTGACCTTGGCGCCGAACGCAGCCATCAAGTCTGCAACGAGCAGCATGCGCGCGGCATCCACCGGCGAATAGTAGCCGTCGAGCACGTCGGCCCCCAGAACCAATCCGAAATCCGGCCTGGTGAGCGACAGCTCCTGCGCCACGGTCTCGTATGAGAACGGCTGTCGCCAGAGTTCGAGCGGCTTGAAACCCATCGCGCGCACGTCCGCACTGGCCGTTGGCGTCGCGGTGACGATGTAGATCTCGAGGTTCGGATAGGTCCGCTTCACCTCCCCGGTGGCCGCTTCGATCATCGCCTCATCGCCCCGCGACTGACGAACGCTCCAGGGATCGGAAGGCAGCACGACGAGCCGGCGCGGATCGTTGCGCGGCGCGACGTTGACGCCGACGTCTCTCCGGGCGATCTGCCACCTGCGCAGTTCGAGCAGATCGAGTGCCAACGGCGTATTCTTCGCGCTGTTGAGCCAGCCTCGGAGCTGCCTGCGTACGGGCACCGGGATCAATTGCTTCACGACGTCCTCCTCGTCTTCATCAGGCGGTCGCACCGCGCTTCACGACGAAATCAATCAGGGAAAGGAGCTGCTTCCGCCAGAACAGCAGAATGCCCGTCAAATAGGTCGCGCCAAAACAGGACGCCAGCAGTCCAATCCGCAAATAGGGATTCATGCCCGGCGTCGCCTCCCGGCACAGCACGACCGCGCCGTAAGCCAGAACGATGGCGCAAAGGCATCCCGCAATGGGGCGCAGAAACTGGCTCCAGCTCAAGCCCAACAGCCGGAGCGCCAGCGCAAACGTGACGGGGGTCACCACGAGCTGCGAGAATGCGAAGATCGTGGCCAGTTGACCAATGTCGCGCGAGGGAAGCAGGAACATTGCCGGCACGACCGTACAGAATTTGAGGATGTTGAGCAGAAAGACGTAGTTCGGCTTGCCCAGAGCGCCAAAATAGGCGCTGTTGACGAACTGCACCGTCTGGACCGCGCCAATCAGCATCAGCGGCCGCATCACCGCTTCGCTGCCACCCCACTTCGCACCGAACAGCAGCAGGGAGAACTCCGGCGCGATCGCCGCGAGGAGCACGAAGACCGGAGATCCGATCAGTGCGCCGAGACTGACGCTGCGCAAATAGGCGCCCGCGATGCGGTCCCGCTCGTGCGCGATTTTGGACAAGGCGCTCAGCGCCACGTCCATGACCGCCTGGGTGAGCAACTGCATCAGGATGATGTAGACCCTCGCGCCGACCGTGTAGATGCCGAGGGCGGCGACGCCATAGAGCGACAGGATGATCATGTCGATCGTCCGAACGATGGCGAAGTCCAGCAGCCTGTTCAGCATGACGTGGATGCTGTAGCCGGAGAGCTCGCGAAAGCTCTTCAGATCGTAGCCGCGCATCGGCAACCATCGCGGTTGGCTCCAGAGCCATAAGCCGCTGATCGCGCTCTGCACGACCACCTGGATCACGAGGCTGAGGGCGCCAAACCCTGCATAGGCACAGGCGATCCCCACGACGCCGGAGATGGCTGTCGCCACCATGGTCCTGACTGCGAGCACCCGAAAATCCATCTGGCGCTTGTAGAGCGCCTCCTGGAACAGGGTCGCGGTGCCGATCGGAAGCGAGAGACTGGCGGCCGTCAGCAGCGGCGCGAGCCCCTTCACGTCGAACCATTGCTCGATATGCGTCGCCAGCAATGCGATCAGAACGGCCAGGAGCACTGAGGCAGCAAACGAGCAGAAGAACGGCAGCGTCACATCGGCGGGCTCGAGCGTCCGCCGCTGGATCAATGCATCACCGAAGCCGAATTCCGCGATGGAGCTCAAAAGCAGCAGGATGAAGGCGACCAGCGCCGCAAGTCCGAAATCCGCGGGATCGAGCAGTCGCGCCAATACCAGGAACAGCACGAACGACAATGCGCGGCCGCCCCAATTCTGCGCGAGCGACCAAAACAGCGCCACCACGACCTGATGTTGCCTGCCTCGAGTGACGTTCATCAACAATTCGACCCAATTCCGATCCAGACGACGCGGCAATGATGATGACACGCTACCGCTTGTCGCCGCTCACAACGGCGACTGATTGCTCGCTACAATACGACGGAGTGATGGCAATCAGATGAGCGCCATCACGATTCCGATTTAGAGTGGAAGTGAGTTCAAATCGTGGACTACACTCCAATCGCTCTCTGCGATGTGATGCAAAATGGATGCCTTGATGAATTCGCCGGCCCCGCGTTCTCTCCGTAGCTCCAAACGCTTGCGCGTGGCGATTTACGCCCCGCATTTTGCGGAATATTCCTATCGGCTCGCTTCGGGATTGGCTCACCATTGCGACGTCAGGCTCGTGCTCAACCGCAAGGACGCCAACCAGCAATGGGAACTGGCCGACATCGCCGTGGCGGCTCCCTTCGAGACCCGGGTTCGCGATTTGAGCCTGCGCCGCGGTGGCGTGATTGGCATCCCGGCTTCTTTCCTCGACATAATTTCGTTTCGTCCGGACGTCGTTCATTGTCACGAAGTTCCGGAGATCTATACGTCCAAGCTGATTCAGTTCCTTCGACCCCTCGGCATTCCCCTGGTGCTGACAGTTCACGATGCTATCCCGCATTCGGAAGGCGGCTCCGGCACCTCGCCGCGTGAAGACGCCTGGCGCGGGCACATGCGTGCCGCCGCGTCGATCGTCACGACGCATGGCGAGAGCTGTATTGCGGATTTTCGTCGCGCCTCGCCCGACTTCAAGGGCGGAACGGTCTCAAGCATGCACGGCGTGCTCATGGTTCCACCGGCCCGAGATGCGGTCACCGCGCCCGAAGCCGCTCGCATCCTGTTTTTTGGACGAATGTGGGCCTACAAGGGCCTCGACGTCTTCATCGACGCGATAGACATGTTGGCCCGGCGCGGTGTGGCGCATGAGGCGATCGTCGCCGGGCGCGGCCCCGAGATGACACGGCTCGGCGCGCGGATGGAAGCGATGCCGACGGTCAAGACCATCAACGCCTACATTTCGCCCGCGGACACCGGACAGCTGTTTCAATCCGCCACGGTGGTCGCCTTGCCCTACAAGGATGCAACACAGAGCGGTGTGCTTGCCTCCGCTTACGGCAATTCTCGTCCCGTCGTTGCCAGCGCCACCGGCGGCATTCCCGACGTCGTCGCCGACGGAGTCAACGGGCTGCTGGTTCCTCCAGGGGATGCCGCTGCATTGGCCGATGCACTCGAGCGCGTGCTGACCTCCAAGCCGCTTGCCGCGACATTGACGGATGGCGCACGGCAAACCGCGGCCGGCATCCTGAACTGGGACCACATCGCCGGACAGCTGCTGGGGTCCTATCACAAGCTCGCCGGCCGTACCGTGAGCTGACCGCGACGGGCACGCGGTCGCTCAAACCGATTGCCCGACCTTCAGCGGTCGAAAGAACATGCCGCGGATCGCGCCGTCCAGCAGGCGCCTCAACCTGACCTCGATCAGCTCATAACTGATCGCGCTTGCAACCAATGACATCACCAGCCCAAGCACGATGAACGCGGCCCACAGCAGCCAGCGATCGACGCCGGCGGCGACCAGCTTCAGGCCGATCACCTGCAGGGGAAAGAGCACGAAGGGATGCACGAGATAGAGGCTGTAGCTGATCTTGCCGACATATTGCAGTGCCGGGGCACTTAGAGCCCTGCCCAGGCCCGACTCCGGAGCAAGCACCATGCCGAACAGCAGGAATCCGGGAAGGAGTCCCACGAACGGGTGAAACAGCACGAGGCTCGCATACAGGGCGGCTCCGCAGGCGAGGCCCGCGAGCAGGCCGACCCGTCCGGGAATGGAGATGCGAAACCCGGTGGCGCTGAACAGCATGCCGATGCAGAAGAACGCCGTGATCGGCCAGTGCATCAGGCAGGCCAGACCCAGCAGGATCAGGGGCGCCGCCAGCAGCTTGCCCCCGCCGCGCCACATCGAGAATGTCAGCGCAAACCAGATGTAGAACGCCCACTCATAGGTCAGTGTCCAGGCATTCTGCTGGGCAATGGGCAAGCCAAGCGCGTCCTGCACGAAGAACAGATTGGCCGCGAAAATCCCGAGATAGCCGGTCAGATCGATGCCACGGAAGAACTTGTAGCCGACGATCGGACCTATCGCGAACAGCGCAAGATGCAGGACCACGAACACCGGCATGATGCGCAGGACGCGATCGAAGAAGAACCGCGGCAGCGAGCCGTGCCGCACCAGGCTCGCCGGGATCAGGAAGCCGCTGATCATGAAGAACAGCTCGACGCCATGCCCGCCGACATTGATAACCGATTGCAGCCAGAGCCAGAGCGGCGGCAGGAAGCCGGGATCCGGGATGTCGTACATGCCCCCCTTCGGCATGTCGTAGAAATGATCCATCAGCACGCTCAGCGCGGCAATCCCCCGAAGCCCCTGGACCGAGGGAACGAACGATCCGTCGTAGGCGGCGCCCGGCTGGTGCAGCGCGTTACTCACTCTGCAGCACCCTGAGTACTGAGGACGGGCTCAAGAACGACCTTTTTTCGCCGTGCTGATCGGAACCTTTGTCCGAAGGCGATGCTGGGCTTCTCGACGAATGTAAACGTCATCCAGCTGACGAGGATCGACAACGCCAGGATCAGGGTCATGAAGATCGACCATCCGAGCGGCCCGTCGCCGAACCAGACGAGGCGATGGATGAAGACGAGCACGAACGGCGACATCAGGTAGACCGAATAGCTGATCACGCCGACGAATGCCATCGGCCGCCACGCCATTCTCTCACCGAACACGGCAAAGCCGATGAAGACGAGCGCCGCGCAGACATAGGCCGATGCGATCGAATAGCTGTAGAAGAAGTTCTCGTGGTACACGCCTCCGAACCGCCGGTCGGCCAGCGTGATGGCGAAGATCGCATACAGGAGCGTGCAGACCGCCACGTGGGACCATCGCAGCTTTCCGCCGATGACGGTGTCGCGGATGATCTTGCCCAGGAACATCGCCGACAGATTCAGCCCGACCTCCATCACCGAGGAAACCGCCCTGTTCTCCACCAGGAGCGCAGCGGTGGTTCCGACCAGCGCGGCCGCAACGACGATCGTCACCGCCGTGAAGCGCCGGTTCAGCAGCCCCATCGCAAACAGAATGGTGCATCCGACATAGAACAGCAGCTCGATCGCCAGCGTCCAATAGAACACCCAGAGGTTCGGGACGTTCACGAAGGTCTGCAACATCGTCACGTTCGCGGCGATCTGCCCGAGCGGATAGATCTTCGAATCCATCAGCTGCATCGTCACGAGCCCGACCACGAGCGAGGTCCAGTAGGCCGGGTAGAGCCGGAAGAAGCGGCTGATCGAAAAATCCCGCACGGGCGTGGCGCTGTCCGGGAAGCTGAACGGAATGACGAAGCCGCTGACGAAGAAGAACAACACCACGCCGAACCGGCCAAAGTTCATGTAGTAGCCGAACAAATCGTGGATGGGCCAGTAATAGGCGCCCGTCGGGTGCTTCTCGACGATCACCTCGAACACATGCTGGACCAGGACCGACAACACGGCAATGCCGCGCAGCGTGTCGATAAATGCGAGCCGTTTATGCATCGTTCGTTCTCACCTGCTTCCGCTCGCCGCCGGTATGTCCGGGCGGAAGCCTTCCAAAGACGGCATCGGCGGCCGCATGACGATCGGCACGGCGTCGCCCGCCCGTGCGGAGGCCGCGCGGCGCGAAAACACGTCGCTGAAGCTCAATGCGATGATCAGGAGGCCGGACGCCGGGCCGTAGTTCAACACCGTGATCGTGAACAGGTTGACGACGAAGATCAGCGTCAGCTTGTACACGTCGGTCGCGCCGAATGTCGCCCTGAACACCATCACCATGAACGCGACGAACGGCAGACCGAACATCAGGTAGGTCCCGATGTAGAAATTGTCGACGGGCACCCAGAAGTGCGCGAGCGGCGAGAACAGCTTCTGCGGATAGTTGAAGCAGCCAGCGCCGCAGCCCGTCACCAGACCGATCGGCATGAGCTGGTTCATGTAGACGAACGGCAACTGCCAGCTGTTGTTGATGCGATCGACGATGCTGAACAGGGTCGAGTGCGGGACGGCGGCGGTGCCGGAAGCGATAACGATCATGAAGAACGGAACGAAGATCGCGGCAAAGGACCATTGCGCGATGCCCCTGATTGCGGGAAAGCGCGACTTCTCCGGCAGCATACGCACGAACACGAGCAGGATCAGATAGAGCACGAGGACGATCATCGTCGTCTTGCTCGTGGTCAGCTTGATGACATAGACCGCGAGCGAGCCGAACAGAAGGCACCACGTCGTGCTCTTGCGAATCGAGGTGATCGCGAACGACACGAGAATGAAGAAGGCGGCCATGGTGTTGTCGGCCGCAAAACCCATGAGCCGCTGGTCGTCGCCGCCATAGGCCCACCACAGCCGGCCCGCCTCCCGAACCGCGCCAAAAGACTCATATTTATACCCGACCCAGGGCATGAGGTAGAACTTCGTCAGCAACACCCCGATGACCGAGAGGTAGAAGGTCACGGCGATGACCGACAGCAGCTTCTTGTACGAGCCGAGACTCGCATCACAGAAGCAGAAGCCGACGAACACCGGCAGCATCATCTTGAAGGACGAGATCGCTGCGTTTGCCGTTCCCATCATGAAATAGCCAAGCACGAGCGACAGCATGATCTGGACCAACACCAACAGGGCCAGGGTGCTGCGATTGCGCAGGATGCAATGCACGATGAACTGGATCAGACACGCAAGCGCGACCGCATCGGGCAGATACCAGAGCGCATCCATGTGATAGATGCTGGTGTAATAGCGGATCACGCCACCAAAGGCGTCGCGGACCAGATAGACCCCGAGCGCGATCGCCTCGATGCTGAGGCTGATCAGGATCAGTCGCGGCCGTTGCAGTGCGAGGATGCTCATGACCGACTCAGTTCGTCAGCCGCGCCGACGGCGCTGGGGATCGCGCGAAATCCCGACGGCTTCCGAGCACATTTCGCATGAACCTGCCGCCGGGAATTTCGATGTAGAGATAGGTGAAGTGCGAGACCGCTAGCACAGCAGCCAGTGAGACGACGAGATTCAGCGTGGCCGGCAGGCCTGCCCAGACCGAATCCAGCGCGGCGATCCGCCCCGCCCCCACTGCCCGCACGAAATATTCAGCGAGCAGCACCACGAGCGCGTGCACCATATAGATGGAGTAGGAACGTTTCCCGAGCCAGACCAGCGGCCCGGCCACCAGCATCCGCGGCACCAGCAGCGCATCCGGAAAGGCCAGCAAGCTGCCGAGGAAGATCGCGAACGTCACCGGCGCGAGGAAGGTCGCGGCAGGATTGGTCTCCGCCACGGACACCAGAGCGATGCTGGCGATCATGGCGGCGAACTGCAGCACGCCCTGCACGGCAGGGCCCGGCTTGGCCGGCAGGCGATCGACGATCCTCACCGTCAGCACGCCCAGGAAGAAGCTCACGAAGCAGCGCAGGATGCCGAAGTCGGTCTGAAGCCCGAGGCTCCTCTTGTCGAGCACGAAGATGATGAAGACCAGACTGCTAATCGCAAGGGCTCCACAGAGGACGTAGAACCAGAGCAGGGAACGCATGCGCTGGGCCAGCAGCACGATCAGGCCAAACACCAGATATGTGTAGAACTCGACGCTGATGCTCCAGCTCGGCGCATTCCAGCTGAGATAATCGATGAACCCCATCGAATGCAGCAGCAGCACGTTGAGACCGAAGGAATAGGCATTGTTCACTTCGAACGCCGCCGGCGCGGCCACCACGACACCGGCCATGACCAGACCGATCCGCAGGAGGCGAAACAGAAGATTTGCCATCAGCATGACGATATGCAGCGGATAGACCCGCGCCAGGCGCCGCGCCATGAACTCACGCAGCGAGAAGCGCCCGAAGTCGCTCTCGACGTAGCTGAGCGACATGACGATCCCGCTGAGAACAAAGAACAAGTCGACCAGCAGCCAGGAGCTTCTGAAGAACGAGCAATTGATCCACGCATTGTGCGGGAACGCCGCGAGGAAAGTCGGCATCAGCAGGAGATGGTGAATCACCACCGACGTCGCGGCGATCCCCCGAATGCTATCGAGCGGCAGGACATGCGCCTTCTCACGATGAACCATCTCCGTCACATCAACATTCCGTAGCTATTGCACCGCAGCAGTGTGTATCAGGTCTTGCGCGTGTTCAATCTCTGCGATCGCGGACTCGCATTCGACGCATGAGGGTCGACGATAATTTCAACCCTCGCAGATCATTCGGACATGCGAGCGCCAAGTTCACGCCACTTTTTGCCTGAGATCGACATGCGTCGGCGCGCAAATCAATTCGGTCGTGATGATTGCGAGTATTTGCGTGCAAAGTGTGCGCGAAATTCGGCGCTGTTGCGATCAAGCCGACCGCGAAAGACGTTGATCTCTCCGCAAGCACGATGCCACATATCGCACCGATAATTTTTCGCAAGCGGGGAACAATGAGTCGCGTGACGACTTGTGTCGGTTTTGCGACGCATGCTCGCGGCCCTTCGACTTTCAACGCCTCTTATGTTTTCAGTTTGCAACATTCCTAGGCGCCAGCGTGCCGATCTCGCAGGCATTGCAGATCTTCATTTTTGCAACCGACCGAAACAGGCAATGCACGCGTTGTCTCACCGAGCACGCGCACGCAGCTTTTGCGTCGCACAAAAATTGACACAGTTGCCTGCCAAGTTTCACGTGTTCTCCTATTGCAACAGGGAGCAAGGGACACAGATGGGTTGCGGACTAACACGTCGTCTTGCGAGATCGCGATGGCTACCGATCATCTTGGCAGCTTCTGCCTTGATGGTGGCGAGCATCGATGCTTGCCGCGCCCAGTGTGTCGAATTTACGGATCGTGCCTCGCAGCTCCAACTCGACACGTTCGTAAAATCGCCCTCCTCGCTTCTGGAACAGCTGCGCAATGACAAGGAGAAGCTGAGATATCGGCTCGCCACCTTTATCGCCACGAACCCCTCGGTGTTGCCGTCCGTGCAGACCCTCATCTCGGCGTCGAGTTCAACCGACCGTTCAGCCATTGGCGCCGCGTTGAGGATCGCCGAAGGGCGGTGCACGTCGACGAAGCCGGACGCTGCGCGCAAGATCAGGGATTTCACGCAGCGGATCGGCGATCTCAACGTGCAAGCAGGCTATGCCGCCGCCGGCGAGGACACCTCCGGCGCCCAGGCCCAATCCCAAGACAAGGGCCGTGCGCAACCGCCCCGAGGCGGGGCGCTGCTCGACGGCGAGTGGAAGACCAAGCTGGCCAACCCGTTCAAGCCCGTCCCCCTTCCGAATTGATCAGCGATCGTCAAAAGGCAGCGAATTAACAAATGTATCAGCCTAGAGAACATTTCCCGTCGGGTCACAGATTCGGCATCGAATTCGGCGGAGCAGTCCTCAGCTTCGAACGCGTGGCCGATGTCCTGCGCCGGCAATGGCCGATCATCGCGGTGTGCACCGGCGCTTCGCTGGCGCTGGTGATCGTCTATCTGATCATGGCGCAACCCATGTACACGGCGAATGCCCGCATCATGATGGATACCCGTCAGGCGCAGGTGCTGGACAAGGACAGCAACGCCAACAGCGCCCTCATCGATACCGGATACGTCGACAGCCAGGTCGAGGTCATCAACTCGGACGACCTGATCCTCTCGGTGGTCCGTCGCCTGAAGCTGACGGACGATCCGGAGTTCAATGGCTCCAATCCGGGTTTACTTTCCATCGTCCTCGGCAAGTTCATGTCGTTGTTCGGCACCGGAGAACCGGCGTCGCAGGAGCGACTCGAGCATGCCGTGGTCGAGCAGGTTCAGAAGAACCTGAGGACGGAACGTGTCCTGACGACCTATGTCTTGTCGCTGAACTATCGCTCGCGAAGCCCTGACAAGGCCGCCAAGATCGTCAACGCCGTCGCCAGCGCCTACCTTGTCGGCGCCCTGGAAGCCAAATATCAGTCGACCAAGCGGGCGACCGAATGGCTTCAGCAGCGCAGCATCGAGCTGAGCGAGCAGGCAACCGCCAGCGACCGTGCCGTGCAGACCTTCAAGGCCGAAAACAACATCGTCGGAACCAGCCGCGGCCTGATGTCCGAACAGCAATTGTCGGACCTCAACACCCAGCTGGTTCAAGCGCGGGCGTCGACGGCCGAAGCCAAGGCCCGGCTCGACCGGATCACCGCGATTTCGGACCAGGACGTCGCACAATCGACGGTGACCGATGCTCTCAACAACTCGGTCATCACCCGCCTGCGCGCGCAATATCTGGACCTCCAGGCCCAGTATGCGGACTGGTCCCGGCGCTATGGCAAGCAACATCTTGCTGCGGTCAATCTGGCCAACAAGATGGAGGAGCTGCGCAAGAACATCGCCGACGAGCTGCATCGGATCGGCGACGCCTATCGCAGCGACTATGAGATCGCAAAGAGCCGGGAAGCCTCGCTCGAGAAGAACGTAAAGGAACTCGTCGCCCAGGCCGGCGATACCGGCCAGGCTGCAGTCAAGCTGCGCGATCTCGAAAGCGCCGCGGACACCTACCGCAACCTCTACAACAACTTCCTCGAGAAGCTGCAGAGCGCCACGCAGAACCAGAGCTTCCCGCTCAGCGAGGCGCGCCTCATCAGCACCGCCGCCAAGCCGGATCGCAAGAGCTCGCCGCGCACGGTGCTGGCGCTGGTGGGCGGCTTGGTGGGCGGCCTCTGCCTCGGCTTCGGCGCCGCCTTTGCCCGTGAACTGCTCAGCGACGTGTTGCGGACCCCCGGCGAGGTCGAGGACGAGCTCGGCGTGAAGTGCCTCGGGGTCCTGCCGGACATTCGTCCGCCGACGAAGACCGGCGCGTTGCTATCCACGTCCGGGAAGGCCGGTCCACCCGATCTGTCCCGCTACGTCGTCGACCATCCATTCTCGCGATTTGCCGAGACGTTGCGCAATATCAAGGTGTCGATCGACGTTGCGCGCCTGACCCGCGAGATCAAGGTGATTGGCATCGTCTCGTCCCTTCCCAAGGAAGGAAAGACGACGGTGGCGGCCAACTTCGCCCAGTTGATCGCCCTCACCGGGCATCGCACGGTCCTGATCGACGGCGATCTGCACACGCGCTCGCTCACGCGGGAGCTCGCGCCGAACGCCAAGAGCGGACTGGTAGAGGCGCTCAGCGATCCGGCCAGCCTCGGCTACCATGTGCAGCGAAGCAAGGAAACAGGCCTGGATTTCTTGCCGTCCGTCGTGGCCTCCCGCATGGTCAATTCGGCAGACGTCATTGGATCGAAGGCGATGGCCGATCTGCTCAAGGTGCTGAAGGAGCACTATGAGTACATCGTGATCGATCTTGCCCCGGTGATGCCGGTGGCGGATTCAAAGGCCGTCAGCTTCCTGATCGATGCCATGGTCTATGTGATCGAGTGGGGGCAAACGACACGAAGCGCCCTTCAGGAGTCGGTTTCCGGGTCGGAAGTCCTGCAGAAGAAATTGCTCGGCGCCGTGCTCAACCGCGCCAACCCGAAGATGCTCAAGCGCATCGAGGCGTACAAGGGCAAGCACCACAACAGCTACTACGTCGAGCATGCCTAGGCGGAGGCGCGGCAGGCCGCGCCCAGCCGATTTCTAAAGACGACGGGCCCGCTGCCATTTGGCAGCGGGCCAATTTTTTGCGTTCTTCGAAACTAGCGCCTGAAGAGCAGCGAGTGCGCCTTCGCACACACGAACGGAGGATTGCGCCGAGCCCACCTCGGACTGCCGAGGCCTCCGTATTCGCCCGGAATCCACAACTTGCAGTTATTGCTCTAGCCAAAAGCAAGGATTGACGAAGGCTGCGATGGCTAGGACAGTGCGCCAATTGGCAACCATTCATCGGCAAGACGAGACAATCCGGTCCTCGATGCTTTAAAATGCTGAAACTTTGGGCATCTTTCTTTCTGGGTTCCCTGAGGCTAACCTCGGCTGATATTTGTCGTTCATTTCCGGCGGGCTCGGAATGCTGATCGTCCTGACGATTTTGACTATTTGGGTTCTGCTCAACATCCTGTTCGTGTTGATCGTGGTTCCCCCACGCAAGCCGCGTCCGCAGCCAATGGCGACGACGCTCTCACCCGCGCCCATCGACCCGAGTCAAAGGGAAATCGAGCAGGACGAACCCTTCTCGATCCGCCATGTCATCGTTTCCGTTGCGATGGGGGCTTTCTTCGTGCTGGTGCCGCCGTTGCTTGCCTTGCGCGACGCGATCATGCGGCTCTTCAGCAGGTCGTCGAGAGACGGAACCTGATCCCTTAAGCTGGCAGGTTCCGGACAGTGAAGAAATCAAACGACTAGTAAGCTTCCTGGAACATCACTGCGGACGCCGTCCGGGCCATAATCTTCAGGTCGAGCCAGATACTCCAGTTGCTAACGTACCAGACGTCATATTCGACCCGCTTCTCCATCAGATCGATCGTCGGCGTTTCCCCCCTGAAGCCGTTCACCTGGGCCCAGCCGGTCAGGCCCGGCTTCATGTGATGGCGGTAGACGTACTTGCTGATGATCTCGTCATAGTAATTGTCATGGGCCAGCGCGTGCGGACGCGGTCCAACCAGCGACATGTCCCCGCGCAGCACGTTCCAGAGCTGCGGCAGTTCGTCGATGCTCGTCATACGAAGGAAGCGCCCGATCTTGGTGACCCGAGCATCCCGCTTGGTCGCCTGGGCAATCGTTTCGCCGTTCTCGCAGACGGTCATGCTCCGGAACTTCCAGATCTCGAACGGCCTGCCATTGAAGCCGCGGCGCGACTGGCGGAATATGACGGCTCCCGGGGAATCCAGCTTGATCAGCACGGCAACGGTGAGCAGCAGCGGCGTCAAGATTACGAGCGCGAACAGGGCCACGCCGACGTCGAGACAGCGCTTTTGCAGCCGTTCGAGAATGGTGAGAGGCGGCCGCTGGATTTCGACCGCTACGGTTCCGCTGACCGGCAGGAAGGGACGAGCCACCAGATCGGCGACCGGATCGTCCGGCAGCAGGCGTATCGGCTGCGGGACGGCGCGCAGATATGGCCCGAGCTTGCGGAGCATCGGCAATTCGTTCCAGTCGATCGCAAGCAGGTATTCATCGACGTCGGCCGAGCGCGACTGACGGATCACGTCGCGAATCTGCCGCTCCCAATGGCCATCATCCCGGTCGTCGCCGAGCACGAAATGGCGCGTGACGTCGAAGCCATTCCGCCGCAGGTCCTTGAAGCGGCTGGAGGTGAAGTCGAGCGGCTTGAGGCTGAGCAGGATCACCTTGCGATCGACCAACCGGCTTCGCGCAAAGCTCGTGCCGAACACCGCCTGCCAGACGAAGCGCAGGCTGACCAAACCAAGTCCGCCGATCACGGCAAACACGATGACGGTGCCGCGGGACAGATTGTCGGTCGATTTCAGCAGGAACGCCGCAACAGCAAGGATCGTCAGCGACGTCAGCCAGATTAACACCGCCTTTCGAAGCTGCCAGACGATGTTGAGCAGCCGGTGCGTGGCATAGACGTCCCGGAAATAGGCGACTGCGACGAACACCACGCCGACAAACAACCCCGCTCCCACCGAAGCGCCGTCGGTGGGCGAAGCGACGGCGACGCCGTACAGCGAAGCCCCGGCGGCATAGCTCAACAAGATCAGCAGAAAGTCAGCCGCCATGACGACGATCTGAAATGGCCTCTGAAGAGCGCCACCTCGCGTCGACGACAGCGCGTGAGCGTTTTCAGAACCATAAGTTGCAACAGCCATTCGAACCTCTGCCTATCGAGAGTGTGCCTGACGCTCATCGTGATGCTGAAGACTCGTCACTGCCCCGCACGGAAAGTGTTGAGTGATCGCAGCGACATTGTGGCGTTGCACGCAAAACTTTTGCGGCGCAGGGATCATGCGTCGTGTTGAAATGCGCAGCGAAATTCGACGCGCTGAAAATGTCGTCACAGTGATGACATACGAGCGAACGCGTTGCCCTATTTTGAATCAAGTTCCACGTCCACCGCGATGCTTGGCCAGCGCGCGAGCACCTCTTCGCTCATCTTTCAGGCGATGCAATCCTTCGACGAAGCACAATGAGTCATTTGCGAGAATTTCGATGATTTTCTATCTGGGCGTGCGATGCGAAATCGCGCCCAGGCATGCATCTTTGCTGCACGCTCGCCTTCAGCGATGCGATTCCCGCGGGCCGCGCCATTCGCGCTGCCGATCGCCGAACAAGGTCGGCAAAAAATGCCGCCCTTCTTTTGGCGTGATCGAGCCGGAGAACAAGGACGCTCCCTCACCGAATTCACGTCGTTCGTGTTGAATGGAAGCTCTCCGGTGCCGGCGACTTGGGGAAATTTTTCAACCACCCGATCGATTGAGCGCCATGATATCTCTCGCCCGACCACGCCCGCCTATTCCCAAACCGCAATTGCCGGAGGGAGTCCGCATCTATGCGATCTCGGACATTCACGGCTGCGCGCATCTGCTGCAGCCCATGTTGCGGGTGATCGACGCCGACGTCGCCTGCAGCCGACCGCGCTACGCGGTCGAGGTCTTCATGGGCGATTACATCGATCGCGGCCCGGATACGCGCTCCACCCTCGACGTCCTGATCGAACGGAGCCGCCGGGGCAACGCAGTCTTCCTCAAAGGGAATCACGAGGCATTTCTGGTGAGGGTGTTCGAAGATCCCTCATTATTCGAGGATTGGATTGCCGTCGGCGGGACCCAGACACTGATGTCCTACGGGCTTGCGCCGCCGGACCTGAAGCGCGACGAGCCGGCATCGATCATGCGCGATCTGATTCGGGCGATGCCCACCGAGCATCTGGAATTCCTCGACAATTTGCGGCTGAGCTTCAGTTGCGGGGACTTCTTCTTCGTTCACGCCGGCGTTCGCCCAGGCGTTCCGCTGGCCGAGCAGACGGAGCGCGATCTGCTCTGGATTCGCGAAGAGTTCCTGCGCAGCGAGGAGCAATTCGGCAAGTATATCGTGCATGGCCATACGCCGGTCCGTAGTGCCGAATTCATGGCGAACCGCGTCAACATCGACACCGGTGCCTATGCGACCGGTAACCTCACCCTGATGAGCATCCAGGGCAGCCGCATGCTCGCGGTATGACGTGGAGCCTTGGTTCGCGACGGCTCGCCTATCGGACCATGGGCATCGACCTCGAGCGGATCTAGTTGAGCAAGCGGGGCTTTTCCAGCCGCGCACGTGTTTCAGCCATCCAATCGTTCCAGGCTCGCTCGTGCTTGACGTAAAGCTCCAGCCAGCGCTCCCCATGTCTGTCCTGGCGGACACGGCGCGCCTCGACAAGCAAATCGGCGCCGGGGCGGGAGCTCGGATTATCCAGCGCTTCGAACTCGACCGTCTCCGAGATCGTCAGCCCGACAAGCACGCGTTGTCCGGCGCCATCGACGATGTAACGCCGCGGCGCATCCTTCTTGGGTTCGCTCATCTCGTCATGCCCCATTCGTACCAGTGAGATCCCGTCAGCGAATCGGACGTTGCCTAAAAGGCTCGTCGGGCGTGGCCGAACGTCGAGGTGGGAGTCGGTCCGGTCATTCGGCGCGAGGCGCCGCGGGATGAGCTCGCAGGGCTTCGTTGCACGCGCCAAGCGCGTAGCGCGTATCCCAAGGTGAGGCCAGCGCCGAAAATGAAAGCGGAGAGGAATGCAGAAGTCATAGGAGTCGCCCTAGATAGTCCGGGACTCATCAAGAGCGAGCAGTGTGTCGACATCATGGTTCTTGCCGACTTCGGGCGCCGAAAGATTGTTCATGCCTGACCTCTTACGTGCATGCGGCATAACCTCCCGTGCATCAAACTCTGCGATCAAGATCGCTCTATTAGAGTCACTCTATATAGAGAGATGCCTTCGCGATCCCGACCTGTCCAAAGGCTGCTGCCGTCGAACGGACCTGGCACGCCTTCCCACGAACAGGAAATTTCGGGCCAACCGGCCAATCCATGCCCTTGCAACCATTCGGGACCCGTCGCATTATTTCGCATCTCATATTACGAGGGATTCAATCCAATGACCGTCCGCGCTCTTATTCCATCCATTGCCCTGTCCGCTCTCGGCCTCGTTTTGACAGCATCCGTAGCGCCGGCCGCCGAGCTCGCGCTTGCGCCGGCACATCAGCGGGCGGCCTACGCCCAAACCGGGGTCGTGCTGTGGGATGACGTCTATCCGCCCGCGATCTACGGCCCGCAGCTTCGCTCCGTCGAGGAAGTCGCCGCCATGAAGGCGCAGGCGCGTCCAGTGTCCCAACGCTGGTGGGGCTATTGGTACGTTCGGTGAGCGCGGGAACGCTTGGCTAAGAGCCTCCTGAGAGGCCAGCCACCTTCGACCCAGCGACCTTCGACTATAGACCGCCGATCCACCGGATAGCTGGTGGCGGCGGTTTTTGCTTGGGGTCGCGCGGCGATTGCCAGGACGGTGGCTCCCGGAGACAGGCCGGCAGGCGGCCAACGCCTCTCCGAAGCCGGTTCTCTCTCAGGCCAACAGGAAGTTGCCGTTGTGCAGCGTGCCCGTGACATTTTGCAGGCTCACGTCCATATCGCTCGTTCCGTCGCCGTCGATATCGATCTGAAGATAGTCGTTACCCGGCCCGGAATTCTGCAGGTGAGCCGAAGCCTGGTTGGCACCGAGCAGCGCCGCATTCTCCACGTACTCGATGTGACCGCCAGCGACGCTAATGCCCGAGAACGTAAAGCTGTCATTATCGGCGTCGAAATTGTGAATGGTATCGGCAGCGCCGGCGGCGGAATCCGCGGTGCTGACAAAGCGGAAGTTGTCATGGCCCGCGCTGGCGAAAATCTCATCCGCACCCGCGCCGGCAGTGATCGTCGTGTTACCTGACGCATTGCCGATCGTGATCCTGTCGAAGTTCGCGGCGGCATTGACGGTCTCGACGTTGGTCACCGTGATGTCGTAGACATTCGCGCTGAAGTTCAGAGTGTCGTTGCCGCCGCCGAGATCGATCACGTTCGCCGGGCTGCCCTGCAACGTCAGAATGTCGTCCGACGAGCTCCCGTTGAGCAGATTCACGTTCCACAGATTGTCGAACGAATTGCTGCCTGCGGCGAGATTCAGGACGTTGGTCCCTTCGCCGAGATTGACCGACACCCCGGACACTGTATTCAGAAGCGTGACCGTATCGTCCGACGGGTTGAGATTGCCGGTGAAATCACTGCCGTTGAGGTTTTCGACGCCACTGATGCTGACCGAATTCACTCCATTGGCGAGCGACACCAGATCGTTTCCACCGCCCATGTCGATGACGATGCCATCGACATTGTTCGTCAAGCTGAGTGAATTGTCGCCCGAATTTCCGTTGATGTGCTCGACGCCGGTCGCGGCGAATGCAGCGAAGTTTCCGTTGAGGGCGATCGTATCCTCGCCGCCGCCAAGGTCGATCGCGACGCCGTTGACCGCTGCGATCGCACCGGTGACAGTCAAGGTGTCGTCGCTCGCGGTTCCGTTCACGTGATTGACGTCGTAGATGTTCACGAACGAGTTCGCGCCGGCAGCGAGGTTCATCGTATTGTCGCCGTTGCCGAGGCTGATGTTCAGGCCCGTCACCGTCGTCGACAAGGTGAGTACGTCGTTGACGCCGGGCGTCGCACCGAAATCGGATCCGCCGACCCCCTCGACGCCGATCAGACTAAGCGTGTTGGCGCCGCCCGCGAGATTGAGCTGATCATTGCCACCCCCGAGGTCGACGACCAGTCCGTTGGCGGTCGTCGTGAGGTTGACGAACTCGTCGTTGCCGCTGCCGACCAGGTTTTCGACACCCGAGAGATTGAGCGTGTAGCCGTTACCGAAGGTGCCGTTGAGCAGGACGGTATCCCCCGTCCCGGCTCCCAGATTGATCCCGTGTCCGAAGATATTGGCTCCGACGCGAAGATAATCATCGCCAGCCGTTCCGCTCACGGGTGCCGTGTTAGAGAACTGTTGCGTCGAGAGATCGATCGGACTCGCCAACGAGCCCGATGACAGCAACACGATGGCGTCGCTGAACTGCAGCGCTTCGACGTTGGTCAGACCGTCGGTGCCGTCACGGTTCACGACATTGTCCTGAACCTGGATCGTTCCAGCCGTCGTGACGGTGTATTGCGATTGCGTACCCGAGAAGATCACCATGTCGGTGCCGGCGTCGCCGTCGATCGTATCGTTGCCGCCCTGGCCGGTGATGCCGTCGTTGCCGCCACCTGCGTTGATCGTGTCGCCACTGCCGCCGCCGAAGAATAACTCGTTATTCGAGCTGCCGACCAGCGTGTCGGCCTGGTTCGAACCCTGGACGCTGTTGACGCCTCCCGTGATGAAGTCGGCGCCGGCCGCACCGCTCACAAGTCCCGTCGAAAGGTCGACGGAAACTCCGCCCCCGCTCGCCTGGGAATACGAGACCCGCGTATTGCCGTTACCGGTGATGGTATCGTTGCCGAGCAGGCCTTCGAACAGGTTGAAGGTACCGAACGATCCTGCCGAGGTGACGCCGGTGAAGCCTGTGGCATTGTAGGTGTCGTTCAGGTTGCTGCCGGTCGCACTGTTGACGCCTACATAGGTGTCAGTGCCGATTGAGCCGCCGCCGGTCGCAGTCCCCGCCTGCAGGTTGATGGTCACGGCATCGGTGGCGCTGGAATAGATGATCCGGGTGTTACCGTTGCCGGTGATCGTGTCGTTGCCGGCCAGGCCTTCGAACTGGTTGAAGTTGCCGTTGTTGCCGACGTTGTTGGTTGCACCGTTCTGGAAACCGACGGCGCCGAAATTCGTGGCCGTGAAGACGTCGTTGAAAGTGGTGCCCTGGGCGCCCTCGATCCCGCGGAACGTATCATTGCCGATCGAGCCGTCGCCGGTCGCGGTGCCCGCCGTGAAGTTGATCGTCACCGCGCCGGTGGAGAAGTAGATGTTGTTGTAGCTGATGATGTCGAAGCCGCCGCGGCCGTCGATGAAGTCGTCGCCGGCAAGGCCGGTGAACGTTTCCGTCGCCGTGGTGGTGTTGCTACCGCTGATGGTGTCGTTGAACATCGAGGCCATCACGGCGTTGACGCCGCTGAACGTATCGTTGCCCGTGGACAAGTCACCGCTTGCGGTACCTGCCAGCAGATCGACCGTCACCGCGCCGGTGGCGTTGGTGAATGCAACGCGCGTGTTGCCGTTACCGGTGATGCTGTCGTTGCCGCCCATGCCGATGAATTCATTGAACGTCCCGTTGGAACCGGCATTCTGGCTGCTTCCGGTGAAACCAGCGGCGTTGAAGACGTCCGCAGCGTTCGAGCCGCGCACGGACTCGACCGATCGCAGCGTGTCGGTGCCGACCGTCGCGGCGTCGCCCGTCACGGTTCCCGACGCCAGTTGAACGTCGATCCCGCCCACCGCGGCCGGATCGAGCGCGTAGTCCGCCCGGTCGAAACCAGCCCGGCCGTCGATGAAGTCATCGCCGGCGCGGCCTTCGAACGTTTCCACGGTTCCTGGGCCATTGGCACTGCCGAGCAGTTGGTCGCCAGATCCAGAGCCGACAACACCCGCAAAGCCCGAACCCACCAAGGTATCGGTACCGACCGAGGCATCTCCCGCCGCCGAGTGGGCCGTCAGATCGACGGTCACGCTGCCCGTTGCATTGGCATACGAGATGCGCGTCAGGAGCGCACCCAGGCTGTTCATCGCTCCCGTGATGCTGTCGTCCCCGCCGCGGCCTTCGAACTCGTTGAAGCCCACATTGGTGCCGGCAATGCCGGTATCGCCCGCAAAGCCGGTCGCGTTGAACGTGTCGGCATAGTCGCTGCCCACGATCCCCTCGACGTTCGCCAGCGTGTCCGTGCCGACCCCTGGACCTGTCACGGAGCCTGCCGCGAGATTTGCGGTAATGCCGCCCGTTGCCGCGACATAGTCGGCGCGGTCGAAGCCGAGGCCGCCGTCGAGTAGATCATTGCCGTCGAGGCCCTTGAGGCGATCGTTGCCCGCAAGGCCACTCAGATTGTCGGCGTAGGCGGTGCCGATCAGCGTATTTGCACCGGCGTCGCCGGTGAGGTGCACGCCCTGCCCCAGGATGAAGTCGGCAGCCGTGAGGTTCGACAGCGTCACGTTCAGCAGCGTGAGGGTGTCGCCATTGCCGAAGTTGATGACCGTGTTCGGCCCCTGTTGGGTGGCAAGCGCCTGAACGTCGGCAAGGGTCGAGACACCAGGGATTCCCGTGAGGTCGATCTTGTCGGCGTCCGCCTGCAGGAAGTCGCCGATGGTGTCCGCGCCGCCGCCGGCAGCGTAGACAAAGGTGTCTGCACCAATGCCGCCGTTCAGGCCGTCGTTGCCGGCACCACCGCTGAGCAGATCGTTGCCGCCGTTGCCGAACAGCTGGTCGTTGCCACCAGAACCGGTGATCGTGTCGTTGAAGTTCGAGCCCGCAACGCTGGTCACCCCTCCCAAAATGGTGTCATGACCTACCGAACTATCGCCGTCCACAGTACCGTTTGCGAGGTTAACGGTCACGCCGCCGGTCGCGTTGGCGAACAGCAGCTGCGTGCTGCCGTTGCCGGTGATGAGGTCGTTGCCGGCGAGGCCCTGGAAGGAATTGAAACCGATGAAGCCCGTCGCGTCGTAAGTGTCGGCGAAATTGCCGCCATAGACGCTGTTGACGCCCGTGAAGGTGTCGTGCCCGACCGATACGTCACCCGTGACCGAGCCGGCGTTCAGGTTGACGGTGACGCCGCCGGTGGCATTCGTGTAGAGCAGCCGTGTGTTGCCGTTGCCGGTGATGGCATCATCGCCGCCGAGGCCCTCGAACTGGTTGAAGGTGCCGTTGTTGCCGATATTGAGCGCACCGGGCTGGCCATAGCCCGTCGCCACATAGGTGTCGGCGTAGCCCGTGCCCTGAATGCCCTCGATCGAACGCAGCGTATCGGTCCCGATCGACGCATCACCGGTCGCCGTGCCTGCCGCCATGTCGATCGCGACGCCGCCCGTGACCGTGCTGAGGCTGTTGTAGATGGCCACGTCGAAGCCGCCGCGGCCGTCGATGTAGTCGTCGCCGCCAAGACCGGTGAAGTTGTTGTTGAAGCTGCTTCCGAGCAGCGTGTCGGCGAAGGTCGAGCCCTGCACCGCATTGACGCCGGTGAAGGTGTCGGTGCCCTCGGTCGCACCTGTCGCGCTGCCGGCAACCGTGACGGCATTCGTGGTCCCGACGACGCTGGTCTCGAGGTCGACGCTGACGCTCGAGGCCGCGATCTGGTAGTTCAGGCGGGTGGAGCCGTTGCCGATGATGGTGTCGTTGCCGCCGGCGCCGGCGAAGTCGTTGAAGGTCCCGGAGGAACCGACATTGGTCGCCCCGACCTGGCCGAAGCCGGTCGCGTCGAACGTGTCGTCGAAATTGGTACCACGCGCGGCCTCGACGTTGCGTATGGTGTCGGTGCCGACCGTGGCGTCGCCATTCACGATGCCCGCGGCAAGGTGAACATAGATGCCCGACGTGGTCGTCGTGTCCGAATTGTAGGTGACCTGGTCGTAGCCGCCGCGGCCGTCGATATAGTCGTCGCCGCCGCGACCTTCATAGGTCTCGTAGGTGAAGGCCGCATTGTCGCTGCCGTAGAACGTGTCGTTGGAGGCCGAACCCCAGATCGTCGAGACGTTGGAGAAGGTGTCATGACCGACGGAGGCATCGCCATCCGTGGTCCCGGCCCCGATGTCGACCGTGACCGCGCTGGTGGCGCTCAGATAGGACACTCGCGTCACCGCCTGCCCCAGGGCGTTGAGATCGCCGATGACGCTATCGTTGCCGCCGCGCCCTTCAAACTCGCTCTGGCCGGCGGCTACGCCGGGCAGACCGGTCGATCCGGTGAACCCGGCCGCATTGAACGTATCGGCATAATCGCTGCCGACCACACCCTCGATGCCGATGAGCGTGTCTGTCCCGACGCCAGCTCCCGAGGCCGTCCCGGCCGCGAGGTTGACGGCGATGCCGCCGCTCGCATCGGTATAGATGGCGCGATCGAAGCCCGCACCGCCATCCAGAAGGTCGCTGCCGCCGAGGCCCTGGAGGCGGTCGTTGCCACCGAGACCGCTGATGGATTCGGCATCGGCGGTGCCGACGAGGTCGTTCGCGTTTCCGTCGCCGACGATCGGCGCGGCCGGCGCGCCGAACAGGAAATCGCTCGCCGTCAAGCTGCTCAGATTGACGTTCTGAAGCGTGAGGCCGTCACCCGAGCTGAAGGTAATGACCGTGTTGGGGCCGCTCTGCACCGCATGCGCTTGCAGGTCAGAGAGGCTGAAGATGCCGTAGACCCCGGTCAGATCGAGCTTGTCCTGGCCATGGACGAAGTCCTGGATGAAGTCGAAGCCGCCGCCGCTCGCATAGACAAAGGTGTCCACGCCAGCGCCGCCACTGAGGAAGTCGTTGCCGGCACGACCATCCAGGATGTCGTTGCCGACGTTGCCGGAGAGACTGTCGTTGCTGGCGCTGCCGATGATGGTGTCGTTGAAATTGGACCCCAGGACATTGAACACGCCGCCCGTGATGGTGTCGTGGCCGACCGAGCCGTCGCCGTCGGCGGTGCCCGCAGTGAGGTTGACGGTCACGCCGGCAGTGGCGTTGTTGTACTGAATCTGCGTCGCGCCGTTGCCGGTGATCTGGTCGTTGCCGCCCTGCCCCTGGAACGAGGTCCCGCTCGGACCAGAGAATCCCGTTGCGTCGAAGATGTCGGCAAAGTTGCTGCCCAGGGCGCTGTTGACGCCGGTGAACGTGTCGTGACCGGTCGAGCCGTCGCCGGTGGCGGTGCCGCCCGCGAGATTGATGGTCACCCCGCCGGTCGCGTTGGCGAAGATCAGGCGCGTGTTGCCGTTACCGGTGATGACGTCGTCACCGCTCAGCCCTTCGAACTGGTTGAAGGTCCCGTTGTTGCCGACATTCGCGCCGGCCACCCCGTAACCGGTCGCATCGTAGGTATCGTCGAAGTTGGTGCCCTGAATGCCCTCGATCGAACGAAGCGTATCCGTGCCGTTCGAGGCGTCTCCGGTGACGATGCCGGCCGCCATATTGACGGTGATGCTTCCCGTGATGAAGAAGATGTTGTTGTAGGACGAGACGTCGAAGCCGCCGCGGCCGTCGATATAGTCGTTGCCGGCGAGGCCGGTGAAGGTGTCGTTGGTCGCCCCGCCCAGCAGCGTGTCGTCGAACATCGAGGCCTGGACGGCGTTGACGCCGGTGAAATGATCGGTGCCGACGGATGAATCGCCGGTGGCGGTGCCGGTGACGAAGTCGACCTGGACTCCGGCCGTCGCGTTGTTGAAACCGAGCCGCGTGAAGCCGTTGCCGGTGATGGTGTCGTCGCCGCCATTGCCGGTGAACTCGTTGAACGTCCCGTTCGAGCCGGCGTTGACGCTGCCCGAGCCGAAACCGGTGGCATTGTAGGTATCGGCGAAGTTGGTGCCGCGGATCGCCTCGATCCCGCGCAACGTATCCGTGCCGACGGTCGCATCGCCGGTGACGGATCCGGCGGCGAGATTGACCGTAATTCCCGTCGTGGTGTTCGGATCGACGTTGTAGTCCACGCGGTCGTAGCCACCGCGGCCGTCGATGTAGTCGTTGCCCGCAAAGCCCGAATACACCTCTGCGGTGAACATCGGATTGTTGCTGCCCAGAATCGTGTCGTTATGCGCAGAGCCCCAGACGCCGTTGAAGCCGGATCCGATGAGGGTGTCGTGGCCCACCGATGCATCACCTTGGGCATAGCCGGCGGCGAGATCCACCGTCACCGCGCCGGTGGCACTGACATAGGAGACGCGCGTCAGCTCGGCGCCCTGGCTGTTGGTGTTGCTGATGATGGTGTCGTCGCCGCCTCTGCCTTCGAACTCGTTGTAGCCGACAGGGCTACCCGGGACATGTGCATCGCCGGTGAAGCCAGCCCCGTTGAATGTATCGGCAAAGTCGCTGCCGACGGCAGCTTCGATGTTGACGAGGGTGTCCGTCCCCACGCCGGCGCCGGACGCCGTTCCGGCCGCCAGATCGATCGTGACGCCGCCGGTCGCGTCGGTATAGACGGCGCGGTCGAAGCCCGGGCCACCGTCGAGGATATCGTCACCCGAACCGCCGCCGAGATAGTCCTTGCCAGCGCCGCCAAAGAGGATGTCGTTTCCGTCGCCACCGCTGATGCGATCGTTGCCGTCCTGGCCATCGATCAGATCGTTACCACCTCCGCCCGAAAGCACGTCATCGCCGAGCGAGCCGAACAGGGCATTCCCGACCGGGGTCAGCACGGCATTTGCAACCTCAGTGTCGAGATTTTCGACAAAACGGTTTGTGAGCTGATCAATCGATTGTTGATCCGAAAAATCGGTCGCGGCGAGTTGGTCGGCAGCCGCGCCTTGAGCAACCTGACCGGCCTGCGCCAATTCAGTGACGTTCGTGGCCGCCTGAATGCTGTCGTTCGCGGCAGCAACGACCTCGATAACCGTCGCGGCGGCCGCCGCATCGACGCCGGAGGATGTGACGACGCTCTGAACCGTATCGGACGATGCCAGATCGAAGACGGGCGCGCCGGGGCCGCTCAGAGACGCCGTAATAGCGCTTGCAATGGCTGTAATGACCGCGCCCGTCTCCACGCCGACGGCCGACACCTGAGCGACGGTGCTTTGGACCTGGATGGCTGCCGCGAGCACCGCGGTCGCGGTGGCATCGTTGTTTACCGCATCGGGCACCGGGTCGAACGACCTCAGGTCGACACCTCCGGTGAGATCGAGGTTGAAAGCCGCCGCCACGGCGCTCATGGCCTGGTCCGCCGTCAGCGGGTGCTCATCGTTTGCCGTGCTGTCGACCAGTGCGGCGATCAGCGTCGTCAGCGGAGTGATGACGGTGGAGCCCTCCGGCGCCCTCAGCACGCCGGCGACCTGCAATCCCGTCGAGATATCGACGCCGCCGATACTCACGAGCGGACCGGAGCCGCCCGCCAACGTAAAACTGCCGTCAGCCCGTGTCGTCGTGTGCGCCTCGCCTGCGTCGAGTATTCCGTTGTTGTTGGCGTCAGCAAATACGGTTGCGCCGCCGATATAGCCGTCGATATCCAGCGCGTTGATCTCGTTGGCACCGGACGTCACGGTCAGCGCGAGCTCGGCCGAGCTCACCGCCTGATGAACGCCGTCGTCGGAGATGGCGGTGACTTGCAGGGTGAACGGATCCGCGCTGCCGACTGCATGGTTCGGGATCAGGACGACGTTCTGAATGGAGTCGCCCGTCACGAGCCAGGCGCCGTCCCCGATCGCTGCGCCGTTCTGTACCGTAAAGCTCGACGGCACCCCCTCGATCTTCACCGACAAGGTGCTGCCCAGATCGACCTTGTCGGCCGCTATGTGAAGCGTGATGTTTCCGTCGGCGGCGCCCGACGAGTCCTGTACGCTCAGATTCGGTGCGTCTTGCGTGCCATGGATATCGAAGCTGATATTCTTGGTCGTGCCGTCGACGGACGTGACCGTGAAAGTCTCCGTCTTGGTGTCGTTGGCGCCGAGATACTGAATAGCGGCGTTGTCGACCGAATAGGTGTAGTGGCCGTCGGCCAGCAGCGTCACCGTGCCGAGGTTGCCTTGTGCCGTGATCGTGCCGGCCTGGAACGCGGCCTGGTTCTGGTCGGCATCGACGATGGACAGCTGCCCGGACGCTGTCAGTTGGCCGTCCTCGGTGACCTCGTGATCCCCGACATTGCCAATGGTCGCGCCGTCATTCTCGCCGTGGATCGTGAACGTGACGTCCTTGGAGGTGCCATCCTGAGAGGTGACCCGGAACGTATCGATCTTGGTTTCGCCGGCTCCGAGATATTGCACGGCGTTGTTGGCGACAGCGTAGGTGTAGCCGCCGTTGGCCGAGAGGTTCAGCGTGCCGAGATTGCCCGGCCCTGTGAGCACGCCGGCCTGGAATGACGACTGGCCCGCATCCGGGTCGCTGACCGAGATGCTGCCCACCGCGGTCAGATTCCCGGCGTTGTTCGCCGCAAGGTCTTCCGTCACGTCGGCAATGGTGGGATCGCCGATCGTCGCCGCGTGATTGCCGCCGGCCGGGCCATGAACGGTGAAGCTGACCTGCTTGGTGGTGCCATCGACAGCGGTCACGGTGAAGGTGTCGACCTTGACGGCGCCGGCCGCCAGATTGTGCGCAGCACTTTCGGCCACAACGTAGACATAGCTGCCGTCGCCCGACAGCAGCAGGAAGCCCAGATTGCCGGCAGCGGAGCCAACGGCCGGCTTGAACGCCGCCTCGCCCTGATCAACGTCCGTGATGCCGATGCTGCCGGACGCGGTGAGCACGAGCGCCGACGGATTGTCGTAGACGTCGTGAACCGTGGGTGTGCCGATCACCGCTGCGTCATTGACGCCCTTGATGACGAAAGAGACCTGCTTGGCCGTGCCGTCGAACGACTTGACGGTGAAGGTTTCGACCTTGGTGTCGCCCGCACCGAGATATTGCACGGCGCTGTTGGCGACCGAATAGCTGTAGGTGCCGTTGGCATTCAGCGTCAGTGCGCCCAGATTGCCCTGCCCCGTGATCACGCCGGCCTGGAACGTGGACTGGTTCTGGTCGGCATCCGAGATCGAGATCGTGCCTGACACCGACAGCGTCGGCGCGCTGGCGTCTTCGGTGACGGTGGTGAAGGCGGGCGCACCGATCACGGCGGCGTCGTTGGTGCCGTGAACCGTGAAGGAGACCTGCTTGGCCGTGCCGTCCAGCGCGCTGACCGTAAACGTCTCGACCCTGGTCTCGCCGGCGCCGAGATATTGAACGGCACTGTTGGCGATCGAATAGGTGTAGCTGCCGTCGGCCTTCAGGGACAGGGTGCCGAAATTGCCCAAGGCGGATAACACGGTGGTCTTGAACGCCGATTCGCCCTGATCGACGTCGGAGATCGCGATCGTCCCAGTGAGCTTCAGGGTCGGATTGCGGGAATCCTCGGTGACATCGGCAGCCGAGGGTGTGCCGATGATTGCGGCATCGTTGGCGCCCTGGATCGTGACGGTCGCCGTCGCCGTCGATGTCAGGCCGGCGCTGTTGGTTACGGTATAGGTGAAAGTCTCGGTCGCGGACTGGCCGGCGCGCAGCGACTGGAACGCAGAACCCGGGGTATAGGCGATGTTGTGGCCGTCGGCGGCGATGCTGACCGTCCCCAAAATTCCCTGTGTATTGACGGAGGTGACGCGCAGCGTCCCGCCCGCGGGGTTGGTGTCATTGGCGAGCACGTTGATCGCGGTGACGCCGGCATCCTCGCCGATCGTGACCGCATCGGCACTGGCGACCGGTTTTTGCACGAGCGAAACCTGGAAGACGGCGTCGTTGTAGTCGGCGTCGCCCGGCGCGGTGTAGCTGCCGTTGGACCTGCGCGTCGCGGCGGTATCCTCCCAGGCGATGGTGCCGGTCGCGCCGTCGGCAGTGTCGCCGGCGAGCTTGGCTGCCGTCTGCTGGCTGCCCGTGACCGACGAGGCATAATCGACGCCGCCCGCGTTCTTGGAGGTCTCGGTAAACAACGCATTGGCGCCGGCGCCCGTGAGCAGATCGGGCTTGCCGGCAACGTAGATGACGTTGCCGTTGGCATCGACATCGGCGACCGCCCAGGTGCCGTCCGAAAGCTTGATGACCTTGATGGCGCCGGTGAGATCGTCGGCATCGTTGCGGCCCTGCGCCGCACCATCCGGAATGAGGAAGAACTGGATCTTGCCGAGATCGGCGGTGTTCACCGCGAAGTCGACATGGGAGACACCGGGGGTGAGGGCGCCAGCCCCTTGCGAATCCGCATTTGCAAACAGGACTCCGCCGAGCCCCGTTGAGCTGTTGTACCAACCAAAGGTGTTGCGAAAGGCCGCGGACTCCGAGACAAAACTGGCGCGCAAAATCGTCTGGTCGCTCATGGCGAGCCCCCCTTTAACATTCTGATGCTCAAAGTTCGCCGTCAGCCCAACGGCGCGAGTTGGAAATGAAATGGTCTTGTTATGGTTGTATTGGGTATCGATTCGACGAGGCGTCGTTGCCCGACGGCGAACGGCGAAGTCCTGTCACGGAGCGAAGGACTTCTGATAATTGCAAATTGTTTCCATTGTTGCGTGACTGCGTCAAGGCAGCACAGCTGCTAACCTTAAGCGCGGCGTGAATTGAACAGCGCAGCCGAGAGAGCGTGTGTCCCGGCTTTGCGATTGCGCCCGAGTTCGGCAGACCATGGGGTCGAAGCTTTGCCGAACTGCAGCACAATACGGGATGGAATGAAGCGATCGCCTTGCCTCCCCAGCTGGCCTTGACCAGATCGCTTAAGCTGCCGAGAAAATGGATTGCGACCGTTGATAGCGCGGCTGAACAATTCGCGCCGCGCCTGGGGACACGAACTGCGACATTCTGACGCGCCCAGATATCCCTGCTGCAGCTCGATATCGGGAGCCGAAAGCCGACGCCGAAATCCGACTGACTCAAGCAAAGCAATGTCATCTCAATTCCTGGTGCAGCAAATATTCCTCGTCCATGGAATAGCGCCGGCACATCTGGACGCATGACCCGAATGGGTCATTCCGGTCCGGGCGCCGCCGCCTTCCGCAGCCATCCGCTAGACTTTCGTCAAGTGCGATTTTTCAGGAAAAACAGGCAAGGGGGCTTGCTTCGAGCCGCCTCCTCACGAAGCATCGCCGGTCAGGGAAACGCGTTGGAGGGCCTCAGATGTCGGGGACTTTCTGCCCGGCATGCAGCAAGGATGCATGCCGGGCTGCAACGAAATGTGCGGGGCTGGGCGAAGGGGACCGCGCTTGAAAGCCGACAAAATCGACGGTGCAGGACTGTCGAGGATCCTCAATCGACTTGGCGAGGCCGCCGTGAATCCTGAAGCATGGCGCGACATCATGGATGACATCTGCAGGGCGGTGGGCGCGTCGGCGGCCATACTCCTTCAAAGTGACATCAGGACCCCCGACGTTCCACGCACGGCATCGATCGCCGAGGCCACCGATCTCTACTTCAGGAACAACTGGCACTTAAGAGACCCGCGCGCCAAGGCTTTTCCGCGCATGATGGCGGGCGAGGTCGTGACCGACCTCGATATGATGACCCCGGAGCAGATTCGCGCCGATCCCATGTACAACGAGGTGCTGTTCCCGTTCGGATACCGGTGGTTCGCCGGCATCGGCTTCTGGGCCGACAGCGCAGCGTGGGCATTGACGATCCAGCGAACCGGCCACGAAGGCGCATTCGAGGCCGCCGACAAGCAACTGCTTGCCCAATTGGCGCCGCGCCTGACCGAGACCGCCACGCTCGCGACGGTGATGGGAAGGGTCGCGCTCACCTCGATGACCGATGTGCTCGACCGGGTCCAACAGCCCGCATTGATCCTCAATCGGGAAGGAATGGTCCTGCGCACCAACACGGCAGCCGAAACTGGATTCGACAACGAGATCCGCATCAGGGAGCGGCGCCTCGTTGTTCACGACAAGCAGGCGATGACGAGGCTCGATCAGCTGATCAGCATGATCCGATCGACGCCGGATGCCGCGGCCATGCCCGCCTCTCCAATCCTTGTCCGCCGGACGGCAAAGCCACCGGTCGTGTTGCGGATCCTGCCGGTGGACGGCGCCGCGCGCTCCGTCTTCCTCGGCGCTCGCGCCATGCTGATCCTGTCCAACCTCATCCCGCGCGCGGCGCCGGACCCGGCGCTGATCGGCCAGGCCTTCGACCTCACGCCGGCGGAATCGCGACTGGCCGCGCTGCTTGCAACCGGCACATCGCTCGCCAGCGCGTCCGAGCACCTGCGCATCTCGCGCGAAACCGCCCGCAACCACCTCAAGTCGATCTTCTCGAAGACGGGCGCGCACCGCCAGTCGGAGCTGGTCAGTCTGGTTTCGCAACTTGGTTGATTTGCATCGTCCAGCTCGGGGACCGGGACCGGGGTCCCCGAACCGCACGATTGCGCGCTGCGCACGATGGAGCGGGCGCTGACCATAACGAACGGGTCATTCCCTGCGAACAGGGAAATTTACAGGGAAAACGCCCACTTCAGGACCCGCCTTGGCAACGAGAGTTGGCGGGAACCACTTGAAAATCCGCCGAAATCCCGAGCGTCGCGGTCGCATCGGAACAGGGAATTTTCGCTGGCAAACAGGGACTCTCCTGGCCGTGAGCACGGAAAAATATCCGGCGGACTTCAGTGGCGCGCCTGTCGGACACTGGCAACGCGGCTACAGTGACAAGGTGACCCCGATCATCGACCGGTTTTGCACGGTGCATGCCAAAGCTGACTTTCGGCTCCTGGCCTATGCTCAATCTGCCCGCTGCGGCTGCGTGCTGTGACCTTCGAAATGGCTCCGTACATCAGCAACACGGCGGAACGCCAGATGGCGACTGAACCGTACGATTCCCGTTGCTGAGACATTCGGCCTCTCGCTGCGAAGAAACGCGATCCTTCACCTCCTAGTGATCTCTCAGAGCGGCTTCGAGGTCTGCCGGAACTTTTCCGTGCCGATGCGTCAAAAGCCATATTCCGCCGATGGAATGGTCGCTGTTGCATTCCTGGCTGCAGGCTTCGGCGACGCCGCGATGACATCCGCCTTCGGCCGTACTAATCCGTCTGCGAGGCCAAACACCTGGTACACTCGGTGGGATTGCCTATCCACGAACCAGCAATTGATGACGGGATTCCGGCCGCCGGCCCATCCGAGCTCGCGCAGTCCTCGGCGGAACGCCTCCAAGGGGCGCCAGCCAACGGTGCCCCAGGCAGCCGGCGGGACGCGCACGCCTGCAGCCAGAGCAACAGTCGGCTGCAGCCGGGGCGTGATCTTGACCAAGTTCAGCAGCGTCGCTGCCACGATCATCATGAGGACTCCACCAACGCTGAGCGTGATCTGCATCGCAAGCCCTTCCGATATGTCGAGCAGCGCCAGGAGGCTAGCGAGCGTCAGCAGGACGCCGAGGCAGAAGATTGGCAACGAGTGCTTGCCACAGAGGATGGCGCCGCGCATCACCGCACTCGTCAATGCTTGCCGATTGGGCGGCACGAACCATACCGCCACAACCGCTAGAGCCAAGAAATGCAATAGACGCAACGGATCGAGATTGGATTTGTCTAGCGGGTAAGCCAATTTGGTCAGCCCCTGCGGGATCAACGCTTCCAACGGCTTGATTCTCCAGCTCAATGCGATGACGAGGCTGAAGATCAGATAGAGAGCGGCGGGCACGAGCACCGTGCGAGACGTTAGCCAGGGGCGCACTCTTTCGCCCTCGATTATCATCCACGCACCAAGAACCGCCAATAGCTGCCAGGCCAGTGGATTGAAAGCCCAATGGCCGCTCGGCCACGCCGGCATGGACCAGCCGAACATTTGCACCAGCGCATAAAGCGCCAGCGAGGCGCCAAGCGTCACGTTCGGCATTCGGAGCAGCAACCACAGCAACGGCGCGAAAAAGAGGTGGAGAAGCACGAAGTTCGGCAATACGTCGGTATTGACCGGACGGTATTGCAGAATCGCTGCGTGGGCGAGCGCCGAGCCCGGCTGATCCAACAGAATGCGCGTATTGCTCTCATCAGCAAGACGGTCCCCGCCTGCGAGGTGAACCAAGATGGCGCAGGCGAGCGTCAGCAGCAGAAATGCGACATAGATGTCCCAACTTCGCCGCAGGGTCCGGCGGATCACGCTGGTCCACCCCTCGCAACTCCGTACTTTGCCGTAGGCTAGCGCGCAGGTGACTCCCGAGACGAACATGAACACTTCCGCGGCATCGCTGAAGCCGTAGTTCCGTAGCGTCAGCCAACTTCCAATGTTATTGGGGACATGATCAAGAAAGATGCACCAGAGCGCGATGCCGCGGCAGGCATCAATGCGAGGGTCGCGGCTGTTGACTTTGAGCTCCGGCCGAGCGCCCGCAAATAGCTTCGGGGATGCGGTCCGATCCTGCATTGGCTTGCCTCGTCCAGGGTACGCGCAGGCTTCGAGAGGAACGATCGAGAGGAACTGAATGTAACAAAAAGCACGCTGCGGGATTCTGACAGCGACGCAGTCCAGAATTGCTTCACACCGACCCGGCCACAACAGCAACTGCGACAATGACGATATGGCCGGGCTGCGCAAAACCCTCTGGTGGAATGGCTGACTGTCGTCATCATCGTGCAAGCGCCGCAGCCTGTAAATCGGCCGGAGGTCGGTACAGAGAGGTGCCTAGGTCCTATGACCAAGGTACCGTCCGTCCTGCCGTCCGTTTGACCTTGGTCAGACATATGATGAGCAATTCATCGCTCGCATTAGAAGGGGCCCGCGAGCTGCGCGCTTCACGTAGTCCGCTCCCTTCTTACCTGACGGCGAACCGCCGGCCGGAGCCGAGATAGAAGATGGACGATTTCGAAGGTGGGTATATGATTTCCTATTGATCTCCGGGCGGCCAGAAGACGGAGACCTTTTCTATGAAGGTGCTTGTTGTTGACGATCACACATTGATTCGGGCCGCGCTGCACGCTGTCCTGAAGCAACTAAAGCGAGAAGCCGTTATATTCGAAGCTTCGAGCGGCCGAGAGGCCATGCACATCGTCGAGGAGCATCCCGACATCAGCCTCATTCTGCTTGATATCAATTTGCCTGATCGCGACGGCTTCTCCGTCCTTTGCGAACTGCGCGATCGCTATGCGAGGACTGCCGTCGTCATTCTCTCGTCCTCCGATGATCAAGACACAGTCAGGCGCGCCTTCAAATTCGGCGCGCTGGGTTTCATTCCGAAAACCACGGAACGCGAGGTGATGCTCAAGGCTATTGAATTGGTGTTCTCCGGCGGAGTTTACATCCCGTTGGAGATACTGGAGAAGACAGCGGGCCCACGGCATGCAAACAAGCCAATGGCGCCCGACTCGCTCAAGGGGCTCGGGTTGACCGATCGGCAGATTGAAGTACTTGCGCTCCTGATGAAGGGGAAGAGCAATAAGGTCATTGCCAGGATGCTCAATATGGCAGTGCCTACGGTGAAGAATCACATCACGGTCGTTCTCAAGGCGCTCGGCGTAGCGACGCGCACCGAGGCCATCATAAAGGTCGGAAAAATGGGCTGGGAGTGGCCGAAATCTGGATCATGAAACTGCCCCAGCGTCTCTCCCACCATCGTGATCCCTAAACAGCTTGTGCATGACAGCGCGGAGCTGCATTGGGTCGACAGGCTTATGCAGCAAAACGTATCCTCTATCCTTGGCGTCCCGCAGTGGCTCAGCTGCCGTATCGCCGCTGATGAGAATGGCAGGAATTGACGAGCCAAACGCCGCATTGATTTGTTCAATTGCCCTGATTCCGGTCTTCCCGCGTGCGAGATGATAGTCCGAGATTATGAGGTCGGGGCGTTGTTCGCGCTCAGCAAGTCGAACCAGTGCGGCTTCGTCGGATCCGGCGGCAAGAACCGAACATCCCCATTTGCTGAGCAATCCGCCCGTTCCCTCCTGCACGATGGGAGTATCGGCAATAACAAGAATTGCCTTGCCGTCGACTGCAAAAGCGCCGGGGTGTGGTAAGTCGGCGGGCGCTGCGGCTCTGACGCATTCGTCGACCTTCGGAACCAGAATCGTGAATCGCGAACCGCGACCCACAGTCGAAGCGAGCTCAATGGGATGGTTGAGAAGCAAGCGAAGCCTGTCGACAATGGCAAGGCCGAGCCCCAGGCCGCCGGACCGGTTCTGCTCCGGAGCAGGAACTTGAAAAAACTCGCCAAAGATATTCTGCTTTTGATCCTCGGGAATGCCGGGACCGGTATCGTATACTTCGATGCGCAGCATTTCACCGCGCCGACGGCATCCGACCAGGATCCCGCCCTTTAACGTATAGCGCACAGCATTGGATACCAGATTCAGCAATATGCGTTCGAGCAGCATGGCGTCGCTCCGTACCCAGGCGTCACTTGGCCTGACCCGTAAGCGCACGCCTTTTTCTCGCGTCGCCTGATCAAACGCCGTCTCGCTTTTTTGCAACAGGCGTCCGATCGGGAATTCGGTAATGTAAGGGATGAGCATCCCGGCATCGAGTCTCGAAATGTCCAGCAGCGAATTGAACATTTCATCCATTTCCTTGCGCGTTGCGTCGACCCGCTCGATCGTCTTTGCCCTCTCCCCTGGTTCGAGCGGCGTGCGCAGCTGGGCAACAAACAGCCCTAATGCATGTAACGGTTGCCGCAAATCATGGCTTGCCATGGCAAAAAAGCGTGACTTTGCGGCACTGGCGAGCTCCAGCTCTTGCGTTCGCTCTGCGACCTTCTGCTCGAGTTCGACGCGCGCGCGGCGCAGACGCTCCTCCGCTTTCTTGCGCACCTCGACATCGGCGCTCAGCAACAAGCTTGGAACGGTAATGCTGATCAAGAACATCAACACCAGCAGGAACGATGCGTTAAGGTCCGTAGTTGCGAACGGGCCGCCGCCCGTGAGCGTGCCCCAGATCGTGATGCCCGCAAGCATCAGGGCGACCGTCGCGGTATCGCGTGGACCGCGGCGCAGCGCCGCCCACAACATCGGCAAGATCGCCAGAAAACCCAGTGGATCTCGGCCGGGCGTTTGCTCGATCAAAGGGCTGAAAGCAATGAGTCCAACAACCGCCGCTGTCGTGAGGACGCCAACCGTCTCCTGAAGCGCATGGCGTTCGAAGTCATGATAGCGGCTTGATGCCCAAAGCACGATAACGGGAGTAATGACCAGTGCGCCTGTCACGTCTCCCAGCCACCAGGTGATCCACGCGTCCGCGAAACTTTTCTGTTCGATGTACCCGAAGATTGTCAGACTGGTCAGTCCAATGCTGGCGCTGATCGGCGTCGCGATGACGACGCAGATCACCGCAAACTTTGCGACAGAATCGGGGGTTGAAAACGTGTTACATCCGCTCGACCACCGATTAATGAGGTAAGCGCCTACAATCGCTTCAAGAGCGTTGCCGGCCGCAATCGCGATTGCGGTAGCAACCGAGCCCGCCGTCGTCGCATTTGCAATCAACGCTGCCGCAAAAATTGCTGGCCAGGTCCGATATCCCCCCAACAGCACCGCCGCCAGCGCGACACCTGTCGGCGGCCAAATTGGCGTTGAACTGGGATGAATGGACGCGAGAGCAAGCCCACCTTTGGCCAAGACGAGATAGATGGCGCCGATTGCGACCAGACAACCGACGTAGCTGACAACTCGGCTAGAATTTGTCTCGGGAGCTAATGATCGAGGATTGGACATCGTCCACGTCCTGGACTAGGCAAATGCTTCGTCTATCGAAACTGACTTTTGATCTCTGGATCTAACATCGCTAGATGGATACTGGCAGATGCACTCAGGTCCAATTGATCACAGCAGTTTGCTGGCGGACTAAGAGACGGCACGTGATCGAGCTGGCCGACTTGCTGTTCAATCCCCGCCGATTGCGTTAGAACCAGTGGGACGAACAGGGCACCGTTGCACCCCGAGGAATTCGCGCCATCTCGTGTTCACCCCGAGCTTTTGGGGGATGCATCGTACGACGAAGATAGGCGCTCCGAAAGCCGGATCTGGACCTGGACCAGGTCGCTGTGCGCGACAAAGGCCTATCTCTCGTTGGAGTCTCGGGACTGAACCACTTGCACGATAGCTTGCTGCGACGTGACGAGGAAGCGGAAGCTTCGCAGAAGCATCTCCATGACCGATGAGGCGACGAGTCCGTTGCGTGGGCCGTGGCGTTTGCGATGGGCGGTGCAAATCGGCCTTGATCGAACAACCGTAAAGAAGCCTGTGATCGAGTGACATCGTTCGACGACTTGCGCGGCGGTCATCAAGTTTGAAGCGCTGCGTCCTTTGTTCGCTATCGCTGACAAAACGGCGCACTCACTTCACCGCATTCAAGCATCTTTGAAAAAGCAGCACTGGCGTGCTCACGCCGCCAGCGGGCGGCAATTAATCACTTGCGTGGGCATCCGAAGACGAATGCGCCGTACTACACGGCCTTCGTCCGGATTGATCAAAGCGAATTGGCGGGCATACCGAAGATTCGCCGGTGTCCCGGCATGCCGGCGATCGTCTTGCTCGCGACCGCTCACCGGGCCGCGTTCGAGTCCACCGTCGGCCGCTCGCATGTCATTCGATCAATCATTCCGACACAAATGACGTGTGAAACGCTTGATAGCCTCTTGCTCTTAAGCGCCAGCCGCACGTTTCGGCGCGCAGTGAGATTACGCCGCTGAAATAGCGACATACCGGCTCGGTCAAGGGATGGCGTGAGAAATCGGATTACTCCTGAGAATATGAAGTCTCGAGATTTCATCGATTTTGGCGTAGGCCGCTCTACAGCCCAAAGCCTCGGCCAATCTCCCGCATCAGCCTGAGCGCGGCGTCAGTATGGCGGCCATAGAACAGCGCGCGATCAAGCTGCGAAAAGATGCCCATTCCAAATAGCGCGATAGCAACGCCTCTAAGCATGGTTGGGGACCGGGTTTGAACGATGCTGCGAAAGTTCAACACGGCCCCAGCCGCAGGATGGGGTCAGCAGCCGGGGCCGGCATTCCCATTCCAATGTGCCGCAATCGGCGGTAATCGGCACGCACCCAGCTAGCCACAGGAAAGCTAACGAACCATTTCGCGTGCGTGATGCGCTTTGCTGTTGCGCAAACCAAAGCCCAACGCTAGGCGAGCGCCGCCCGTACTTATACGGATGCCGAACCAGAGTTGCCGTGGCGTGGCGTCCATCCTTCAGCGGCTTCTTCAGGTTGATTGTATGGCGATCCGATTTTGGGCCGAGGACCCACGAGCCTCAAAGCCCGTGATGGCGACCATTATGCAAGACCAGCCGAAGCAGCGGGGTGTTGCGCCCGCGCTACATTTGGCTGTCAGGCAACATGAGAGTCGTAAACCGAACGGACACGTGCCGCCAAAGCAGAAAAACTGACATCCAGTGACATCAGCGCGGCGAAACCCGGTGGTCGTTTACGTTGCGACCGCCGGGGCTAGCCTGGATCTGAATCGACAGGCAACCTAGCACTTTCGATATATATCTGCTGGCCGGGAAACGCGCATACTGGCACTGTGATTTGCTGAGCATTGTTTTCACATCGAAGGGCGTTCATGCGAACAATATCCCGCGATGATTTCCGAAGCTTGTTCGCGCTCTATGCATGCGCGGGCCGACCGAGCAATGGGCACAATCGTGCACCTCGGCTGCTGAAGCTACTCACGCCCGGCCAAGACACGTCCGATGATCTCCTCGATCATTGGTCAGAGCGCATTGAGGCACCGGGACCGGAAATTGTCGGCGGCGTGCTCAGCGGGGCGGACGACAATACAAATCACGACCATGCCAGCGCGTTTCTCCACGCCTTGCTCAAAGAGCTGGAACAAAGACAGCATTAACTTCGTGGACTGGCCTACTCTAGCGTACGATTTCGCACGCGGTATGGTGCCAGCTGCATCCTAGAACATGAGGCAGGAGGTAAGTTCGGCAGATTTCAAATCAAACTATGGTCGTTATCGTGCGTACTGTCCTTCTTATTCTTGGGATATGGCTCCTGATCAACGTTCTGTTTGTGATGGTTGTCTTGCCCTCGCGCAAGCCGATTCCCCCGCCGAAAAGGTCGGGGAGAACTGGTTCGCCGACACCCGATCGACAAGATCGCTCGCCGCCTGGAGGTGGATGAGCCACAATTGCTCCGGAGCTTTATTGTTTCGGTTGCGTCCTTCCATTCGGTCACGCGCGCGAGGCAGTCAGCGGGCGCTTCAGAGGGCACCATGACATTCTCATCTTGGGTGCCGGCAAACGATCTTGGTGGCGCGGCCAAGACACTATTCTCCCTGGACGACGAAACGAGCGCCTCTGCCTCCACCAAGAACTACGCACCTGCGGATTTGCTGGTCAAAGCTGGGGCGTACAGCGGTGACTTTGCTGGAATGGTCGGGACCGGTGACCGCAGCGCGCTCGGTGCGCGCATCTAGAAGGTCCTATGGCTTTGCGAAGGCGGAAGCAGAATCGCTCTAAGCTATAAGCCAAGCGCGATCTCGGCCCATTTCAACATGCGGTCGCTATTGAGGAACGCCAGCACCGCCGGCTCCAGTGACGCGGGCGCGCCCGGTCCAACCAAAGCCGTCGCTGCCACCATGTCGCAGCGCTGATTGAAGGCGAGTGAGAGCGCGGCGTTGCGATTTGCTTCAAGGCGATAGGCCCGGCTGCGGCCGCGCATCGGACCGACGATGATCTCTCGGCCGGCACCGAGCGGCGTTGCCTTGCCAATCAGCGCCAAGTCGCCCATTTGCTCGAGGTCGCCATCGTCGGCGACGCCCGTGGCGCAATTGCAGAAGCCGAGCTTAGCGCGAACGTAGAGCTGGATCTCGCCGCCGCAATCCCCGGCCTTGCAGCGGAACGCCTTTCCTTTGCCCCAGGGATCTGCGCTGAAAGGCCAGTCGGTTTCCGTCCACACCGGGCGGACCTCGCTGGATGCCGCTGTTGTGCGCGCCGGTTCGCCGGATCGCAATATCCAGATCGCAGCGGCTGCGCACAGCAGCGCGGCGGCTGCGCTGATCGCAACGAATTTGGTTGTCAGGCGCATGGTAGCTTGCCGCGGCACTCTTGCTAATTTTGAGCCATGAACTTTCGTGCGGCCGCGAGGTCCTCCCGCGAGGGGTCGCCATTGCGCGCCATGTCGACGACTTTAGCGTAGTATTGACGGGCCTTCACAGTGTTACCCGCTTTCTCGGCGGCGTGAGCGGCGCCGATCGTCGCGCCAAAGCGGTTCGGCTCCTTGCGCATGGTGCTCTCGAAGGCGGCCAATGCCTCCGTGGCCATGCCGCGCTCGAGCAGCATGGTCCCGTAGAGCTCGCGTGCTGGGGCAAGCGGTCCCGGCGTCACGATGGATTTTTCGGTCTTGTCTTCGGCATCGGCGGCAAGGCGCATCGCTTCCAACGCGTCGGCCTGTTTTCCCTGGGCATTGAGCTGCCAGGCTGCGGCGACCTGCCGCTGAATGTCGACGATCTCCGCCCAATAGGCATCCTTGTCCCGCTGCAGCTTGTCCCGCAGCTCCGCCAGTTTGGCGATGTCCGCGGTTGCGGCGTCTGCATTGCCGGAGCGCGCGGCGCCAAGGGCGCGGGCGAAACAGGTGATCGCATCGACATAGGCAAACCGGCTCGGCTCGGCCTTCAGCGCGGCCGCGCCCTGCCAATCGCCGCGCTCGACCATGTAGCGCGCCTGGCTGGCCGCTATTGCGTAGGGACCGGCGCGGACGGAAGGCGCATAGCCCGTCGTCGCAACCATGTCCGCGATGACGTCGCGGGCCCGGCTGTCCTGCGCAAGCTGGAGCAGAGCGTAGACCATATAGTCGTCGGCATGCAGCTGCTCGCTGGGGTCCTTGCCCTCCTTGGCAGCCTTGGCGGAACGGCTATTGGCCTCGATGGATTCGTTCCAGTAGCCGACGCGCGTGAAGATGTGCGAGGGCATATGCAAAGCGTGCGGCGCCGCCGGCGCGATCTCGGAATAGCGCTTGGCAGCGTCGAGACCTTGTTCTGCGATCGCCGGATAGTCGTAGAGATGGATCAGGTAATGCGCCACGCCGGGGTGCCGCGGCTGTCGCTTGAAGATCGGCTCCAGGATGGCAGCGCCCTTGAGCTGGTTGGCATAAGTCTTGTCGTTTGGTGACGCCGTGACGTTCAGCGTGATGGCGTAGGCGATCTGCGCCTCGTCATCATCGGGATAGCGCGTGGCGACGGCTTCGGTTGCCTTGAGATAGGCCTGCGCGCGCTGGCCAAACGTCGTCGTCTCGTCGCCCGAATAAAAGGCCAGCAGCGCGTCGATATAGTCGCGCTCGCGTTCGCTCTTGGCGCCGAGTGCCCTGGCCTTCTGCAGCGCGGCGAGGCCCTCGGTGAGGTTCTCCTTCGGCGCAGGAAAATGCGGATTGTACAGCAAGCTGAGGCCAATGCCCCAATAGGCGATCGCGCATTCCGGATCGGCCTGCAACGTCTCCTCGAAAATCTCTTTCGCCGGCCGGTACCAGAACGAATGCTGATAGCGCATCCCGCGGTCGAAGCGCCGTTGTGCCACCTCGTTGCAGGAGGTCTGGAAGTGAACCTTGCCAAACTGCTCGTCGGTGCCGTCTTCCGCGCGGGCGGCAGGCGTGCCGGAGATCGAGCCCAGGGTAGCGAGGGTGAGAAGAGAGACGGTTCTCAAGACGAGCGCGCGCATCGGCCCCTCCGTTTCTGTTCAGAAAGCAATTTGGTCGGATGGCGCTGATAAAAGTTGTGGCGCCGAAAGTTCGTAGTGCTGAAATTGGCGATGGCAACTGCCATCGTTGAAAGGATTTGCCCATTCGTGACGCGAGTCAATAGGAGCGTGGGGATTAGTGTTAGGGAAGCACGTCTGTCAGACTCCATCCGCCCGCCGCGAAATCCTAGCGGATGGCGACGCTAGTCCGCCATTCCACCCCACGCCTGCCGCCGGACTACTGGCGGGCCCTCCTTGGTGATCCACGCTTCGAGGCGAGGTAGGCCAAGTGTGGAATAACGACCGCGTGCTGTTTGCCGGCGTCTGCTTATGGATGACGCCCGTTCAAAGAAATGCGCGCTTAACCTGAGTCATCGCTGCCTTTGTTGTCACACTGGACAAGTCCTTTAGATCGGATGCGCGCTGGATCAAGCAGACGCAACCTGCGGGTCCTTTGTTGTTCTGGCCATTCGCAACAGCGTCGGGACCATCGTCATGCGCAGACAATCAGATACCAAGGCCCAGCAAGCCCCCCGCAAAGGATGCACCCCACCCTCGCTTCCGCCCGTCGGGCAAACTCTAGATAGCACCCGTAAATTTCCCAATGTCGCCCGCCTCAGGCCGGCGACAAGATGACAACATGAAAGCATCGAAGCCGAAGGAATGGAGCGACCTCGAACGCAGGAAGCTTTCGGCAATGAGCCGCCGGCGGTACGGCGCGGCGGAGATCGCCGCGGCCCTTCGCCGGCATGTCGGCTCAGTCAAGCGAATGGCGCGAGAAATGGGGCTACTTCTGAAAAGATGATAATGCACGAATTTCGTCGATCTATTGTTAGAGAGAAAGCCTGTCCGCGTTCAACCGACGCCTGGCCTTACCGAGGCGATCAGGCTCATTCGGTGTAGGAGCGGTGGCGCTCGGTTTCGACCGATTCGTTTGACGCCAAACAACGTCGTGCCCGCTCGATCTGTGCGTCGGTGGCGCCGCGAGCATACATCTCGGCCATGGGCGTTGAGTACTTCGCGACATAGTATCTGACGTCCGTACAAGATACGCGCCCGGAGGGGCTGCAATTGCGCGCTGCGAACGCTTCGGAGCTCGGAGAAATCAGCAATACGACAGCAGCGCCGAGAGCACCCACAATCATTCTGGTCATTCCCCCCATCTAAAGCCTTCACCGCAGCAGGCCTGAATCGCGTCGAGCGCGCAAATTGACAGTCACGCGATGGTGCAAAGTATTCCGATACTGTTGCTTTTCATGCGTCGTCTTCGTCGATAGGGCTGAGTTTCGGTCCAGCCGAGCCGCTGCGGCGGTCGATCTATGACCCCGCGGGCTTTCAGACAGAGGCCGACAAGAACAAGGGAACGCTTATCAGCTATCATGAGCTTCGGATCTAACCCATTGAAGAGATGGATCGGGCAAATGTTGCGCCCGACTTCGGACTACGATGTGCTCGCGCCATACAGCCGACTGACCTCGCTCTTGGAGATGCCGGTCATGCCCATCGCCTGCACCAGATTGCCCACCGAGCGGGTGGAGACACCCTGCACATAGGCTTCCTGCACCACGGCGGTGCTGCGGCGCGGCTCCAGAAAGCGAGGGAAGTAGGAGCCCTTGCGCAGCTTGGGAATCCGCAGCTCAACCGCACCAGCGCGGGTCTCCCAGATCCGTTCGCGGTAACCATTGCGCTGGGCAGGCATTCGGAGGTCGTCTCGCCATAGGCGGCCCCGGTCTGGCCTTCTTTCAGCTCCATCGGCCTTTTGGCGGCAAAGCCGATCATCTCACGCAACAGATCGGCATCAGGTCTTCTCCACGAGCCTGCGCAGGTTCATCATGTCATCGGTGGAATTCCTCGGTTGCGTTGGCGTGTCGCAACCCGATCCTGCCGGAGAACTGCCGGTGAGCCCGCAAAGCCGCCCGCCCGCTGCGGCGCTATTGGCGGCGCGCGTCCGGGCGGCTTTGCTCTACCGAGTTAACACCCCTCCGGGGGACACGACCCACAGCGGTCCCTGCACAACCCTAAATGCCGGGTAAGCTGCTGGCGGAACTTTGTGCGATGGCGATATCCAAGGGCGGCCTTGTCCGCGGGCGGCAGTCGCCCAGAGCTGTCCATTTTGCCTCCGAAAACCGTGAGGCCCGAGCGGCAAGTGTAGCTGCTTGCCGCTTTCAGCCATCGACGTGGGACGATCCGCCGAGAAAACCATACGACCAGCGTGCGAAAGCGAGCAGAACCGATGGCCCAATTTAACTAGTCTGGGGGGTGGTCCCAATCGCGGGCCATCTGTTCTGGGGCAGTATGATGGAGGGGGCGTGCAATGGACGCTCGTGCGCGACTGGATGGTTGTCATTTCGCTCTGCGCCAACATTTTGAGGCACTCGCGTCTCAAGTATCCGAACTTGAGGACCTTCGAGACCGAGTGGCCAAGGCGGAGCGCGGAATCGTCGGTGTGGCAGGCGAAACTAGAGCCAGGAAGGCGGTTTACGACGGCAGCGCGGTGGGCCCGGCCATCAACGCGATCATCTGATTCAGCGTAAGAGTCCGGGCTTTGACGACTGAATTTGCTGCTACCCGCCCCAACCGGGGGGTAGGACCTTGGAAATTCGTGATTACCGACCGCAATTTGAGCAGATGTCCGCCGATGAGTTGTGGGCTCTCTACACGGACGTCGATCAGATTCTCGCGGCGAGGATCGTTGCCAAAAAGCAAGAACTCGACAGGCGACTCGAACAACTCCACCATAGCAACGGATCTGGCGGTTCATCAGAGTTCAGCGTCCGCACATCATCATCGGGACGCGACCGGCTCTGAGGAAGGGCGTCGCGCTTGCCGCACACCTTGCGGGCGAACGAAGCTCCACGCAGCTGATCGGGCCATCGGTCAATGTCTGCCGGGGGTCGCTTCAGCTTGTGGCTGCACGTGTCGTCCTGGCAACAGACCAAGAGACCGCAGCCCAGAACCAGCTGATGTCCATAACAGGGAGCAATGGCAATGCATAGCATCGCCGACGTCAGCTGCGTTATTCTTCAATGCCTGGACGAATATCAGATCACTAACGTTGAACCGCTCGTGTTGAAGTGTTTCCCGGATATCGACCGGCACACGCTTTGGCAGGCGTACAACGTCGCCTTGGTGGCATACACGTCAGGCATAGGCCTTCACCACCAGCAAAAGGAAGCAGCAGCCGCTGCAATAACTGAGTTTGGAAAATGCACGGGTCGATCTTAATAAATTCCGTTCGGAGACCGGCTCGGCAGGTCGATCGATGCCAACACCGGCGCGATTGCTGGTACACCCGAAACGACCGGCGGCCGCTCAAAGCGCTATGTAAAATTATGTAAAATGTCGCTGTCGCCTACCGCCAATTGTTGAAAGTCGCTCCATTCTCGCTTCGCGCAATCGATTGTCAATCAAAGGACATTACGATGACCCGCGTATCCGAGATATCGTAATTGCAGCGGAGGCATTGGCGGCGGTGCGCTGGCCACTGTGTGGCTTGAACCTAAGCTCCTGCTTTGCCTCTTGACCACCTGCTCAAGCGCAAGAGCGGCGCGCTGATCTGCCAGGTGTCCCAACAGTCGCTTGCCCGCCTGCGCATCAGGCCGAAATCTGCGGTCACCCACTAGCGTGGAATGACGCTCGCGTTTCACGCGCTCCCAAGGGCGCCATCTCTAATTTGGGATTGGCTAGCGAAGCTGCGCCGTGAACGGCCGCGGCTGCTCGAGCCGGCTCGACGAGCCCTTGAATTGGCGTCCAGCAACCGTCGTCAACTGATCCCACGCGTCAGGAATGAACGCTTACCTGGACAGCCAAGGTCCGAGGTCTGTCAGGAGCTAATTCTCATCGCCTATTCGCGGCGCGGACGCGATCTGTTCTTCCCCCTTTGATGTGCAGCTGAGCGGTCTGGACCGGGCGTCGTCTTCCGAAGCTCATTTGTCTAAACCGGCAAAGAAATCCTCAGCTGCACCGGATTCGACCATCCCGGTCTGAACGACCGTAGAGCTACGGGGTTGACGTTTTGCGGTTGCGTCCCAGGTTAATTCTGAGGACCCGCATTGCCCCGTTACAGAAGCCTTCACGAGGACCAACGCGACAAGCCGCGCACGATCGCGGACGTGATCGAAGTTCTGCTCTTAAATGGCGCATTCGACGGCGCGCAGGTCGGGAAAATCAGGGTCGGCGGCTTGCGGCTTCCCTCGCAACAAATTGTCGGCCTGGTCGGCGCCTTTGTCGAGAGTGCGGCGGACGAAACGATCGCACTGCACACCTCTCAGTTCTTCCGGGCACAGCGTCAAATTAGCGCCGGGTTTGAAATCTTCGACATCTTCAAACTCGACGGCGCGACCTTCGACGGGAGCGGCGCGGTCCAACTTTCGGATGGCACGCGGCTTCGCGCCGTTGAGCTCACACCGTCATTGCTTCCATATCATGTGACGGAGCTGGAGTGGTGTATCATCCGCCATACGATCGCATTCATGGGGGTTGAGTCGGAGTGCCGTTACCTGCTCCCCTCCGAGCGGTTCTGCTACGCGCTCGATTGCAGCGCGCTCCCGGCTCTCCAAGACCGCGTTCCCCTGTTAAAGCAGATCCGCGGCTACATTCTCGACCAAGACCCCGCACTTGAGGACCTCTCCGAACAAAAGATAGCGGACGCAATGTGCAAGTTCGGCATTCGGATACCGAGAACGCGCAGAACGCGACGCCTCGGATCGACCGCAGCGACTTGAGGCGTTTTGTTGCCACAATTGGACTTGGATCACGATTGATGCGCGAGTTATGAAAATGCTGAATATGACGAGCTTCGTTGAACAAAATGGAGCTCCCCATGACCCTGGACCGCGCCACGATGGAGGCCGTCCACAAACTTCGGCGGGGCAGGCGCAAATCTCGCCTCTCCAAACCAGCATCAACCGCGTCGAATGACGCCCGCCCCCTGCCCGAGCAGCAGCTCGACTGGGGCGAAACACGGCTGCTGCCACTCCCGTCCCTCAAGCGCGCGAAAAAGAACGCGCGGACACACTCCAAGAAGCAGATCCAACAAGTCGCAAACTCGATCCTGCGCTATGGATGGACCTATCCCATCCTGGCCGACGAGGATCGGCGCATTATCGCCGGCCACGCCCGCTGGGAGGCGGCCAAGAAGCTTTCCCTCAAGGACGTCCCCGTTCTGGTGCTGCGCGGGCTCAGCGACCCCGAAAAGCGCGCGCTGGCGCTCGCCGACAACAAGATTCCAGCGAACGCAGGCTGGGATCGCAAGCTGCTCGCCGAGGAACTCGGTGAACTTGCCTCGCTTCTCCCAGACTTCAATCTCACCCTCGACATCACCGGGTTTGCGCCGGCCGAAATCGACGGGCTGATGCTCGATTTCGGCAACTCGGAGCACGATTCAGCTGACGCGTCCTGCACAATCGGCGAGCAACCCATCAGCCGCAGGGGCGAACTGTGGCAGCTTGGCACGCATCGCGTGCTGTGTGGCGATGCCTGCGATCAGAGCGATTGGGCGAGGCTGATGGGGTCCGATCGGGCCCGCATGCTGATCGCCGATCCCCCTTACAATGTGCAAATTTCCACAACGATCGGCCGCGGCAAGATCAAGCACCGCGAATTTGCGGTTGGGTCCGGTGAAATGTCGTCGCCCGAGTTCACCAACTTTCTCACGCGCTGGATGCGCTTGGCCGCCCAATTCTCGCACGACGGCTCACTGCACTTTGCGTTCGTCGATTGGCGCCATATCGGCGAAATGCATGTCGCGGGCCGTGCCGTCTTCGGTCCGCTGCAGAACCTGGTGGTATGGACCAAGACCAATGCCGGCCAAGGCAGCTTTTACCGGTCCCAGCACGAACTGATCTTCCTCTACAAAAATGGCGATGGGCCGCATCTCAACAATGTTGAGCTGGGCCGCCATGGCCGCAACCGCTCCAACGTCTGGACCTATGCCGGCGTCAATACCTTCCGCCAAGGCCGCCTCGACGATCTCACGGTGCATCCCACGGTGAAGCCGGTCGCCTTGATCGCGGATGCGATCAAGGACTGCACGCGGCGCGGCGACCTCGTCGTTGATCCCTTCCTGGGATCCGGCACCAGCCTGCTCGCCGCGGAGCGCGTCGGCCGCAAGGCCTATGGGCTGGAGATCGATCCGCTATATGTCGACGCCGCGATCCGCCGTTGGCAGAACGTCACAAAACGCGATGCGATTCTCGCAGTGACCGGCCAGACCTTCGATGAGGTCGCCGCCGAGCGCGCCGCCGCCACGGCGGGGAGCAGCACATGAGCCGCAGGCCCCCGCGCCGCGCCGGCGCGTCCGACGCAAAAGATGGAGTCGGCTACGGCAAACCGCCGGCCGAGCATCGGTTCAAACCGGGCCAGAGCGGCAATCCGAAAGGGCGGCCCAAGGGCAGCAAGAATGAGTGGACCATCATCAACAAGCTTCTTAACCGAAAAATCGACATTCGTGAAAACGGACGACTGCGCAAGATCACCGTGCTCGAAGGCATCCTGACCAGATTTGCGGACGACGCGCTGAGGGGCAAGGACAAATCGGCCGCCTTCCTTCTCAACCGCCAACAATTGCTCGAAACGTCATCCGAGCAGCCCGCCAACGACGTCCTCGATATCGACGACCGCAAGGTTTTGGATTTTTACGCCGACCAACTTTACGAGAAATTCAAAAAGCAAGGAGATTCCGAATGACCAAACACGACTTCGCATTGTTCAGTGCCATCATACGCGCTGACTTCGTCAGCTTTGTCTACCGCTGCTTTCTCCACCTCAACCCCGGTGCTCAATTCCTGCCCAACTGGCACATCCATGCAATTGCCTATCAGCTGGAGCGCGTCCGCCGCGGCGAAATCACCCGGCTGATCATCAACATGCCGCCGCGTTACCTCAAATCGATCACGGTGTCTGTGGCCTTTTCGGCCTTTCTGCTTGGGCTCTCGCCAGGCCGCCGCATCATTTCCATCAGCTACGGCGATGAGCTCTCGGCCAAACATGCCAGCGACTTCCGATCCATCGTGCATGCCGAGTGGTACCGGCGCGCGTTTCCGGACATGCGCATCGTGCGCAGCACCGAATCCGAGCTGATCACGACCCGACGCGGGTCGCGCAGAACGACATCGGTTTCGGGGACGTTGACAGGGCTCGGCGGCGACGTGATCCTGATTGATGATCCGCAGAAGCCGATCGATGCGCAATCGGACTCGCGTAGAACCGGCACCAACCAATGGGTAACGAATACGCTGATGTCGCGTCTGGACAACAAGCAGACCAGCGCGGTGATCGTGGTGATGCAGCGCGTTCATCTCGACGATCTGTCCGGGTTTTTGACCAGTTCATCCGATGATTGGGAGGTGCTCAGCCTGCCCGCGATCGCGGAGACCGACGCCGCGATCCCGATCGGCCCCAACCAATTCCATTTCAGGAAGTCAGGAGAGGCGCTGCATCCGGCCCATGAATCGATCAAGACGCTGCGCAAGCTGCGCCAGACGCTCGGGCCGGACGTGTTTGCGGCGCAGTACCAGCAGGCGCCGGTGCCGGCCGGCGGCGCCATGATCAAGCGCGTTTGGCTGCGATATTACGACGAAGCCCCCTCAAGAGATGTGCTGGGCTGCCGCGTCATCCAGAGTTGGGATACGGCCGCCAAAAATGGCGCGCAGAACGACTGGTCTGTTTGTACGACGTGGCTGGTCATTGACGGGAATTACTACCTGCTCGACCTTGTGCGCGGTCGGTTCGAATATCCCGCCCTCCGCGACACCGCACTCCAGCTCGCCAAGCGCTTCAAGCCGCACGAGATCCTGGTCGAAGAGGCCTCGACCGGAATTGCCCTGGCGCAGGAACTCCGAGACCAGGGCGACTGCTTCGTCAACCCTGTCAAAATCAATCATGATAAGGTTGGTCGGCTCTACGTCCAGCAGAGCAAATTTGCCGCCGGACGCGTACTGTTTCCGAGAAACGCGTCGTTCCTGGCCGAGCTCGAGATGGAGCTACTGACCTTTCCGCAGGGCCGCCACGACGACCAGGTCGACAGCATCAGCCAGGCGCTGGCCTACGAGGACAACGGCTACGATTACACGCTGAGTTGGGTCTGATGAGGCCGCGAGCCTCTCCATCACCCTCATGCAGCCCGAGCCGCAGGTGGTCGAGCCGAGTTCGCGACGGGTCCAGACGTGAACATCAAAACGATCGTGGGGGGCGCTCAGCGCCCCCTTCGGCGAAGGGCGTCGACGTGGTGGCATTTGTCGCGGTCGCCAGGCGCTCGGCGGTGAAGCCGTGAAGCTGTTAGTGGAATAGTTATGGGTACCAGGGCGCAGTTCGGGCCCCAAGCAGCCCCACGCGCTAAGCTCCGCCAGACTTACGTGGCCCTGAGGAGCTTCGCCGCAGCTGTGGACCAATGCGGTCAATTTCCAGAACGAAGCCAAGTGCTCGCGCGTCAACCTTCCGTGGTGCCTAGCGAGCGAAGCGCCCGCCGCTGTTGCGCCAAAGCGTACCGCTCATAGCGCTCAAGCGCTTTGAGGCGTTTGAGGCCTGCCGGAATGGGGTCGGCCAAAAGCCCGGCCAACATGTCCTGCCGCAAACGGCGGAGCCGCAGCAGCGCGAGCTTGGACCGCGCCAGCGCCAGCGCCGAGGCCGGGGTGACCCCATGCCCGAGCCCAGAAGCAATCGCGACTGCAAAATTCGCGGTCTCCGCCGGATCGCCGATCGCGCTCCGCGCCAAGCCATGGCGCACCGCATTTTGACTGGACCTTGTCTTTCCACCCGCCGATTTCGGTCCGGTGCTGCGTGTGGCATTGCGGCGATTGGCTTCGATTTGTCGAACTGACGCCATGTCCCAGGTCCTCGGTTTTGGCTGATCATAGCCATTGGAAAGGTCGCTCCAACGCATTGAAAGATAAAGGGTTTTAAGGCCAAAAGAACAGCAAATTCGCTGCAGAAAGGACTGGCATTCCCGCGCAAAAGGAGCGTTAATCACAAGACCGGCCGGGGGCTCTTGGCCCCGGTCTCTCCCCTCGCAGTGGCGGGGCTTTTGGTGGTGCGGCGGCAAGCCGCGTAACCCAGGAGAGACCGGTGACCACGATTGCAACCGACGGCGCCGCGGCGCCCCGTTCCGTCATCACATTCAACCGCCACGACCGCCGCGCCTTCATCGGCGGCTCGGACGCCCGCATCATCATGGGCGATGATCAGGACGAGCTGCTGCGCCTGTGGCAGGAAAAACGCGGCGAGAGCGCGCCGCAAGATTTGTCCCGCAACCTGATCGTTCAGCTTGGCATCGCCACCGAAGACCTCAACCGCAGCTGGTACCAGGACGCCACCGGGTACGTCATCACCGACATCCAGAAGCGGGTGCGGCACCCCGTCCATGCCTGGATGGCGGCCACGCTGGACGGCATCGTCGCGCCGACCGGCGCGGTGTTCGAGGCCAAGTTCATGCTGCCCTGGGCCTTTACCGAGGAGGCGGCGGCCGACAAGCACATGGCGCAGCTGCAGCACAACATGTGGGTGGTCGCGGCGCGCGCGGCCGTGCTCTCGATCATCACCGGCGGCGGCAAATGGGTCGAGATCACCGTCCATGCCGACCCGCTCTACCAGCACCTGCTGCTGACCGCGGAAAAGAAGTTCTGGCGCTGCGTGCAGAGCGGCGAGCCCCCGCTGCTGTTTGGCATCGACACCCCGCGGCCGCGGCTCGCCGCCGTCAAGGTGGTCGACATGACCGCCTCCAATCTCTGGGCCGCATGCGCGGCGACCTATTTGCGCACCCGCGAGGCCCATGGCGAGCACGAACTGGCCAAGAGCGAGCTCAAGAAGCTGCTGCCTGAGGATGCGAAGGAAGCGTTCGGCCACGGCATTCGCGCCAAGCGCTCCAAGGCCGGGGCCATCAGCTTTGATCCGGTGGAGATGGAGGCCGTCCATGCACCAGGCCAGTGAGCATATCGGGGCGATCGCGGCGGCGCTGGCCCGCGCCCAAGCCGAACTGACCAACCCGGAAAAGACCCTGACCGCTCAGATCCGCTCGCCGTTCCTGCGCGATGACGACCGCACCTTTCGCTACGCCTCGCTGGCGAGCGGCCTCGACATCGTGCGCAAGACGCTGAGCCAGCAGGAGATCGCCGCCATCCAGACCACCCGGGTCGAGGCAACCTCCGGCCACATCCATCTCACCACCCTGCTCGCCCATTCCTCCGGCGAATGGATCTCCTCGGACTGGCCGGTCTGCGCCGCACGGGACGTCGAGGCCCCGCATCGGATGGGCGCGGCGCTCACCTACGCGCGACGCTACGCCCTGTTCGCGCTGGTCGGGATTGCCGGCGAGGATGATCTAGACGCCCCCGATACGGCCGCGGGTTCCCCCGCACCGCCGAACCTCAAGGCCTCGCCCGGCAAGGGCGCTCTCAACCGTGCCCCGGTGCTGCGGTCGGGCGAGTCCGCCGCACTCCGGGAGCAGCTGTTGCGCCAGCTCGAAGCGCTGCCCGCCAGCACCGATCTGCTCAGCTGGGCCATGGCGAGCCTCCCGCTCAAGAACAGCCTGCAGGAGCCGGATGCCCGGCGCGTCGAGGCAGCTTATCAGGCCAAGCTTGAGGACGCTGGCCGTGCTCAGGCGGAGCAAGCGGCCGACTTGGCTGGCATGCCAAACCTGCCCGCAGCGCCTGCTGCTGACGCCGAGGCCGCGCTGCAACCCGCGCTCCCCGAGGCCGGGCTCGCCTATCCCAAGGAGCCGCCGCGCAAACGCAGCAAGGCGCACCTGTTGTTTGTTAGGGGGCAGCCCTGCCTGGTGTGCCGGCAAACCCCGTGCGATGCGCATCATCTGAAATTCGCTCAAGCCCGGGCGCTCGGCCGTAAGGTCAGCGATGAGTTCACTGTCCCCCTGTGCCGCGCGCATCACCAGGAGCTGCATCAGCACGGCAACGAACGGGCGTGGTGGGCGAACCTGCAGATCGCGCCGTTGCCGGTGGCACAGGAGCTGTGGGCGGCGAGCCCCGTCCACGATCCTGCCAACGTCGCCGCCGCGCCTGTGGCTATCAGCTTTGGGTCGGAGGCCGCCCGATGAACGGCCTGTTCCCAACCGGGCGCGCGCTAGCCATAACGGCGTTGCCGGCCGAGTTTGAGTCCTTGGCGCCCCCGCCCCTGCTGCTGCCGGGCGAACAGCTCGAACACTACCAGGCGCTCCGGCAGGCGATCTTTGCCGACCTCGCGCCGCGGTCTGCCATCGAGTGGCTGCTCGCCATTGACGTCGCCGAGCTGTCCTGGGACATCCAGCGCTACCGCATGTTGCGGCATCAATTGCTCGAGGCCTATCGCCACAAGGCGGTTGAGGCGGCGCTGCGGCGCATCGACATGGTTGGAATTGATCCCGAGTTCGAAGCGGAGGCCGAGACCTACACGCTACAAAATGCACTGAGCTGGCGGATGGATCCCGTCGCTGCGTCCGAGATCGAGGCGCGGCTCGCGGCCTATGGCTTTGACCAACACGCCATCACCACCGAAGTCTACGTTCAGGCGCGCGAGGTCCTGGTCTTGTTCGAGGGGCTGCTCAACGCAGCACAAACCAAGCGCATGCTGCTCCTTCGCGAAATCAGGAATCAGCGCCTCCTCAGTGGACCGCTGCGCCGGCCGCGTTGAAGAATAGCTTTGGTCATGGAGCACGTGCCCCTATTCAGATTTACGCTCAAGGACAATTTCAGTCGGATCGCACTTTGAACGGCGCCGAACCCGTGTGAGACCGGATTCTTCGCAATCCCTCATGTACGGATGGGCCCGTGGCTGCCCTTCGCTCACAGGACTGCGATGTAGCTTTCGGAACTGAGCCGAACATCGCAATTCGAACTAGCCAAGGGCAGCCTTTCACCGGTCCATGATGTCGGTATCACCGCTGTGGGCAATAACTTGCTCCACTGCCGATGCGACACGTCAAGGTGTTCAGCCCATCTGGCAACAACTCGCGCTTTTTGAGATCAGTCGCCAGGTTGCGAATAAGGGCGCACTCAGCGGCGTCTCGGCGAAGCTTCTCGGACTGGACCTGCCTGTCTTTCATAGCAGTCGCCAAGTTCCTGGTTGGAACATTACAAATATCTGTTCCCGGTCACAAGTGAACACAGCGGTATCGCCGACTGGGACTAGCCTCCAATTGCATGGCGCTCCTCAGCGCCAGCCGTCGGACCGCCTTGGCCCCGCACTGTCCCCTCCAGCCCCTAGGGGCCAAGGCTGGCCCGAGGGGCTTTGCAGCATTAAGAGCACGGGGGATTGTTTCGCGATCAGCCGATGCAACAGTGAGACGCCTTTGGTCAGCCGGCTAGTACTACGTTTTAGCAGCCTGACCATTTCCAGCCCTCAACGCATTAGCTCGTAGTGTGGCAACGGCTTTTCGAGCCGCTTCGCTTCGTAGTTTTGCTGCGGCGTTTGCTGCACGTGTGACCGCAGCCTTCTTCCCGGCGTCTTTCATGTAGGCGTTGGTGCGTTTTCCTTTCACTTCCTGCCCAGTGAGCAGGTTGCGCCTTCAGCGCAGCAAGCGAAAAAAGACCAACGATGGTGATTGCACAGCCACGCGAGATTGTCTGGATCATTGTTCGACGCCTCATGCCGTCCCCCGCCGGTGGCGCAAGAACGGTCAGCTCTTCTAGCGCGAACTCCTCTTTGCAGTGATCGCATCGGGTGGCTTTGAGCATGCGTGCATTTGCATTCAGTTGTGGCGGAATTCGGTAGGTTCTTACTCCCTGCGCTAAGGCGCGCGCCTCCAGTTAGACGACGGTCTGGGCTTTGCATTAGTTGCGGAACGCGGCGAAGCAAAGTCGCGGGCGTTGCAGATTTACCACCCAAATAAGCATTCAAGATACTAAGCTCGTCAATGGAGACGGGCCGAACCATACTTTCATAGCTTACTTTTCATTCGAATAGCGGGGACGGAAAGTGTTTGATGTTTATCGCAATGAGAGGCGCGACTTTCTGGTTCTAAGCGCAGGCTCTGCAATACCCATTGTTTGCTCTCAGAATAAGTGGCGCAAGAGCAGAAAACGAGTTCTCAAAGTCAGCAGCGAGATCAAGTCAGCCGTTCAAAGACAGGGCTATTACCTTCGCAGTTTGCGCATCACCAAGGAGCGGATGATCTAGGTCGAGCGCTAAAGGCTCTGTGGGCGGTTAGGTTTCGCCGCATCATCCAGCTGCGCCAGCCCAGCCTCGATCACGATGATATCTTCCTCGATCTGCTGAATGGTTGTCCGGCAGTCAAAGCCGGTGCGTGCCTTCAGGTCCACGGCCAGCTTCCGGCGCTGTATGCGCAAATCATCGAGAGCTATCCTGTCATTGAGGCGAACGTAACCGTCCACAATAAGCTCGATCGCCTTTGGCATCACCGACCCCAGTCCTAGTCACCCGCAACCATCAGCCCGCGACACTCTTCACAACGGCATCCCTTCGCAGATTGTGGCCGGCAGCCGTCAAATGGGACCCTATGATCAGGCCGAGCCGGCTTAACGTCAGAAGGGCAAGAGGGTCGCAGAGTTCGATGGAAAGTCCGGCTCCCAATATCGCAATGGCGCGTTTTTGATCGCTATCGAGATCGGCCCATGAAATGTCCATCACGCGCCTCCGCGCTAAAAGGAGTTATCTAAAACCCAAACGCGTGCCTGATTTGCCGCAGCATATCCGCGGCCGCGTCGGTGTACCGACCGTTAGTTAGATATCGGTCCAGCTGCGCTGTGCTAATCAGCGCCACAACTGCCACCGTGAAGCCCTTAAACATTGGGCCTCTCCTTCAAGAGACCGCCAACAGGGCGGTCGAAGTATTAAACTGGGTTCTCGGAATTGCGCTGGCCGCCTGTGGCGACCTAATACAGCAAATGGTGACAGCGACTAGTAACGAGTTCCTTAACGGGCGCAAATATGGATGCGAGCGCCATGGGATGAGCGAAGACGCTGCAAACGGCCGCCGCCCGGTGATGCGCGGTGATGGCGGCTCCGAAGGAAGATCGAGCCCCAGCACAAGTTCTGAACACTTGTCACGGTGTGCTTCGGCCCGATATTCGACGTATGCAACTTCCGATATCCACGACCAAGCAATTCAAGCCCGCATGGCGCTCATCGTCGGCGCAAGGACGTTCGACCGTCTCTTCGCAGGCGTGCGGTTCGATAAAGTCGATGGGGACATCCCGTTCGTCTACGCTAAGGATGAGGACACCGCCGCGAAGATCGAGGACGAATTCGCGTTGCACATATCGATCATTGCCTCAAAGATGTTGGAGCGGGAGATCAACATCGTGATGGTATTCCCGAGACAGCTCGTAAGTTGAGCTTACGAGTGAGGCCGGGAGAGCAGCGGTGGACGTGGCAATGTCCGGTCTTCTGCCGCCAGCCGTGGGAATTCGACTGGTGTATGTTCGCTCAGGGGCCGTGAGCAGGAAGTATGCCTTCCTCACTCGATCACTTCGTCGGCGCGGGCGAGGAGCCCTGCCGGCATAGCCACGTCGAGAGCCTTTGCCGTCTTGAGGTTGACTGCCAACCAAAGCTTGCTTGGAAATTCGATGGGAAGATCGCCGGGTTGAGCCCCCCTACGTATCTTGTCCACAAAATAGCCGGCGCGACGATAACACCAGCGCAAGTCAACGCCATAGCTCACAAGGCCGCCGTGGATGACGTGCTCGCGATAGCCGAAGACCGTTGGCAGCCATTTTTCAAGGGCGATAGCGCCGATCTGTTCGCTCATGTTGAGCAGAAGATTGGTCTGAAGGACGACCGCGACATCGACTCCTTCGCTCGCCAGCGCAGTGAGCGCCTTTGGAACGTCCTGCGCCGTACTGGCATCGGCCTCGACGACGCTGAGGCTCAAAGCAACACAAGCTGCCCTCAAATCCCCGACTTGAGGCGGACCCTTGGGATCGTTCATGTTGGTCAGCAGTCCCACCCGACTTGCTTTTGGCACGATTTCTCGCGCGAGTTCAATTTGCTTGGTCGGCAAACCCGCGATGTATGGCGCAATGCCAGTTACATTTCCTCCCGGGCGAGCTTCGCTGGCAATCAAGCCGAGATGGACCGCATCGGCAAGCGCGGGGCAGACAATCGGTATTGTCGATGTTGCCTTTCGGGCAGCGACGGCTTCCAGTGTTGCAGGCGCAGCGATGACATCGGGCTTGAGCAGAGCCACCATCTCCTCAATCGATGGTACCCGGTCCGGGAAAACGTCCGTTCGCCGAATGATATCGATGTTACGACCTAGCTCGTAGCCGAAGTCAGAAAGCCCCTTGACGAAATTGCCGAACACCAATTCCACCATGAATTGGGGCAACTTCATCCCCGGAGGTGGAGCTCCTGCCCATGCGATGACCGGTCGTTTTCGCACAGGCTGCGCGCTGGAGCCCGGACCAAACAGTGTCGATCCGGCTGCGCCAAGAACGCCGAGCCCCAGGAAGTCCCGTCGTCGCATGTGCCCCCTCTAATGGCCACGCTATTGAGCCTGAGATTAGCACCTTGCGTCGGACAGTGGAGATTTTTAGCGAGCCCCTTTTACTTGAGGCTGCCGAAGTCCGCCTCAGGGTCACAAGTAACGCTCGTTGGCAAGCGCAGCCCTCCCTGCCTTGTCTGCAAGCAGACGCCCTGCGATCCCCACCATCTCAAATTCGCGCAACCGAGTTCTATCGGCCGTAAGGTCAGTGACGAATTTACGGTGCCCTTGTGCCGCTCGCATCATCAACAGCTGCACCGGCACGGAAACGAAAAAGCGTGGTAGTCGAAACATGCAGATCTCGCCGCTGACCGTTGCAAGCGAGTTGTGGGCAGCGAGCCCAATCCATGAGCATGCCCCGGGCCCGGTCGTTGAGACGACCCCACGATGAATGGTCGTTCCTGGCTCGCAGCCCTCGCAGATCTACGTGGGTGCTTCTGTTCACGACCTCAGCTTCCGTGCTGTGCAGCAGATCCGATGCGTCCGCTTTAGGGCCGGAACGGGATCTTTGAAAATTTGCACACCTAAGTCATATCCGGCACCCGTTGAAACCGGTGAATGGAGAGTCCGTGTCACTGCCCTAGCTGAAGCTGCTTGAGTCCATCCTCGATCACTCGGAGGTCATCAAGTAATGCATCCCGAGAGTCAGCCGGATTAACGCTTGATGTGGACTGTAGCTGTTCGAGCAATTGGCGGCGAAGGTCTCGCATATTCTCCAACGCTTGCCGGTTCTTCAGACGTACATAAGCCGAAACAATCTCTTCAATGCTTGTTTGCCAATGGGTAGATCCAAGAACCAAACTCTAACATTGGTTGTATTGTAACCACTTCGAGATAATGAGCAAGCCGCCGTCATATAGACTTTAGCAACCGCCCAAGGTGCCCTTGGGACGGGCCGTGGGGATGTAGGTACTTATGCGTCCTTGATCGCGGCATGCCCGACCTCCTCCGCCTTACCAACGACAAGGCCAGCTGGCTTCTGCGGGGAGGTAGTCACGCACACTCTCTCGCCGCACACACCACCGGGCTGCCGCATAGAGCGTCACTGCAGAGCGTCTTTTAGCGTTGCAGCATCGATAGAAGCCGCGGCGTGATTGTCACGGACTGCTAGAGTCTGCTCAACAAGTGCAGCCGCGAACCGGCTGTTACTGGAATCGCCGTCCGAAGCCGTCGATCCGGCCTTGGCGGCGAAGGCGACCATGGTATTCGGACTGGCAGCGCCTAGCTGCCGCGCCGAGCGGACCTTCGACAGACGCGACGCAACTTCGCAGATGCGCCCGCAGCTATCGTCAGCTACCTGACTTTACTTCTGCAATCGCTTCAAGCAATCGCTCCGCGATGCTCTCCAGCTGCGCCGCCGCCCGGAGATAAGTGCGAGCGATGATGGTCAGTGTTTGGCGACGGGCCGCCGTCACCGCGAGTTCAGCCAGTTGTTCTGCCTCGGCAGCGTTGTCGCGGTATCGCTTTGCTTCAGCAATGCATTGATCGGATCGTCCTGCCGAAGCAAGTTCGCCGGTTATTAGGCATACACGACCCCAGCCTTCGGTGGTGGTAATTGCGCTACTAGTAAGTGAGGTCGAAAGCAAGGCTGTGATCTTCGGAGGTGTTACGGAGGCGAACCTGCCGCAGGATCTTAAAAACTCGCGCCGATCGTCTTCTTCTGGAGAGGACATTGCGGCTTCCTGTGATTTGTTTGAAATATTTACTAGTCGATTAGAGAGTTAAGCAGCTCAATTATGAAATGTAACTATATCCCATGTCGTATCGGAGACCCGCCGCCGCGGGCATTGAAATTTTGACGAGGTCCGGTGCGGGTCAAAATGCGAAGACCTCGAACTGAGCAAATCTGGTCCGCTCTGCCTCAACGAGCGGACTTCCGACCGCCGAGGCGCAACTTCGCAGATGGGCCACAACCGGACTCATGTATTGCCGCAACTTTCAGGCTTGGTGTTGACCACGTTGAAAAAGCATGCATCACGACGAGACGGTCCGAGCGCAAGGAACGAGGTTTAGAACGCATGTGCGGTATGCGGGCAGTGTTAGTATCGGCTCAGGTCAACAGATCGTACTGAGAAGGCGCGAAAATGAAATCTTCAGGCCTGAGCGTTTGCTCGCTGAGCACAACCACGTCGTTGCCCGGACTGAACGTGACCGTGCTCTCGTGCGTGACAGGATCGAACGGTGAGATGCTCAGATCGCTGAAGTCCTCGATACCGAGCGCAGAGACGTCGATGTGATCGGCGCCCCGATTCGTGAGTCCCTGTCCGAAGTCCTCGACTTTATCGTGCCCGTTATCGAAATCGAACACGAACGTGTCGTTCCCTCCTTGGGCAAAGCCGAGCATCATCTGGGCATCGCCCCAGATGTTATCGTTTCCCGTGCCGCTAACCAGCTTGTCGTTGCCGCCGCGCGCGTAGTCGGACATGGATTGGGCGTCGCCGACGAGAATGGTCTCGTAGCTGTCCGCGGCACGCGGATACGGATCATTGCCGCCGACCAAGGTGTCATTGCCGCCAAGCGCGCGGCCCGACATAGTCGACGCATCGCCATATGCTTGATTGATGAGCTGGGAAAATACGTTGCCGCCGAGATAGCTGTCGTCGCCGCCAACGGCCTGATCGCCCATATTGCCGCCAGCATCGCCGTAGAAGAGATTCTGGTTTTGCGTGCCTGAGGCCTGGAATGTGTCATTGCCGCCGTTGGCACGACCAGACATGTCGCCCGCGGCGTCGCCATAGAACGTACTTCCCCCTAAGCCGGTCTTGTTGAACGTGTCGTCCCCTCCGTGGGCAGAGCCGGACAGGTTTCCGCCAGCATCGCCGGAAAAGACATTTCGGTCGGCGAGTGTTGCATCGCTAGAGTCGTCGAACCTGTCGTTTCCGCCGGCGGCAGAAGCGGACATATTTGCACCGGCATCGCCAAAGACGAAATTGAACGGATTAATCCCGCTCACAGCGAAACTATCGTTGCCGCCGGCCGCATGACCGGCCATGTCGCCTCCGGCGTCACCATAGAGATAGTTGTTGTACTCGGATCCGCTCGCAGTGAAGCTGTCATTGCCGCCGCGGGTATGCCCGAGCAAGCCTCCGCCAGCGTCGCCATAGAACACAAAACTGCCATCCGGTCCGATGTGACCAACGAATGTGTCATTACCGCCGACCGCGCAATTGATCAGGTTTCCACCCGCGTCTCCATACACGGTAATTGTTTGATGTCCGCCAGCGGTGACACCGAAGTTGTCGTCACCACCCTTGGACTGACCGGACAATATCTCGCCAGCGTCGCCATAGGCATTCACCCTCGCTCCGGGCGTAAAGGCCAGGGGCAACTCGAGATTGAACATGTCATTGCCCGCAATGGCCCAGTCCGAGATATTGCCTCCAGCGTCACCGTACATATCCAGGCTGAAAGTCTCGCCAGGAATTATAGCGGACGCCGGTAATTGAGCGGACAACGTGTCGCTGCCACCCCGGGCATGATGAGAAATGTTTCCGCCCGCATCACCGAATAGGCTTCCAGAGCCGGACGTCAGCAACGTGTCGTTGCCGCCGATCGCGCGGCCGAGCAAGTCCACGCCAGCATCCCCGAACAGTGTGTTTGTCGGATCGGAACCAACCAGTGTTTGCGCTGCGCCATGCTGTCGTCCCGTGAGTGATCCACTTGTGTCGCCAAAGAGAACAGCCATGTGACCCCTCCCTCGTGGTTTGCAGGTTGCCGCGGAGATGCGTCCCAATGACTTACAACGTTTCGTTGTTAAAATTAAATCACATTTTCAAACTAATTAAATCACATATTTAAATAGATTCTGGGTGGGTAAGCGGCGGCGGTTTCGCAACTGAACCGCTCCTATCCAGCCTACATTGGCAATCATGACTACCGGCCAGGACCCACGGGCTTCCGCTCCAGGTCAAATGCTGCCATCGCGCACCATGCCGCGATTGGTCAGCTGAGGGCCACAACCGGACACATGTATTGCCGCAACTTTCAGGCTTGGTGTTGACGACGTTGAAAAACATGCATCACGACTCCGAGCGCAAGGAACGAGGTTTGGAACGCACGCGAAGCCGAAGTCAGCCATGGGCAGTAGCGAACATGCAATTTCAGCGGGAGCTGGACACGAAACGATGTTCAAAAAGCCCCTCGGCAATGCCGTGGACCGCAAGAAGATGTCCCGCCCGAGGTTCTGCCCACAATTGATGCGGATCTAGAAACTTCCTCGCCGATGTGATGAACAGCGTTTTGAGATCGCTGCCTCCAAAACACACGCAGGTCGGATTCGTCACCGGTAAGTCAATGACCGTGTCAATCTCGCCGTTCGGCCTATAACGCGCCACCCGTCCGCCCGAAAAGAACGCCGTCCAAATCCCTCCGTCGACATCTACGCACGCACCATCTGGCCGCTGCTGCGAGGAACTGTAATCCGCAAACAGGCGCCGGTTGCGGATTACGCCGTCGTCGAGATCGAAGTCGAACATCCAAGTACGGTAGCGCCGCGTGTCTGTGAAATAAAGCGTGCGATTGTCAGGCGAGAATGCGATCCCGTTGGTCACGATCACGTCGCCGAAAGACCGCGTCACCTCGCCGTTTCCCGTCACACAGTAGAGCGAGCCGTTCGGACGGTGTAGCTGATTGTCCATGGTGCCGATCCACAATCTGCCACGCGCGTCAACGCGGCCGTCATTCAGCCTGTTGTCAAGCCCGCCTTCGACTTCGCACACTTGGGCTATCGGCGCGCCGTCGGCACCTTGGCGAAACAGACGCAGATCCTGCGCAAGCAGGTGCGCGCCGTCCGCCGTCAAAGCCTGGCTGCCCAGGAATTGGCAATCGTAGGAGGATGTCTGGTAGGCACCCGTCGACGCATCGAACGATTGGTGCAGCCTTCTATCGATGTCGATCCACCACAGCTTGCGGGAACGATCGCACCACAGGGGCGTCTCGCCAAGGATGTCTGCGCTGGCAACGGCAGTCTCGACTCTGGACGCGGGAATCAAATTGGCGCTCATGCCGAAATCCGATACCAGTCGCGCGCGTCATCCCCGAAGGCTTGAAAGCCGGTCGCGGTCACGGCGATGGTATCTTCGAGCTTGATGAAGCCACGCCGCGAATGCGGCAGCGTGGTCTCGATCGAAATGACCATCCCAGCTTCGAGAGGTACATGGGCGTCGTCGGCGGGATAGGGAATGGGGCCGGTCGCCATAAGCCGTGGCGCTTCGTGGCTGACGATGCCCATGCCATGGGCCACGAACTGCAGCTGCTTGCCGTGAGGCGACCGCGCCAGCGCTTCCGTGGCGGCGGCGTAAATCTCGCTACCCATCAGGCCCGCGCGAATTGGGGCGCGCGCGGCCTGTTGGATCAGGTCGATTTCAGCGAGCAGATCGACAAGCTCGCTGTCCGGCGTCCCGTGCACCGCCATTCGGCAAAGATCGCCGATGTAACCTCGGTAGTTGCCGCCCGAATCCAGCGAGATGATATCGCCGGGCTTGAGACGTTGGTGCGAGGGAGCCCGATTGAGGCTCGTTCCCATCGTCACCAGGGCGTATTCGAAGGTCATGTCACGGGACAATTCGGCTTGCCGCAGACGATCTATGATCTCGCGCTTGCTCTGCCCGAGGCCGGTTTGACTGGCTGCCTCCATCATGGAGGCGACCACCCGCTCGGACGCTTCGCGGAGGATCTCCAGCTCGCCCGCGGTTTTGATCGATCGTAGTTTCTCCAGCGGCCGCATGGCCTCGACGAGCTGACAATGCGGGAGCTCCGTGCGCAGCACGTCGGCTGCGTCCAGCGGTAGGAACGACGCCTCAACGCCGATACGAAGCGCAGGCGTCGCCATCGTCTTGATGTGTTTGAGCGCGAGCGTCATAGCCTCGACCGAGGTTGACGATCCAAACACGACCGCCGGCAACCAGCATCCGTCGATCGTCCTGTTCTGGATGCTGTCCCCCTCGTTCCGATTGGCGATGTAGACCGACTTGTCGAGCGCGCCCTTCACGTAGACGAAGATGGGGAGATATCGGCTGATGCCGATCGCCTCCATGTAATCGAATTGGAAGTGATAGTACCCGCCGAGAAGGTACTGGATGTTGTGCTTCGAGGTGACAATCAAGATGTCGATGTTGAAGTCGTCGAGCAGGCCATCCAGCTTGACCGTGGAGAACGGGATTGTCGCGCTCATTGATCGTTCTTCTGCATCGACGATTTGATCCCGGGGCAGACCCAAAAGTCAGCTGTCCTTCCAGGAGGACAGCGCATGCGCGACACAGCCATTGATGTGCTCGCTGAGGACGGCCTTAGCGCTCTTGATGTCCCGCTTCAGGGCGCATTCAAGCAGCGCCTTGTGCTGGTTGATCGTCTCCCTGCCGCGATAGCGCAGCGCATAGCGGAAATATTTGTCGAACACGATCGCGTGAGTATGCATAAGCTCGCGCGACCCGCAGCTGGAGATCAGCGCTTGATGGAATTCGCCGTCGTAGCGCTTGCGCAACTCGGGATCGTCGCCGTCCTTAAGGACAGTGCGCTCGGTGGCTGACAGCTTGTGATGCGCTGACACCACGCGGCCCTCCCACTCGACGTCCCCGGCCCGAAACGACTCCGCCATAGCGTGATGCTCAAGCAGGATCCGCAGATCGGCAAGCTCGCGCAGGTTCTGGATCGAGATAGGCGCCACCTCAAAGCCACGCTGGCCTTCGGCGACCACAAAACCTTCCGACGCTAGGCGATTGAGAATCTCACGCAGCGTCGAGATGCTGACGCCGTAGTCCTCCTTGACCGCATCGAGCTTGAGACGGCCCGCGGGCCTGAGCACGCCGAAAATGATGTCGGACCGAATGCGCTGATAGCCGCTGTCGCCCGCTGATAAGGGCCGTTCCTCAAGTGCCGTCATTGCCTCTGATCTCGCTTGACCGATCATGCTCCACCGGGAGGCGAGCCGAACCATCTTTACCGCAAGGATTATAGGACCGCAATCACCTCTGACGTTCTCAGCTATCTCATATGAACTTTGATCTATCATTTGACATCCAAATCGATGTATGATGTCTAAAAACAGCTAAAGGCACGAAACGAGCGCCGAAGTCGCCGGTCGCGCCCGGTCAAACCAGGGAGGAAACGATGAGCTTGTTGGTACGGGCGCTGTCTGCGACGGCGATCTGCGTAGCGCTGACGGTCGGGGCGTCCGCCGCCGACGACATCCAGGATCGGACGATCAGGTGGGGGCACCTCAACAACACCGATCATCCCGTCAGCTTTGGCGTGCAAAAGTTCGCTGAGATCCTGCTGGCCAAAAGCGGGGGCAAGATGAAGGTGCGCGAGTTCGCCGCTTCGCAGCTCGGCAACGAATTGCAACAGCAATCGGCGCTACGGGGCGGCACGCAGGAGATGCTGTCGGCCTCGACGACGTCGCTCGCGACCGTCATTCCAGAGTTCGGCCTGATCGATTTCCCGTTCCTGTTCAACACGACCGAGCAGGCCGATGCTCTCGCGACCGGCAAATTCGGCAAGGCGATGATGGATGCGCTGCCGTCGAAGGGGCTGATTGGCCTCGGATATTGGGGCCTGGGCTTCCGCAACGTCACGAACAGCACTCGCCCGATCACCAAGCTTGAGGACTTCAGCGGCCTCAAGCTTCGTGTGATTCCGAATCCGGTCTATCTCGAAAGCTTCAGTGCCTTTAAGGCAAATCCGGTCCCGATGGCTTTCGGTGAGCTGTATTCGGCGCTCGAGACCCGCACCGTCGACGGCCAGGAGAATCCATACACGGTCATTCTCTCGAACAAATTCTACGAAGTGCAGAAATACGTTTCCGCCACAAATCACACCTTTACTCTGAACATCATCCTGGTGAGTAAGATCTTCTGGGACAAGCTGTCGCCGACCGAGCAGGGCCTGATGCGTGAAGCTTATGAAGAAAGCCGCGGCTATCAGAAGGAGCAGACCCGCCTTCAGACCGACAAGGCTCTGGCGGAGCTGCAGGCCAAGGGCATGCAGTACAACGCGATCGCTCCCGAAGAAACGGAGCGCATGCGGAAGGCGGCGCAGCCGGTCGCGGACAAGACGTCGGCCAACCTTCGTCCCGAGACGGTGAAGCTCTTCAACGAAGAAGTCGAGCGCATCCGCAAGGACGTGAAGTAGTCGACTTCTTTTATAACGCAGGCCGAGCCGGCCAGTGGCCGGCTCCGCCCTCAGATGCCCGGACGTCACGCATGGCGCGAGTTCTCGACCTCTATTGCACGTTCCTGAAGGCCGTCATTGCCGCGTGCCTCGCGGTCATGGTGGTCCTGGTCTTCGGCAATGTCGTTCTGCGTTACGGCTTCAACTCCGGAATCACGATTTCCGAAGAGTTGTCGCGCTGGTTGCTGGTCTGGTTGACCTTCCTCGGCGCAATCGTCGCGCTTCGCGAACACGCTCATCTTGGCGTCGATAGCCTCGTCCGGATGCTGCCGGCTTCTGGCAAGCGCATATGCTTCGTCATCAACTATTGCCTGATGCTCTTCGCCGACTGGCTGTTGCTGTCGGGAAGCTGGCGCCAGACCATCATTAACATCGACGATCGCGCGCCGGCGACTGGTCTCTCGATGGCGATCTTTTACGGGGTTGGCGTGATCTTCGGCGTGTCGGCCGCAGTCATCCTTCTCTACGACCTCCTCCGCGTGCTTACGGGACAGGCGAGCGAATCCGACATGGTGGCCGTCAAGGAATCGGAAGAGCACTGATGTCTCATCGAACCGCGCCAGGCAGCATCCACCTCCAGCAGTCCACCGGGATCGAGTCATGACGATCGCCGTCTTCACATTCTCGCTGCTGGGCGCCATGGCTCTGGGCATGCCGATCGCCTTCGCGCTCATCGTCTGCGGCGTGGCCCTGATGAGCACGATCGGCATGTTCGATGCCCAGATCGTGGCGCAGAACGTCATCAACGGGGCCGACAGCTTTCCGCTGATGGCGATTCCCTTCTTCATGCTCGCAGGCGAGATCATGAACAAGGGAGGGCTGGCCAAGCGTATCGTCAACGTCGCGCTGGTCGCGGTGGGGCATTTCCGTGGCGGGCTCGGCTATGTCACGATCCTTGCGTCCTGCATCCTCGCGTCGCTGTCTGGCTCGGCGGCTGCCGATGCAGCGGCGCTCGCGGCCCTTCTGGTGCCCATGATGGTGGCGGCGGGGCACAAGAAGTCCTATGCGGCGGGCCTCGTGGCGGCGGGCGGCATCATTGCTCCCGTCATCCCTCCCAGCATCGGCTTCGTCATCTTCGGCGTCGCCGCGGGCGTATCTATCTCGAAACTGTTTCTGGCTGGCATCGTGCCGGGGCTGCTGCTCGGCGCAGGGCTTTGTCTGGCCTGGGCGTGGGTGGTGCGGAAAGAGAACCTTTCGCCGCCGCCACGGGCCTCGTGGTCGGAGATCGTCAAGGCCGTCGTCGACGGCTTCTGGGCGCTGATGCTGCCGGTCATCATCGTGGTCGGCCTGCGTTTCGGCATCTTCACGCCCACGGAAGCCGCGGTGGTCGTCGCCGTCTACTCCCTGTTCGTGGCGACCTGCGTCTACCGCGAGCTGAAACTGTCGCAACTCTACGCGATCTTCGTCTCCTCTGCCGTGACGACGAGCATCGTCATGTTCCTGGTTGCTGCGGCGCTGGTATCGTCCTGGCTCATCACCGTGTCGGAGATATCCGCACAGGTCGTGACCCTGTTGAAGCCTTTCATGGGCGACAAGACGCTGCTGATGCTCGCGATCATGGTCGTGGTTGTCATCGTGGGGACGGCGCTCGACATGACGCCGACGATCCTCATTCTCACACCGATCCTGATGCCGATCGTCAAGGCGGCGGGCATCGACCCCGTCTATTTCGGCGTGCTCTTCATCATCAACAATGCCATCGGCTTGATCACGCCCCCGGTGGGCATCGTGCTCAATGTCGTCTGCGGCGTCTCCAGGATCAGCATGGAGGATATCATCAAGGGTGTCTGGCCCTTCATGATCGCGCAACTCATCGTCCTGTTCGCGATGGTGCTGTTCCCGGGGTTGGTGACGATCCCGGCAAAGTGGTTTGGCGGCTAGTCGCGCGTTGGCAAAGGACAAGAGGGACAAAATGGCCGCTCAAATCATGATTCTCAATGGACCCAATCTCAATTTCCTCGGCATCCGCGAGCCTCACATCTACGGCTCGACGACGCTTGAGCAGATCGAGGCGAGCTGCCAGGTGCTGGCCGATCAGCTCGGAGTTTCGATGTCGTTCCATCAATCGAACATAGAGGGCGAACTCGTCAGCCTGATCCAGTCCGCCCATGGCAACGCGGATGCCATCATCATAAATCCCGCGGCCTATTCATTTACCTCGATCGCGCTGATCGATGCGCTGAAGATCTTCGAGGGCGTGAAGATCGAGGTGCATATCTCGAACATTCACGCGCGGGACGAGCTGCACCGCCACTCCATCACCTCGAGTGCCTGCACGGCGGTCATTTGCGGCCTGGGTCCTTATGGCTATCTTGCTGCGATCCTGGCCGCCGCGCAGCGGCTGGGGCAATTGCCTGGTACCATTCCGTCGGCTCTGCACGGGCTTGCGGCCGGCAGCAGAGCGTAGGCATGGAGGGCGGGATGCGCGGCAGAGGATTTCTCGCCATCTGGAGCGACGTCGAGGCACACGACCTGACCAATTACCGGCACTGGTTGACGCGTGAGCACACGACCGAGCGCGTGACAACGAGGGGATTCCTGGCATCGCGTGTGTTCCGGGCGGCAAGGGACGACATCAACCGCTTCTTCATTTTGTATGAGCTGGAAGCACCCGAAGTGCTCGACGGCGAGGCCTATCTGGCGCGCCTCAACGCACCGACGCCGTGGTCACAGCGCATCATGCCGAAGCTCGGCAATTTCATGCGCGGCGGCGGCGTTATGGTGGCGCGCGCAGGACGGGGCGAGGGAGCCACGATCACGGCGCAGCGGATCGAAAAGCTGCCAGCCAGCCCGCAAAACCTCGCCGACGCGCTTGTAGCCTGCGATGGGGTCGCCGCCGTCCAGATCGGCGCGACCGACCAGGCGCGGACATCGGTGCAGACAATTGAAAAGGGCATGCGGAAGGATGAGGGCTTTTTCTCGGGTCTTCTGGTGATCGAGGCGCTCGACGCTACCTCCTTGCGGGCTGCTTTGCAGCAGGCGCGGACGGTAGCTCCTGACGTCATGGGCCGGGCCAGCGAGCCGGAAGTCTATTTGGGAATGTTTGCGCTCGAGGCCCGCATTGCGGATTTCGGCTAATGGCCATGTTCTCTCTCGCTGCGCTGACCGTGCTCGAGCTGGCACCTCCCGAGATGATTGAACTCGCGGCCCGTTGCGGCTACGACAAAGTAGGACTGAGGCTGTTACCCGCAACGCCTGGCGGAGTTGCATATCGCCTGATGGACGATGCACCGCTGCTACGGGCAACTTTGCAACGGTTGCAGTCGACGGGAATAACCGTCGCCGATCTCGAGGTCGTTGCGTTCAGACCGGACACCGACATTGCCTTTTTCGCCCCCTTCTTCGAGGCCGGGGCCCGCCTCGGGGCCAAGCACATCCTTGTCGCATCCTATGATCCAGATCTGGCAAGGTTCGAGGAACGCTACCGGCAGTTTTGCGAAGCTGGAGCGGAGTATGGCCTCACGTCCGACCTCGAGTTCATGCCATGGACTAGCGTTCCAGATCTGCGGACAGCGCTGCGGCTCGTCAGCGACCTCGCTCATCCCGCGGCCGGCATTCTAGTCGACGCGCTGCATTTTGATCGATCGCGAAGCTCGCTTGCGGACCTTCGCTCCATCCCCACCGATCGTCTTCATTATTGGCAGATCTGCGACGGCCCGGCCGAGCGCCCGCTGAACACGGAACAGCTCATCCATGCCGCGCGCGAGGAGCGCATGTTTCCGGGCGAGGGTGGCATCGATCTGGTCAGCTTGACTAAGGCGATGCCGGACAGTCTGACGATCAGTGTCGAGGTTCCGACCGTTCGATTGGCAAAGACCATAGACGCCGAAGCGCGGGCGCGCCGAGCGCTGGCAGCGGCCAAGGTCATTGTCGAGAGGGCGCGCGCGACGTGAAAGAAGGCGGCTTGGGATGGTGCAAGCCAATCACTCCTGGGACGGTGAGACCGATCTCCTAGTCATCGGCGCCGGTGCGGCGGGCATGACGGCCGCACTTGTGGCCGCCCTCGAAGGGCTTCAGGCTATCCTCTGCGAGAAGTCGGACATGGTGGGCGGCACGACCGCAACCTCCGCCGGCACCGTCTGGATCCCGGGTACTCGGCAAGGACGGCTCACCGGAAAGCCTGATACGCCCGAGGGCGCCCGCACCTATCTTGCTGCAATGCTCGGCGAGCACGCGACCGACCAACGCCTGGACATGTATCTCAAGGCGGGTCCGATCGTGCTCGACTATCTCGAACAGAAAACGAGCGTCCGGTTCGCGGCGCCCCCAGTCCATCCCGACTACAAAGACCTTCCGGGCGCCGCGATCGCCGGCCGCGCACTCGGAGCAGTTCCGTTTGACGGACGCGAGCTCGGAGACGACTTCGCCCGGATCAGACCGCCACGCCGCGAATTCATGGTTCTCGGCGGGATGATGGTTGGGAAGGCGGACATTCCGCCGCTATTGGCGCCTTTCCGCGACTGGTCCAGTTTTCGGCATGCCGCAGGTCTGCTCACCCGGTATGCGCTGGATCGTGTCAACTACAGGCGCGGCACACGCCTGATTATGGGCAATGCGCTTGTGGCTCGACTTTTTGACAGCATTCGGCGCGCCAATGTCACTCTTCGCTTTGAGACGGGGTTGAGCGAGTTGATCAGCGACCGCGGTGCGATCGTAGGGGCTGTCCTCTCATCACCAAACGGACAGCTGGCCATACGCGCCCACAAGGGCGTGGTGCTCGCAACCGGAGGGATTGGCTGGAGCCGAGAGCTCCGCGAACGGCTGTTTCCGCACGCGGCGCGCCGCTACTCGCTCGCGCCATCGAGCAATACTGGCGATGGCATCCTGGCCGGGGAGCGCATCGGCGCCGGCCTGGAGCGCGGCCTCGATAGTCCGGCCCTGTGGATGCCGAGTTCTGTCATGAGGCAGACGGACGGCCGCCTTTCAGTCTTCCCCCATATCCTGCTCGATCGTGCCAAGCCGGGACTACTCGCCGTCAACAGGTCAGGGCGACGCTTCGTCAACGAGGCTAATTCCTACCACGACTTCGTCGCCGCGATGCTGGCGTCGAATGCTGCGGCGACGCCGGCCTTCCTGATCTGCGACAGAACCTTCATCAGGGATTTTGGAATCGGGCTGGTTCACCCAGGAACCAGAAGCCTGACCTCCTACCTGCAAGCCGGTTATCTGCTTGAAGGTCAGACGATCGAAGAGTTGGCTCAACAGATCGGCACTGACGCCGACCAGCTTGCTTCGACCGTGAAGCGATACAACCGCTACGCCGAAGCGGGGATCGATGAGGAGTTTGGCCGAGGTACCAGCGAATTGAATAGGTTCAATGGCGATCCCGACAACAAGCCGAACCCTTGTCTCCGGCGGATCGGCCCAGGTCCGTATTATGCCGTTGCCGTATGGCCATCAGATCTCGCCAGCAGCGCCGGCTTGCGAACGGACGCTCGCGCTCGGGTGATGTCTCACGACGATAGAATCATACCAGGGCTGTATGCCGTTGGTAACGATTCATCTTCCATTTTCCGCGGCATGTACCCAGGACCCGGTACAATGATCGGCCCGGCCGTGGTATTCGCCTGGTGCGCTGCAATCGACTCTGCAGGAACTTTCACCGAATACTTAAAGTAATCACCTGCAAGCGACAGGGCAGGCAAGTGACAGACCGCGTCATGCCTCGGGAGACGCAGGGTTGCCGATCTACCTCGATCATCAGTGATTTTGTCGCTTCCTGCCCGAATCGGGGCATTCGCGTCGATTCACGCGCGTCTCTGCGATGTCTGGTCTGGCCTCGACTGCCGACGTCCGGGACACCATGCCGATCTTCGCCTTCGGGCCACAAGCGGTCGTCAGGCAGCAACCGCAAGATTTCGGCTGGTGGTCATCAGGCTCAGAAAAAGATGCGGACGTTCCATCTCCGGTTTCCGCCGCGCGTTTGACCGCGTCGATCACTGTGAGGGTTTTCAGCCCTTCGCGCCCGCTCACCACAGGCTCGGCCGTACCGCGGATGACTCCGCAGAAATTGGCGATCTGCAGAGCAAGCGGGTCTTCGTTCTCGTAGCTCAGCCGCTCGCGCTCAATCGGCGCCCACCAGCTGGCCTTGCTAGGATGATGCCATAGATCGAGTTGCGGAATAGCCAGCGATGCCCTCGTGCCGCCGATCTGGTAGCAACTCTCCTGCGTATGACTGTAGGCCGAGTTCTCACCGGCGGTGAATTCCCAGCTCCAGGGCGACTGGATGGTATCGGAGACATTGACCGTTCCCAATGCGCCGGAGGCGAAGTGAGAGGATCAACGCCGTCTCTTCAACCTCATTTCCACGCAGCCGATTGGATTGGGCCGCTTGTACCGCCACGATATCCCCACAGAGGTACCGTAGCAGGTCGACATCGTGGATGAGATTCAGGAAAACGGGACCCGCCCCTCTCTCGCGACGCCAGGCCACATCGAAATAGTCGTCCGGCTTGATCAGCCAGAACATGCCATGCACCGACACGATCTGGCCCAGCCGGCCCCTTTCGATCTCCGCCCTAGCGCGCTGAATCATCGGGTTGTGGCGGCGATGATGGCCGGTAAGCAGCGGCACGCCCGCCCGCTCGGAGGCTTCGACCAGTGCATGTGCAGCGACGACGTCATCCGCTAACGGCTTCTCGATGAGCGCCGGGATGCGAGCTGCGATACAATCCATGCCGTTGGCTACATGCATCTGATTAGGGGTTGGCGACAACCACCCCCTCCGGCCGATTTTCGGACAGCATGTCCTGAAAGGACGGAAACCAGTCCACCTTCGGCGACGCCGCCAACTCTCGGGCCGCCGGCATCGGATCGACGATCGACGACAGTACCGCCTCCGGCCGCGCGAGAATGTGCTCGACGTGTCGCTTGCCGATGAGACCCGCTCCCATCAGCGACAGGCGGACGGGTGCACTCATACGATGCTATCCCTTGCTCTCATCAAGCAGCTTGGCCACGCGACGCAAGCCGAGCAGATAGCCCTGGGTGCCGAAGCCTGCGATGACCCCATCAGCCCGTTTGGAGACAAACGAATGGTGACGGAATTCCTCGCGCTTGTGCACGTTGGAAATGTGCACCTCGATCACTGTCCCCTCGAATGTGTTCAGCGCATCCAGGATGGCGACTGACGTATGGGTGAAAGCCGCGGGATTCATCACGATCCCGGCAGCCGTCTCGCGCGCCTCGTGGATCCAGTCGATCAGCTCGTATTCCCTGTTCGACTGGTGAAAGCGAATCTCCAGGCCGAGCTCCCCGGCCAGCGCACGGCAATCTCGGTCCACATCCGCGAGCGTCTCGTGGCCATAGATGTGGGGCTGGCGCTTGCCGAGCAAATTGAGATTTGGTCCGTTGAGGACGTAGACAAGACGACTCACGAAAGACCTCCATTCAGTGATGGGCAAGGATCTCGCCAAGAAACTGCCTGGTGCGGGCATGCTCTGGATTGCGGAAGAACGCCTCGGGCGCGCCTTCTTCGATGATCTGGCCTTCAGCCATGAAGATCACACGATCCGCAACCTGGCGGGCAAAGCCCATCTCGTGCGTGACGCAAATCATGGTCATGCCGTCGTTGGCGAGGCCTATCATCGTATCGAGCACCTCCTTGACCATCTCAGGATCGAGAGCCGAGGTCGGCTCGTCAAATAGCATCACCTTGGGCTGCATGCATAGCGCGCGCGCAATTGCGACGCGCTGTTGCTGACCACCCGAAAGCTGAGCTGGATACTTCTCGGCCTGTTCACCAATGCGCACGCGCTCGAGGTATTTTCGCGCGGTCGCCTCTGCCTCGGCCTTGCCGATGCGGCGCGCGCGAATGGGGGCGAGCATGCAGTTCTGCAACACCGTCATATGCGGAAAAAGGTTGAAGCTCTGAAAAACCATCCCGACGTCCTGACGTACGACATCGATGGCCTTGATGCTGTCGTCCAGCCGATGACCGTTCACCACGATACTGCCCTGCTGGATCGCCTCCAGGCGGTTGATACAGCGGATTAGCGTCGACTTGCCCGAACCGGACGGACCGCAGAGCACGATCTTCTCGCCCTTGCGCACGGTGAGATCGACATCGCGGAGAGCTTGGTACCCGCCGTACCACTTCTGCACACGCTTCATTTCGATCAGAATCTGGTCCTGCATGCTGGCCTCCGCTGTCGGGCGGCGGCCAACGCGGATCGCGCGTCGGCCGCTCGCAGGGACTACTGAACGGCGAAAGGAACGCCGGGGACCGTGTCGGGGAAAACCGGGACCGGCACCTTCATCCATTTGGCGTAGAAGGCGGCCAGCTTGCCGTTCGACTTGATCTGGTCGATGAACTTGTTGACCGTCTCGTTCCACTCCTTGTCTCCCAGGCGCGTGCATGCGCCGTTGTATAGAGCGGAGAAATGAAGCTTCGGTTCGAACCCGAGCTCCGGTTTCGCGGCATTCAGACGCTGCGGGTAAAACAAGTTCGCACCGACGGCCTGGACCTGGCCAGAGAGCAGCGCCTGTATCGTGGCCGCGTCATCGTCGAATCTGCGGATTTCGGTCCCGGACGGGGCGTTGTTGGTGACCTGCGTATCTTGCGTCGAGGAGCGCGGGACACCGATGACATATTTGCCCATATCAGCATTGCTGTTGATCGGCGTCGCCTGGGCCGCGACAAGCGTAATCTCATTGGCGACATACGGCTTGGAATACTGCACTGCCTTCGCACGCTCCGGCAGCATGGCCATGGTCGCGAACAGGATGTCCACACGGCCTGTGGTCAGTGCCGGGATACGATTGGCAACGGCCAGAGGCGCGAACTCGGCCCTCACGCCAAGGAATTCAGCGAAGGCACGCCCCATGTCGGCATCGATGCCCTCCTGCTTTCCCGAGCTGTCGACAAAGCCCCAAGGCGCATTATCGCCCTGAATGCCGATGACGACGACGCCCTTCTTCTTCACGTCTTCCAGAGTGCCCGCCTGCGAGCCGCCTGCGACAACGATGGCCGACAGAGTCAGCAGCGCAATGCCGACCTGGCGGCGATTGAGTGAAAACAACATGAGTATCTCCTCCTGGTGATGGCTGTATTTGATTGGGCAGGTGCGCCGTTCCTACCTTTGATTGGCCAGGGCGAGCCTGGCCTCCATCCGGCTGCCCCACCATGAGAGTGGCCAGCAGAGGATGAAATACATCGCGCCAACCACGCCGAAGACCAGCAACGGCTGGTAGGTCTGGTTCGATACGATTTGACCGGCGCGGGCGAGTTCGATGAAGCCGACAATGGCGGCGAGCGAGGTGCCCTTGATGAGTTGCACGAGATAGCCGATGGTCGCCGGCAGCGAGATGCGAATAGCTTGCGGCAGCACGATGTCGCGCATGCGCCAGGAATAATGTAGACCGAGCGCCATTGCGGCCTCGGTCTGACCGCGAGGCACGGCCTGGATTGCGCCGCGCCAGATCTCGCCGAGAAAAGCCGAGGCGTTGACGGTGAACCCGATCGCCACCGCAACGAATGCTGACAGCTTCAATCCGAGGAGCGCCAAGCCGTAGTACACCACAAACAGTTGCAGCAGCAGCGGTGTGCCCTGGAAGATAACGATATAGATCCGGACCATCCATTCCACAGTCGTGCGACCGCAGGTGCGCAACAGTGCGACGATCAGGCCGGCGGTACAGCCACCGACGAATGCAACCAGCGTCAGCAGCACCGTCCACTGCAGACCACGCAGGAGGAAGCCGAACTCGGGAAGACCGAAATGCGGTGTCATGATCTGCCCTTCTCAGCGCGTCGGATACGAGAAGAAACGGTGGGAGATGATCGCGAAGCCCGACATCAGCAGCCAGGAGATCGCGAGGTAGAGGAAGGTGACGAAGAAATAGACCTCGAAGCTGCGGAATGTGTCGCTTTCGATGCGCTGCGCAACCGACGTCAACTCATCGGCGGAGACGGCCGAACAGATCGACGAGGTCAGCGTCAGCATGACGAACTGCCCCGTGAGCGACGGGTAGATCGCGCGAAGCGCGGGCTTGAGTACAATGAAACGAAACACTTGTCCTTTGTGCAATCCGAGCGCGTAGCCGGCCTCAACCTGTCCCTGGTGAACAGACTGCACGCCGCCACGGATGATCTCGATGGCGTACGCGCCTCCATTCACGCCGAGTGCAATAATGGCGGTGGCGGTCGGATTGAGCTTCAATCCGATGAGCGGCAGTGCAAAGAACAGAAAGAAGATCTGCACCAGGAAAGGCGTATTGCGCACGATCTCGACGAAGCCGATCACGATGGCACGTAACCAAGCCGCCTTCGAATCGCGTGCCGCGACGCCGGCGACGCCGATGATCATCGCCAGTGTCATGCCGGCAAGCGCCAGACCTAACGTGCCCACGCACCCCCACAGCAGCGCGGGCATGGCATGCCAAACCACCGAGAAATCGAGCGTATAGCCCATCTTGCGTTTCCTCTCGGGCGTTGTGCGTGCCGCTCGCCCATCGGCCGGGTGTCACCCTCCCAGGGATGCGAAAGTTGAGAAGAAGACGTCTGGATCGGGTGAAACGCCCGTGAACAGGCGGAAAGCTTCGGTGCCCTGGAAGATCGCCATGCCGCCACCGTCGACGGTGCGGCAACCGAGGGTACGGGCCGCGCGCAGCAGTGCGGTTTCCAGCGGGAAATAGACGATCTCGGCGACCCATAGATCGGGACGCAGCAAGGCCGTCGGCAGCGGTGTGCCCGGATACTTGTCCATGCCGATCGGAGTCGCGTTGACAATTCCGTCTGCGGCAGCCACGGCCGCTGCAACATCCTGGCCGGCCTTCAAGCGCCCCTCTGCAAATCGGGGGGACAAGCCGTCGACCACACTCTGCGCCTTGGCCAGGTCCAAGTCGACAATGATCAACTCCTGCACGCCGAGTTTCATCAGCGCAAAAGCGACTGCCGCGCCTGCGCCGCCGGCGCCGAATTGGACGACACGACCGAGCGACGCGCCTTGCATGTTGCGGCGAAAGTTCTCGGCGAAGCCGAACCAGTCGGTGTTGTGGCCGATCATTCGACCGTTCCTGATAACCACGGTGTTCACGGCACCAAGCGCCTGCGCGTCAGGCGAAAGCTCTTCCAACAGCGGAATGATCGCCTGCTTGCAGGGATGGGTCACGTTCAGCCCGTCAAAGCCCATCCGCCTCGCGGCCGTGAGCAATTCCGGCAATGCCTCCGCACCGAGCTTCAACTCGGCCAGATCGATCTTCCTGTAGAGATAGCGGATGCCAGCGGCGTCAGCGGCCGCTTCGTGCATGGGCGGCGTGCGGGACGCAGCAATGCCGCTGCCGATCAGGCCGACGAGGAAGCTGGGTTTGGGTTGAATGCTCGGCATAGCCCGTCAGCGCAATGGTAGGGTCAGCTCGGCGATGACCTGAGCCGTGCTCGGTCGAACGCCGCGCCACCAGGCAAAAGCTTCTGCCGCCTGCTCCACCAGCATGCCGACGCCGTCGGCGAGCTTGGCTACGCCTTCGGCGCGGGCCGCTTGCAGAAAGGGAGTCAATCCCTTGCCGTAGGCAAGTTCGTACGCCAACTTCGCACCGCGGAAGACATTGCCGGGAAGTGGCGGCATCTCACCTCGCAGGCTGGCCGATGTCGCGTTAACCACGACGTCATAACCCTCGGCAAGATCGGCCAGTTCAGCATAGCCGCTGACGATCAGGGGACCACAACCGGCAAACTCTTCGGCCAATGCCACAGCCTTCGATAAGGTACGATTGACGAGAACCAGCTCGGACGGCTCCTGGCGCAGGAACGGCAGCAGCGCGCCACGCGCCGCGCCCCCGGCACCGAGCATCAGGACTCGCTGGCCGGCCATTTTGACGCCGAGATTGATGGTGATGTCGCGCACAAGGCCGATCCCGTCAAAATTCTCGCCAATGATCCGATGGCCGTCGAACTTCAGGCAGTTTACGGCGCCAGCTCGGTCGGCGTTCTCTGAAAGCTCGTTTGCGTAGGCGAAGGCATCGAGCTTGAACGGGGCAGTGATGTTCAGTCCCTTGGCGCCCTCGGTCCGGAATTGATCAACCCGCCCGCTGAAGCCATTGAGGGGACCCTCGATCGCCTCATAGACAAGGTCCTGTCCTGTCATTCTGGCGAAAGTGCCATGGATGTGAGGTGATTTGCTGAAGCCGATCGGGTTGCCGATCACCGCATAACGGTCGCTCATCGCTCACTCCTGCACTGCGAGTTCGTTGTAGAGGACCCCGTCACGCACCATCGCCTCGACGAGCTCGGCCGAAAGTCCCAGCGACTCTGCAATGCGGCGATTGTCCTGGCCGAGCAGCGGCGCCGGAATTCGCACCGTGGTGTCGCAGTTGGAGAAGCGGAAGGGCAAGTTCGGTAACGTCACCTTGCCGAGCACAGGATGTTCCTGCTCGACCAGCATGCCGCGCGCGTGGATCTGCGGATCCTTCACGACCTCTTCGATGGTCTGCACGGGAGCGGACGGCACGCCTGCTTCGTCGAGTGCCGCAAGACAGACGTCCCGAGAGGGCTGCGACAGCGTCCAGGTGCGCACAATCTCCATAGCTTCAGTATAGTGGGCGTTGCGCGCAGCAGGCGTGGTGAAGCGTTCGTCGGATGCCAGCGCGTCTCCTCCGATCAGGCTCGCCAATCGTCGCCACGCATCATCAACTTGCGCGGCGATGACAAGATTGCCGTCCCTTGCCGGAAAGACGCCGTAGACGGTCGAGTCTGGCTGTCCGCTTCCAGTCTGCTTCGGCAGATCGGTACCGCCGGAGAGGAAGTAGCGCTGCACTGCATAGTCGTGCATCGAGACCATGCAGTCGTACAGCGCCAGATCGATGTGTTGACCGCGCCCGGACGACGCGCGGCCGACCAGCGCGGCATTGATGGCAGCCACACCGTGAATGCCGGTATACATGTCGGCGAGTGGCATCCGCAGCAGCGGCGGCGCTTCGCCGGGGCAGCCCAGCTGCGCCAAAGCGCCCGACATCGCCTCTGCGATCAGGCCGAAGCCCGGACGGTCGGCATAGGGACCGGTGTGGCCATAGGCGGAGACCGAGCAGTAGATCAGCCCGGGATTGCGCGCCGACAGCGCCTTGTAGCCGAGCCCGAGTCGATCGAGCGCGCCGGGGCGGTAGTTCTCGATGAAGACGTCGGCCGTGTCGACCAGCTTCATCATCATGTCAAGACCGCGCTTATCGCGCAGGTCGATGCACACTCCCTGCTTGCCCATGTTCTGCTGCAGGAAGTAGCCGGACTGTCCGTCCTTGAAATAGCCATGGGCGCGGCCCGCATCGCCTGCCGTCGGACGCTCCACCTTGATGACCTCGGCGCCCATCGCGGCAAGGCAACGGCCCATGAACGGGCCTGCCAGGAAATGGCTGTAGTCGATGACGCGAATGCCCTTGAGCGGCAGATCCTGCGCGGTCATGCCCGCTCTCCCGCGACGCTAGTCTTCGACCGCATGGGAATCATCAGCCGGTGCTCGCCTAGCTGCACCACTTCGCCGCGCTGGTTGATCAGCTCCGAGGGCAGCACCACGATGCCCCACCCTTCCCGCTTCGTGGCGCGCATTGATCCAACGCGGAACTTCACATGCACGGTATCTCCGAGCTTGATCGGCAGCTTGAAATCCCACGTCCAGCCCAGCGACATTCCGGGAAGGAAGCGGTAGTCGGCACGGGTCTTCAAACCGTCGGCCAGCGACAGACCAAACAGCCCGTGCGCGACGCGCGTACCGAATGGTGTGGTCTTGGCGTATTCCTCGTCGACATGAACAGGCGTGAAGTCGCCCGTCAGTTCTGCGTAGGCATTCACCATCATTTCGGTAACCGTCACTGAGGGAGTGACGCATTCGTCGCCGACCTTGGCATCGTCCCAGTAGCGCTCATCGGTCATGTCGCGTGTTCCTTAGGCCCGTGGATTGATCGCCAGGGCCGCTTCCACAGCGCCTGCACTGGCTTGCAAGATTTCGACGTTCAGCCCGCCCGGCAGTTCGAGCCAGTTCGGTCCCGTAGGCAGCGCCTTGGCGCCCCAGGCGGCGGCACGGGCGAGCACACCTTCGTAGTCGTCGACCATGATCCCGAGATGGGCGAGGCGCCCCTCCGGTCCGACGAAGTTCGGATCCTCGATGAGTTGCACGCTTCCGAGCACCCATACCTGACGCGGGCGGGCACCATCGGCGGGTTGCTCGTCGCGAATGGGAAGACCAAGCACCTCACGAAAGAAACCAACGTGACGATCAACGTCCGGCACACGGATGGCGACGTGTTCGATGTAGGCACGGGGCAGCGACATCGTCTTAGGACCTTCCAGGATAGTCGCTGCGGGCGTATTCGATGCCCTTGACCAGCGCGACAAGGGTGGAATTGACGGGGGTCGGGACGTTGAGCCTGGCGCCCCAGCGCACGACGGACCCGTGGATGTAGTCGATCTCAGTCAAGTTGCCGGACTGCAAACTTTGCAACATCGACGTCTTGAACTCGGGCGGTAGACCAGCGGATGCCATCGTCCAAGCGCGCCGCGGGTCGGTGATCGAGATCTTCACGCCAGCCGCCCGCGCGACCGCGATGCCCTCTGAGATCGCGGCCAGCGCGCAATCTTCCAGGATCGGCAGCGAATAGAGACCGCCATAGGTCAGGCCGGTAATGGCAGTAATTCCTCCTCCGGCAACGTTGATGAACAGCTTGTCCCACATCGTGCCCAGGATGTTGTCGCTGAGCAGTGTGAGGATGCCGGCGCGGTTGAACGTCTCGGAAATTCGCCGTGCGCGTTCCGTCAAGCGTCCATCAAGCTCGCCGATGATGGTTTCCTTGCCGATGACCCCGGAGCGAACGTGACCGGGGCCGAGCAGCACGCCACCAACGTAGGTCTTGCCCGCCATGACCCGGTCACGACCAACTTCCTCCGACAGGATGTCCTCGTGGCCAAGACCATTTTGAAGCGACATCACGACCGTGTGCGGCCCGATGATCTGCGCGGCCGCCCGGATGGCCTCACTCGTGTGGTAGGATTTGACGAGGACGATGACGAGGTCAGCCTTGACGCCGACCTGGGCCGCGGACGTGCAGGCGGTGACCGTCACGACGGTCTCGGCGCTACCTTCGCGCATGCGAAGCCCGCGGGCGTTGATTGTGTCAACATGGGCCTGGAACGGATCAATTAGCCAGACCTCGGCTCCCCCACGCGCCAGCGTGCCGCCGATGGTCGAGCCTAAGGCCCCCGCTCCGATAAAGCAGATCCTCATCGAACGCTTCCCCCAGCGCCATTCTCGGCGTTGGTCGCGTGGTAGCAGGCTGGTTGACATTAAGATATGCTATGATTCTTATATGCATTATTGTCATTTGCAATGAAACCTCAGGATCACCCCGAGACGAAACTGCTGGAGCCTCGCCTGCTCAGGCTCTTCGATGCATTGTTCACCACGGGCAGTGTCACCAAGGCAGCCGAGAAACTCGGTCAGAGTCAGCCGACCATTTCGATCTGGCTGGCACGCCTGCGAAAGGAACTGGACGATCCACTCTTCATCCGCTCAGCACAGGGAATGTTGCCGACTCCGCGCGCCGAGGCTCTCATCGGCGCGGCCAGACAAGCGTTGGAGATGCTGCGTCGTCTGGCGGAGCTTCGCTCTGACTTTGATCCGGCGACTGCCAAGCGCCGCTTCGTCATCTGCATGACGGATGCGAGCCACATCACGCTGCTTCCGGCCATCCTCGCTCACGTTCGTCGCGTTGCGCCGGGCATCCGCATTGAGGCGGCGCAGATCGGCGGCGATACCCCACGAATGCTGCAGTCTGGCGAGGCCGATCTGGCGCTCGGCTACATCTCGGACCTCGACGCGGGGCACTTCCAACAGGCACTCTTTCCGCAGGATTGGGTCTGCCTGGCAAACGCAAGACATGCCCGGATCCGCAAGCGCATCACCGCAAAGGATTTCAGGCGGGAGGCACACGTCCTCATTCGCTCCGGCACCGGACATCAGTTGCTCGCGGACGCGCTACGGGAGCAGCGGATAGTCCTTGATGTCGTGCTTGAGCTACCCGGCTTTTTGGGGCTACCCGCGATCATCGGCACGACTGACCTGATCGCTACCCTCCCAAGGCACATTGGCGAAACGTTGGCTCATTATTACGGACTGAGCGTGCTCGACTGCCCGCTGGCGATCGCCGGCTTTACGGTGAAGCAATATTGGCACGCCCGCTTCCATCACGACCCGGCAAGCCAATGGTTGCGTGACGTATGCGGGGAGCTTTTTCAACAGCAGAAAGTGCGGGGTCTTTATCGTTCCGGTCCGCCAAGGAAACGAAGACCACGCGATTTGCAGTCGTAATGGTCCCCGGTAGCGGGGCAACGACCGCCCCCCTGGGGCCGCCGGCTGGGCCGACTGCGGCACGGCTGCAATTCCGCACATGCGCATCTCGACCGGTTGTCCGCTTCGTTCGCCATAGCACCCTATTCTACGATGAGGGCAAAACAGACCTGCCCGAGCAGCTTCCGCGGTATATGTTGGGATGGAAGCCTCGGAGATAAGCCAGCCTGGCTACGCCGTTTAGTTCGATTCTGGACCGAGCCTTAGAATCTGTGTTTCCAAACGCGCCCAAAGTGCAACTGCTTACCGAATGAACTCAACAGCTTGAGATCTGGCTGGGGCGGGAGGGATCGAACCTCCGAATGGCGGAATCAAAATCAGGCAGGAGTCTGAGCAAAATCAACGGTTGTTCTGAATATCGTGCGATATTCGTCCCCAGCGAGAACAATAGGTCAGCGAGCTGTTCAGAACGGCGCCCGCCTTCAATTGCAACCTCGCCGGGTACGGAAGCGGGCTTTTGTCCTGGATTTCCCCGCCACAAGCCGGGCGCGCTGATCTTCTTCAATCGCCACGTCGTCGGCGGCGTGTATCCGGCAAGCTCCGATTTATCCATGAACCGGCTCGATGCTGCCGGGGCCGCGAGTTAGCTGCACGCCAGGCGCGCTTCACGCCCGGATCGCCTCATTCTCAAGCCCAAATAAGAGAACGAGAAGTTAGCGAGGGCGGATGTAGCCCTCGTGAGTAAAGGCCCCCAGGGTCATTGCGGAGGCCCGCTCGGAAACGCCGCGTCAGGTCTGCTCTTTCATTTACCCTTTTGTTTTTCTTCTGCGCTTTTTCCATCGGAGCTTTTAGAGCGTTCTTCGAAGCGATCAGCGCCCTTGGCTAGATCGTGCCCCGTCTTGCTCTCGCTCTTCGCTTCTTCCTTAACAGTTGCCTCGCGCAAGCCTTCAGCGGCCCGTTCCTCCGCCTTTGATGCTTTTCGTTCGTCATCCATTTGCTGTTCCTCACTGATAAACACGCTTGTCCAGGAATACTTCCTTGTCTCTCTCATCAGCCGCAACAATTTCCCAATCAGATCGCCCGGACATTGTTCCAGTTCCGTTGAAGCTAGGTGCGCCTCCATGGCGTAAACCTCAGTCGAGCCGCGGTCCACGTTCCCTAAACAGCGCAACGCCGACATCGAAGTTACAAACAGTATGCCCGCCCTGGGTCAATCGTGTCGATCTAGTCGCGTTCTCGGCACGTCCGGGGGTGCCTTAACTGCTGATATGCCGGGCTGAACCGCGGTCTTCGCCTCAGGGCTAGGAGCAGAGGCATGCGTCACTCGATCACTTCGTCGGCGCGAGCGAGGAGATAGGGCGGGATAGTAAGGCCGATGTTCTTTGCTGTTTTGATATTGATCGCCAACTCGAATCTAGTCGGCTGTTCAATCGGAAGGTCGGCGGGTCGAGCGCCGCTCAGAATTTTTGCTGTATAGTCGGCAAGCTGACGCTGAACATCGGTGATGCGGGGCGAATAACTCATAAGTCCGCCGGATTTGACGAAAAATGACCATTCATAAGTCGCGGGGATCCGATACTGCTCGCACAACGCTGCGAGTTGCTCTCGGCGTGCAATATAGAATGCATCTGGACTGACAAGAAGCGCGGCATGCTTCCGGTTTCTGATTTCGCCGAAGGCAGCATAAATTTGCTCATCGGTGCTCGCCTCCAGGACGTGAATTTCTCGGCCAAGCGACTTGGCCGCAGCTTCGGCATCCGATACCACTACATTCGCGTTTGGATTCGTTGGATTTACCAGCGTAGCGATTGTTCCGCCTCCCGGTGTCAACTCTGCCAATAACTCAAGTCGCTTGGCGGTCAGTTGCGGAGTGTACATGCTCACGCCAGTCGCGTTTCCTCCCGGCCTGTTCAAACTGGAAACAACGCCAAGAAGTACCGGGTCCATGGCAATTGCAAACACGATCGGAATCGTCTTAGTCGCTTTCGTTGTCGCCAAGACTCCGTTTGTACCAGTGGCAGCGACGATCACTCGAACGCGATCCTGAATCAGATCTGCGATCAATTCCGGAAAGCGATCATACTTTCCATCCGCGAAGCGATACTCGATGGTGACGTTCTGGCCTTCTACAAGGCCCTTGGTGCGGAGACCATCCCGAAAGGCGTCGAGCAACTCCTTACTTTTGTCGGCTGAGTCGAAGCCAAGATAGCCAATTGTTGGAAGTGCGCCCTTTTGCGCGTATGCCGCGCAAGGGAAGACAATTGCCGCGACGCCGAAAAGTGCAATCAATCCTCGCCACTTCATGGGCAGGCCCTCAAGGTCGTAAGGCGGCTAAGTGAGTATAGGTCAGCTGTTCGTCGCGCGCGATACAGATTGTCGCGCCGAGAAATACCGCATCGCAATGGGCCGGAGCCCGACCGGCTTTGGATCCAAATGCGAAGAAACTCAACGTCAGCATATCTAGTCCGCGCCGCCTCGCTGAGCGCAGGCCGAAGAGCGCGCGGCGTCATTCGCGAATGGGACGCGAGGAGACGTCCCCGAAATTATAAGGAGCTGAGGTCTGCTCAGGGTCACAGGTGGACGAACGAAGCTAGGCCGGCAACTGTCCGTTCTCCCCTTGAAGCGGACCCTTGGTCCGCGCTCAGCCGGGGCAGCTTCGGGCCAAAAACTGACATCGTCAGGCCTTCCGCCGGCCTCCATCCTATCGCTCGTTTGCCCGCTCACGGGTACCTGAAGGCCCCGACGCGGAATTGCTGGCTCCCCTGGGGAGCTTGCTCACCACCTGATAACAAAAAGCCCCGGGCGACGCCGGGGCTTTGAACTGCTTACCTTGATCAGGTGGGCAGATCAGTATTTCGCGTTTCCGACGCGATCGCGACCCACCGCTCAATTTGTCTCGCGCTTTTGAACCGAAGCCCGCTCGATGAGGAAATCGTCTAACTGCCGACCGCCTCGGAGCTGCGGTTGGAGCCACCGCGGTAGCCTGCCGCGACCGCACCATTCTCCGACGGGTTCTTCGGATTTCGGTATTTGGGACGAACGGGCGGGTATGGACGGCGATCCTGTGGAGCCGTTCCTCCAACTGTGCTTTTTGCACCAAGATTTACGTCACGTTCCGGCGAAGAGGACATCCGGACGAGGTCTTGCACGGACCCTAGCTTCATTCCGCAAGCAGCTTCATACGACAGAGCGGGAGCAGACACCTCCAAATCTTGCAGGTGTTCGAGGCCACAGACTCCTATACCCTGGCCGCCTTCACCTCGTTCAGATCAAGCGCGCGCACGCTGCTCCACGATTGTGCATCGATTGCCTCACAATTATCGTAGCGCTTCCACCGCATCGCAATATACTTCGCCTAGCAATCAGGAATGCCAGGCGAAGTTTTGATGATCAGGCATGCGGTCCGCATGCTGGCCATAATGTATTGCGTTTGCAGCCAGCCCGCCTATTCGAACTACGAATCCCAAGCGGTGACGCCACCGCTGTCATTCTCACAATTCTGCATTCAATATCCCGACGATTGCCAGCGTCACGACGACCGCAGGGTCCGAGATTTCCGTTCCTCAATTCAGCGTTGGCGAGAACTCGCACAAATCAATTCAATCGTGAACTTCGGCATAGCGCCGAAGGATCCGCCCGCAAGCCGACGTGACGCGGAATGGCAGATATTCCCTGACGAGGGCAATTGCGGCGACTATGCCGTCACCAAGCGGCATCTGCTGCTGCGATCCGGCTGGCCCAGCTCGGCCCTCCTTCTCGCAGAGGTCGTCGTGCGAGCGACTGGAGAGCACCATCTTGTGCTGCTCGTGCGTGAGGGAAGAGCAGTCCTCGTACTCGATAATCTGAGTCCAGTGGTCACGCCGCTTGTAGATGCTTTGGATCGGTTCACTATCCTGCGTGCGGAGTCGGGAACGGATCCACAACGGTGGACACGGGAAGTCGCGACCTTCTAGCTGGCCTTCTGATCAACGGGGCCAAGCCTCATATGGTCAAGAATCCGATCTAGTTCTTTCCGCGGTTTGGAGGCCTCTCGCCCGACTACGATCAAACGAGGGACGGACACCTTGAACGGCACTGCGCCTCGCACGTACTCGGAGGAGATCCTTTGGCGCGCCGGCTGGAGCCAAACGCTGTTAATCTAAGCTTGATTTTCGCTCCATTTCGCCCTCCCTAACCAGGTCAATTTCGTGTAAGCACCAATTTCCATCTTTGGGACTGATATGACAAAGAAACGAGCACTTATTACCGGCGTCACTGGCCAGGACGGCGCCTATTTGGCCGAACTTCTTTTGCAGAAGGGATACGAGGTCCACGGCATCAAGCGCCGGACCTCGCTGTTTAACACCGATCGCATCGATCATCTGTATCTCGATCCGCACGAGCCTGACCCGCCCTTTCGGCTCCACTATGGCGATCTGACGGACTCCTCGAGCCTGATCCGGATTGTCGGCCAGGTGCAGCCGGACGAGATCTACAATCTCGCGGCGCAGAGTCACGTGGCCGTTTCATTCGAGGAGCCGGAGTATACGGCGAACTCCGACGGCCTGGGCACACTTCGAATTCTCGAGGCCATGCGGATCGTTGGACTGGAAAAGACGACCCGATTTTACCAGGCATCGACCTCGGAACTGTACGGTCTGGTCCAGGAAATCCCGCAAAAGGAGACCACTCCTTTCTACCCGCGGTCGCCGTACGCCGTCGCCAAGCTCTATGCCTACTGGATCACGGTCAATTACCGTGAAGCTTACGGGATGTATGCCTGCAACGGCATTCTCTTCAATCACGAATCTCCCGTCCGGGGTGAGACTTTCGTCACCCGAAAAATCACGCGGGCATTGGCCCGGATCCATCTGGGCCTGCAGGAGCGGTTGTATCTCGGCAATCTCGATGCATTGCGCGATTGGGGACACGCGCGCGACTATGTCGAGATGCAGTGGCTTATGTTGCAACAAGAAAAGCCGGAAGATTTCGTCATCGCGACCGGTGTTCAACATTCGGTTCGAGATTTCGTTAACGTGGCGGCGAGCGAAGTCGGCATGCAGATCCGATGGGAGGGGGCCGGCGTCGACGAGAAGGGTTACAATGTTGCAAACGGAAAATGCGTGGTGTCGGTCGACCCGCGCTATTTCCGCCCAACAGAGGTCGCCACTTTGCTTGGCGATCCGTCCAAGGCGAAAGAAAGACTCGGCTGGCAGCCCCAGACCTCATTCGAGAGCCTCGTTCGCGAGATGATGAAGGAAGATCTCGAATCCGCAAAACGCGATGAGCTGATTAAGCAGCACGGCTTTAGGTATTTCCCGCGCCACGAGTAGTCCTGGCAGATCGGCCAGCAAGGCAAGAAGCCAGATGAGCGCCCATCGCGGCGCTCATTTTTTTGGACGACAACGAATTGAGATCAGATGCTTTAAGGTGACCGAACGGCATCCTCCACTGGAAGCCCAATGTCGCCGGCAGCGTTTTTCGAGTCGACATTCTTCTGCCCTGTCGCACTGCCCTGCCCTGCCATGGCCTCCGACCACCGGTGCACAATTGCGCGTCGATCCCAACGATCAAGCGCGCGCCTTCTTCCTTCTTCGCCGTAATGCTCACGGAGAGCCGGCGCCTCGCTGAGCTGGCAAATTGCAAGCTCAAGCGCGGACGAATCTCCGGGTGGGATCACCAGGCCCGCATCCGTGACTTCCGCCGCGAGGCCCGTGCCTTCTTCAGCCATCGCAATGACCGGCCGAGCCGACGCGAAGATCGCGCCAAGCTTGGAGGGCAACACCAGATCGGCGGCCTCGGCTTTCTGCGGGATCAGATGAAAATCGGCCGTGGCCATCAATTGATTGAAACTTTCGTTGGGCTGAAGCCCGAGAAAATGGACATTGCGACGTCCGGCAGCAAGCTGCTCCAGCCTCATTTTATGTGGCCCCTCGCCTGCAAGGATGAAGTGGATATGAGGATGGCTCTCCTCCAAACCGATCGCAGCTTCGATCACGAGTTCAAGGCCTTGCTTGTTCGACATTGTTCCGGAGTAGAGCGCAACGATATCGGCCGCGCCCAGCTTCAGCTGCTGACGGTATTTGGTCATTCGCGAACCCGGGCAGATCGCGTTGGTGTCAATCCAGTTTCTCACCTCGGCTGTCTTGTCAGGACTCAACCCCTTGATTCTCAACCGGTCCACCATCGCTTGAGAGATGGTTGAAACATGGTCGAACGATTTGAGGATCGCCGCTTCGGCTCGAAGCATCCATTTTCGCAAGTTAGGATTGCGTAGCAGACCAAGATCAAATGCCGCGTCCACCTCGAAGTCCTGCACATGAAGCCATGATTTGGCGCCGACGCAACGAGCGACGAATGAGACGAAGGCAGCCGACATTAATGATGGTGCGACGGCGATCATAACGTCGGGGCGCCAGGATAGCGCCTCAACGAGGACCGGCGCCCCGCTCGTAAGCGCGAATGAAGCGTGATGAACCAGCCGCTTGGCGCCCGAGGGATGTCCGGGCACATAAATCGGCGTACGTGTCACGCGAACGCCGTGAATATCTCTCGACCTGAAGTACGACGACTTGAACGCCGGAGGAATCTTCCAGGCTGGATAATAGGGCGGTGCCGTAATGACCCTGACTTCATGACCTTCGGCGGCCAAGCTTTCGCAGAGCTCAGCGTTGTATTTTGCCACACCGATCAGATCGGGGGCATAGTTGATGCCGACCAAGAGAACACGCATAAAGCCCCGCCCAAATCAAAAGTTCAGAATAAAAAAGTTTCTTGTAGTCTTACGTAGTTTTTCTCAGCGCGTCGCGCTGACTTCCAGATGACGTCCAGAGCCCTTTAAAAAGTCTGCGTAGGCGGCCGCGAGACCGGCCCGCAGAGCGACATTCGGTCGCCAGCCAAGCCCTCGAATTCTCGAGCTATCGAGCAGCTTGCGTGGCGTGCCGTCAGGCTTTGACGTATCGAACGCGAGCTCGCCCTGATAGCCCACGACCTCCGCGACTGTCCTCGCAAAATCGGCGATCGACAATTCGTCGCCGCTGCCGACATTGATCGGAAGATCGCTTGAATAGTTCTTCAGAAGGAAGACGCAGGCATCGGCAAAATCGTCGACGTTGAGGAATTCGCGGAGCGGTGTGCCGGTGCCCCACACCGAGACGCTGGTTGCATTGGCCAGCTTGGCTTCATGGAAGCGCCGGATCAACGCGGCCGGGACGTGACTATGATCGGGATGATAATTGTCGCCGCGGCCGTAGAGATTGGTCGGCATTACCGAGATGAAATCGTCGCCATATTGCCGACGATACGCCTGGCACATCTTGAGGCCGGCAATCTTGGCGATCGCATACCACTCGTTGGTCGGCTCGAGCGGCCCGGTCAACAATTCGCTTTCGGCGATCGGCTGCTTGGCGTGCTTGGGATAGATGCACGACGAGCCGAGGAACAGCAGGCGCCGCACACCAACCGCGTGACTTGCACGGATCACGCTCAATTCCAGCGCAAGGTTGTCGCAGAGAAAGTCGACCGGGAAATTATTGTTGGCTGCGATACCACCGACCTTTGCCGCGGCGTGAACGACGACCTCTGGACGATTGGCCTCGAGCCATTTCAGCGTGGGCTCTTCCTTGGTCAGATCAAGCTCACGCCGGTCGGCGACCAGCACGGTGCAATTCTCTGACGCGAGCCTTCGGACGACAGCTGATCCCACCATGCCGCGGTGACCCGCGACGAAGACACGTTTGCCCGTGAGATCGTAGGTTGAAACCCCTGTCATCGTATCCTCTACCGGCGTTGGATTGGCCGGATCGTCACTTCCGTGAGATCCGGCTACCGCCGCATTACGCAATCACGCTGCCGATGCAGCCCGCCAAACTGGTAACACAATCTTCACCATGCAACAGCCTATCCCGGCCCGACAAAGATATTCATGGTGAACCCGTGCTGCGCGCACAAAAGAGCAGCACACGGCGAAACAAAAATGAGCAAGGCAGCCGCATGAGCTGTGCGGCTGCCTTGTAAATCTTCTGAAAAGCGGCGCTCGCCGCTCAGGTCAGCCGAAGCTCAATATGCCCGACGCAGGACAGGGCCGACGGGCGCGCAAACGCGGTCCATATACCAGCCATAGGGCGTCTCGACCCGCACCAAGGGGCAATGGCGCGACGGCACATATCTATATGGGTAGGGCTGCGCCCAGAACGTGACAGGCGTCGCCTGGCTTGCACCCGTGAGCAGGGTCGCCGGCGCCGGCATTTGCATCGCCGCGCTTGCTCCGCTCGCTGCGCAGAAGGAAACGGTGGCGGCCAAAAGGCCTGCTCGCATCAAGGTCTTAAACATCCCAAAAAAGCTCCTCGCCCCTGCGGATTTGGTCCATTCCCCGCGCCCCACTAGGCCGCAACCCGAGGACCACCGCGAACCAGCCTAAATAGTAAAGCCTAGATTACCAAGGCTAGGGCCAAAAAGGCAACCGACGGCGCAGCTTGGGGAGGGCCTTTATAGCGATATGGCGGGCAACTGTGGCTTCTTGGTCCTATTTTTCCTCGCTCCAGGCGCCCGGGGCAGCAAGGTCGGGTGAACGTCGGTACACATCTCGAAGGAACTGATAGTTGACGGTCTGGGCCAGCGGCACGTCCTCTTCGCCAAGCTTGGCGAAGAGGAGAATGTCCCGAAGCGTCCGCCAACGGCTTTCGTCGTAATCGCCGATGCGCCCCCCTGTCGGCAATACGAGCGGACGTAGCTGCTGCAGCTCGAATTTCAGCCGCTCTGAATTCAGCCTGGCCGGCCCGGCGCCGGCCAGAACGGGCACGCTCCGTGCATAGTCCGCGTAGGTAAATTGCCATCCTCTGATGAGGCCCTGAAGGACATCGGCAATCATGGATGGCTGTTCATGGACGAGAGCGTTACTCGCGAAGTAGACCAAGCCAGGAACATGGATGCCGTAGTCTTGCGGTTTGATGACATTCAGCTTCGTGAACGTCGAACTGGATGGATCCGGTTGCTCGTCGATGGCGGCGATGATGGCATCTACCTGCCCGCCCCGCAGAGCTTCGAAGCTGTCGCGGTCTGGCACCTTGGTAATCTGGCTGCGGGGAAGCCCGAGCTGCGCCATCATGGCGTCGAAAACGACGTCGCCCTCACTCGCCCTACGGTATCCGACTCGCTTTCCGACCAGGTCGGCCGGACGCCGCAATCCCGAGGCTTCAAGCGTGAAAATCGCGACAGAGGTATCGAGGAAGCTTGCCGCAAACGCAGTCACAGGGACGCCGCGCCAACTCGCCAGCAGGAACTTCTGGCCGCTCGTCACGCCGATGGCACGTTGGCGTGCAATCGTCTGGACGAACTCTGGGTCTTCGGGCAGGGCCGCCATTTCGATGCGGGAGGAGAAGTACCCCTGCCTCGATGCAGAGAGTTCGCCGGCAAACCGCGCGCCATATGGCCCGTCCAGGAGGAGTTTGACCGCGACGGCCGCGGAGGCCGTCGGAGTTCGTATGGGGGCCGCATCGGGGCGAAGAAGCAGCAGCGCGGTCCCCACCAATGCCGCCGCAGCGAGGCCAATGGCAAGGTAACGCCTCCCTTTCGGCCGGGTCCGCCGCCGGGACTGGGTTCGGGGCAACGAGAACTTCCTAACGGGTTGTGAAATTTAGCATATCAGTCGAGGCGAGATGGGCTACAATGAAGCTTCTGGGGTAAGGTTAATTTTCCCTTCGCCTTGTTTTAAAAGCGATTTTGACCGATAGCACGGCGCGTTCGGATAATGAATTTTGCGTCAATGGGCTTGGCAAGATGACGATTCTTTCCACTCGACCGGTGCCCGTCCCTGATTCTACGACGGAAATTGCTGCGGTCGAGCTATCCCCGGCAACAGGCTATGCGCCGAGCTGGCTGCGTCCCGTGGTTGTCGAGCGGTTGATGGCCGTGGTCGATGCGGCGCTGATCGTGTTCAGCGGGATCGGCTGCGCGGTCGGCTATCACATCGCGACCGCCGGTACGCTCGGCAAGGCGGATGTCTATGCGGCGGCCAGCGTCCTGGTCGCAATCAATTTCATCCTTCTGACCATCGTGCAGCACGGCTACCGCCTGAAAGCCATCACTGACTTAGCCCGCACATTCCGGATGACGCTGACGACGTGGACCGGCCTGTTCGGCGCGCTGCTGGCGATCGCCTTCACGATGAAGGTCAGCGACGAGTTCTCCCGCGGCACCACCATCTCGTTTTATCTGGTCGGCCTCTCCGTTCTGCTCGCCTGGAAGACCGCGGCCGCGCGCTGGACCGCGCATGGCTTACGCACCGGCGCCTTCGCCAACGGCCGCGCGATCATGATCGCCGAGTTCGGCCTTGCCACCTCGTCCAACGCGGTCGACGACCTCGGCCAGCACGGCTACCGCCTGATGCGGGTGATGGAGATTCCCGCCAAGGAGCTCGCCTCGCCGCTGCTGCTCTCCTCGCAGGCGCCGCGCTTCGAGGAGCTGATCACTTATGCGCGCGAAAACCGGATCGAGCACGTCTTCCTGCTGATGAACTGGAGCCGGCAGCACGCGATCGACAGCATCCTGGACGCGCTGAAGATCCTCCCCGTCCCGGTGCATCTGGTGCCGGACGCCAACACGGCGCGCTTCCTGCGCTATCCGCTTGAAGGCACCGGCAACACCTTCACCGCCGAGCTGCGCCGCGCGCCGCTGACCTTTCGCGAACGTGCGCTCAAGCGGGCGCTGGATCTCGTCGGCGCGAGCTTTGCGCTCCTGGTGTTCGCGCCCGTGATGCTGGTGACTGCGATCCTGATCAAGCTGACCTCGAAGGGCCCGGTGTTCTTTCGTCAGACCCGCCACGGCTTTGGCGGGCGCGCGTTCAAGATCTTCAAGTTCCGCACCATGCGCGTGCTGGAGGACGGCCCGACCATCGTCCAGGCGCAGAAGAACGACCCACGCGTCACGCCAATCGGCAAATGGCTGCGTAAGACCTCAATCGACGAGCTGCCGCAGCTTCTCAACGTGCTCAAGGGCGACATGTCGCTGGTCGGCCCCCGCCCGCACGCGGCCGCCCACAACACCGAATATGAGCAGATCATCGGCAACTACGCCTTCCGCCACCACGTCAAGCCCGGCATCACCGGCTGGGCCCAGGTTAATGGTTACCGCGGAGAAACCCGCACGCTCGAGCTGATGCAGAAGCGCGTGGAATATGATCTCTGGTACATCAATAATTGGAGCTTGTGGTTGGACGTAAGAATCATGCTGGGAACAGCAATTGTCACGTTCGGTCGCCCTACCGCCTACTGACCCGTCCTCTCACCGTTACGTTGATCAATGAATCTGTTTATCGTCCGGGTCCGCAAGCTCCTACACGCCGTCGGTTCGTCGTCAGGTCGGCGAGCCCTTAAGCGGGGGGTCGCCGCAAGCATTGAACACCGCTCGGCACTCGAGGGGGTCCCGTATAGGACCATTGTCGACATAGGAGCCAACGTCGGTCAGTTTGCACTGTTCGTACGCGAGCAGTATCCGGAAGCCAACATCTTCAGTTTCGAGCCGCTTGAGGATTGCTGGGACACATTCAGCACCATCTTTAGAAGTGATCCGAATGTTCATCTTTTTCGTTGTGGGGTCGGGCCTGCCGATACCGATGCCCTCATGAATGTGACCAACGCGAACGACTCATCCTCGATATTTGCACCGGCACCTACGCAGGTTGACGTGTTCGGAACAAAAGTGAATACGACAAAGAAAGTCGAACTGCGTCGATTGGCGACTCTCTTGCGAGAGGATCAGATCGCGTTTCCCGCGCTCCTCAAAATCGATGTTCAAGGTTTCGAGCTCGATGTGCTGCGCGGTTGCGAGGAACTCCTCTCATCCTTTGATACCCTCTATGTCGAGGCCTCCTATATGGAGCTCTACGAGGGCCAGGCGCTGGTCGGCGAGGTCATCGATTTTCTTCGACACCGGGGCTTTGAGATCCGGGGCGTCTTCAACCAGCACGTCGATCCAACGAGAGGTCCTCTCCAGGCTGACTTCATGTTCAAGCGGGCCTTGGCGTCGTGACTTCAAACGACGACTTCGTAGTGGCAATTGGTCAGCTGCCGCCCCCCGTAACCGGACTATCCTACATTACGGCCCGCATGATCGATGCCATCAAAGGCACGCACCCCGTCCGTACAGCGAATATCGCTGCTGAGCCCGGGCAGACGGGACTATCAAAGCACATCCGTAGAGCCCTTCGGGTACTCGCTGCGGGCGCCGTTCTATTGAGGCATACCTTCAGGACCGGTCGTCGCTGTTATCTGGTGTGCGAAGGCGATTGGGGCTTGGCGTATATTATCTTCCTCGCCGCTTTGGCTCGCGTCTGCAGCTATCCGACCGTTCTACATCACCACAGCTTTGCCTACATCGACCGACCGAGAGCACTCCTGCGCCTGCTTTTGCGTGCCGGCGGACCGGCTCTTACGCACGTGTTCTTATGCCCCATCATGAGCACCAAATTTGCTTCGGCTTATGGTGTCGAGCCAAAGGCTTGCATCCTTTCGAACTCGGCCTTCGTCGAGCCCGATTGGGACTTCCAGACTCTGACCGGACCGCTCACCATCGGGCTTCTTAGCAATCTCACCAAAGAGAAGGGGCTCCATACGTTTCTGGAACTGGTACGTTCTGCACGAACCCAAGGTCTTGGCATGAAGGCAATTCTTGCCGGACCAATTGCGGGTGAGGCAGATCGCAAGCTGGTGGAGGATGCAACTCGCGATCTGCGCGACGCCCTTGAGTATCGGGGACCCCTTTACGGATCCTCGAAAAACACGTTCTACCGGGATATCGACATTTTCGTCTTTCCGACGCAGTACTCGCACGAGGCCGAACCGACCGTCGTGTTTGAAGCTTTGTCAGCGGGCAATCTCATCATCGCGTTCGATCGGGGCTGTATAACGAGCCAAGTTGGAACGAACGGGTTGATCGTTCCGACAGACTCAAACTTTGTCCAGGATTCAGTCGACTATCTGCGACAAGCGGCCGGGCAGCTGACCAACCTCCGTGGCGAACGTCGTTCCTGCATTGACGCATACGGGGCCGTTCATTCATCCAGCTCTGCAATCGCGAAGCAATTGTTTTCGTGATCCGGCCGGCAACTGAAGACCTAGAACGACGCTTCAAGTTAATACGGCCGCCTAGCCACTGGGACGCAATGCTGTTGCCGCCGGATAATCTTGTCGCGCTCGCGCACCCGTCGTCTCACGACGTAGCCTGATCCCTCCGACAACGATCAAGATAGCAGCTGCGATCATCGAGAAGGCCCAGAAGTACACTACGGTTACGCCCCCGTCTCTCAAGATAGTTTTGAAATAGATGAGGAATATCCAGAAAAAGGTGAACAGGAGAGGACTTGTCGTCCTTACCGCCGCGTCATAGAGACGACTCTGAACAACCCCCAAGAGGAACATCATAGGGATCAACGAAACGAACCCGTAGACCATGTAAACGTCGACATAGAGAGTGGTAGTCATCGACGAGAAGTTTCCATACTCATTGAGATTCACGATTGACGTGAATACCGGCTTGTCCGGCCAGAGTTGCCGGGGAATTGGCCAATATAACAACCGAAGATATTGCGTGCCGTAAGAATAACCCGCCCGCTCGTCGACAACCATCGCCGCTACGGTCGCGCTATCGAACTCAACGACGTCCATTGAGCTCTTGCTGCCGCGGTCAGCCACGTAGGATGTCCATATCGACGAAATATCCGCATCGCCAAGCACAACCCGGCGCACCACATAGCGATCATGCCCGACGATGTCGAACAACAGAGCACCGAGCAAGACTCCAATGATGATCAAAGCACCTGGATATCGCCTTCGAGCCTCGATGAGCGACACAAAAAATACGCTGACGAGAACGACGACGAACGAAAGCCGCTGTGCGCCAATATACGCGCGAAGAGCGACGAATGCCGCTATGAAAAAGATCGAGAGCGTCCTGATCGACCCTTTGCACAGATACAGCATGATGCAAATGATAGGAAGAAATTCGGCGAGCGCCAAGGTGTATCCGGATATGCCAACGAGACGCTGTCCACCCTCTGCGTCTCGCGTAACTTGAAACGCATTGACCGACTGGAGCCCAGCGTCGCCGTAGGCCCGATACGTGCCGTAGAGTCCGGCCACGCCCAGCACAAAGACTGCGGCATAGAAGGCGACGGGCCGCAGGACGACAAAGCGAACCGGAGCGAATGTTGGAATGATGCTCTTGGCGCGTTTTGCAAACGTAAACCCGAGGAACGCGGCAATAAGAGCAACATTCGCAATCGCCGTTACGCGGATGATGTCCTCGGAGGTCGGTGTGATCCCGACGCGCAGCCAGATGAATGATTTCCCGTCAAGATAGATCAGAAGCGGTCGAACAATGAACCCTACGAAGTGGTAGAGCAGGTATATCACAAAGGGATGATAGACTGGGGCGCGCCAGACTTTGACAACCACAAAGCCGACCGCAAGCCACACCACGAAGTTGAACAGCGCAGCATAAATCAGCGGTGTGTCTACGAGGTTTTCTACCATATTAGTGCTTTCAATATAGTCAAAGTCCTACCCTTCTTGTGGAGGCGTTGCGCAGAACGCGCTCTAGGGCTCAAGTGTGACGGAGACGTTAGACGTATCATCCAGACTTCCATGTTGAGATACGAGTCGCGCAAAACGAACCTGGCTCGCTGACTGATCCAACTGAATCTTTATCGCGATGTCCTTGATCAGATTTGGAACGCTTTCTCCGGCAGTAACCGAGACAACGCACGGCATGTTTTTTTTGTGACAACGGGCAGTGATACTAAGGACAACATCCGATATTCGTGGATAAACCTTTGTCGACAGGGCCAGGAAGCTGTCCGTCATATCAATCCGCCCTCTGACCCAGCTCCCGATATAGACGGGTCCGCAATCGATCACCTTGATCTCCAGATCAAGCCACGGAAGCTCTTCAGGATAGCACCGCGTTGGCTCGTTTCTGGAATTACCTCGTATCTTGCTCGGCCTTGCTTTCCCCCCCTGAAGGCCCCCCATCGACCTACAGTTCTCGAAGGTGCAAGCTATTAATCTTCCATGGGCGCCTGCCCAGCCCTCCCAACCCTGATTGCCATCAAAGAAGTAACCTCGCTCGATATCCAGATTCGTTCCGCACGGATTAAGAATATCCGCGTTCGTTTGCCCCATAACAATGTCCCGTCCGATGAATGCCCCATGATGAGCACCGCCCTGGTAGAACACCTCTCCTCTAAAGCGCACGACCTTGGAGCGAACCAGGGTCCAGTCACCGGTTGCTCGATCGTTTTCGGCCCAAAGGCCCTTGTGCGTGAGGTCCCACCCCTCACCGGTGGAGACATCGGCTGGATAGCTATAGACGTCCGTTCGGTCACATCCGCCGTCTAGTTCCATATCGGTGAGGCTCACCGACGGCAATTTAGAACGATCCGAAGGAGATGATGGCCACCCCTTCAAGAATATGCCGGCTCCGCGCCAGACCTTTCCATTGACAGTTTGCCAATTCGACTGAAGTTCCCGGCCATCCTGACTTCGAAACAGAATTCGAGTCTTGTTCCCATGTCCGACGAGAGCGACCGGACGTTCGATGATGATCGAGTGACCGTCATATGCATTGTTCTTATCGGGATCGCTAGTCCGCTTTGGGCACCAAACGGCATAGGCGCGCTGCTTGAACCGCACCGTTCCGGCACCAAACGTCTCGGCATATTTGATAGCCTGCTGTATCGCTGCCTGATCGTTTGTACGGCCGTCTCCGACCGCGCCGAACGCTTCGACGAAGACCGTCTCAGGGCTCAGACGGAAGTTTCGGCCATCCGAGGCAGTGAAGGTGGCTGAAGGGTGGGCAGCCAAGAACGCAGGATCAATGCGCGGGTCACTTTCGAAGATCAGGTTCACGGGAATTGGCCCGTCCCCGAGGCATTCTATTTGCGTCACCGATAATGGAATTTGCGCGCTGCGAAGCTGACTGATCGGAAGCAATCGCTTGAACGACTCTTCAGAGCACGCCGGTCCAGCCAACCACACCGTTCCGGAGGCCAGTCCTGCGAGGACAACTCGTCGGTCTACCGGCTTCATCATGTTCGCGCTCTTTGCATTGTTTGGATCCACAACAAAACGTTGGACGGTTCAGCGAAGCTAGAATGGTCCTTCCAGCAGGGATTCGATCGACGACCGATAACGCGCGAACGTATATTTCTGGGCTTCACGCTGCGCGTTCGCCTTGAAGGAAGCCAGCCTCTCACGGTTGGATATTACTTCCATCACAGCCGATTGGAGCGCTTCTTCCGTGAGTTCCGGCAGCATGATGCCCGTCTCGGGCGTGACCGCAACGCCGGCATTTTTCGATTGAATGAGCGCCAGTCCGGAAGCCATTGCCTCCAGAAGCACCAGAGCGGAGCCCTCAAAGTAGCTCGGAAAGATCAGGACGTCCGCATTCCTCATGATGGAAGGAACATCCGCACGCGGGACAGTCGGCTGATAGCTCACTCGTTCTGAATACTTCGAGAAGATCGCTTTAGGCACAAGCATATCTCCGACGATCTGCACAGATGCCAGCTCGCGTGGAATCTTTTCGAACACCTTGAGCACCAGATGAATTCCTTTCCGCACACCGGCCTGACCAAGAAACAGGAAGCGAACGGGCCCAGACCGGGGGGTATCTTCAGCCCGGTTGAATCCTCCGAACAAGCGTTCGTCGAAGCAGTAGTTCAACACGCGCAACCGATCTCCAACCGAACCGTCAGACGCATGTTTCCTCACGGAATCCGCAGCAAACGGCGACCCCGTCAAGATCACATCCGCCAGGCTATACTCCTCGTCGTCTCGTTCGATGCGGTCGGCCGGTATTCGGAATGAGGAGTCGGAGAAGAATTCCGGATATGTCTCGTGTAGATCATCCATTATCCGGTTGTGCTCTCGCCCATCGCCAATGGTCCGATCGAGAATGCAAGCCCTTCCGGCGGCTTTCGCCGCCCGAAACGCGTGGACCGACGAGCTGCTATACCCCCACAGGTCAAAGCTTCGGGAGGACTCCATTTCCGATTTCAGCAGTTCCGCAAATCTTGCATTTCCGAACTGATCAATCCTTCTTGACAGCTGCCGGAATCCGGCGCGGTGAGCCAATCGCTCTATCCATTCAGAGACTCCAACAGTCTTGACGAGGTTAGTATCAAGCGCGGGACTGCTGAATCGACGAAACTCGTAGTGCACCTTCTCCCGGATTGGCGACGGCATCATCCGTTCAATCCGATAGGGCCACCGGTCCGGCTGATAAAAAATCGACGTCGCATAGAATTGAAGCCGTCCAAGCTGCTGCAACGCCAGCGCAGTCTGCCACGAATGCTGCGTTCCCGGATGAAAGACCGCAATTTTGTCCGCGAATGAGGATCGGCCTGTCACGAGACGGCCCCCTTCATTTGCGGCTCTTTCTCGGTCTCCAGAACCTCAGCCAGGGCCGCGCCGAAGCGCATCTTTGTATTCCTGTAGTGATTAACGGCTCGATTTACACGGACAGATACAGCCTTCTCCTCTTTGAGGCTCTCTGCGACCAAACGGCTCAGCACCTGGCGGTCAATGGATGCGATATCGATTACCAGGTCGTCCAAACCGAGATCCCTCATGATGAACTCCGTCTTCGGAAGGTACGAGATCGCGGTTAACGGTCGCGCCTCCATCATTGCAAAAATGCAGGAGTGAAATCGTGTCCCGACAAAGATTCGCGCTCGTCCGATGGCTGCTCGAAGGATTTCTGGCTCGGTTTCCGTCTTGTGCACGAGAACATGTGCTCCCGAACGCTCCGCGACCCTCTGGGCTAAGTCCAGATCACTAGCAACCTGGTTGAAGATGACGGTCCTCAGCCCGTGCTCGCGATATAGCTTATCAAAAATATGTACCAGGCCGTCCTCGTACCTGGCCTTGTCTTCGGCGGGATTTGTCCGATGGGGAAATGGCCAATCGACAACAGTTGCCCCGACGAATTGCTCGCCCCTTTTAAGACCGATTTCCTGCAGAAGATGGTCGATCTCGGACCCGTTCTCGGTCACGTGCAAATTCCAGAAGGCACTGTCACCAGCCACCACGACCTTTTCTGGAGCAATGCCCAACTCTGCGACGAGGAACTGCCGAGAATAACCTTCGCGCACGCACATCAGTGCACATGGCGATAGGACAAGGCGCGTCATCGCAGCTCCAAGCTTCGATTTGATCGGCCCAATGCTCTGTGGAGCTAGAACAGTTTTGGCTCCAACTAGAGTTCCAAAATGGATGTGCAATAGCGCAATGATATAGGACAGATTGACGTCGTGAATATATCCTCCAGGCGCACTGATCACGAAGTCGGCAGCCCGATAAGCCGTCAACGTCTTGCGCTGGCTCTCCGGAAGGACTTGCGCCAATCCAAACCAGCCGGTCGCACACGCAAACCAAGCTACAAAGAGGTACACAAGCTGCTCAAGGCGTCCCAAGGGCCCCGAAAATCGCGACGAATTTCCGATGCGCTCACTCCAGTCCACGCCTGGATGCGCCGCTTGCGCGGAGGAAATGCCTTCGAACAGTATGCCCATGATCGTCGCATCCGGATCGACCATCCGCATCTGTTCGATGCATTCGTCCAGCAGGACCGAGTCCCCGCGATTTGAACGACCAAATGCATTCACGATTAAGTATTTCCGCACCATCCTGCTCTCGCTCATGTTCCCGAACGCCCCCCTACTAGCGTTGCTACGCCAGTACTAAACCGGAGCAGGTCCCATTGATCGATTGTGTTGGTTGCCGCCAAAGACATTGTATCTCTCAAGGCCTTTTCGGACAGCAGCTGACGCAAGAACCCCGCAGCGGTCTCAACACTCCCTGGCGAGAACACAAATCCGGATTTTCCATGCTCGACGATTTCGCCAGCAACGCCACACCGGCTGGTTACGACGCAGGGAATGCCCAAGGCCATCGCTTCGTTCACGCAGAGACCCCATTGATCGTACTCTGATGCCAGCAGCAGGGCCTCGGATCGCCGATAGAAGATAGGCATAATGCTGTTCGGAACGTCTCGAAGGTGACACATCATGTTATCGACCCCGAGCTGCTTTGCTGTCTCCGAAACCGCTGCTTCCTCAGGCCCCGACCCGATAAGCACGAAGCGAACACCGCACTGTGGAGCGCCGCTGGCGGCATATATGCGCAAAGCCACGTCGACCCGTTTGCGACTGACGAGCCGACTGACACAAATGACATATCGTTCAGGCAAAATGCCTTTGCGGAGAAGAAACGGAGCCCGCCGCTCCAGCTTGGCAGCTTGAGCTCGAAAGAACGTGTTGTCGATCACGTCATAACCGATTTCAATCGGCCGGCTCATACCGAGCGATCGAAAGTACGAACGGTGCCTAGCGCCCGCGACGAGTGCGCCATCGAACAGGCGAAGCAAGCCGGCCTTGATCCATTCGGACCAAGCACTGCGCTCCTGATCATCCGCTTTGCTGTCCGACATGAAAAATATAGGCACGCTGTTCACCTTGGCAAAAAGCAGCGACGTTAACGCCAACTCGTCAGAATAGCCGATCGTAAAGATGTGGCTTGGACGAGCCATCTTCAGGGCGCGCCAGAGAGAAAGAGCCCTCTCCCGCTTACTTAAACTTCCGATAAGCTTGATACAGCGGATTGCATCCTTTAGAGCCGCAGCTCGTCGCTGCCTGTGTGCATAGAAAGCGGACGATCTCGATGCCTCAATCGCGACCAGCTCGTGGCCAGCCAAACGCAGCCGCTCCTGACACGACGAGAGCCTACTCGCATGGTAGTCGCCAATATGATTGATGACGAAACAAACTCGATGAGTCACTTGGGGCAAAAGCTATCCTCGCAGGCTGAGATCAATGCCAAGACTTCAATCGGGTTAGGCCGCCTGCTAAATAGGCCCCCACCGCCTGCAATGGATTGTCGGGGCGGTAAAACAGCCTCCTCGCCTGCTTCGCAATGACCAAGCACATGATCACATCAAGAAACGCGACTGATAACGCGGCACCCGTCGGACCCATTATTCGAGAACAGACAAAAGTTACAGGCATCGTCAACGCGCTAAGAAGGAGAAATGGGAAAGCAAACCCCGCATGGCGGTTAATCGCCAAAATCAAGTTCGAGAGGGGATTCCAGAAGCCCCCCAGCACCACCGTCAGCGCCATCAGAGCGACTAACTCCCGGCTGGGAATAATGAGTTGGCGAGTCCAGAGGGCTATCAGCTGAGGACCGAACAGGACTAATAGAATCGCGAATGGCAGCGCGACAGCCAACGCCACGCTTACGGTTAACAGCACAATGAGAAACTCGCTTCGTCGGTCCTTCCGTGCGACGGCGGCCGAAAACTCGGGCATGATCGCGTGTGTGAGCAACTGCGTGAGCTGAATGCCGATTCGCGAGAAAGTTCTTGTCGCGGTGAAAACCGGCACAGCCGCGCTGGAGAGCGCGGCTCCGAGAGCCAGGGTTGTACCCTGAAGGAATGCGGCCTGACCAAGCGGAACCGCAAGCACCGCTAGAGCAGGCTTGAGGAGGCCAAGCGCCTCTACTCGATCGGCCTTTTCAAAGCCGATCTTCAGCCAAGGAACATTAATCCTTAAGAGGAGGTTCTGGACCAAAAGCGCAAGAAAGCGCGCCACAACGAGCGTCACAGCCGCATACTCAGGCCCATAGCCCAGGACGACTACGGCGACCATACACACATTCTCGAACAAGATAGTATTAGCAGACCAAAATGCTCCCAGCGCAAATAAGCCAGCGCACCTAAACCCAGCCATGAAGATGCTACCCTGAAGAGAAACAATCGCGTACACGATCAGTAGCGAAAGCGTAACGCGTGTAGCGCTGGGCGTCATCGACGAGAAACCTGGCCACACTGCAGAAGGAATACCCCAGACAATCAACAGCGCTCCCAAGACCGCGAGAAGCGACGACGCCAAAATGACAACCCAAGCACTCTGAAACACGCGAACTGTGTCAGCGTGTCTTCCGCGTGCAGCAAGCATGGTCATCTGATTGCCTGCAGCAGTCGCAAATCCCAGGTCGCTCACAGAAAGGAAACTTGGAACCGCCGCAAGAATGACCCACGCTCCATATGCCTCTACCCCCCAATGAACAGCCAGTACGGGCACGATGAGAAGCTGTACTCCAGCAATGACCAGCTTGTCATAGACGTTTGCGGCGACGCCGATGCTCACACGCTTAAGATTCACCGGCGCTCTCCTCTAAAAGGGACAGGGCGCGCAGCACAGCGGCAATACCGATCGAGTTCTCGATAAGAGCCAGAGCCTCCACAAAAGCTCTGGTACGCTCCTGACTAGTCGAAGCGAATATCAGCTTTGCCGAGGGAAAGCCTGCATGCAGAACAGTGAAAAATACCGCTATCTCGACCGCAGCCAGATCCAAGCGCGCCGATGTTGCTAATGGCACTGCTATTCGGCTGATCTTGTCGCCAAACGCAGCATCCGACTTTTGCAATGCAAACCCAGCGCTAGCAATGCTATGCAGGAAGTGAGGCTTAGAAAGCCCTGGACCGTCGAGCTGGAGATCACACGGCCGCGCCGCAAACTGCGGTACAAAACCGGATGGGAGCATCGCATCGAGGCCGCGATCGAAGCATCGACCATTTGCGTACCCAATCTCCACCGCGGCGCCCCGACGCTTCTCTTGCTCGAGAACTTCGACAGCGGATCGTATCAACTCTACAGAAGGTACTTCGTGCAGGAACAAATAGTCCAAGCGCTCTCGGCGAAGACGGCCACGCGTCCGATCCAGAGACTCTCTTATCGCTACCGGCGAGTAGTCGAATCTATGCTGATGGATGAAGGCTCCCCGAGATTGCGGAGCTGAGGTCGGACCAGAGCGCTTTGGTCGCTCCAGCATTAAGCGCTTGAGAGCGCTCGCGTAAGTGCGAAGGATCGCGTGGTTTGGCCGAACCGAACCGACTTTGGCGGAAAGGAAGACATCACGAAGCCCCGAAACAACATTCCCCACAACGTTTTCCGCCGTTCCCATTCCGTAGGATGGCGCGGTATCAAAATGGCGGATACCTGCTCGCAGACAATATTCGATTAAGCGAGCGGAGTTTCGCTCATAAGCTCCTCCCTTCAGCCTCGCGCACCCAAAGACGATCTGTCCATCCAACATCAGATTTGTCCAAGAGATTTTGCCAACCTCATACCGAAGGCGATTGCCGTCAGCGTAGGATTTGCGAAGCTTCCGGAAGGAAAGGTCGCAGCGCCGGAGACGTAGAGATTGTCAGTGCCGAACACCTTCAAATTCCGATCCACAACAGCCTCCTCGGCATTCTCGCCCATACACGCGCCCCCCATATGGTGATAAGAGTCGTGGCAGCTGGTCAGAAAAGTCTGGTCTTCATCGAGGATGCGGGGATCGATTTGAATCTCGCCCAGACCAGATGCGCGAAATTCTGCATCGATCGCCTTGCAGACTTCGTTGGCAGCTCGCATTTCCCGACCATCGAATGCCCAGTGGAGAGCAATCGGAGCATCATCTGGGTGTTGAGACGCATCGAGCCTTATATAGCTCGCCGCGGTAGGAATTTGCTCGATTTCGAGGCCGAGAAATACGCCGTTATCGAGCAAACTGGTCGCGCGGCGTTCGATCAGGTATCGCCAGGCAAGCGGGAGCAGAATGCGAGCCATTTTGCTGGCATCATTTGCTGCAGCCAGCGATTGCCGCCATTGCGACAAGTCGACGATCCGCCGCGCCAACATAAGCGAATCTCGAAACAGCGAACCTACACCATTGGGTGTGTTGATGGTGCCCACGCAATTCGCAATCTTCATTCTCTCGGAAAAGTCATCTGTAGTGCGAATTTTCACACTATATTTATGCCGGTTGTAGAACACGTGATCAAACAGATCGCGCAGCTGATTCTGATCCTTAACAGCGATCGCTCCTGCAATTCCGTGCAAATGGTCGATGAAAAACTTTCCTACGTTCTTATTATGTTGAAGAGGAGAGCCGGGCGTTTCGACGGCGCGCAACAGGAGACGCACCGCCTCAAATGTGCCGTTGGCGAGAACGAGCTGCCGACAGGCGAGGCGGCAGACTTCGCCGCCGGCAATGGCAACCTCAAGTCCGCGAACACGACGCCCCTCCTCGAACAACAGGCGCTTCACTTCCGAGTTGGTGACTATCTGCGGCCCCTTTGGGTCATGCAACCAGCGCCTAAAGAGCCGGCTGAAGTCAGGCTGCGGCAGCCAGAGATTCATTCCCAACGTTAGGTCTTTTCCAAATTCGGGAAGTCTCTTTGTTACGGCTCGCCAAACGCGTTCCGTGTCTTGGACCCCCTCTCCCACGCCCAAGATCTCGAAAGCTTCACTGAAGAACGGTTGGATCTCGGCGTACGATACGGGCCAATGTTTCTTGCCATCGTAAGAGCGGCTCTCGAAGTCCTTTGCTTCGAACGGCACCAATTGTCCGCCCCAGAGGCGGGTTGTTCCTCCCAATGCCTTCATTCTGCCTTGGCGCAAGCCCCGATGCTGCAAGCCATAATTGATTCCTTCATTCGACTGGATGTAGTCGACGCTGGGAGACGTATCGCCTGCCTCTAGAACGACGACTGACTTGCCGAGTTGTGCCAGCCGAATTGCCAACGTGAGTCCGACGGCTCCTGCGCCGACAACTATGACGTCGGCCTCCAATTGATCAGCACTGCCGGAAAGCTGAGATCCGTCGACAATCATGACTCAACTCGTTGGCGCAGCAACGATGTTCGCCGCGGTCGGGCGTACAAGCACGACGACCCATGCGCTCCGGAAAATCCGAATACCTTCCTCAGTTTCGCCGGAAGAGGCCAACATCGTCATGCGCTTATCCGGGACAATGACGAAGCCAAGATCACTCGCAAAAAAGAAAATGAGAATGATCGATAGCGACACCCATGGGCTGCACACTTCGTTGCCCAGTGGAATATCAAGATCGGCACGCGCAAAGGCTGTATGCCCGCAATCATGGGCTGGTTATACGCGCACGCTTCTACCTCCAGGGCAGCGCAAAAGCTTGAGGACCGCTTCATTAATGTTCTCACCGTCTCCATAGGCGATCGTCGCGATCGACACCCGGGATTCCCACCTCGAAGCCATCGCGCGATAAACGGCGGGCTAAGCTCTCTCGGCTGGCGATATCGGCCTGTTCTAATCCCGCAAGGAGCGACGCGCGATGTTCCCATCCGATAGTGGTCAGGTTGATAGCTGCTGCGTCAATGAAGTCTGAGTCAACCAACTCGGAAAATTCGGAAACGACGGCCTTCTGCGTTACATCGCTCAACAGCGCAAATACCGCCAGGGCCAGCCGATTGCGTCGGAGCGCAATCCACCCCTCATGCGGCCCGGCGATATAGGACTTTTCAATAAGACTGATGTACGCACGGTCAAACCCATTGCGGGCTGTCTCAACTGAATACAGCATCAGCCAAAGGAATGCGCTAGATGGGGTGGCCGAAAGCGCAGCCCTGAGCCTGCGCTCCGCGCCACTGATCTCGCGATCAAACTCGGAGCTATTGCTCTGGGCGGCCATTTGGCCCGTACTTAGTCCCATCAGCGCCTGGGCTTCATAATACTCGGGTTGCACTATGCCGGGAGGAGGAGCAGCCTCCATTTGGGAAAGCATCTCCGGCAAGACTCCCGGCTTGAAGCGCTCCTCCGCGATGATCCGCGCCGAAACGTTACGGGCTGGCCCAGTTAGCCGAAACGACGGCAAGGCAGCGTAAGACCAAATGACGCCTAGCAGACCGCACAGCAGAAAATGGCTGCGAAGGGTCGTTACTGCCAGCCAGTGAGCGCTATTCGACATACCCATAACGGGCGTAGTATTTCTGATAGTAGTAGCGGCCGTGATAGGACTCGTACCGCGCGAGGGCCTTGGTGTCAGCCTTGTTCAGGACGACGCCGAGCAGCTTGTCGTGGATCTCCGGCGCATTGCGCAGATTGTGTCGCACGACATCTATCTTGGTCTTGCCCCACTCCACTACGAAGACGTAGGAATCGACGAAGGGCGAGGTGACGCGCACATCCACCACCGGAGCCATTGGCGGCATGTCCAGCACCACGTAATCATATTTCGAGCGCAGCAGGCTGACCACCTCGTACATGGCTTTGGAGGCCAGTATCTCGTTGGTATGCAGTAGCTTTGAGGTGGTGCCGGCCGGCAGCACCGCGAGCCCGGTCTGCGGGTCGAGGCTGACGGCATCCGGAAGCTGAACCTTCTGCCCGACCAAATCGACCAGCCCGACTTTCGCGTCCGGCCTAAGCGCGCGCGACAGCGAGGGGTTGCGCAGGTCGGCATCGACCAGGATCACCTTGGCGCCGGAATGCGCCATTAGCTGCGCTAGGTTAGTGGAGAGCGTGCTCTTGCCCTCGTTCGGCAGGGTCGATGTCACTGCCAGCACGCGGTTTTCCCGCACGATAGAGTTGAGATCCACCGCCACCTTCAGCGAGCGCACCGCCTCGGAGAAGCGCGACAGCGGATTGTCGACGACATAGCGAAGAAGATCGGGCTGCGGATTGCCCTTCCTGGCAAGCTTGCCGCCCAACACTTTTTCGCCAAGTCCCTGCGCAGAGACCGTGTTGCCGAGCGCGGGCAGGATGGCGATGCAATTGGCCCCGAGTTGCTCCTCGACCTGAGAGGTCGTGCGGAACACCTTGTCTGTGAATTCGCGCGCCATCGCGGCGCCGAAGCTCAGCAGCATACCCCCGAACAGACTTACGGCCAGGATGATCGGCGTCTTCGGGTAGCTCTTCACCAGCGGCGTGGTCGCCGCGCTAATCACCCGCGCCTCGGTGATCGGGAAGGATTGCTGCTGCACACTCTCCATGTAGCGCTGCAGGAAATTATCATACATGGCCTGGTAGGACTGCGCGTTGCTCTCAAGCTCGCGGAGCTGCACCTGCGCCTGGTTGGTGAGCTGCGATTCCGAAACGACGTTGGCGAGGCTGGTCTTGATGCTTTCTTCGCGCGTCACCGCGATGTCGTAGTCGCTCTTGTAGGATTCCTGGATGCGCTTCAGCTCATCGATGATGTTCTTCTTGATCTCGGCCATCTGCCGACGCAGATTGACCGCGGCCAAGTGATCCGAACCGTATTTCATCGACCAGATCGACTCCTTGGAGGCCAGGTCGACATATTGCCCGCGCAGTTTGACAATGGTGTCGTTCTTCAGCGCGTCAGCCACTGAGGCATCCGGAATCTCTTGCTTGAAGATATCGTTCAAGCGGTCCAGCCGCGCCTTGGCTTCGGCGGTCGCCGCATGCGCCATGATCAGCTGACTGTTGACCTCCGCAAGCTGCTGCTCGTTCATCAGCCCCTTGCCGGTGGCGATGATGTTGTTGGCGGTCTTGAAATCGACGACCGCCTTCTGTGCGGCGGAGGCCTGGGTGCGCAGCTCCTTGATACGGTCCTGGAGCCAGACGCTGGCGCGACGGGTCGCCTGGTACTTCGCCTCGAGCTGGTCGACGATATAGGCATCCGCAACGGCGTTGGCGATCCGCGCTGCTTTCTGCGGGTCCCGCGAGGTGAAGCCGATCTCCATCACATAGGTGAGGCCGAGCCGCTTGATGGTCCGATTCTTCTCGAACTGCCCAAGCGCCTTGCGCGTTAGCTCAAACTCGGACGGGACGCGAGTTGATGAGAACAGGCCCGTCGCTGCCCCAATGATCGTGCCGAGCAGGCCGCCTCCGCTGCCGGTGAACTCGGGGTCCTCAATCAAATGCAGGTCGCGGATCACGGCGAGGCTGATGTTCTCCGATTTCAGGATCTCGACCTGCGTCTCCACCGTCGCGGAATCGATTGCGATGTCACCGAGCACGGATTGCTGCTGGAACAGCTGCACCTTGCGGGTGTCGATCACCATCGAGGCTGTCGAGGTGAACAGCGGCGCGGCGGTGAACAGATAGAGCAGCGCCAGGATCACGCAAGCCGAGACAATCGCGACCATGGTCGGGAACTGGCGCCTGATAATGTCGAGATAGGAGGTCAGCGTCTGCGACGCCGAGCCGTCGGCCTCGGCGAAATCACGGTTGATCTCCGAGGTCGGCTTGTTCACCTGCAACATCTAGCAATTCCTGAAAATGGATCGATGTGTCTTATTGGGATTAATGTTCGCCGAAAGCCTGCATGCGTCCGCAGCAAACCTGATGCCAAAGCCCGCGCTCCGCGAAACACTAGCACAATCCCGTCCGCAATTGAACGCGCATGATGCAGCGCACAGCTCCGCTTGCACGACATTTTGCATGAAGCTTAACGGCCCAAACGTGAAAGCGGCGCTCGATGGCGCCGCTTTGGTTAGGTCGTGAAGGAGGCTGCGCGGAGGCTTTTCGTCTCCGGGCAAATACGGGTCAGCGCGTGCTGATCCGATTCGCGGCGTTGGTCGTGCCCGTCACGCCGGCCGTTGCGTTCGGCGAGACCGTCGTCGCATAGTGCAGGCCACCGAAGGTCGGTGCGCCGTTCGCGCTGCCGCCGGTGTTGCCGGGATTGCCGACCGGTCCGCCCGAGCCGGAGCTGCCGCCGCCGCCGCCACCGCCGGTCGCGGCGATCGCGACGTCGCCGGTCGCGGCCTGGTAGGCAGCGATCACGTCGGCGTTGCCGGTGTTGGCGATCGCGCCCTGGATCTCATTGGCGAAAGCCTGGTCGCTCGACGCCGCCATGCGGGCGACCTGGGCGAGGCCGCCGACGATCGCGCGCATCTGGTCCTTGGTGGTCGCGGGATCCTTCAACAGCGCGATCAGGCCGGGAAGCGTGGTCGGATCGGAGGCGCCGAGGTCGCGCACGCGCGAGATCAGCTGCGGGCCACCGGTCGGATATTGCTGCAGCAGGCTGTTGGGGGAAGCCTTGAAGTCGGAAATGACGGTGGCCGGCAGCTGGCGCTGCGGCGGGTAGACGGCGGCGCTGGCGGCCGACGAGATCGTCGCGGCGAGGGCCACGGCGGCAGCCATGCGAAGCGCAATCCTGATAACGCTCATAAATCAACCTCCAAAAAATCAGCTGCCCCGATGTGCTTCCTCGGCCCGGGCAAATGGCTGTGCAGTGCGGAACCTAACCGAAGAGAAAAGAGCTGTCCACTTATTCTAAAGACTTCGTAAACGACGCAACTGCTTCAAATCTAGACACTTTTGTGAAGCTGAGGCACCGGGCTCGGGGCTGCGTCCGCGGTTGTCGGACGACCCTCGCCTCGCCGGCTGGTAGCGCCCGCCTCCGCCATCGGCCGGGCCTCCTTGGTGCGGAAGGATTGCGCCAGGCCCGCGCCGAAAAGCGCAAAGAATGGAATGCTGTAACCGGGCACCTGAAGCGTGAAGTCGAGGCACGAATGCAGCAGCGACAGCGTCGCGGTCGCCACCGCCGCCAGCGGGATGATGGCATCGCGCCGGCGTCCGAACACGCCCCTGGCCAGCACCAGCAGCATGATGGCCCAGCCGAGCGCCACCAGCAGCGCCATCGGAATGCCCACCTCGGAGGCAAGCTCCAACGGCGTCGAATGCGCGGCGTCCCAGATTCCGCGAATCGAGATGTTGGGGCTGCGATACGGCGGAAAGGCCCATTGGAAGGTGCCCATGCCGGTGCCGAACCAGGGATTGTCGCCGATGATCCGCAGCGTCGATTTCCAGGCCTCGATGCGGCCTTCGTCGACCAGGCCCTGGCTGTCGAAGCGGCTGGAGACGCGGCCGCCGAGCAGCTGCAAGAGGCCGAGCGCGACGGCGAGGCCCGAGCCCAGCGAGATCCAGATGCCGGTGCGCGGCGGCAGGTCTTTTCGGAGGAAGAGCGTGAACGAGACGATCATCGCCAGCAGCGACAGGCCGACGCCGGCACGCGAGGTCGTCATGAACATCGCCATCAGGCAGATCAGCAGGCAGCCAAGCTGCGGCAGGATCTCTTTTGGCGGGATCGTGCGCACGTCGAGCGACAGGCGTTTCCATTCGATGTGCCGCTCAGGAAGCCGGCGGCGGACATCCTCCAGGATCAGCAGCATCCAGATCACCGCGCAGGAGCCGAAATAGGCCGCCGCGGTGTTGCGGTTGATGAAGGTGCCGGTGACGCTGCCGAGATACGCCGTCTTGTCCCGCCACAGGATCATGGTGGGCTCGATCAGGAACGAGAGCACGCCGTAGAGGGCGTAGGCCGCACCGGAGATCGCGATCACCCAGAGCAGGCGGCGGGCGCGATCGCGGTTCGCTCCGACAGTGATGCCCAGAACGATCGCGAGGATGTTGGCGAGCGGCGCGCCGAGCGCGAAGAACGCCTCGTTCTTCACGATGGAAGCCGAAGGAGCGATCGGCACGCCCAGCAGATCCGCGGCCTGCTTCCAGATCGGCTGGAATGGCGCAATCCAGGGATGGTCGGAGAGCTGCTCGTGCAGCACGAAGGCGTAAGCCGCAACGATCACGCCGATGCCGGCGAGCAGCCACAGATGCGGTGCCCGCAGATCGCGCGTCGGCGCGACGATCACCGCTACCCCGAGGCACAGGCACCAGAACGCGATCGACAGATCATTGGTCGAGCCGAACGGGAACGGCGCGCCGGCCACCACAAAGAACAGGATGAAGGTCGCGGGCAGGCTCCATGACCAACGAATCCTGAACCAGTCTATGTTGGGAGGCCAAAGGCGCATCGTGCTGTCTTAAGGCGGGCCTTGCTTGAGCTTAGAGGAAGCAATCGATCGGATAGATCTTCAGATCCACGTTGAGGCGGCTGTTCCGGGTCTGCGCCCGGAATGCCAAGAATACTCCAAAGCTATCACTGCCCGGATCGAGTTTTATTCCAGGGGTTAATTCGTCGGGCGGGACCAGGACGCCGATGTGCCGGTTGATGGCGGAAATCTCGATCCGCCCCTCCCCCTCGCCGAAATGCCCGCCGAGCTGCGTCACCGTGACTTTGGGCAGGCCACGGCGCTGATGGCAGACCTCCTCCTCCCATAGCTTGGTCTGCTGGACCAGCGGCTTTCCCGCACCATCGGGGACAGCGATATCCGGGAAGGACGGACGCAGCATCCCGAAGAACTTGCTCTCCTTGGAGTTCGCCGACAGCCGGACCGTGAAGGACAGCTCGCCCTTGGCGCCCTTGAGGCGCGACAAGACAGGAGCGTCAGGCTCCGCGGAGACCATCACGTCGATGCGGTGGCGGACGCCTAGCTCTGCAGCAGCGCCGAGAGCCTGCCCGAGCGGTGCAAGCCCGAAGCCGACGGGGACGAGAGCCAAAAGACGGCAAAGTGTCCGAAAGCGCATGAAGCCCCTTGCAACAATGCGGGGTGACCGATGATCGGCGCGCCGTGCCCAGTGGCGCTTTGACCCAATCCCGAATTGGTAGCGGCAGCAGAACCGCTTGCTAAACGAAAATGGCACCGGGACAAAGCCCCGGTGCCATCGCTTCTGGTCGATCAAGTCGGCCTTTACGGCGCCAGCTTGACGTTGTTGCGGAAGATCAGGGCGTCGTTGGAGAGATTCACCGCATCCGAGCCGGTGGCCATGATCACGCGCAGGAACTGCAGGAATTTCGTAACTTCGACGTTGCGGGAGTTCGAGACGTAGATCACGTCGCCGTTCTTCATCATGACCTTGGTGGTAAGGAAGAAGCCGCCGGGATCGCGGAGGTTCACGTTGAAGATGACCGGAACGGTCTCGGAAGTGTACTTGCTCACGTCGATACCGAGCTGGGCCGCAACCTCGCGCGGCTCGCGGCGATACATGTACACGGCGGCCGGATCGGCTTGGCCATCGAGAAGACCGCCGGCCTTGCCCATGGCTTCGCCGAGGTTGATGCGCCAGGCATCGAAGTTGAACTCGCCGCTCTGGCCGCTGGCGCCGAACGCCAGGAACTTCTGCTGCTCGCGATAGACGTAGATGCTGTCGTCGGGGCGAACATAGACGTTGTTCTCGGGCGCCATCACGAGATTTTCGAACGGCACGGTGGCCCGCCGTCCGCCGCGCTCCAGCATGACCCAGGTCTCGAAGCCCTGGCCCTTGATGCCGCCGGCGCGGGTGATCGCATCGAGCACCTTGTCCTTTGCGCCCGCCGCGCTCGCGGGGTAACGCGCCGGCGAATTGACTTCGCCGAGCACGCTGATGAGCTGGGTGCGCTGCGAGGACATCGCGACGACCGCCTGCGGCTCGATGGCGCGGTTGCCGATCTTGTCGATGATCGCGCGCTGGATCTGCACCGCCGTAAGCCCCGCGGCCTTGATCTGGCCGGCATAGGGCACCGTGATGAAGCCGTCATTGTCGACCGACTGATCCGGGATCGTCACATAGTTGCCCGGGCGGACGCCGGCTTCCGCCGGAATGAACAGACCGCCTGCCGCGGCTTCGAAGATAGTGACGCTGACGACGTCGCCGATGCCGAATACGATGCTGGCCGGCGGCCGCTTGTCCGTGAACGCCCCCGCGAGCCCCTTGGGCTCATGGGTGTGCAGGATCTTCACCGTGGCCGGATTGAGCGGCACCAGCTCGTAAGCGGGAGCGTTTTCAGTCTGAATCTTGTTGTTGACGTCGTCCGTCAGCGGACCCGAGCCGGGATTGGTCGAGCACGCTCCGAGCGCCAAAGCGGCCATCAGGAGCGCTGGCTTGAATAAATAAGACTTGGCAAAGGAATGCATGAATCGCGCGCCCCAAGAGACCCCAATTAGCCCTGATTGGTACGGCCTAGGGGGTGGTGCGACAAGGGTTCCCGGTGGTTAATGGAGCGATCGGTCGGCTACTGTTGCGTGCGGGCCACTCTTTGGGGCTTGGTTTAACCCTTTGTGACCATTTGTTGTATTTCGTGTGCCCGGTCGGCGAGCAAACCGCCCAACTCAAGGGCTCCGTGTGTCGAGCGCGAGGCTTCTTGACCTCTGGCCGCTCTGCTAAGTCTGGGCCGTTAAGGATAGGAACTCCCATTGTCTGGCCTCCTTCTTGTCCCGCTGTTGGCAGGCTCCCTCCTTGGCGCGGCTGATCGCCCCTGGGGCTCTGCTACCTCCTGCGCTGGCAGCGCGCGGTCCTCGTGCCAGGGCGCACCCATTGTCGAGGTGGCCGCCCCCTCCTCCGTCTGGAAGTTCAGCCGCACGCAAGGGGGCAAGGATGGCGAAAGCTTCGCGGCCATCACGAAGACCGCGGATACCACCCAATCCGACCCGGACTTTGCCGGCCTCATCGTCCGCTGTGCGCCAAAGGGCAAGATCGACGTGCTGGTGGCCCTGATCCGGCCGTTCCCGCCGCGGAGCCACCCCAAGGTCACCATCGCCGCGAGCGGCGGCGGTACCCTGACCTTTGACGCCAGCATGGCGGCCGCAGGCGCCGCGGTGCTGCTGCCCGACGAGGTTTCGGCCTTTGCCGCCGGCAAGTGGCAGACGACGGCCTCGCTGTCGGTGGTGGTCAGGGAAAGCGACAGCGAGATCAAGGGCGTGGTGGCCCTGAACGGCTTGCGGGAGGCCTATCATTCGCTGCTGGCAAATTGCAGCCAATAGGCCAAATTTAGCCATACAGCTTAAGGGTCTTTTTAGGGTGGGGAACCTAGGGTCCGAAGCACGGAGAGTGTTTCGGATGACCGCGCTTTTGATTTTCAGCTTTCTCGTAGGTGCCGTACTGGGCCAACGCTTTCGCGTCCTGGTCCTGCTGCCGTTGACCTTCGTCATGGTGCTCACCGCCGTCCCGGTCGGCTTGATGCTCGATCTCACGTTGCTCGAGAGCCTCAAAGGCGTGGCACTCGCGGCCATCGCCCTTCAGGGCGGCTATCTCTTCGGCTCGGCGGCGCGCTTTGGCCTTGCCGCCGCACGTGCCGCCCGCGTCTTCGGCCGTCCGATCAAGGCCACCCGCTGATCTCGCCGATCAACGCCGCGACGAGCCCGCGCGCAAATGGCCCAAGGTTCACGGTTTAAGGTTTAAGCGTTGGACCGAGGCAGGCCTCTGTTTGAAAACCACCCGCTCGCTTGTATGGTGACCTGACCGTTTCAGGATTCCCTTCGAGCGCGCCGTTTGTCCCTCGCTTATTTTGCCCTCATCGTTTCCATCGTCTCCGCTTCCGCTCTCGAAATCGCCGGCGCCAAGTTCGGTGCGTATCTCGGGACGATGGCCGCCGCGCTAAGCTTGTTGGCGGCCACCACGAGCGCGCGAAAAGCCGATTACGACCACTATGTCCGCGCGACCTCCTGGGGCCGCTGGATCCCGATCGCCATTCCGCTGTCCATCGCGGCCCAACTCGCCCCTCTTCCACTGAGCTTTGCCCATCCGATCTGGGCCAGCACGCACGATGCCGTAGGTGGCCTGCCGTTCGGACCGATCACGGCCGATATCGGCCTGACCGTCAGCGCGCTGCTGCTGGCGCTTGCGGCGATCTCGTTGCTCGGCGTCACCATCCTGGTGGTCCGCAACCGCAGCCGTGCCGAGCTGGTTCTCTTTGTGCTGAGCGGCGTAACCGCGGTCTCCGCCTTGATGTTGGACCTGCATCGGCTGTCGCCGGCGCTTGCGGCGACCGTTCCCGCTGATCTCACGGCAACCATGGCCGGCCTCGGTCTCATGCTCAATCTGGCGGTGATGCAGCTCGCTGCCGAACGGGCCGAGACGCATCACTCGGTCCTTCGCTCGGTGGCGATCGGCCTTTGCGGGCTTATGGGCACACTGGCAAGCGCGCTTGCGGTGTTCGGCCTGTCGGGCACGAACAGCGCGATCGCAGCAAGCTTTGGCATTGTGCTGATCCTGCTGATCCTCGTCATTCGCAGGCTCGATCTATCACCGCTCGCAGCGGGCGCCTTGTCGGCCGCCGCCTTGATCGGGGCTGCGATCGTCCTGTCATTCCTGTTCGAAAAGGGCTCCGGACCGGTCCTCTTGCGGCTCGTCCCGGATGTGGGGGCTGAAACGCGGGCCGCGCTGGAGCGGATGTTGACCGACACGCGCTGGTTCGGCGCGGGCGCCGGGACCTTTGCTGCGGTGGGCCGGATCTACCAGAGCGATGTCGGAGCCGCTTTGACCGCGCCGTCGACAGCCACGGCGGTCTTTGCTGGCACGGGATGGATCGGCCTGGCGGCCGCTCTGGCGGTGAGCTCGATCGCGCTGTTGCGCCTGTTCTTCGGCGCCTTGCAGCGCGGACGCGACTCGTTCTTCCCTGCGGCCGCCGCAGCCTGTGTTTTGTTTGCGCTGGTTCAGAGCTTCGCAGGGCCCGGATTGCTGCGGCCCGCAGCAATCCTGTGCCTTGCAGTGATCGTGGGACTGGGGCTGTCGCAGAGCGTCAGCCAATCCGGATCACGATAGAGCGCGGGTGATCAGACCGCGCGATCGCCGAGTGAGGCCCAATAGTTCGGGTTCTTGGGCGACTGAATGCGGACCCAGCGATAGGGCTTCTTCGACCACGGCAGAATGTGGCCGGAGAGATTGTCCAGCACGAGATCGCCGGCGAAGGTGCGAACCACGACCACGAGATGATGCTCGCCCCAGGTGGTCACGACCTCGCTGAGCAGCACCGAGCGCGCCGGAAAGCCCTTGGCGATCAGTTCGTGGCGTTTTGTCACAGCGTAATCGTTGCAGTCGCCGCTGGTCGGATGCAGCAGCCACTTCTCGCCGCGCAGCCCTTCCAGATTGGCCTCGGGACGGATGGCGGTATTGACCTTCTGGTTGACCTCTTGCATCTGCGCCAGCCGCTCCGCCGTAAGCTTCAGGCGCCCGCCCCTGAACACGATGTGCTGCGGCCGCGGCTTGCACTCGTCCTTGTACTTCAGGCAAAACAGCGTGAACGCCATTGGCGCCAGCGTCGGCTGGTCGAACTTGATGTACTGGATGGCCCCGCGCAGCCCCAAAGGCGCACCGACGAATGCGGCTTCAGCGCGCTGCTGCACCCCCGCAGCAACGACGATGGCGGCCACGGCCGCCAGGAACTTTACAACTTTGCGCATGTCGCGCTCCCCGTTCTTGTTGGGGAGACGCTACGCGGGACGTCTTGAAATACGGCTCAAAAGCCGCGCGATCCTTTAATCAAAATGCGGGCGCCTTGGTCGGAAACAATTAAGAATACCGATGTGTGACTTGTTCTGCTAAGAGCCATCGCGACGTTCCGCTCGTGACGCTGGAAGCGATTCGACCGACCTGATGGGCCTTTCCTCACGCTTTCGAAAGAAGACCAAGCCTCGGCTTCCCGACGGCGTTCGCGTCTATGCCATCGGCGACGTGCACGGCCGCGCCGATCTGCTTCAATCGCTGTTAACCGTCATCGACGTCGATCTGGCCCGCTCGGCCCCCGAACGGGCCATCCAGGTCTTTCTCGGCGACTACGTCGACCGCGGCCCGGACTCGCGCGCCGTTCTTGATCTGTTGATCGAACGCTCGAAAACACACGAGACGGTTTGCCTCAAGGGCAACCACGAAATCTTCCTGCTCGAGGTCCTCAAGGATCCGGCCCGCCTGCAGGAGTGGCGCCACTATGGCGGCCTCCTGACGCTGGTCTCCTACGGCATCACGCCGACCATGAATCCGTCCGCGGAGCAGCAGGTCGAGCTGATCGAAGGACTGAGGCGCGCACTACCGCCCGAGCACCTGGCGTTCCTGCAGCAATTGCCCTCGTCTTTCACCTGCGGCGACTTCTTCTTTGTCCATGCCGGCGTCAAGCCTGGTGTGCCGCTCGAGCGCCAGAAGGATGAGGACCTGCTCTGGATCCGCGAGGAATTCCTCGCGTCCGAGGAGCGCTTCGGCAAATATATCGTCCACGGTCACACGCCGGTCAGCGTGCCCGATATTCGCCCGAACCGCATCAACATCGACACCGGCGCCTATGCGACCGGAAACTTGACGCTGTTGACGATCCAAGGTGATAGTCTGCTCGCAATTTAAGAGCCCTGCTCTCGTTTCAATCCCGTGCTCGCTTCGCCCTCACAGGCCTCGTCGATTTCACCATGAACCGCATGTTCCTGCTTCGCGTCATCGGCATCTGCACCGCGATCGTGCTGGCGCTTCATGCCGGCATAGAATTCTACGGCGATCTCGTCCGACCGAACTTTCGCGCGAGTGATTTGTTCTCGGGCGAGATTCCGCCCGAGAAGGCCAAGCTGGCCGCCGGCGGTGTCTTGGCATCGGTTTCGCTGGATGGGGACCTGCTCGCGAACTACGCGGCGGCACTGGCCGCTGACGTTCTGCACCGTCCTTCAACCGATGCGGCCGGGCGGGCCAGCGAGAACAAGGCCGCCCAAAGCGCCGTCGTCGCTGCCTTGAAAGTATCACCAATCAGGCCCGCGCTCTGGCTCACGCTCGGCACGCTGCAGGCGCAGGCTGGCGAAGCGGCGACGCCGGCTGTGAAGATGTCCTACTTGACCGGATCGGTGCCGATCGACGTCGCCTTCGCTCGCGTCCGGACCGTGACCTCGGGCGCGGCTGCAACGGACGAGGAGATCAAGCTGCTGGCGCAATCCGACATCCGCGCAGCGCTTGCCAATCGCTCGCGTTACGAGCCGCTGCTGATCGCGGCCTATGTGCAGGCAACTCCGCAAGGCAAGGCGCTGCTGCTCGACACCACGAAAGTGACCGATCCCAAATTCAACGAGATCTTGCGGCGGTACTGAATTTCAGCGCACCGATTTCGGGTTGACCGGCACGAAGTCCTGATCGCGACGCGGTTGGTCGGATCGCCCCTGATAGACGAACATGCCCTTCTTGGTCGTGACGATATCGCCTCGCTGCAGGCTATCGTCTCGGAGAAGGCGTTCGGTCGCGACAAGGTCCGGATCTTCCGGAATCGGCTTGTAGAGCTCGGGATGCTCCCGCCGCTCGCGCGAAGCTTCCTTGGCTCGGCGCCGTGCGTCCTCGATCCGCTGCCGCCATTCGTCGCGCGTCACTTCCGGCTCGCTTGGTGGAAGATAGTCGTTGATGGATGGCTCCGGCTCAGTCTGAGCACGACATGAGAGCGGGTAGGCAGAGAGGGCGAATCCGACAGCGGCGGCCACGGCCGCCTGAACCGGCGCGCGCCCGGATATCCAGCGATCCGATGTGGACTTGCGGCGAATGTATCGCACTCCGATGACTCCCAAGCGGGCCGAGCAGCATCCAGCGGCCCCCTCAACTTCATCTCATGCGGCTGCCAATTGCAAGATTTTAGGAACGCTGCGCCGTCCCATCAAAAGTCGAAAACAACCCCATGCACAGTAGCCGGCGCCAACCATTTCAATCAGTTACGCCTTTCCCGAAATCCGATTTGATCCGTCGGGCAAAACAGAGGTAGGATGGCAGGATCTGGAGAGAGCCGACCGGATGATCGCGCTTTCCGAGATCCACGTGTGATGAGCGGCTCAAAGGCAAACAGCTGCGTTCCAAGACCTCGTTAAATCGTCGCCGTTAGATTTCGGCATAAGCTGGTGGAGTTGCCGAGAATGCGTACAAGACCGGTATTGCTGTCAGGTGTTGTCCTCGCGGCGTCCGCCATGTCTGGCCTCGCGGCGCAGGCGAGCCCCATCTGCATCAAGGAACGGACGCCGTTCGCGTTGTCGCACGATACGGTGAAATGGACGATGTCGATCGCGCCTGGCGCGGAGTGCATCCAGGGCCTGCGCTGGTCGTACATGCAGATCTTCAAGGTATCGGTCGTGAGCGGGCCATCACGGGGACAATTGGCGGTGGTTGGGTCCGGCTTCCGCTATTCGGCAGAAGCCGAGGCGCCCGGCAGCGACAAGTTCACGCTGCTGATCTCGGGCAAGAACCGTCAGGTTGCGGGGACATCGACACTGGAGGTCGAGGTCAATCCGCAATAGCCGGCCCTGCGTCTTGGCGGTGTTCAGCGCGACTAACGGCGGCTCGAGCCACTGCCCCGGGTTCTATTCCCGTGATAGGGTCGGGCGTATCCGCCGCCCCTCGTCACGGGGGGCTCGATCCGGCTCGGGATGTTACGCGTCGCGTTGGGCGGCGCGGGCTGCGACGGATTGACAATGGTCACGTTGCGGTTGGGCGTCGAAGGATCGTTGACGCCCTGGGCCCAGGCAGCGGCGGGCACAAGCAACGCAATGGCGATCAGAACTGGTCGTTTCATACGATATCTCCCGAGCATGAACGTCAGGGAGGCGATCACCGTTCCTTCACGGTTCGTTGGGTGAACCTTAGCGGGGGACGGCAACCAGCTTGCCGTCTCGCCAGACACCCTGGGCCGACTTTCCAGCAGGCAGCCTGCCTGAAAGGTTCCGAACGGCGGTCGGCCGCGAAGCAGCCTGATTGGTCTGCGCCTTTTTCGTGGGGGTCGTGATGATGCTCGAGCTCGTGGTGTTGGCCTGATCCTTGGTCCCTTGCGCAACGGCAGGCGAAACCACGAAGGTCAAAACCGTGAGGACTGCTAGAACGCCGCGCATGGTCGAGCACCAGAAAGAGAAGAGCTTGGCGAAATGTCACAGGTTCTCGCCCAAAAGCAAGCACCTTCGAACACCGCGCGAGGCCTTTGCGGACCCGCCAATCGAAGCCAAACCGGCTCAACTCGAGACGTTTGAAGCGGAAAGACCTAGCGAAATAGCCCTATCCGGGCTACTTGATCGGCCTTGATGACCGACTCCGGTGAAACTGCAGCCAACGCTCCCTCGGCGCAACAGATCAAAGCCGGGTTTATCCGTCTCCTGTCGAGCCGCATCCGCGCCGTATCCGACGATCCCCGGCAGATGCGGGAGATTGTCTATGAGCTGGCGCGCGTCAAGCTTATGGAGCAATTTACGCATGCCGACGCGCGGGAATCGCGCGAGTTTCAGCAAGTCCTCGAACGTGCCATCAAGGAGGTCGAGCGTTCCTTCGAGCGTAGCGCCGCGTCTGAGCCGCAAAAAATTGCGGCAACCGCAGCTCCGGTTCCCCCGTCCGTCCAGACCCCCGCTCCCCCGCCTATTCCGATATCGTCACCCGTTTCCGCTTCGCCGCCTGCTGCGAAGGACGCGGAAGCCGCGCGCCGTCCCGTGGCTTCGCAGCCCAAGCGGAGCGGCGCCTTCACTTTCCTGGTTCGACTGGCCGGCATTCTCCTGCTCATGGCCGGCGCCAGCAGCGCGGTGATCTATTGGCCGCGTTTGAGGACGCAAGTGGCCGCACTGTCACAGTTGGTGCTGCCATCCGAGCGCGCGCCGGGCAGCCCCGAGCCCCGGCCGGCCCCCGTCCCGACCCCGTCGGAGAGCGCGAGTGTCGAACGATCGCCCGACAGCGCAAAGGAGCCGGCGCCACCTGCACACCCCTCCATGCCTTTGCCGACGACCTTCGGCGTCTACGCGCTGAACGAGGGGCAACTCCAGGAACTGAAGCCGGTCCCCGGGAAGATTCCAGACCGCCGCGTTGCGATCTCGGCGGCCATCAACACGCCGAGTGCAACGACCCTGACAAGCGGAGATGTCAACTTCATCGTGTTCAGGCCGGACGGAAGCATTGAGGCAAGCGTGACCGAGGTTCGAGTCGTCGCGAAGGTGTCCCGGTCAATGGGCGTCGATGCCTCCGGCAAGGCCGCCATAGTCAGCGCGGGCGATTCCTGGGTCATTCGCAGCATGTCCTACCCCTACAAAGTGGGGCCGGTCGAGGATCAGCAGAGGATGCTGTTGCTGCAACCGGAGCAGGACGGCTTCACGCTTTCGCCGGGCCGCTACATCGTCGTCGTCAAAGGCATCGGCTACGATTTCACCGTGGCCGGGACGATCACCGATCCCAACCAATGCGTCGAACGCATCAACGCGGCGAACGGCGCGTTCTATTCTCCCTGCCCGCCGCCGCGTTAGATCGACGGCCGCTACTTACTAGGCTTGCCGTCCTTGGCCGCCTCCGCCGGCACGTCGTCGACCTTACCGTTGTTCGCGACGCATTTTTGGAAATATGCGCGCTGATCCTTGGCCGTTCCCTTGGCACTCCCGGCCGCCGGGTTGCCGATTTGCCTGGGCGGAAAGGCCTTGGCCACCGCCGCTTCGCATGCGCGCGCCACTTCGGCAGTGATGGCCGACGCCGTCGCCGGCGCAGCCAACGTCAACACGCATGCCAATCCAACCAACCTTCGCATATTCCTGACCGGCACCTTGCTGCTCCCTCGAAGCGTGAATGCTTGCCGGGACCATAGCAAAAAGGATCGACGCGCCAAACGGCAAAGCGGCGCCGAATTGTCACGCGGTCTGCCCTGGGCGTCTCGAAGGATGGCCGAGCGCGCGCAGCAAGAACTCCAATACTAGCTGTTGAGCTGCGGCGGCTTGAAATTCGGAAAACGCGTGAGCATTGCGGTCTTGACGAACTTCAAATGAGCAATGGTGCTTGCCAGCTCCTTGAGCCGCCGCTGGCCATTGGAGATGTCCGCCGCGAAGAGATCCTGGTGATGATTGTCGAGCGCCTCCCGCTCGAGGTACTCGTCGGTGCCGTTTCCAAAGGTGACGGATGCTCGCGCCAGCGCGTCATCGACACGTCGACTAAGGCCGACCTGCTCCCTCTCCGCATCTCGTAGCGCGGTGTCGATGGCGACCATAACGGCGTCGACCCTCGCGCGGTCTGTCTCCGCATCACGCTCGGCGGAGCGGGCTTTGAAGCCCTTGTCCTCACGGCGGGAGCCGAGGAGGTTGTGCGCGCGTGCTCTCAGGAACAGCTGAAACATGTGGGCCATCCCCATTTTCGAGATCTAAGCCGCTACCATCGGTCAGGCATAGTTAACAAAGCCTAAATCCTGCGTCCGCCCCGCCTGGCTTTGTGCGATCCAGGCCCGCCAGGCTCCTTCGTGCTTGGAATAGAGCTCGAGCCACCGAACGTCGTCAACCGCGGCCGCTCCCGTGCCTGCGCGGGCTTCGGCCACGATTTGCACCGTTTCCTTCGGTGCAAGATCCAGCGCCTCGAATTCCGCCGTCTCCTCCAGCGACAGGCCTATCAGAACACGATGCCCTTGCGCGTCAACAAAATATCTGCGCGGCGCGTTCTGCCGTTGATCAATCATTTGAATGACCCTCGCTCATGATCCAAGGACCTGGAAGATCTCTCAGATGCCGGCCATAGCTACAAACAAACGCAATCAAAATAAGAGCGCAAGTCGTCGCGCCCAGCAACGCAATCAGCCACGTCATCTACGCCTACCCGCGCGCCCTCCGGAAATAGAGGACTCGAATTCGCAATGAACTGATCCGTCTTAGGTTGCCTTTCCTGGGCCCTCAAGGACGGCGACAGATTAACCTAACCGCACATGGTTATTTCGACTTCGCCACGACCATGGGGCAATACGCGCGCAGTCCCGCGGTTACGATGGCCGCTGGGTACGACCGGCTTCCATCGAGGCGGGGGTATAGGGTGCGTAAAGACGATATCGTGCCGATCGCTTCCGCGAACGCCACGCCCGTACGCCATAGCCGCAGCCAAAGCCCGCGGCGAAAATCGAAATCAAAACCAAGGCAGCTAACATTGGAATGTTCCCACGTTTGCCGGAACGTTCCTCCCGCGCTCATTTTCATCTTTTCGTTGTGTCGACTTCAAGATCGTCACCGCTGAAACTTTTGTCAGACGAAGATGAAGTTTGTGCAACGTGATGCTTGAAGATTGGTCGGCACGCGAGGGCACAGAGCGCGGAGAAGAGGCTCAGTTCTTTTTACCAGAACTCGACAGGCCGACACCATGAACCCTCGTTCATTTGGCGCTTCAAACGTTGGACCGGCGCGGCTGAAAGCGACCGTCGGAAGGCGCGCATCGGATTCGCCAGCGAAACACCGTGGTTATACGGAGCGTCGCGCGTCGATTTCATCGCGGTAAGGTTGAGCAGTTAGCTTAATCCGCGTTGTTTGTTGCGAAGTCTCACCGATCGCATATCCATCTTCGCACCGGGCTCCCCCAAGCCCGGCCCCACCCAAGCAAAGCCGTCGAGCGAACATGGGTCGCTTGGCGGCTTTGTCGTTGTGTCGACAAGAGGATGATTTCGGTTATGGCGCGCAAGCCCTGGTCGTTCAAAGAAGACCGCCGGCTCATGGAGCTGGCCAAGTCTTCGGCTTCGCTGGAAGAGGCGGCGAAGGTTCTCGGACGCTCGCCTGATGCGATCAAGCGCATGGCATTGCGGCTTGGTCTTTCGCTGAAGCCTAAGACCGGGAAGAAGGGCTAGTCTTGGAAACAGTTCGTCGAGGACCCGTCCAGCTTTTCACAATGCAGGACGGAACCAAAGCAATCACTGGGTGTTATCCAGACTTCGCAGTGAGGTCTGGCAGTGGTCCATTTTGCCATTTCCGCAATGTTGATTTGGCTGGCGATTAACATCGCTTTTGTGGTGCTTCGGCTGCGGGTCGCCAGTGATCCCGCCGCGCCCCACACCGACAGGTCAGGCAGAGCTTATCCAGAGGCCGTCTCCGCCCGCCCCCGATGAGCGCGACCAAGCGTCCTGCCTTCAGTCCGCCCGGCCTATTCAGACCTAGTTGCGCGTCTTCTTCTGGGAACCCATCCCGGGGCTGGTGCCGTAGTTGGGTGTCCCCGTCCCCTTGAAAGCACCACCCATGCTGTCCGAACCGGAATTCGTCGCCGTGCCGCTGCGGGTAGTGGGCTGATTGCCCGATGGCTGGTCTTTGGTTCCCTGCGCCCAAGCCACGGAGATTCCGACGACCAACGACAGGAGGAGGCTTAACGTCCTGATCATACTGCTCAACTTTCAATGCTCGGGCCGCGCGACCATCAGTCAGGCAACCACTCGGTAGCCCTTCCGGACCGGTCCGCCCGTTAAACCCTATCTTAGCCCCCGCTGGCTAGAATCAATTCCCAAAATCAATTCCCAAGATCAGTCACAAAGCCTCTCCTGATTTCCGCCTGGACCGGATGAGATTACAGCGGCCGAACCTCTCGTTTGCGGCGCTCGTTATTGCGAGCACGATGGCGTTCGGGCTGGCGGGCCATTTTGCGGCAGACGGCGTCATTCGCCACCAGCAGGCGCACCAACTGAACGAGCTGACCGAGGTCGTTCTGCGCCGCTCCGAATTTGCGGTCGATTTCGCCGCGGCCAGCCTCGACGAACTCGCCAACCGTGATCTTGCCAGCTGCGCACCGGCAGCGCTGCAAGCCATCCGGCTCCACGTCTATCAGCGCTCGGCGATCAAGGACGTCCGTCTCGTCAACCCGGACGGATCGGTGATCTGCTCGGCCTATTCCGAGACGCTGGAGTTCGACAAGGGATGGGCGGATCGCCGCGACATGCTGCCCTCGCACGACAAGACGCTCTCGCTGTTCCGCGTGGAGCAGTTCGGCGGCGACGCATTGGGCGTGCTCAGGGACGTCAATCGCAGCTCCGCGCTGGTCGCCATCGTCGGCATCAACGCCGGCCTGTTCGATCTCATGCCCGCCGAGCTGCGCGCACACAGCGAGGTGATCCTCGCCTTGAGCAATGGCGAGAAGCTCGGCGAATTCCGGCTCGACGCCGACAGGCCCCTGTCAGAGCCGATCAGCTTCGACAGGCATTCCACGCGCTTCCCGCTTCACGCCACGATCCGGCTCGAGCACGCCGTGCTTTCGAGCTGGAACAGCGAGGCCTATTGGCCGGCGCTCGCGGTGGCCCTTGGGCTTGGCGCACTGTTCGGCATCCTGCTGGCACGCAGCCGCCGGATGGAAGGACCGGTCGCCGATCTCGATCGCGGCCTCGCGGCCGGCGAATTCAAGCCTTACTACCAACCCATCTTCGACCTCAGGACCGGCCAGATCACGGGCTGCGAGATTCTGGCGCGCTGGGTTCGTCGGGACGGCTCGGTGGTGCCGCCGATGAACTTCATTCCGCTGGCCGAATCCAGCGGGCGCATCCAGGTGATGACCTGGCAGATCCTGAAATCGGCACTCGCCGAACTGCAGGGCGTGCTGAAGGCGGACAAGACCTTCAAGATGTCCGTGAATGTCGTGCCCAAGCACCTATTGAGTGCCGGCTTCGTCGAGACGCTGCGTCGCACGGTCCTGGCGGCGAGAATCTCCGCACGCCAGATCGTGATTGAAGTCACCGAACGCGACGAGCTCGACGATCTCGCGCACGCCGCGACCGTCGTGGCCGAGCTGCGTGACCATGGCTTCCGCGTCGCAATCGACGACGTCGGCGTGGGTCACAGCGGTCTGTCGCGGCTGAAGGGGCTCGGCGCCAACACCATCAAGATCGACAAGTTCTTCGTCGACACCATCACCGTGGATGCATCGACCACGACGATCGTCGAGATGTTGGTCGCGCTGGCCAAGGACTTCCGCATGACGGTCGTAGCAGAAGGAATCGAGACCGAGGAGCAGCGCCGCGCCCTGATCGCCTCCGGCGTCGAGGAAGGACAGGGCTATCTCGTCGCCGCACCGCTGCCCTTTGCGAAATTCAGCGAGTTGGTCGATTCACGCCGCCACTCCGCATCCGCAGCGCCGGCCGGCGGCGTCCTGGTGGCCTGACCATCTTCGCTGCACGGCCTCCCGGCCGGCGATGGCGGCCAGGTTTTGGGCAGTCCTTGCCCCGGAAGAACGACGAGGCGCTTTAACGATATTCTCGTCTTTCGAAGCGGAATGGCCCTCGAGCCGCTATGGTGGGCCATGCGTCGAAATCACCTCATCGCAGCCGCGGGAATCTGCCTTGCCCTCATCGCCTATGCCACCTTGGCAAGGTTGGCGGGGCGGCCGGCGCTGATGGGGCATCACGAGGCCTACTGGATCGTCGTCATCGAGCGCTTCAGCGCCTATGGCCTGTTGGGCTTCCTGCTCGCCTTCCTGTTGCCCGGCCGGCTCGCCTTGGCCTGCTCGCTCGTCATCGCAGTCGCAATGGGGCTGGAAGTCCTGCAAACGCTGACCCCCGATCGTGATCCGGGTTTCCTGGACGTGCTGCAAAAGGCAGCAGGAGGCACCGTCGGCGTCATTCTCGCCCAGACGATCCTGGCCTTCTTACCTCGGCCGCCAGCCTGAGGCCCACGGCGCTGACAAATTCTTCAGCGCCAAAGCATGATCCGGAAAAGTGCGCAGCGGTTTTCCGAAAGATCATGCTTAAGTAACAACCTAAAGCGTGATGACGATCCATCCTAATCGCATCGCGCTTTAGGGCGACATCCCCCTACTTCATCATCTGCCCGCGCAATTCGCCGCCTGGGTTTGCGGCCGTATGAATGTTCGCGTACCATTTGCCGGCCAACAGGTCCGCCGCCTGGGCATCCGTGAGCGTGGCGCTGCCCTGGATAGGACTTTGGACCGTCTTGAAGGGCAAAGCGATGCCGGCGTTCTTGCCCGCATCACTGGGGCCATGAAAATGGGCGCCCATCGCCGGACCAGTCAGATTGGCAAACGTAATCGTATAGGTCAGAACTTTGGTCTGGGTGTCGAACGCGGCCTCGGCCTTGCCCGAACCGGACGAGCCGTTCGGAGGCACTTCATTGCTGCCCTTGAGGTCGGCCTGCAGCTTGACGACCTCCGCACGTGACGGCGCGGTTGTGACGATCAGCAGCCCACCGAGCATCACCGTTCCCAACAGCGTCACGCCGACCCGATACTTGGCTTTCCTCATGGCATTCTCCTACAGGCTCTACGGCCCGATGCGGTTGAAACCCCGGCCCCGGCTTGAAATTCCGGAGACGAGTCTATGCCTGATTCGCCAAAGGCTATCGGAGATACCACCGGCGTCGCTGTCGCCGCCGGTCCGAGGCTACGCTGCCCCGCGCTCGCGGAACCCGGTCGGGGCCAGGAGTTCGGCCATCTGCCTGTGCGTGCTCTGGAGCGCGGCGATGGCGCCGTCGAGATCGAAATCCGCCTCGCGAACGGACGCGAAGAACCTGGCCGTCAGCGCGAGGTCAAGCTTGACGCGCGTTGCGCCGTCGCGGCTCTTGCGACGGTCGAGCGACAGATGGATGGCCCGCATTCTGGCTTCTGCCGGCGTACAGCCGCTGAGTGTCGCCAGTTCGTCGTATGTCATCCAGATCTGAGGCATGGTCTCGTCCGTCCCTGATTGCCGCCTCATCCTAGATCTCTGCGCCTAAATGCACCGTTGCCGCGCCGCGGTCGCAGCCCGCTTCGCTGCGATAGCGTCAACGCAAGACTAAGATGCGGGAGGCCTGGAAGGCGCGGGAAATTGGCGCGGCCGCGAACGGCTGTCGAGGCCCTTGGGCAATTTGTCATTGAGCTTCACGACGGCGCCTCGAGCCTCCGTCGCCGGCGCATCCTCCTGGCTGTAGATCAGCGTCACCTCGAACATCACGTCGGGCGCTTCCCTGGCCGTTCCGGAGCAGGTCGCCATCGCACCGCTGCACACGCCGGCGAGGCGGACCTCGACCTCGTCCAGACCGAACACGGTCGGCGGCCCCTCGGCATAGCGCCGCGTGGTCAGGACGGCCGTGAAGCGCTGGTCGTCACCGAACTGATAGGAGCCGCCATAGGTGAAGAAGCTGTCGCTGCCGGAGATCCGTCCGTCCGCCAGATGCACGATGCCCGTGCCCTGGCCGCGCGGGGTCCTGAACCAGGCCGCATATTTGCCGTCTCGCATCATGGAAATGTCCGCCGTAAAATTCACTGGTATTTGCAACCAACTCTGGGGCGCGACAATGACCGACGCGGCGAGTATTCCGCGACGGTTAACGCCCTGCAAAGCCAACCCGTCAAATTGACGCCGCAGCCCGCGGCGACGTCGTCAAAACAATTCTATGCCGTCATCCGCGGTCTCGACCGCCTCGACCCGGCGCGTCGCGGCGATCGACTTAAGTCCTACCGCTTGCAGGAATTCGCGATGAACGTCCCGCTCGCGCTCCATCGTGTAGCGCGCGAAGAGATCGTCGAGGATCGCCTGATCCCGCAGCTCTGGCTGTAGCCGCTGCGCGCCTGCGCTCGCAGTCTCGAGCCGCGTGGCGACCGCAGGCAAGGCTGCGGAGCTTTCGCCGAGTCTCGTCATCAGACCCTGAGCCGAATTCATCAGCCTCTCGAACTCCGCGCCTTCGTCGACGAGCCGGCTCATCAGCTTGCCGAGCCGTTCATTGCCGGCCTCGACCTCGCGCAGCGCCTGAAGGATTTGCGGCTCGAGCTTGGCAAGCTGGGTGGGATCACCCTGCACGCGGAGCTCCTTCAGCTCATTGGCCGAGCGCTCGATACCATCGAGCACGGGCCTCAGGCGCCCCGCCCCCGCGGAGACCTGGTCGGCGGTCGCCTTGAGCTCGTTGGCGATGACGACGAAGGCGCTGCCGCGGCTGCCGAGATGGCTCGCCTTGAGGCCGGCATTCATTCCGATCAGCGTGATGTCGACGGTCGCCTCGGCAAGCCCGGCGATCGCCTGGCGAAATTTCGTCAGCGTGTCCTCGACGATCGCGAGCGCCTCGTCGACCGAGCGGCCGGCACTCTCGCAGGTGGCGATCAGGGTCGATGCGTGTGCCAGCGTCTGCTTGATGCGCGTCAGGAACGACGACGAGCCGCCCTCCTCGCCGCCGAACAGCGTGCGGCCGTGGCCGACGACGCCAGCATCGTGCAGGATCGCCGTCAGTGCGCCGACGATCTGACCGACGTCACCGCCGAACTCGCGCTGGGCATCCCTGAGCTGGGCCGCCTGCAACCGGCAAATCGCACCCACGCCGTCATCGCTCGGCACCGTTTCAGGAACGAGGCTCGGCGCGGATTCCGACGCAAGGCCGAGGCCATGGGACACGTGCTCGAGACGCTGACGCGTGCTGTCGCCCGCCTGCAGCGAGATGATCGCGCTGCCGACCGCCTCGGCGATCTTCCTGGTGCTGGCACTGGCGCGGTCGGCCAAATGGCTGCTCTTGCTGCGCTGGTCGCGTAACCCCGAATAGGCCGCGCCGAGCTCGGCGCTTTCCGACACCAATTGGGCCCGATACCGGCTCTCGAACTCCTTCTGCCGGCCGGAGGCGGTGGCAACCGCTTCGGACAGACGCTGCTGGTCCCGCGCGCAGCCTTCGATCGAGCGCTGCACGGCCCTGCCGAGATCGTAGGCTTCCTGGGTGAAGGCGAGAAAGCCCTCGCGGTCGCCGTCGAGCGAGGCCGCCTCGATCCGCGCGCTGCGCGCGATGATGGTGATCATCCCGATGTGCTTGAACAGCGGCTTGAGCAACGAAGACGCCTCTGCCGTGCTCTTGCCGATCGTCTCCAGCAGCGCGCTCTCCGCCGGCAGCGCCTGCGCCAACTCGCTCAGCCGCGCCGCGATCTCCTGCAGCGCCGTTGCGGCGCCCTCGATCTCGGCGCCGGAAAGCTCACCCGAGAGCGTAGCTAAGCCCTGGTTCAGCTCCTTGAAGATGAGGTGGCCGCGTCCGAGTTGCTGACCGACGCGCGCAAAGACGTCTTCGATGCGCGAGGAGACGTCCTCGATCGCGGTGGTTGCCTCGGTAAGTGTGTTGGCCGGAACGGGCGACATGGCCATCAACCTGCCACCGCGGCGTGCCCGGCCTGATACCAGAGCATGATCTCCCGCGGGATGTGATGCAGCGAAACGACCTTTTCGACGCCGCCATGGGCGATGGCTTCCTTGGGCATGCCGAACACCACGCAGCTCTCTTCGTCCTGCGCCCGCGTCGAGGCGCCGAGCTTGCGCATCTCCAGCATCCCGCGCGCGCCGTCGTCGCCCATCCCGGTCATGATGACGCCGAGCGCGTTGGCGCCGGCATGCTGGGCCGCCGAGCGGAACAACACGTCGACTGAGGGGCGATGCCGCGACACCGGCGGGCCGTCCTTGATCGCGATCTGGTAGCGCAGACCGATGCGCTGGAGCAGCATGTGGCGGGCGCCGGGCGCGATATAGGCGCAGCCCGGCAACACCGGCTCACCGTCCTCGGCTTCCTTGACCTTGATCTGGCAGACGCCGTCGAGACGCTTGGCAAAGGCCGCGGTGAAGCCTGCCGGCATGTGCTGGACGATGACAAGCGGCGGACAGTGCGCCGGCAGCATCTCGAGGACATCGTTGAGCGCCTCGGTCCCGCCGGTCGACGCACCGATACAGACGATGCGCTCCGTCGTCGGCCGGACCCTGCCCTGCACCGGCGGCGGGATGATGGCGTCGGCGGTCAGCTTCTTCTCGATGGCCCGGCGTTCCGCACGCGGGCGCACCCGCGCGCGCGCAGCCGACTTCACCGCCTCGCGCAGCCGTGTCGAGCATTCGAGCAGCGCCTGCCGCGTATCGATCTTCGGCTTCGGCACGATGTCGACCGCGCCCGCCTCGAACGCCTCGAACATCACGTTCGAGCCCTCTTCGGTCAGCGAGGAGCAGATGATCACCGGGATCGGGCGCTGCGCCATGATCTTGCGCAGGAACGTCATGCCGTCCATGCGCGGCATTTCCAGGTCGAGGATCATCACGTCGGGGATCTCGTTCTGGAGGCGCTTCGCCGCCACGAAAGGATCGGAGGCCGCTCCCATCACCTCGATATCGGGATCGTCGTTGAGAATCGTCTGCAGGATTTGGCGCACCGACGCCGAATCGTCCACGATCAGTACGCGAACCTTCTCCCTCGGCATCTTGGTTGCGCTCCGGCTAGACCTGAAAAATGGTTGGCTGAACCTGCTTCAGCCCGGGCACGGCACTGTGAATCATCGATTCCGAATGTCCGACCAGCAAATAGCCGCCCGGACGCAAATGGCTGCACAATTGCTCGACCACCTTGCGCTGGGTCTCGCGCTCGAAATAGATCAGGACGTTGCGGCAGAAGATGATGTCGACATCGCGATCGACCGGATAGGACTTGTCCATGAGGTTCATCCTCATGAAATGTGTCGCGCGCCGCAGCTCGGGTACGACCCGCACCTCACCGCGCGACTTGTCCCGCGACGTCGAAAAATATCGTTTCACGAATTGCTCCGGCACCGGGCCGAGCACGTCGCGCGTGTAGATCGCCGTCTTGGCGAGGCGCAGCACCGCGGTCGAGATGTCGGTCCCTAGAATGCGGTACTGGAAGCGCGATCCGTTCCGCGTCATGTCGTCCAGCACCATCGCGGTGGTGTAGGCCTCCATGCCGGTGGAGCTCGCCGAGCTCCAGATCTTCAGGTTCGCGTTCTTGCGTCCATGCGACTTGAGCAGGCCGGGAATCGCGACGTCGCGCATGAAGGTGAAGTGCTGCGGCTCGCGGAAGAAGTCGGTCTTGTTGGTCGTCACCACATCGATGAGATGGGTGAGCTCGGTATCGAAATGATCGGCCTCAAACAGGTTCTCGACATATTCGTTGAGACCGGTGAAGTTGAGCGCGCGCACGCGCTTGTGCAGCCGCCCCTCCAGCATCAGCCGCTTGCCCTGCGGCAGCTTGATGCCGACCTGGCCCTCGATCAGTTCGGCGATGGTGCGGAAGTGGCGGTCCGATAGATGCACGGCCGTATCCTGTACGGCGGGCATCATGGCCGCCGGCCCCGGTCCGCGACGGCCACCTGCACTGAATGTCGGGCCGTACGGGCCATCTCGAATCCTACGCGTTTAAACAACCGCTGAAAGAAGACCGGTCCACCGTCCCAGGGCAGACCGGCCCGCAAAACTCCTAGCGCTGGAAATCGGCGTCCCGATCGTCCTCGCCGTCATGCATGTCGAAGGCAAAACCGCCGCCACCGGCAACCTTCACGGCGCGGGCGGGCCTGGCCTGCACGACCTTTTTCGCCGGCCGCTCGGCAGCCGCCATGTTGGCCGCCTTGGCGCGCAGCTGGCTCACAGCCCGGTCGATCGGCGCCGGTGCCTGGCTCTTCACGCCGTGCTCGATGCGGAAATAGGCGATGGTGGACTGAAGCTGTTCGGCCTGCGAAGCGAGTTCCTCCGAGGTCGACGACACCTGCTCGGACGCGCTGGCGTTCTGCTGGCCGACCTTGTCGAGCTGCTGGATCGCCTGGTTGATCTGAGCCGATCCGACGTCCTGCTCGCGACAGGCCGCGGTGATCTCCTCAACGAGCTCGGCGGTCCTCTTGATGTCAGGGACCAGCTTGGAGAGCATGGAGCCCGCCTCCTGCGCCACCTTGACGGTGTCGGCCGAGAGCGTGCCGATCTCGGCCGCGGCGGCCTGGCTGCGCTCGGCGAGCTTGCGCACTTCGGAGGCGACCACCGCAAAGCCCTTGCCGTGCTCGCCGGCGCGCGCGGCCTCGACCGCGGCGTTGAGCGCGAGCAGATCGGTCTGCCGTGCGATCTCCTGCACGATCGTGATCTTCTCGGCGATGGTCTGCATCGCGTTGACGGCGCGGCCAACGGCAGCGCCGCTGGCCTCCGCGTCCTTGGCGGATTGCGCGGCGATCTTCTCGGTCTGGTTGGCGTTGTCGGCGTTCTGCTTCACGTTGGAGGCCATCTCCTCCATCGAGGAGGACGCTTCCTCGGCGGACGAGGCCTGCTCGGTCGCGCCCTGCGACAGCTGCTCGGCGCTCGCCGAGAGCTCCTGGCTGCCGGCGGAGACGTTCTGCGCCGCGGTCAGGGCTTCAGACACGATCTGGCGAAGCTTCTCCACCATGCGCTCGAGCGCAAGGCCCAGCGTGTCCTTGTCCGACAGCGGCTTGGCTTCGATCGTGAGGTTGCCCTGCGCGATCTCGTTGGCGACGGCCGCGGTGGCGTTCAGATTGGCGGTCATCGCGTTCAGGGATTTCACGAGATCGCCGATCTCGTCGTTGCTGGACGTATCGATCTTGTGGCTGAGATCGCCGATCGCGACGGCATCCGCCAGCCCGACGGCCTTGGCGAGGGACCGGCTGATATTGAGCGAGATCCAGACTGCGCCGATCGCGGCAACGATGAGCGAGACGATGACGAGGACGATCAGAACCAACTGGGCGCGACGGCTGTCTTCGTTGGACTGCACGGCCTGCTCGGCCATCTGCCTCTTCGTATTGGCGACATAGGCTCCCATCGCCTCCGTCGCATCTGCAACCACCTTGCGCCCGTCACCCATCGAGCGCTCGGTTGCCTTGGTCTTATCGGTCTTTGCCAGCCTGATCGTCTCTTCCTGATAGACGTTCATTCGGGCGTAGGCGCTGGCGAAGTTGTCGAGCAGCTTCCTGCCGCCTTCGCTGGCGAGGGCATGGACCTCGTCCCTGATCTTCATGGCCTCATCGCGGAGCTTGGCCGCGTTCACCGCGAATTCCTCGGCCTCGCCTGGCGTTCCCAGAATTGCGTTCTTTTCCGCCCTGACCTGCTGCCAGATGATCTTCTCGACCTCGGCTGCTTTCTCCATCCGCTTGGCGCGAAGCACCATGGAATCTGCGGTCGCGGCCATGTCGGACAACTTCATGTAGCTCACGGCGCCTGCTACCATGAACAGAAGAATGACGACGCCAAACGCGCTGGCGAGCTTGGCTTTGACGGTGAATCTCATTTTCAGTCTCGTTGGTTCGAATTGGGGTGATTACGCGTGACCACGCTTCACTCTTGCAAACTCAGGCGGCGCGAGGCGCATCTGTAGCCGTGTCGCGGCCTTCCGGAACTTCGTCATTGGCCATCAGCTTGGCGAGATCGAAAATCACGACGAACTTCTCGCCCTTGCGGCCGATGCCGCCGGCATAGTCCGATTGCCATTTCCCGCCGACCTCTGGCACGGGCTCGATCGCCTGCTCGTCGATGTCGGTGACCTCGAACACGCAATCGGCGACGAAGCCGACGCCGACGAGGCGGTCCTTCATCGGCACGTCGAGGATGATGATGCGGGTCGCTTCGGTGGCGGCCACGCTGGGCAGGCCGAGCTTGTTCCTGAGATCGACGATCGGATAGCCACTGCCGCGCACGTCGATCATGCCGAGCAGAAAGTTCGGCGCGTGCGGGAGCCGCGAGATCGGCCGCATGTCGAGAATCTCCCGGACGTTGCGGATGCTGATGCCGAACGTCTCGCCGGCGAGCCCGAGCGTCAGATATTGCGAGGTTGCGGCCATGATGCAGTCCAGGATTCCAGATTGGGAATGGGCACGGTCCGGCATAAGGCCGGACCGGTTGATCAGCGTTGGAACTCGGCGTCGCGATCGTCTTCGCCGTCATTCATGTCGAAGGCGAAGCCACCGCCACCGGCGACTTTCATCGCACGTGCCGGCTTGCGGGCAGGCACCGGCTTCTTCATGCCGCGATCGGCGGCCGCCATGTGCGCAGCCTTGGCCCGGAGCTGACCGACGGCGCGGTCGATCGGCTCGGCTGCCGCTTTCTCTCGGCGCGCAGCTTGCTCGATCCGGAAGAACGAGATGGTGGACTGCAGCTGCTCGGCTTGCGAGGCGAGCTCTTCCGAGGTCGACGACACCTGCTCGGAGGCGCTGGCGTTCTGCTGGCCGACCTTGTCGAGCTGCTGGATCGCCTGGTTGATCTGGGCCGAGCCGACGTCCTGCTCGCGGCAGGCCGCGGTGATCTCCTCGACCAGCTCAGCGGTCTTCTTGATGTCGGGCACGAGCTTGGACAGCATCTGGCCGGCTTCCTGGGCGACCTTCACGCTCTCCGTGGACAGCGTCCCGATGTCGGCTGCGGCGGCCTGGCTGCGCTCGGCAAGCTTACGCACTTCGGAGGCGACCACCGCAAAGCCCTTGCCGTGCTCGCCTGCGCGCGCGGCTTCCACGGCCGCGTTGAGCGCGAGCAGGTCGGTCTGGCGTGCGATCTCCTGCACGATCGTGATCTTCTCGGCGATGGTCTGCATCGCCTCGACGGCACGGCCCACGGCGACACCGCTGGCTTCGGCGTCCTTGGCCGACTGCCCCGCAATCTTCTCGGTCTGGTTGGCGTTGTCGGCATTCTGCTTCACGTTCGAGGCCATCTCCTCCATCGAGGAGGAGGCTTCCTCGGCGGACGAAGCCTGCTCGGTCGCGCCTTGCGAGAGCTGCTCGGCGCTCGCGGACAGCTCCTGGCTTCCGGCGGAGACGTTCTGCGCCGCAGTGATTGCCTCGGCGACGATCTGCCGGAGCTTTTCGACCATCCCATTCAGCGACTTGATGAGATCTCCGATCTCGTCGTTGCTCGCCGAAGGAATGGTCTGGCTGAGATCGCCCTCAGCGACCGCACCTGCAAGGCCAACGGCCCTTCCGAGCGAACGGCTGATCGAGATGGAAATCCAGAGCGCAGCCCCGATCGCGACCGCCAGCGAGATGCCGATCAGCGTCATCAGCAGGAATTGGGCCTGGTGCCCCTCTGCCTTGGACTGGACGGCCTGCTCTGCCATCTGCTTCTTCGTATTGGCGACATAGGCGCCCATGGATTCCATCGCGTCTGCGACGACCTTGCGGCCGTCACCCATCGAGCGCTCCATGGCCTTCGTCTTGTCGGTCTTCGCCAGCCGGATCGTTTCTTCCTGGTAGGTATTCATCTTCGCGTATGTGGCTGCAAAGCTGTCGAGCAGCTTCCTGCCGCCCTCGCTCGCCAGCGCGTAGACTTCGTCCCTGGTCTTCATCGCTTCCTCGCGAAGCCTGGCGGCCTCGGCGGCAAACTGTTCGGCCTGAGCCTCCGTGCCGAGCACCGAGTTCTTCTCGGCGCGCAGCTGAAGCAGGATGTCCTTTTCGATCTGCGTCGCCTTTTCCATGCGGTTTGCGCGCAGAACCATGCTGTCGGCGGTCGCCATCATGTCGCCGAGCTTCATGTAAGCCACGCCGCCCGCGATCCCGGACAGGACGATGATCACGCCGAACGCACTGGCAAGCTTTGCCTTGACGGTAAATCTCATTTCCAGCCCCTACCCCGGTCTCGCCCGAGACCTCATCTCAATTTAGAATGCGTTCCATGTTCGGAACGATGACGAACTCTTCACGCCACTTGGCAATGAAGCGAATGAACTCCGGCTTCCAGTGCATGCCGACGCGCGGTGTTTGCTGCACGTCGGTCTGGGAGATCTCCGTGACCTCGTAGACCTTGTCGGCGGTGACGCCGACCAGGACCGGCTCGCTGTCGAGCTCGAGCTCGATGACCACGATGCGCGTATCGGCGGAATCATCGAGCTGCGGCATGCCGAAGCGGATGCGCAGGTCGGCGAGCGGAATGACGTTGCCGCGCACGTTGATCACGCTGGGAACGAAGGCGCGCGCGCCTGCCACCTTGGTCACGGGGACGGGATCGATGATCTCGCGCACGAGGCCGGCGTCGAGCGCGAACTTCTCCTCGCCAAGGCCGATCATCACGACCTGCATCGCGTCAGCCTGCCGTTCGCCAGCCAAACCATCGTTCATCACGCCGCCTCGCTGATATGCTGCTTCTCGACCTTCGACTGCGCCAACGCGACGAGCTGCGCGACGTCGAGGATCAATGCCGCCGTGCCATCGCCCAGGATGGTCGCGCCCGAGAACATCGTGACATCCGAATGCAGCTTTGAGAGCGACTTGATCACGGTCTGGTGGTTGCCGATGATCTGGTCGGCGACGAGGCCGACGTGAGTCTCACCGGTCGAGATGATGATCGTCTTCTGATGACGGTCGGGCGTGCCCGATGCCGTCATGATCTCGCGCAGCCGGAGGAAGGGCACGAGATTGCCGCGCACGTTGAGGAAATTTCGACCGCGGGAGCGCTCGTCCTCGGCGGTCAGCTCGATGCATTCCTCGACCGCGGACAGCGGAATGATGTAACGGCCTTCGCCGACGCGGATCAGAAGACCTTCGATGATTGCCAGCGTCAGCGGCAGGCGCAGCGTCACCGTGGTGCCCTGGCCTGGCCGGGTCGACAGGTCGATCGAGCCCCGCATGTTCTCGATGGTACGCTTGACCACGTCCATGCCGACGCCACGGCCCGACAGCGCCGAGATGGTCTGCGCGGTCGAGAAGCCGGGATGGAACAGGAACTGATGGATCTCATGATCGGTGAGCACGGCGCCAGTCGCAATCAGCCCCTGCTCTTCGGCTTTGGCACGGATGCGCGCGGTGTTGAGGCCGCCGCCATTGTCCTTCACAGTGACGAGCACCTGTGCGCCGGAATGGACGGCCGCGAGCTCGATCCGGCCCTGCTCGGTCTTGCCATTGGCGGCGCGCGTGGCGGTGTCTTCGATACCGTGGTCGACGGCATTGCGGATCAGATGCACCAGCGGATCTGCCAGGCACTCGATCATGGTCTTGTCGAGCTCGGTATCTTCTCCCGAGGTGACGAATTCGACGGGCTTGGACAGATCGCGCGACAGATCATGCACGAGGCGGCGGAAACGGCCGAACAGCGAGCCGATCGGCACCATGCGCGCACCCATCGTGGTATCGCGCAGTGAGGAGGCCAGGCGCTCGATCTCCTCGGCGATCATCTTGATCGAGAGGTCGGAGCCGGAAGCGGCGAGCTGGGTCAGCCGCGCCTGGGCGATGACGAGCTCGCCAACGCGGTCCATCAGCTCGTCGAGGCGCTCGGCCTGGACGCGAACGGTGGCGATGCCGCGATCGTCGCGCTTGGCCTCGAGCTTCGGTTCAGGCTTTGATTCCGATTTCGGCTCCGCCTTTGCGACGAGCTGCTCGGCGACCGGCGCGGCAGCAGCCTCGACCGGCGGCGCAGGCTCGACTACCGGAGCCAGCTCCTCGTCGAGCAGCTGGAACAGCGGTGCCGGCGCAGGCGCTTCGACATGCTCCAGGGGCGACAGCGTCAGCTTCATCTCGTCCTGGACGAACATGAAGACGTCGTCGATCGCATCCTTGTCGCAGGCCGCGTGCAGCTTGACGTCCCACTTCAGATAGCAGTCTTCCGGCTCCATCTCGTCGAGGAACGGGACGCCGTCGGTGACAGGCACGACGAAGCAGGGGCCGAGCTTGCAGAGGTCTTCCAGCAGGTCGAGCGGATTCGAGCCGTTGCGCAGGATATGGGTTTCGAATTCCAGATAGAGGTGCCAGCCGGCCTGGTTGCTCCCGGCGGGAGCCAGCAGCGGGGCTTCGGCAATCTCCATCACCGCTGCACCCGGCTGGTCGGCCGAGACGAAGCGCTTGAGGTCGTCGAGGATGGCCTCGCCGATGATGTCGTCGGTCGACTGGGGATCTTCGATCAACGCGCGGATGTAGTCCTTGGCGGCGAGCGCGACCGAGATCAGCTCCTGGGTCGGCTTGATCTCGCCCTTGCGGACGCGGTCGAAGGCGGTCTCGAATTCGTGGGTGAAAGAGGCGACCTTGTCGAAGCCGAACATGGCGCCCGAGCCCTTGATCGTATGCAGGGCGCGGAAGGCGGAATCGACCAGTTCGCGGTCGTCGGGACGCTGGCCGAGATCGAGCAGGGCCCCTTCAAGAACTTCGAAGAGCTCGCTGGCTTCCTGACGAAAGACCTCGGTCGGGTCCATTGCGCTCATGCGCGCACCAGCTTGCCGACCACGGCGAGCAACTGCTCAGGCTTGAACGGTTTGGTGATCCAGCCGGTGGCGCCGGCGCTCTTGGCTTCCTGCTTCACCGTGTCGTTGGATTCAGTCGTCAGGAACACGATGGGCATGCCGACCGCGCTCGGCAGCTTGCGCAGCGCCCGGATCAGCTCCAGCCCGTTCATGACGGGCATGTTGAGGTCGGTGATCACGAGATCGAGCTTGCCGGCCTGCGCCTTGGCGAGCCCTTGCGCACCATCGCCGGCCTCGATCACGCTGTGACCGGCCGGCTCGAGCACCACCTTGATCATTTGCCGGATGCTGGGGGAATCGTCGACGGTCAGAATCGTGGCCATTAGGTGCCATCTTTCTTTTGCGGGAAATGCTGATCGATCATCGCCTCGCTGGTGAAGCCGGCGCGGCGAAGGGTGTTGCGAAGAGACTGTGAGAATGAGGTCAGCACCACCGGGCGGCCCTGGGCCTGCCCCGTCTTGGCTGTCGACAGCAGAAGCTGGATCGAGGTCACGTCGGCCTTGTCGACGCTCGAACAGTCGATCTCGAGCCGCTCCTGGCGGCCGAACGCCTCGCGAATGAGCTCATAGACATTGCGAATGGCCGCGATGCTGCAATCGGCGGGCAACCGCAACGACCACTTCGGCTCCGTGGGATTGAGCGCCATCGCTGCCCCGCCTTTGCTAAAATTCCACTACTCGTTTGACGCGAATCCGGTGAGCAAACCCCTAACACGGGCATCCGTACAACTACGGGTCACATTCTCGCGGAATTCGCGCAACTGTATGCAGGCGTGCACAGCCTCCTGAAATCTTTCATGCGCGGCGCGCATATCCGCGGCGCGGTTGCTCCCGTACGGCGCATTTGCTTCGCGTTAAATTCGCTCGGGTTATGGCGTGGGTTCGTGTCTTTGCCAGCGAAGAGAGCCCCGGCCGCCGATGCTGACCCAAGCACTTCTGGTTGACGACAGCCGCTCCGTCCTCAACTTCCTGAAACGTCACATCGAGGCTGAAGGCCTGGTCGAGGCCACCACCTTCCTCGATCCCGTGGAAGCGCTGACCTGCGCGCGCGAACGCGGCTTCGATCTCGTGCTGGTCGACTACGAGATGCCGCACATGGATGGCATCAGCTTCATCCGCACCTTCCGTGCCCTGCCCGGCTGTGCCGACATCCCGATCGCGATGATCACGTCGCGACAGACCGATGACGTCAAGATGGAAGCGCTGCAGGCCGGTGCAACCGATTTCCTGCCCAAGCAGCCGCAGAGCGTCGAGATGACGGTGCGCCTGCGGAATTTGATTCAGCTTGGTGCAGCCGTACGCAAGCTCAACGACCGTGCGGCGCATCTGGCCAGCGAAGTCGCAGCCGCGACACGAAAGCTCGGCGAACGCGAGGAGGAGATCATCCTGCGGCTCGCGCTCGCGGTGGAATACCGTGACAACGACACCGGCGAGCACACGCTGCGGGTTGCCAGGTACAGCCGCATCATCGCCGAGCAGCTCGGACTGCCGGCCCGGCTTTGCCGCGACATTTATCTGGCCGCGCCCCTGCATGACGTCGGCAAGGTCGCCATTCCCGACAACATTCTGCTCAAGCCCGGCAGGCTGACCGACGACGAGATGGCGGTGATCCGCACCCATGCAACCATCGGCGAGCGGATCCTGGCGGACTCCGGTTGCGAGCTGATCCAGCTCGGTGCGCAAATTGCCGCAGGCCATCACGAACGCTGGGACGGTGCGGGCTATCCAAACGGTCTGAAGGCAGACGAGATTCCGGTCGCCGCGCGCGTGGTCGCGGTGGCCGACGTCTTCGACGCGCTGACGACACGACGACCATATAAAGAGCCGATGCCGATCGAGGTGGCCCGCGGCTATTTGGTCGAGAACAAGGGGCGGCAGTTCGATCCGGCCTGCGTCGAGGCCTTCTTGTCGCGCTGGGACGAGGTGGTCGAGATCTCCGGTGAGCGGGCGACGCCGTTTCACAAGGCCGAGGCTCCGCTCACTCCGATCATGGCGTCTCCGGCCGAGGGCCGTTCGCCCGAGGCTGTCACGGCCACCTGATTTCGCCGTCCGGCCAACAGCTTGGCCCCCTCCTTTGTCGGCGATGGCCGGCTTGAACCACTTCCTGCTAGAGTGCACCAATAATCAAAGAGTGATTCTGGTCACACTTGCCTGGGCGCCTCCGATGCTAAAAATCGGACCGGGACGGGGACCAGCAAATTATCGGTCGAATTGAATGAGAATAGTCATGAGAAGCCTGATCGGCGCTGTTGTCGGCGCGTTCTGTACTGCGGCCACTGCCTTGGCAGAGACGCCGGCCGCGATCGTCGAGGATGTGCAAGGCAAGGTCGATGGCGTCGAGTTCATGGACTATGTCGCCGCGGGCAAGATCATCAAGCTCGGGCCCAAGGCCAGCATTACGCTCAGCTATCTCAAATCCTGCCTGCGCGAGACCATCAGCGAGGGCGTCGTGCTGGTCGGCGCCGAGCAGAGCACCGTGCAGCTCGGCGACGTGCAGCGCGCCAAGGTGCCCTGTGACACCAAGGCGGCGCAGCTCTCCGAACGCGAGGCGAACCAGAGTGCGGCGACCACGTTCCGGACCATGCGGTCCGACGCCAAGAGCGCTCCGTCCAAGCTGCCGACGATCTATGGCGTCGCGCCCCTGATCCAGGCCAAGAGCGGCAGCACGCTGGTGATCGAGCGCACCGACGGCAAGGAACCCACGATCAGCGTGCCGCTCAAGAACGACATCATGATCCGCGGCAAATTCTATGACTTTGCCAAGGCCGGGAAATCGCTGACCCCGGGCGGCAGCTATGTCGCGAGCCTCGGGGCCAAGCGTTACACCTTCCAGGTCGATGCCAGCGCTACCTCGGCGCCGACCCCGATCATCGGCCGCCTGCTGCGGCTCGAATAAGCAGCCTGCGACCGGGCGATGCGGCGGATCGGGGGACGGGACATCGTTGCGGCGACCCTGATTGCGCTCCTCACGGGCGCGATCTTCACGTCGCCGCCGCTTCAGACCCTGCAAGGCCTTTCGCTCGACATCCTCACGGCGATGCGCGGGAGGCTTCTCGGCGACAGCCGCAACACCGCGACATCGCCGGTCGTCGTCGTGGCGATCGACAGTGAAACCTACGACACACCACCGTTCAAGGGATCGCCGACGCAGACCTGGACGCGCGAGATCGGCCGGGTGCTCGGCAGCATCACCGAGGGCGGCGCCAAGGTGATCGGCTTCGACGTCATCTTTCCGAGCTCAATCGAGCAATCGGAGATTCCTTTTGGCGACACCGCCGTTGGCGGCCGCATGAAGGGATTCGATCGGGATTACCTGATCGCGCTTCGGCAAATCTCCGACAGCGGCAAATTGGTGCTCGGCGAAATCCTGAGCAATGACCATCCGGAAGTGCCCTATCGCGCCCAGCAAGTCGCCGTGCGCAACACCGTGCGGGCGCTCAATGTCCACACCGACCACGACGACGTCATCCGACGGATGCCGCTGAGCTTTGCCATCGAGGGGCGGCCGGTCCCCGCGATGGCGGTCGAGCTCGCTGCGCGCGCGGCGGGCGCAAAGCCCGAGATTGCGTCCTCTGGCGCGACCGAATTGTCCGGCTACGCGATCCCGAGTGCCGTGCCGAATACAATGGCGCTCAACTTCCGGGGGCTGGGACGCGACATCCCGACCTACTCTTTCGTCGATCTGCGCGCCTGCGTCGAAAAGGGTGACCGCGACTTTTTTCGCCGCGCTTTCGACGGCAAGGTCGTGCTGCTTGGTACGGTCCTGAATTTCGAGGACCGCAAGCTCACCTCGATGCGCCTGGCCGGCGGGTATGACGGCACGCCGGCGGCACGATGTGCCCTGCCCGCGCCGGCAAGCACCGTGCAAAAGTCCCGGAGCGACATCGCCGGTGTGTTCGTGCACGCCACCGCGGTCCGAAATCTGATCGAGCGCGATGCCGTGACCGAGCTCGGCTTCCCGATGCGTACCATTCTCACGATCGCGTTCGCGGCGATCATCGCCTGCGCAGCCTGCCTGCTCGCACCGAGTGGCGCGCTGCTCACGTGGTCCGCCCTCACCCTCGTTTATGCAGCCGTAGCCGTCAGCGCGTTCGTCCATGCCTTGGCGCTGCCGTTGACGGAGCCGGCACTCGCCAGCCTTGCCGCGCTCGCGATCATGATCGGCTACCGATTCATGCTGGCCGATCGCGACGAGCGCTTCCTGCGCAAGAGCTTTGCCTTCTATCTCGCGCCCGAGGTCATCGAGACCATGGTCACCTCCGGCAAGATGCCGGCGCTCGGTGGCGAGATGCGCAACGTCACCATGTTCTTCTCCGACCTCAGCGGTTTCTCGTCCATTGCCGAGACCATGACGCCGGGAGCACTGGTGACGCTGATGAACGAATATCTGTCCGCCATGACGGATATCATCGAAGGTCATGGCGGTTACGTCGACAAATACATCGGCGATTCCATCGTCGCGATGTTCGGTGCACCGGCCGACGATCCCGCACACGCCGCCAACGCCGTTCGCGCCGCGCTGAAGTGCCATGAGAAGCTGTCGGAGCTCAATGCGAGCAATCCCGCCTTCGCCGGTCACGGCCTGTCGCATCGCATCGGGCTGAACAGCGGCGAAGCCGTGGTCGGCAATATCGGCTCGCGCCGCCGCTTCAATTACACCGTGATGAGCGACACCGTGAACGTCGCCTCGCGGCTCGAGGGCGCCAACAAATATTACGGCACCGCGATCATGGCCTCGGAGACGACGATGACGCAGAGCGGCGACGCCTTCGCCTGGCGCGAGCTGGACGCGATCAGGGTGCTGGGCCGCGGCGAGGCCATCAAGGTGTTCGAGCCGCTGGCGGAGAGGGACGTGGAGAGTGCCGAACAGGCGAAGGTGACCGCAGCTTATGCGGAAGGACTGGCGTGCTGGCGTGCAAGGGAGTTTGCGAAGGCGGCCGATGCGTTCGGGCAGACGGCAAAGACCGATCCGGCGTCGGCGCTGTTTGCAAAACGCGCCCAGGCATTCACCGCCAATCCGCCGCCTGCGGATTGGACTCCGGTGAATACGCTGGAAGGGAAGTAGCGGCCGCCTTAAAACGGCAGGCCCACGTAATTCTCAGCGAGCAGGCGCTGCGCCGTCTCGGATGAGAGAAGATAATCCAGCTCGGTCTGCTGAAGCCGATCCTCGTATTCGAGCCGGTCGGGAAAGCGATGCAGCAGCATCGTCATCCACCAGGAGAAGCGCTGCGCCTTCCAGATCCGCGCGAGTGCCTTGGCGGAATAGCCTGCAAGGCCGGAATCATCACCGCTCTGATAATGCGCGAGCAAGGCGTGGTAGAGATAATAGATGTCGGACGCCGCGCTGTTCAGCCCGCGCGCCCCTGTCGGTGGCACGATGTGAGCGGCATCGCCGGCGAGGAACAGCCGGCCATAGCTCATCGGCTCGGCGACGAAGCTGCGCAGAGGCGCGATGCTCTTCTCGATCGACGGCCCCGTGATCAACTTGCCGGCGACCTCACCCGGCAGGCGGCGCTTCAGCTCGGCCCAGAACGCATCGTCGCTCCAATCCTCGACCTTGTCGGTCAGCGGCACCTGGATGTAATAGCGGCTCAGCACCTGCGAGCGCAGCGAACAGAGCGCAAAGCCGCGCTCGTGCTTCACGTAGATCAGCTCGGGCGACACCGGCTTGGTGCGCGACAGTACCCCCAGCCAGCCGAACGGATAGACCTTCTCATATTCGCGCAGCACATCCCTCGGGATCGACTTGCGGCTGACGCCGTGAAAGCCGTCGGCTCCGACGATATAGTCGCAATCGACACGGACAGTCTCGCCGTTCGCTCGATAGGTCACGTAGGGCCGGTCCGACGTCAGATCATGCGGCGTCACGTCCTGCGCATTGTGCACGACCTTGCCGCCGAGGCGGTCCCGCGCCTCATAGAGATCGCGCGTCAGCTCGGTCTGGCCGTAGACCAGCACCGAACTGCCGCCGGAATGCTTGTGCAGATCGATCTTGGACAGCACGCCGTCATGGGCGATCTCGAAACCGGTGTGGATCTCGCCCTCGCGGTCCATTCGCTCGCCGCACTGCGCCTCGCGCATTAACTCGGCGAAGCCGTGCTCGAGCACGCCGGCGCGGATGCGGGCGAGCACATGGTCGCGGCTGTATTTCTCCAGCACGACCGCGTCGATGCCCTTCAGGTGCAGCAGCTGGGACAACAACAGCCCGGACGGCCCGCCGCCGATGATACAGACCTGAACCTTCATTCTTGCGTCCTCCGTCGGCACTTTTTTGCAGATTTGGCGGCGCAGACCGATGGAGGGTTTCGCCATTGTCTTGTACTATTCGAACATGAGAGGCGCGCTCCCTGCCCCGGCGATCCGGGTCTACAATTTGTTCGGCGAGTCCGGCGATCTGCCTGACGTCGTGCATTGCGAGACCATCGCGTCCCGCTCGGTGCTGCACGACTGGACCCTGGCCGTGCACCGCCATGCCCGGCTGCACCAGGTGCTGCTGATCGAGCGCGGCGGCGGCGAGGCGACGCTCGATGGGCGGGTGGTGCCCTTGAAGCCGGCGCAGATCGTCAACGTGCCGGTCGGTCATGTCCACGGCTTCCGCTTCGTGCCTGATACGCAAGGGTGGGTGCTGACCATCGCCGCGGAAATTCTGGACGAGGCGCTGCTCGCCGCCGAGGGCCTGCGCGGTGCGCTGGCGCGCTCGGCCGTGGTGCGCGGAACGCCGCAGATCCGCGCCACCATGAAGCAGATCTTCGCCGAACATGCCGCGCGCGATTTCGGCCGCGCGCATGTGCTGCGGGCGTTGTCGTCGGCCATGATCGGGCTGGTGGCCCGCGCACTCACGAGCGAGAGCGGCGGCAACGGCACGGTCGAGTCCAGCCTGTTCCGCCGCTTCGAGGCGTTGCTGGAGCAGCATCACCTGGAACGCTGGAGCGTCGCGGACTATGCCGAGGCGCTGGCGGTGACGCCGACACATCTCAACCGGATCACGCGGGCGGCGACCGGTGATACCGCCTCGCACCTCATCCTCAACCGGCTGATCCGCGAGGCGCGACGCAACCTCGTCTATACCAATTTGCCGATCTCGACGATTGCCTACACGCTGGGCTTCGAGGACCCCGCCTATTTCAGCCGGGTCTATGCCGCGGCCACGGGGGTGTCACCGCGCGCCTTTCGCACCCAGCTGCATGGTGATGAAATTTGACACGCCGGACGAAAGACCGAGCGCGCCCATGTTTGAAGGCGACATTGCCGCAATGGCCCTTGTTGCCGGCGCAGCCACTTACCTTCGTATATCGGGTCCTATCCTTTGCATAGAAGCCCCTTACCTCAGTACAATTGAGCAGGGCCTGCTCGCGCCTTAGCGTGGCTGCATTCGGCGCCCTGGCGCTGGTGGCATGGAACCTCCCTTACCTTGGCGCAAGACGGCCACCCCTGTCCGGTCGTCTGCGCCGCTTTTTCAGTAAGTCATCGGCGCCTTCAGTATTTTCCGGCCGACATACCGTACTCTGACAGCTGATCGGCCAGCTTTCGTGTGGACTGGAGATTTGAGCACAATGTCTTCGATTGAGAAGATCGCACTCTTTATCGACGGCTCCAATCTACATGCCACCTCCAAGGCGCTCGGCTTCGACATCGATTACAGGCGTCTGCTCGGCGAATTCCAAAGCCGGGGTGTGCTGTTGCGGGCGTTCTACTACACGACCCTCATCGAGAATCAGGAGTATTCGTCGATCCGCCCGTTGATCGATTGGCTCGGCTATAACGGATACACCGTCGTCACCAAGCTTACCAAGGAGTTCGTCGACGCCACCACGGGCCGCCGCAAGGTGAAGGGCAGCATGGATGTCGATCTCGCCGTAAGTGCGATGGAACTCGCCAAGCACGTCGATCAGATCGTGCTGTTCTCGGGCGACGGGGATTTTCGTTCGCTGGTGGAAGCCCTGCAACGCCGCGGCGTCCGCCTGACGGTCGTCTCCACACTCTCCACTCAGCCACCCATGGTCGCCGACGACCTGCGCCGACAGGCCGACATATTCATCGACCTGGCAGAACTGAGACAAAGGGTCGGGCGCGATCCGGCCGATCGGCCGGGATCGCGCGAAATGCGTCAGTCGCCGCAATTCCTCGCCCGCGGAGCGATCAATCGCGGCGATCCGGTGGAGTGATCCTGCCGGACGGCGGCCGGATCCTCACACGTCGAAGAACACTGTCTCCTCCGGCCCCTGCAGATGGATCGTGAAGGAATACACGACCTTGCCGGCGCGCTCGCTGCGCTTTGCGATCAGCGTCGAACGCCGGGCCGTCTGTTCGATCAGGTTGAGCACGGGGTCGGCGGCGTTGGCAGCCTCTTCATCCGAGAAATAGAGCCGCGTGTTGAGGCCGATGTTGATGCCGCGCGCGACGATCCAGACATTGATGTGCGGCGCGCATTTCCGGCCCGCCTTGTCGACGATCGCGCCCGGCTTGATGGTCTCGAAGGTGACGAGACCGCTCTCGAAGTCGGAGCCGGCGCGGCCCCAGCCGCGAAACTCCTGCTCCAGCGCGCCGGCCGTACGGTCGGCCGGATGGTTGTAGCGGCCGGCCGCATTGGCCTGCCAGATCTCCAGCAGCACGTCGCGCAGCGGCGTACCGGTGCCATCGAGCACCTTGCCTTCCAGCGTGATGCGCTCGCCTTCCGTATTCGGCGTTGTCAGGACATTCGAGAAGTTCTTCTCGAAGATGTCGAAGCCGGCCATCGCCGGGATCAAGCCGATATGGACGTAGGGCCCGGCCGTCTGCGAGGCGGTTTCCTTGAGATAGTTGAGCGGCTGCGGCATGGCTCAGTTCCCCGCGGTGCGGTTTTCAAAATAGGTGGAGCGCTGGCCGCGCAGGACGATGTCGAAGCGGTAGGCCAGCGAGTCGAACGGCGTCGAGGCGTTGAGGTCAAGCGGCGCCACGAGACGGTCGAGCGCATCCTTGTCCGGGATCGTCGTCAGGATCGGACAAACCGGGATCAGGGGATCGCCCTCGAAATACATCTGCGTGATCAGCCGCTGCGCAAAGCCCGAACCGAACACGGAGAAATGGATGTGGGCGGGACGCCAGCTGTTGACATAGTTGCGCCAGGGATAGGGGCCCGGCTTCACGGTGCGGAAATAGTAGTAGCCGGTGTCGTCGGTCAGCGCGCGGCCGCAGCCGCCAAAATTCGGGTCGATCGGCGCCAGATAGGTGTCCTTCTTGTGCCGGTAGCGGCCGCCGGCATTGGCCTGCCAGAACTCGACCAGCGTGTTCGGAACGCCCCGGCCGGTCTCGTCCAGCACGCGGCCGTGGACGATGATGCGCTCGCCGACGGGATCGCCGTCCTTGGCGTAGTTGCGGATCAGATCATTGTCGAGCGGGCCGAGATCGTTGTGGCCGAACACCGGCCCCGTGATCTCCGAGACCGAACCCTCCAGCGACAACAGCGACTGGCGCGGCGAGCGCAGCACCGAGGATTTGTAACCCGGCGCATGCGCCGGCGGATGAATCGAGCGATCCCGCTGGAAGAAGCCCCCGTCGCTGAGCGGCGGCGTCAAGGGCTCGGGGCGGTTGAGGCGGGGATCCCGCAAGACTGGCGCCTGGGCATTCATCGTGTCTCTCCCTGGGGCGCCCGGGTCCGGACGCACGGCTTATCGGGAGATCATGGGCCGGTCTATTCCACAGATAAATAGATCGATTATAATATATTGCATGAAGGAAATCGATCATTTGGCGCTCGACGGCCACGCCCTCGAACTGTTCCTCGCCGTGCTGGAGGAAGGCTCGGTCACGGCGGCCGCCACCCGGCTCGGCCTGACCCAGTCCGCCGTCAGCCACGCCCTGAACAAGCTGCGGCGGATCGCGGGCGATCCACTGTTCGCCAAATCCGGCCGTGGCATCGTCGCCACTGCGCATGCGCAAGCGTTGGCCGCGAAGGCGCGCGCACTGATCGACGAGATGCGGAGCTTTGCCGGCGGCGTCAGCTTCGAGCCGCCACGCGCGCAGCTCTCGCTGACGGTCGCCGCCAATGACTTCCAGCGCGATCTGCTGCTGCCCCGGTTCTTCGACCATGTCGCCGGCCAGGTGAAGAGCCTGAACCTGCGCGTGATCCCCTCGCAATCGCCTTCGCCCGCGATGCTGCGCGAGAACCGCTGCGATCTCCTGATCACGCCGCTGCCGCCGTCCGGCATCGACATCGTGCAGAAGCGCCTGCTCCAGGACCATTACGTCTGTTACTTCGATGGGAAGGCACGCACCGCGCCGGCCAGCCGCAGCGCCTATCTCGCCGCGCGCCACATCACCGTCGTCTATACCGACAATGAGCGGCTCGACTTCGACCGCCGGCTGGCGGCCAACGGTCTTCACCGCGACATCGCGATCTCGGTGCCGAGCTTTTCCGGCGTGCCGTCCTTCTTGCGCGGCTCGCAGATGCTGGCGAGCATGCCGAGCCTGCTCGCATCCGGCGTGATGCGCGGCTTCGCGCAAACGCGCATACCGCTGGCGTCCCGCACGCGGACGCTGGCCGAGCTGCCTATGTTCATGGTCTGGCACCAGCGCTATCAGAAAGATCCGGCTCATCGTTGGGTCAGGAGCCAGCTCGAGACGGTCGCAGCGACGGCTGCCAAGGCCTGATCGCCGTTACCGCCTTTCGGAAGACCACCCCTCGCCAAACCCACTGGTTGCGCGCGGGCCGCCGCGCTAAAATCCCCCCATGACAGTGACCGATATTGCGAGCCGGACCTACAATCACAGCTGGCGGCTGGACCCCATCATCCGCAGCCTGCTTGATACCGACTTCTACAAGCTATTGATGTTGCAAATGATTCGGGAGTCCTACCCGAACCAGCAGGTGACCTTCTCGGTCATCAACCGCTCGCGCCACGTGCGGCTCGCCGAGATCATCGACGAGGGCGAGCTGCGGGCCCAGCTCGACCATGCCCGCACCATCCGCTTCACGAAGAAGGAGCTGATCTGGCTGGCCGGTAACACCTTCTACGGCAAGACCCACATGTTTTCGGCGGACTTCATCCGCTGGCTGGCTGAATTCCGCCTCCCCGAGTATGAGCTGCGCAAGGTCGAGGGCCAGTACGAATTGCATTTCCACGGACCGTGGACCCACACCACGATGTGGGAGATCCCGGCGCTCGCGATTCTCAACGAGCTGCGCTCGCGCGCTGCGATGAAGGGCCGCGGCCGCTTCGAGCTCGACGTGCTCTATGCCCGCGCCAAGGCCAAGCTGTGGACGAAGGTGGAGCGGCTGCGCAAGCTGGAGAATCTGCGTCTGTCCGACTTCGGCACACGTCGCCGTCACGGCTTCCTCTGGCAGCGCTGGTGCGTGGAGGCGGTGAAGGAAGGCCTCGGTCCGTCCTTCATCGGAACCTCCAATGTCCTGCTCGCGATGGATAATGATCTCGAAGCCATCGGCACCAACGCGCATGAGCTGCCGATGGTCGCCGCGGCACTTGCCAGGGACGACGAGGAGTTGCGCTGGGCGCCCTATCGCATTCTCGACCAGTGGCGCCAGACTTATGGCGGCAATTTGCTGATCGCGCTGCCCGACGCCTTCGGCACCAAGGCCTTCCTGCGCGACGCGCCGGAATGGGTCGCGGACTGGACCGGCTTCCGCCCCGACAGCGCGCCGCCGATCCAGGCCGGCGAGGAGATCGTCGCCTGGTGGGAAAAGAAGGGGCGCAATCCCAAGGACAAGCTGCTCGTCTTTTCGGATGCCATGGATGTCGGCTCGATCGAGGAGACCTATCACCACTTCGCCGGCCGGGTGCGGCTCTCCTTCGGCTGGGGCACCAACCTCACCAACGACTTCGTCGGCTGCCCGCCGGACGGCTCGTTCAATCTCGATCCGATCTCGCTGGTCTGCAAGGTGTCGTCGGTCGATGGCCAACCGGCCGTCAAGCTCTCCGACAATCCGGAAAAGGCGACCGGCATGCCCTCGGAGATCGAGCGTTATCTGCGCGTGTTCGGCGACGCCGGCCGCGTCCGCAAGCCGGTGCTGGTCTAACGGCGCCATCGAGACTCTCTCGATCGGGTAAACTGCGCACGACGAATGCGAGGCATTGCTTCGTCGATGCCCCGCTTTGTCCGATTTACCGGCATTTGAAGCGATCTGCGCATATCGGCTTCACAGCGCTTTCACCCTGCGATGCAGTCTCCCCCGCCTTTCAGGCCGAGTTAAGCAACCATATCCTCTACTTCGCGTTGCAGGCGCAGCGCTCCGCTGGGGGTCATTGCGCGATTTGGGGAACGCAGGGTGTTTCGCAGAACAGCGACGTCGACGAAGGGACACAGCTTCCTTCATGTCATCAAGCTCGTCTCGCCTTTCGTGATGGTCGTCGTGCTCCAGGCGGCGATCGCGGGATTCAGTCTCGAGGTGATGTCGTCGGTCCGCGCCTATGTCGCGGGCGAAGCGATGTGGTCGCGCTCGCAGAAGAACGCCGTCTATTTCCTCAATCTCTATTTGCATTCGGGCGATGCCAGCCAGTTCACGCAATACCAAGCCTCGCTTGCCGTTCCCATCGGTGACGAGTTCGCGCGCTGGGCGCTCGAGCGCGATCCGATCGACGTCGAGGCCGCCCGCATCGGCTTCCTGCAAGGCGGCAACCATCCCGATGACGTCGCGGGATTGATCTGGCTGTTTCGCTACTTTAATCGCGTCAGCTTCCTTCAGGAAGCGATCCGCGAGTGGGCCGCCACCGACCCCATGCTGCTCGAACTAAGCGTCTTCGGCGAAGTCATCCGGTCCGAGTTGGAGAACGGTCCTGTTCGAGACGCAAGCCGGCTGCAATTCCTGTCGTCGCGGCTCTCCGAGCTCAACACCCAGTTCACGGTGCATGCCAACCGGTTCTCCACCGTGCTTGGCGAAGGCTCCCGCGCCATCAAGCTGACGCTGACCGGCCTCAACATCGTCACCGCCGTGACGCTGATCCTGCTCCTGATCTGGCACACCAGGCGATTGGTACTGCAGCGGCAGGCCTTCGAAGACGCCCTGCATGCCGAGAAGGAACGCCTGGCGTGGCAGGCATCGCACGACTGGCTGACCGGCCTGTCCAACCGCCGCGCCTTCGAGGCGCGCCTGCAAAGCGAGCTGGACGTTGCCGCGGCGGGATCGCTGGGCCTGATCCTGCTCGACCTCGACCAATTCAAGAACGTCAACGACAGCTGCGGGCACCTTGCCGGCGACAGCCTGCTTTGCCAGGTCTCCCGCCTCCTGCAACAGGATCGGCATCCGCGTGACCTGGTGGCCCGGCTGGGCGGCGACGAATTCGGCCTGATCCTGCCACAGTGCTCGCCTGCGAACGCGGTCGACATCGCCGAACGGCTGCGGCGATCGCTCGAGCTGTTCAGCTTCGCCTGGGACGATCGCTACTTTGCGGTGACCGCCAGCATCGGCGTCACCTGCATCGCCGACGCCAGCACCACGCTCGAAGGCGCGATGCGGCGCGCGGACGCCGCCTGCTATCGCGCCAAGGAAAAGGGACGCAACCGCGTTCAGGTCGACGGCGGAAGACCTGATGTCATCGTCGTTGCAGCCCGACCGCGCGAGGTCGCGCGCGCCTGACGCTCTCCGTCGTCACCGCGACGACACGATCCCGAGACCCACCAGATGCGCATCGATGAATTGTTCGACCTGCTGACGCAGCATCTGCGGCGGCACGGCCACCATGCGCTCCTCGAGACCGAGCGAGATGATGCCATGCACGGCAGAAAACAAGGTGCGCGACAACAGCGCGATCTTCACGTCATCCGCATCCGGTAGCAGCCGCACCAGGGGCGGATGCATCAGCGCAAAAGCGTCCATCACCATCTGCAGGATGTCGTCGGGATAAGGACGGTCGTCCTCCATCCGATGCTCGAACAGCGAGCGCAGCAGATTGGCGTGCTCCGCGAAGAATTCCAGATAGGTCTCGGCGAGCCCGTAGAGCTGGCGCACGGAGTCATCGGCCGGAACCCCGCGAAGCCGGGCCGTGAGGGCCTGAACGGTCTCCCGATTGACGGTCAGGATGACCCCGTCGAAGTCGCCGAACTCGTTGTAGACGCTGCCGACAGAGCAGCCGGCGGCCTCTGCAACGTCCCGAACCTTCAACGATCTCAATCCTTTAGTTGCGATAATCCCCCGGGCAATCTCCAGGATCTGGAGCCGTCGCCGATTTTTTTTCTGATCCCGCAGCGATTCTTCTTGAACATTGTTCATTTTCGAGCTACTCATGTGAACATTGTTCAAACTAACCTGGAGACGACCAAAATGCAAACCCTCGCTGTTGATATCGCCGCCACCTTTGTCGACGACGCCACCGCCCTGGTGACTGGCCTTGGCCGCGCCCTGCTGCGGTTCGCCATGACGCCGATCGATCGCATCGCAAATGCCTGCGACATTGCCGGCGTGCTTGCCGAACGCCGCGCGACCTTCCGGATGTGGCGGGCCAGCCGCACGCGCGCCCGTCAAGAGGGCCGCCGATTCAGCCTGCTCCGCCGCCTCTCGCCCTTTCGTCACCTCGCCCATCTCACCTGAGGCGCACGCGACCTGCACACGCGGGTCGGCTCGAATGCAAGAACTGGTTGCAAGGAAGGACTTACCATGTCCCGATGTTCGCGGCCGATCTCGCCAGACTTCAGTGACGCGGTTCAGCTTTTCCTCATCGCTCGGCGCATACCCCGTGAGGGCGCCCAGATATTTTGCGAACCTAACGACACCGCCTGGAGACCAACAGGATCAGAGGGATCGAGGGGACAAGGCAGGCGGCGATCAGTGCCCGCAATCGTTCGTCCCCTCCCCTTCCGGTCGTGACGCTTCAAAGACAACGTAACGAACCTCATTCTGCCTTCCCAAAACAGGACTAGTCATGATCAGGGAATTGATGTCGTCACGCCGCTTTGCCCCACTGTTCTGGGCGCAATTCTTCTCGGCGCTCAATGACAACGTGCTCAAGAACGCGCTCGTCATCATCCTGCTTTACAGTGCCGCAACCGGCCACGGCGATGCGCTGGTGACGGTGGCAGGCGCCGTCTTCATCTTCCCCTATTTCATCCTGTCCGGGCTCGGCGGCCAGCTCGCCGACAAATACGTCAAATCCGTCGTCGCAAGGCGGCTCAAATTCGCCGAGATCTTCGCTGCTTGCTTTGCCGCCGCAGGCTTCTTCCTGCACTCGGTGCCGCTGCTGTTCGCAGCGCTCGCCCTGTTCGGCACCATCGCCGCGCTGTTCGGGCCCGTGAAATATTCCATGCTGCCGGATCAGCTCGAGCTCGGCGAGCTCGCGACCGGCAACGCGCTCGTCGAAGGCGCGACCTTCATGGCGATCCTGCTCGGCACCGTCGCCGGCGGCCAGTTCGTGGCGGGATCCGCGCATATGGGCTGGGTCGCATCCGCCGTGGTCGTGCTGGCCTTGTTGTCATGGGCCTTCGCCTCACGCATTCCGCAGACGACGCCGTCTGCGCCTGACCTGCCCGTCGATGCCAATCCCTGGACCTCGACGGTGGGCCTTCTCAAGACCCTGCATGCCGACCATCGGCTGTGGGACGGCACGGTGATCGTCTCCTGGTTCTGGCTGGTCGGCGCGATCGTGCTGTCGCTGCTGCCGGCGCTGGTCAAGGATGTCGTTGGCGGCACCGAGGGCGTGGTGACGCTGTGCCTTGCGATCTTCGCGATCGGCATCGCCATCGGCTCGCTGTTTGCCGCGAGCCTCAGCCACGTTCGCCCGAATCTCGCGCTGGTGCCGATCGGCGCCATCATCATGGGGTTTGCCGGCCTCGATCTCGCCTGGGCCATCGGCGTGACCGCCAAGGGCCAGGACATCACCGCGGCCGGTTTCGCGACCTCGTTCGCAGGCCTGCGTATGCTCGTCGACTTCGTCGCCTTCGCATTCGGCGGCGGCCTGTTCGTCGTTCCCTCCTTCGCCGCGGTCCAGGCCTGGTCGGCACCATCCGAGCGCGCCCGCATCATCGCCGCCGGCAACGTACTGCAGGCCGCCTTCATGGTGGTCGGCTCGCTGTTCGTCGCGCTGCTGCAGGCGGCCGGCCTCCACATCGGCTGGATCTTCTTCGGGCTCGGCGTCGCGAGCTTCGGCGCGGTGTGGTTCGTGCTGACGAAATGGGGCAAGGAAGGCGTGCGCGATTTCGGCGGGCTGCTGTTCCGCGCACTGTTCCGCACTGAGGTTCGCGGCCTCGAGAACCTGCCGCCTGCCGGCACGCGCATGCTGATCGCGCCCAACCATGTCAGCCTGATCGATGGCCCGCTGCTCCACGCCGTGCTGCCGATCGACGCGAGCTTCGCGGTGGATACCGGCATCGCCAAGGCCTGGTGGGCCAAGCCGTTCCTGCGCGTCGTCAAGCACTACACCATGGATCCGAGCAAGCCGCTGGCTGCGCGCGACCTGATCAAGCTGGTCGCCGCCGGCGAGCCGGTGGTGATCTTTCCGGAAGGACGTATCACTGTCTCGGGCTCGCTGATGAAGGTCTATGACGGCACCGCGATGATCGCGGACAAGGCCGATGCGGTGGTCGTGCCGGTTCGCATCGAAGGCGCGCAGCGCTCGCATCTCAGCTACCTCAACTCTAGCCAGATCAAGCGCTCGTGGTTTCCGCGGGTGACGGTCACTATCCTGCCGCCCGTCAAGCTTCCGGTCGATCCGGCGCTGAAGGGCAAGGCACGCCGCAATGCCGCCGGCGCCGCGCTTCAGGACGTGATGATCGATGCTCTCGTCAAGAACGCCATGCTCGATCACTCGCTGTTCGAGGCGCTCGGACACGCCTATCGCGATCGCGACACCGGTAAGGTCATTATCGAGGACGCGCTCGGCACCAAGCTGACCTATCGCAAGCTGATCCTTGGCGCTCAGGTCTTGAGCCGGAAGCTGGAGACCGGTACCGCCGTGGGCGAGAATGTCGGCGTGTTGCTGCCAAATTCGGCGGGCGTCGCCGTCGTCTTCATGGCGCTGCAGAACATCGGCCGGGTCCCGGCGATGCTCAACTTCTCGGCCGGCCCGGTCAACGTCCTCGCCGCCATGAAGGCCGCAGAAGTCAAGACCGTGCTGACATCGAAGGCCTTCATCGAGAAGGGCAAGCTCGACAAGCTGATGGCTGCGATCTCCGCGGAAGCCCGGGTCGTCTATCTCGAGGACGTCCGCGCCTCGATCGGGACGGCCGACAAGATCAAGGGCCTGCTCGCCGGCACCGCGCCGCGCGTCGCCCGCCAGGCAACCGACCCCGCCGTCGTGCTGTTCACGTCGGGTTCAGAAGGAACGCCCAAGGGCGTGGTGCTGTCCCACCGCAACATCCTCGCCAACGCGGCGCAGGCGCTGGCGCGGGTCGATGCCAACGCCAATGACAAGGTGTTCAACGTGCTGCCGGTGTTCCACTCGTTCGGGCTGACCGGCGGGATGATGATGCCGATGCTCGCGGGCATTCCGATCTACATGTACCCCTCGCCGCTGCACTACCGGATCGTGCCCGAGCTCATCTACCAGACCGGCGCCACCATCCTGTTCGGCACCGATACGTTCCTCACCGGCTATGCCCGCTCGGCGCATGCCTACGACTTCCGCACCCTGCGCCTCGTGATCGCCGGCGCCGAGGCGGTCAAGGACCGCACGCGGCAGGTGTTCATGGAACGCTACGGCATCCGCATCCTCGAAGGCTACGGCGTCACCGAGACTGCGCCGGTGCTGGCGATGAACACGCCGATGGCCAACCGCCCCGGCACCGTCGGCCGCCTCTCGCCGCTGATGGAAAGCCGTCTCGACCCGGTCCCCGGCATCGAGGAAGGTGGACGGCTCTCGGTGCGCGGGCCGAACGTGATGCTCGGTTACTTGCGGGCCGAGAATCCCGGCGTGCTCGAAGTACTTCCCGAAGGCTGGCACGACACCGGCGACATCGTCGCGATCGACGCGGCCGGCTTCATCACCATCAAGGGACGCGCCAAGCGCTTTGCCAAGATTGCCGGCGAAATGGTGTCGCTGTCGGCAGTCGAGAGCATCGCCGCGACGTTGTGGCCGCAAGCTGCATCAGTTGCCGTGTCGATCCCCGACCAGCGCAAGGGCGAGCGCATCGTGCTGCTGACGACGGAGAAGACCGCCGAGCGCAGCGCGATGCAGGGCCAGGCCAAAGCAATCGGCGCATCCGAGCTGACCGTTCCTGCGGCGATCATGGTGGTCGACAAGGTGCCGCTGCTCGGCACCGGCAAGACCGACTACGTCACCGCAACCACGATGGCCCGCGAGCAGGCGTCCTCGCCGGAGCGCGAGGTAGCGTAAGACAGATGCGCGAGGCGCCTCAATCAGGCGACGCGCGATGCCCGGGAGTGGTTCTGCTTCACGGCATCGCGCGAACCTCGGCATCCCTGAGGAAGCTGGAACGGGCACTCCAGGCGAGCGGCTTTGCGACGCTCAACATCGACTATCCCAGCCGCAAGAAGGCGATCGCGGCCCTTGCAGACGACATTCACCCCGCGATCTCCGGTTTCGCCGAACGCGACGCGCCGCTGCATTTCGTCGCGCATTCGATGGGCGGCCTCGTCGCGCGCGCCTATATCCCAAAACACCGGCCGGCCCGGCTTGGCCGCGTCGTGATGCTGGGCACGCCGAACAGCGGCAGCGAGGTCGCCGATCTCCTCAGCGGATCCCGCCTCTACCGCACGTTCTACGGCCCGGCTGGACTTGAACTTACGACTGCGATCCGCGCCCGGCCCACCGTGGACTACCCCGTTGGCGTGATCGCCGGAAACCGCTTCATCGATTCCGTCGCCGGCCTCCTTGTTCTGCCGAAACCGAATGACGGGCGGGTGTCGGTGCAGAGCGCGATGCTGGCTGGCATGACCGACCATGTCGTCGTGAAGGCGTCTCATACCGGGCTTCCGCGTCACGCCGCCGCAATCGAGCAGACCATCGCCTTCCTGCGCGATGGGCGTTTCCGCACCGCGCCGCTCACCTGAGCAAGAGATACCGAACCGGGTTGTCATCGCACTGTCCCGCTCCACATTCGAGCACGGTGGACAGCAGATTTGCGGCAACCAGCAACGCAAAGATCGCGAAGACCGCGTTCGACGCCGGTCCGCTCGGGGGCGCATTCCCGTCCCGCTTGCCGGTCACATCCTTCAAGACGAAGACGAGCGCGACATAGCATATGACGCCGACGGCCGCGATCAGCGCCCAGGTGTAGAAATGCAAGCCCAACAGCGCCGAGCCGTATCCAGGATCGCCAGGCGCCAGATGCAGCGACACCTGCCGCATCGAGATGAAGCCGGTGACGAGGCTGGCCACGAGGATCATCGCGTAGTGGGATGGACGTTCACCGAGGCGCATGTTGAACAGGAATCCCATGCCAATCGCGATGAACCCGGCCCGCTGCAGCAAGCACAGCGGACAGGGTAGCTCACGGAGCGCAAGCTGATAGAAGAATGCGACGGTCAAGATCAGCGAGATCCCGAGCAACCCAAGCATGTTCAGGATCGCGCCGACCGGCTGTTGCTCGCTCGTCTCTACAGGATTCATCTCGACACCATCAGAACGAGAATTTCAGCGGGTCGGTCGCGTGGTGGAAGAACCATGCGACGGTGACGAGGATCGTTGCACTCCAGAGCGCATAGCTCAGCCCCGCGCGCGAGCGCCAGACGCTGGCGCAGCCTGCGAGCGCCAGCAGAAAAGGCAGGAACATGTACATGAGCACGGGCTCCCCAAGCGATTCGCGCAGCGCGCGAACGGCCAAGAGATACGTCAGCCCTGCACGCCCCTCAAGAGCCGGCTTCGCCGCGACGCTCCTGCGCGTAACGCACCAGCGCCGCGAAGCGGTAGATGCCGTGCACGAACTTGCCATAGGGCATGGTGACGAACAGTGCGAACACGGCGCCGAGGTGCAACGCCAGCAGCGGCCCCATCGCGGCGGTCTCCCGCAGGACCAGAAGCAGCATGCCGGTGAGGCCGGTCAGGAACAACATGGCGATGAAGCCGACATCCATGCCGTAGCGGCTCTCGTCGAGCAGCGCCGGATCGCGTCGCATCCTGGCCATGAACAGACCGACCGGGCCGATGATCAGACCGATGCCGCCGAGCGTGCCCAGCACCACGGGCAGGTCCCACCACGGATACGGCGCCTCGCGGCCGAGCAGATAGTGATACAGCGTGGCAACCGAGGTGGCGGCGAAGCACAGCAGGAAGCCGTAGAAGGTCAGGTGGTGATACAGCTTGCGCCGGTCGGTCGGCTTGTCGTCCTCGTTGTAGCAACCGACGCCGCCGCCATGGAGATAGCGCAGCTCGCCGGCATCGCGGATCGCCTGAATGATCGAGCCGCCATCGGCCCGGCCGTCGATCGGCGTGCCGATGTCGCGCCAGAACGCGCGTACGCTCATCACGAGCGCCAGGATCGCAAACAGGAGCGCAGCACTGAACAGCGCAGCCATCGCGTTATGCGGCATCAGCCTGTAGAACGCGCCGGGACCGCTGTGCACGCCGAAAAGCACGCTGCCGTCGTTCAGGGCGGCGAAGCCGAGGATGAAGGCCGCCATGCTGAGCGCAGCGACGATGCTGATGACCAGACCGTTGCGGGCGAAAGCGCCGGACAGCGCGCCCGGCCAGGCATAGGCGGCATAGGACTCGGCCCGCGCGATCGCGAGCGTTCTGGGAACGTTGACGTTGAACTCATGCGGCGGCGAGAACTGGCAATCGACGTAGCAGGCGCCGCAGGAATGGCAGAGATTGGCGAGATAGTTGAGGTCTCCGTCGGAGAAGGCGCGGCGCATTTCCATGGCGGGAAATACCGCGCACAGCCCCTCGCAGTAGCGGCAGGAATTGCAGACCGTCATCAGACGGTCGGCCTCGTCCAGGATTCTGGTTCCGTGCATGGCTTTACTTCGTTAGGCCCTTTGTCTCGAGCCATTTCTGAATCAGGCCCGCGACCTCGAGGTTGTTCTTGTCCATCATCACCATATGCGAATTGCCCTTGATGCCCGCCTGCGGGAGATCGACGATGTCGACGCTGCCGCCGGCAGCCTTGATGGCGTCGGCAAAGGCGATGCCGTTGGCGCGGATCTTGGGCCAGCGTGAATCGCGCTCGATATAATCGCCATAGATGATGAGCGTCGGGATGTTCTTCAGCACATCCGCCCTGGCGGGATCGCCAATGCCGGCCGGCTCGATCGCGATCAGCGCCTTGACCTTGTCAGGCCGAGCTTGTGCGACCTTGAAGCCGAAGCTGCCGGCCTGGCTGTGGAACAAGATCACGGACGGGCCGACGCGATCGATCTCGGCGATATAGGCAGCGACGATCGCATCATCCGTCGTGGTCCAGCGCGGCACGTTCTGCTTGACGAAATTCTCGTAGCCCTCGACGGGAAACTGGTTGCCCGGTAACAGCTTTCGCTTGGCGGGATCGGCATCGTAGGAGTTTGACCCTTCGCCGATGCGGAAACGTTCGAACGGATTGGCGGTGGTGAGGAAGACCGGCTCGCTCTTGAATATGTCGGGGTATTGCGCCCAGCCAGCGCGCCCGCGCTCCACCGCGTCGGAATTATAGACCGCCCACCCCTTGCGCAGGAAATAGTTCAGCCAGCCTTCGCGTCCGTCGGGCGTGGTCTCGTAGGTGACGCCGGTCAGTCCGCCGCCATGCCACATCAGCAGCGGATAGGCACCCTTCTCGTTCGCGGGCAGGAAATACTGCACGTACATCTGCTCGACCTGATACGTGCCATTGGGATCGACCTTGGCCGGCACGCCGCCGGGCGTGAACACCACCCCCTTCACCGGCTTGCCGGAGATTTCGACGAGACGCCCGCCGACGTGGAACGAACCCATGTCGCGCAGGGTGATCGGCTCGGCGGCGTAGGCGTGCCCGACGGTCAGCAGCGCCGTGATCGAAGCAATGGCAAGGCGCGACATGGTTCCTCCCTTAAGTCTTTTCTTTAGTTCTTGGCGTGGCGCGCCGCTTCCCGTCCCGCGATCCGTCCGAACACGCTGCCGATGGTCATGCCCATGCCGGCTGCATAGCCCTTGCCGAGCACGTTGCCGGCCATGATCTCGCCGGCCGCGAACATGTTGCCTGAAGGCTGGCCATCAGCCATCAGCATGCGCGCCTCTTTGTTCACGCGGGTGCCGAGATAGGTGAAGGTGATGCCGGGCCGCACCGGATAAGCGAGATAAGGCGGCGTCTCGATCTTGCGCGCCCAGTGCGTCTTGGGCGGCGTGATGCCTTCGGTCACGCAGTCATCCAGAATCGTGTGGTCGAAGGTGCCGGGGCGCACCGCGGCGTTGAACTCGGCGACGGTCTTTTCCAGCGCCGCCGGGTCGAGCTCCAGCTTGCCGGCGAGTTCGGCCACCGTCTGTCCGGTGATCGGCGGAAACAGCGTCGGCATGAAGCTGGTGACCACGGTGGAGTCGAAGATGATGTAGGCGATCTGGTCGGGCTGCGCCGCGACCAGCCGGCCCCAGATGGCGTAGCGCTTCGGCCAGATGTCCTCGCCCTCGTCGTAGAAGCGCTGCGCGTGCTTGTTCACGACGATGCCGAACACGACGGAGTCATGGCGCGTGATGATGCCGCCGTCGAATTTCGGTGCGCGGGCATCGATCGCGACCGCATGGCACTGGGTGGGATCACCAACCTCCTGCACACCCTTGTCGAGCAGCATCTTGAGGATCGAGCCACGATTATAGGGCGTGCCACGGATCAGGAAATTGTCGGCAGCCTCGCCCCAATATTGCTTGAGCCATTCGATGTTGGCCTCGAACCCGCCGGCCGCGGCGACCAGCGAGGTCGCCCGGATCTCGGTCTCGCCCCTGATCGGCCGCTTGAGGCGTGCAGCCAGGAACATGCCATCCTCGATCACGAGGTCGGTGACCTCGGCATCGTATTCGACGTCGACACCGAGCCGCTCGGCAGTGAGATAGAGCGCATTCAACATCGCGCGGCCCCCGCCGAGGAAGAACGAATTGGTACGGCCGAGGCTCAGCGTGCCGCCGAGCGAGGGTTGCCAGCGCACGCCCTGCTCCACGATCCAGTTCGGGATATCCTTGGACTCTCGGATCATGTGGCGCGCGAGCACTTCATCCGTTTGCCCGCCGGTGACACGCAGCAGGTCTTCCCAGAATTCCTCTTCGGTATAGGGGCCGGTCAGAATTTCGGTTGCCGCATCATGAGCGCAACGCATGTTGCGGGTGTGGCGGGTATTGCCGCCGCGATAGAATTTCGGCGCGCCTTCGAGCACCAGCACCGAGGCACCGCCGCGCCGCGCCGCGATCGCCGCGCACAGCGCCGCGTTGCCGCCGCCGATCACCAGCACGTCGTATTTGCTGCTCATGCCGTCCGCCCGATGCGACGAAGTTGAGACATTCTATCCGCCGGCGGCCCCGGTCAACCGGCACCGCCATTGCGTACTTTTGTATACAAAGATATACAGAGACCCCGCAAGCGTCATCTCTGCATGGGCAGGATGCGCCTTGCTTCGAGGGAACATGGCGAGGCGTCCGGCAAAGACAGGCGGATCGATCGCGCGCGGCGGCGGCGTTGCCCTTGGCGAAGCTGTTTTCCGCTCGCTGTGCGAGGCGCTCCAGGCCGGCAGCTACCGCGCCGGCGACCGCCTGCGCGAGGAAGAGGTCGCGCAGCGGCTCAAGGTCAGCCGCACCCCGGTGCGCGAAGCGCTCGGCCGGCTCGCCGCGCGCGGTTTCGTCGAGCCCGCCGGCGGCCGCGGGCTGATCGTGCGCAATCTCGACATCTCGGAAGTGCTCGAGCTCTACGCCATGCGCGAGATCATGGAAGGTGCCGCGGCGCGCCTCGCCGCCGAATACGCTTCGGCGCCCGAGGTCGATGCGCTCCACGACATCGAGCAGGCTTTTGTCGAAACTCCCGCAGCAGACGCGGCCGAGATGGCAAGGCTCAATCGCAGCTTCCACGAGGCCATCTGCCGGGCGGCGCGCAACCGCTATCTCGACAACGCTTCGCGGGAATTGCAGGACTGGATCGCCCTGCTCGGCCCGACCACCTTCACCGTAACCGGCCGCCCCTCGTCCAGCCACGGCGAGCACCAGGCAATGATCGACGCCATCGCGGCCCGCAACGGCGACAAAGCGGAGCAGCTTGCGCGCGCGCACATCCGCGAGGCGCTGCGCTGCCGGCTGAAGCTGTTGCAGAAGCAGTAAGCGCGTGACGCTCAGGCCACGACGTCGACAACGACCGCCTTCAACGCGTCCCGCACATCGGCCGGCCTCAGCCGCACCTGCAAACCGCGCTGGCCGCCGTTGAGATAGACCTGATCATGCCCGAGCGCGCTCTGTTCGATCACGGTGCGCACGGGCTTGCGCTGACCGAACGGGCTGATGCCGCCAACCTTGTAGCCGGTGACGCGCTCGGCCTCGGGCGGCTTCATCATCTGCGCCGACTTGCCGCCGGCAGCGGCAGCAAGCTTCTTCATGGAGATCTCCTGGTCGGACGGAACGATCACGCAGACCGGCTTGCCGTCCACCAGCGCCATCAGCGTCTTCAAGACGCGCGCGGGGTTCTCACCGAGCGCGGCGGCCGCCTGAAGGCCGATGCTCTCGGCGTCAGGATCGTAGTCGTAGGCGTGGACGGTGAAGGCAACACCGGCGGCTTCAAGCGCACGGGTGGCTGGGGTGGCTTTGGACATGGGCGATGTGTAGCACCGGTGCGGCGGAGAACGAAGTCGAACTCCACGCTCTCAGCCGTCGTCCTGGCGAAAGCCAGGACCCATTACCCCAGGGAGGAATTTGGCGAAGATTAGTGGTGCGCGGTACTGCGACCGTCTGCAATCGATGGAATCACGCGGTATGGGTCCTGGCTTTCGCCAGGACGACACCGATGGTTTGGCAGCAACGCGCCGCCAAACGAATACCGAACCCTACTCCGCCGCGTCCCGCATCTCCGCGCGTTCGGCTCTGGCCGCGCAGAACTTGAATTCCGGGATCTTGCCGAACGGATCGAGCGCCGGGTTGGTCAACAGGTTCGCCGCCGCCTCCGCGTAGCAGAACGGCATGAACACCATGTTCTCCGGCACGTCGCGGTCGGAGCGGACCTTGACCTCGACGGCGCCGCGGCGGGTCTCCAGGCGAATGAAATCGCCCGGCACCAGCTTCTTCTTGTGCATGTCCTTCGGCGACATGAACGCGACCGCCTCGGGCTCGATCTGGTCCAGCACCTGGGCGCGGCGGGTCATCGAGCCGGTGTGCCAGTGCTCCAGCACGCGGCCGGTCGACAGCACCATCGGATATTCGGCGTCCGGGATCTCGTCGGGCGGAATGACCTTGGCCGGCACGATCTTGCCGCGGCCGCTCGCGGTCGGGAAGCCCGTGGTGAAGATGATCTCGTTGCCGGGCTGGTCCGGAGCGTCGACCGGATAGGTCACCGCGCCTTCGCGCACCAGCCGCTCCCAGGTGATGTTCTTCAGCGACGGCATGAGCTCTGCCATCTCGGTGAAGACCTCGCCGGGACCGGCATAATTCCAGGGCAGGCCCATGCGCTTGCCGATCTCCTGGATGATCCAGAGATCCTGTCGCGCATCGCCCGGCGGCTTGATCACCTGGCGGGCGAGCTGCACGCGCCGATCGGTGTTGGTGAAGGAGCCGTCCTTCTCGGCGAACGCCGAGGCCGGCAGGATGACGTCGGCATGGAATGCGGTCTCGGTGACGAAGAGGTCCTGCACCACGAGATGGTCGAGCATCGCGAGCGCCTGGCGCGCATGCTGCAGATCGGGATCGGACATCGCGGGATTCTCGCCCTCGATATACATGCCCGTGATCTCGCCGGCGTGGATCGCGTTCATGATCTCGACTACGGTCAGGCCGCGGACGGGATCGAGATCCTGCTGCCACAGCTTTTCGAAGCTGCCGCGCAGATCGTCGCGGCCGACCGGCTGATAGTCCGGCAGGAACATCGGGATCAGGCCGGCGTCGGATGCGCCCTGCACGTTGTTCTGGCCGCGCAGCGGATGCAGGCCGGTGCCGGGACGGCCGACCTGGCCGGTGATCAGCGCCAGTGCTATCAGGCAGCGCGCATTGTCGGTGCCGTGGACGTGCTGGCTGATGCCCATGCCCCAGAAAATGATCGACGATTTTGCCCGCGCATAGGTTCGCGCCACCTCGCGCAGAGTCTGCGCCGGGATGCCGCAGATCGCCTCCATCTTCTCCGGCGTGAACTCCTTGATCTTCTCCTTGAGGTCCTCGAACCCCTCGGTGTAGCCGGCGATGTACTGGTCGTCGGTCAGCCCTTCGGTGATGATCGTGTTGATCATCGCGTTCAGCATCGCAACGTCGGAGCCGGGCTTGAACTGCAGATGCTTGGTCGCGTGACGCGACAGCGTCTGCCGGCGCGGATCCATCACGAACAGCTTTGCGCCGTTCTGCTTGACTGCGTTCTTGATGAAGGTCGCGGCGACCGGATGGTTCACGGTCGGGTTGGCTCCGATCACGATGATGACCTCGGCATCCATCGCGGCCGAGAATGGCGCCGACACCGCGCCCGAGCTCAGGCCTTCGAACAGCGCCGCCACCGACGAGGCGTGGCACAGACGGGTGCAATGGTCGACGTTGTTGGAGCCGAAGCCGGTACGCACCAGCTTCTGGAACAGATAAGCCTCTTCGTTCGAGCCCTTGGCCGAGCCGAAGCCGGCCAGCGCCTTCACGCCCTTCTCGTCGCGGATCTTGACGAGACCCTTGGCGGCGATGTCGAGCGCTTCCTCCCAGCTCGCTTCGCGGAAATGCGTGAAGGGATTGGCGGGATCGACCTGGTCGTTGGAATCCTTCTTGGCGTTCGGCAGCCGCACCAGCGGCTTGGTCAGGCGATGCGGGTGGTGGATGTAGTCGAAGCCGAAGCGGCCCTTGACACAGAGACGGTTGCGATTGGCGGGGCCGTCGCGGCCCTCGGCGTAGATCACCTTCTCGTCCTTGACCTCGTAAGTCACCTGGCAGCCGACGCCGCAGAACGGACAGAGCGAATCCACCTTCTTGTCGGCATAGGTGACGCGGGTCTGCTTGTCGTCGAGCATCACGGCCGGCATCAACGCGCCGGTCGGGCAAGCCTGCACGCATTCGCCGCAGGCGACGCAGGTGGATTCGCCCATGGGATCGTCGAAGTCGAACACGATCTTCGAGCCATGGTTGCGGTAAGCCATGCCGATGACGTCGTTGACCTGGACCTCACGGCAGGCGCGTACGCACAGGCCGCACTGGATGCAGGCATCGAGGTTGACGCGCATCGCCGGATGGCTGGCGTCGGTTTCCCAGCGCTCGGCGGCGGGGAAGCGGCTCTCGGTGACGCCTGTCGTCTCGGCCCAGTGCCAGAATTTCGAATCCGGATCGTGGCTGGTCTCGCGCGCCGGCTGGTCGGCGACGAGCAGCTCCATCACCATCTTCTGCGCCGACACCGCGCGCGCGGATTCGGACTTCACCTTCATGCCGACCGACGGCGTGCGCTTGCAGGATGCAGCGAGCACGCGCTCGCCCTCGATCTCGACCATGCAGGCACGGCAATTGCCGTCAGGCCGATAATCGGGCGCCGGTGAATAGCACAGATGCGGGATCTCGCGGCCCTGGCGTTTTGCGACTTGCCAGATCGTCTCGCCGGGATTGGCTTCGACCTGCTTGCCGTCGAGCTCGAAGGTAATCTTGGTCATTCGGCCGCTTCCTTGAACTCGTCAGGGAAATATTTGATCACGGTGGCCAGCGGATTCGATGCCGCCTGTCCAAGCCCGCAGATCGAGGCATCGCGCATCGCCTGGCTCAATTCTTCCAGAAGAGCGCGGTTCCAGACCGGCTTCTGCATCAGCAGCGCCGCCTTCTGGGTTCCGACGCGGCACGGCGTGCACTGGCCGCAGCTCTCGTCCTCGAAGAACTTCATCAGGTTCAATGCGGCCGCACGCACGCTGTCCTTTTGCGACAGGATCACGATCGCGGCCGACCCGATGAAGCAGCCGTATTTTTCCAGCGTGCCGAAATCGAGCGGGATGTCGTCCATCGACGCCGGCAGGATGCCGCCGGACGCGCCGCCCGGCAGGTACGCATAGAATTGATGGCCATCGGCCATGCCGCCGCAATATTCGTCGATCAGCTCGCGCACGGTGATGCCCGCGGGTGCGAGCTTCATGCCGGGATTCTTGACGCGGCCCGAGACCGAGAAGCTGCGCAGGCCATGACGCTCGTGGCGGCCATGGCCCTTCCACCAGTCGGCACCCTTCTCGACGATGTCGCGCACCCACCACAGCGTCTCGATGTTGTTGATCAGCGTCGGCAGGCCGAACAGGCCGACCTGGAACGGGTAAGGCGGCTTGTGCCGGGGCAGGCCACGCTTGCCCTCGATGCTTTCGAGCAGCGAGGATTCCTCGCCACAGATATAGGCGCCGGCACCGCGGCGCATGTGCAGCGTCGGGCCACCCGGCGGGAGCTTTGCGATCTCGCGCTCCAGAATCTCGCGCGAGGCCGGATATTCGTCGCGCAGATAGATGTAGACATCGGAGGCCTGCACCACATGCGCGCCGATCAGCATGCCCTCGATGAAGCGATGCGGATCGCTTTCGAGATAGACGCGGTCCTTGAACGTGCCGGGTTCGCCCTCGTCGCCGTTGATCGCCATCAGCCGCGGACCGGGCTCGCCGAGCACGGCGCGCCATTTGCGTCCCGTCGGGAAGCCGGCGCCGCCAAGGCCACGCAGCGAGGCGTCGTCGAGCCCCTTCAAGAGATCGTCCTTCGACAACTCGCCGGAGCGCACGCGATTGAGCAGCTTGTAGCCGCCACCCGTGACATAAGCGTCGTAGTCGACATATTTGGGCAGATGCGCGTGGGTGTCGCCGGCCTTCGCGGCCGCCATCACATTGGCGACGGTCGCATGATCGACGAAGTTGTGGCCGACTTCCGCGGCTGGCGCGGTGTCGCAGCGGCCGACGCAGGGCGCGCGGACGACGCGGATACCAGGACCCGATGAGCTCTGCAAATCCTCGAGCAGCTTCTCGGCCCCGAGCATCGCGCAGGTGATAGAATCGCAGACGCGGATCGTCAGCGGGGCGATATCCGGCTCGCCTTCCTTCACCACGTCGAAATGCGCGTAGAACGTCGCGGTCTCGAACACCTCGGCGAAGGCGAGCTTCATCTCGTCGGCGAGCGCGGCCAGATGCGCGGCCGAGATCTGATGATATCTGTCCTGGATCAGGTGCAGATATTCGATCAGGAGATCACGCCGCCGCGGCCTGTCGCCGAGCAGCTGCTCGATCTCGTGCGCGGCGGTGGGATCGACCTGCCGCCCCTTGGGCGTGGCCTTGGCTCGCTTGCGTCCCTCACCGGGATGCTCGAACGGGCGGACCTTGTGCACGTCGTCGTGGCTCATCGATTCGTCTCGATCTCGTCTTTTAGAACGGCTCCAGTCTTAGCCCCTGGCATGCCAGATGCCAAGCAAATTATCATGCTCGCGGAAGCGGTTAAGCGCAGCCCAAGAGCAGCCCTGGGATCGTTGCCCGGACACGACCTTGCGTTGGTCCAACGCGCCAATCGATAGAACGAAGCCTGAATTGGTCTGGAGATCAATAAAGGCTTCCCATGCTGCGATAGCGAAATCGTATCGAGCTCCCGCTCCGGGACCACGGGTAACCCCTCAACGCCCCGATGCTGACGGGTCAGCTTTTGCCCATGCACTCCTCGATATAGAACCAGCGCTCGTCGCCCGCGAGGCCCTTGGCCTTCACGTCCTTGCGGCACTCCCTGAGCTTCGACTTGTTGGCGCTCCACTTGGCCTTCATGTCCTTGAGCTTCTGCGCGGTCAGCTTGATCTTGCCGGGCTTGGCCTCGGTCGCGGCGGGCGGCATTGCAGCCGGTGGCGCGGCAGTCCGTGCGGATGCGGATTGCAGGGCGCCGGCGACGAGCAGCACGGCGGCTGCACAAACGAGCTTACGAACCATCGAATTCCCCCAGGGGTAGTTTTGAAACAATCGAAATGAGCGGCGGGAGCGCGCATGGTGCGCTCCCGCCGGGATGAACGTGCGATCAGAAAATCTTGACCGCGCTCTCCAGCGTCTTCCAGACGCCCCAAGCCAGCGGCACGCCAACAAAGGCCCAGAACAGCGCCGCATTGGCATCCAGCCCGCCCTTGCCGATGCCGAACGAGCCGTGCTGGACCGACGCCTCGCTCTTCGCACTGGCCGCCTGCAGGCGGGCCACCTCCTCGTGGCTCATGTTCCACTTCGGATCGACCGGCTTGATCAGGTAGTTGCAGATCAAACCGGCGATCAGCATGGCACATAGGATGTACATCGTCGTGTTGTAGAGCTGATCACGCGGCACGCCGGCCGCGAGCTGGAACTCGCGGATGTAGTTAACCACGACCGGACCGATGATGCCGGCAGTCGACCATGCCGTCAGCAACCGGCCATGGATGGCGCCGACGAACTGGGTTCCGAACATGTCGGCAAGATAGGCCGGCACCGTCGCGAAGCCGCCGCCGTACATCGACAGGATGATGCCGAACCCGAGCACGAACAGCAGTTTCGAGCCCATCGCCGCGAAGGTGGGCGCCAGCGCGTAGAGCACGATGCCGAGGATGAAAAACGTGTAGTAGGTGTTCTTGCGCCCCATGAGGTCCGACATCGACGCCCAGAAGAACCGGCCGCCGATATTGAACAGCGAGAGCAGGCCGGCGAAGCCGGCGGCGATCGCCGCGATCGATGCCTTCTGTTCGACCGAAAGCTGGCTGAACGTCAGCTCCGGATGCCCGATCAACTTGCCGGCGAAAATTTCCTGGAGCATGGGCGAAGCCATGCCGATCACACCGATACCCGCCGAGACATTCAAGCAGAGCACCCACCAGATCAGCCAGAATTGCGGCGTCTTGTGCGCGTTGTTGAGGTGCACATGGTGCTCGGTGATCATCGACTTCTTCTCGCTCGGCGGGGTCCAACCGTCAGGCTGCCAGCCGGGCGGCGTCACCCGATATGAAAAGGCACCGATCGTCATGAAGATGAAATAGATCACGCCCATCACGACGAAGGTCTGCCAGACGCCGACATCCGTTGCAGTCTTGAAGTAGTTGATCAGCAGATTGGCGAGCGGCGCACCGATCATCGCACCACCGCCAAAACCCATGATGGCCATGCCCGTCGCCATGCCGCGGCGATCGGGGAACCATTTGATCAGCGTCGACACCGGCGAGATATAGCCGAGGCCGAGCCCGACGCCGCCGATGACGCCGGCTCCGAGCCACATGATCCAGAGTTGATGGACGTAGACGCCGAAGGCGCCGATCAAGAGGCCGCCGCCCCAGCAAAGCGCGGCAACGAAACCTGCCTTGCGCGGGCCGGCACGCTCGAGCCAGCCGCCCCAAATCGCGGCAGAGACGCCGAGCAGGACGAAGAACAGCGTGTACATCCAGCCGAGGCTTGCGACCTTCCAGTCGCACGTCGTGGTGAACAGCTCCTGCCACAACGAGATGTCGGGGCAAGCCTTGCTCTGCGTGATGCCGATCGAGCGCGACAGCGGCAGCCAGAACACCGAGAAGCCGTAGGCCATGCCGATGCAGAGATGGATGCACAGCGCGGCCGGCGGCACCAGCCAGCGATTGAACCCGGCCTTCGCGATCGTGCGTTCACGATCGAGGAAGCCGGAAGCACCAACCGGTGCAAGAACGGTATCGGCAGTCGTCATAAGCATTCCCTCCCAAGCGCGGCCTTGCCGGCATATCGGTTTGCGACCGGTCGTGTGCGTGCTTGGCAGCCGCGCATGACAGGTCGGACTTCATTCATGCCGAAGTGGAATCGTCTGGCGCGCATCCGTCTTGCGCGCCGAGCAAGCAACTGATCGCGGGCGATGTCCCTTCGCCTCGCAAGCAGCGTTGCCGTGACGGCTATCGCGCCCTCATCCCCCTCAACACCCTGTCTTGAGAGGAGCAACGCGCGTGCCAGAAGTCGCATCGTGACGATTCAACGACTTCCCGCAGCGCAACGTGCCGTGCCGGACAGAATGTCCCGAATCCAAGGACAAAATGTCCAATCAGGTCGCTTCGGGCAGCCACATCGTGAAGGTGCTCCCGGAACCGAGGTGGCTTTCGGCCGTGATCTGTCCGCCCTGACGCTTGATCAGCGTCTGGCTGATGGAGAGGCCCAGTCCGGTGCCTTGCCGCCGTTTCGTGGTGTAGAAGGGGTCGAAAATCTTTGCGATTACGTCTGCGCTCATGCCGATGCCGGTATCAGTGACCTCGATGGCGACGCCTTGATGGCCGTCGCGCTCGGCATCGAAGGAGCGGAGCGTCAGGGTTCCGCCGTCCGGCATGGCGTGGATCGCGTTGACGATGAGATTGACCAGGACCTGCTGCAGCTCGTTCCGGTTCATCAGCACGAGCCGGCTGGCGCGGTCGTCCCTGACCACGGCGATCTCGGTCTTGTTCAGAAGATGCTGCACCAGCGGCAGACAGTCGGAGATGACGCTTGTCGGCGCATGGCGCTCGACATAGCCGGCATATTCCTCCGGCCTTGCAAACTGCAGCAGCTTGGTCACGATCTGGCTGATGCGGTGAATCTGCTCGTCGAGCAGGCGAAACTCGACCTTCGCCTTGTCGGCATCGGCCCCGAATACGCTGCGGATGACGTCGAGATTGCCCTGCATCACCGCGATCGGATTGTTGATTTCGTGCGCAACGCCGGCGGTGATCTCGCCGATCGCAGCCAGCTTCTCGGACATGATGAGCTGCTTGGTGGTTGCCTCGAGCTTGAGATTGGCGTGCTCGAGGTCCCGGGTGCGCTCCAGCACGCGGACGTTCAGTTCCTCATTCCATTCCCGGAGCTGCCGGTCGCGTTCCTGGATCTGGTCGAGCAGGCTGTCGAGATGAACCGCGACGCGGCCGATCTCGTCACCCAACACCGGCATCTTGGTGCGGGCGGAGAGGTTCCCGCGCTCCACCTCGCCGATCGTCGCCGTGACGCGCTCCAGCGGCATGAAGATGGAGGTCGCCCAGCGCAGGAAGATCGGTACGGTCGCGGCGGTGATCGCGATGAACGCTGCGATGATGATCACCAACGTCTGGTATTTGGCTTCGCTGAACGGCTTCTCCAGAAAGCCGACATAGAGCATGCCGACCCGCTTGCCATAACTGTCGACCAGCGGCTCGTAAGCGGAGATGTACCAGTCATTGACCACGAAAGCACTGTCGAGCCAGGTGTGCCCCTCGCCCAGCACGGCCGAGCGCACCGCCGCCGACACGCGCGTGCCGAGCGCGCGCCGTCCCTCGAACAGACGGACATTGGTCGATATCCGCACGTCGTCCAGGAACAGCGTCGCGGTGCCCTGGCTGCCCTCCGGCAGGCTCGCAGCGCGGTAGACGAGATCGTTGATCGTGTCGATGAATTCGAGATTCTGGTTGAGCAGCGTGCCGCCGACCAGCGCAGCGGCGCCTCCGTCAGGCAGCATCGCCCGGCTCGCCGCGTGCACGACCATGCCGCGCGTCTCCGTGCTGCGGTCGGTCGGCACCGCATTCGGGGTCGGCACGAGATCCAATCGCGCGCGCTCGGCCAGGGCCGGCGAAATTGCGGCCAGCTCGTCATTGCCGAAAATATCGACGCCGGTCGCAGGGACCTGACCCGACAGCGCCGACATGATGATCGGCCAGTCGCCTCTCGGTTGATGCTGCAGCGGGGGCGATGAGGCCAGAACGTCGCCGCGATCGTTGGTCAGATACAGGAAATCGAGACCGATCTCCTTGCGGGTCTCGTCGAGCAGGTCCCGCAGCGAGCCGCGCGCATCCGGCGCCAGCACCTCCTGGAAGCGGGCCGACAGGCCGAGCGCCCGGATCTGGACGCCGGTCTTTTCCAGGATGCGGGCGAGATATTGATGGGCGATGGTGAGATCGCCGTTCACCTTGGAGATCAGGGCCGCGTCGAATTTCGCGTTCCAGCGATAGATCGCAACGCCGAGCAGGAGCGGCAGGATGACCAGCATCGGCAGCAGAGCGATCGCGAGCAACCGGAATCGGACGGAGCGTCCCCGCACGAGCTCACCGCTGCGGCGGGCACCATCAGACATCCCATAACGCGCATTTGCGGTCGATGGTCTTGCGCGAGATACCGAGACGCCGCGCCGCCTCCTCGCGATTGCCGTTGGCCTCCTTCAGCACACCGAGAATGTGACGGCGCTCGAGCTCGGCGAGACTGTCGGCAGGTGCCGACTGACCGTCGTTGCGGGGACCGGCGAAATCGTCGGGGAAGGCGCCGAGGATCAGCGTGCGTTCAATCAAATTGCGCAGCTCGCGCACATTGCCCGGCCAGTCATAGCTTGCGAGCGCCGCCCGCACCGAGGCGTCGATCGGCACCGGCGGCATGCCGAGCTGAGCCGACAGCTTGCTCATGAAGATGGCGGCAAGCTCCTGCACGTCATCGCCGCGATCCTTCAGGAGCGGCAGGTGAATCTGCATCACGTTGAGCCGGTAGAACAGATCGGCTCGGAAACGGCCCTTCTCGACCTCTTTCTGAAGCTCGGCATTGGTTGCGAAGATGAAACGCAGGTCGACCGGAACTTCACGCTCGGAGCCCACCGGACGGACGCGGCGGTCTTCGAGCACGCGAAGCAGCTTGCTCTGCATCGGCAGCGGCAGCTCCCCGATCTCGTCGAGGAACAGCGTGCCGCCATGCGCGTACAGGAACAAGCCCTCACGCCCCGAATCGGCGCCGGTGAAGGCGCCCTTGATGTGTCCGAACAGCTCCGCCTCGATCATCTCGGGCGGGATCGCCGCGCAATTGACGGGCACGAAGGGCTTATCGGCGCGGTCGGACAACGAGTGGATCGAGCGTGCTGCCACTTCCTTGCCGGTGCCGGATGCGCCGGTGAGGAGAACCGAGGTCGGCAGGCGTGCGACGCGCGCGATGGTCTCACGCACGCGCAGCGTCGCTGCCGATTGTCCGATCAGATTGTCGCGCAGAAAGGTGCGGTCGGACGAGGCACGCAGGGCATAGCGCAGGACATAGTTCTCGCGCTGGAGGCGGACACGGTCGAGGCATCGTGCCACCGCGTTGAGGATCTGGTTGGAGCGGAACGGCTTGAGCACGAAATCGGCCGCACCAGCGCGCAGGGCCTGGATCGCGGTGTCGAGGTCGGCATAAGCGGTGATCAGGATGGCGTCGGCGAAAAAGCCGACGGCGCGCTGCTCGGCGAGCCAATCGACGCCGTTCTTGCCTGGCATGATGTTGTCGAGAATGACGACGTCGTAGCGGTTGGAATCGAGCTTGCGCGAGGCCTGGTCGGTATCGGCCGCCTCGTCCACCAGCTTGCAGCGCGGTCCAAGCGTGCGCACCAGGAAATTGCGCATGCCCGGCTCGTCGTCGACGATCAGGATCGAGGCCTGCGCCAGCGCGCCGAACTCCGGCCCTGCAGCCGTCTTGCCGGGCTTGACGGCAGGCTCGCGGCCCGCCGCGGGACCTGCAGCAGCGCTTGCCCTCGATGTTGCGAAAGTCATGCCCGACGTCTTTGAGAGTCTTGGGTTTGAGGGTCTTGGGATTGAGGGTCTTGGGATTGAGGGTCTTGGGTTTGAGAGACTTGGGTTTGAGCTCATGCACGGCACCAATCGGCGCCTTTCGCATTGCAGCGAAGTTCCGGCCGTGTCCCGCGCAGGCAACATAGTCAAACGTCGCCGCCGTGAATATTCGCCTTTCTACGGGGCGTCGCTCTTTTCGACCAGGAACACGATGCGCGCCTCGTTGCGCTCGGTGATCTCGACCTTGTCGCCGGTCTCGCGGATCAGGTTCGGAATGTCAATCACCGACAAGGGATCGGTGCAGTGGACCTCGAGCTGATCGCCCGGCTGCAACGGCTTGAGCGCCTTGCGCGTCTTCAGGGCGGGCAGCGGGCATTTCAGTCCGGTGAGATCGAGCGTCGTTCTGGTCATGGGCGCAACATGGCGGGACCGATCGATGGCGTCAACGCAAGGCCGCTAGAGCAGATCGGCGTAGGACAAAAAGCCTACGTCCTGCCCTGGCTCGACGCCCGTGACGCTCTCACCGAGCTCGACGAGGCCGTCGGTCTCGACCAGCGAGGACAACAGCCCGGCCCCTTCGCGCGGGAACTTCACCGCCTCCAGCGTGCCGTCCTGCGCCCGCCGCAAGGAGACGCGAACATATTCGCGCCGGCCCGCCTTCTTCTTGTAGGTGAAAGCCGCCCGCATCGGGATCGGCAGAAGCGGCTCCGGCAGGCCGCCGGCGAGCGCCAGCACCGTCGGGCGCACGACATGGACGAAGGTCACGAAGCTCGCGACGGGATTGCCGGGCAATCCGATCAGCGGCGTGCCGTCGATAATGCCCATCGCCACGGGACGGCCAGGCTTGATCGCCATCCGCCACAGCACCAGCGAGCCGATGCTCTCGACCGCCGCCTTGACGTGGTCCTCCTCGCCGGTCGAGACGCCGCCGGTCGTGAGGATCAGGTCATGATCACCGGCCACCTGCTTCAAGCCATTCGCGAGCGAAGTCCGCTCGTCGCGCAAGATGCCGAGATCGCTGACCTCGCAGCCGAGCCGGCGCAGCATCGCCATCAGCATGAAGCGGTTGGAATCGAACAGTTGCGAGGCCGCGCGCGGCTCGCCGGGCGAGGCCAACTCGTCGCCGGTCGAGAACACCGCAACGCGAATGCGCCTGATGACGTCGAGACTGACAAGTCCGAACGCGGCGGCGAGCGCGACATGCTGCGGCCGCAAGCGCTGGCCGGCGCGCAGCGCGATGTGGCCCTCAGGGATGTCCTCGCCCGCGGGGCGGACATTGGCGCCGGGCTTCAGCCCCGGCGGCAGCACGATCTTGCCGTCATCGTCGATGCGAACGTCCTCCTGCATGAAGACGGTTTCTGCATCCGGCGGCATCGGCGCGCCCGTGAAAATGCGTGCGGTATGGCCGGGCTTGATCGGCGCCTGTGCGAGGCCGCCGGCCTGGATGCGGCCATCGAGCGGGAACGCCCGCTCCGCGGCTTCAGGAATGTCGGCGTTGCGCACGGCGTAGCCGTCGACCGCCGAGTTGGTGAAGGGCGGCAGCGGCAGAGGCGCTGCGACATCGCGCGCCAGCACGCGCCCGTCCGCGTCGACCAGCGCCACCGTCTCCAGATCGGCGATCGCGTTGACGCGCGTCGTAATGAGACCGACGGCCTCGTCGACCGACATCATCGGGCCGCCGAAGGCAAAGCAATCGTCCGACAGTTGCGCCATGGTGCCTCGTCAGCGTATCGCGGCGCTTTTCGCCACCGCTTCTTCGACCGGCATCGCGGCGCGCAGCAGCAACGCCGCAGCTGCCGCGACATCGTCGAGATGGACAGTGGGCAGCCCCGTGTCAATGGCGGTGTCGGCCGCGATCCCGGCGATCCCGGGATCGTCGGGAAACAGCAACGGCTTGCCGTTCGCCGCGCGATGCACCTCGATCTTGCGATGCGGCTCGCGCTTGAAGCCCTCGACCACGACGAGATCGACCGCGGAAAGCTTGCTCAGGAGCTCGGGCAGCCGCGGCTCCGCCGCCCCGCGCAGTTCGTGCATCAGGGCCCAGCGGTTTGACGAAGCAACCAGCACCTCGGCCGCGCCGGCCTCGCGATGGCGCCAGGAATCCTTGCCGGGGACATCGACGTCGAACTGGTGATGCGCATGCTTGATGACCGAGACGCGCAGCCCTTGCGCGTTGAAATGCGGGATCAGCCGCGTCAACAGCGTGGTCTTGCCCGCACCGCTCCAGCCTGCAAGGCCGATGACTTTCATTCCAGCTCCGTGTCCGCGAGCGACTTGGTTTTGGTGGAACCGCTATCCCTCCCCGTCATTGCGAGCGAAGCGAGGCAATCCAGACTGCTTCCACGGTGGCACTCTGGATTGCTCCGTCGCTTCGCTCCTCGCAATGACGAACGGAGGCATTTCGTTTTCCGTCAGCATGCTTATATCGGCTTGACCCGAATGTCATGCTAACCTCGCCGCCATGATGAAGATCGACAAAGCCCCCGTGCCCCTGATCGTCCCTGACACGGCCGACCCGCGCCTGACCCAGAGCGTGGCCGGGACCGACCAGACCGGCGCCAGGGTCGAGATCAAGGTGCCGATGGAGCGGCCGCTGACGCTCTACCTGAATTCCCAGGAGATCGTCACCATGATGACGATCGGCGATTACCCGGAATATCTGGCGCTCGGCTACCTGCTGAACCAGAACATGCTGAAATATAATGACGTGGTCACGGAGGTCGAATACGACGACGACCTCCAGGTGGTCGTGGTGCGCACCACGCACCACACCAATTTCGAGGCCAAGCTGAAGAAGCGCACGCAGACCTCGGGCTGTGCGCAGGGCACCGCCTTCGGCGATCTGCTCGAGGCGGTCGAAAGCGTCGCACTGCCGAAGGCCGAGCTGCGCACCTCCTGGCTTTACCAGATGACGCAGACCATCAACACGATGCCCTCGCTCTATCTGGAGGCCGGGGCGATCCACGGCTGTGTGCTGTGCAAGGAAGGCACCCCGCTTTGCTACACCGAAGACGTCGGCCGCCACAACGCCGTCGACAAGATCGCGGGCTGGATGTACCGCCACGGTGTCGATGCTAGCGACAAGATCCTCTACACCACGGGGCGGCTCACCTCGGAGATGGTGATCAAGACGGTCCGCATGGGAATTCCGATCCTGGTGTCGCGCTCCGGCTTCACCGCCTGGGGCGTCGATCTCGCAAGACAGGTCGGGCTGACGCTGGTCGGACGCACCCGCGGCAAACGCTTCATCGTCCTCGCGGGCGAGGAACGCATCGTCTACGACCAGGACCTCGCTTACGTCGAGGAAGAGTCGGCGAAGCACAAGCGCAAGGGTGAAGCTGGTGACGACTGAGAGTTTGCCGACGCAAGGCGTGCTGCTCGCCGGCGGCCTGGCTCGGCGCATGGGCGGTGGCGACAAGCCGATGCGCACGATCGGCGGTCGCACCATCCTTGAGCGCGTGATCGCGCGCCTTTCGCCCCAGTGCAGCGGACTGATCCTCAACGCGAATGGCGATCCCGCGCGTTTCGCCGCATTCGGCCTGCAGGTCGTCGCCGACGACGTGCCCGGCTTTCCCGGTCCGCTCGCCGGCATCCTCGCCGCGCTCGACTGGACCGCGGCGAACCGGCCGGGCGTCGAATGGGTGCTCAGCGCCGCCGGCGACTGCCCGTTCCTGCCGCGCGATCTGGTCGCGCGCCTGCATGAAGCGCGAAAACGGGAGAACGCTCAGCTCGCGGTGGCGGCATCAGGCGAGCAGTCCCATCCCGTGATCGGCCTGTGGCGCGTCGGCTTGCGCGACGAACTCAGGCACGCACTGGTCGTCGAGGACCTCCGCAAGATCGACCGTTGGACCGCGCGCTATCCGCTCGCGACGGTGACGTGGCCAACCGAGCCGCTAGATCCGTTCTTCAACGCCAATACGGTCGAGGATATCGCCGAGGCCGAACGGCTGGCGGCGCTGGATGATGCATCCTAATGCGTTGCCTGTTCATGGCCTTGAGCTCCTGGCTATGAACCGGACCTAAGAAGCGAACGACCAATGATTGGGACGTTGCCCCGGATGAGCCATGGCCGACTCGCTCTTGGAAGTCATTTTCGATGTTGTCGATATCGCGTTCGATGTTTCGGACGCAATCGATCGCACGAAGCAGCTGGGCAAGCCTGACACCGTGGAAGTCCCGCCGGACCCGAAACCGTTGTCGGCCGCCGCCCAGCGTGCGCTCGCCGAAGCCGAGGAACGGGAGCGCAAACGCGGTCAGTCCGATCAAGCCGCCAGCCGCACCGACCAGGCATCGTAGCTGCAGACCCAGCCGGTATCAGTCCGCTCCTTCAGCCGAATATTTGATGCGCGAGGTCTTCTGCACCGTCGCTACGCAGGCCGGAATCCCGCCCGCTCCAGCGCGGCGTGCGCCTCATTCGAGCCAAGCGCATCGAGAAACGCCTGCACCGCCGGCCGGTCCTTGCGCGCCGTGACCAGCGCGAAGTCATAATGCTCTTCCGCGAACGGAATGAAACCGAGGCCGGCCGCTTGGGCGACCGGCGCAATGGTCATGCCCCAGTCGGCACGGTGCTGCGCAACAGCTGCCGCAACTGCATTGTGCGACCGCGGCTGGTTCCAGTAGCCTTCCGGGCGCGCACCGCCGAGCAGCCGGTCGATCAGGATGCGCGTGCCGGCGCCCTGGTTGCGGTTGACCATGATGCAGGCGGGATCAGCGAGCGCCGCCGCGACGGCCTCCTTCGCACCGAGGCCCTCGAAACGCCTGTCGTCCGGGCGGAAGACGATGCCCTGCATCCGACGCCAGCCCGGTACGAGCTCGAGCCCCTCGACGAGATAGGGCGAGTTGTAGGTCTCGCTCTTGTCATCGAACAGATGGATCGGCGCCAAATCGCATTCACCGCGCTTTGCGGCCGCGAGTCCACCGAGGCTGCCGACGGCAATCGAGCGCACGGCCAGGCCGGCATGCGCGAGCTGGGCGGTGACGAGATCGAGGCCGGTGCAATGGCTGCCGACGATGACGAGATCGGGCACGCGCACATGCGGCGTGAACAGCGTCACCTCGGTTTCAGTTCCGGCCGGCATCTGGTCGGCGAGCGCATCAATGCGCAAAAAGCCATCAGCCTGCGCGAAGGACGTGACCGCACCAGACCCTTTGCCGGAGGGGTAGGCGATCAGACCGTCCCTGCCCTCGACCAGCGACACCATGACGAACTCGGTGCGGCCGAGCTCGGACGCAATGCGCACCGGCACGGTCGCGTTCACCTTGGCATCCGAGCGCGGCGGCAAGCCAGCCAGCTTGCGCAGCACCGGCACGACCATGTCGTGGAAGGTAAACATCGCCGAGGTCGGAAAGCCCGGCAGGATCACCACCGGCTTGCCGTCGCACACCGCAAGGCACAACGGCTTGCCGGGCTTGAGCGCAACGCCATGCGCGATGATGCCGGGCTGGCCGAGCCGGCCGATGATGCGATGCGACAAGTCGCCCGCGCCTTTCGAGGTGCCGCCCGACAGGACCAGCATGTCGGATTCGGCGAGCGCGCGGCGCATGGCGGATTCGAGTTTCGCCTCATCGTCCGGAATGGCGCCGAGGAAGATCGCCTCTCCGCCATTCTCGTCGATCGCAGCGGTGACGATGGCGCCGTTGGTGTCGTAGATCGCGGCGGGCGGAAGAGCCCCGCCGGGTTGGACCAGCTCGTCACCGGTGGAGATCACGGCGACACGCGGCCTCCGCGCGACGGTCACCCCGGCGACGCCGCACGCGGCCAGCATGCCGATCTCGCGCGAGCCGATGATGGTGCCGGCACGCAGCAGCGCCTCGCCGCGCGCAATGTCGGATCCGGCGTACGACACGAATTGCCCGGGCGAGACCGCCCGACGCACGTCGATCGCATCAAGGCCAACCGGCTGGGTGTGCTCGACCATGACGACCGCGTCGGCGCCACGCGGCAACGGACCGCCGGTGGCGATCGGCGTTGCGGTTCCCGCTGCCACCTGGAGCGTCGGCGCGGTGCCGCAGTGGATGGTCTCGCCGTTCAGCGTGAGGCGCCGAGGAGCGCCTTCGCCAGCCGCCGCAAGGTCTGCCGAGCGCACGGCAAAACCGTCGACATTGGAGCGATCGAAAGGGGGAACGTCGATCGGCGCAGTGATGTCTTCAGCGAGCGCCACGCCGAGCGCATCGCCGAGCTTGCGCTTTTCGCTCGGAACGGCGCGCGGGAACAACGCGGCCTCGAAGCGCGCCAGGGCCTCCTCGCGCGAGAGGATCTTGAGGAACTGCTCCTGTTCGAGCGCGCTGCGGATTTGCGATTGCGGGTTCATCGACATGCCAAAACCCATATCATTCCCACATTAGATAGGCATCGACCGGCACGCCTGCCGCAAATCCCTCGTGGCTGTCAGGAATGAGCAGCCATGCATCCGCACCGGCAATGGCCTGGAGCGGCCATTCGCCCACGGCGAGCGGCGTCCAGCCGTGATGTTCCCTGGCCAGCAAAGCGATCTCGACGATGCCGACGCTGGACGCGATTTTTCGCGCAAGCGGCAGGCTCACCTGCCGGCGCGGCCGGCGCAGCGATAATCGGTCGATGAGCGGAAGCACGAGCGCGAGCCACACCGCCAGCGCATGATCCGGCGAGCCCGGCAAGGCGACGACGGGAACCTTTCCGAGCTTCGCGACCGCGGCGGTACGCCCGGGCTGAAGCGCAAGACCGTGGGCGATCACATGACCACGCTGAGCCAGCGCGGCGACGGCCGCATCGCCGCGGCCAACTCCGCTGCCGCCGACCGTCAGGATCAGATCGCAAGAGGATATATCCAGCGCATCGGCAATCGACACCGCATCACGCGCGCCGGCCTCATGCGTCTTCACATCCACTCCCGCGGCGCCCGCGATCGCGGCGATCATATGCATCGTTGCCGTTGCACCCGGCACGTTGACGATGCTCAGCCGGGGCCGACGCACGCCGAGCTTGTCCAAGCCGGCAACGCGCGCGAGCAGCAGATCGGCCGCGGCGACCGGTTGGCCCTCGGCGCCGGCCGGCGTGCGCGCCGCGATGTCGCTGCCGCCACGCCTGACGCCCTGCCCCGGCACGCCCTCCGCCAGCACCTGCACGAGCGGCCCCGATGGATCGACCGCGTCGGCATCGAGTACACAGTCGCAGCCGTCGGGCATCGCGTCACCGGCTTCGACCCACACGGGCGCTTGTGTCAACGGCAGCGGCGAATAAGAGGACGCGCCGACGAGATCGTTGGCGCAGAGCGCCCAGCCGTCCGCGGCGGCGATGTCGTGATGCGGATGGGCCGCAAGCAGCGGCGTGCCCGCCGCGATGCAGCCGGCCGCTTCGCTCAGCGGCAACTCCACCGGTGCGAGCGGTTCAAGCGCGCTCAGCAACGCGGCGAGCGCGGTGTCGAGCGGGGTCAGCGATGGCGGCAGGCGCTGGGTCATGCGCCATGGTGGACCATGCATCGCCCGGTTTGGCAACCACCGGCGATACCGCCGTCAACCGCCCGACCTATCCGCATTGGGGAAGAATAGCTGCTGCCCGTCGACCTTGTAGCCTGCGATCGCCGTCTGCCCCTCCGGCGAGGTCAGCCAATCGATGAAGGTCTGCGCGAGATCCTTCTTCACGTTCGGAAACTTCTCGGGGTTCACCAGCATCACGCCGTACTGATTGAGCAACCGCCGGTCGCCTTCGACGACGATATCGAGATCGCCGCGATCCCTGAAGGCGATCCAACTGCCGCGATCCGACAGCACATAAGCATTGGCGGCGCGCGCGGCGTCGAGCGCCGAGGCCATGCCCTGCCCGGCCTCGCGATACCAGGCGCCCTTGGCCCCGGCGATGTCGATGCCGGCGACGATCCAGAGCGCCAGCTCCGCAGCATGCGTGCCCGACCGATCGCCGCGCGTCACGAACGGCGCGCCCTTGGCCTCGATCGCCTTCAGCGCCGTCGCGATATCCTTGCCCTTGACGCCGGCGGGATCGTTCTTCGGCCCGATCAGCACATAGTCATTGTACATCACGTCGAAACGCTTCACGCCAAACCCGTCGGCGACAAATTTCTCCTCCTGCGGTCGCGCATGCATCAGCACGACGTCCGCCTCGCCTCTTCGCGGCCCGTCGAGCACCTCGTCGGCGCGCCGCGCGATCACCGTCACGTCGACGCCGGTCTTGTCGCGGAAGATCGGAAGCAGATAGTCGAGCAGACCGGACTCCTGCGTCGATGCGGTCGAGGCCAGCACGATTGCGCGGTCTTCCGCGGACGAGGCCGCAACGCCCGCGGTGAGGCCGCAGAAGAGCGCGAATGCAGCGGACAGGCGGCCCATGATCAGGTTCCCATTGGCTATGACGCGATCATGATGATGATCGATTGCGCCGCACTCGTGACGTGTTTGCGCGCTGCGACGCCCCATGCGAACAACAACAGATAGAATTTAAATCAAGCCACTACCGGCGGCAGGGCTTGGACCTAAGGCGGCAATCGCGCGGCTCGGGAAATTTCGGCAACGCAGATCGGCATGCCGATTGCCATCGCCGGCGATGAGCGCACGCTGCAGGATCATTCACCAAAGCAAAAGACGCGCGTGAGGATGTGTTGCAAAGCAGCGAGATGATCAGGCATGGTCCCGGAAGACGAGAATTGAAATGCAGAATTCCACCTGCGTCGAACGTCAAAAAGAAGCAAGAATTTGCATAGGAATGCAGGATGGAATTCCTGACGACCAGCGAAGCCGCCGACTATCTTCGGCTCGGCGAACGCAAGCTCTACGAACTCGTCACCACCGGCGCGATCCCCTGTACCAAGGTGACCGGGAAGTGGCTCTTCCCGCGCCACGAACTCGATCTCTGGGTGCTCTCTGGCCTCGCGCGTCCGGCCGGCATGCTGATCGCGGAGCCGCCGCCGGTCGTGGGCGGCAGCCAGGACGAGCTGCTGGATTGGAGCCTGCGCGAATCCGGCTCGGGCCTGGGATCGATGAGCGAGGGTAGCGTGCGCGGGCTCGAGCGCTTGCAGCGCAACGAGGTGATGGCGGCGGCGATACATTTCCACGGCCTGGATGCTTCCGACGATCTCACTGGGGATGCCAGTGTCGAAGCGCTGCGGGCCGCTCCGGATTTGCATGATGCGGTGCTGGTCGCGTTCGTGCGCCGCGAACAGGGTCTCGTGCTGCCGCAAGGCAATCCCAAGCATCTGCACGGCCTGACCGACGTGCTCGCGCTCGGCGCCCGGATGGCGATGCGGCAACAGGGCACGGGCGCGCAGATGCTGCTCGACGTGCTGCTGAAGCGCGCGGGCGCCACGACGCGGGATTTGCGCCGGGTCGAGACGCCGGCCCTCACCGGACCGGATCTCGCGGAACTGGTCCGCGCCGGCCAGGCCGATTGCGGCATCGCGACGCGCGCCGCCGCGCGTTCGGCCGGCCTCGATTTCGTGCCGCTGGTCTGGGAGAATTTTGACCTCGCGATGCGGCAGCGCAGCTATTTTCGCCCCGCCATGCAGGCCTTGATCGGATTTCTGAACGAGCGGCGGCTGCGCCAGCGCGCCGAGGAGCTGACCGGCTACGATCCCTCACCCGCAGGACAGATCCGCTTCGCAGCCTGACATTGACGCCCGCCCCAAAATAGTTGCAAAAGAAACCAATTCAGCCGGGCATACCCGGGGCAACACCGGCCAACGTGCCGGAACAGGGGAGGACAAGCATGAATCCAATCAGATTTGGACTGCCGGTCGCGGCCGCCTTGACGGCGGCGCTGCTGTCCGGTGCGGCATCGGCGCAGGTTTCCGACAACGTCGTCAAGATCGGCGTGCTCACCGACATGAACGGCCCGGCCTCTGCACCGACCGGCCAGGGCTCGGTGACGGCGGCGCAGATGGCGATCGACGATTTCGGCGGCACCGTGCTCGGCAAGCCGATCAGCGTCGTGGTCGGCGACCATCAGCTCAAGGCCGACATCGGCGCCTCGCTCGCGCGGCGCTGGTTCGACGTCGAGCAGGTCGACCTGATCGTCGACGTGCCGGTCTCGGCGGTCGGCCTCGCGGTGCAGAACATCGCCAACGAGAAGAAGCGGCTGTTCATCACCCACTCCACCGGCACCGCCGATTTCCACGGCAAGTTCTGCTCGCCTTACGCGATCCAGTGGGTGTTCGACACCCGCGCGCTCGCGGTCGGCACCGCGGACGCCGTGGTCAAGCGCGGCGGCGACAGCTGGTTCTTCATCACCGACGATTACGCCTTCGGCCATTCGCTGGAGCGCGACGCTTCCGCGGTGGTCACCGCCAATGGCGGCAAGGTGCTGGGCTCGGTGCGGCCGCCGCTGGCGACGCCTGACCTCTCCTCCTTCGTGCTGCAGGCGCAGGCCTCCAAGGCCAAGATCATCGGCATCGCGGCCGGACCGCCCAACAACATGAACGAGATCAAGACCGGCTCGGAGTTCGGCGTGTTCAAGGGCGGCCAGCAGATGGCGGCGCTGCTGGCGCTGATCACCGACATCCACGGCCTCGGCCTGCAGGCGGCGCAAGGCCTGCTGCTGACCACGTCATTCTATTGGGACATGGATGACAAGACCCGCGAATGGTCGAAGCGCTATTTCGCCAAGATGAACAAGATGCCGTCGATGTGGCAGGCCGGCGTCTATTCATCCGTGATGCACTATCTCAACGCCATCAAGGAATCCGGCACCGACGATCCGCTCAAGGTCGCAGCCAAGATGCGCGAAAAGCCGATCGAGGATTTCTTCTCCCGCAACGGCAAGCTGCGGGAGGACAATCTGATGGTCCACGACCTCTGGCTGGTGCAGGTGAAGACGCCGGAGGAGAGCAAGTATCCGTGGGACTATTACAAGATCCTCACGACCATCTCGGGCGACAAGGCGTTCGGTCCGCCGGACCCGGCATGTGCGATGGTGAAGAAGTGACCGGCAACGCAAGCTAGCTGCAACGTCATGGCCGGGCTTGTCCCGGCCATCTACGTCTAGCCGCGCAGACAGAAGAACGTGGATGCCCGGGACAAGCCCGGGCATGACGAGCGCGGGTGTGGTCGCGAGCTACTTCATAACTCCAATCTCGCGGAAGTACTTTGCGACTCCCGGATGAATTAGCTCCGGCCTCGGCGCTGCGGCAACCGTGTTCGACGCCGTGGTCTCGCAGGCCTGCGCGAGCTTCTTGCAGAAATTCGTCTCGACGCCGTGCAGCGTCTTCGCCAGGCGATAGGCAATTTCGTCGGGCAGATCCTCGCGCGTCAGCACAAAGCTCCAGGACCCGAGCGAGGCGATCGGCGCGGACTGGTTCGGATAGCTATTGGCCGGCACCAGCAACGGCTTCAGGAAGGAATGCTTGGCGCGGATGCGCGTCATCTCTTCAACATCAGGCGCGATGAAGCGCGCGCCTGACGCGCTCGATGCGACCGCGGCAAAGCCGGGCCAGCCGATGCCGGCGCCCCAGAGCGCGGCGACGCGGCCGTCCTCGACCATCGCGGGACCGTCGCCGGCGCGATCGAGATAGATGGCCTTGAAGTCCTCATCCTGCCTCAGCCCGAGGCCATCCAGCACATAGCGCGCCAGGATCGGCAGGCCCGAGCCCTTGGCGCCGAACGCCACGGGCTGACCGACGAGATCGCGGATCGTCTTGTAGGGACTGTCCGCGCGCACCACGAACATGCCGGGGTTGGAATAGATCGCCGTGAGTATCTTCAGCCGAACCGGCGCACGCCCGATGCCGGCAAAGGCCTCATAGGCCGGCTCGCCTGCGACCAGCGCGAGATCGAGCTCGCCCTTCTCCAGCAGCGGAATGTTCTCGTTGCTGCCCTTGGTGTTGCGCGGGGCGATGGAGATTTGCGGATCGGCCGCGTTCATCACTTCGGCAAAGGCGTTGCCATAGAGTGGGAAGCCGCCGCCGGGCGTCGCGGTGCCCAAGCTGATCGTCGTGGTCGGAATGGCCGTGCCTCCGGTTTGAGCAGCAGCGGGGCTGGCGAGCAGCACTGCAGCAAGAGCGATCATCGCGAATCTCATGGTCATTCCCGGCGGGCCTGCGTCAACACCGACTTGCGGCGATGTAGGCAGGGAGCGGATTTTGTGAAAGCATATCGCCCAACGACAATAGAACAATGGGAGGCGTCATGTTGCGAATTTTGCGGTGCGGTTTTTTTGGGCTCGCAGTCCTCACAGGTCTTTTCAGCGCCACGCCTCCCTCCTCCGCCGCCTATCCCGACCGCCCCGTGCACTGGCTGATTGGATTTGCCGCCGGTGGCCCGGTCGACATCGTGGCGCGGATCATGGCGCAGTGGCTGTCGGACCGTCTCGGCCAGCAATTCATCGTCGAGAACCGCACGGGCTCCGGCGGCAACATCGCTGCCGCCGCCGCGATCAACTCGCCGGCCGACGGCTACACGTTGCTGTTCGTCGCGCCCAACAACGCGATCTCGACCTCGCTCTACAAGAAGCTGCCGTTCGACTTCATCCGCGACACCGTGCCGGTGGCCAGCATCATGCAGCTCACCAACATGCTGGTCGTCTCCAACGCGTTCCCCGCGAAGACGGTTCAGGAGTTCGTCGACTACTGCAAGGCCAATCCCGGCAAGATCTCCTTTGCCTCGTCCGGCAACGGCACCTCGGTGCACATGTCGGCCGAGCTGTTCAAGGTGCTGACCAAGTGCGACATGGTGCACGTGCCCTATCGCGGCTCCGCCATCGCCTTCCCCGACATCATCTCCAACAAGGTGCAGCTGATCTTCGACAATCTGCCTTCGGCCATGGAGCAGGTGAAGGGCGGCAATGTCCGCGCGCTGGGCGTGACCTCGCCGCAGCGCTGGCCGAGCGTGCCCGACGTACCCGCGATCGCCGAGACCGTGCCGGGCTTCGAATCGGTCGGCTTCTACGGCATCTCCGCGCCGAAGGGCACCCCAAGCGAGGTGATCGAGACCCTCAACAAGGCCGTCGGCGAAGCGCTGAAAGACCCGAAGCTGGTGGCGCGCCTCACTGAAGTCGGCGGCATCCCCAAGCCGATGACGCCGGCCGAGTTCGGCAAGCTGGTCAATGATGAGACGGAGAAGTGGCGCAAGGTGGTGGAGTTCGCCGGGGTCTCGGTGGACTAGCGGCAGCTCAGCGGCGAGCCGGCAGGACATCGGAGGGGACCCCGGAGGCCCCCTCCATCAAATATCGCAAAACAACCCCATGCACAGTAGACGAGTCTAATAATTTCAATGGGTTACGGGGGACAAAAAGCGGCCCGCCGCGGGGCGTTTGCTCCGTCGGGCAAAACAGGGGATATACAGACATCGTCATCAAATTCGGTTATCCGAAACTGCGCGCCCGGCGTTCTCGCGAGCCAGAGCCAGCATTGCACCCCCGCCCCCATCCCTGTAAACGAACCGCGCACCGTTGCCGGCCGCGCGTTCCCGCGAGCCGTCTCGCGGCGGGGCCTGTAGCTCAATGGTTAGAGCCGGCCGCTCATAACGGTCTGGTTGCAGGTTCGAGTCCTGCCGGGCCCACCACGCTTCGCCCTGCGGGCTACGCGCGGCACAGCCACGCAACGACCGAAGGGCGAACGGTCCGGCGTAGCTGGAGCAAAGCGGACGCGAAGACGGACTTCGGCCGCGAGCTTCGGCCCGGCAAGCCAGCGCCACACATCAAGAGCGAAGCGAGTGAAGGCTGCCGCGCCGCCGGCTGATCAGAGATAGCCCTACTCGGCAGCCATTGCTGTTCGCAACTCCGGTTTGTCCGTCGCGCTCACAGGGATCTCATCCGCAGTCGGCTTGATGCGGAACCACGCGGCATACAGCGCAGGAAGGAAGAGCAGGATCAACACCGTGCCGACTGCCGTGCCGCCGATCAAGGTATAGGCCATCGATCCCCAGAAGACGGAGTGTGTGAGGGGGATGAACGCGAGTACGGCCGCAAGTGCGGTCAGGATCACGGGCCTCGTGCGTTGCACCGTGGCTTCGATGACGGCGTGGTAGTCGTCGAGGCCCGCCGCGCGGTTCTCCTTGATCTGTTCGGTCAGGATCAGGGTATTGCGCATCAGTATCCCGGCCAGTCCGATCAGTCCCAGAATCGCGTTGAATCCGAAGGGCTGGTTGAAGATCAGCAACGCAGGCACGACGCCGACGAGACCAAGCGGTGCTGTCAGCATGACGAGGGCCATCATCGAGAATGATCTGACCTGAAGCATGATGACGATCAGCGTTGCGGCGATCATGGCGGGAAAGACGGTCGCGAGCGCGTCATTGGCCTTCGTGGCCTCCTCGATCGAGCCGCCGGTCTCGATGCGATAGCCGGCCGGAAGCGATGCGATCAGCGGCTGGAGGGCTTTCACGATGTCCTTGGAGACCTCGGGAGGCTGCGTCGCCTCATTGATGTCCGAACGAATCGTGACGACCGGCGTGCGATCGCGGCGCTTCAGGATCGGCTCTTCGAGCTGGACTTCCGAATGGCCGATCTGGTCGAGCGGAATCAGACGGCCGTCTCGGCTCGTCAGTGAGAAGTCGGCCAACCGTGTCGGATCCAGCCGCTCACCGCCGGCGCTGCGCGCCACGATCGGGACATTGCGAATGTCCTCGCGGACCTGCGTGACGGCGATGCCAGTGAGGAGGAACTGGAGCTGCCGCCCGACTTCCGCCGGCGAGAGGCCGATGAGGTTCAGCCGATCCTGATCTGGAATGAAGCGGAGCACGGGTGTGCGATTGCCCCAATCCCGATTGGCTTGTCGCACGTCGGGAACGCCCCGCATGACCTCGACGGCTTTTTCAGAGAGCGCGTACAATTTCGCGGGATCGGGGCCCATCACCCGAAACTCCACCGGGAACGGCGTGTAGGGTCCGAAGACGAGCTGGGTGACGCGCACACGCGCTTCCCGGGCAAGGCCGTGTGATACCGCCTCCCGGAGCCGCTGCTTCAAAGCCTCGCGCGCCTCGGCGTCTGGCGTCAGCACGACGATCTTGGCAAAGGCCGGATCGGGGAGCTCCGGCGCCATCGCGAAGAAGAAGCGGGGCGCGCCCTGACCGACATAGCTGGTCACGATCTTCGCCTCGGGTTGATCATGCAGCCAGCGTTCGAGCTTCTCGACGGCGGCGGTCGTCGTCTCGATGCTGGTGCCTTCCGGCAGGCGAACCTCCACGAGAACCTCGGGGCGATCCGACGTCGGGAAAAACTGCTGCTTGACCGCGCCCATGCCGAGGCCGGACAGCGCGAAAGCGATCACGACGAGGCTGCAGGTCAGGAACTTGTGGCGCACGGCCGAGGTGATGACCCGCCGCAAGCGCCGGTAGTTCGGCGTGTCGTAGATCGCGTGGTGGCCGCCCTCGATAGGCTTGATCGCGGGCAGCATCTTGACACCAAGGTAAGGCGTGAAGATCACCGCGACGATCCAGGAGACGATGAGAGCGAACCCGACGACCCAGAAGATGTTGCCGGCATATTCGCCGGCGGTCGAGCGCGCGAACCCCACCGGCAGGAACCCCGCGATCGTCACGAGTGTGCCCGAGAGCATCGGCGCCGCAGTGTGGCTCCATGCGTAGGCCGCCGCACTGAGGCGGTCCATCCCCTCTTCCATTTTCACCACCATCACCTCGATGGCGATGATGGCATCGTCCACGAGCAGGCCAAGCGCGAGGATGAGAGCACCGAGCGTGATGCGATCGAAGAATCGGCCCGTTTCCAGCATGATGAGAAACACGACGGCCAGCGTCAGAGGGACTGCGGCGGCCACGACGATTCCCACGCGCCAGCCGAGGCTGAGCAGGCTGACCAGCAGCACCACAGCGAGCGCCATTGCGAATTTGATCATGAACTCGTCGACCGCGGAGGTGATGTTCACGGCCTGATCGGTCACCTTGTCGAGCGTCATCCCGAGCGGCAGTGTCCGCGCCAGGGCTGCGGACCTCTCTTCCAACGCCTTGCCGAGCGCCAGACCGTTCCAGCCCTCCTGCATCACTGCCGCGAGCATGATCGTGGGCTCGCCCTGGTGCCGGATGATGTAGGTGGGAGGATCCTCGTAGCCGCGACGAACCTCGGCGATGTCGGACAGCTTCAAGGTTCGTCCCGCAGCGACGATCGGCGTGTCGGCGATCGCCTGCACGCTGTCGTAACCGCCGTCGACCCGGATGAAGACCTGTGGCCCGCTCGTGTCGATCGAACCTGCCGGGGTCACCGTATTCTGCCGCTGCAAGGCGGCAACGATATCCTGTGCCGACACGCCGAGCGTTGCCAGCTTGGGATAGGAAAACTCCACGAAGATCTGCTCGGGACGTTCGCCGAAGATATTGATCTTCTTGACGCCGGGCACATGCAGCAGGTCCTGGCGGATCACCTCCGCCTTCCTGGCGAGCTCACGCATCGGCATGCCCTTCGCCTTGAGGGCGTAGAGCGCGAAGCTCACGTCCGAATATTCATCGTTGACGAAGGGGCCGAGCACGCCGGCCGGCAGCTTGCGGGCTTCATCTCCGAGCTTCTTGCGAGCCTGATAAAACTCTTCCTGGACGCTCGATGGCGGCGTGCTGTCCTTCAGCGTCACCGTCATGTACGCATAACCCGGCCGCGTCGTCGTCTCCACCCGGTCGTACCAGGTCAGCTCCTGAATCCGCTTCTCCAGGGGTTCGGCGACCTGGTCCTGCATCTCGCGTGCCGTCGCACCCGGCCACACCGTCGTGACCGTCAGGGTCTTGATGGTGAAGGACGGGTCCTCGGCCCGCCCGAGCATGAAGAAGGCGTAGGCGCCTGCTGCCGCCAGCAGAATGATAAAGAACAGGGTGACGGCCCGCTCGCGAACGGCGACCGCGGAGAGATTGAAGCTCATCATTTGCTCCCGCCGTCGGAGGCGGTCCTGACGCGAGCGCCCTCGTGCAGGAGGTGAGCGCCGAGCGAAACAATGGGATCAGCTGAGCTTGATCCAGAGATAATGGCCGCTTCGCTGGTCACGCGCAGAAGCTTGATGGGGCGAAAGTGTACGGTCGAGCTGCCGCTGTCGAACACCCAGACGCCCGTTGTCCTGCCGTCATCGAGCACGGCGCCCAGCGGCACCTGGACTTCCGGCTGACTGTCCTGGCTTGCGAGCCGAATGGTGACTGTCGCGCCGAGCGGTGCTGCCGCCGCCTCGCCGCCGAGCACGTAGCGGGCCTCGTAAGTCCGGGTCTGCGCGTCGGCAGAGTTCGACAATTGGCGCAGATGCGCCGCGTAGCGGCGTCCATCGCTTCCATACAGGCTGGCCTCGGCGAACGAGCCGATCGCCGGCCGGATCGTTTCGGGAAGCGCCACCACGGCTTCGCGAGGCCCGGACTGCGCAAGCCGAACGACCGCCTGGCCGGCCGAGACCACTTGGCCGGGCTCGCCAAGCGTTTGGGTGACCGTGCCGTCCGCGTCTGCCACCAGGATGGAATAGGTCGCCTGGTTCTCGGCGACGCCTGCCTCGGCTTCGGCCGCGGCGAGCTGCGCCTTGGCTGTATCCGAGGCGGCCTTCGCCTGCTCGTAGCGCTGTTTGGACGTCCATCCATCGTTGACCAGGTTGGCATATCGCCGCTCATCGGCATCCGTCTGCACGACTACCGCGCGAGCCGCGGCTACGGCGTTACGCTTCGCCGCAAGCGCAAGGCGGAGGTCGGTCTCGTCGATCCGCATGAGAGGCTGCCCGGCTTTGACCTGCTCGCCGACATTCACCAGCCGCTCGACGATCTTGCCGGCGACGCGAAAGCCGAGATTGCTCTCCACCCGCGCGCCGATGGTGCCTGTGAACCCGCGCTCGGAGCCGTTCACCCGCGCGGCCTTCACCAAGCTGACCATCGGCGGCTCCTGCCTCGGGTCGCTCACGGCAGAGGCCTTTGGGGTGAAAATGCCGAGACTGACGAATGTGGCCACCCCCGCCGGGATCATAATACCGGCCAAAACGGCAGTTCCCCTTTTCATGACAGTCTCCTGTGCGATTTAGATTTCGTTCGAACTCTATATCGAATTAGAGGTCGACCACAATCTAAATTTGGCGACCTGACGGGAACGTGATCTCAGGAAATCACCGGTCCAGCTGCAACTGCCCACTTGATAGATGTCATTCGACATCTATATTGGACATAGATTTCGACTGAAATCCAAATGGAGGAGCACGATGCGCGTCAGTCGCGTTCAAGCCGCGGAGAACCGCCAAACCGTGATCAATGTGGCAAGTCGCCTCTTCAGGGATCGCGGCTTTGACGGCATTGGCCTCAAGGATCTGATGGAGGGGGCCGGGCTCACCCAGGGCGCCTTCTACAAGCAGTTCGCGTCCAAGGAGGACTTGGCGGTCGAGGCATCCAAGCGCGCGTTAGAGAGCGCTTCCGGCCGATGGTCGGACGCGGCCGCGCGCAATCCTGACGATCCGCTCAGCGCAGTGATCGGATTCTATCTCAGTGCAGATCATCGCGAAGAGAGAATGGACGGCTGTCCGATCGTGGCCCTCGGCGCGGACGCCGCCCGGCAGGGTCCCGACGTCAAGGCCGAGTTCGAAGCGGGCATCAAGGCCCATCTCGACGTGCTCGGCCGCTTCATCGCCAAGGACGGCGACCAGGGGTCCAGAGACAAGGCCATGGCCATTCTCGCGACGATGGTCGGCGCCGTGACGCTGGCGCGCGCGGTCAACGACACCGACCTCGCACGAGCCCTTCTGGATGCCGCAGCCGCGCTGGTCCGTGAAGCCGCCGCCGCTTGAACGACCGCCCCCTCGAAACTTGGAGAGATCGGATGCTTGACGTGAGCGAAGCCGGGCCGAGTTTGCTCAAATTATCGGAGAGGCTCAGTGTGCGTTTTCACAAGACCGGCAGCGGGCCTCCGCTACTCCTCGTCCATACGATCCGGACGCAGCTCGAGTATTTCCGCAGCCTCGCGCCTCTCCTCGCCCGGTCGCACACGGTGTACGCCATCGATCTGCCCGGCCACGGACACTCACCGATCGATCCGGGCGCGAGCTTCAACGAGCCCTATTTCAGGCAGGCGGTCATCCGCTTCATTGAGGCGCTAGACCTCTCGGATATAACGCTCGTCGGCGAGTCGATCGGGGGCGCATTGGTCCTCACGGTGGCGGCCTCCCTCCCACACCGCGTAAAGCGGGTCTATGCAATCAACCCCTACGACTACGAAACTCGCTATGGGGACGGAATTCGACGGGGCAATTGGCTCGCGAACTTCATTATCGGAAGTCTGCAGATCCCGGTGCTCGGGGCGATCAACGCGTCGCTCGAAAACAAGATCGTTCTCGGCAAGATCATGGGTGGTGGATACCACGACCCGCGCAAGCTGCCGGCCGATCTGCTCGCCGAGTTCGACAAGGTGGCCCACCGCCCGGGATACAAGCGGGCCGCACGCAAGGTGTTGGCGGGCTGGCGATCCTGGAGCACGGCCCGCGACTACTATCGGCAGATCTCGGCGCCGGTGACGCTCATCTATGGCGACAGCGATTGGTCTCGGCCCGACGAGCGCGAGCGCACACGGTCTCTCATTCCCAACTCGCAGGTGGTGACGCTCAGGAATACCGGCCACTTCTCGGCTGTCGAGAATCCGTCGGAGCTGGCTCGGGCGATATTGGCCGCGGAATGAGTGCATGATCAAGCAGAGCACGCTCCTCCAACAGAAGGAGGCGAAGTGCGGCCAATATGCTATCCTCCCCGCTAGGCCACCAACGGAGACAACCCATGCCAACCAGCGTCAAGCAAATGCTCGAAGCCGCCAACGCGGCGGTGCCCAAGATTACGTCGGAACAGGCCACTGACATGATCAAGAGCGGCAACACGCTGGTCGTCGACGTTCGCGATGCGCCGGAGGTGGCGGCCAGTGGCAAGATCGCAGGGGCCGTGAATGTCTCGCGGGGGATGCTGGAGTTTCGCGCGGATCCGGAGTTGCCTTCCCACGACAAGGCGTTCGACAAGAGCAAGAGCGTCATTCTCTACTGCGCGTCCGGCGGCCGGTCGGCGCTGGCCGGCAAGTTGCTGAAGGATTTGGGCTACGAGAAGGTCTACAACCTCGGCGGCTTCAAGGACTGGACGGGCGCCGTCGAGAAATAGGACGCGCGGGCCGGTCTGCAGGGGCTCGTTGCCGCCGAACGCCATCGCCGGCGGCTCGGCGCGCGATCCTCCTATTCGATCGACGTCATCTGCCGCCGGCGCAGCTCGGACGGGCTGTGGCCGAACTTCCTGCGAAACACCGTGCTGAAGTGCGACGAGCTGCTGAAGCCGAGGCGATAGGCGATCTCGGTCACCGACAGCGCGCGCAGCTCCGGGCGCATCAGCGCGTCGTAGCAACGCTGCAGGCGGCGGTTCAGGATCCATTCGGACACCGACATCTCGGTCGAACGAAACAGGTAATGCAGATGCCGGAGCGAGACGCCGTTGTTCCTGGCAATCTTCTCCAGCGACAGATCCGGATCGGTCAGGTGCTCCTCGATCCAGGCCTTGACGGAGCGCAGCCGCGCGTTCCGGGCCGTGGCGTCCTCCGAGAACTCGTCCTTGTCGCCCATGTCCAGCGCGAGCGCCAGCACGTCCATCAGCTCATGACCAAGCCGGGTTCGCGCCGTCTCCTCCAGGCTCGAGGCCTCCGATGCCAGCAGCGCGCAGAATTCGGCGGCGATCCGGCCCAGACCCCGCCCCGTCGCAATTGTCGCCGCCGACGGCATCTTTCCTTCGGCGAAGCGCGATGAAAATTCCTTGCGCGGAATCTCCAGATACAACGACCGGAATTGGTTCGAGCACTCCAGATCGTAGGCGTCGGAGGCCGAGAAGATCGCGCCGATGCCCGGGCTGGTCACCAGGGTCTGGCCGGCCTGGAGCACGTCCATGCTGCCCTGCTGCAGAAACTGGACGTAGTAACAATCCTTGTCGAGCTTTGCGATGTGCCGGTCGCGCCGCGATATCCGCTGCTCCGACAGGAAGACGTCGCTCATCGTGACCGAGCCAAATTGGGCCTCGCGGATAAAGCCCTGGTAGTCGGCCGGCTTCACCGCGTTCACGTCGACATGAACATAGTGGTCGCAGATCGCATCTTGCCAGGCTGCGAAGCGCTTGGCGGGGTCTAGCTCCTCGGTCGTAAACACGAGATCCATGGTGGCCCGTTGCAGCGAGGTCTGGCTGTGCAGCGCACAAAAGCTGCCGGCCGATCTTAGGTTCCTGTCAGCTTCGCGCAAGACTCTTTGCGCGCCAACGCAAAAGGTTTGCGCGTTCAAGCAAGCCGCCTTGAGGCTCCTCGCTTATCAAGCGCAAAACAAATCTTGGGACGGGGGGAGGCAAGCGCGCGCCGAGACGGCGATCCCGCACGCGCGATGCCGATCCCAGGGATGGCAAGCGATGAAGCGCGTTCGGATCAGCCAACAGGAGATCGTGTTTGCGGTCTTCGCTGCACTTTTCCTGACCTTCTCGGTCTTCCTCAGCGGCTTTCTCTCCGCCGACAACATGCTGACATTGCTGCAGAACGTGGCGGTGCTCGGCATCCTTGGCCTCGCTATGGCAATCGTCGTGATCGGCCGCGGCATCGACCTGTCGCTGATCGCCGCACTCGCGGTCCCTGGCGGCCTCGTGCTGCAGATGGTGCAGAATGGGCATTCGCTGCCGGCCTCGCTGCTCGCCGCCGGCCTGCTGTCGATCGCGATCGGGCTCGTCAACGGCTGGCTCATCGCCTATGCGGAAGTGCCGCCCTTGTTCGCGACGCTGGCGACCGGCCTGTTCGTCGCCGGTCTCGGCCAGGCCGCCCTCTTCCAGCTCGACGTCGTGCAATGGAGCGACGGCATGGCCGGGTTCGAGCGGCTCGGCCAGGGCAGCATCCTCGGCATCCCCACCTCGATCGTCATGTTCGCGATCGCCTGCGTCGTGGTTTTCATCCTGCTGCGTAAGACGCGCTGGGGCGCCTACATCTACGCGATCGGCGACAACCCGTTCGCCGCGCGCGTGACCGGCATCCCGTCGCGGCCCATCATCGTGCTGCAATACGTCCTTGCGGCGCTGATCGGCTGCTTTGCCGGCCTCGTGCTGGCGGCGTCCGTCAACTCCATGCCGACCCGGATCTTCAATTCGACGCTGATCTACGACGTCATCCTCGTCGTCGTGCTCGGGGGCATCGGCCTGTCGGGCGGACGCGGCGGGGTCGTCAACGTCATCATCGGCACGCTCCTGATCGGAACGATGCTGAACGGAATGACGATCCTCAACGTCCCCTATGCCGGCCAAAACCTCATCAAGGGCCTCGTGCTCCTGGTCGCGGTCATCACGGACACGCTGCTCAACCCACGAAACGAAGAAACGGCCCAACAGGGCGACATCTGATCTGCCTGAAAAAAACGCGTATCCAACAAGGAGGAAGACAATGGCCTGCGTTCATAAATTCGCGCTTGGAAGCATCGCCGCATTGGCGCTTTCAGCCGGCGCCGCTCCGGCCCTTGCCCAGCAGGGCCTCGACGAGCCGTTCCAGAAGCCTTTCCGCGAAGCGCTCGCCGGCAAGACCGTCGCCTACGTGCCGGTGGCAATGAACTTCGACCTGACCGAAGGCTGGTACGCCGGCCTCAAGAAGGAGCTCGAGCCGTTCGGCGTCAAGTTCGTGATTCGCGATCCCAACTGGAATACGAACGCCGGCGCGCAAGCCGTCACCTCGCTGATCTCGGAGAAGCCGGCGGTGATGGTGATCCACAATCCCGACGTCCAGACCTACGCCAAGCTGCTGCAGCGCGCCGAGAACGAAGGCATCTACGTCATCCAGATCAACATGGGCTCGGCCTATCGCAGCTCGGCCTTCGTCGGTGCCAACTGGATCGAGATCGGCGAGCGCCAGACCGAAGGCGTGGTGAAGGCCTGCCAGGGCAAATCGAACAAGATCGCCATCATCCAGGGCGCGCTCTCGGCGGCGGCCAGCGCCTACACGCTCAAGGGCGTCGAGAACATCCTCGCCAAGCATCCCGAGATCAAGGTCGTCTCCAGCCAGGCCGCCGATTGGGATGCCGCCAAGGCCAAGGCGATCACCCAGACGGTGCTGAAGCAGAACCCCGATCTCTGCGGCATCGTCGGCTTCTGGGACGGCATGGACATCGGCACCGCCGCCGCGATCAAGGAAGCCGGCCTGACCGGCAAGGTGTTCCTGGCGACCTCGGGCGGCGGCGAGCGCAAGGGCGCGTGCGAACTGGTGAAGAACGGCTCGTTCGATCTCAACATGAGCTACGACGTGCCGACGCAGGCCGCGCAGATGGCCGGCACGATCAAATGGCTGTTGTCGTCGGGCGCCAAGCCGGGTTCGGTCAAGGGCTCCGAATACACGACGCTGATCCCGATCACGAAAGAAAACGCCGACACCCAGACGGCGTGCTGGAATCTCTCCGATCTCAAGAAGTGATCGCACACTAAAGCTGCGCGTTCCGTCGCTCCGGGTGCGGAACGCGCAACCTTGCTCATGGAATCAGCGGAAGGCAGATGCGCGAGACACTGACGAGGCTCCGATATCGCTACTGGCCGGACCATCTCCTCGGCGAGATCCTGTCCAAACGCTGGACCGAAACCGCCATCCCGGTGATCCTGCTGCTGATCGTCGGCTTCGCGCTCAGCCGCTCGCTCGAGCATTTCCTGTCCCCATCGAGCCTCGCCGACACGGCGCGGCAGGCCGGCGAAATCGGCTTCATCGGTCTCGGCATGGCGCTGGTCGTCATCGTCGGCGGCATTGATCTCTCGGTCGGCTCGATCTTCGCCCTGACGGATTTCTGCGCGCTCTACCTGCTCGACGTGCTCAACTGGCCGGTCCCCGCCGTGGTGGTCGTCACCATGATCGTCGGAGGGCTGCTCGGCGCCGTCAACGGCGTGCTGATCGGCTATCTCAGGCTGCGCGCCTTCATCACCACGCTGATCACGCTGATCATCTATCGCTCGGCCTACGATCTGCTGATCCAGCGTTATTCCAACGCCATCGCGTCGGCTTTCCCGGACATTCCGTCCTGGGATTTCATCGGCGGCGGCAGCGTTTTCGGCATTCCCAGCGTCGCGCTGGTCTACATCGTCATCGCGATCTTCGGCCACGTCTTCCTGACGCGGCTGCGACCGGGCTGGCACATCACCGCGATCGGCGGCTCGCGGCGCTCGGCCTACAATTCCGGCATTCCGGTCCGCCGCACAATCGCGCTCTGCTACGTCGCGAGCGGCGTGCTGACCAGCATCGGCGCGCTGTTCTTCGCGGCCCGGCTCGGCACGGTCGGCGGCGATATCGGCGTCGGCCTCGAGGTGATCGTGCTGACGGCAACCGTGCTCGGCGGCATCACGCTCGGCGGCGGCAAGGGGTCGGTCGTCAAATCGATGGTCGGCGTGCTCGTCGTCCTGCTCGTCACCAACGGCCTGACCGCCATGAATGCGCGCGGCGGCGTCAACCGCATGGCGCTGGCGACGATCCTGCTGGCGGCGGCGATGGTCGACATCCGTTGGCAGAAGAATCGCACCCGCATCATCAGCAAGGTCTATGTCGCCCCGACCTATCACGCGCTGCCGCCACCGCCGCCGACCGAGATCGGCAGCGGTGGGCCGTTCGAGCAGAACGACAAGCTGCGTGACGTCTCGCTGATCGGGCTCGGCCGGATCGAGGCGCCAGAGGACGTCATTCTCGACCGCAACGACGTGCTCTACGCGGGATCGCGGCACGGCGACATCATCCGCTTCTTCCCGCCGGACTACGAGCGGATGGAAGTGTTCGCACATATCGGCGGCCAGCCGCTCGGCATGGCGTTCGACAAAGAGGACAACCTCTATGTCTGCATCGGCGGCATGGGCCTCTATCGCATCAAGCCGGACGGCACCGTGGAGAAAGCCACCGACGAGACCAACCGCAGCATCTACTCCGTGAACGACGACAGCCGTCTCCGGCTTGCCGATGATCTCGACATCACAGACGACGGGTTGATCTTCTTCTCCGAAGCCACCGTCCGCTACGAGATGGACGAATGGCCAGTCGACGGGCTGGAAGCGCGCGGCAACGGCCGCATCATCTGCCACGACACCAAGACCGGCACCACCCACACCGCGCTGCGCGGGCTCAAATTCCCGAACGGCGTCGCAGTCGCCAGCGACGGGCAATCCATCCTGTTCGCGGAGACGTTCGGCTGCTCGATCAAGCGCTACTGGTTCGCAGGTCCCAAGAAGGGCAACGTCGAGACCGTCATGGACAATCTGCCGGGCTATCCCGACAACATCAACCTTGCCTCGGACGGCAATTACTGGCTGGCGCTGGTCGGCATGCGCAGTCCGTCACTGGATCTCGCCTGGAAGATGCCGAGCTTCCGCCGGCGCATGGCCAAGCGCGTGCCGGTCGACGAATGGCTGTTTCCGAACATCAACACCGGCTGCGTCGTCAAGTTCAACGAGCAGGGCAAGATCCTGGAATCGTTCTGGGACCTCAAGGGCCTCAACCACCCCATGATCACCTCGATGCGGGAGCATCGCGGCTATCTCTATCTCGGCGGCATCGCCAACAACCGGATCGGCCGCTTCAAGCTCGACAATGCCGATCCCGACTTCGTTCAGTACGACAAGCGCTGGGGGAAGCCGTCGTGATCGTCGCTATCAGAGAATTCGCCAACCGCTTCCTCGGCCGTGGCGAGGCGGCTATCACCGTGCCGTCGTTCGACGGGGCGTTGAAGCCCAACCAGGCGCTCGAGCAGGCGGAGATCCTGCTCGAATGCGACGCGCCGGAGGATCTCGCCCCGGACGGCACCTCGCTGCTCATCGCCGATGGCGCGCGGCTGACGCGTTTGGCCGGAAACTCTACAACGACGGTTCGCAGCTTCGAGCGGCCGATCTCCGCGCTGGCGTCCTTGCCCGGTGGTGGCCTTGCCGTCGCGCTCGGCGGCATGGAGGTCCGGCTCTACGACAACGCCACGGCCGAGACACCCAGGGCCGCCTTTACGCAGGGGCTGCACGCCGTCAATGCGCTGGCGCCCGCGGCCGACGGGAGGTTGATCGCAACCGATGGATCGTCGTTGCACGATGTCGGCGACTGGGCGCGCGATCTGATGGAGCTCGGCAGGACCGGCCGGCTGCTGCGGCTCGATCCGAAGACGGGCGCGATCAGCGAGCTTGCCGGCGGATTGGGCTACGCTTTCGGCGCCATCACAAGCAACGGCGCCGTACTCGTCAGCGAAAGCTGGCGGCATCGCCTGGTCTCGATCGCACCGGACGGAAGCCGCAAGGATCTGCTGCGGCACCTGCCCGTCTACCCATCCCGGCTTTCTCCAGCGAGCGGCGGCGGCTTCTGGCTCACCGCGTTCACCGCGCGCACCCAACTGGTCGAGTTCGTGCTGCGCGAGCCCGCCTATCGCCGCCGCATGATCGCGGAGATCGACCCGGAGTTCTGGGTGGCGCCGCGTCTGCGCTCGGGCCACTCCTTCAAGGAGCCGCTGCAGGGCGCCCACATCAAGACCATGGGCGTGATGAAGCCCTGGGCGCCGCCGCGGTCGTATGGTCTCGTCATCCGGCTCGGAGCCGACGGCTTTCCACGCTACTCGCTCCACAGCCGGGCCGACGGCGTCAACCACGGCATCGTGTCCGCCGTCGAAGTCGGCAACGACCTCGTGATGATTGCCAAGGGCCCCGGGCGCGTCATCAAGCTGCCGCTGGCATCCCTCGGCGAGGAGGCCCGCGCATGAACGACCTCGTCCTGTCGCTGTCGAAGGCGACCAAGCTCTACGCCGGCGTGCCCGCCATCGACGGCGTCGATTTCGAGCTTCGGCGCGGCGAAATCCACGCCCTCGTCGGCGAAAACGGCGCGGGAAAATCGACGCTGACCAAGATCATGGCCGGCGTCGTGACGCTGACGTCCGGCGGCATGATTGTCGACGGCGTCGACGTCACTCCGAGGACTCCGCTGGAGGCGCGCAACCTCGGCATCGCCATGGTGTTCCAGGAGAACAGCCTGGTGCCGACGATGACGGTGGCGCAGAACCTGTTTCTCGGTCAGGAGAAGTTCTACAATCGCCTGCGCGGCATCTACATCGCGGCCCAGCAATTCCTGCAATCGCTCAACTTCGACGTGACGCCCACCGCGACGGTCGGCGGATTAGGGGCGGCCAAGAAGCAGATGGTCGAGATCGCACGTGCGGTCCTGCACAAGGCCAAGGTGATCATCTTCGACGAGCCGACAGCGACGTTGACGCCGGAGGAGAAGAAGTACTTCTTCGACCTGGTCAAGGACCTGAAGAAGCGCGGGGTCTCCATCATCTTCATCTCGCACGCCCTCGAAGAGGCGCTGCTGCTCGCCGACCGCATCACGGTGCTGCGCGACGGCAGGCATGTCGTGACCGACGACGCCTCCCGCTTCGACCGGGCGCGCATCGTCCAGGCGATGGTGGGGCGGGATCTCTCCAACACGCTCTATGGCGCGCGCAAGGCGACGGTCCGCGCCTCGGGCAAGCGGGTGCTGACGGTGCAGAACCTGAAGATGGCGCCGATGGTGAAGAATAATTCGCTGTCGGTGTTTGCAGGCCAGATCACCGGCGTCTTCGGTCTTGTCGGCGCGGGACGCACCGAGACGTTCAAGATCGTCGCAGGCATCATGAAGCGCGACTTCTTCCACGGCGGCGAGGTGATCCTCGAGGACAAGCCGGTACGCTACCGCGTCCCCGCCCCGGCGGTGCAGGCCGGCATCGCCTACGTGACGGAAGACCGCAAGGTCGAAGGATTTTTCGAGACCGCATCCATTGCGCGCAACATCTATCTCGGCCTGCTCGCCAAGTTTCCCAAGGGACGCGCCTGGCTGTCACGACGCGAAAGCACGGCGACCGGAAAGTCCTGGATCGAACGGCTCAAGGTGCGCGCCATCGGCGACGAGGCCAAGGTCGTCGAATTGTCCGGCGGCAACCAGCAGAAGGTTGTGATCGCCAAATCGCTGATCCAGGATCCGGACCTGATCATATTCGACGAACCGACGCGGGGCGTCGATGTCGGAGCCATCGTCGAGATTCACGAGCTGATCAATTCGCTGGCCGACAAGGGCAAGGCGGTGGTCGTGATCTCCTCCTACCTGCCCGAGATCATGGCGCTGTCGGACCGCATCCTGGTTTGCAGGCAAGGCAAGGTCGTCGAGGAGTTTTCCGCGCTGGAGGCGACCGAGGAATCCATCATGTACGCGGCGATCCATTGACGGTTGCCCTTCCGCCACGTCGCTGCACAATCAACGCGGACGGATCAGGCGGAACGCGACATCGAGGCGGGCTGCGCGCTTCGCTCGCCCAGCAGCTTGCCGGTGGTGCTGTTGACGAAGTGCAGCGACATGCAGGCCGGGCACCTCACGGACACATAGCTGTCCGCCGGCTCGGAACTCTCGGGCCGCTCGTCATCGATCCGATGCTGGACGTTTATGCCGGTGCGCGGGCACCTGAAGAGAATCTGGCGCTGCATGTCGTTATTCATGCGCCCGAACCGCGGCCGGCGAAATTGCGGATGATTCCTTAGGGGCCCTCCCTGTGTTTGAGATGGGTCAATGCAAAGGCCCTGCTCACGCCTATGCTCTGCATGACATCGGCCGCGCTCCTGCTCCGGTGCCGAACGAAGCGGAGCCCGGACTCCTAGGCACTCCGGGCACCGCTTCGCAAGACGTGGACTGACCGACCGCGACCAGGAGCCGGCTCCGGACGAGCGGCTTCGCCGACGGGTTCGATGGAACCAGGGCAAAAGCCGCGGGTTGCAAAAGCCGCGGGTTGAATGCAGCCCTGGACAGAATACGCGATCGGCCTCGGTGCTTCCAAGGAAGCCGGGGTGGATTGACGTCGCCCTTGTCGCCTGACCGGACCGACACGGCCGTACGGTACCCCCGCCGCCGGAAACAGGCCACCATCGGGACCGCCACGATCAGGAGAGCAGCCATGATATCCGCCAACGTCGACGATCTGACCGCAGTGGTACGCTACGCGCTCGAAACCACCCGTGCGACCACGGTCTGCCCTTTCCACGATGAGGTGATCGTTCGCGTCGGCGACGACGCCGCCGAGAGCCACGCCTACGAACGCGCCAAGCGAATCCTCAGGAGCGACGGCACGGCCTTCGAGGCAGACGCTCTCAGGGAAGAGATCGGCCACCAACTCGCCGCCGCCGCGGACGGACGATGCCCCAAATGCGACCGGACCGATCCGAACAGATAGGCCTCAATCCCTTCAATCCTCCACCCGAAACAGCCGCCACCGCTCCGGCACGCCCTTGAGCTGATGCACGCCGTGATCCCTGAAGCGGATCTCCGACTGCGCCATCAGGTCCTTGACCGCGCTCGAGACCAGGACTTCGCCGGCGCGCGCTTTGGCGGCGACGCGCGTGCCGATGTGAAACGCGAGACCGACCATCTCGCCCCCGCTCACACTGTACTCGCCCGCATGCAGCCCGACCCTGATGTCGAGCCCCAGCGTGCGCACGGCCTTTTGAATCGCGGTCGCGCAGCGGACGCCGGAAGCCGGCGCCTTGAATGTCGCCAGCACGCCGTCGCCGGTCGTCACCACTTCCTTGCCACGCGTACTCTTCAGCTCCTTGCGCACGGCCGCGTAATAGTGGCCCATGACCTTGGTCCAACGCGCATCGCCGAGCTTTGCCGCCTTTTCGGTGGAGCGGACGATATCGACGATCAGGATGGTGGCGAGTGCCTGCTTGAGTTCCGCGCTCCGCTCGGCGGATCGGCGCCGGAGCGCGATCGGCCCGGCCAGCGGCTCGTAGCGGTGGCTGCGGCGCCGGGCGATGGCGGCTTTGGCGTAGTCCTGGGCGCGCTGCGTCGTGCCGCAGCGAACTGTCTTCTCCTGCGGCAATCGCGTCCAGTAGACCCTTCGTCCATCACCGGCGCCCTGCACCTCAACGGCACCCCACTTCAGGAACACCGCCGAGCCGACGCGCCGAACGCACCACGCCTTCGACGTGTAGCCGGATACGTTGGACTGGAGGACTCCGATGCGAAGGAATTTGGGCATGAACGTGCGGCCGATTTGAAAGACCGTTTGGGCGTCTTCGAGGCGGAAGCCTATTCGTACAATCCTGCATCGGCAATAGGGGCTTGCCAGGGCTGCCAGCGGCGCCTGACACCGGGATCGTGCTGACAACGCCCAAACGCGAGCCGCGCCCCGTCCATTCGTCGGTCGGAAGTTTCTCTTGTCCAAGCAACGATCAGCCTCCAGACGTGTTCTTCCGACATGAGATGCAGTGAGGCGCGCCATGGGCAAGGATGATGGACTGAAGCCTGACGACTTCCCGATCGAGGCCGACAAGGACAAGCTCAGGACACGCAAGGGCGAGCCCGTCGCCTCGGCGGAGTCGGAGCAGATTGCGGACCAGATCGCCGAACGCCTGAACGAGCACGCGCACCAGCAAGAGCAGGATCGTTGGTCCGCGTAGGCGTTACGGGGGTGCCACCCCAGGGCCTGGGCCTGCACCGGGTCTCACAGGTCCGGCGAATGGCGGCCCCGGCTCGACCTCCGCCCCCTGGACGAACCGCAAATAGATGCCGCCGCTGGGAATTCGTCCCGGGTGAGGCAGTTGCCCTACCCGTGATACGCGAACAGCTCGATCGGATCGCTGAAGCCGCGCACCTCGTGCTTGCCGACGTGCTCCAGCTCGAACTTCTCTTCCACCAGCTCCGCAAAGTCGCGTGACAGCAGCACCGTTCGACCGAGCTGCTTGGTAAGGGCTTCGAGGCGGGAGGCCATGTTGACGGCGGGACCGATCACCGTGAAGTCGAGCCGGCTGGTCGAGCCGATATTGCCGTACATGACATCGCCGACATGGACGCCAATACCGTAATTCAACGGCGCGCGGCTGGTCGCATTGTTCCGCTCGTTCAGCGCGGTCATGGCCTGACGAGCCTCGGTCACGGCGTGGAGCAGGTTCGCGCAGGCATCGGGCTCTTGAAGCGGGAAGATGGCGAGCAGGCCGTCGCCGATGAACTTCAGGATCTCGCCGCCGTGCCGCGCGATCGGCTCGGACATCGCGTCGAAATAATCGTTGAGCAGATCGATGACGTCGTCGCGCGGCCAGTTGTCGGAAATCTTGGTGAAATCCCTGAGGTCGCAGATCATGATCGCGGCGCGCACCGTCGTGCCGCTGCCGCGCCTGGTGGCGCCGGCGAGGATCAGCTGGCCGGCATGGGAGCCGACATAGGTCTCCAGCAGCGTGCGCGCCAGCCGGTTCTTGATGCGGATCTCACTGACCAGCGCCAGCACCGGCAGGAGCTTCTTGAGCGCGGCGATATGCGAATCCTCGAAGCCGCCCGGACGGTCGGTCGCGAAGGTGATGAGATGCCGCTTGCCGAGCGTGTGGTAGAGCGGCCAGGCCACATAGTCGGTCAGGCCCTTTTCGCGCATCTCGTCGTACAGGGCGTGCTTGCGGCCGAGCGAGGGATCGCGTTCGAGATTCTCGCGCACCTCGCTCGCGCCGTCCTGCATTTCATTGGCGGGGCTGCCGATGAATTCCGACCGCTCGCGGACGTCATAATCCACCCGCGCGATCTCCGCCTCGCGCATGCCGTCGGACCACATGAACCGGGCGCCAAGCCATTGCGGATGGTGGATCAGGACATGGAGCGTCGACCGCTTCAGCGGAATGCCCGCCTGCTGCAGACGGATGCACATGTCGGCGAAGATATTGTCGATGAAGCGCTCGTCGCGCGTGCCGTTGGTCAGCCAGTCGACGACACCGTCGGCCTGCGTGGCGGGGGCGTGGTTGTCTTGCGCGGTCATATCCTGCCCTTCACGGCGGTCTGCATCAGGGCAGATATCGTGCCCCGGCTCCGCCGCGTCAACCTAGCCAGTTGCATGGATTGTGCGCATCGGGCTGTCGGGGCTGTCGCCCCCTTAATCGACGATCCGGATCGACCCCAGCACCACCGGACCCGAAACGAGCGCGAGCCTCGATGTCTCGGTCAATTCGATCCTGAGCGTGCCGTTGCCGGGGATGGCAAGATCCTCTCCATCGAGGCGAATGCGGCAATCGCCGTGCGGCGCGTAAACCAGATGCGTGCCGGCATGCAACGGTCGATCGCCGGCTTCCCTGAGCGCTTCGAGCTCGATCTCCACCGCACCGCGCCGCGCCATCAGGTTAACGACCTCGACCGGCCCGGCCTGAAGCTCCGTCACGATCTCGAGCTCGCCGGTGAACCGCACGGTCGTAAAAGGTTCACGCTCGTCGAATTCCTGGCCGGGGGCGTTGAGCACCAGCCCGCGCCCACTAACCACCATCTGCAAGCGGTCGATGCCCGGCATATGGGAGAAGGGACCGGGCGCCACGATCGGCGTGCTCGCAAAGCGCCAGAGCAGGCTGCTCCAGTCCTTCACCCCAGCGTCAGCGCGATGTGCGTCCGCGATATCGGTGAAGATGCCGCCGCCGTTCTTCCAGGGCGAGCGGGTGTAGTCTTCAGGTCTGAGCAATGTCGTCTTCATGGGGATCCTCGATGCGATGAGGGTGCAGGGAAGCGCGTTCGTGTGCGTCCAGGAACGGCTCGGCCTCCTTGCGCACCACGTTCAGGTGCGTGAACAGCGCCACGTGGCCGCCGTCGGGGAGCGCCAGCAGCTTTGCCTGCGGGATCGCCCGGCAGACGTTCTCGGCATGCGAGAACGGCACGACATTGTCGGCGCGGCCGTGCACGATGAGCGCGGGTGCCGAGATCGATCCCTCGGGCAACTCCCCCAGCGCGGCAAACTGCGCGATGTCGTTGACGGTCCCCGGAAGCCGGGCGTGCAGATGCTCGAACACCGTCGACTGCAAGGCACGGAACAGCGGCCCTGCCTCCGGATGTCGCAAGGTCCGTTCGCGCATGGCGTCATCGGGAATCGCGCGGCGCGCGGCAGCCTGCGGATTCCGTTCACTTCGCCACTTCAGGATGCGGGGCAATCCGGGAAGACGCGCAAGGTGGCGCATCATGCGCAGGCGCGCGGTGATCTCCGGCGGCGTTTGCAGTTTCCCCGTGCAGGCCGATACCAGCACGAGCGAGCGGCAGCGCGAGGGATGCCGTGCGGCGAATTGCAGTGCGGAGGGACCGCCGGCGGAGACCGCGACGACCGCCACGGTCGAAATCCCCAGCGCATCGAGCAGCGCGCCATAGACGTCAGCCTGGTCGTCGGGCGACGCGCCAAGCTCGAGGCGCGAGCCGAGATAGCCCGGGCGGGACACGGCCACCACCCGCTTGTCCCTGAGCGTCGCGGCGAGGGCGCGCGCCAGCAGCCACGACTGGTCGTGGCCGCCCATGCCGCCATGGATGGCCATGATAGCGGGCCCCTCGCCTGCGATTGCGCATTGGACTGTCCCGCGGGAGGTCCGCACCGAGACCGGAGCGGGCCCGGCGAGCGGCAATGCGTCCGGATTTGCGATCATGTCGCGGCTTCCGGTCGTCCGGATGCGCTGGCCTTGAGGTGGCGCAGAAGCGCTGCCGCCTCCGTCGGCGGCCGACGCTCGATCCTGCGATACGCGCGTCCGTCGGCCGTGCGGGAGACCAGGCCGTGATCGCACAGCGCGCGGCGGAGCAAGGCATCATCGGCGAAAGCGTGCTGACGGCTCAACAACGTCTTCACTTGCGCCTCGGCCAGACTGCACCGCGGCGGGAAGCCGGCCCACAACACCCAGAGGCTCAACTGCTGCAGGCTGTGGCGGGCCGGCCAGCGAAGCAGCCTGCCGTGGTCGTCGAAATGGCGCGCGGCGCGCTGCACGCGCTTCAGATCGACCGCATCGACTTGTGGTGCCGGCGTGCCGCGATCGTCCACGGCAGTGCCGACCGCACGCGCGCGGAAATGCTGATAGTTCCTGTGCCCCGTCGCACGTGCAAGAATGTTGAGGAGTTCGACGTGACCGGGCGGCGACGTACGCTCCAGAAGCTGGGCGCGCAGGGATTTCGCGAGCGCGGAAATGTCGCCCGCAACGAATTCAATGGGGGTTCTGGTCATGACCAATCCTCGATGTGCCGTTCCACAGATGGATTGTCGGAGGTCACCAGCTTACGACGCGGCACGAGGTTTGGTGTCGATTCGATTGAGCCTTGCAGGTTTAGCTTCCCTCGCGGGACGGTGACGCCTGGGTGAACTGCAGACCCGGCCGAACCCTTACTATAGACGCCCGGCAAGCTCAAGAGCCCCGCCCACCGGATGGGGCGCGGGTGCACGTGGTGCGCAGCGCAATCCGGACTACGTATCCGCTCTCACATTCCGCTCAGGCCGCTATCGACCGCGAGCGTCTGCGCGGTGACATAGACGCTTTCGTCCGACAGGAAGAACAGCACCGCATAGGCGATCTCCCACGCCGTGGCCTGGCGGCCGAACGGGACGTGGCCCTTGCCGCGATTGGGACGGCCGGCGCCGGCTTCGCGGCCGTTCGGGGTGTCGACGAGGCCGGGATAGACGAGGTTGGCGCGGACGCCACGGCGCGAGCCGAGATGAGCGATGTTGCGCATGAGGCCGCCGAGTGCGGCTTTCGATGAATCATACACCGCCATCTGCGATCCCGCCTTCAACGCCGCAATCGAGGAGATGAAGACGACCGAGCCGCCATCGTCGAATTTCGGCAGCGCGGCGCGGCAGCACAGCATGGGACCGCGGACGTTGACGTCGTAGATCCTGTTCCACTCCTCGGGGCTGACGTTATCGAGGCCGGTCTTGCCGAAGGTGCCGATGTTCAGCACCATGCCGTCAAGGCCGCCCATGGCGCGATGGGCTTCCTCGACCATGCGCTGGACGTCAGCCTCGGACGTCACGTCGGCCGCGATGGCAAAGGCCTCGCCGCCTTCATCGGTGATGTGCTTGACGGTCTGCTGAGCCGAGGCATGGTTGAGGTCAGCCACTGCAACCTTCGCGCCCTCCCGCGCGCATAAAATGCTCATGGCGCGGCCGTTGCCGATCGGATCGGTGGCGGCATCGAACACGCGCTGGCCGCCGCCGACGATCAGGATGCGGCGGCCCTTTAGCCGTCCCCTGCCCGGCGCCTCACCGAGCGATTCCGCGCTCGGCGGACGAACATAGCGCTCCGGCTTGCTGTCGGTTTCAGTCATCGCGACCGCCTACTTCTTGCCGCCGTCATAGACCGTCATGCCGGCTGCGGGATCGAGATCGGTTTCGGTCGCCTCGGTCAGGCGCGCCATCATCATGTAGAAGCCGAGCGCGACGATGGATTCCACGATCTCCTGGTCGCTGAAATGCTTGCGGGCAGCAGCAAAGGTCGCCTCGGGCACACGGACGTTCTCGACCACCTCGCGCCCGAAGTTCAGCAGCGCGCGTTCGACCTCGCTCAAGGCAGCCGCGCCGTAGTCGGAACGTTCGACCGCGTCGACCTGCGCTTGCGTGCAGCCGACGCCGAGCGCGATCGGAACATGCTGACGCCATTCATAGGCGCCGCCCTCTAACTGAGCAGCTTGAAGGATCAGGAGCTCGCGGTTAACCGCGCTGAGCTTCTGCTTGTGCAGGATCGAATTGCCGAGCCGCATCGCCGGGATCATGTTGGCCTCGGCATGGGCCATCATGCGAAAGATATTGAGTTTGACCGGCATGCGGTCGAACGAGGCGCGGATATCGCCGCTCGTGGTCTCCGGATCAATCAGGGGCAGCCTTGCCACGCGTTTCTCCCTTAGGCTTTCGTTTCTTGTCGGTGTCCTCGCCTGCCCCGATCAGCGACAGGAAGAAGGCGAGATAGCGGTCGATCGCCTCGATCACCTTCTGCCGCGGCGAGGGCGCGGCGCCCATCACGTAGTGCTCGAGGCGGATGTAGATCAGGCCGGCCGCGAACAGCCGCGCGGTCTCGCGCGGGTCCGGCGTATTGACTAGGCCGGCGAGCGCAAAGCCGCGGAAATAATCCGTCATCATGCTCTGCTCGCGAGCATAGAAATGATCGGCGAACTTGGCGCGGATGCCGGGCACACGGTTACGCTCGGCGGTGATGACCTTCTGAAACTGGTGCTCGCGCGGATCGGACCATTGCTCGACGAGGTCGAGCGCAAACTGGCGGCAGAACGCGGCGGGCTGGCGCGCGAGCTGCTTGTAGCGCGGCTCCTCCAGCCGGCTCGCCGAGCTTGCCGGACCGTGCTCGCTGACGATCGCCTCCAGGATCGCGGCCTTGCCGGTGAAATGATTGTAGAGGCTGCTCTCGCGGATGCCGACGCGGCGCGCGAGCTCCCGCATCGAGGCGCCGCCATAGCCGCTCTGCGCGAACAGGTCGAGCGCTTCGGTGAGGATGCGCTCACGGGTCGTGGGCGCAGCCGCTTCCGCCGCGCTTGTGGTGTGGAGAGCCATGCGACTTGACTAACGAACGATCGTTCGCTAGTCAACCGTACGAACGATCGTTCGTCTCGCCCACTCTGGCGGCAACGGTCGCGGCCCGCAAGCCTGCTTCGGGCGCTGTTCTCGCGTTTCAACTCCGCTCGATCGAGAGGCGGAGAGCAATTTTTGGGAGACGACCCATGGCGCGCTTCGCCCGCCCTCGCCTCACTGCGGCCTGCATCCTGTTGCCGCTGCTCGCGGCCAGTATCGCCTCAGCCCAAACCGCAGAATACGATCCCGGCGCCGACGACAAGACCATCAAGATCGGCACCACCGCGCCGCTGAGCGGCCCGGTCTCGGCCTTCGCGCAGATTGCGAAGTCGGCCGAAGCCTATTTCCGGAAAGTGAACGACGACGGCGGCGTCAACGGACGTCGCATCCAGATGATCATCGCGGACGATGCCTATAGCCCGCCCAAGACGGTGGAGCAGACCCGGCGCCTGGTCGAGAGCGAGGAGGTGCTGCTGATCTTCGGCGGCGTCGGCACGCCGACCAACAGCGCCGTGCACAAATATCTCAACGACCGCAAGGTGCCGCAGCTCTTTTTGGGCTCGGGCGCGGCGAAGTGGGACGATCCCAAGAATTTCCCGTGGACCGTCGGCTGGCAGCCGACCTATCGGGACGAAGCGATTGCCTATGCAAAATACATCAAGGCGAGCCGCGCCAATGCGAAGATCGGCGTCCTCTACCAGAACGACGATCTCGGCAAGGATTACCTGAAGGCGCTGGAGGAAGGCCTCGGCAGCGGCGAAGCGATCGTCGCGCGCGCGGCCTATGAGACCTCGGCCCCGACCGTCGACACCCAGATTTTGCAGTTGAAGACCGCGGGTGCCGATGTCGTGCTGGTCGCGGCGACGCCGAAGTTCGCGGCTCAGGCGATCCGCAAGATCGGCGAGATCGGCTGGAAGCCGACGACCATCATCTCCAACGTTTCGGCCTCGATCAGCGGCGTGCTGGAGCCGGCCGGCAAGGACAATTCCACCGGTGTCATCTCCAGCCAATATCTGAAGGACGCAACCGATCCCGCCAACAAGGATGACCCCGGCTACAAGGAATGGCTGGCGTTCATGGACAAGTACATGCCTGATACCAACAAGAGCGACTGGCTCAACGTCTACGGCTACACCATCGCGCAGACGCTGGTGACGGTGCTGAAGGCCTCCGGCAACGACCTCACCCGTGCCAATGTGATGAAGCAGGCGACCACGATGAAGGACGTGAAGCTGCCGATGCTGATCAACGGCACCGCGGTGAGCAACTCGCCCGAGCGCTTTACGCCGATGACGAGCCTCCAGCTGATCCGTTTCGACGGCACGCGCTGGGTGCCGTTCGGCGATCTCCTGAAGAACTGACCGATGCGGCAGGTGACGATCGGCAGCATGCGGGTCGATCTCGTCAGCGAGATCCCCGCGCTTGCCTTCGACAAGAGCTGGCTGTTCGCCAACGTCACCGACGAGGTGATCGCGGAAAACCGGAGCTGGCTCGATCACCGCTACATCGAGCCGGAGACCGGCCGCTTCATCCTCAGCCACCACTCCTATCTCGTGCGCACGCCGCGCTGGACCGCCATCGTCGACACCTGCTGCGGCAACCACAAGAGGCGGCCGCGCGTGCCGGCGTGGAACAACCTCGACCAGCCTTATCTCGAGAACTTGCAGGCGCTGGGCGTTACGCCCGAACAGGTCGACTTCGTGATGTGCACGCATCTGCATGTCGATCATGTCGGCTGGAAAACGCGGCTGATCGACGGTCGTTGGGTGCCGACCTTCCCCAATGCGCGCTATCTGATGGGCCGCGCCGAATATCGCCACTTCGAGGCCGCGCACAATGCGGCGCCGAGGAGCCCGGTGAACCACGGCTCGTTCGAGGATTCCGTGCTGCCGGTGGTGGCGGCCGGCCTTGCCGAGTTCGTCGAGACCGATCATCACCTGTTTAGCGATCGCGACGCGGCCTTGCGCTTTGCGCCGGCACCTGGGCACACCGCCGGCAACATGCAGATCCACCTCACCGGCGGCCACGATCACGCGGTGATGTCGGGCGACGTCATTCATCATCCGATCCAGTGCGCCGCGCCGTGGCTGTCGAACGCCGCCGACGTCGATCCGGCCGCGGCGCTCGCAACGCGCATGGCGCTGCTGGAAGAGCTCGCGGATACCCCGAGCTATCTCCTCACCGGCCATTTTCCGGCCCCGACCGCGGGACACGTGGTCCGGCACGGCGACGCCTACAGATTTCGTTTCGAAGATTAGGGAATGCCATCATGATGCTGCGCACCGTCACGCTTTCGTTTCTCGCATTGCTGTCGGCGGCACTGCCGTCACACGCCGAAGAACCCGCCGCCTATCCCACGCACAAGATCAGGATGCTGCTGCCCTACGCGGCCGGCGGCGGCGGTGACGTGGTCGGCCGGCTGCTCGCCGACAAGATGGGCAAGACGCTGGGGCAGAGCATCTATATCGAGAACCACACCGGTGCGGCCGGCACGCTCGGCACGCAGATGGTCGCGACATCGCCAAACGACGGCTACACCATCACCGTCGGCGGCATGACCACGCATGTGCTGGCCCCCGCGATCTATCCAAAACTGCCCTACGATCCGATCAAGGATTTCACGACCATCGGCCGCGTCGGCACCTCCTCGATCATGCTGGTTGCGACCAAGAATTTTGCCGCCCACGACATCAAGGGCCTGGTCGCTCTGGCCAGGAAGGGCGAGCCGATCCAGTACGGCAGTTGGGGCGTCGGCTCGACCGGCCAATTCTGCGCGGAGATCCTGATGCAGCAGACCGGTATCAAGATGGACCACGTGCCGTTCAACGGCATCGCAAAACTCGCCGGCGACCTGCTCGGGGGACACATTTCGCTGGCCACACTCGACGTGGCCACCGCAACGCCGTTGGTGAAAGATGGTTCGATCAAGGCGCTGGCCGCCTGCGGCGAGCGCTCGCCGAGCCTGCCCGATGTCGCCAGCTACGGGGAGCAGGGCGTGCCGTTCGATCGTAGCCTGTCCTGGGCGATGTATGCGCCGGCGGGCCTCGCTCCGCCGATCGCACAGAAGCTCTCGGGGGCCCTGAAGGACGCGCTCGATGACGAGGTGGTGAAGCAGAAGCTGCTGGCACTCGGCATCACCCCGCAATTCGTCCCCGGCGACGAGCAGCGCGATCTCAACGCGCGCGACATCGCGGCCTGGAAGCAGGTTGCCAAGGACGCCGGCATTGAGGTCAAGTGAGCAGGAACGTGGCGGGCAGCTCGCGTGCACCATCCTTCGAGACGCCCGCCGGCGGCGGGCCGTCAGGATGAGGTCCCGTCGTGAATAGGCAGAGAACAGGAGCGCGGGCATGAGCCGCATCTTCGGCGCGGTGCGCCAGAACGGATATGTGGTGCGGGACATCCAGGCCGCGATGAAGCACTGGATCGAAGTGATGGGTGTCGGCCCCTGGTACTACATGGACCGCGTCAAGACCGACTGGTTTCGTCACCGCGGCGAGGACTCCGCCGTGGAGATGAGCATCGCGCTGGCAAATTCCGGCGACCTCCAGATCGAGCTGATCCAGCAGCGCAACGACGCGCCCTCGCTGTACAAGGAGTTTCTCGATGCCGGGCACGAAGGCCTCCAGCACATGTCCTACTGGAGCCACGACTATCAAGCCCTCTACGACAAGGCGCTCGGGCTCGGCTACAGGATCGGGCATGAGGGCCAGATCGGCGGCGACAAGGGGCGCTTTGCCTATTTCGACACGCAGGACCATCCGGGCACGGTGATCGAGATCTCGGACATCAGCGGCACCAAGGGGCCGTTCTTCGAGAAGGTCCGGCAAGCCGCGATGAGCTGGGACGGCACGCGGCCGATCCGCGAGGTCGGTGGGGCAAAATCATAGCCGGCAAGGCCGGTGCATCACTTGCACGCCTGTGTGGTAGGGTCCGCTGATTGAAACCGCGTTGGCCGGAGGTCCGCTCGACGGGGATATCATCAGGGGCGCAAGATGAGCCGAGACCAGGTCTTTGGGTTGCTCCGCAATCTCAAATGGTTCGTCGTCCTCAGCCTGGTCTTTTCTGCGATCCTGTCGCTGCCGGCGCAGATCGTCGAGCTTTATCGCATCAGCTACGCCGACCTGAAGTTCCTGAACCTCGTCCTGCTGTGGCTGACGCTCCTTCTCGTCGGCAGCCTGATATGGTTCGGCTCCGCCATGGTGGTTCTGGAGAGCCGGGCCCGGCTCTCCGGCAAACCGACGAGGATGTTCAACTGGACTGCCAGATTCGCACCGATCGTGCTGGGAGCACTCCCGCTGATCGCAGGTGCGGCCGGGCATTTCGGCGCAATTCCGCTGCGGCTCGGCGAAGCCGACGCCAAGCTGAACGAGATCTACAACGCCCCCGGAAGCGCCTTCGACAAGTTCGACGCCTCGCTCGCCATCTCGGTCGGGCAGTCGCTGCACCGAAGCGGCTACGCAGTCCTGTTTCTCACACTTCTTGCGGCCTGCCTCTGGTACGCTGTGGGAAAGGGGCACGCGGCCGACCCATCCTACGTTCAGCGCTTTCGCAGCCGATCGTTCCTGCTCGGCACGATTGGGCTTATCCTTGCCACCACCGCGATCTTCGCCGTCGGGCCGACGGGGTTTGCCGGCGCGCTCGGGCCCTTCGTCGTCCTCGCGCTCTTCGCCGTTTGCATCACCGCGTTCTGTACCTATGCGAGCCTCATTACCGTCCGTTCGCGCATGCCGTGGTTGCCGCTGTTTCTCGGCCTGGCGGTCGTCCTGTCCTGGATCGACTGCAACGACAACCACGGGATCCGGACACTGGACGGTCCGGCACCGGCGTCGGGCCTTGATTCGGCGACATCCGAATTCACACGATGGCTCTCACTCCGCCCCGACCGCGATCAGTTCAGCAAGGACTATCCCGTCTATGTCGTCGCCGCCCGCGGCGGCGGCATTTACGCCGCCTATCAGAGCGCGATCTTCCTGGCCCGGCTGCAGGATCTTTGTCCGGCCTTTCGCCATCACCTGTTCGCAATCAGCGGCGTATCCGGCGGGAGCATCGGCGCTTCGGTGTTCTCGTCGGCGCTTGCGACCGTTGCGCAGAAGGAGGCCGGCGAGACGGCATGCCCCAAGATCGCCAGCTATCTCGAACGGCAGTCTCCGCTGGCCGCGGCGATCGAAACGCCGGGACCGAACGAGCGGTACGTTCGACAGGCGCTTTCCGCCGACCTGCTTTCGCCGCTCATCGCCTCGACGCTGTTCGGCGACTTTCTCCAGCGCTTCATCTTCCGTCCGGTCGGACCGCTCGACCGGGCCCGCGCGCTCGAATATTCGCTCGAAAGCGCGACGAGATCCGGCGCGACGGCCGGGCCGCTGGAGCAGCCGTTCATGGCGCACTGGCTGGCGGATGGCAGCAGGCCGGCGCTGCTGCTCAACGCAACCGATGCGGCGAGCGGACGGCGCGTGATATTTTCACCGTTCACGTTCGGGAGGGAGGCGAACGGAGACAATGTCGATTCGCTGTCGTTCTTCCAATCCCTCAAGCCGCCGGACGGCGGGCCACCCAACTCCGGTCCCATCAACGTTCCCCTGAGCACCGCCGCGTTCGTCAGCGCGCGATTTCCATGGGTCTCGCCCGCAGCCAGCGTGACGGCAAAGGACCCTTCGTCGCCCGGCATCGACAAGATGCGGCTGGTCGACGGCGGCTATTTCGAGAATTCCGGTGTCGATACGGCCATGGATCTGATCGACTCGCTGCGGGGAACCATCGCGGAGATCAACAAGTCCGCCGATGATGCGCCTGATGGTGCAGCGAAGCCGAGCCCCCGTGTCTCGATCAAACTGATCGTGCTCGGAGGCGGCAGCTATCCCGAGCGTACCTCGTTCAGTTTCGGGGAGATGCTCGAACCGATCAAGGCGCTGCTGAACACACGCGACTCCCGGGCCTACATCGCGATCAACCGCGCCGCCCGGGCGCTGTCCGCGCAGTCCTTCGCCATCGACGTCCATGGGACGCAGGAGACCAGCATCGTCAGGAATCTGCGTCTCGCATCGCTGAGCAACCCGTACTACCCGCTCCCGCTCGGATGGACCATGTCGGACAAGACCCGCGAGATCATCGAAAAGCAGAGCGGCCGTTTTTGGGATTGTGAAGCCGGGCGAGACTTCACCCAGAGCGATCGCAGCGGCGCGACAGCGGATTGCATTCAGGTCCTGCTCGCGCACGAGCTGGATGAGACGGTCGACTTGGCCGCCCACGAGATCGCCATCGAGAACCACTATCGAGAGCTCGGCGATGCTCGTCAGGATGTTCCGTCGCGGCTCGACATCAGGGCGATCAGCCGATGCTACGCCGACGGATCGGGACTTCCGGTGAAGTCGTTCCAGGTCCATGCGCTGCAGGCGCTGCTCAGGGAATGGGACCACCATCCAGAGCTGACTGACCTGCGGCAGCTCGCCTATGTTCTCGCCACCGCGGCCTACGAAACCTGGGATTTCAGGATGTTGTCCGAAAATCTCGTCTACAGGAACGCGACAAGGCTGACGTCCGTATTTCGTATCCCCCAGGACGAAGCGCCACGGTTCGTCAACAATCCCGAGGGTCTGGCAAACAGGATTTACAGCGGCAAGATGGGAAACACGGAGCCGGCCGACGGCTGGCGCTATCGCGGCCGAGGCATGATCCAGTTGACCGGCCGCGGCAACTATCAAAAATATGCGGCACTGATTGGCGAACCGCTCGAAGAGGAGCCGGACCTGCTGTTCAATGCCAGCGTTGCCTCCCGCGTGACCTTTGCGCTCTTTTTCGGTGGTGGCGTCAACAAGCTGACATCTTATTTCAACGACGCGCAGGACGACTGGGAAGGCGCGCGCGCCGTGGTCGTGGGACGAGCATCGACCCAAACGCTCCGCCAACAGGCAAAACCCATCCTTACGACCGGCAAGCGATTGCTTGCCTGCCTCAGAGCTGCGCAGCCGCAGGAGACGCCGGCCAAGCTCAAATAGAGTTTGTCTTGCGGCCCCGGCCGGCTATTCTCGCAAATGTTGCAGATCCCGGCTTGGGGGCCGTGATGAAATTCTTTTTCTCTTTCTTTTTCAGCGGGCTGACATGGCCTGCGTGCCCGCTCGCGCGTTTGCCGACCAGCGCATGGCGCTGGTGATGGGAAATTCGCATGAACCCGTGTCCGAACCTTCAGCGAGGCAATCATGTCCGACACTGACAAGGTTTTCGCCGGCTCGATTCCGAAAATCTACGACGAGTATCTCGTTCCGATGATCTTCTCTGTCTACGCGGAGGACATCGCAAGACGCATCGCCGCCCGCTCGCCCTCCGTGCTGCTCGAGATCGCCGCGGGCACAGGCGCAGTGACGCGCGCCGTGGCGGCGGCGCTGCCGCGCGGCATCCGTTACGTGGCAACCGATCTCAACGAGCCCATGCTCGCGGTCGCCGCGCAGCGCCAGAAGGACGATGACCGCATCAGCTGGCGCCAGGCGGATGCATCGGCCCTGCCCTTTGGTGATGCCGAGTTCGACGCGGTCTGCTGCCAGTTCGGCGCCATGTTCTTTCCGGACCGCACCAAGGCTTACGCGGAAGTGAAGCGCGTCCTGAAGCCGGACGGCACGTTCGTGTTCAACGTCTGGGATCGGATCGAGGACAATGTGCTGACGCATGAAGCGACGGTCGCGCTCGGCAAACTGTTTCCCGACGACCCGCCGCGCTTCATGGTCCGCACGCCCCACGGCTATCACGACAGAGACGTCATCAGAGCCGACCTCGAACGTGCCGGCTTCCGCGATATCTCGATCGAGACGCGAGCTGAAACAAGCCGCGCGCCATCGCCCGAATATGTCGCGCTCGCCCTTTGCCAGGGCACGCCGCTGCGCGGCGAGATCGAGGCGAGGGAAGCCAGCACGCTTCAGGCCGCGACCGACATCGTCGCCGAGGCGATCCGGACGCGTCATGGCGCCGGACCGGTGGAGGGCAAGATTCAGGCTGTGGTGATCGAAGCGCGTCCGTAACTGCAGGTCGTCCGGGCGGCTATTCCGCGCGTCCTACCACCAGCTTCCCTGCATCGGCTGCGTCGACTGATAATATTGGTACTGGCCGCGCTGCCGGCGCGGATTGGCCGGCTGTACGTAGGGGTCACGCTGGTAGAAGAAGCCGAAGCCGTTACCGCCGTTGTCCCAGCCGTCATCGCTGGCGATCATGGCAGGTGCGGTCGGCTTGCGCGTGATGAAGCCGCCTTGCGGCTGGTCGCTTAACACCGCGACGAATTCGGTCCGGTAATTGGTTTCGCTGCTCAGCGGCTCGTCCGAGACGATGATTGAAGAGCGCGGCAATGCGGTCGGCCCGATGCGATCCCACACCTCTTGCGGGATGGTGATGCGGTCGAGCGCATTCCTCGCCTCGTCGCCGTTTTCGATCGTGACCACGCTCCAGCGCAGGCCCGTAGCGGACTTCGCCATCGCCGTGAAGATATGCGTGCCGATCGGCTGCTCGGGATTGCGGATCGTGACGGGGACTTCGATGCTGGTGTCGAACACCTCACCGCCGCCATCAGGTGCTGGCTTATGCGTGTTTCGCCGCACGTAGAGCTTTTGCGTCGAGCGGCTGATGTAGACCGAGACCGGCTCACCGGCGAGCTTTGCGTCGGTCGCTGCCTTCACGGCGTCGGCCTTCCTGGCCGCGGTGGCCTTCGCGGCCTCCTTCGTCGCGGCCACGGCATCGCGCTTCGGCTGCGCGGCGGCCTTGGCGGCGTCGAGCTGCGTCGCCGCGTCGGCGGCCTTGGTCGCCGCCTTCTGCTTCAATTCCTCGGCCTTGGCGCGGGCCTGATCGTTCTTGGCATTCGCGAGCGTCTTGTCGGCGAAGGCGAGCTCGGCGTCAGCGCGGGCCTTCTGCTGTTCCAGCTTGCGCAGAACGGCAGGAAGCGAAGCAGCTTCCTTCGCGGCAGCGGAGGCAGCCTTCTTGGCCTCCTCGGCAGCCCTTGTGGCCTCGTCGGCTTCGACGGAGAGCTTGTCGGCCTGCCTGGGCGCTGCCGCGATCGCTTCCGGCTTCGGTACGAACAGCGAGGGGTGAGAGATATCGGTCGGGACCGTATCGTGCGGCGAGATGATCACCCGCATCCCGATATACGTCTTGTCGAACAGGTTCTCGGCAAAGCCGAAGGGCATGCGCACGCAGCCGTGCGAGGCGGCATAGCCGGGCAGCGGTCCGCCATGCAGCGCGATGCCGTTCCAGGTGATGCGCTGCATGTTCGGCATCCAGGCATCGTCATACATGGTCGAGCGGTGGTCCTTGTCCTTCTCGATGATGGCGAAGACGCCGGCCGGCGTCTCGCGTCCCGTTGTGCCGGTCGACACTGGCGCGCGCAGGATCCAGCCATCGGCATCGTAGAACGTGACCTGCTGGCTCTTGATCGACACGATCGCCATGATGGGATCGCCGGCCTGGCGCTGGGCCACCGCCTCGGCCGGCTGGCGCGCCTGCTTGGCCGCGCTCGCCGGCGCCACCGCCGCCAGGACCGCCATTGCCGCCAATGTCACGATTCCGGGAGGCACCCGACGCCGCATCGCCTTGGTGGGTTGCGCCGTCGTCAGTCGGTTTTTCATGCCATCCTCGGTCGAAATGCCGGCCCGCTCGTGCCGATCATGTATCAGATTGCGGTCATTCAATTAAGAAATCGCAGCCGCCATACGTTCCGTCTGTGGCGATATTCGGCCCGGTCCGGCGACAAATCCCTCATATACGACGGCCTGAGCCGGCGGAAGGTCGGTTGCAGCCGGGATTGGTCCGAACCAGGTGGCAGTCACTGCGGCAGAATGTCCGGCTGTGCCGGCGAGGACACGCCCGTCAGACGCCCAGAGCCTTACGGTTGAAGCCTCGCAGGAAGCGCAGCGACAGCGTCCGGACATTGGCGACGTTGAGCAGCCAGGCCGCTCCGACATAGGCAAGGCCGCCGGCGAGGCTGACGATGACGAGCGCCACGAAGCCGGTGCCGCCCGCTTGCGACCGCGCAGCCAGGATCGCAGCCACCATCGCCGCAGCGGAGGCCGCAATACCGGCGAGGCGGCCGAGGTCGAACGGGACCGGGTGGGCGCGATGCATCAGGACGACGGCAACGAGGAAGCCGAGCGCCTCGGTCGCAAGCGTCGCCAGCGCCGCGCCGTAAAGGCCGTAGCCGGCGACCAGCGCGAACATCAGGACCACGCTGACCACCAGCGTGAGGAAAGATTGCGCCGCCAGCATGAAGGGCCGCTCGGCGAGCTGGAAGCTGATCTGCACGTAGAACTGATTGGCGATACCGAAGAAGCGGGCAAGCACCAGGGTCGGCAGCAGCGCCGACACGCCGGCGCGGAAGTCGACGCCGACGAGCGTGCCGGCGACCTGATCCGCTGCCAGCGCGAGCCAGATCGCAACGGGCGTGACGACGACGAGCAGCAGCTCGAGACTTTCAGTCAGCCGCTCCCGCGTCGTCTCCTTGCTGTTCTCGGACAATGACCGGAACACCAGCGGCACGGTGGCCGCGGCGACGCTGGAGGCGATCATGACCATGAACTGGCGCGGCAGGTCGGCGGCAACGCCAAAGATGCCCGCGGCATCCTTGCCGAGCAGATAGGCGACAATCAGCCGGTCGCAGGCCGAATAAACTGCGACGGAAAGCCCGGCGAGCGTCAGCGGCAGGCCGTAGCGCGCGAGCTGCATGAACTGGCTGCGCTGGAAGCGGGCGATCCTGGTGCGGTCGCCGACGAGGTTCAGGATGATGCCGGTGAGCGACCCCAGGCCGAACGCGGCCAGCAGGCCCAATCCACCCCAGCCGAGCCAGATGCCGAGGAGGCCGAAGCCGACGCTCGACACGCTGCGCACGATCGAAATCGCGGCAAACCGGTAGGGTCGCAACTTGGCGCGTTCGAACTCCTGGCCGACATCGACCGCATTGGCCATGATCGCGACGAACATGCTGGCGAGCAGCAGCTCGACACTGAGGTCGCTGCGGAACAGGAAGACCAGCGGGGTCGTGGCGCAAAGCACCGCGACCGTGAGCCCGAAAGCCACCATCGCCGTGCCGCGAAAATCCACCTCCGCCGACATCGCCTGATAACGTGACACCGACAGCTTGATCCAGGCGAAGAAGATCGCACCCAGAATGCCGGCGAGGCTGATGCCGACGACATAGACGCCGTACTCCGCCGGCGTCAGCAGCCGCGTATAGGCCGTGACCGCGAAGAAGCCCACTGCCGCAGGCAGGATGTAGGCGACGAGATAAATCGAGAAATGGCGGTTCAGCATGCGAGCATGGGACCGGCAACGGTCTTGCGAGTGTGGCGGCCGTTCATCAATGGGGCCTTGAATGGGGCCTTGGCGGGGCAAACGAATGCGCCGCAGCATCGCTCAAGAATGTCACATAAGTCTGCAGATCGGGCGGCGAATGAAGCCTTGGAGCCGCTTTCGCGCGTTAGCGTTAAATTTGCCCTTCCTCGGATGGCAAGGCGCGATCACGAAAAGGAACCGACTTCCAAGCGGCAGAGGTTAACCCAACAAGCCGAAACCCCGGCGTCGCGAGGCGTCGCTTGGTACGATGGTGCGTTGGTTCGAAAAGGACTGAAGTGACCAGGCTCGACAGACGCGAATTTCTCCTCGGCAGCGCCGCAGCACTCGCGGCGGGCGCATCCGCGTCGGCGGCGCCGGCGTCGAAACTGGCGCAGCGCCGTCCGGGGTTCGGCGCAGCGGCCACGCTCTGGGACCTGCAAGCCGATCCCAGGCTCGGCGAAGCCATCAGCACCTATTGCACCCAGGTCGTCCCGGTGCTCGAGTTGAAATGGCCGATGCTGCGGCCGAATGCGCACACGTTCAATTTCGAGCGCGCCGACGCGATTCTGGATTTTGCGCGGGACAACGATCTGACGATGCGCGGCCACGCGCTGGCCTGGTATCACGACATTCCGGACTGGGCCAAGCAGATCAAGGGCACCCGCGGCGTCGAGCGCGCCTATGTCGACCACATCGGCACCGTCGTCTCCTACTACAAGGACAAGCTGACCTCGTGGGACGTCGTCAACGAGCCGATCCCGGACAATCCCCGCAGTCCAAAGGACCGGCGCGACACGTTCTGGACGCAGCATCTCGGTCAAGGCTGGATTCCGCTGGCGTTCCGCACGGCGGCTGCGGCAGATCCGTTCGTCAAGCTCGCGATCAACGAATATGACATCGAGTCGGCCAAGGACTCCTTCATTGCCAAGCGCGCTGCTTACCGCAATCTGATCATGGCCCTGCTCGACCAGGGCGTCCCCCTGCACGCCGTCGGGCTGCAGTCGCATCTGCATGCCGAGCTCGAGATCGACACCCATGGGCTCGCCGAGTTCGTCACCGAGCTGCGCTCGTGGGGACTTGAGGTGTATGTCACCGAGCTCGACGTCGACGACCAGAAGCTGACCGGAAACCCGGCGGAGCGCGACGCCATCGTCGCCAAGCGCGTCAACGACCTGCTGACGGCGATTTCGACCAGCGGCCCGGTGCGCTCGATCCTGACCTGGGGTCTCTCGGATCGCTACAGCTGGATCAACGGCACCTTCGCCCGCGCGGACAAGCAGCCGAACCGGCCGCTGCCGCTCGACGGCGAGTTCAAGCCGAAGCCGTTCATGGACGTGATCAGCAAGTTCACGAAGGACGCCTGAACGCGCGAGCTTAGCCGCGCGTCTTCACCTCGAACTCGGCCGCCTCTCCCATATCTTCGGGCGACAGGCTCGGAGCCCGGCGATCGCGCGAGCTGAGGCGGAACACGTCGCGGATGTCCTCGACCGAGGTCGACGAATAGGACTGGATGCAGAGCGCGACCTGCTCGGGCGAGGCGGCACGCATCAGCGCTTCGATAGCCGGGCGGTCGAGCGGCGTGTCGTCCCAATGCGAGACCGCGACGCTGTCTTCGGTGACCCGATGGGCGGCAAGATGCCCGGGCGAGTTCGCGACGAAATGGCCGTACATCAGATATTCCGAGAACTTCTTCTTCCGGCACAGCGCCAGAACCCAGTTCAAGCCGGTCGCCGACTTGATTTGCGCAGTCATCGCGCGCGCGGTGTCCTTGTCCCAGACCAACGCATTGCCGACATAATCGTCGGCGGGGAAGGAGCGGTCCTTGATGCCGAGCAGCAGATCGACGGTGCGCAGCCACAGCCCATGCAACGGGTGGTCAGCACCGATGTCCTTCGGCGTGACGAACAGCGGCGTCTTCTCAGCCCCGGCATATTGCCCGACGTCGAATTCGCGGAAGAACAGATTGTCCGAATCCAGGATGCAGATGCGCTGCTCGGGCGCGTTGAGGACGCCGGCGATCTTCAGGATCTGCTGGATGTGCCAGCCGTGCACCGGCGAGGACAGCAGCGACAACCAGACGCGGCGCTTGCTGATGAACTGAAGCGCCGGCGGCAGCGCAAACAGCCATTTCGGCAAGTAGCGCGAGGCCGGAACGATGACGCGCCTGTCGGAGGCGAAGCGCGCGAACAGCGGCACATCCTCATCGTTAACGAGAACATAATGCCGCGTGTATCCCGAGAGCCAGGTGTCGATGCTCTCGCTGAGCAGCGAAAAGCGTTCGATATCCTTGGCATAGCTGGCGGTCAGCAGGGCAACGGAATGCATGGAGCGCGCTCAAATGGCCATCAGGCCGTACTCATAGCGGCGTCGGGGTGCGTTGGATACTTCCATTCGCAATCAAGGTAAAATGAAACGAAGCGTTAGCCATCCGACGGCAGTCCCTGCTCGATGCCGCGAAAGCGCAGCGGCGCCAGCGCTGAGGCCCGCTGCCACCAGTCGGCGACGCGGTCGTCGAGCGCGGTCGTGCCCCGGCCGTGGCCGGGGAAGATCCGGATCTGCTGCACCGCCTCGGCTTCGTACCCCCTGCCCTTGCGCGTGATCTTGAGGGCGGCGCCTTCACGGTCCCGCTGGGTCAGCGGCACCAACAGGCGGCCGCGCGGCCGAAGCGCCTCGAGCCAGAGCGGATGCGGATGTGAGAAGCCGGCGTGGATGATGATCACGTCAGCGGGCTCGCGGATCTCCTCACATCCATCGCCATGAAACACGATGACGTTGCGATAGGGGCGAAGATAGTTCGCAGCACGGAACGCCAGGCGCTGGTCGCAATCGACCGCCATCACGCGCCCTTTCGGACCGACCATCTTCGACAGGATCGCAGTGAAATAGCCGAGCCCGCAGCCGATCTGGACCACGCGGTCCTTCTCCTTGATGTCGAGCACGTCGATAAGATGGGCCCACAGGCTCGGCAGCCCGGTGTCGAGCTTGCGGCGCGCGTCGATCGCGACCAGCACGTTGTCATAGAGATGAACCGGATCCGCATCGGGCGTCAGCCGGTAGCTGCGCGCCGCCTCGCTCTTGATGCGCCAGCGGCCCCTCGGCAGAAAGTCTTCGCGCGGGACGGCGGCGAGCGCTTCGAGCAGGCGCTTTGAGGCAATCCGCTCGCGCTTTGCAATCAGCTCGACGTAACGCGCTCGCGCGGCGGCAAGATCACTCATGTCAGGGATCGGCGCGTTCGCGGACCGGTGCGTCCGCACCGAGCTCCTTGACGAGCTGCACCGCCTGCTTCAGGTCCGGGGTGTAAAAGCCCTCGCTGAACTTGCCGACAACGGGCACGAGCAGCAGACTCGCGTGCTCGCGCCTGCCGGCCTGATGCGACAGGCGCGCGAGGCTGACGGCCGTGCGAAGCTCCCAGGACAACGCGCCCTGCTTGCGCGCGATCTCCAGCGACAGCGCGAACAGATCGCCGGCCTCCTGCGCCGAGGCCGGGTCGCCGTCCGACAGCGTGATCTCGCCTTGCAGGCGATAGACTTCGGCGAGATAGGAGTGATCGCCGGTCCGCCGCGCGGTCGCGAGCGCACCGTCAAGCGCGCGCAAGGCGGCCTCGCGCATCCCGACCTTGGCGTAGGCTTCCGCAAGCAGGCAGCGGAACCAGCAGCCGGCGAGCCAGGAATCCATCGCCTCGTACTCGTCGAGGCCGAAGCGCATCTGGCTGAGGCCTTCATCGGCCTCGCCGAGTTGCGTCAGCGCCCAGCCGCGCAGGATCGCCGCCTGCTGTTTCCAATGCAGGAAATTATGTTCGGTGGCGATGATCATGGCGCGGTTGGCATGATCGCGCGTGCCCTCGACGTCGCGCAAATGCTGGCAGAGATACGCACCGAACACGAGCGCGAAGGCGAGCGTGAAGGGATGGCGGATCTTCTCGGCATTCGCGATCGCCTGCTCGCTGTGCTGGCGCGCCGCGTCGGGCCGGCCGAGGAACCACAGCAGGTAGCCGAGATAGGACAACGAGACGACGCCGGGATCGGTGCCGTGCCGCTCCATCAGATCGGAGTGCAGATCGGGGCTGTAGAGATTGATGCAGCGGTGCAGATGATGCTGGGAAGCTGCAAAACGGCCGCGATAGAGCATGGTCATCGCGATCGAGCGGTGCGCCTCGATCAGATAGCCGGTCTGCTGCGCCGGCTGCGTCCGCTCGTTGAGCCGCTCGCGCTTGGCGAATTTCAACAGCTCGACGCTGAGATCGTGCGCGCGGGTGAGATCGGCGCGGATGAAGTGGCAGACCCACAGGCCGCGGGTGGCGGCAAAGATCTTTTCGTCGTCGTCGAGCTGCTGGCCGAGCTCGAGCGCGCGGATGTAGTTCTCCTCGACCTCCTGGACCGCGTAGCCCTTGGCGGCGATCAGCGCGTTGCCGAGCGCGATGCGCAGCTCGAGCTCCATCTCGTCCGCGCCCTGCATCCGCGCATTGGCCTGCACGACGCTGAGACCGCGGCGCAGATGGCCGATCGCCTCCAGATTGGCACCGCTCTTGGCCGCCTGCTTGCCGGCCTTGAGCCAGAAGCTCGCGGCGCCCTCGCTCTGGCCGGATTCGGTCATGTGATGGGCGAGCAGCTCCGGTTCGCGCTCGGTCTTCTCCGGATACATCTCGGCAAGCACCTGGGCGATCCGCGAATGCAGCTTGCGCCGCTCGCTGTGCAGCAGGCTCGCATGCGCGGCGTTCTGGATCATGACGTGCTTGAAGGAGTAGAGCGCATCGGGCGGAAGACCGCGGCGCATGATCAGCCCGGCCTGCTCCAGATGATTGAGCGCCGCCTCGATCTGTTCGGCCGGCGTGTTGGCGACGGCATGCAGCGTCTCGTAGGAGAACTCGCGGCCGATGGTGGCGCCGATCTGCGCGATGCGCTTGAACGGCCCCATCCGGTCCAGCCGCGCCATCAGCGAGTCGGTCAGGGTTGCCGGGATCGCGAGCTGCCGCCACGGGCCCGACAGCACGTAGCGCCCATGCCGCTCGGTCAGCAGGTTGGATTCGAGGACCGTCTTGGTCAGCTCCTCCAGGAACAGCGGCACGCCGTCGGTCTTGACGATGATCTCCTCGACGACCTCCTTGGGCAGCTCTCTGCCGGCGACGCGCTCCACCAGCGTGGTGCGCAGCTGCCGGCTCAGGCGGTTCAGCACCAGCGTCGTGATGTGCGAATGCGCGTTCCAGCTCGGCTGGAATTCGGACCGCGCTGTGATGATGGCCAGGATCGGCCGGTTCTGCACCCGGTCGACCAGGAGATCGATCACCTCGCGGGAGGTCGGGTCGATCCAGTGCAGATCCTCGAACGCGATCACCAGCGGCATCTCGCGCGCAAGGCCGAGGAAATGATTGACCAGCGCCCCGACGGTCGCATCCTTCTGCTGCTGCGGCGACAGCTCGAGCCGCGGATAGCGGTCGCCGGTCGGTATCGACAACAGCGCGGCAAACAGCGGCGTGACCTGCTCGATGTCGCCATGAGCGGCGGCAATCGCGCTCTCCAGGCTCGCCAGCGACAGCGCGGAGGCATCCTCGCGGTCGAGGCCAAGGGAGAATTTGAGCTGCTCGGCGAACGGATAGAACGCAGTGGACGTGTAATAGGGCGAGCACTGGAACGAGACCTGTCCATGCCGGTCGCCCGATATCCGCTCGAATATCTCCTGGATGATGCGCGACTTGCCGATGCCGGGCTCGCCGAACTTGACCACGACCTGACCGTCACCATCCTTGGCCTGCTCCCAGCGGCCCATCAACAACGCGATCTCCTCCTCACGGTTGACCAGCGGCGTCAGTCGCGTGCCCATGGCGGCGGCGAATCGGGTCTCCACCCGCGAGGCGCGCACAACGTGCCAGGCCTGCGTCTTCTCGGATATCCCCTTCAAGGCGTGGACCCCGAGATTGCGGTAGTCGAACTTCCCCTTCAGCAGCGACTGGGTCGATGAGGAAATCACCACGCCATTGGGCGGCGCGAGGCCCTGCAGGCGCGCGGCGAGATTGACGGTTTCTCCGACCGCGGAGTCGCGCTCTTCGGTACCCTGTCCGACGAGGTCGCCGACCACGACGAGGCCGGTCGCGATCCCGATGCGGACGGCGGGTGCGTGGCTGAGCCCACCGCGCAGCTCGGTCGCGCGTGCGGTCGATAGCAATCGCACGATCTCGAGCCCGGCGCGCACCGCGCGCTCGGCATCGTCCTCATGCGCGGTCGGATAGCCGAAATAGACGAGGATACCATCGCCGACGAAACGGGCGGCAAAGCCCTCGTAATGCTTGACCACGCGGACGCAGGTTTCGCGGAAGCTCGCGATCATGTCGCGGACGTCTTCCGGATCGAACTGCACGGACAGCGAGGTGGAATCCACCATGTCACAGAACATGGTGGTGAGCTGACGCCGTTCAGCGCCGACCTCGGTGCGGGTTTGCGGCACCATTGTCGCGGGCGCCTCGGCCGTTTCCGCCTGGAACAGCGCTGCCATCGCCCGTTGCAGCCGCTTGCGATCGCCAAGGGGCAATCCGAGCTCGACCAGATCGGACTCGGTCAGGTCGCCAATGACGTCGAGATCGAGACGGTGCTGTGCGAAGAGATCGGTGTAATGGCCGAGGCCGACGCCCTCGAGCCAGCGCTTCAGCCCGCCATCCGTTCCCGTGTCCGGCTCATTCTCCAGCATGGTGATTTCCGCCCGACCATAATTCCGTCGAAGGGCTTAGGGCCCCTCAACCACAGATTTTGCGGCCAAAACTTCACCTCAGACTGGACGCGTTCCCTGACTTCTTGGAAGAATAGCTCAATCGGATCAAAAGGGAACGGAATTGTCGGACGTCACACTCCCAGCCCCGGAGAAATCAAGCGGCACGGCAGCCGAAACCAAGACATTCGCCCATATCGGCGGCCTTCTCGATTTCTACGCCCGCAAGACGCCAGCGGCACCCGCCCTCCTCGCTCCGGGTCGACCCGTCCTCAACTACGGCGCGCTTGGCGAGGTGACGCAAAATCTTGTCGACACGCTGCGCCGGCTCGGCATCACCACTGCCGACCGGATTGCGGTTGCATTGCCGCGCGGCGCCGACAGCGCACTGGCGCTGATCGCGGTTGCCTCGAGCGGCGCCTGCGTCCCCGTCAATCCCGATCTGACCGCGGACGAGTTGCAGCGCTATTTCAGCGAACTGAAGCTGACCGCGCTCTTGACCCGGGCCGACATGAACTCGGCGAGCCGCGACGTCGCCAAGGCGCTGGATATCGCGGTGATCGATTTCGTGCCGGGACCGCAAGACGATCTGGGCGGCTGCAAATTCATCGGTCCGACGGTCGGGCCGGCGGCGACCGGGGGCGCCTCGCGCGGCGACGACGATGCGTTCATCCTGTTGACGTCGGGCACGGCAGCGCGGCCGAAGATGGTGCCGCTGACGCATCGCAATGTATGCCTGTCCGCCGCCAATGCCGGCCGCGTGCTGTCGCTCACCTCTCACGATCGCCTGCTCAACGTCCTGCCGCTGTTTCACGCCCATGGCTTGATCTCCGGCCTTCTGACGGCGTTGGCCGCAGGCTCCAGCGTGATCTGCACCGACGGTTTCGATGCACCGTCCTTCTTCGGCTGGATGCGGGAGCTGCAACCGACCTGGTACACCGCCGTGCCGACCATTCACCGCGCGCTGCTGACGGCGGCGGAATCCGACCCGGACCGCGCCCGATCGTCGTCGCTGCGCGTGATCCGCTCGGCCTCGGCCTCGCTCGCGCCCACGATCCTCGAAGGGCTGGAGGCGACGTTCGGCGTTCCCGTGCTCGAGACCTACGGCATGACCGAAGCGGCCTCGCAGATCGCAGCCAACCCGTTCGAGCTGCGCAAGGTCGGATCGGTCGGGCGCGCTGCCGGCCCCGAGATCGCCATCATGGACGAGACGGGCCGCGCACTTGCGAGCGGCGAGCGTGGCGAGATCATGTTGCGCGGACCGAACGTGAGCCGCGGCTATTACAACGACGAGGCGGCGACGCAGGCCGCCTTCCGCAACGGCTGGTTCCGGACCGGCGATCTCGGCTATCTCGACGCTGACGGCTATCTCTTCATCGTCGGCCGCATCAAGGACGTCATCAACCGCGGCGGGCAGAAGATCTCGCCGCTCGAGGTGGAAGAGGTCCTGCTCAGCCATCCGGCCGTGCTGGAGGCTGGCGTGTTCGCGGTGCCGCACGAAAAGCTCGGCGAAAACGTCGCCGCCGTCGTGGTGCTGCGACCGGATGCCGAGGCGACCTCGGATCACCTGCGCCAGTTCGCGCGCAAGCGGCTCGCTGCCTACAAGGTGCCGAGCTTGATCCGCAGCGTGGCAGCCCTGCCGAAAGGCGGCAGCGGCAAGGTCAAGCGCAACGCGCTGGCCGAGCTGATCGCCGAGCCGGAGGACGGCGACGAGGCGCGGCTGCCCCGCACCGCGCTGGAGACACAACTCGCCGCGATCTGGGCCGGCCTGTTGGAGCTGCCGCAGGTCGGCGTCGATCAGGACGTCTTCGCGCTCGGCGCGGATTCGCTCGCAGTGACGCAGATGCGCTCTCGTCTGCGCGAACGCTTCAACATCGACTTCTCGTTCGAGGACATCTTCGATTGCGCCACGGTCGCCGCGCTTGCAGCCCGGATCGATACCGCCGCAAGCCGGCATGGGGCGGCACTGCCGGCCTGGCGGCAGGTGACGGAAGCAGACGCGCCGCTCTCGTTCCAGCAGCAGCGGATGTACGTGCTCTCGCGGCTCGATCCGACCCGCTACAATTACAACGTCGTCGAAGTCGCCGTGCTCAAGGGCCAGATCGACGTCGCCGCACTTCAGGCAAGCCTTGCGGCGATCTGCGCACGCCACGAGGCGCTGCGCTCGGTCTTCATCGAGCGGCAGGGCGAACCGGCGCAGCTCGTGCTGCAATCGCCGCCGCGGTTCGAGCGGATCAAGCTCAAGCCGTGTCCTGCCGACAAGCGGGCCGCAGTGATCAGGCGCGAGGCGCTCAAGCTCGCGCAATATCCGTTCGACCTGGCGCGCGAGCCGCCGCTGAAAGTCACCCTGCTGTCGTTCGATAGGACGAGCCATGCGCTGGTGGTCAATGTCCATCACCTCGTCACCGACGGCTGGTCGCAACGCCTGTTCTGGGAGGAGCTTGCCGCCCACTATGCCGCCGCACACGAGAAGAGCGTGGCGGCCCTGCCCGCGCCAGCTTTTCAATATCGCGACTTCGCGCTCTGGCAGCAGAGCTGGGCACAGACGCCGGCAGCCAAGGACCAGCTCGACTATTGGCGAGGCCAGCTCGACGGCGTCACCACGCTGCCGCTTCGGACCGACCGGCCAAGGCCGGAGGCCTGGAGCGGTCACGGCGCTCGCCACTATTTCGCGTTCTCCAAGGCTCTCTCGGGCGATGTCCGCGCATTGAGCCAGGATCAGGGCGTCACGCCCTTCATGACGCTGCTCGCGGTCTTCCAGTGCCTGCTGTTCCGCCACACCGGGCATGAGGACGTCGCGACGGGATCGCTGATCGCCAATCGCAACCAGATCGAGAGCGAGCGCCTGATCGGGTTGTTTGCCAACACGCTGATCCTGCGCAACGATTTTGGCGGCGACCCGAGCTTCGGCGAGATGTTGCGGCGGGTCCGGCAGGTCACGCTCGATGCCTACCGCAACCAGGACCTTGCGATCGAGGAGGTGTTGCGCGCATTGCAGATCGCACGCCGCAGTGACGGCAATCCGCTGTTCCGGATCATGTTCATCCTCCAGAACGCCTCGATCGAGGCGGCACGCTTTCCCGGCCTCTCGACGCGGCGGCTGGAGATCGATCCGAAAGTGGCGCGCTTCGACATCACGCTCGAGCTGGTCGAGGCCGACGGCCACTTCACCGGCTTCTTCGAATACGCCACCGACCTGTTCGACGCCGCGACGATCGACGGCATGGCCGCGCAGTTCAAGACAATGCTCAAGGCTGCCATCGCTAATCCGGAGCAGCGCATCTCGCGCCTGCCGCTCCTCAACCAGGCCGAACGCCGGCAATTGCTGGCGACAGGCCGGGGCGTGCCGGCCAATTTCACCACCCGCGGCAATGTGAGTGAACGCTTCGACCGCCAGGCCAGGACGACGCCGACCGCCATCGCGGTAACGGACGGACACACCTGCCTGAGCTATCGCGAGCTGGCGCGCCGCAGCCGGTCGGTTGCGCGCTGGCTTGTGCGCGAAGGGATCGGTGCCGAGAGCGTGGTGGCCTTGCTTGCGGATCGCGGCCCCGACTTGCTCGCCGCGATGATCGGGGTGCAGCGCGCGGGCGTGGCCTTTCTCAATCTCGATCCCGATCTTCCACCGGCGCGGCTCACGACCATTCTCGGATCGAGCTGCGCCCGCATGCTGCTGACCGGCCGCGCGCGGTCACCCATGGTCGGCGCGCTGCTCGAACCGCTGGTCGAGCGCATCCCGGTGGCCGAACTCGAAGATACGATCGCCTCGGGATCGACCAAGCCGGCCCGTGCGGTACGGCGCGCAGCCTCCGGCCTCGCCTATCTCATCTATACGTCCGGCTCCTCCGGCGCGCCGAAGGGCGTCATGATCGAGCAGCGCGGCCTGTCGAACCATCTGGCCTCGCTGATTGCCGAGCTCGGCCTCTCCGCCAGGGACGTCATCGCGCAGTCCGCGCCGCAGAGCTTTGTCATCTCGGTCTGGCAGTTCCTGGCGGGGCCGATGGTCGGCGCGCGCGTGCATGTCTGCGACAATGCGATCGTGCAGGACCCGATCCTGCTGGCGCGGGAGATCGAACGCGAAGGCATCACGGTGCTCGAGATCGTCCCATCGCTCTTGCGCGTCATCGTCGAACGGATGAACGAGGCGCAGGTCCAGCGCGCCTTTGCGAGATTGCGCCTCCTGATCTCGACCGGCGAGCCGCTGCCCGTCGAGCTCTGCCGGGCCTGGTTCGCCTGCTGCCCGAAAGTGCCGCTGATCAACGCCTATGGCGCGTCGGAATGTTCCGACGACGTCTCCCTGCACCGCTTGACCAAAGCGCCGGCGACCGCGACGGGCAACGTTCCGGTCGGCGCGCCGCTGCCGAACACCCAGCTCTACGTGCTCGACGCCAACCTGCAGCCGCAGCCGGTCGGCGTGATCGGCGAGCTCTGCATCGGCGGCGCCGGCATCGGCCGCTTCTATGTCAACGATCCCGCGCAGAGCCGGCAGCGCTTCCTGCCCGATCCGTTCTCGCGCCAGCCAGGCGGTCGGCTTTACCGCACCGGCGATCTTGCCCGTCGCCGCGCCGACGGGACGATCGAATGCCTCGGCCGCGCCGACCATCAGGTCAAGGTCCGCGGCTACCGTATCGAGCTCAAGGAGATCGAGAACGCGCTGGCCGACCATCCGGGCGTGCGGGCCGGCATCGTCGAGCCGCGCCGCGAGGCGAGCGGCGACGTCAGGCTGATCGCCCATATCGTCGCAAAGCCCGACAGCCGGATCAGCGCCAGCGAGCTGCGCGAATTCCTGAAGAGCCGGTTGCCGGGCCACGCCATCCCGTCCGCATTCCTGTTCCTGGATCACGTACCGCTCAATGCCCATGGCAAGATCGACCGGTCCGCACTGCTGGCGCCGACGCAGCACGAGGCGCCCGGACCGGACGCGCCCGTGCCGGCGCGGCGCTTTACTGAAAAGGTGCTGTCCGACATCTGGATCGACCTGCTCAAGGTGGAAAGCCTCGGCGTCACCGACAATTTCTTCGACCTCGGTGGCCATTCGCTGCTGGCGGGCCAGGCGATGGCGCGCATCGCCCGCGCGCTCGGCGTGTCGCTGCCGATCAAGACCATCTTCGAGGCACCGACGATCGAGGAGCTTGCCCGGCGGGTCGACCAGGCCATGGCGGCGACGCCGCGCAAGCCTGTCGCAAGCGTGACGAGCCTGGCTGAAGCGAGCCGGGCCGACAGCGGCGGGCCAACGCTCTCGATCGCACAGGACCAGATGTTGCGGATCGAGCAGAACCTCCCGGGGTTGCCGCTGTTCAACCTACCCTTCGCCTTCCGTCTTCAGGGTCCGCTCGATGCGGCCGCCCTGGCACAGGCGATCGAGGACCTCGTGCGCCGGCACGAATCGCTGCGGACCGCGTTCGGCTGGAACGGCGAGGAGCCGGTCAGCCATATCGCCGCACCCGGATCCGTCGGCCGTGTCCTGACCATCGAGACGATCAGCGACGGTCACGCTCACAATAACAAGCGGCGCAAGGCCCTGGAGCTCCGGAAGATCGATCTTCTGATCCAACAGGAGACCTCTTCGCCGGTCGACACGTCGCGCGCGCCGCTGCTCCGCGCCCGGGTGTTGCGGCTCCACGACGACGATCACGTGCTGCTGCTGACGCTGCATCACGCCATTGTCGACGGCTGGTCGATCGGCGTGCTGTTCGAGGAATTGTCGAGCCGCTATGCGGCGTTGGCCGGATATCCGTCGGCGCCGCTGCCGAGCCAGCCCCCGGCCTTTTCGGACGTCGCACGCTGGCAGCGCTGGTGGTGCGGCACGGACGCCGCCCGCCGGCAGGCGGCGGACTGGACGGAAAATTTGCGCGGCGCGGTCCCTGTCTTCGACGGCGAATCAAGCCCGGGCGCGTCCACCGGGCATCATCCGGTCAATCTGGATCGTGAGCTGATCAGCCTGCTCACGGCGTTCGCCGGCCGGCACAATTGCACGCTGTTCATGTGCCTGCTCACCGGTCTGAAGGCCTTGCTGCTGGCCCGGACGGGTCGCACCGACATCTCTATCGCCACCGCCATGGCCAATCGCACCCAGCCGGACACCGACCGAATCGTCGGCCCGTTCGAGAACACGGTGATCGTCCGCACCAAGATCACGCCGGAGCTGTCGTTCACGCAGGCGCTGGTGCGGGTACGCCGGAGCGTGCTCGACGCGCATGCGCGCCAAGAGCTGCCCTTCAACATCCTGGCTGACCATCTGGAGCGGGAGGGGATCGATCCGGCCTCGCTGCTCCACGTCTATTTCACGCTGCAAAACCCGCTGCGCCAGCCGCTCGATCTGCCGGATCTCACGACAGGATCGATCGGCAACATCGCACGCGAAGGTCAGCCGGTGCTCCCGATCGACCAGACCTGGCTGTCGCTGATGCTCAAGGAGCGCCCGACCGGCATCACCGGCTCATGCAATTACAAGCACGAGTTGCTCGACGGCCGCACGGTCGGCGCGTGGATGGAGGATCTCGTTGCGCTGCTGGGGGCCGCCGTCGCCCAGCCCAACACGCCGCTCGACGGATTACTCGCGCGCAACGCGGCGTGAGCGGATGACATCACGGACGAATACGGGTTCACTCGTCAAAGCTGTGCATGACCAAGTTGCATCTTGATTATTTGGCGTCGTCGCGCAAGATTATTCCGGCGTTTTGATTTGGACGATTATTTTCAACCGGGGGAGTGTTATGGGTTTCATCAAATTTACCAAGGGTACCTCGTTGAGCGACAAGGACCGCAAGGCCCTCCAGAAGCTGCTCGGTGCCGAGAAGAAGAAACTCCAGTCCGCGCTGAAGGACGTCGACGCCAGCCTTTCGGTGCTTGGCGGCTCGAAGAAAGCCAAGAAGAAGAAGAGGTAAGATTCGTCGGCCGGGACGCCGTACGAATCTTCAAGCTTCGCTTTTCGGGGATGGGCCGCTCGCGTGTCGAGTTAAGGTCTCGCACAAGCTTGCGCCTGTAAACCGGCCTGCAAATCGACAAGAATTCGCCCGGGTGGACCGCTAGAAGCGGTCCGCTTGATTGATTCTTGCTCAGTTGTTTCTTCCGTCGGGACCGGGGATCTGCCCTCGGCCTGACGCAAAAGGCCCAATTGATGGCGGACGACAGAATTGAACTCTTTGTCGGACTGATCGAGTCCATCGACGCTCCGGGCGCGGTCGAGGCGTGCCGACGGCTGCTCTCGGTCGACGAACGGGTCCGGGCCGATCGCTTCATGTTCGAGCGGCATCGGCGGCAGTATATTTTCGCGCATGCGATGCTGCGCCTGGCGCTGTCGCAGATCGCCTCCAACGTCGCGCCGTCCGACTGGTCCTTTGCAGCCGGCCGCTATGGGCGGCCGTTTGTCGCAGCGCCCGCGACCTCGAGCGCGCTGCATTTCAGCCTGTCTCATGCCGACGGCTGCGTCGCCTGCGTGGTGTCGAGGCATGAGTCCGTCGGCGTCGACGTCGAAACCGTGTCGCGGCGGGTGGCGCCGCTGTCCACCGCGCTTCGCTTCTTTGCGCCGGAGGAGGTCGAAACGCTGCGCGGACTGCCGGAGCCCGCGGCGACCGAGCGCTTCTTCGACTATTGGACGCTCAAGGAGGCCTATCTGAAGGCCAGGGGCTTTGGGCTCAATCTGCCGCTCGACGCTTTCGCGATGCAGGTCTCGCGCGAGGCCATCGAGATCAGCTTCAAGCCCGATATCGCCGACGATCCCGACGGCTGGCGCTTCTCGCTGTGCTCGCCCTCGCCCTCGCATCGCCTCGCGATTGCCGACGGCTCCCGCGCGAACGGCGGCCTTCCCATCAGCCGCAATGCCTGGCCGCTCCAGGAAGCGGCTGAATGACGCCGCCGCGGCTGCGCGTCTTTCCCGCGATTTCGCGCAACCGCGACCCCCAGAAATATATCGGCGAGCTGATGCGGGTGGCTGAGTTCGCCGACCGCAACGGCTTCGAAGGCATTTTGCTGTTCGAAGGCAACGACGTGTTCGTCGAGCCCTGGGCGATGGCCCAGCACATCATGGCTGCGACGACGCGCTCTTCGCCGCTGATCGCCGTCAATCCGGTCTACATGCACCCGTTCACCGCGGCGAAATTCGTCTCCTCCCTGGCGCAGCTTCACGGCCGCAAGGTCTATCTCAACATGATCACGGGGACGGCGGTCAGCGACTTGCAGGGGCTCGGCGACGACCAGTCGCATGCCGACCGCTATATCAGGCTCGGAGAATTCGTGGGGCTGATGCGGCAGTTGCTGGCGAGCCCGCGACCGGTGAATTTCGCGGGCCGCTTCTACCGTGCGCACCATCTGCAGCTTCGCCCGCGCCTGCCGGCGGAGCTGATGCCCGAATTCCTGATCGCAGGGCAATCCGAGGCGGCCCAGCGCGTGGCGAAGGAGACCGGCTGCATCAAGATGCAGATGCTGCCGCCGGATCTCGATCGCGGCCTTGACGCGCCCGGCATGAATTTCGGCATCTTCGCCCGCGAGGGACGCGAGGAGGCGCGGCAGGCCGCAAAACTGCGTTTCCGCGACAACCCTGACGATCGCGAGCTTCTCGTGCTCACCATGGAGAACACCGATTCCGTGTGGAAGCGGCATCTCTATGCCGGCCAGAGCGGCGAGCTCGGGGACAATGGCTATTGGCTACTGCCGTTCCTGACCTTCCAGGCCGACTGTCCCTATCTCGTCGGCAGCTACCAGGAGATCGGCGCGAAGCTGAAGGACTTTGCGGCCAAGGGTCTGACCACTATTATGCTCGACATGGTCGCCGACGAGACCGAGATGCAGCACGTCTGCAAGGCGCTCGCGGCGAGCGGGATGTTTAGATCACTCTCGCCGTCATGGCCGGGCTTGTCCCGCCATCCACACCTTGCTCCACGCTCGAAGAACGTGGATGCCCGGGACAAGCCCGGGCATGACGACCAACGCGGGAAGAGGTGAAGATCCCTCACCGCGCCTCTTCAAATCCGGCCAGCACCGAGGTCAGGTTCGCGCCCAGAATATCCGAGAGATAACCGCCCTCCTGCACGAACACGGTCGGCAGGCCCATCCTGGCGATGGCCTGGCCGATGCGGCGGAAGCCGGGCGTGGTGACGGCCAATCCCTTGAGCGGATCATGCTCGGAGGCATCGAGGCCGAGCGCGATGACGAGCGCGCCGGGCGCAAAGGACTCGATTGCCTTGCGCGCCACGTCCATCGCCTGGATGTAGCCGTCATCGCCGGTGCCGATGGCGAGCGGGATGTTGAGATTGGTGCCGAGGCCGGGCCCCTCGCCGCGCTCATGGGCATAGCCCCACACATAGGGATAGTAGGCAATGGGATCGGCGTGGATCGACACCGTGTAGACGTCGGGCCGGGCGTAGAAGATGCCTTGCGTGCCGTTGCCGTGATGGACGTCGACGTCGAGGATCACGACGCGCTCGTGCTTCTGCCGCAGATGCGCCGCGGCGATCGCGCTGTTGTTGAGGAAGCAGAAGCCGCCGGCCATGTCGCGATAGGCGTGATGACCGGGCGGACGGCAGAGCGCATAGGTCGCATCCTCACCATCCATCACCATCTGCGCGGCGGTGACCGCAACATCCGTCGCGGCGCAGGCCGCAGCCCAGGTGCCCGGACCGATCGGCGCCGCGGTGTCGGCGGTGTGCCAGCCGAGCTTGCCGACGATGTGGGTCGGATAGGTCGCAGCGTGGCGCACCGGATGGATGTTGCCGATCATCTCCGGACCGGAATCGCCGAGCGCGGTCCAGGCGTCCCAGGCTTCGCTCAGGAACGACAGATATTCCGGACTGTGAATGCGCGCGCGAGGGCCCTGTCCGAATGTGGTCGGCTCGACCAGCTGGTGCTTGCCGTCCTTCAACCCCTTCAGCAGGCGGTCGGCGCGCTCCGGCTGCTCGGTGGTGCGCTTGACGACACCGCGAACCAGGAAGAATTGCGGATCGTGGCTGCGGTGCAGTTCGGTATGGACGGCTTTCACTCAAACACTCCGTGCTTGCATGCTCTGGTCTTGAGGCGTTTTCTTCACGCGAACCGGTATCCACTTCGCTCGAAAACGCTTTGAGGCGTTGCCACAGACGTCTTGATCGCTGCGGCGGCCAGATGCAAGCAAGAAGAATGCCGTCTCGCCCTGCGGCGGAAGCAGATCGCAATCGGCGCTCAGCAGCGCCCGCGCTGCAGGCAGTGCTCGCGGCCCGGCTGATCGGTGCGGAAGGACTCGATGAAGCCGCCCTGACGCTGGGTGACGAAGACGGTCTTGCCGTCGCTGCCGCCGAAGGCGAGGTTGGTCGGCTCCTTGGCCTTCAGCGCGATCTCCCGCTCGACCGCGCCGTTCGGCTTCATCAGCGCGATCGTGCCCTTGAGAATGCGCGCGACGTAGAGCCGGCCGGCAACGTCGGTGCGCAGCCCGTCGACGGTGTCGGGCTGAAACGCCTTGACGAGTTTTGCAGCCGTCAGCTCGTTGCCGTTGATCGCATAGGACCAGATCTGGCCGCTGTTGGATTCGCCGACATAGAGCGTCTTGCCGTCAGGGCTGAGATCGATGCCGTTGGTGGTGCCCATCGCGCGCGGCGCCGACATGATCTGTCCCTGCACCGTGCCGTCGGCGGCTTTCGTAATCCGCCAGATATGGCCTTCCCGGCCCTTCCAGTTCGGATCGCTCGCATAGATCGTGCCCTCGCGGGCGATCGTGATGTCGTTGGGCTGGTTCATCTCGTCGGAGTGAAACCAGATGCCCGGCTCGGTCGTCCCCTTCGCAATCGCGAAGATGTTGTGCTTCTTGTAGTCGGCGATGAACATGGTGCCGCTCCGGTCGAAGCGGATGGCGTTGCCGACACTGCCATCGGGCAGCGCCGTGAACGGCTCCGACGCGGTGCCGCCGGCGGGCAGCCGGCCGATGGTGCCGGGCCTGCCGAGATTGACCACGAACAAATTGCCCTCGAGGTCAGCCGCCGGGCCCTCGATGCCGAAGGTGTATTCGCCGGGAGGCGTCACCTGCGCACTCTCGAACAGCTTCGTTTCCGCATGGGCGGACGCAGCCGCGACGGCGAGTAGGACGCTACTGCACAGGCACCAGAAATTCCTGCCGGATGTAATAGCCATCGCCGTCGGTGCACTCGCCATTCAAATAGGGATCGGCCGGCCGGAAGAATCGGCTGAAGCCGGGTTTGTCTACAGCGCTCCTTTGTGTCACGACAACGACCTTTCCGGCCGGTATTTCGCCGCATTCCTTGCTGGTTTTGCCAAAGAACTTGCGCTGCGGCGGGCCCGGCTTGATCCGCATCCGCGTACCCGGAACCATTGTCGCGACGAGCAGATCCGCCGTGTCCAGCAGACGTCTGTAGCCGGGCTCGGTCTTCGGCAGGCTCTCGCCGCCCGGCGGCATCAGCTTCTCCGCGCCGAGACCGCGCAGCCGCGTGCGCAGCTTGCCGGCGTCGGGATCGCCGGGATAGATCCAGCCGTCCTGCGAAAGCATGAAGCGGAGCACCGTTGCATCCTTCTCCGCCTCCGATTGGCCGCCCTTCAAGCCGAAATCGGAATGGCAGCCGACGCAATGCTTCTCGACGAGGCCTTTGCGCAGCGTGGTCAGCCGGGCGCTGTTCTGCGCATCCCTGGCGACGAAGGCCGCGAGCTGATCGATCATCGCCTGGCTGCGCATGTCGCACGGCAGCGGTGGCGGCGGATCACCCGCGGCACGATCGATCCGGATCACCGTCTGGTTCTTGTCCTCGACCAGCCAGATCGCGCCGTCTTCCGCGACCGTCATGCCGACCGGCGCCCCTTGCGGCCGCGCGCCGTTGACGCGGTGCCAGCCTGCGATCAGTTCGTCGAACGGCGCGGCGGCGACCTCGCCGGCGTCGGACTGAAAACTGCGCACCGGATCCGCGGCGCAACTGACGTGGTAGCGCACCGGCGCGGGGGAAGGCTTGGGGAAGCCGCGATCGTCGACGTCGTAGACGAGGACGCGGCTTCCGGTCGGGCGATAGCCGTGCAGGCCGACCAGCAGCTTGCCCTCCAGCTCCGGAAATTTGCTGCCGTGATAATAGAGCATCGCGAGCGGCGCGCCGTGCGGCGGCATCAGCGAGAGCGGCGGCTTGTAGAGCGCGTTGGCCGTGCAGAGCGATTTGTAGAGCCCGCCTTGCAGCACGTTCCTGAATTCCGGGCTCGGCGTCGACAGATCGTAGCAATAGGGCCAGCCATAGTGCCTGCCCTGCTCGATCGCGTTGATCTCCTCGTTCGGCTTGAAGATGTCGGGCAAGTCGCGGCTGTTCTCGCCCTGCAGGAAGGCGTAGCCGGCCTCCGGAAACTTCGGATGCAGCGCCAGCGCCATCGAATTGCGCAAGCCTCGCGCATAGACGGTGTGCGGCGGATCGGCATCGCCGGGCTTCAGCGCCGGGAAGACACCACCCGGAGGCGGCGTGAACAGCCAGATTGCTGCCATCGCGAAAGCGCCCTCGGCCGCCGCGCAAGGCTTTGTGATCGGCGCCGGCGTGATGCAGTCGTCGCTGTGCGAGCCGACATTGACGAATAGCCGCCCGTTCCAGTCGAAGACAAACTGCTTGAGCGGATGCGCGCTCTCCTGGAGCCTTGTGCCGTTGGGCAGCGTGATCCGGCGGCCCGGCATATGACGGATGATGGTCTCGACCGTGCCGCGCGGATTGTCGGCGATGGGATCGAACCGGAAGATGGTCTCGGCGGTCGAGGCGTAGAGCTTCCTGTCCGGACCGATGGCGAGGCCGAACGGATATTCGATTCCCGCCAGGAGCTCCCTGAACCGCTGGCCCTGGGCCGCGCGCGGATCGAGCAGCAACAGCCGTCCGTCGGTGTGGCCCCAGCCGCCCATGTCGGCCACCACGAACAGCTCCCGGCCCGGCAGCTGGACGATCGCGCGCGGGAATTTCAGGCCATCCTCTTCGCTGACGACGACCCCGGCGCAAAATCCGGCCTTCATGTCGATCTGGATCCTGGGAAAAGCGAGATCGCCATTGCCGCAGGTTTCCGCGCCGATCGCATAGCCGCTGCGGCGGAGCGGCTCCGATGACGCCGCCGAGATGAGCCCAAGCAGGGCCGCCAACACCCCCGCACACGCGCGCAGGCTTCGGCGTTCACGCCTGGATGTGAAGTAGCTCACGGCGGCCCCCCAGATTTCCCCCGAAAAAGCTGTTTCATGCCGTCCGAACGCCGTCCAGCCGAACATCACTCGCCTGTGATTAAACCTGTAACGACCTCTGAGCCGACCAATATCCGTAGATTCCCTTACCGGGCTCGACCCGAATGTTTCGCGAAGGCTTCGGGTGGTATCGATTTGCCATCCAAGTTGCTCCGCCAGGAGGCGCATATGGTCCAGGTCTATTTTCACTGCTCCAACACCGAGGGCACGCTGATCGACCGCTACGGCGCCGCCGTCTCCAATCTCACGGAGGCGCGCGACCGTGCCTCCCAGATCATGAATTCGATGATCCAGACGCCCGGCGCTGAAGACTGGCGCGATTGGGTGATCCATGTCAGCGGCTCCGACGGCGAGGATCTGTTCGATCTTCCTTTCACCGCCATGCTCGGCAAGCCGCATTGAGGTGATGTCATGTTGCTCGCTTCACTGAGCCTGTTCCGCCAGCCCGTGAACTTCGTCGCCGCCAAATGGCAGACGCTGATCAGGGTCGCGGGCGACCCCTACCGCCCCGAGTTGCACTACATGCGCGGGCCGGGCCCCAAATGGCGCGCCAAGTATCAGGGCAGCCGGCTGAACCGCTCGCTCTGAGCGCTACGGCCTCGCCGCTTCCAACTCCGTCTCTCCTTCGTCATGGCCGGGCTTGTCCCGGCCATCTACGTTTTTAGATCACCTAAGCGAGACGTGGATGGCCGGCACAAGCCCGGCCATGACGGCTTGGTGATAGGACCCCACCTCACCTCCCGGTAAACGTAGCCTTGCGCTTCTCAACGAAGGCATTGCGCCCCTCGATCGCGTCCGCGCTCTTGCGAACCACCGCCTGGAGCTCGATCTCGCGGCGGAATTGCGCCTCGTAGGTCGCATGCTCGCTCTCCTCGACGAGCAGGCGCGTTGCCACCAAAGCGCGTGTCGGGCCCTCCGCCAGACGGCGCGCCAGAATCAGCGCCTCGTCCATCAGCTTCGCGTCGTCCACGACCTGCCGCACCAGGCCGATCTCCTGGGCCCGTTCGGCCGTCAGCGGCTCGTTCAGCAGCATCAGCTCGAGGGCGCGCTGGCGACCGATCAGCCGCGGCAACAGCCAGGTCGAGCCGAGATCCGGCACCAGCGCGATGCGGCTGAACACCTGGATGAAGCTCGCCGACCGCGCCGCCACGATCATGTCGCCGGCCATCGCCAGGCTGAAGCCGCCGCCGGCCGCGACGCCATTGACGGCGACGACGACGGGCACGCGGCATTCGCGCAGCGCCTTGAAGGCGGGCCAGTAGAGGCGCATGACGCCGGCAGCAAGATCCTCACCCAGCGCTTCCGACGCCTTCAAATTCTGTCCTGAGCAAAAACCGCGCCCCGCGCCAGTGAGGATCAGGGCTCGAATACCCTCGTCCTGCGCCATCTCGCCGATGGCGGCGGCGAGCGCGCCGAGCAGGTCCGGCGTCATCGCGTTCAGGCTCGCCGGCTCGTCCAGCGTCAGGATCCCGACCGCGCCATCCCGCGCCTGTTTCACACCAGCCATGTCGCGTCTCCCTTAGGATTTTCTCGTTGGTGGCAATGTGCCATCCTTCGGATGCCCCGCCAATGCTGAGCTTCCGCGCCAACACAGCTGGCGCCAGAACAACAGAGATCAAGACGACATCATGCCTCATCAGTTCAGCCTCAACCAAACCGTCCGCAAACCCGCCGTCACCTCCAAGGGCGGCATCGTCGCCTCGCAATCGCGGCGAGCGGCCGAAGTCGGGGCGCAGGTGCTGGCGGCGGGCGGTGACTGCGTGGACGCGATTGTGGCGACCACCATGGCGCTGAATGTGCTGGAGCCCTGGAATAGCGGCATCGGCGGCGGCGGTGCGATGGTGCTCTACCGCGCCAGGGAAAATCGCTTTGAGGTGATCGACTACGGCATGTGCGCGCCGCAGAGCCTGCGCGTTGCCGACTATCCGCTCAGTGGCGAGGGCGCGGCGTCCGATCTCTTCCCCTGGCCGCGGGTGAAGGACGATCGCAACATCCACGGCCCCGGTTCGATCGCCGTGCCCGGCGTCGTCGCCGGCATGGAAGAGGTGCATCGCCGCTACGCCAGAATGCCGTGGAAGGATCTGGTCGCGCCGGCAGCCAGGCTCGCCGGCGAAGGCCTGCTGGTCGATTGGTGGACCACGGTGACGATCTCGGGCTCGGCCGCCGATCTCAGGCGCTATCCCGCCAGCGCGGCGGCGTTCCTGAAGGATGGGCTGCCGCCGAGCGCGCCATGGGGCATCAAGGCCGAGACGCGACTGCCGCAGGACACGCTGAAAGCGACGCTGTCGCATCTCGCCGAGGCCGGACCGCGCGATTTCTACCAGGGCGATCTCGCCAGAAGCATCGCCTCCGACATCAAGGCCGATGGCGGTTCGCTGTCGGTCGAGGACCTCGCCGCCTTCCGCGCGCATCTGCGCGAGCCGCTGGCGATCCCGTATCGCGGCGGCAAGGTGTATGCGACGCCTGAGCTCACGGCCGGGCCCACCATGGCGAACGCGCTGCGCCTGTTGCAGCAGAGCCTGACGCCGGGAAGCGCGCCGGACGCGGCCGCCTATGTCGAATATGCACTCGCTCTGCAGGCGGCCTTCCGCGAGCGGCTCAAGGACATGGGCGATGCCGACGGCAAACGCTCGCTCGGCGCCGAATATCTGGCGCCCGCCTGCACCACGCATTTCTCCGTGGTCGACCGACACGGCAACATCGCCGCGGTGACTCAGACGCTGCTCTCGTCCTTTGGCTCGAGATATGTGACGCCGCACACCGGCGTCGCCATGAACAACGGCATCATGTGGTTCGATCCGACGCCGGGGACCACCAATTCGCTCGCGCCCGGCAAGCGCTGTCTCTGCAACTACACGCCCGTGATCGCCGAGACCAGGGATGGCAAGCGGCTCGCGGTCGGCGCATCAGGCGGCCGCCGCATCCTACCGTCGGTGATGCAGCTCGTCTCCTTCGCGATGGATTTCGGCATGGACCTCGACGCCGCCATCCACCAGCCGCGCATCGATGCCAGCGAGGGCGCGGTGGTGATCGGCGATGCTCGTTTGCCGGAGGACGTGCGCAAAACGCTGGCCGCGCGCTTCGACTATGAAGAGACCCGCGTGCAGACCTTGCCGCAAAAATTCGCCTGCCCGAGCGTGGTGATGCGCGAGGGCGACGTCAATTCCGGCGCGGTCGAGATCTTTCAGCCCTGGGCCGAGGCGGTGGCAGAAGCCTGAGCGTTCGTCGAATAAGAAGCGGGCGCTAGCAGAGACGCGCAACTGCTTCAACGGGTCATCGCGCCCATGTGGCCACGACGCGAGCCTCTCTCGTGTCCCGGACGCGCTGCAGCGTTCTTACGCTGCTGCGCAGCGTCCGGGGCACGCTCGACGCGCAGATCAGTGCCAGACTGCGCCAGCTTGCGTTGATTCGATGCGCCATCGCGCATCTCCGCGAGCGTCACGACTCCTCCACATTCGCAGGGAACTTACCTACCCGTCGTTCATTGATTTGAACGGACAAGTGCGCTCGCCCCAGTGGAGGACATGATGAAGAAACTTGCGCTCGCCGCGTCGCTGATCCTTGCAGCCGGCCTCACATTCACCAGTCCTGCCCTGGCCAAGGGCGGCCATGGTGGCGGACATGGAGGCGGACATGGGCACGGCCATGGTCATTCGATGGGCCATCATCACCACGGCTCACCGCCCGGATGGTCGCGCGGACGCAAGGTCGGCTGGCGCGGTCACGGGTGCCCGCCCGGCCTGTGGAAACAAGGCCGCTGCTGAAGTCGGATATCTGCCAATGATGCAAGGCGCCGCTCCTGACCGGGCGACGCCTTCTTCACATGCCGAGCCGGTCCCGTATGCGGCCCGTAATCACCGCGGTCGTCACCCCGACCGGCCAGAACGCGTGCATCGGGATCGGCTTGATGCCCGTGATGGGCATGTCGATCTCCGCCTCGGCGCCGCCGATCAGCCGGCGCGCGAGTTGCGCCCCCATCGCGGTCGCGAGCGCGACGCCGCGGCCGTTGCAGCCGAGCGAGATCAGGATGCCTTCGGCCGGCTCATGCACATGGGGATAGTGATCCCCGGTGATGGCGAGACGGCTATTCCAGCCGTGAGTCCAGGCAACGCCTTTCAATTGCGGCCACAGCCGCTCGGCATAGCGCATGAGATAGGCGACGTCGTGCGGCGACTTGATCCAGCGCATCGGGCCGCGGCCGCCCATTAGCAGGCGATTGTGCTGGTCGATGCGGTAATAGACGGTGATGTGGCCGCTCTCGTACAACACGGACCGCGTCGGCATGATCGAGCGGGCCACCGCATCGGAGAGCGGCGCCGTGGCCGCGATCGACGAGAACACCGGCACGATGGTGCGGCGGAGCGCGGGCCAGAGATCCCCGGTAAAACCGTTGGTGGCGAGCAGGACCTTGTCGGCATGAACCACCGCCCGCGGCGTCTCGATGCGCCAGCTTCTGCCATCGCGGCGCAGTGACAGCGCCGGCGTCTCGCCATGCACCTTCGCGCCGGCCGAGATCGCGGCGCGTGCGAGACCACGGGCGTAGCTGAGGGGATGCAGATCGCCGCCGCGCGCATCCAGCATGGCGCCGATGTAGCGGTCGGTGCCGGTCATCTCGCGCAGCTGCTCGCGGTTCAGATATGTCACCGGCATGCCGCGGCGGGCGCATTGCTGCGCCGTCGTCTCGATCGCCGCGGCGCTGGCCGCGTTATAGGCCGCACGCAGCGTGCCGTTCTGCCGCGCCTCGCAGGGGATCTGGTAACGGCGGATCAGGTCATGGGTGAAGTTGGTGGTGCCGTAGGAGAACGCGATCATGCGGCGGCCGAGGTCAGCGCCGAAATCAGCCTCGATCTGATCAGGATCGTGCTTCAGGCCGGGATTGGTGTGCCCGCCATTGTTGCCGGACGCGCCCCAGCCCGGCTCCTGCGCCTCCAGCACCAGCGCCTCGACACCCTGCTCCGCCAGATGCAACGCGCTGGACAGGCCGGTGTAACCACCGCCAATGATCGCGACCGAAACATTCTTGTCCGTATCGAGCGGCGGCGTGGCAACCGGCGCGACGGCGGTGTCGGCATAGAGCGAGGGCGGCAGAGGCAGGCGCGCGGGCATGGCGAAGTCCGGTCAGAGCGGATGCAGCACACGCCGCAAGAAATCCTGCGTGCGCGGATGCTGGGGTTGGTTGAGCAGCGCCTTGGCCGGCCCCTGCTCGACGATGACACCGCCGTCAATGAACAGCACGCGGTCGGCAACGTCGCGGGCAAAGCCCATCTCGTGGGTGACGACCACCATGGTCATGCCGTCGTCGGCGAGCTTGCGCATCACGCCGAGGACATCGCCGACCAGTTCAGGATCGAGTGCCGAGGTCGGCTCGTCGAACAGGATCGCCTTGGGCTGCATGGCGAGGGCCCGCGCGATCGCGACGCGCTGCTGCTGGCCGCCGGAGAGTTGCGGCGGATGCGCATCGGCCTTCTCGGCAAGCCCGACCTGGGCGAGCAGCGCGCGGCCGCGCTCGAGCGCCTGCGCGCGCGATTCCTTCTTCACATAGAGCGGTCCTTCGATGACGTTCTCAAGCGCGGTGCGATGCGGAAACAAATTGAAGCGCTGGAACACCATCGAGACCTGGGTGCGGATGTTCACGATCGACGGCGCGTCGCGGTCGACCTTGAGCCCCTCGACGCTGATCTCCCCGCGGTCGTAGCTTTCGAGCCCGTTGATACAGCGCAGGATGGTGGACTTGCCGGAGCCGGAGGGACCGACGATGCAGACCACCTCGCCCTTCTGCACCGAGGCCGTGATGCCCTTGAGCACCTCGTTCTCGCCAAAGCTCTTGTGGACGTCGTTCAGATCGATCATCGCTTGCCGGCCCGCTTCTCGAAGTGACGGACCAGCAGGATCAGCGGGATGCTCATGGTGAGGTACATCAGCGCAACAAGCGTGAACACGCTGGTGTTCTTGAAGGTCGAGGACGCGATCAGCTTGCCCTGCAGTGCGAGCTCGGCGACCGTGATGGTCGAAGCCTGCGAGGAATCCTTCAGCATCATGATCATGACGTTGCCGTAGGGCGGCAGCACGATGCGCACGGCTTGCGGCAGCACCACGCGGCGCATGGTGAGCCACCAGCCCATGCCGATCGACTGCGCCGCCTCGATCTGGCCCTTGTCGATCGCCTCGATGCCGGCGCGAAAATTCTCCGCCTGATAGGCCGAATAGGCGATGCCGAGCCCGAGGATCGCAGCCTGCAAGGCGGACAGCGTGACGCCGAGATCGGGCATCACGAAGTAGAGGTAGAACAACAGCACGATGATCGGGATGCCGCGGATCACGTTGATCAGGCTGGCGCTGATCATCGACAGCGCCTTGATGCCGGAGACCCGCATCATCGCCCAGATCAGGCCGAGCACCGTCGAGAGCAGCAGCGAGCCGATGGTGACGACGATCGTCAGCACGACGCCGTTCATCAGGATCGGGAAGAACTCGGCGGCGTCGTGCCAGAAGCCTTTCATCGGGCAGCCTAGTCTCTACCGATCAGCCCTGAGCCTTCAGGCCCCATTTATCGAGGATCTTGTCGATGGTGCCGTTGGCTTTCAGCTTGGCGAGCGAGGCGTTGATCTTGCCGAGCAGCGCGGTCTCGCCCTTGCGCACGCCGATGCCGACCGAACCGACGGTGACGGGCTTGTAGCCGTCGACGAGACGCACCTCGGGGAAGCCGCCCTGCTTCAGGTTATAGGCGAGGATCGGATAATCGGCGTAGCCGGCCTTGAGGCGGCCGGTGTTCACGTCGCGCAGGATGTCCGGAATGGTGTCGTAGGCCTTCACGTCGGCGAACAGGCCGGACTTCTTCAGCGCGTCGACGAAGGCGGTGCCGACCTGGGCGCCGACCGTCTCGCCCTTCAGATCCTCCTGCGTGGCATAGGCCTTGGTGTCGCTCTTCGGCACGACGAGGCCTTCGCCATAGGTGTAGATCGGATCGGAGAAGTCGACGACCTCCTTGCGCGGCGCGGTGATGAACATCGCGGCGGCGATGATGTCGATCTTGCTCGAGGTCAGCGACGGGATCAGCGCCGAGAACTGCATCGGCTCGATCTGCACGTTGAAGCCGGCATCCTTGCCCACTTCAGTGACGAGATCGACCATGATGCCCTGGATGGTGTTGGTCTTGGTGTCGAGGAAGGTGAAGGGAATGCCTGTCGGGGTCGAGCCGACCTTCAGCACCTGCTGCGCCGAAGCGGGCGTCACGGCCGCCAGTGCGAGCGCCGCGACCGCGGCCAGACCAAAACGCTTCATCGCATCCTCCTTTGGGTCTGGCCGATGGCGGCGCTCGCGGGTGTTGCGAGTCGAGCCGTTTCGGCCTATTTTCACCAATATGAAAATTTGGTCACACTTTCGCTGATGATGCAAGTGGTTTTCATGCACATGAAGGAAGCGGTTTGACGTGAGCGGTGGCAAACGAATGCGCAAACCGGCGGCAACCAAGCCGGCGAAGCGGGTGAAGCCCAAAGCCGTCACCAAGCCGGCGGAGCCTGCGATGGACGTGGCGGTCGGCCGCCGCATCCGGGATCTCAGGCGCGTCAGGCAATTCTCGCTGGAAACGGTCGCGGCGCGCACCTCACTGTCGATCGGCTTTCTCAGCCAGATCGAGCGCGGCCTGTCGTCACCATCGCTGCGCGTGCTGGCGACGCTCGCGGATGTGCTCGGCGTCGGCATCGCCGCACTGTTCGGCGCAAGCCCGAGCGCCGACGGCACCTCCGATCAGGTGGTGACGCGTGGGCTGCAGCGGCCCGAGTTGAAGCTCTGGCGCACCGGCGTGTCGAAGCAATTGCTGAGCCCGGCCAGCGCTGACAACAAGCTCAATCTGTTCCTGGTGCATCTGGAGCCCGGCGGCTCCACCGGCGACGAGCTCTACACCCATGACGGCGAAGAGGCCGGCCTCGTGCTCGAGGGCGAGATGATGCTGACAGTGGACAGCGAGACATGGTCGCTGAAGACCGGCGACAGCTTTCGCTTTGCCAGCCGAAGGCCGCACCGGTTTTCAAATCCGGCCGAGGATGCGAAGGCTGTGGTGCTGTGGGTGAACTGCGTGACGGGCTAGCCGAGCTTACGATCAAGCAAGGCGCCCACAGGGAACTGCATCGCATAGATCATGCGACAGACTTCATAGCGGTGTAGCAGCCCCCTCTCCTAGGCCCACTGAGGCTGTGAGTGCGGAGCATCGTGGACCGTGGGAGAGCAACCGTCAGTTAGCAGCTTGAAGTAAATATGATAGATCAAGTTGAACAGAACTTCGCAGTATATACTTGGATTGTTATAACCATTTTCCCTCGAGTAGCGGTGGGGTACAAAGCCCGACCTGCAGATATTGTAGACCGGACACTCGGAACATTTTTGGGGTACCCGTTCCGTCTGGTTCAACTTCTTGAAAGTAGGATCATCAAAGACCCTCGAAATCGAGTCACGATGTACATTGAACTCGAAATGTGCCCCACTCTTGTTTATTCGCGAAACGTCGTGGGCTTCAATATCGCCATCGCTGTCGATAATGATCGACCGACACTCAGCCGATCCGACAAGGTCAGAGCTGGCGTCCGCTCCGACTATTTTGTTGATAATATCCTCAAAGAAGCGAATATTTGTGCGTGGATAGTCCTTCCACCACTCGTCAAAAAGCTCCATCAAAAAGCTAGAGAATTCGTTGAGTGAACTCTTGACGTATGTTGACATGGTATCGTGATCGGCGTCAGGCAGGAGAATATTCATCCTTTCAACACAGAGTTCTGACGTCATAAATTCATAATACTCCCTTCCCGAAATCGATGGATCGATAACGGTGATCACTCCTCGAAACCGCAAATCGGCGGCACTCTGCGCAAGGACTAATCCTCGGGTAGCCTCGGCGTAAGTTCCTTTACCTTTGTGATCAACCCGCCACCTATCATTGATCAATCGCGGGCCATCCAGACTAATCCCTACATTGACCTTGTATCTCGCAAGCAGCTCGATCCATTCATTGTCCAACAACGTTCCATTCGTTTGAACTGTAAAGCCGAGACGATCTGCCGAGCAGATGCTCAGCAGTTCATCCAACATCTCTTTGAAATATCTCTTCCCAACAAGGAGGGGCTCACCGCCGTGAAAAGTAACAATCACGTGCTCCAGACCGTACTCCTCGATGTATTCGTTTATTCGCAGGCCGAGCACCGCAACAGTCTCTCTAGATATCCGCCGGGAAGTGGATTTGTACGACTCGTCTCCCCTGAAGTACATGTAACAATACTTGCATGCTATGTTGCAGTGGCTCGCAACCTTCACCACCAACTGCGTTGGCACCATTTTATGCGGGTTCATGGAAAGATCACTCCAGGACGCCAAGTCCTCCGTTGACGCATGGGAGGACTTGGCATTGTGTCACTCACGAGCGACTGTGCGAGCAATCCTTGTCGTGGCTATTGCTCTTGGTGTAGGGGCAACTCGGAGAACCCTGAGCAAGCAAATTGAGTTTCTCGGGCGCATTACTCCCGGCCGACAGCGTTGGAAAACGCTTTGACAACCGAAGCGAGAACTCTTCGGCATCAAGACAGCCCGAATTTTCAAGAATCTTCGCCTGTGCCTCTGGGTCAAATCTATTGAAGCTAGCATTCACTGCCTCAAACCAGGCGTCACGTCCTGGCCGTGCCGAAGCAGAAGTAGCTAGCCCCCCCGCGGCAAGTCCGGCCACACTCAACTGAACAACCGATCGTCGGGAAATTTCAGCCATTGACAATCTCCATTGGATAGACAACCGTGCAACAATACATCAACTTTTAATTGTGTAAATCGCTTTTCCCGCATTTCTGGACCCACTGGACTCCAACGAGCCATCGAGAAACTCTAGTGCTTGGGATCATCCAAGACACCCCGCTAGTTTACTGGCTGCTTGCCGTTGCCTTCGGCCTTGCAATCGAATGCACAGCCAAGCGCAAGATTTCGTTGCATCACCTGTGCGTCAATATTGCTAGTGGGATACTGGTCCTGCTCTCAGGCTACTTGATTGCAGCCCCCATCATCACCGGTTTAGCTAATATCGCACGCTCGCTAGTAGGTGTTGGCTGGATTGACCTTCGCATCTTTTCGGAGACGGAATTTGTTTCTGAGATTGGTGCGGCCGCACTCTACTTATTTATCTTCGATTTCTTTTACTATTGGTGGCACCGCTCTCAGCATGTGTATCCATCCCTTTGGGAACAGCACGCCGTACATCACAGTGATACAGAATTCGGTGTGACGACTTTTCTTCGTCAACACTGGACTGAAGTTATTTTTCAAGCCTTTCTGATCCACCTTCCCATCATTATTGCTTTCCGACTAACGCCTGTCACTTTCTGGGTCATTTCCGGAATCATTGCGAGCTTTAGCTTTTTCACACATCTAAATCTCCCAATACAGCTGGGAAGCTGTGCCTGGCTTATTACTTCCCCACAGTTGCATCGCTTACATCATTCCAAGTTGCCACAACACGCTAACCACAATTTTGCGGCCTTTTTTTCCGGTGTGGGATTTGGTGTTTGGCACCTACCAAGCGCCGATTCGGGATGAATTCCCTCCCACAGGTTTGATGTCGAATGAAAAGATTGAGTCTCTGACAGAGGTTGTGGGCTGGCCTATGAGGCGATGGATAGCAACACTGACTAAAATGAATCGTCGCTTGAGACGATAGTGACCTTCTTAGCCCACGGCTCACGCTTCGATCTTTCCAAAGCGCAACGGTAAACCGCCTAGCTTATCGTGCCGGGAAGCACATTACCCGAACCGGTGCTGATACCGCTCCACCGTCAGCGCACTCACATCGATGTCCGGCTTCTTGCCCGACAGCATGTCTGCGAGCACGCGCCCGGAGCCGCAGGACATGGTCCAGCCGAGCGTGCCGTGGCCGGTGTTGAGGTGGAGATTGGCGTATTGCGTCGGGCCGATCACCGGCGGGCCGTCCGGCGTCATCGGACGCAGGCCGCTCCAGAACGTCGCCTTGGCGAGATCGCCGCCGCGCGGGAACAGATCGGTCAGCGAATGATCGAGCGTAGCGCGGCGCGCATCGTAGAGCTTGTCCGAATAGCCCGAGATTTCGGCGGTGCCGCCGACGCGGATTCGATTGCCGAGCCGCGTGATCGCGACCTTGTAGCTCTCGTCCATCACGGTCGATTCCGGCGCGCCTGCGGCCTCCTTGATCGGCACCGTGATCGAATAGCCCTTCACCGGATAGACCGGCAGCGAAATGCCGAGCGGCGCGGCGAGCCGCGACGACCAGCTTCCGAGCGCGAGGACGTAAGCGTCGGCCTGCAATGTGCCGGCACTGGTCACAACACCGCTGACGCGCGCGCCGTCGGTGATGATGCGGTCGATGCCGGTGTTGAACATGAAACGCACGCCGAGCGCCTCGGCATGCTTGGCCAGCGCCTGCGTGAACATGTGGCAGTCGCCGGTCTCGTCCTGCGGCAGACGAAGCCCGCCGACGAACTTTTCCTTCACGCCTGCGAGCGCCGGCTCGACCGCGATGCAGCCCTCGCGGCTCAGTACCTCGAACGGCACGCCGTATTGCTTGAGCACGGCGATGTCCTCAGCGGTGCCGTCGAGCTGGGCCTGGTAACGGAACAGCTGCAGCGTGCCTTGCGAGCGCTCATCATACTGGATGCCGATGTCGCGGCGCAGATCGCGCAGGGAATCGCGGCTGTACTCCGCGATCGGGATCATCCGGCTCTTGTTGACCGCGTAACGTGCGCTGGTGCAATTGCGCAGCATCTTGAGCAGCCAGACCCACATCACCGGATCGAGCTTCGGCCGGATCACGAGCGGGCCGTGCTTCATCAGCAGCCACTTGACCGCCTTTACCGGCACGCCGGGGCCCGCCCAGGGCGAGGAATAGCCGGGCGACACTTCGCCGGCGTTGGCGAAAGAGGTCTCCAGCGCCGGCTCAGGCTGACGGTCGACGACCGTGACCTCGTGGCCGGCACGCGCAAGGTAGTAGGCAGAGGTGACACCGATGACACCGCTGCCGAGGATCAGAACTTTCACGCTTGGTCAAACTCCCGCGGCATCACGCTCGCCGCTGCAAGGAAACAACTCGCAACGGCGAGAGCAATTATCAGGCCACCCGCTTGATGGCGTCACCAAGGATCGACACGATATCGTCGATATGGCTCTTCTCGACAATGAGCGGGGGCGACAGCGCAAAGGAGTCGCCGCTCATGCGGAAGTACAGCCCGCGATTGAAGCAGTCGACCATGACGTCGTAGCCACGCGCACCGACCGCACCGTCACGCGGCGACAGCTCGACGGCGCCCATCAGCCCGCAATTGCGGATGTCGATGACGTTGGGCAGGCCTTTCAGCGAATGCAGCGCGTCGCGCCAGTATTCGGCGATCGACGCACCGCGCGTGAGCAGGCCCTCGTCCTTGTAGATGTCGAGCGTCGCGATGCCCGCAGCGCAGGCGGTCGGATGCGCCGAATAGGTGTAGCCGTGGAACAGCTCCATGACGTTTTCCGGGCCGATCATCATGGCGTCATGCACCTTGCGATGCGCGAACACCGCGCCGCAGGGAATGGTGCCGTTGGTGATGCCCTTGGCGGTCGTCATCATATCAGGCGTGACGCCGAAGAAGTTGGCGGCGAACGGCGTGCCGAGACGGCCGAAGCCGGTGATGACCTCGTCGAAGATCAGGAGGATGCCGTGCTTGTCGCAGATCTCGCGCAGGCGCTGCAGGTAGCCCTTCGGCGGCGGCAGCACCGCGGTCGAGCCCGGCACCGGCTCGACGATGACGGCGGCGATCGTCTCGGCGCCGTGCAGAGCCACCAGCCGCTCGAGATCGTCGGCGAGCTCGGCGCCATGCTCCGGCTGGTCCTTGGCGAAGGCGTTGCGGGTGAGATCGTGGGTATGGCGGATGTGGTCGACGCCCGGCAGCAGCGTCGCGAAGGCGCGGCGGTTGGCGACCATGCCGCCGACCGAGGTGCCGCCGAAGCCGACACCGTGATAGCCGCGCTCACGGCCGATCAGGCGGGTGCGGCTCGCCTGGCCGTTGGCGCGGTGATAGGCGAGCGCGATCTTCAGCGCGGTGTCGACCGATTCGGAGCCGGAATTGGTGAAGAAGATGCGGTCGAGGCCCTTCGGCGCGATCTCGGCGAGACGCTCGGCGAAGTCGAACGCCAGCGGATGGCCCATCTGGAACGACGGCGCGAAGTCCAGCGTCATCAGCTGGCGCTCGACTGCGGCGGCGATCTGCTTGCGGCCGTGGCCGGCATTGACGCACCACAGGCCGGCGGAGCCGTCGATCACCTTGCGGCCGTCGACGGTGGTGTAGTGCATGCCCTCGGCCGAGGAGAACAGGCGCGGCGCCTTCTTGAACTGCCGGTTGGCCGTGAACGGCATCCAGAACGAGTCGGTCTTGATAGTGTTCGGAATCTGATGAAGGGTCACGGCCGCGCTCCTTTGCTGACCCTCTAGCAGAGCCACGGCTTGGAATGCGCAACAAGTCCTTTTCTGGTGACCTGCAAGCCATTGATTTAGCTGGGGCTGTCGGGCCATATTTGCGCGATCCGCAACACCTGCAACACAGGACCTGGGCCATGAGCGTCGACATCGGTGGACGGCTGCGATTCATCCGGGCGCGCCACAAGCTGTCGCAGCGCGAGCTGGCCAAGCGTGCCGGGGTCACCAATTCGACGATTTCGCTGATCGAATCCAACCAGATGAACCCCTCGGTCGGCGCGCTCAAGCGCATCCTCGACGGCATCCCGATGGGGCTCGCCGAGTTTTTCGCGCTGGAGCCGGAGTCCAGGCGCAAGATCTTCTACCGCGCCGAGGAGCTGACCGAAGTCGGCAAGAAGCCGATCTCGTACCGGCAGGTCGGCGACAATCTGTTCGGTCGCAGCCTGCAGATCCTGAAAGAACGCTACGAGCCCGGCAGCGACACCGGACGCGTCCACCTCGTCCATGACGGCGAGGAAGGCGGCATCGTGATCTCGGGCAAGCTCGAAGTCACCGTCGAGGACGAGCGGCGCATCCTCAACCCCGGCGATGCCTATTACTTCGAGAGCCGCCGCCCGCATCGGTTCCGCTGCGTCGGCGGCAAGCCGTGCGAGGTGATCTCGGCCTGCACGCCGCCGACGTTCTGAATTGCGAACAGTCGCATCCGGAAGGTTGCGGGCGGCCACCGGTATCTTACGGTGGTTGAGCCATCTCATTTCTGTGCGCCAGACCGCTATATATTACGAACCGTAGCCGAGCAGCCTGGCTTAGAGGTGCTGAGGTTATGGCCCCGGACTCCAGGGTATTCCGGGGCCGCTTCGTAACAGAGGCCCGCGCATGAAGATCACTCTTGTCAATGCGGAAGCTGCGCTCGACGAAGTCCTGCGCGACACCGACAAGCTCCACTCGCGCGAGCTGCGCAAGGCCATCGCAAAACACATCGAAGCGCAGAGAGAGCAGATCAAGGCTCTCCGCAGGATGGTGAACTGATCGCCGCTGCGGAGCGAGCAGGGCTCGCCCCGCCTGCCGCCTCAACGCTGCGTCAGCAACTCCTCAATCCGGATCGGGAATTTGCGCACGCGCACACCGGTCGCGTGCCAGACGGCGTTCGCGACCGCGCCGGCACTGCCGGTGATGCCGATCTCGCCGACGCCCTTGATGCCGAGCGCGTTGACATGCGGGTCGTGCTCCTCGACCGTGATCATTTCGAGCGGCGGCACGTCGGCATTCACGGGGACATGGTACTCGCCGAGATCAGCGTTCATGATCCGGCCGCTGCGCCGGTCGGTGACGGCCTCCTCGTGCAACGCAAACGACATCCCCCAGATCATGCCGCCGAACAGCTGGCTTTGCACCATCCGCGGGTTGACGATGCGCCCGGCCGCGAAGGCGCCGACCATGCGGGTGACGCGGACCTGGCCGAGCTCGGGATCGACCTTCACCTCCGCGAACACGGCGCCATGGGCATGCATCGCATATTCCTCCATCGCCGCAGGGTTCGGCGCACCGGTGCCGCGCGCCTCGACCTCGGCGACGCCGGCGCGCGCGAGGATCTCCGTGTAGCTCTCGCCGCGGCTCTCGTCGTCGCGTCGGATCAACCGGCCGTCGCGCGCGATCACGCCGGCATTGCCGGCCCCGAACAGCGGCGATCGCTCGTCACCGGTGGCAAGATCGGCGAGCTTTGCGATCACGGCCGCGCCGGCGCTGTGGATCGCAGCTCCCGCGGTCGCGGTGTGCGCGGAGCCGCCGGCGATGCCGGCATCGGGCAGGTCCGATGTCCCCGCCTTGAACGCGACGCGGTCGATATCGAGGCCGACGGCGTCGGCGGCGATCTGGGCCAGGGCCGTCCAGGCGCCCTGCCCCATGTCGTGCGCACCGATCTCCATCACGCCTGAGCCGTCGCGGCGGATCGCCGCGCGCGCTTCGGCCTGGAACATCAGTGCCGGGAAGGTCGCGGTGCCCATGCCCCAGCCGACCAGCAGGCCGGCATCATCGCGCATCTGCCGCGGCTGCAGCGGACGCTTCTCCCAGCCGAAGCGCGCCGCGCCCTGATCGTAGCAGGCCCGCAGCGCCTTTGACGAGAACGGTTTGCCGGTGATCGGCTCGACCTCGGCATAGTTCTTCAGGCGGAAGGCGAGCGGATCGATGCCGCAGGCCCAGGCCATCTCGTCGATCGCGCTCTCCAGGGCGATTGATCCCGTCGCCTCGCCCGGTGCGCGCATGAACAGCGGCGTGCCGGTGTTGACGCGCACGGCGTCATGTGAGGTGCGGATCGCAGGTGCCGCATAGAGCGTGTGCGAGGCGTCGGCCGCCGGCTCGTAGAAATCGTCGAACGTGCTCGACACGGTCCTCGCATGGTGATCGAGCGCGGTCAGACGTCCCTCGCCGTCGGCGCCGATGCGCAAGCGCTGACGGGTCGGCGCGCGATGGCCGACCGGGCCATACATCTGCTCACGGCGCAGCACCAGCTTGACCGGCCTGCCGACCAGCTTCGCGGCCATGATGCCGAGGACCGGCGGACCGCCCATGAGCCCCTTCGATCCGAAGCCGCCACCGAGGAACGGGCTGCGGATGTGGATCTTGTCGTGCGCGATGCCGAACAGCTCGGCGATGCGCGCGAGCGACAGCTTCAGGCCCTGGGTCGGCATGTCCACGGACAGCTTGTCGCCATCCCAGCGAGCCACGACCGCATGCGGCTCCATCGCGTTGTGATATTGCGGCGGCGTCTCATAGGTCGCGTCGATTTGCGTCTCGGCCGAGGCAAGGCCCGCCTCGACATCGCCGCGGTGATTTTCGGTGGGGTTGCCGACGCCGACGACGGGCGGCACAAAACTCTCGCCGGCATCGAGGCCGATGAGCGGAGGCTGCGCCTCGTAGCGCGGCGCCAGCAGCGCGGCACCTTCCGTCGCGGCTTCAAGCGTCTCGGCGATCACGACGGCGATCGGCTGATTGGCGTAGCGGACCTCGTTGCTCTGCAAAGCCTCCATCCGAAACACGAAGGGATTGGTCTTGATCTCGGGGTCGATGGCGAGCGGTGGCTTGTGGTCCGGCGTCATGACGTCGACGACGCCGGGATGACGTTTGGCGGCAGCGACATCGAGCGACGCCACACGTCCGCGCGCGATGCTGGAGGTCGCGATCACCGCAAACAGCATGCCGGGCGGATGATTGTCGGCGGCATAGGTCGCCTGCCCCGTGACCTTGAGGACGCCGTCACGGCGGGTCAGCGGCTGGCCGATGTTCGAGCCGTGCCTGAGATGGGCGGGTGCGCTGGTGAGGTTGAGCTCAGGCATGGATGGCTCCGGACGTCGAGGCAAAGGGAGAGGCCGGCAGGGCGGGCAGGCGCGCGGGCGTCCCGGCGGCGGCGAGGGTCAGCGCGCGCACGACGATGCGGCGCGCGAGCTCGATCTTGAAGGCGTTGTCGCCGGACGGCTTTGCGTCGGTGAGCGCACGCCAGGCGGCTTCCTGGAAGGCGTCGGCCGTGGGCGCGACGCTCTTGAGAACGTCCTCCGCAGCGCGGGCGCGCCAGGGCTTTGCGGCGACACCGCCAAGTGCGAGCCGCGCTTCGGCGATCCTGCCGTTCTCGATCCGCAACGCAGCCGCGGCCGAGACCACCGCGAAGGCGTAGGAGGTGCGCTTGCGAACCTTGAGGTAGCGCGCATGCGCGGCAAATTCGCGGGCCGCCGGCGGCAGGCGCACCGCAACGATGAGATCGCCGGGCTCGAGCGCGGACTCGCGCCCGGGCGTATCGCCGGGCAGGCGATGCAGCTCGTCGAGCGCGATCTCGCGCCGGCCATCCCGTCCCTCGATCTCCACGACGGCATCGAGCGCGACCAGCGGCACGCAGAAGTCGGAGGGATGCGTGGCGATGCAATTCTCGCTCCAGCCGAGCACCGCGTGGGTGCGGTTCTCGCCGCCGCGGGCGTCGCAGCCGCTGCCGGCCTCGCGCTTGTTGCAGCGGCTGGCAGTGTCGTAGAAATACGCACAACGCGTCCGTTGCAAGAGATTGCCGCCGACGGTCGCGGCGTTGCGCAATTGCGCGGATGCACCGGAGAGAAGGGCTTCCGCGACGGCGGGATAGGCCCTTGCGAAGTCCGCATCATGCGCGAGATCGGCGTTGCTCACCAGGGCGCCGATGCGCAGGCCGCCATCGGCGAGGCGCTCGATGCCGTCGAGCCCTTCGAGGTGCGTGACGTCGACGAGACGATCCGGACGGCTGACGCCACCTTTCATCAGATCGAGCAGATTGGTGCCAGCGGCGAGATAGACGGCGCCGGGCTGGGCGGCGGCGGCAACGGCTTCAGTGACGGTGGCGGGCCTGACATAATCGAACGGTTTCATGCCGGGCGCCTCTGTTTGGTTTCGTCAGCGCGTCCTTGCGCGTCGAGCACGGCATCGACGATGCCGGCATAGGCGCCGCAGCGGCACAGATTGCCGCTCATGCATTCGCGGATGCGTTCGGGATCGTTGCCGGCCTGCGCTTCCTGCATCATGCCGATCGCGCTCATGATCTGGCCGGGCGTGCAGAAGCCGCACTGAAAGCCGTCATGGGCGATGAAGGCGGCCTGCACCGGATGCAGCTGGTCGCCGCGCGCAACGCCCTCGATGGTGAGGATATCGGCTCCGTCATGACTGACCGCGAGCGCGAGGCACGAGTTGATACGCTTGCCGTCGACCAGAATTGTGCAGGCGCCGCACTGGCCGCGGTCGCATCCCTTCTTGGTTCCGGTGAGATGGAGGCGCTCACGCAAGAGATCGAGCAGCGTGACGCGCGGATCGTCGAGGACGAAGTCGCGCCGCGCACCGTTCACGGTGAGGCTGATGGAGTGGTTCATACAAGGCTCCGATCAGATTTGGACATGAGTGATCGCGCAGCGCGCCACCGCCGTGGCCGCCGTCGATCTACGTTGACGCGGGCAGAAGCCGGCCAACATCCAGGCGAAGATACGGAGGCTCCCTCCGCTTAACAAGGGCCGGTGGAAAAATATTGGAATTGGTCAAAAGCCCATGCGCCACCAACGCGATGCAGCCCGGCAAGGGTTCAACAAGGGTTCAATCTAACCAATTCGTGATCTACATTGCCCGATATGGACGACCACAGCGACCAGACCCGGAAGCCCCGCGCCGATGCCGTGCGCAATCGCGAGCGCGTGCTCGAAGCCGCCAAGGCCGTTTTCAACGCGGGCGGCCCGGAAGCGAGCCTGGAGGCCGTGGCCAAGCGCGCCGGCGTCGGCATCGGCACGCTCTATCGGCATTTTCCGACGCGCGAGGATCTGTTCGAGGCCGTGTACCGACGCGAGGTCGAGCAGCTCAGCGAGCTTGCCGAGCATCTGCGAAGCGCCAAGGATCCGGTCGAGGCGCTGCGGCGCTGGCTGCAGTCCGCCGTCGAATTCGTCGCCACGAAAAAAGGCATGTTGGCCGCGCTGGCGCTGGCGTATCAGAGCTCGTCGGAACTTGCCGTTTTCTCGATGGACCGGCTGACCAAGGCGATCGGCTCGCTGCTCGAGCGCGCGGTCGCAGCCGGCCAGATGCGCGCCGACATCGTTCCGGAGGACCTGCTGCGGGCGTTTTTCGGGATGTGCTACATGCACGATAAGCCGGGATGGCAATCCTCGGTGCTGCGCCTGCTCGACGTGTTCGTCGACGGGCTGCGGGTGCAATCCGCTGCCAAGACCAGGGCGCGCGTGGCCAAGCCAGCGAAGCCGGCGGTGAAACGGAAGCGATAGCGCGCCCGTATTTCCCTGAGGTCATGCTAGGATCAGCATTGCCGGGATTTCAACGCGGAGCCTGTCATGCGCATTGCCGCCTTGCTGGTCGCTCTCATTATTGCCTTCAACCCTATCTCAGCACGCGCCGACGATGTCGCGACGGCACAGGGCGTCATCCGCGCCCAGGAGCAGGCTTTTGCGCGCGACGATGCGGCCGCGGCCTATTCCCACGCCGCGCCGGCGATCAAGGAGATCTTCCCTGCACCCGACATCTTCATGTCCCTGGTGCAGAACGGCTACGCGCCGGTCTACCGGCACAAGAGTTTCGAGTTCGGAGACAGCAAGAGCGAAGGCGGCTGGATCGCACAGCGCGTTCATATCATCGACGCCAATGGCGAGGCGTGGGAGGCCCTGTACACGCTCGAGCAGCAGGCGGACGGCAGCTACAAGATCACCGGCTGCTCGCTGCTGAAGGCGGGACAGGCGGCTTAGGTTGCAAAGCCCGGTCCGGTCCTGGCCGACTTCATCCGCGAGCGGATCAGCAGCGTCAGGACGATGCCGATATTGAGCGCGTTCCACGCCACACCGTTCGCGAACGCCGCGGCGTAGGAACCGGTCGCATCGAAGATGATGCCCGACACCCAGCCGCCGAAGGACATGCCGAACACCGAGGCGAAGATCACGATGCCGACGCGCGTTGCGGCTTCGCTCGCCGGCATCGCCTCGCGCACGATGATGGCGTAGCTCGGCACGATGCCGCCCTGGAACAGGCCGAACATCGCGGAGATGAGATAGAGCGAGGCGAGGCTGTCGAAGAACAGATAGAACACCAGCGCGAATCCCTGCGCCAGCGATCCCACCAGCAGCGTGCGGATGCCGCCGATCTTGTCGGCGAGGAAGCCCGAGCCGATCCGGCAGACGATGCCGCAGGCCATCATCAGCGACAGCATCTCGGCGCCGCGCGCCACGCCGTAGCCGAGATCGCCGCAATAGGCGACGATATGCACCTGCGGCATCGCCATGGCGACACAGCAGGAAATGCTGGCGATCGAGAGCAGCACCGTCAGCGTGTTGGTCGACAGCTTGAGATCGACGCGCGGCGGCGGCGCATTGGCGTGGTCGTGGACCTTGTCGTGACCAATCTGTGCGCGCAGGACCAGCACGAGGATCGTCATCAGGCTGACGCAGACGAGCCCGATGCCGATATGAGTGTAGCGCCAGCCAACCTCCTGCATGCCCCAGTTCACGATCGGGGGCCACATCGTTCCGGCGAAATAATTGCCGCTCGCGACGATGGTCACGGCGAGGCCGCGATAGCGCTCGAACCAGTGCGAAGCCTCCGCCATCAGTGGCGCGAAGGTCGCCGACGTTCCGAGCCCAATCAGAAAATAGGCTGCCACGAACTGCCAGAGTTGCCCGGACAGCCCCGCGAGCACATTGGCAACGCCGAGGAAGGCGATGCTGATCGCCATTGCCGGCACGATGCCGAATCGGTCGGTGATCTTGCCGGCGATCACGCCGCCGAGCCCGAAGCCGAACATCATGAGGGTGAAGGCCAGCGACACCGCGCCGCGGGTGGCGGAGAATTCCGTCTGCACCGCGGGAAGCATCACCACGATCGCCCACATGCCGACGCCACCGATCGAGCCGATCACCAGCGCAAGCACAAGCCGTATCCAGGCCTGACGGGAATCAGGGCTGAATGTTCCAGGCGTTTGTCCGGAGTGATTTGGCGCGTGCACGGGGCGGAACATGGCCCGCGGATCGTCACAGGGTCAAGCATCGTGGCGCGATATTGGGCATGCGCGGTGCACTGCGGTAAGAAGCAGCTTGGCGAACGCGCGATTTGCCATTAGTTTGCAATCCGCGTGAGCAAATCGCCGCGCGAAAGCATGTCGGCGGAATGTTGCTGCGATTGACACGATCGATGCGGATCAAGGTGGGACGCTTCATTGCCCTCGCCTATCTGTTTTGCGTGCTCGCGCCGGCGGCAAGCCTCGCCTGGGGCAGCGGCCCGGCGCCGTGTCTCGATGAGACCCTGCTGGCCGATCTCGCACCGGTGCATCAGCAGATGCCGGGCGGTCACATGCACGACGGCAGCTCGCACGATCACGCGGCGGCACACGCGCATCACCAGGCCGCCGCGCAGGACGCGCCCGCTTCTTCGCATCATCATGGCGGCAAGGGCACGGCCGGACCGTGCTGCGCGATGATGTGCATCAGCGCGCTGCCGGCCGATCTGCCTGGCTTCGCCAAGCCGCTTCAGCCCGTCTCCGCCTGTGCCCCCGAGATCGTGGCCAGCCTGCACAGCACGGCGCCGCCCCTGCACTACCGCCCTCCCATCGCCTGATCTGACACGACGATTTCGGGCCGAACGCGCGTTTGCGCGCGCGGACCTGTGGTCTTTCAGATCAGGGATGAATCATGCTGACGCTTTCCGTGGCGACGTCCGCCGCCGCATCTACGGCGCGAGGACGACACTTTCGATTCCATTGGCCGTTGCTGGCCGCACTTGCGCTGGCGCTGTCCGGCTGCATGCCGGCAACGACGCAAGTCGCCGGCGCCGATCCCGCTGATCCCTCGGCGAAGGTCGCGCCTGTCGGCTATGGGTCGACCATTGCGCCCTACACCAGCCTGCGGCCTGCAGCGCCGGCGCCATGGCGCGACCGCAACGAGGCCGTGACGCCGCAGCCGAAGCAAGACCGGTAGGAGCGCGCCATGACACATCAATTCGCGCGAGGCCTGCTCGTTCTCGCCACGCTCAGCCTTTGCGCACCCGGTCTTGCCGGCTGCGCCGCGTTCTCGCCCGACAGCGGCATGAGCGCGGTCTCCGAGCTGACGAGCCAGACCATCAACAAGGATGTCGCCTTCGTTCGCACGCCCGAGGGAGCGGGCGCAGTCGATGAACGTGTCCGCCAACTGCTCTCGCGGACGCTGAACGTGGAGACCGCCGTTCAGATCGCACTGCTCAACAACAAGGGATTGCAAGCCGTCTATAACGAGCTGGCGCTGGCCGAGACCGATCTGGTCGAGCAGAGCCTGCCGTCCAATCCCGTGTTCTCGATCTCGCGGATATCAGGCAACGGCGCCAGCGAGATCGAGCGCCAGGTGGTCGGCGACATCCTTGCGCTCGCCACCCTGCCGTTCCGCTCCGACATTGCCCGCGACCGGTTCCGCCAGGCGCAGTTGCGCGCGGCGCTGGCGACGTTGCGGCTCGCCGCCGACGTCCGCGGCACCTACGTGCGTGCTGTCGCCGGCAACGAGATGGTGGCGCTGCTGACGGATGCGAAGGCGACGGCGGAATCGACAGCGCAGCTCGCGGTCAAGCTCGGCGAGACCGGCTCGCTCAACAAGCTCGACCAGGCCCGCGAGCAGGTGTTTTACGCCGAGACCACCGCCGACCTCGCCAGCGCGCGCCAGGCTGCGGCGAGTGCGCGCGAAAAGCTCGCGCGGCTGATGGGATTGTGGGACGGCGGCCTCGACTTCCGTCTGCCCAACCAATTGCCACCGCTGCCGCGCCGGCCGCAGGCACTGCCCTTGATCGAGGCCGATGCGGTGGCCCATCGCATCGATCTGCAGATCGCCCGGCTGGAGCTGACGGCGCTGGCGAAGTCGCTGAACCTCACCGAGGCGACGCGCTTCGTGACGCTGCTCGATCTCGCCGGCATCTCCCGCCGCACTCGGGATCCCGAAGGCGCGCCCTTCCGCGAACGCGGATTCGACGTGCAGTTCCAGATCCCGATCTTCGACGGCGGCGAAGTCCGCGTGCGGCAGGCGGCCGAGACTTACAATCTCGCCTTCAACCGCCTGACCGAGCGCGCCGTCAACGTGCGCTCGGAGGCACGCGATGCTTATCGTATCTATCGCTCGGCTTACGACGTCGCCAGCCACTACCAGCGCGAGATCATCCCGTTGCGTAAGATCATCACCGAGGAGATGCAGCTCCGCTTCTCCAGCATGCAGGTCGATATCTTTGCGCTGCTCACCGAGGCACGACAGCGTCTGGCCTCGCTGCGCGGCGCGATTGACGCCCGGCAACGATTCTTCCTCGCCCAGTCCGATCTGCAAACCGCCGTCAACGGCGGCGGCGCGCCTGCTGCGGGCGGCGACACTTCAACCACCATCGCCGCGGCAGCGCCTGCCGACGGCGGCCACTGAGATGGAGGCCGGCATGTTTTCCCGCAGAGGGTTTTTGGGCACCGCCGCGCTCGTCGGCGCATCCGCGGTCCAGGGCCGCGTGCAGGCGGCATCTATCCCGGAAGCTGCGCACATGGACAAGGTGGTGATGCAGCCGCCACTGCATCCCGTCAGCGGGCCCGACTATCGCCCCGTCGTCACGCTGAACGGCTGGTCGCTGCCGTTTCGCATGAACGGCGATTGGAAGGAATTCCATCTCGTCGCCGAGCCCGTGGTGCGCGAATTCGCCGAGGGCATGAAGGTGAATCTGTGGGGCTACAACGGCCAGTCGCCGGGCCCGACGATCGAGGCGGTCGAGGGCGACAAGGTCCGCATCTTCGTCACCAACCGCCTGCCCGAATACACCACCGTGCACTGGCACGGCATGATCATTCCGAGCGGCATGGACGGCGTCGGCGGGCTGACCCAGCCGCACATCCAGCCGGGCAAGACCTTCGTCTACGAGTTCGAGATGAGGAAGAGCGGGACCTTCATGTACCACCCGCATTCCGACGAGATGGTGCAGATGGCGATGGGCATGATGGGCATGGTCGTCGTGCATCCGCGCGATCCGAACTTCCGGCCGGTCGACCGCGACTTCGTCTTTGTGATGAGCACCTATCGCGTCGATCCCGGCACCTATCTGCCGCAGGTCAACGAGATGACCGACTTCAACATGTGGACCTGGAATGCGCGGGTGTTTCCCGGCATCGATCCGCTGCCGGTCAGGCTCGGCGACAAGGTGCGCGTGCGGATCGGCAATCTCAGCATGACCAACCATCCGATCCATCTGCACGGCCACAGCTTCGCGGTGACCTGCACCGATGGCGGCTGGATTCCGGAGAGCGCGCAATATCCGGAGACGACGACCGACGTGCCGGTCGGCGCGGTGCGCGTGTTCGACGTGCTCGCCGACAATCCCGGCGACTGGGCATTCCACTGCCACAAGTCGCATCACACCATGAATGCGATGGGGCACGCGGTGCGCAATTTGATCGGCGTGTCGCGCAAGGACCTCGCCAAGGCGGTCGGCAAGCTCGCGCCTGACAGCATGGCGATGGGCTCGACCGGCATGGCGATGGGCAACATGGAGATGCCCGCGCCCGACAACACGCTGCCGATGATGACGGGCACCGGCCAGTTCGGGCCGATCGAGATGGGCGGCATGTTCACGGTGATGAAGATCCGCGAGGACCTCGCACGCGACGATTATCGCGATCCCGGCCCGTACAAATTCCCGCAAGGCACCGTCGCCTACGAGGTCGAGGCGCCCGATGCGGCACCAGTGCGGCAGCCGGGCAAGCCGACGCACAAGATGAAGATGTGAGCGTTTCGATGAACCACCAACTGGAGATGACGATGAAGAAGACGATCAAGCTCGGCCTCGCGCTGGCGGCGCTGTCGACCGCGCCGGTCCTTGCGCACGACAAGCACGGGCACGCGAGTTTTTCGGCCGGCGAACCCGGCGATCCCAACAAGCCCGCGCGCACCATCGAGATCCTGCTCAACGAGATGGACTACGCGCCGGCCAAAATCGACGTCAAGCGCGGCGAACAGGTCCGTTTCGTGCTGCGCAATGTCGGCAAGGAGGACCATGAATTCCTGCTCGCCACGCCCAAGGAGAATCTCGCCCATGCGGTGGAGATGAAAAAGCATCCGCACATGGAGCACGAGGATCCCAACGGCGTCAGGCTCGCGCCGAACAAGACGGCCGAGATCCTCTGGAAGTTCAGCAAGGCCGGCACGTTCGAATTTTCCTGCCTCATTCCCGACCATCGCGACTACGGCATGGTCGGCCACGTCACCGTGAAGTAGCGACAAAGGAGCCTCCCATGAACCGCATCATCCGCATTGCCGCAGCGCTGACGCTGGCTGTCGGCCTTACCACTGCCGCCCTCGCGGCGGGGGCCGCCGCGATCAACGGCGAGGTCAAAAAGATCGACGAGGGCGCCGGCAAGATCACGCTCAAGCATGGGCCGGCGAAGAGCCTCGGCATGGAGGACCCCATGACCATGGTCTACCGCGTCAAGGACCCCGCTTTGCTCAAGCAGGTGAAGGTCGGCGACAAGGTGACCTTCGAGGCCGAGGAGGCGGCGTCGGGGTATACGGTGACCAAGATCGACAAGGCGAAGTAGGGGTTGCCCGGTCACTCCGGGGCGCGCGCGGCGCGAACCCGGAATGACGACCTTGGCTCCCAAAACACCCCGGTCCGCCCCTCTTCCCACCCCCGCGTTAACCCTTTGCTAACCATACACCCGGCAAGAATTGCCGGGTGAAGTCGAGTGTCGTCAGCCGCGTAAAACGGGAGCTCCCGTGGACGCCAGTGCGGTGCCTCACTTTCGGAACGGCGGCCCTTCGGCCGCCGCGCAGACATTTGGGGCGCGCGGACGGCAGTCGCGCGGGGAGGCAGCTACCATGGTCGACGTCACCGCGGGACAGGGCGTAGGCAGCGCAAGGCCCTCGATTCCCTCCCTCAACGAGATCGTCAACGTCCTCAAGCGCGGCGACATCGCGCTGGCGCTCGGCATCCTCACCATCCTGGTGGTGCTGATCCTGCCGCTGCCCGCGATCGTGCTGGACCTGTTCCTGGCGATCTCGATCACGCTCTCGATCCTGATCCTGATGACCTCGCTGTTCATCCAGACACCGCTGGAATTCTCGGCCTTCCCGACCATCCTGCTGATCTCGACCATGCTGCGCCTGTCGCTCAACATGGCCTCGACCCGGCTGATCCTGTCGCACGGGCACGAGGGCACGGCGGCCGCCGGTCACGTCATCGAGGCCTTCGGCAGCTTCGTGATGGGCGGCAATTTCGTCATCGGCATCATCGTCTTCGCCATCCTGATCATCGTCAATTTCGTCGTCATCACCAAGGGTTCGGGCCGTATCGCCGAGGTCGCCGCCCGCTTCCACCTCGACGCCATGCCCGGCAAGCAGATGGCGATCGACGCCGACCTCGGCGCCGGCCTGATCGACGAAAAGGTCGCCAAGCACCGCCGCAAGGAGCTGGAGGACGAGAGCGGCTTCTTCGGCGCCATGGACGGTGCCTCCAAATTCGTCCGCGGCGATGCCATCGCCGGCCTGTTGATCGTCTTCATCAACGTCGTCGGCGGCATGATCATCGGCGTGGCGCAGCAGGGCATGTCCTTTGCCGATGCGGGGCGCAGCTACACGCTGCTGACCGTCGGTGACGGCCTCGTCACCCAGGTGCCGGCGCTGATCGTCTCGACCGCGGCCGGCCTGCTCGTCTCCAAGGCCGGCGTCTCCGGCGCCGCCGACAAGGCGCTGATGAAGCAGTTCTCCGGCTATCCGCAGGCGCTCGCGATGTCCTCGGCGGTCATGCTGGTGCTGGCGGCCCTGCCGGGCATCCCGACCCTCCCCTTCCTGGCGCTCGGCACCGGCGCCGGTGCGCTCGCCTGGCACGCCCGCAACCGCAATCGGGTGACGGCCAAGGCCGAGGAAGCCGCCATGGCCGCACCCGCTGCGGGAACGCCGGGTGCGGCGGGCACGGCGGCGGCCGAAGAGCCGATCTCGGCGGCGCTCAAGATCGACGACCTCAAGATCGAGCTCGGCTATGCGCTGCTGCCGCTGGTCAACGGCCCCGACGGCACCGACCGCCTCACCGAGCAGATCAAGGCGCTGCGCCGTTCGCTCGCGATCGAGATGGGTTTTGTGATGCCGGCGGTGCGCATCCTCGACAACGTCCAGCTCGAGGCCAACACCTACATCATCAAGATCAAGGAGGTCGACGCCGGCACCGGCAAGATCTGGCCGAACCAGTTCATGGTGATGGACCCCGGCGGCAGCCAGGTGCAGGTGCCCGGCATCCACACCACCGAGCCGACCTTCGGCCTGCCCGCGACCTGGGTCGACGCCAGCCTCAAGGAGGAGGCCTCGCTCAAGGGCTACACCGTCGTCGACGCCGCGACCGTGCTCTCGACCCATCTCACCGAGCTGCTTAAGGCCAACATGTCGGACCTGCTCTCCTACGGCGAGGTGCAGAAGCTGCTCAAGGAGCTGCCGAAGGAGCAGGGCGAGCTGGTCAAGGACATCGTGCCGGGACAGGTCACGGTCTCCGGCATCCAGCGCGTGCTGCAGCTGCTGCTCGCCGAGCGCATCTCGATCCGCGATCTCTCCACCATCCTCGAAGGCATCGCCGACTCGCTCGCCTTCTCGCGCAATCCCGCCACCATGGTCGAGCATGTCCGGGCCCGCCTGGCGCGGCAGATCTGCGCGCAGAACACCTCCTATGCCGGCTATCTGCCGCTGATCGCGCTGTCGGCGCGGTGGGAGCAGGCCTTTGCCGAATCCATCATCGGCCAGGGCGAAGAGCGCAGCCTTGCGATGCAGCCCTCGAAATTGTCGGAGTTCATGACCGGCGTGCGCGAGGCGTTCGAGCGCGCCGCCCGCGAAGGCGAGGCGCCGGTGCTGGTCACCTCTGCGGCAATTCGTCCCTTCGTCCGGTCCCTGGTTGAGCGGTTCCGGGCCCAGACGACGGTGCTGTCGCAGGCCGAGATCCACCCCAGGGCGAGATTGAAAACTGTCGGAAGCATCTGATTTGCCTTAAGAAGCCGTGTGTTTTTCGGCCACAGGCAAATGGTTTCTGAGTTCCTGGCGCCTTGTGGACCAAACCTCGACAAGGCGCCTGACAGGCACATTACAGCTTTGAAATAATTGCAAAAATGCACGATCAAGGGTCGCTTTTGATCGCGATCTTTCACGTCCTGTCACGCTCTTGTGATGGCCTCTTGGGAACGAATCCCCCCAATACTAGGTTGTTGGGCACCGGAAGCATGAACCTGCCTGAAACGGCCGGCGACTACTTCGGGTAGATGGCGGCAGGAGGCTTCCATGAACCACTCGATCTACAGCGCAGATCGCGCGACCCATTTGAAAGTCGTGGTCGTTGCCCTCGTCGCAGGGATCGCGGTGGCGGGCCTCGGCATCACGGCACGCACGGGTTCGGACGAAGGTCTGACCCAGACCGCCCGCGTCATCAAGGCCGACAAGCCGGTTGTTATCACCAGCGCGAATGCATCCCTCGTTCGCTAAGGAGATCTGACGAGTTTTTTGAATTCACGCGGCTCTTTACCAGCCCCCCAAAGTCGCCACGTGGATATGTAGACGACCCCAACCCCAAGTCGACTACAGAAAGCGCCCGCCCCCCACGGGCGCTTTCTCATGTCTGGGGGTGTGATTGCAGGCGCGCTCGCCAAATTCATCAAACACACGACTGTCTCCTCTCGTGTTCCGGACGCGCTGCAACGCGATTTCAGCACCCGCCTCACCCCGTCATTCCCGGCCCGCGTAGGATGGGTTGAGCGCAGCGATACCCATCATCTGCCCTCTCCTCTTTCACCGTATTCGTGTGCATCCTCCGAACGATCGCCGGCCCAGTCGACCGGATAATTGCCAAGCCTCACATGGCGATGAAACGAGGACCATGCCCAGTCGCATACGCGCGGGACCAGCCCATGCTTGACCGGATTGATGTGGACGTAGTCGACATGGCGCACGAAATCGCCTTCATCGCGTATGGCATGCTCCCAATAGCGGCGCTGCCAGATTCCGCGTTCGCCCCTTGCGGCGCGGCTCGATGATATTCGTTCACCGCGCTCGACGCCGCGAGAAAATGCTGACTTGACCAGTCGCCAGCGTGTTGCGAAATCGGAATCGCCTTCGGGTAACGACCATACCGCATGGAGATGATCGGGCAGCACAACGACGGCGTCGATCGTGAAGGGATGACGTCGGCGTGTTTCGCGGAAGGCCGCGCGCAAGATCTCGACATGGTCCGTCAGCAGGGAAAGCCTGCGCTCCGCCAGATTGACGGTAAAGAAGAAGCTGCCTCCCGGGACGAAGTTGCGACGATAATTTGTCATCATGAATTGGCCGAGAAGAAAGTGATGGGTTTCGCAAGGGCTCAACCCATCCTACGGGCTCAGCAAGACTTGTTCACTTTTTCCTGAGCTGGACCTTTTGAAGCCAACTGCAACTCCCGCCGGTCCCGAATATCAAAATGCTCGAATCGGAATGCGGGAGCATGAACGAGGCACGCCCATTCGATCCGTCGCACACTCGCTCTACCGTATTGGGGAGAAGATCACGGGTGATTTGGGCCGTTGCCCGCTCTAGATAAAAAAGGTTTGTACCTTCCGCAGCGACACAGAAGGTGATCAGACCACCGTCTAGAGGAGCAACAACGGTACGAGGGCACGGCATGGGTCCTAGGCGACCTGGCACAACAGTATCGGGAACGTCTTTCTGCCAAATAATCTGGCCCTTCGGAGTGATGCGCGCAACGCTCAATGGCTTTGCCGAAGGAGGCTTCGACCATGGCTCAGTCCACGCAGTCGCTGCGTAAAGGTCGCCCCGTCCGGAAACAACTTTCATTAGCCAAGCGGAGCTTGGATTTTGAGCCGGCTCTTCACGGACAAGTTGACGATCAAGAAGTCGACCTTCAGTCTCAAACCGCCATAAAGCGACTCGCACAGCAGCGCCGACAGGATGGCCATCGACAGCTTCGAAAGCCACTACCGCAATCAAATCATTCAATACAGTAACCGAGGCGATTTTGCCCGCGCCGAACGTCTTCTCCCAAACGATCTCTCCATCTCCAGATATTCGCGCGAGCCAGCTTGCGTCGTCTTCTCTCCCGACGATCACCGCGTCACCGCTGGGCAAAACCGCTATATCAGCAATTGTGTTATCACGATTGCGCGCAACCTCAATTTCCCGAATCACGTGCCCGGCCGGGTCGAGCTTTGCGATGTAGCCATCAGACAAAGGAGCACCACCGATCGAACGTCGGATGTTCTGCGTTCCCCCGACCCAGAGCGAGCCGTCCGCTGCCACTGCCAAATGGATGGCGGAGGCAGCAAGCATCTTCGCACTCAGAATTGGAACGCGGGTACCAGTGCTAAGCTCGCTCGCGCCGATCGACAATGCCAGGCGCTTCTCACGATCTTGAAGAAGGAGGACCGCGGTGCCGTTCGTCGCTGGAGCAACCTCCAGTACCGTGACCTCCGGGATAGACCAAAGGTATTTTGACGATGATATAAGTCCGTTACCGCTACTCGGCTCGGCAGATAGAGGAAAGTTCAGACAGCTAAGCGAGCTGAGGAAAAACAATGCAGCCGGAAGCGCCCTAATGGTAGGCTCTAGGCAGCTCGCGGCAACAGACAGCAGCCGACCACACCAAGCTGCATTAGCCAATCGATACGCATAAACGCGGAACACAGGCGGCATCGAATTTACCACTTACCGGGCTCTATTTGATCGCGCATCTCGCTTTCGCCCCCAAACGGAGCAACCACATCGATGATCTTCCTGTTCGCCCCGCTCTTCCATTCCGTCGGCGTCAACCGCACATCCCCCGCATCGATCCGCTTCGCAACGGTCTCATCCGCCAGCGCCCAGAATGCGACGCCAACCGGCTGCTCGCCCTTGTAGAAGATGCGGAACTGCTGCAGCAGGATCGCCGGCATCACCAGCCATTCGAGATCGCCGAGCGGGATCGCCTTGTGGCGCGGCGACTGCGTCATCAGCCAGGTGATCTCGCCGAGCACCTGCGACACGGTCTTGGGCGGCGGGACCGCTTGCGCGGCGGCGGTGGAAGCCCCGGATTCGTTTGCGGCCTGGGCGCCGTTCGCGTGCGGAGCGCTGCCGGACGCTTCGCCGAGGCCGGCGCTCGCCTGCCCTGCTGCCGCTGGCGTTGGCTCTTCGATCCGCTTCGCGGCTCCGGTCTTCGTCATCCGCTTCTCTCCACGCGTCTTCTTCCCGGTGCCCGGCATCGGCCTGTTCTCCTTGCGAGAAAGGCCGAAGTTGAGAGCGGCCGTAGGATGGGTGGAGCGAAGCGATACCCATCGTTTCAGCGGCAGAGGATGATGGGTTTCGCAAGGGCTCAACCCATCCTACGGGCTGCTATGGACAGAATGCCATTCCCAACCCCTGCGGGTGACGCTAGACGAAACAACCTGGGCACATCAAGCAATAATTTGATGACGGAGTTGTCGGCGCGCGAGGCGTGTGGATTTCGCCACGCCGGCGTCATGAAGGATGTTGCAGCTTGCCGCGTCACGATACCGCCTGCTCTGTTGTGCGAACGCCGTGACGGAGTGTGAAGTACCAGCGCCCACCACTCTCGTGTCCCGGACGCGCTGCAGCGATCTTACGCTGCTGCGCAGAGCCGGGACCCAGGAAGCCACAGCATTTGCTGCCACGTGGGCCCCGGCTCTGCAGCGCATCGCTGAAGAAGCGCTGCGCTGCGTCCGGGGCATGAGAGCGGAATTTGGACGCAGCTCGTAGGATGGGTAGAGCGCAGCGAAACCCATCAACACTTCCCCTGTGTTGAAACATGATGGGTTTCGCAAGTGCTCTACCCATCCTACGCCTCCGAGACACGCCTTCGCATCCTCGCGGCTGATCTCGCCCGAGCTTTGCTTGATCTCTTCACCCTCTTGAATGGAGAGGGCGCAGGGAAGACCGGGCGCCGGCTGGCACCCGCGGTCCACTGTGCGAATCCTGCGTAACAAGAAGCTGCACAGCGGCATACAGGTGTAGCCAGGACATCCCGGCCTTCCCTGCGCAGTGGCTTTACGGCTTATGTCGTGATCTCCCCGGGGAGCGTTGCACTATTGCCCCCGTCGCCTTGCGGATGGCTGATGCGTGGGCCCGGTTGGACCGCACACATCACCACAAGACTTGGCGCACAGACCCCGGGCGCCAGGACCACACGATTTTGCCGTACGCCGATCACACCGGTCGTGTGCGCGATGCTTTCGCTCACGGCTCTCCGCCCTGCGAAAGCTCTTCGCGCCGATGCAATCAGCGTCCACCGCCGCCCGGCCCGCGTTCGTGACGATCGCGATACGCCCCTCTTCCTTGGGCCGGGTTGCGACGACACATACGCCCTTTCCGAAATTCGGTAAAGTGGAATATTTTTAAGGCGCCGATTGACCGATGGATTGGGTGTTTTGCCCGTCGGGCAACACAAGGGCTTGTAAGCTGGGCCCATCCACCGAATTGGTCTCGGTCAGTAGCCTCCGTGTCAAATTTCCAGGATTGCAATCAAGGCTGATGTCGGCGAACCGCACCGCAAGTCAGGTATAAAGCTTAAAGCCGCTCTTCCAGCGGCGTTCCTGGAAAGCTACATGGAAATCACGATCAGCCGCTAGACGTCGCGCCCAATGGCTTTCCATCTCGAGAAAAACGCCGACCGCTTAAATGAAGCGCAGGCGGCGGCTTACCAGCCCCCGGGAGGGTGAGAGCAAAATCCCGATGAAGGAGAACGAGACCTGAATTCAAGATGGCGGCAGTAGGCCCGGCGAGGTCAGCCACTTGTTGAGCTCCCCAGCAACATCGATCTGGCGGGCTTTTCGCAGAAGCTCCGCGCGGCGGACGCCAGCGGGCATCCCGTTGGCCTGTAGGCGGAGATTGATCGCCTCTTGCGCAAGGCGGTATTCGAATGTCAAGGATTGTCGTGGGGACCGTTGAGCCGGCATGTATGACGCTCCGCTGCGGGGTTGAGCGGGAGCGCAACTTGCGTTCACACCACCGATAGATGCTATGGGCCGCTCGATGGTCGTGGGACAGTGCGCCTTTATCTGCCGGATAGCGAGCGCTTTGTTCGGTTCCTGGCAGCAACTATCCGCATCCACTGGCGCCTTGTGCGGTCTGCCCTCCCATCCAATACCGTGCCAGCCAGATGAAGAGCACGCTTTCGTTGGCGCACCACTCGACAACCTTTGGCATCATCGTTCGTCATCTCACAGGCTCTCTCAATTGGCGCGCATGTTCGGAAGCGAGACTCAGCAACCGCGGCAAATATTCTTGAGCTTCGCGGCGGTTCGGGCTTCTTCCGCACGAAATGGATCTTTGTAACCTGACGATGGGTCGATGCCGGCTTCATCGGGCTTCCTGGTTCTTGGAGGAAATGCCGCATCGTAACAGGAAAGGCGCGCGCTGGTACTTTCGATCGCACGGCAGTTCGGCTCGGCGGCAAAAGCTGTTGGCGTGAATGTGCCCAGTGCGAATGCCAGCAAGAGCGCCGCGGTCCATGTGCCTGTTCGAACCATCCTCATGCTGAACACTCCATAGCTATTTGGTTTTACTCGCCCAGGTGGGACGCTCGCCGGTCCAGGCCGGAAGAGCATCCCATTCGGACCAACGCATCCGGCGCTCCTCACCTCCGACCCTCACGAAAACAAAGGGCGCATCGTCCCGGCCAGTCTTCGAACCAACGAAGATTGCCGGAACCCCGTAGGCATCCCTGATGATCGCCGTGTTTGCCATTTTGGGCTCCCGTTAGCTTGAACTGGCTCAACGCCGCGGTTTGCAGTTCTGACGCATGGTGATTGAACCGACTTGCCGCTACAAAATGGCCGTCACCGCAATCAGCAGCACGAGAAAGACCGGCACCAACAAAGGTGGTACGAGCCACTCACGAATGTCGAATTTGTCGAAATCTGACATCTGACCGCCTTCTCTTGGGTTGAGGCGGGAGCGCGAAGCTCTCAGTCACCGATAACGGCCACGTAGCGCACGGTGATGCGAACTGTGTAGCAGTCTTCTAATCAGTTAGCGAGATCAATCTCAGCCGCCTGGCACCCAATCGCCCAAGGCGAGCGCTCTACACAAGTTCATCAGTCCACACCTTGAAGCTGACGAGCGTGTTGGGTCCGAAAGTCTGGGCAATCGGAACATCCGCCGCATCGCGGCCTTGTGCAATCAGGACGCGCCCAATTCGCGGAGTGTTGTTGCGTGCATCGAATGTGTACCAGCGACCGCCAAGATAGGCTTCGAACCAGCCTGCAAAGTCTCCGGGGGCGTGGGGCGGCGGGATGCCGATGTCGCCGAGATAGCCGGTGCAATAGCGCGCTGGAATGTTCAAGCAACGGCAGAATGCAATGGCAAGATGCGCATAGTCGCGACAGACGCCCTTGCCCTCGTTGAATACGTCCCAAGCCGTCATGGTGGCCCGCGCATGCTGGTAGCCGAATGCGATGTGATTGTGCACGAAATCGCAGATCGCCTGGACCCGTGACCAACCCGGCGCCACGTTCTCGAACAGCTTCCATGCGATGTCAGAAAGCCGATCGGTTTCGCAGTAGCGGCTGCCAAGCAGATAGACGATGGTATCAGGTGGCAGATCCTGCACCGCGCATTGCGTGGCGGAAGGCACAATGACATCAGGCAGCCCGCTATCGCGCACTGTGCCGTTGGCGGAAAGACGCATGCGGCCGGCGGGCGCGACAAATCGATTGCACCAGTTTCCAAAGCCGTCGCGGTAGGGCGAGATCGGCACGGGAGGCTCGGTGATGAGATAATCCGGCACGATGATGTCGGATGCCCGGGTGAAATGCATACCGACGACAGCAATCAATGGTGTGACTTGCTGGAATTCGTAGGTCATCTCGAAGCCAACCTGTATTTTCATGTTCAGGGCCTGCCTCGACTGCATTGACTCGAAATGGCTGCGGGGACGATCGCGTTGGCAACGGCGGCCGGCGGTCCGCTACTTCAAACTAGAGGCCTCCTTGGTGATGGCCGAGATTGAACTGCCAGACTTGCGAACGACGTTGGTAAATTGCTCATCCGATAGCTTGAGCCGCCTGCGCAGGATCCTGACCTGCACTTTATCTCTTAAATCCAGCGAATTGCGGAAATGGGTCGGCTTTGATCTGTTCATATGTTTCTTTCGCGATGAGGGGATGGACTAGATCGCGCGACCAGGCGGGCGTTACGCCGCTCCTGCTGCGACGGCGACTGTCCGCTGCTCACGAAGATTTTGTCTCCGTCAAGCCAACATTCGCCAGGGAGCGACGTTCCTCCGTTTTTAGGATTATCTGGTCGTGAGCGGAGGGGCAGATACGCACGAGCCAGCTCAACGACGCGGAGCCCCGTAAGTCGGCGGCGGTGCCTGCACCGTCGGCGCAGCGGCGGCGAACAGCTCATCCTTGCTGCCGGTCAGCGGCGGATAGATGCGCTTGCGGTTGATGATGTTCTTGGTCGCCTTCGCAGCCTGACCGGTCGCCTTGACCTCGCGATCCCAGCCCTCGGTATAGAGCGCGCCCCAGCCGCCGAGATCGAGCACGGTCACGTACCAGTCGATCCGCAGCGGCAACATCGGCAGGCCGGCGAGATCGGCGACCACGTTGTGGCCGGCGAAACGACCCATGGGACGCGCGAACTGGCAGGACATCACGGTCGGATGCAGCCCGTCGACCACGCTGGAGGCGACGTCGCCGGCCGCGAACACGCCACCGACATCGGCAACCCGCATGAAGGGATCGACCAGCAGGCGCCCGAGCCGGTCGCGGGCGTCCGGAAAGCGCGCCGCCAGAGGGCTCGCACGCATCCCGGCACACCAGATCACCGTCTGCGCCGGAATGAACTCGCCGGAGCTCAAGCGAATGCCGGCGGCCTCGACCGAGACGACGCGCACGCCGAGACGCGTCTCGACGTCGAGCGCGGCCAACGCCGTCTCGATGATGGGACGCGCCAGCGCGCCGATGGTGGCGCCGACCGCGGGATTGGGATCGACCAGGATGATGCGGCGGCTGCCGGCGATGCCTGCCCGCGCCAGCCTGTCGGGCATCTCGGCTGCGACCTCGATGCCGGTAAAGCCGGCACCGACCACCACGACGGTCGACCGCCCCGGCGCGGGCGCGCTGCGGCCGAGCGAGGCGAGATGGTCCTCGAGGCGGAGCGCCGCAACATAGGTATCGACATCGAAGGCGTGCTCGGCAAGGCCTGGTATGTCGGGACGCATCACCTCGCTGCCGAGCGCCAGCACCAGGCGGTCATAGGCCAGCGTCCGCTCGCCGCTGCTCGTGACCAGCGAAATCTCGCGCCAGACCGGATCGATGGCTTCGACCTCGCCGATCTCGTGACGGACACCGACGGGATCGAGCAGCTTCGGCAACGGTATCGCGACCTCGCGGAGATCGACCTCGTAATTGCGCACCCGGATGTTGTGATAGGGATTGCGATCGATCACGCAGATCTCGATGTCGCTGACAGCACCGATCTCGTCGCGCTTGCGCGCGGCACCGATGGCCGCCCACAGGCCTGCAAATCCGGCGCCGAGCACGACGATACGCGCCATGTCCGTTGACTGCACTTTCCCAATGGAACGACGAGCGAACAACAAGCGATCGAGCGGTCTACCCGCACAGGTAGATATAGCTCATCGCCGCCAACGGGCCAACCGTGATCCGCAGAACGAAACCGGCGCGCCTCACGCCTCGCGCAATTCCGACGGTGTCGCGCCAAAGCGCTTGCGGAATGCACGGTTGAAATAGGACAAATCGGAAAAGCCCGAGGAATGTGCGATGTCGCTGATCTTGCGCGTCCTGGCGCGGGGATCGCCGAGCAGCTTGCGTGCCTGCAGCAGGCGCTGCTCCAGCACGAATTCGGTGAAGGTCGTGCCGGCCTGCTCGAACAGGCGCTGCGCCTGGCGCGGGCTGAGGCCCGAGCGCGTCGCGACCTCGGACAGGCAGAGATCGTTGCGGCCGAGCGCGGCCATCACATCGGCGCGCATGAGGTCGAGGCGCGCCGCCGCATGGCCGCGGCCGCGCGCAAGGCTGGCATGCTCGGCATCGGTGCCGAGCAGGAGGCCGACGAGATCGACCATATGCTGCGCGGTCAGGCGCTGGCCCACCGCGTCGAGATGCGGCGCGTGATTGGCAGCGAGCGCGTGGTAGCGGAAGATGGTCTCTGCGACGGCACCGTCGCTGAGCACTTGCGACAGCTTGTCCTCGGCACGCGGACTGATGTCGAGCAACGCGCGGCGCGGCATGCGGATGGTGGTGAAGCGGTTTTCATCGGTGTGACCGACGGTGCCGGTGATGCTCATGTCGACGAGCACCATCTGCGCGGGCGCAAGCTCCACGGTGTGGCCGTTCTGCCCGACACGCACGAGGCCGGCATGTGCGGCGATCAGCACGAGGTCGTCGCTGCCGTCGGCAAGGTGGCTCTGGGTGCGGGAATATTGCGCGGAGGCGCCTTCCGGAATGGCGAGCGCGATGTTGTCGACCACGCTGATCTGGAGCCGGCAATCGATGCTGTCGCCATGACTCGGCCCGATATCGAGGCCGCAGGCCCCGAAAGCCCGCTCGCGCCAATGTTCGAACGCAGGGCCGTGCGGCAGTCCCGTGTATTGGTGAACGAAGATGCCGGACGTTTTCGCTGCATCCATCTGATTTCTAGCCCCTCTCCGGCGTCACGATCGGCGGCGCCGACTGCAAATTCCGGGGATTTGACGCCGCAAATTGCGGCGAGGTTCAAATCGGGGGCGGATTGAGGCAGACTTGTCGGGATGCGACGGCGAAGCGGACCCTGACGACAGGGTCGTAGCCCGCATGAACGGCACCTATTTCTTCGCGGGCGCCTGCGGCTGGGACGGCGGCACGGTCTCGATCAGCTTGCCGGAAAACACCGGGGCCGAGGTCGGCCGGCCGTCGGGCGAGCCGCCGGCCTGCTCGACGGTGACCGCGTAGGTCGCGCCGTTGACGACGTCGGCATCATAGGAGGCGAGCAGCGGACGCGCGGTGAATTCGCCCGCGCCGATCACGCCGAGCGAGCGCGGGCGCGGCAGCTTGTCGGAGATCAGCCAGAGCTCGAAGCTCTTGCCGGGCTCCGGCGTCGCGCCGACCTTGCGCACCGTGAAATTCCGCGTCGCGCCGTCGATGGTGAGGATGAAGGCTGGGCCACCGCCCTGGCCCTGCAGCAGCGCGACATATTGCGCCGCGGCGGCGAGCGGTGCGGCCGGTGTCTTCACTTCCACCGTCTGGATGCGCGGCGCCGGACGTAAAGCCCCCGGCAGCGCGTCGGGCAGGAAGATCTGAAGCGATAGCGTCACCAGCAGCGCAGCCGCGAGCGCACCGACCGCGGATGCGATCGAGCGCCAGCGCTTCACGCGGCCCTCGAGACGGATCACGTTGGTGTCGTCGGCGATGGGCACCTGCGGCGTCCGGACGACCTCAGGATCGGGCGCATGGACCTGCGGCATGAACACCGGCGCGATGTCGGGTATCACATCGGATCCGGAGCGCATCGGCTCGGGCTGCTCTGCTTCGGGAGGCTGCGGCTCCGGTTGCGGTCCCTGCTCCAGCGGCGCTTCCGGCGGCGCGGCCTCGACGGGCGGGATTGGCGGCGGTACGACGTCGGCCAGACCGGGCGGCTGCTGCGCAAGCGCCGTGCGCGCGATCTCGGACCTGATGTTCTCCCACACGATCGGACGCGGCTCGACCGAGCCGACCATCTGGTTGAGGGCGCCGAGCCGATAGGCCCAGGCCTGCACGATGTCGGCGAACGCCGGGTCCACCGCCATCATGGTCTCGACCTGCGCGCGCTCATCGGCATCGAGGGTGCCGAGCGCATATTCCGCGGCGAGCGCGATATGGTCCTCCGAGTAGGCCATCACATGCAGTCCAGAACCACCCTCACAGTATAAACCCTCATAGTCCGAGGCACTCCCGGATATCCAACATGCTGCGCCGGAGCCACGTCTTCACCGTGTTGACGGGAGCGGCGAATTTCTCCGCCAATTGCTCGCGGCTCCAGCCGTTGTAATAGGCGAGAAGCACGAGCCGCTGACGGTCCGGCTCGAGCCGGCCGACGCATTCCAGCAGCCGCTTCAACTCTTCGGTCATCTCCCGGCGCGCCAGCGGATCGGGGCTGTCGGCCGCGACCTCCATCGCCTGAGGCTCTTCCTCGATCGAGACCTCAGACTTCTTGCGCACGATGTCGATCGCACGGTTGCGCGCAATCGAGGCCATCCACGTGATCGGCGACGACAGCGCCGGATTGAACCCGCCGGCACCGTTCCAGATCTTGACGTAGGTCTCCTGAATGACCTCCTCTGCGAGATCCTGTCGGCGCAAGATACGGAGCACGACGCCATAAAGTTTCGCGCGCGTGGCGGCGTAGAGGCGCTCGAACGCCGTCTGATCGCCCTTCGCCACCGCCTCGATCAACCCGACCAGCTCTGCTGGCGTCAGCATTCAGCCCCCCGACACGCGGGCCATCGCGTTCCGCGCAGGCCCCGGCACTTCGCTACCATAGCGCGCGGCCAAGCCGTCCACCAAGGGGTGCGGCGCCACACTGTGGATAGCACATGCGAAAACCCGGACCTTGCGGGTCCGGGTTTGGCAATAATTCCAGGATGGTCTGGCGGCTAGCGGCTCAGGCGACGGCGCCGATGCGGGCGCGCATCAGGCCGATGCTGTCGAGATCGGCCTGCTCGCGCGCATTTTCCTCGGCGCGCTCGCGGGCCTGGTCGCGCTCGTCCAGGAGCTCGACCTTCTTGAGCTCCTCGAAGGCCTCGGCCAGCGCGGCCTTGGCTTCGTCGAGCTGGCCCTTGAGCTCGTCCGCCGAGCGGGTCAGGTTCTCGCGGCGCTGAATGGCGGCCTTGGCATAGGTCGGATAGGCGAAGTGCGAGGGATCGTTGATCCCGGCTCGCTCCTGCTCGGTCGTGATCTCGCGCTCGAGATCGGTCGACATCCGCTGGAAGTCGGCGATCATGGTCTCGATCTGGGTGACCCGGCGGCGCTTCTCGTCGACCTGAAACTTCTTCAGGCGGATGAGGGTATCTCGTGACTTCATCGACTCGTACTCCCCAGAAGTCCCCTCGCTGCACGTGGGACGTCACCGGTCTCCCCACAGGCCCAACAGGGGCCAAGACCGGCTCTGCTACTCTGTGGGATGGGATGATGACCTGACAAAGTTAGCGTTCCGTTTCCAAATTACCGAGGATTTGCGCCAATTGGCGATACCCGTCCGCCAGAGACGCATTTTCGTCCTTGCGCTGGCGCAGGAACGCCTCGAGCGGTTCGTGCAGGCGGATCGCCTCGTCGACCTCGGGGCTGGAGCCGGCCCGGTAGGCGCCGAGCCGGATCAATTCCTCCATGTCGGCATAGGTCGCCATCACCGCCCGCGCCTTCTGGATGGTCGGCCAGAACTGCGGGTCGGCCGATTTCGGCATGGTGCGGGAGACGGATTTGAGGATGTTGATGGCGGGGTAGCGGCCGCGCTCGGCGATCGAGCGCTGCATCACGATGTGGCCGTCGAGGATGCCGCGGACGGCATCCGCAATCGGCTCATTATGGTCGTCGCCGTCGACCAGCACCGTGAAGATCGCGGTGATGGCGCCCTCCCCCAGGCCCGGTCCGGCGCGCTCCAGCAGTTTCGGCAGCTCGGTGAAGACGGTCGGCGTGTAGCCCTTGGCCGTCGGCGGCTCGCCGGCGGACAGGCCGATCTCGCGCTGGGCCATGGCAAAGCGCGTCACCGAGTCCATCAGGCAGAGCACGTCCTGATCCTCGTCGCGGAAATATTCGGCGACCGCGAGCGTCAGATACGCCGCCTGGCGGCGCATCAGCGCCGGCTCGTCGGAGGTTGCGACCACCACGACCGAACGCGCGAGGCCCTCCTCGCCGAGGTCGTCCTGCAGAAATTCCTGAACCTCGCGGCCGCGTTCGCCGATCAGCCCGATGACGCTGACCGCGGCGTCGACGTTGCGCGCGAGCATCGACAGCAGCACCGATTTGCCGACGCCGGACCCTGCGAAGATGCCCATGCGCTGGCCGCGGCAGCAGGTGAGGAAGGTGTTCATCGCGCGCACGCCGAGATCGAGCGGGGCGCCGACACGCTTGCGCGAATGCGCCGGCGGCGGCGCATTGCGGAACGGCATCGGCGAGGCGCCCTGCGGCAGCGGTCCCTTGCCGTCGATCGGCTCGCCCAGCGCGTTGACGACGCGGCCGAGCCAGGCCGACGACGGCCGCACCAGATTGGCGGCATTGGCGATGACGGCCTTGCAGCCGCGGCGCACGCCGTCGAGGCCGGCGAACGGCATCACGACAGCATTGTTGCCGGAGAAGCCGATCACCTCGCAGGGAATCGAACGGTTGGCGCCGGTCTCGATCACCAGCCGCGCGCCGACCGACATCGCATGAATCGGGCCGGCCACCTCGACCATCAGGCCGCGGACACCGACGACGCGGCCATAGATATTGATGCCGTCGATGTCGCCGATCTGTTCGGCAAGCGCCTTCATAAGAGAGCCTTCATTAAGGACCGCGCCTTGGTCATCCCCAGGGTCGCCCTTTGCGATCCCCGGGACTTCACGGTGAAAACCTTAAGTTTCGCCATATTTCTGAACGGCGCTTAACTTCGTGTTTACCCGCATCATTAATCATTGCGTCACTGTCTTTGTGACTGAGCGTGACTCCCCTTCAGAAGAAGGCTGAGTCGCGGGAGTCGGTTAGGCCCGTCTCTTAAAGTGGAACTTGAACTGAGCTGGGTGACGAAAGCTGCTTCGCGCACAGGACCTTAGGGCGATTCGACAAAAATTGCACCCGGGGGACTTGCGTTCCAGAATCAGGATTTGTTAACCATCTGTTGTCAGGATCCGAATCAGTTGTTCAAAGGCGTTTTGTTGAGTGCCGCGAATGCGGCCGACCTGACGCCCAGGAGCGGCGACTATGGGGAACTGGCATGCGCGTTTTGCTGATTGAAGATGACAGCGCCGTCGCGCAGTCGATCGAGCTGATGCTGAAGTCTGAGAGCTTCAACGTCTACACGACCGATTTGGGGGAAGAAGGCGTCGATCTCGGTAAATTATACGATTACGACATTATCCTTCTCGACCTCAACCTGCCCGACATGTCCGGCTACGACGTGCTCAAGCAGCTTCGGGTCTCCAAGATCAAGACACCCATCCTGATCCTCTCCGGCCTCGCCGGCATCGAGGACAAGGTCAAGGGTCTCGGCGTCGGCGCCGACGACTACATGACCAAGCCCTTCCACAAGGACGAGCTGGTGGCCCGCATCCACGCGATCGTGCGCCGCTCCAAGGGTCACGCCCAGTCGGTCATCCAGACCGGCGACCTCGTCGTCAACCTCGACACCAAGACGGTGGAAGTCGGCGGCCAGCGCGTGCATCTGACCGGCAAGGAATACCAGATGCTGGAGCTGCTCTCGCTCCGCAAGGGCACGACCCTGACCAAGGAAATGTTCCTCAACCATCTCTATGGCGGCATGGACGAGCCCGAGCTGAAGATCATCGACGTCTTCATCTGCAAGCTCCGCAAGAAGCTGGCCAACGCTTCCGAGGGACGCAACTTCATCGAGACCGTGTGGGGCCGCGGCTACGTGCTGCGCGAGCCGCACGAGCACGAAGAGCGCATTCCCGCCTGATCTTCTGGGTTTACGTCGCGGGCCCCTTTCGGGCTCGCTCCTCCCAGCCTGGACCCCGCCGCAAATGGCGGGGTTTTGTTTTTTGGGGACGTGAAGGCGGCTTCGTCGCCGTCCCGCCATTGAACCGCTATGCTTCCCCCGCCGACGAATGGTCGCTGCACGATGGGGGAACGATGATCCTGCAATCACTGGCCGGCCTGCCCGCCTTCCTGGTCTATTTCTGCACCGGGCTGATCGCGATCGTGGCGTATCTGTTCGTCTATACCCGCATCACCGCGCATAACGAGTTCCAGCTGATCCGCGACAACGAGCCCGCCGCGGCGATCGCGCTCGGCCTCAGCCTGCTCGGCTTCGTGGCGCCGCTGGTCAGCGCCATCGCGCATTCGGCCAATGTACTGGACTGCCTGATCTGGGCGACGATCGCGCTGATCGTGCAGATCATCGTATTCTTTCTCGTGAGAGTGCCGGTGCCGAAGCTGTCGGAGCGGATCGCCGCCGGCGAGCTTGCGCCCGCGATCTGGCTCGGGCTGTCCTCGCTCGCCGCGGGCCTGCTCAACGCCGCCAGCATGATCTATTGAGATGGCCGACAAACCGTCCAAACAGCAGTTCGGCAAGCGTCGGCCACGCCTGCCACAGCCATTGCCGCTGCCGGCCAAAGAGCCGACGAAGCGCTCAGGCCATGTCGCCCTGCTGGTGATGGGCACGCTCGCGGTCGGCACCACCGCCTACACGATGATGCCGCGGCAGAATTGCGAGCCCACAGCCGGCGCCGTGCCGGGGCAGACGACCACGACCTGCACAAGCAGCAGCGGCAGCAGCTCGTCAGGCGGCAGCAGCTCGCGCTGGTCGTCGCGGTCGAGCTTCTTCAGCAGCGATTCTTCGAGCCATTCTTCGGCGGGAACGTCGTCGTCCGATTCCGGCCACAGCGGCGTCAGCCGCGGCGGCTTCGGCTCGTTCGGCCATGGCTTCTCGGGCGGCGGTTGATCCATGCAGCGCATCAATTGCCTGGAGCGCGACGACTGGCGGGAGACCGCGGCGCAATGCGGCTTCGTCTTCCACACCATCGACGGCGAACGCTATTGGGACGAGCGCGCTTATTACGGCTTCACGCTCGACGAGATCGAGCGCGGCATCGAGACGCCGACCGCCGAGATCGAGGCGATGTGCCTGGAGCTTGCCGGCCGCGTCATCGGCGAGGAGCGATATTTGCGGCGCTTGCAGATTCCGGAAGCGTTCTGGAGCCTGATCGCCGAGAGCTGGCAGCGCGACGACCGCAGCCTCTATGGCCGGCTCGATTTGAAATTCGACGGCAAGTCGCCGGCAAAACTGCTCGAATACAACGCGGATACGCCGACCTCGATCTTCGAGGCCGCGGTGTTTCAATGGACCTGGCTCGAGCAGGCGATCGAGCGCCGCATCGTCCCTGTTCGCGCCGATCAGTTCAACTCCATCCATGAGCGATTGATCGCGGCGTGGAAGGAGATCGCCGCGGGCCGCCACGTCCATCTCACCGGCACCACCGACAACTCGGAAGACGCCGGCACGCTCGCTTATCTCGAGGACACCGCGCGCCAGGCCGGCCTCTCGACCAGGTTGCTCGACATCGAAGAGGTCGGCTGGCGCGATGAGCCTGGCGGCTTCGTCGATCTCGACGAGGCCGACATCGCACTCGCCTTCAAGCTCTATCCCTGGGAATGGATGTTCCAGGATTCCTTCGGCGCGAAGCTGAAGGAGGCGCCGACGCGCTGGATCGAGCCGCCGTGGAAAGCGGTGCTCTCCAACAAGGGCATTTTGCCGCTGCTGTGGGAGATGTTTCCGAACCATCCCCATCTGCTGCCGGCGTTCTTCGAGGACGACGCGCGGGCAGCGGAGCTCGGAACATCGTATGTCCGCAAGCCGCTGCTGTCGCGCGAAGGCGCCAACGTCACGATCGTGTCCGGCGGCGTATCGCTGGACGAGCAGGAAGGTCCCTACGGCGCCGAAGGTTTCGTGCGCCAGGCGCTCTCGCCGCTGCCGAATTTTTCAGGCTTCTATCCGGTGGTGGGAAGCTGGCTGGTGAACCACGAGCCGTGCGGATTGTCGATCCGCGAGGACGAGAGCCCGATCACCGGCAACCGCTCGCGGTTTCTGCCGCATGCGATTTTGTGATTTGTCGTTCCGGGGCGCGACAAAGTCGCGAGCCCGGAATCCATAGTCACAGGCGGATCGAATGGCCCCGCGTCTAACCACCTGCCTGTTACGATGGCTTGTGGTTATGGATTCCGGGCTCGGCGCTGACGCGCCGCCCCGGAATGACGAAGCAGCTCACCTCGCCGCAGCAATCTTCAGCGGCTGCGGCATCAATCCGCCCATGGGGCGGCCGGAGCGTGCGGGGTTGAGCTGGTAGAGACCGCGGCGGTCGGTGATGGGACGGAACGCATCGGTGATACCGACGACGGATTCGGCGGCGCCAAGCAGCAACGTGCCGTCGGCCTCCAGGCCCTTCGCCATCCGCTCGAAGATCACCGCCTTGGTGTCCTGGTCGAAATAGATCAGCACGTTGCGGCAGAAGATCACGTCGAACGTGCCGAGATGGGAGAAGTCCTGCAGCAGATTGAGCTGGCGGAACTGCACCATGGCGCGAATGTCGGCATTGAGCTGCCAGGTCTCGCCGGCTTGCGTGAAATACTTCATCAGGTGCTGGATCGGCAGGCCGCGCTGCACTTCGAACTGGCTGTAGATTCCGGCCTTGGATTTCTCCAGCACCTCCTGCGACAGATCGGTGGCGACGATCTCGATGCGCCAGCCGGCCAACGCTGCGCCCATCTCCTTCACGCACATCGCGATCGAATAGGGCTCCTGACCCGTCGACGACGCCGCCGACCAGATGCGCAAGCTCTTGCGCGCCGCGCGCGCCTTGATCAGGCCCGGCAGGATGGTGTCGCGCAAGTGATCGAAGGGAATCTTGTCGCGGTAGAAGAAGGTCTCGTTGGTGGTCATCGCTTCGACGACGTCGGTGGCAAGCCGGCCGTCGCCGTTCCTGATCTTCAGCACGAGATCGGGAATGCCTGACAGACTCGCCTTGCGCGCCAGCGGCAAGAGCCGGCTCTCGACCAGATATTGCTTGTCAGGGGACAGATCGAGTCCGGAGCGCTCTTTCAGGAACTTGCGCAGATAATCGTAGTCGACCGGCGTCACGCGCGATCTCCCGCGAACAGGCGGTTGACCTTGGCGCCGATCTGGTTGAGCGGCAGGATCGCCGCGCAGATGCCGGCATTGGCCGCCGCGCCCGGCATGCCCCATACCACGCTGGAGGCTTCGTCCTGCGCGATGACGCTGCCGCCGGCGGCAACGATGTCCTTGCCGCCGCGCATACCGTCCGAGCCCATGCCGGTCAGGATCACGGAGAGGATGCTGCCGTGCCAGATGTCGATGGCGGAGGTGAAGAGCGGATCGACCGCGGGCTTGCAGAAATTGACGGCGGGGCCGTCGTCGAGCGCGATCACGGTGTCCGCGCCGCTGCGCACCACGCGCATGTGCTTGCCGCCGGGCGCAAGATAAATCCGTCCCGGCTTCACCGGCTCGCCGTCGACCGCCTCGGCTGCCGGCTTACGGCTCGAACGCGCCAGATGCTCGGCAAGAATAGTGGTGAAGGTCGGCGGCATGTGCTGGGTGATCAGCACCGGGAAGCGGTCGATCACCGGGCCGAGCTCGGTGACGAGCGCCATCAGCGCCTGCGGACCGCCGGTCGAGGAGCCGATCAGCAGCACCTTGGGCGCCTGAGGGGAGAACGGGCGCATGGTGAGCGCCCCTGACGACGCAGCAGGCACCGCCGGAACGGGCGCTGTGGGCCGCGCAACAGGACTACGCGGGGCCGGAGCCGGGCTTGCGGGCGCCAGCGGCGGGCTTGCGACCGCGGCCTTGCGACGCAGCCGCGCACCGAGATGGCGGATCTTCTGGATCAGGTCGTGATGAAAGATGTCGGCGGCCGACGCCTCGCGCGTCGATTCCGGCTTCGGGATGTAATCGGCGGCGCCGAGCGACAGTGCCTTGAAGCTGATCTCCGCGTTACGGCGGGTCAGCGTCGAAGCCATGATGATGACGAGATCGCGCTTCTTCGCCAGCAACTGCGGCAGCGCCGAGATGCCGTCGAGCTCGGGCATTTCGATGTCGAGCACGGCAACGTCGGGATTGATGCGTTCGATCTGGTTGACCGCTTCGAGGCCGGTGCGCAGCGAGGCAGCGACCTCCATGTCGTGCTCGGCACCGATCCAGCGCGAGATCAGACCGCGGATGACGACGGAGTCGTCGACGATCATCACCCGCAGCGGCCCCGCTTCGCGCGAGCCGGTCGTGGTCGAATTACCTGCGAACGCAACACTCATTACTCACCAACTCAGACTGAAAGGGTACAGTTGAAAACGAGCGCCGAAGCATCCTTCGGCCTCCGGCCGATCGCTCAGATAAGGCCGACTTCCTGGAATTTCGCCGTCACAATGTCCTTGTCGAACGGCTTCATGATGTATTCGTTGGCGCCGGCATGCAGTGCGCGCGCGATATGCGCGACGTCGTTCTCAGTGGTGCAGAACACGACCTTGGGCTGATCGCCGCCGGGCATGCGCCTGAGATGGCCGAGGAACTCGTAGCCGTCCATCACGGGCATGTTCCAGTCGAGCAGCACCGCATCGGGCAAGCCGCGCTTGCAAGCCTCCAGCGCCTTCTCACCGTCCTCGGCTTCGAGGATCTGGAAGTCGAGGCCCTCCAGGATCCGGCGCGCAACCTTGCGGATGACGCTGGAATCATCAACGACGAGACAAGTTCGCATGTGAACCTCTGCTTCCTCCCCCTTTGCGGGGGGCACTTCCAATTGCAAGTCCGTCGGCGACGATGCCGCCGTATCAGGCCGCCATCATCTCGGGCG
>NZ_LBJA01000044.1:0-828953 GCF_028128695.1 Bradyrhizobium sp. CCBAU 25360
ACTTCACAGGTAGTATGGACCAGTCCGACTCCCGACCTCAGCTCGAACAACGGCTCTGGCAGTGCCTCGCCGCTGGTAAGCATCCGGCGTAGGCCGCGGGCTTGAGCGGATTATTCGGTCGACCAGCCTTTGAGCAACTCGGGATTGTCTTTATAGACTTGGATGAGCTCGATGAGGCGTTCGATGCTGAAGTCGGTGAACGCCTGGACGCCGTCTTCGCCAACGCCAAAGACCCAGATAACGCCGTCCTCGATCTCCATTTCGTTGGCGATGTCCCACAGCCAATCTTCGTCTTCGCCGAGGTCTTTCGCGACCTGGGTGATGGTGGTGACGTGATGGACCTTGTTGACGTGGGTGGTCATGCAGCTCGAGCGGAGAGTGCTGATGCCGGCGTCCAATTCCAGGGCAGAAGTTCGTCCAGCCGATGAGCCGGATGGGCGGCGATGCGGGCCAGGATATCCGTAAGCCACGCCTGCGGGTCGATGCCGTTCATCTTTGCCGTGACGATGAGGCTGTACATGGCCGCCGCACGCCTTCCGCCGCGATCGGAGCCGCAGAACAGCCAGGACTTTCGGCCAAGAGCAATGCCCCTCAGACCTCGCTCGGCGGCATTGTTGGAGAGGCATACGCGCCCGTCCTCGAGGAACAAGGTGAAGCTCGTCCAGCGCTTCAGGATATAGTTGAACGCCTTGGCCAGGTCGTGCCCCCGAGACAGCTTGGCAAGCTGCTCCCGCATATAGACCTGGAGGTCCTCGACCAGGGGCCGGCTCAGCGTCTGCCGGACCTCAAGGCGCTCCTCGGCACTCTTGCCATTGATGGAGTGCTCGATCTCGAACAGTGCATCGATCCTCCGCACGACCTCGATCGCGATCGGAGAGAGCGGGATTTCCTTCTTGCCGCCGGCCTTGCGGCGGGCATTCTCTTCGATGTCAGCCATGGCAAAGAACGGGCGCCGTCCATGCGACCAGCAGGCAGCCTCCCGGATCGGGCCTGGCTGGCGTCCCGCCAGATAGAGCTGGTTATACCCGTCATAGGCGTCGGCCTGCAGGATGCCGGCATAGCCCGCCAGATGCGCCTGGGGATGCTCGCCCTTGCGGTCGCGTGAGTAATAGAACATCGCCGCCGGCGGATCCGCACCCCCAAACGGCCGGTCATCCCGGATGTAGATCCAGCATCGTCCCGTATCGGTTTTGCCCCTGGCCAGCACCGGCACGGTCGTATCATCGGCATGAAGGCGCGCGGCCCTCATGACATGAGCTTCCAGCAAACGCAGCAGGGGATCCAGCGAGGCACAGACTGCGCCTACGGCATCTGCCATGGTCGAAAGCGCGATCGGCACGCCTTCCAGCACGTAGCGCTCGGCCTGGCGGTTCAAGGGCTGATGCTGGCCGAACTTCTCGAACATGATCATGGCCAACAGGCTCGGGCCAGCCCATCCCCGGGGGACGGCATGGAATGGCGCCGGCGCCTGGCTGATCTTCTCGCAGTCGCGACAGGAGAACTTCTCCCGGATCGTCTCGATCACCTTCCACTGGCGCGGCACCACTTCCAGCGTCAGCGTCACGTCCTCGCCAAGCTTGCGCAGGCGACTGCTGCCGCAGCATTCACAAGCCGTAGGTCCATCGATTACCACCCGTTCCCGAGGAAGGTGCTCGGGGAAGGTCTGGCGCTCGCCACGATTGCGGGTAAATCCGCGCACCGTTGTCGTCCTGGCCACCGCCCGTTCCGCCGCAAGCTCGTGCTCGGTGGCATCGACTTCCAGCTCTTCGAACGTCAGCGCCAATTGCTCGATCAGCCGCGACGAACGCTCCGAGCGCTGGCCGTAGATCTGATGCCTTGGCTTGGCGATCTGCAGCTTCTGCTGCGCGATCAGCGCTTCATCTTCTGACGCTTTCGCGCGGGCGACCGCAAGTTCAGCGGCGATTTCCAAACCCTTCGCGCGCTCGACCGCCAGCGCCTTCTTCAGCCCGGCAATGTCATCCGGAACAGCGTCGCGGTCGGCATCCATGCGACGCAGTGAATCACAGATTGGACGCGATGGGACTCCCCAAAATGCCAGCAGCCGCAGATTTTCCTGGATCAGCCCGCGCTCTGCGGTCGCCAGCTCAGTTGCGGATTCCGCCAGTCGATCCCTTCCAGCATATAGGCCATCTGCGCCGCCGAGATCGATACTGCGCCGTCCGACGCCGAAGGCCAGATGAACTTGCCGCGATCCAGGCGCTTGGCATAGAGCGACATGCCCAGCCCGTCATGCCAGAGGATCTTGACCAGATCGCCGCGGCGCCCCCGGAAGATGTAGAGATCGCCAGCATGAGGATCGCACTTCAGGCTCTCCTGGACCGCAAGCGCCAGGCTTTGCATCCCGCGGCGCATGGCGGTGTGGCCGGTGGCGATCCAGACCCTGACGCCGCTCGGGATCGGGATCATCGCCGTCTCAGAAGCTCAAGAACCTGCTGCAGCGCCTCCGCGTCCACGTCCCGGTCAACGCGCACGCGACAGCCGCCGCCAAGCTCGATCTCGATAATGCCGGCCCGTGCACGTTGCGCAGGCGGTGAAGACACCGGTTGTGGGGCGCCACTCGAGATCGGAGCCGCCGCAGGCGTGATCTCAACCGGAACAAGCACCGGCGCGGCATCCCCGCTCAACTTGCCTTCCCGCGCCAACCGGCGCCACGTGAACAATTGGCTTGTCGACAGCCCGTTACGTCGTGCCGTGACCGACACCAGACGTGGCCCGCCATAGCTCTCGGTGACGATTCGCTGCTTTTCTTCCAATGTCCAACGACGTCGAGCGCCTGTCGAGACGACTTCAAGTCGGGAAACCTTCGGCATAGGCATATGGTCAGTCATACGCCTATGTCTTCATCCTCCATCAAACCGCACAAGGCGGTCCTCCCCGGAGCGATACCGCCGCTGTCCCCCGCTGGAGACCAATCCAGCGGACCCGGTCGGGCCTCTCATGTCCCGATGATTACCTTCCGTGCGTGATGCGGCCATCGACCCCGACGGAGCGGCATCGTCTCGCGTATCGACGATACTCATGCAGCCTTCGTGGTTAGGGACACACTCGGCCTCCGCGAACATCCACCTTTCGAGGCTCATTCCCGCACCGCACGACTGCTGTCTACACTTCGGACCCCAGCGTTGCCGCGACGCCCGCGTCGTTCTGCTCGAGCAGGGATCGCGCCGACGAGGCGAACGATGGCGTCTTGGGAGATGCCAACCACCTCAGTCCGCCGCTTAATCTCGCCGTTGAGGCGCTCGATCGGATTGGTCGAATGCAGCTTGGCACGGTGCTGAGGCGGGAAGCTCATATAGGCGAGCACGTCCGGCTCGGCCTCATCCATAAAGGCGGAGAGCTTTGGCAGTTTGGGACGGAGCTGGTCGGCGACCTTGCGGCACTGAGCCCTGGCCGCTTCGGCATCGTCCTGGGCAAGGGCGGTGGCGATGAAGTGCGGCATAATGGATCAGCGCTTTGATTGCGCCGAGCGCGCGGTCCATACCTTGCATGACAGCGATGTCAGGCAATGTCTTGCGCAAGGCGGTTGTATGTTCGGTAAAGCCCATGGACACCGCGCTGATGTAGATTACGGGCTTCGTCGCGCTGCTCGCCATGCCGTTGACGATGCGCAAATTGCGTTCGCGCAATTCATGAGTCATCTTCGGCAAGTCGGCGTTAATGATGACGATGTCAATATCGGGGTCGTCGATCATGATTTCGATCGATTTCATGTAAACTGATGGATCTACCAGTGCAGCAAATCCCGCGTCCAGCGGATTGCCAATGATCGAGCCCGGCCCGAGCATTTTGCGAGCTTCTCGCTGGCATTCCTGCTAAGTGGAGGAAAATTGTGCCCCATCGAATGAAATGCGTCAATCAAGAGCCCACGCTTTCCGCCGGACAGCGTCACCGCAGCGAGGCGGTTGCCTTTACGCAGTTGCGCATGAACAAAACATTCGGTGGTTTCCACAAGTTCGTCGAGTCCACGCACTCGGATCACTCCCTCGCGTCGAGATTGCATCGAAAGGACTAAATGGAGCCCGCCAGCGAGCCGGTGTGCGCCATGGCGGCGCGTCCGCCTTCGGAAGTCCCGAGTTTCAACGCAATGACAGGTTTGCCAGCAGCACGCGCTTGCTTGCAGGCCTTCCGAAAGGCCTGAGTGTTGCGCACGCCCTCAAGGTAAACCACGATCACTCGGATGGAAAGGATCGGCGGCGAAACATGTCATCAGATCCGAGGTCTCGAACCCGGCCTCATTGCCTGTCGTGACCATATAGCCAGCACTGACGCCGCGATCCTCTAACGCCTGACGAATCATCGTCACGATGGCTCCGGATTGGCCAGCGATTGCGACCGCGACCGCCCCCCTGGTCCATAGTCACGATCCGGTCATCGATATTGGTGAAGAGCTTTTCGCTCGCACAGGCAATTCGGGCCCCTTATTGCAACTCCTTCCTCACGCACCGCGACGTTGAGTTCGGCGGCAAGCTGCTGACTCTCCTCGTCCTACAGCTCGCTGAGCCCGATGTGACGATCGTTGCAGACCGAGCGCCCGCCGCAGCAGCATCCCGCACGACTTGAGCCACGAAACGCGCCGGAACAAGCACAAGCACATGGTCCGGCTTTTCCGGAAGGCAAGCAAAATCCTTGTAGCAAGTCACTCCCCAGACCACGTCTATTTGCGTGCATTGATAGGGTAGAGCCCGCCTCGATACTTGTACTTGATGAGATTGTTCCAATGCGCTCGGCATATTCCCGGGCTTGTCGGTGGCACCGACCAGTACAATATTGCGGGGGTGCAGCATCGCATGAATGCCGCTAACGATAGGACTCGCATCGGGCGCTGGTGACCAGTTATCCGCTGAAACGGCGGTATTCGATACGTGTGCTTCCATAGTTCCAATTCTTCCCTGTAGCTCTTCCGCCGAGACTTTGTGCTCATGGTCTCAACTTTTCGCCCCTCGCTTGCCGGGACCTCAAGACACTGCTCGACGCCCTAAGTCGTCGCGGGCCGACGGCTGAAGTGAGACCAATGAGGGGCGCACCGATAATCCTTACATACTGCGCTGGCCATAACCTACTGGGATCACCAGTGTCCAATACTAGAGCCCTCTGTGAACCGTGAACGCCGAGACGCGTCGATCAACATGCCAAAAAGGGCAGCAAAATTCCAACTAAACGCACATCGGAGCTGCATCAGCGCCACATCGAACGATGGATCAAAGCAAACAGCACGACAATCAGAACTCCGAGCAGCCGAATGGGTGAAAGCGTCTGGGCAAGAGACAATGGACGCCTGGTGTCGTGACCGAGTTATTGGCCCCTCTTCAGGCGATCACCTCTTTTGTTGCGAGTATATCTAGCCGGCTCACCGGCCGCGTTTCTTCGATGTAAGCCATCACATGGCCGAAATTCACCGCGCGATCAGACGAAAGTGAGGATTTCTCATTCGATACTCCCAGTCCGAGCCCGGGTGTGAGCGCAATCCAGGCGGTTTGCTGAGGGATGACAGACTGTCCCGATGCAGCGGCCGCACTACAACTCTGCTGCCGCCGAATGACCACCGCCGTGTCGAAAGTCTGTCACATACCGTTCTTCCGCGGCCAGAACCAGAGCAGGTTGCGTCTTCGACGACTTGGTCGGACAGGTCGGCGTCGATCAGTGCGTCAAGGCAGGATCATCGAGCTTGAGTGAGAGATAGTCAGGGCCCTTCCTCCGAGCGCTTCGACCAGGCAGGCTCGATCTCGTCCGACCCAAATAGACGCGGCGACTCCCGTTTTCGTTGGAGAGTTGGACTTTGCCGGAGATACGAACGGCCTGCCAACCGCAGCGTGATGATCTCGCCCTGGAAATCGTTGCTGACCTTTTTGCGATGTTAGCCATGTCATTTCTCCTGTCGTGCTTCGAGCCAACGACCACCGCGGCCTCGATTCGATCTAGGACTATAAGCGACGTACTTTCTTGTCTCCCCCGGAATGGGCGGCAAGCGCAGGGGAAGAAAGTCGCGTCAACGGTTTGGCCTGCCAACTTGGCGGCAAGCTCTTTGCATTTCTCAGATATGCTAAGTTCGGCATCGATACGGCTCTACTAGCGGGCCATAACCCGTTCACCGCTGACCAACAGGTACCATCCGCGCCAGCTTGTTTGCCCGGAGCAACTTCGGACGACTGAAGAACACCAGATCCTGGCCACATCTCAAGGGCGCCGCAAGACCGGCTGCTCCCCCGTCGACGGCAAGCAACTGAAATATCCTCTTTGACGCATCCAAACCAAACTTTCCACGGGCGGCTTCTTCGTTTTAGATCATGGACGACCTCGTCCTGCCAACCAGAACGCCGGAAGGGCCCTCCACCCAGGAGACCCCGGTGCGGCACTGGCTCCGGTATCAATAATAAGGCTTAAAGATCAAGGCAGCACGTATGGCGATCTCCACTCGCGGGTTAGCCTGCGCATCATAGATCCTGCTCTGAAGAAGGAAAACGCTTCTTGTCTCGCTCCGCACCGACACTTATGGCCAATTCCTTTTCGAGCGGACGTAGAGCGCAAGAAGCCTGAAACCGTTGGTTCAGGGAGGGTTGCATCTATGTGACAGGTCCGAAGCCACGCGATGCCGCAGGGGCATTATCATTTCACTCCCGCCAGCGGATTTGGCAACTCGTGCTCAACTCGAAAGTCCCGATAGCGCTCCAGATGCATCCTTAGCACTGAACGGGTCCGCCAGGGATCGTCAAGAAACGCCTTGCGTTCTTCGAGCCAGAATGCATCCGACATCATGCGCGGCCTCAGCGCGTCAAAGACCGCCTCGGTTTCTTCCCGTAGGATGTGCCAAAAGCATATGCCTAACGGTTTATAAATTTCGTTGAGGCACAGTGCGACCTCATGAAGGTGGCAGACGAAGCACGCGTCGATGACGAATGAGCGCACGATACTGATATCGTCGTCAAAGGCCGTCGGTAAGATCCCCGCCCGAGTGAAGGGCTTGAGATCGTACCCTCGTTCCTTGAGCAGGGGAACAAAGCTGCGGGCGTCGCCGAAATCACGGAGTAGCAATTTTTTTGGGCGGCCGATTTGGTCGAATAGAATTGTACTGTTCTGCTGATGAGCCTCAACGGCTACTCCGTAAAGCAGATACATGGTGAGTATCGGCCCGATCACTGTCCCCACATAGGCTCGGAAGAACGAAGACACGACAGCTTCGCTTTCACCGCTGTCTCTCGCAATCAATTCGCAAATGAGCGGGCGACCGTCGATCGGGCTCGCCGTAAGGAGCGCTCCGACAGTGACCGGTAATAGTCCATCATTTCGCGTCAATGCACCAGAGTTGCGGTAGACAACTGAAAGAAAGCGGCCCGGATGCTCGTCGCCTGTTGCGGGGTGGTGAAGGATTGCCCCCAATTCTTCTGGGAAGATCTCCAACCTGTCCGAGAGGCACCGCTCATTTGATAGAATTTCAGAAATCAAAGTGCTGAGACGCGGTCCCATGTAAATTGACTTGGCCTGCAGAATGCGCTGTTCGCTGGTCATCCAAATCGCCACAGGCAATTTGATAAATGGTCTCGGCTCCTGAGTGTCCGGTAGCATTGTGCGGAACGACATTGACGGCAGCGTTACAATCTCCGGGCCGTTCGGATCGAAAACTCCGGAAGTTATCTCGGACGCGAATTCACGTCGCAGACAATTGTCTAGGTGCCAGATATGGACAGGCAGGGGCAGCCAGTCCTCAGCGGACTTTCCACGTTTGCTCAAGCTTTCGGCCCAGGCACACCAGAGTTCCGGGAAGTTTTGGGAGAACCATTCTGAATAGCTGCCGACATGCGACATCTTCTCCACATAGGACCATTCTTTGCGTAACGCGGCAATTCGGACGCGCACGCGAGCACCGAACTCAGGAGACAAGGCAACGACGTCCTCGGGCGGCAGGCCGGATTTGGCCTTCCATGTCGGATAGAAGGGGTGACCCTCCAGCGCCCCCCACTGATCGAGAGCAATTGCCCCCAGGTGCGGCGGCAGATTCTCGAGATACTCTAGGAAATCCCGGGCTCCTGCTTCGGCTATTTTAACTCGAAGCTCTGCGCTCCAGTGTTGCCGGTAACTACGTGCGAGCGCGTCGTTACGCATGCTGTCCTCGACGTCACGGATTAGACGCTGAACGTCGCCCGTTGCGGGCGCGAGTGCCAAGGCGGGCGCGATCTGTCCGATGAGATCGGAAGGATTGTCGATCCGGTAGCGAGCGCCGGTCTCGTCTATTACTTCAATTGAACCTCGATTTTGAAACGTTCCGGCAGGCGCACGGTGCAAATCGGTAAAATGCAGGACCTCGCGTGATCGCCAAAGGGGGAGCCATGCTTCGTTGCTTTCCCGAGCCCACATTAATGCATCTGGGTCAAGAAGACGCTCGGCGAATAGACAGCGGATCAACCGGCGGATGGCATTGCGCGATGCGCCCAACCAAAGGTGCGAGGTGCGCGCCTTAGACCCCGCATCTGCCGAAGAAGCCATCCTCTCCTCCATCACACTTCCTCCAGCAAAATGGCGAGCAAACAGGCCGGCGCGCTCTCTGTGGAGAACGTGGCGTGGTAGCTGAGCTGCCCACTAGGTTTTTGCAGGAATGGCCTCTTCGAGCTTCGCGGCCAGTTGCATGAGCTGCGACTTGAGAGGTCAACGCCTCGCGCCGACATCAGCCCCAGAATTCGAAACATCTTCAACCCAAAATTGATGTGACAGAGCAGGATAACGAGCGCCAAGCCCATTGACGGTGCGGAGAGTAGCATGAGAACAGAATGCCCCTCGAGCTCTACGTCCGCTGAGTTAATGTCCAGTCTGCGCTTATGGCTGTGGGAGCACCTCCGCAAGGGCGCGCCAATGCCGTACGGCATAGACGAACGGCCTGCCATGTCATCATTCGACAAAGGCAGGAGTGACACAGCTTGAATCGGAACCGCACCGAACGGTTTGGCCTTTGTGATCAATTTGGATGTTCCTCCGCCGCTAGTAGCGATAACAAGCCCCGCGGTCTCTCAGCAATCGGTGTGCCACGACACCGTGGGCGATCGTGCTTAATGAGAGACACAAAGAGGGGGACATTTCGCCTTTCCGCCACCCGCTGGAATGATTGCGCGGCGGAATGTCGAGTCTCGACCGTATGGGTCTGGAACCGGACATAGTGCGCTCTGCAATGCCCTGCCGAGCGTGGCACGGCCAGTGCATGATGTGCACGCGCACCTGGTCCCGAAGTGCCCGCACACCGATCTGTTCGACGCTCGCGGCCGGGCGTGGGTGGCCGCTCAACAGCTTCCAGACGATGAGCGCTCGGCGATCGATCGGCACGTCCGCGAGCTCGAGCGGCTGGCGGAAGACCTAACCCTGCTCGACCGCGAGGTCGCGCATCGACGACTCCGCGGTCAACCGATTGATAACGGTCACCGGCGCGAATCTGGCGGTCGCCGCCGTCGTCGTGGCGGCGATCGGCGACATCAGCCGGTTCAATAGCCCGCAGAAACTGGTGACCATTTCAGGCTGATTCCGCTTTGCGGCTTGGCGAAATGGGCGTGGTATGAACGCCCACTATTTTTGTCACGCGCTACAAGGTCGTGCGGCATCGCACGCGGCTCAAGAACAAGGTGTATTCGATGCTATCGAGGGGACGCTCGGCAAGACTTTCAGATCGGCTCGCCCCATGCACCCTACGATGATCGTCGATGAAGGCGGTCATGGGCTTGGACCGGCGGTTGAGCTCCGCCGTCGCAAAACAGCGCTCACCGTGCGCAGGATTTGTTTGGCCTGCCGAAGCTCACGTTTCCCCCTTTCCAGCCCCTTCGGCTTTCTCGGGCCTGTCGGTCGGGACACGGCCCGCTGCCCCCTACCGACCTCGGCCTTATTGGCCCAGTCGTGCAGCCTCTGCGGCGTGCAGCCGATCTGGCCGCAATCGACGTCACTGCCGCCCTGCGCGAAAGGGTGCGCCGGCGTGATCCAGAACCATAGGAACCGCTCGGGTCCGGAGCTCGGGTGAAAACTTGTTTGTCGCCTCGTTCGTCATGGCTCCCTCCTCTCAGGCTTGGAGCTCTGGCACTCCGGGGGCGGTTCAAAATCTAATTGTTAGACAAAGATTCGGAGGAGATCGACAACAGATGCGGCAGCACGAATCGCGCTATTCGACTTAGATAGTCACCCTGACCCGTTTCTAGCAAGTAACTGTATCCAGCGATAAGTCTGGGAGGCTCACAGCATCGACACGAGAAGCTCTCAGCGAGAGAGTATTCGGAGCAGTTGTAGTCGATCGTTACTTCGTCCCTGTCACGACCAATCTCCTCGATTGCAATCAGGACAATGCCACCACCTTCCACCTGAAGGCGGGCATTTGGGCGGCAACAATGATTGATGAAGTCTATGTATTCACTACAAAGGTGTCTATCGCGATCAATTTGTATCGTTCTCTTGGTTGCCTTGGGACAGACCACGCCTTCGAGCTTTTCTATGACATTTCCCCTCGTTATGGGTTTTCTCGAAAACAAGCCGAAACCGTTTATCTTGGATCTTCCGACGTAGATGCGATCTGGCGGCTTACAAACGTCATTAGTTTGGCTCATGATGTCACGTCTCCGATCTGATTCAACTTTTGCTTCTATCCCGTTTAGCTGTCGAAAAAGGTAGCTATGCTCCCTTTGTCATGATCATGCGATCTAGCGCTCTGCCTTTAGCCTGGCAACCTGCGAATGATGGTAGTCTCCGCTCGTTGTGCAGAAACTCTGGCCTTCCAATTGTAGATCGTCACTTCGGAGATCCCATGCTTCGAGCCAGCTCAGCCGTCCGCCAACCTCATGCTCTTTCAATATCGCGATAATCTACTTCTATGCTCGATCTGCCTTTTTCGATCCCTTCAAGTGTCGCGCGCCATGGAAAACTGCCCCCTCGGCGTCATGAGGAATTGCCCCCTCCTCGGATAGCTGAGGAGAGAGTGAATGAAGCAGGAACGAATCACTGAAGGCTCGGCGTGGAGTAATCCACGGGGGCAGGTGATGAAGACGCCGGATGACGTGGCGGAGATGTTGCGCCTAAGGGCGTGCGGGTGGGGTGTGAAGCGGATTGCGCGGCAGCTGGGCTGCAGCCATCACACGATGAAGGACTACGTGGCGGCGGGCGGGGTGAAGCCGTTCAAGTCGCCTGAGCGGCCGAAGCGTCTCGACGGCCTTGGGAGTTGGCTGCGCGAGAGGCTCATTCGGCATCGCGGCAATGCCGACGTGGTGCGCCAGGACTTGTTGGCCGAGCAAGGCGTGGCAGTCAGCCGGCGGACGCTGCAACGCGCCGTGCAGCCCTATCGTCAGGCGCTGAAGGCGGAGGCGTTGGCGACGACGCGGTTCGAGACGCCGCCAGGCCGGCAGCTGCAGATCGACTTCGGCGAGCGTCTGGTCGAGATCGGAGGGGCGAGAGTCAAGGCATTCGTGTTCGTGGCAACGCTTGGGCATTCGCGGCGGCTGCATGTGCGTGCGTTCCGGGCTGAGAGGCAGGAGCATTGGTTTGCCGGGCTCGAGAGCACATTCACGACCCTCGGCGGCGTGCCGGAGGAAGTGCTGATGGATAATCCTATGGCGCTTGTCGTGCGCCATGACACGGTGAGCCGGTCGGTTCAGTTTAACGACAAGCTGATCGCCTTCGCAAACATTGGGGCTTCCGTCCTCGCGCTTGCGCGCCATATCGGGCGCGCACGAAGGGCAAGACGGAGAACGGCGTCGGCTACGTGAAGAAGAACGCGATCGCCGGCCATTCCTTCCCAAGCTGGGAAGCATTCGAGGCGCATCTCGACAGGTGGGAGCGCGAGGTTGCGAACGTTCGTATCCACGGCACGACCGGCGAGGCGCCGATCATCCGCTTCGCGCGTGATGAGATACATCGGTTGAAGCCGCTCAGCGGGCAACCTTCGTTCGGATCGTTGCGTGAACTGACCCGCGTCGTCGGCAACGATTGCGCTGTAGAGATCGACACGAACAGCTACTCGGTGCCGTGGCGCCTGATTGGCGAGCGCGTGGCGGTAACGATCGCGGCTGGCGAGGTGCGGATCCGCCATGGATTGCACCAGGTTGCGATCCACAAGCAATCGGAGCGTCGCCGGCTGCGGATCATCGACACCGCCCACCTCGATGGTGTTGCCGGTCGCAACGGCGCGGTCCGCCGGGCTGAGATCGCGGTGGCGGTGCTGGCGCCGTCCTCACCGCCGTCGTTGTTGCGCCCTCTTGCCGAATACGAAGCCGTGGTTGGAGGAAGCTTCTGATGGCGCGGGCAAGGAAGAAAATGGAAGCAACGGCCGATCCGCTCGATGCCATGCTGGCGCGACTTCAGCTCTCCGGGATCCGCGATCAGCTCGACAGCCTGCTCGACGAGGCGGCGCGCGCGAACCTATCGGCGCGTGAGACGCTGATCCTGCTGTGCGAACGCGAGATCGCGCGCAAGGATCATCGCCGCATCGACATGGCGTTGAAGCTCGCGCACTTCCCGGCCGTGAAGGGCTTGCGGGCTTCGACTTCGAGGCACAGCCGTCGATCGATCCGAAGCAGATCCGCGACCTGGCCGCGTCACGATGGATCGCCAACGGTGAGAACGTGCTGCTGCTCGGCCCGCCGGGCGTCGGTAAGACGCACCTGTCGATCGCGCTCGGGCGAGAGGCGATCCTGGCCGGTTACACTGTGCAGTTCACCACGGCGACGACGCTGGTCGCTGGCCTTGCCAAGGCGCATGGCGAGCGGCGCCTGGACGAGAAGCTACTCGCCCTGTCGAAGCCAAAGCTGCTGATCGTCGACGAGCTCGGCTATCTGCCGCTCGAACCTGATGCGGCGCACCTGTTCTTCCAGCTGGTCAGCAGGCGCTACGAAACCGGTGCCATGCTGATTACCTCGAACCTCAGCGTTGCCGAATGGGGCACCGTGTTCGCCGATCCCGTGGTCGCAACCGCGATCCTCGACCGGCTCCTCCACCACAGCCACGTGCTGACGATCCGCGGCAACAGCTATCGGCTCCGCGCCAAGCGCAAGAGCGGCCTCATCAAGCCGCCGACCGCCGGTGACGGCCCTGCGGTCGGCTCCGCCTCCCTCCGGCCCGTCGCCGGCGGAAACAACCCCGATATCATAATGTCGATGGTGGGGGCAGTTCTTCATGACGCAAAGGGGGCAGTTCCGGATGGCGTTTGACACTTAAAGCGCGTGCCGCGGGCACCTTACTTCTGTTCGTGGTCGGCAAAGCGCCACATGATGGGATTCGGTTGAATGGTTGGTTCAAGCTCATCGGCGTAGCCTGCCGCCTTGAGGACCCACGACAAATCATGCGAACTCGACGATCCCACCCGCCTCGGCGAGCGTCTGTTTGGATGGCGATGGCGTCCTAACGCGGGCGCCGTCCATCGAAATTCGGTACCGTCGACCCACATTCGGTGAAGGACCACAGCCATCTTTCTGCCCAGCGCGACCTTCCCACACTGCTTCCTCGCCGGTGTGCAACACGCACCGTCAAGCGTTCATCGGAGACTAGTAGGCGTCTACGGATTGGGAATGCGGGAATAGCCAAGGATCGACCACGGTGGAGCGGAAGGTCAACCCAAAGACCGGACCGATCCTGGCATCGGTCATCAGGAGCCAGCAAGCCGGATCGCTGCGCACGGCCTTTGGAGTCGGGCGTACTCTCGCATCAGCGCTTCGCGTCGGCAAGCAGCGGATACATAATCGCCTCCAGCATGGCGTCATCGCGACCAACTCACGAACTCCCGTCGCGAACAGAGTCCGCAAGAGGATTCCGGTTTGAGACCGAGCGGACGCGGAAGTCCTCGGCGGACTTCCTCTGCGGCAGCGATGGGGCGGATGAGATGCTTGCGAGCAGCTGGCAACGTCCGCGGTCTTTAGCTGCCGATGCTCCTGACATGAACAGACTTGAACCATCCCGATCTTACCACCTGTGCGATCCCACGGGCGTCGTTGCGATCGGCCTTCAGAGGCATGGCTGGTACTGCACAATCGATGGCACTTCCCCCGACGCCGTTCCCTCCCGGATAATCTTTCCGGTCTCGTGCACCGTACATACGAACAAAATTCAGCGAAACATGGGGTGCGACGTAGATCATGCCCTTTCCTCCTTGGGTGGGTTCTCTCCATGATCGTCAGTCAAAACGTGCTGCGCGCGGCGAAATAGGCAGATGAAGGTCACCGAATACCAGTCTCACCGGTGAAACGATTTCCCTTCATGTCCTGGCCCTCGTCCTGGACTAGAACGACTCCACACTGGATTAGGCGCCGGGGGTCAAGCTCAACACTCAGTTGCGCTTACCGGCCTGCCGTTGGCCAGTTCAAGGGGAACGTTTGACAACAAGCAGCAATTAGACGGACCGAATGATAGATGCTAGAGGCGACGAGGCATGATCGAGCACAGCTGGCCATTTATCCAATAAGCCCCTGCACCGTCGCCGTAGTGCTGACGGCCATGCTCGCGCCATGTTGTCGGATCCACTACACGCCCGCTGGAGCCAATCGCTTTAGGACTCAAAGCCTCCTAGTTGGCACGAGCCTTGAAGACGCAAGCCTAGTTCGGTTCTTCCGGCCTCGAAGTCATGTGGCTTACAAGTTTCTCACCTCGCGTGACGTATGGTCGCGTGGCGGGAGCGTAGTGAAACTGCCGTGGGAAATGGTCTTTAGCCCGGCTGAGAAGATCGCCATAAAGACGGCCGATCTTACGAGTGAAGAGCAAAAGTCACGCTTCGTCGAACAGTGCTTCGGCGCAGCTGGATCTATACTTGCGTGTTACACCCTCGCAGGGCAGCCAAAAGCGGTTGATCGCGGGCACTGCCACGACGAGCGCCGGCTCAAAGGGTTGCGTTGTGGTCCATAGGTGTCGCGATCTCAGTACCGTCGAGGCGAGCCGCTTGTCAAACCGCCTTTTTGCCATTTTAGGTGCGCAAGCCGCAACGACTTTGCGTCAACGATCTTGTGAATCGAGTCATGCTGCATTTGCTGCTTCAGAGAACGTGCGCAGGGACATGGCGGGCATAATATCGAGATTGTTCCAGACTCTCTCGCGGACCGCGGATGTGAGCGGCGCCTTCGCTGCCGGTTCCGATTACGACGTTTGACTTGCAGTGAGAACAAAACCAACTGCAGACAGCCCAAGTTGCGTATCCGCGCGTACGCTTAGAGCATTCGCTGGAGGGTCAGCGCAGCGCCGACGCAAGGCGCCGGTAACCCGGCCGATAGTCGGGGAAAACATCTTGAGGGCGGGCAGTGCGCGCAATTTAGACCGGACAAACTCGATCGCCGCGGCGCAAGGCATCCGGATGTTAGGTTGTCACCGGCTCCAGATCTGAGGGGACGTCACACGAACCGAAGCTTTTCCAGGAGCGCGTCGCCCAATTTGATATGGGCGTATGATCTCGGTGCCGAACAGCTGCAATGCATGACGTATCCGCAAGGTAGATGAGGGTACGTGGATACTCGTTCAGTTTCAGACAATGGCGCACACTGAAGTTAATGTCTTTGGAGCGATGCGTCCGTGCATCAGACGACTCAGCGCGAACGTGTCGCCTCAAATGGACACCTCGTTTCAACGGCTTACCCATTCGTGCGCCCATGTCGCCTAACCCTAGCCGCCTGAATTCGGCGGCTCTCGAGACTGATCGGAGACTAAAATTCCCATCATCTGCTTCATGCAGCTGTCGTTACAGAACCTAAAAGCTAACGCCCAGACCCACTTCTTTGATGGAGCCTCGCCCTTCGGGATCACCATTGGCAAACGCCGAAAAACCTTGTTAGTCATGCACGGATAGGACCGCGCTTTAAGATGCTAGGCCACTATCCTGCAACCAGCCTGAGGTGCGCACGACTCGCGGCTCTCGCGATCATAGATGGCGCTGATGCGACAGAGACCGTGCAAGATCCCGAGAAGCGTCTAGTCGAGTATCTCCGACAACTCCACGGCTCTGCACGATACAAGTACGAGCGCGAGCGTCTCATCCGTCGCCACCTTCTGCCAAGAACAGCGACCTCGTCAGTTTGAAAAAGGCAGCCGTGCTCACGATCGCCGACGCCCTGGCCGATCGTGCAAACATCGCAAATGGACGTCAGACATATCGCGAGACGCCCTGACGAGGTGCTCCAACATCTCGGCACCAATCGATAATACCTTTGCGAATGAAAAAGTGGGCTTGGCAGCTTCCCGTCTGCCAGACCGAAGGGGCGACTGTCGGCCTATTCAGCCAATCTATCGATATGGTCCAGCGCCGAGCCCCTGCCAACTGGATGTGAATATGCTCGCCGCATCGAGGGCACTTCAGGTGAAGCCATTTCTGGTAACCTCCGCGCACTTCCCGAAAAACAAAGCCGTCGCTCAACTCATCCGGGGGCTCCGGCACATCTTTCACCAGGAAATGGCAACGACGAAGAAGCCCGATATCAATCAGAAATTGAACCCAGGAGAGTGGCAGTCGTATCATGAGGTAGTATCCAGAAATGGATCCATATCACCTCTGCCGTCGTAGCGGCGCCGATCGCACAACTTGCAGCCTGGCCGTGATTTGCCAGAAGGCAAGAGATCGGCTTCTTTTACTTCATCGAACCTTCGTACGCGCTGAGGCCGCACCGTTGTCTCCCCTAAAGACGTTCAACCGCTGGAACAACTCATTGACGGCCATCGTTGCGACTTCAGTGGTAAACGTTACGACAACGGGACTTGGATCAGCCGCGTCTGTGACATAACCGGCCCGCCTTCTTTGCTCGTAAACTGCAGGATCGTTGCGCCGAAGACCCTCGTCGAGCATTATGTCGGATTTAATCAATCCCCTGCACACCTGGCAGGGGCTGCCTGGCTGGACGACAGTGACTCGTCCGTCAAACGCATCGTAGCCCCCGCCGCTACGGGGTCGATGAGCAGCCCGAGGTCGATGATCGGTACGAAATAGAAATGCGCCAATCGGTTAAGCACATTCCGGCCCAAGTGATCGTCGGTACAGCCAAAAATGACGTCGCATGACTTGAGGGCGTCCCGCGCCTCGATGTCCTCGCCGTGGTGCGGAATACGCGCAACTGAAATTGGAAGACCGATTCCAGCGATTGCTTCGCCTAGTACATCGACTTTCAATCTGCGAAGGTTCGCGTCGGTCCGCGTGGAGTAATGTAGCCGGTTCAGGTTTGTTTCATCGATGAAATCGGTATCAAAAAGTGCCAAGTGCCGCACACCGATTCTTGCGAGAAGTGCGGCAACGGCAGAACCCGTCCCTCCGCACTCGACGACGCCGATGCGCAGTTGCGACAAGTCCAAGGTAGACTGCTGGCCGAACGCCCTGACTTGGCGGTCGAATGCCTGACGCGCAGTTTCAGTTTTGACTCCTGAGTATGTGAACCGCCAGCGACATCCCAGCACGCGGATCATATCGACAGGGCGAGGTTTGAGGTTCGGACCGTAGGCACGTCCGGCCAACCGCCCATCAGGCGTCATGATAAGCGAGAGATGCGGTCGACCACTGTCCAGCCGGTTAAACGCGATCTCAAACATTTCCTTTTCCGCGATATCGTCCGCACTCGAGAAGCGAAGGTACCCGGCGGGATGTGAATGGATGACCGCAACCGCAAAGTTCTGCGGCTCAGCACGCTTCAGTGCCTGGTAAAAAGGTGCCGTTGACCAGGTAAAGCCGACCGGAGAGCGTTTGATGAATGCGCTCTCGGGCACCTCAATAATCTCGCGTGCAACAATCCGCTCCTCCTCCTCACCCGTCCATGGGTCGCGAGAACGGGAACGCCCACACAGAGAAGAAGTGCAGCATACTCGCTCTCGTCCCGAAATATATTTCGCTGCAAGAGCCAACGCTGCTCTTCAAGGATGGTGAATGTTACGCGGGTCATTCCTTAAGGGCGTCCCGAACGTGCTGTAGGTAGGTTTCCAAGCCATCGATATCCGGCCGCCATTGGTCCTTTGCTAGATGACGCGACCAAAACTGCCATTTCGCACCAAAAAGCTCATGATCGGTAGTAGTGTTCTGCGGGCCGTTGCCGTCCTGTCTTGTCAAGTACGGACGAGTATAGAAGCTGTCGAGCTTAGTCGTCGCATACTGCGGCGGGATCAATATCATCAGGTCGCACGTCGTACAGCTCAGAAGCCGATCGCCCTCGCGAGTAAACAGATTACCGGCAAATTGAAAGCCCGGAAAGATAATGCCATTGCGAACTGTACCGTCGGGCGGAGTCTCGCTCTCTGCCGCACAAACCCGCGCTAGTTGTGAAGGACGCACCCTCTTTCAAAAAGCCCATGCGCTGACCAGACTCCATGTCCCATAGATTAGAGCAGAGGGGGCGTCGGTTTTTAGCGTTTGAGCCGGGAATCGCGATGAACAAGACCACGAGATCCCGTTTTCGGGCCGCAAGACGTCGCAATCGAACGCGACTCGATCGCAGCTTCGTCCCGGAGCATCTCGCGCCTTGAGGAGTCGCGTCAGAGGTGATCGGTTAAGCTTTCGGTATGTCAAGGCTGTGCATGGATCGGGCCCGGCGCGAGCCTCGACCGAAGTGGCAAGAGATCGAATCGCCCCATTCAGGACCAATCTGAAATCCGCTCTCACTCACAGCACGATCTGCAACTGCCCCATTATCAGATTGCGCGGAGCGAGTCTCCGCCGAGGCTTATGAATTGGTCATTCACACCTATGTTCTCGATATGCAAAACGCCTGACCAGATTTGACGCAAGCGGACTTCGAGGTCTGATTGCGGTCCTCGAAAGGCGTTGACAATACCGGCCGAACGCTCCCCGGGTCGGGCAATGCTGAAAAGTCGACCTTTCCATTCCTAGTCAGCGGAATACCGACGTGGATGATTCTTTCGGGAAGTATGTAATTCGGGAGTGCCTCAGCAAGAAGATTGTGAAGGTCGCTTTCCGCCAGTTCAGCTGGAGCCGACACATACGCGACAAGTCGCTGTGTCCGCCTGTCCCTCCGCCCCAGCTATATTCCGCGCCGTAAGTTTTGCACCTGCGCAGACAGAGGCGACTGCGACGGCACCATGCACCAATGGATGAGCGGACAACGAGCTTCGAATTCGCCCAGCTCGATTCTGTGCCCGCGAATTTTGACCTGACCATCCCGTCGACCGAGACATTCCAAAAAGGCCGTCGGAACGGAGGCGTCCAAGATCACCTGGCCGATATAGGCGGCGGAAAGACAGGTCGTTTGAGAATGGGTTTGGCCCAAGCGCATCCTTGGTGCGGACATGGTCATGGACATAACCGGCCGCGACACCGACGCCGCTAACACAGATTTCGCCGATTTCTCCTACCTTGCATAGCCGTGGTCCGTCGGCGACATAAACCTCAGCGTTTTGAATTGGTCTGCCGATCGGCACATACGGCTCAGCCAGCGCTGGCGGCATTGAAACCAAATGATGCGTCACCCCGTCGGCACACTCGGTCGGCCCGTAATGATTGAGAATCGAAACGCGGGGATACAAGGCAAGCCACGCACGCGCCAATCCGGGCGTTAGCGGCTCTCCCACCGTAGAAATAATCGGCAAGCCGTCCATGCCTCGTTCCGCCGCGGCGAGCGATTGCAGATATTCAACAAGCACTGCCAGCATCGACGGAACAAGTTGGACGACCGTGGTACCGCATCGTCGAATTGGTTGAAGGAGACGGCGATCTCAGTGTCGCATCATCGATGATTGATATATTAGGCTTGCCCGTCGACCAGACGTAAACAGAATACAGGCGAGATCATCCCGTTCGGCGATGGCACAACAGAGGAGGTCTTCACCCGGAGCGAGTGCCGCCTCTATACCTACGAATTGAGGAGCTGCTTTGCTGCTCTCCTGTAATAGGCGGAGCGACTTTGGCCGGTCTCGGCCGATCAACGGAGCGCAGTGGCTCTGCTCGATAATAAATGATATGCGGGAAGCCGGCAGCGATGGATCGAGTGGTAGATACGTTGATCCAGCCATCAAAATTGCGATGACCGCCGCCGCCCAGTCGAGGTCCCGTCCTCCAAATAGGCCACGACCGCGCCGCGAGCACCCTGCTCACGTAAGGTCCTTGCAAGGGCGTCCGATGTTGAGCGTAGCGCCTCATATGTGAGTTCGTCTGCGCCGCGCCTCAGCGCAACTCTCTCCGGAACGGAACCTGCAGACGATTGATCGCCGTGAGCGCGTCAACCGGTGGACGTTCCATAGACTGCTTCTTGACTGATTGATTTTCCGTAGGCACGCGCCTCGCCATTCGTCGCCTCCTTCGGCGCCCAAATCGGAACTCCGGAGCTCGTCCGGGTGTGCATGGGCAGCCAGCCTGATTCCGCTCGTCGTAAGGTTTTGTCCGTGTGACCTTCTCGGTGTTCGCTTCTGGCTCGATGATCGGCATAGGAACAGGAGGACGCTAGGATCCCGCGCCCACTTTGGCACCTACCTACTCTTGTAGAGGACCTGCTATCGTCTGCATGGTACCCGCAATCAACGCGCGTACACGCTCGTTACAGCTTGTGATTAGCGCAATGTCCGATTTCTCGGCACCTGAGCCTGCACCACCACCCCATCGGAGCGGTCGGCAATGGGCCACAGCAGCTGCTCTTCATTTGTGAATTACCGCACAGGTTTTTGTCAGCTTCTGGAAAGCTAGCGTGGGTACAGAGCCGCTAGGGTTAGCGAGGCGTGGTAGAGACAGCGCCACTACCAGAATGGGACAGCGCCGAGTCACGTTCCTGCTAACCCTCAATCTGCAGCGCAGGTGCGGCAGGGACAGCGCCGATCCAGTCCCAAAATCGACCGGCGCCGAGTCGCGCCCGCGCTGCTTCCGGTGTCGGAGAACGACCCTGTTAGCCGCATCACGCTTTTTCAGCCTCGGAACCCGGGGCGCTTGCGCCGAGGTAGATTCGCGATGTTAAGCTTTGACGGCGCGTGGTCTTTCAAGCGATCGCTTCCATGCCTCTTGTCTTACCCGGCCAACATTCTTGGGCTCTGTCATAAGCGGCAGCGTGTAAGCGCTTTTTCATGCAGCGGAGGGGCTTAGTACATCTCCAATTTCTCCGCGAAGGTAGCAGCCAGCTGCAAAGTAGCAGACAATCCAACCAATTCAGGTAGGTGATTGGCAGTCGTACGAAGCCTACAACTTCGCGGCACCCTAGAGGGGCGAGGTGTGATACCGAATGGGGAAGGCTGGTGCTAAGGTTAGCGGCGCGTTCCAGAGATTGAGCGCCGAGTCACGTCGCCGTTGACACTTGACGTCGCTGGCAGCGTAGGGACAGCGCCCTTGAAGACTTGCGCACTCGTACAGGCAGGTGCCCTGCGGTACCTTTCGGCAATACACTTAGCATCGCGAGGGGCTTGGCGCTCACGGAAGCAAAGGTGGCCAGCGACCCAGAGGCTTGCGGCATCGGCCACGAACAGCGCGTTCAGGGTTTCACTACCCGATCGCCGTGCCACCCGCTAGTTTCGCTAGCATAGCGGCTAGCCGGAGCAGCATCGGATGCTTTCCACAGCGGCAGTCGCGTCTGCACTGCTCTCGGTGTTCTGCACCACCCTCGCCGTTCTTGGTCTCCGCTGGGCAACATCGAAATCTCTCAGCTGAATGGCCTAAGGAGTATGCTGGCCCGCGGCGCTCGAATTAGCCGGACAAGGGCCAAGCCGAAACCTCTCAGCTAATCTCAACCGCGCGCCGAATCTCAATTGGCTCGTCCTCGCACATCCTGACTAACGATACGCGTGGCCATCTGTTCGACTTCACAATGGCGGATCCAATTCGCGACGTCTCGCCGCTTGCCTTCGCGCTAACGCCTGCGCGTCTCAAGTCGGCTTGCGAGACTTTGCTCTCTGGACGCCACTCTTGGGCAGTCAATGGCCACTGCCAAGGGAGGTTACGACCTGCCGTACCGCCTGCGATTTGAACTGGCCGTTATACTTGATAACCCGACCGGCTCGCGTTCCTTGAGCCTCAGCTGAGAGAGTTCGCCGTCGCGCCTCTTGAGCGGATGGGATAGCCTAAAATTCCGGATCATGACTGATGGCAGCGTGCGGAACGTCCGCAAAGATGTTGTACTGGTAGACGAAATTCTCTGAGTCCAGAGAATGAACGAGATTAGGGTCCCGGAAACCCGCCGTCTGCGCTGATCTAGGGATGAAGAACACTATAAAGATGGCTGAACAATTGTCGCTGCGATCGCGATAACCAGCGCCGGCTCATATCATCGGAGCTGCAATTCCATTTCGATGAATGGAGGAACATCGCCTGTCTCAGTCAGTTATGTTTGCCTGCAGGCCTCTAATGCGAATTGGGTAGCGGAATCGAACCGCTACCAAGGCAGCAGCAGTTCGGGTGAGCTTCGGCCAGCGCCCGCGAAATCCTGCGCTGCCGCGAATTGCAAGACGGTCGACATACCAACGCATGTGCGGGCCGCTCCGTAGCGTCCGGAAAAGCGATCCGGTGGCACGCATACCCTCCAACCGAGAGATGTTTTTAGGCGGGTTATAGCCAGTGGTTTGATGACCGTCGAAATGGCTGCTTTTGCGCATGAGAGCTCGTGCGCTTGTGGCTTACAATGTGCGCCGGATCCGCGTCCAGCGCGGTATTCCGCAGGAGCAATTGGCTTACGACGCAGGAGTTGATCGCTCCTACATGAGTGGACTTGAGCGCCAAGAAGCGAACCCGACAGTCGATCTTCTTGATCGCCTTGCCGAGACGCTCGGCGTAGCTGTCTCCGAACTGTTTGTTCGGCCATCTAAGGGCGCCCCGCCACCTGCAACCTTACCTAAAGGCCGCAAGCCGAAGCCCACACGCGGCAAAAGGACTTCAGTCTGACAAACACTATCTGAGACACCGATGTCGTGCGCTGCCGGCGGAGGTATCGCGCTCACAAGAGGATTTTATGCGTTTCGGACGCTGATACGCAGCGATCGGGCTATGGGCATCGAATATTGTGATGGGCTTTGATTCTGGCGCCGGAGCAGACAATGGCGGCTCGAGACGATGAAGTTCCTCTAAATGCCATCCGCGCGTTTGTGACGGTCGCTCGCGAAGGCAGCGTCACGCGCGCGGCCACCACTTTGGGGACAACGCAAAGTTCGGTCAGCCGGTATTTGGCCGTACTGCGGGATTATCTGGGTGCTGATCTCATCGAGCGGCGTGGACGGCGCAGCGATTTAACCGAGTTCGGAAGGCTATTCGCAAACGCAGTATCTGAACCGCTCGAAACCGTCAGCTTCACCGCGAAGAGAATGCGGCGCCGTGCAGGCGCAGGAACGAACCGGATTGTGGTTCGCACGTCACTGTCGACCTTTTCTTTCTCTATCCTTATTCCAAATCTGCAGGCTTTCTCGTCTGAAGCGGGTGGCGTTATCGTAGACATCATCAGCTCGCTGGCGCACCCGACATCTTCGGATGATTTCGATATTTTGATTACGCGGGATCTTTCCGTCATCGAACCCGCCGACAGTTGGGAGATCTACAAAGAGGAGCTCGTGTGCGTTGGCCCGCCAAATCTGGTCGGAGGCAGAGAGCTCTCGATCGTTCGCTCAACTCCGATAGTGCACGTCACATCCCGTCCCGACATCCTGCCGACATGGCTGAGGGCCATGAATTTGTCTTCGAGCGAGATACGAGTGGGCGCCAGGTATGATCACAACTATCTTGCTCTGCCGGCCGTCATGACGGGAAAATGCCTTCTTGTCGCGCCGGAAATCATCGTAGGAGATCTGGTCAGAGGGGGCGCTTTGCAGATCATCCCTGGCACCCGCACTCCAAGTGGCATGCGATATCGCGCCTATGCCGTAGATCGCAGCGCGCACCCCGAGATCGCGCATTCATTTTGTCGATGGCTGGCTCGTCTTTGCAAGAAGGTAGCACCTGCGCAGGCGGCCTGAGGTCTAACGGTCCCTCAATCCGCGGCAGGGGGAGATCAATTTCAAGTCCAGAGCACTCAGGTGAAGAAAACTATTCGAGCACCGTCTTCAAAGCCTACGAACATGGCGCCGCTCTGGTGCAGCAATCAAGGCGCCAGCAATGAGATATCGGGACGCGAAGACTTTATCCTATCCACCATCGTGCCAGTCAGCAGAAGAATTGGCTGGCCGCACGGAATTTAAGGCCATTTATGGCGCCGCAACCCACTATTTGTCGTCCATGCCCCTGCGTTTGGCGAGCAATGCTCGCCAGCGTAGGCGAATGAGCCGCTGCCCCAGCTTAACAAGGCGAATGGTTCGGCTGCGCAAATCGTCTGTTTTCCAGGCGCGCTCGGCAATACGATGGCTTCTAAACAGGCCTTGCGCGATTTGGCGATAGCTATTTCCTTGCTGCCATCCGTCCACTGCGCGCAACGCCAGGATCAGCCGACGCCGCTTCAAAGCGGGCAAAGCAAGTGGGGCATCTCCGAGCGCCCGACGCTGAAGGGCAAGCCAAAATCCACGTGCGGCCCGAAGGCGAAGCTCGAAATCGGCATCGAGTGGCAGATCAACGGCGACCGCATATCCGCTCCGCGGAAGCTCTCTCAGCCAAAGGCGATGCTTCGTGCCCCCGAGCGGCACGATCGCATGCCATCCATCCGGAGCACGGCGAAGCTCGCCGCCGGGCAGATTGTTCAAATCGAGCTGATACGTTTTGGGCGCATTGCGGCCAGCCGCCCGCACAGCCAGTACGGTCGGCAGCACCTCAGGTGCCCAAAAGACGGCTTGCTTGTCGAAAGTGGTTTGCGGATCAGCAGGAAAACGAGAGCCCCCACTTGCGTCGGAACTCGCCCGCCGCCGCACTTGAACGTTGGCGGCGAGATAACCGCTTATAGTCCTCTTGGTAGTCGTGATCCCGGCGCAGCCACTCCCAGGCCAGGTCGGCAGCATCTGCCGTCTTGAGCCCGCTGTATGCTTCCTCAGATCTCCAGTCAGTATCCGGCATAGCACCTTTCCCGCACAATATTCAGACGCGGCAAAATGCAGCCGATGATTGTGGCGCTTTCCGGCTGCTTGCTTACCGTGTGCGCGTCTTCCACGCAACTAATCGATGGAACAATCAACTTTTGCGATTGCGAGGATTGCGACGACCTCGACATGCGGGCTGATCATTTTCTTGGCCAACCGCTACGTAGCAGATCACGATAGCCCTTGCCTGCTAGCCACTTGGCGCGCGTCAGATGACTTTCGAAGGTGCGTCGGGCTCGATCCGGTTCAACGGTCGGGTCAAGCCCAAGCACGATGCGCGCGATTTCACGCCAATCTGCCTCGTCAGCGTCGGCATCAAGAAGTCGCATGTAGGCAACGGCATGCTCCTTGTCATAGGACGTGAGCTCGTCGAGGCTGGGCGCCAATTCTGCGATCTTCGGCTCGGCCGGCACTGCTTAAAACTCCTACCCAGCTGAAAAATCTACCGAAATCAGAGCGAGGATAACTAATTTCAGGTCATTTTGGTACCTACCCAATGGTCGCACGCCAATCTCCTTTTCGCGCCAAGACGCAAGCGCATATCGGCTCACATTGGCCTGTTGCCTTCATGCTGCGCTTTCTCTTTTCATCGCAGTCCACACTGGAAGCGATTACACATGCGCTTCGTAACTAGGTTGTCCCTGCTATTTCTAGTGGAAGGTCATGGTGCTTCGTGGTGACGACCCCTCAGACCTGCGAAAGGCAATCACCAGAACCTCCCAGCTGAAGAAAATTCGTTTCCCTTTCGAGCTCTAATTGAACATTCGTCCTATCCAGTCGCGGCGCGCCGAAAACAGCGCAGGTACTTCCAAGCGCGGTGCCCTCTCTGCTGCTAGTCGCCAGCTATTGCCCGCGCCAGAGCGCTTGCGATGGACGACGAAAAGACGCGGCGCGCTACCCGCGTCAGCACCTCACCATTGCCTGATTTCTCGAATCAATTGGGGAGGACAGCCACTGCTGGGTCCCAGCTTATTGTAATAGTCTGGCTATAACCAGTGGTTTAATAATCATCGGAATGGCTGCCTCTGCGCATGAACGCTCGTGCGCTTGTGGCCTGGAATGTGCGCCGGATCCGCGTAGAGCGGGGCATTCCGCAAGACCGATTGGCCTATGATGCAGGGATCGACCGCTCATACATGGGGCGCATTGAGCAGAAGAAAGAGAACCCGACTATCGATCTCTTGGAACGCATCGCCACGACTTTGGGTATTCACTTGTCGGAATTATTCACACAGCCAGCTAAAGGCGCAATGCCGCCCAAGCCGATGTCCAGAGGGCGCAAGCCGGCACGGCTTGGCCGAAACAAGACGTAATTGTTGAGCGAGCCACGTCGCTAAGGGTCGGGCGGAATCGAGCCGGAGCGGCCCACGTGCTTCATCAATCTACAGCCGATGCTTCCGATCTCCTCCTCCAGCCGATGTACTGCCAGCAGGGTTCCGTTTGGCGCTCCCTGGGAGCGGCCTGCTATAATGCCACGCATCTTCGAACTGAGGGCCTGCGCTGCTCGCGTAATCCTGCCGACGGTGGCTTGAAACCGAAGTTTTCGAAGAGTCCCGTTAGAGCTTTGATCGGTTTGCCGGCTAGGCCTTAGGTGATCGCAATGGCCCAATTGAAAGACTTCTGCAAGGCGTGGAGGGCCTTGCTACCTTGGTGCGTAAGAGCATGGGAGCAGATTCGCCCTAAAAGCTGTCGGGCGAAGGATTAAGCTGATGTACGGCTCGACCATGAGACCTTTCCGCTGGCCCGAGATCGGGGAGTTGCGATGCGCTTGCAGGGGCGCAATTTAGGGCCTCCTGGAAGGCTCGATTGAGGGCTTGTTCTTCACACCTAAGACGCCGGCGCGATCGCCACGGGATGGTTTCTGCCGGGGCGGCGCGATGTGAATCACGGACATCGGGCGCCTCGCCAGTTGGCGAATATGTCTGAATTGGGTGTGAGCAACCTCGGGCCTGACAATTCCGGAGACGATGAAAGGGAGCTGCTCGCGGAGCTAGAGCCAACGGCATCAGATCATCAAAATGCAGCGTCATCGGTTTGACCGGCGGAGCATGCCTGAGATTACTGCAGTTAGGGCTGGAAACAGGTGGCAGCTGCGCCCGTTAGCCGTCCTCGCACACAAGACGGGCGGCTCCGTGACATTGCAGGACCGCAACTTGGACTTGGGTCTCCGGGCGTCTCACATGATCCGGGAGATGTGGACAATGTCAGGCCGCCTTTGCCGCCCTCGATTTTGAGCTCTTCACGCGCGGTACGCGGGCGTCAATCGCAAGCTGGTCCATTGTCCAGTAAGGACTGCTGGATTTGCTGACGGGGTACGGCTCAGTCGCGCGATTGTCCCACATGACGACGTCGTCTGATTTCCATTTCCAGTACAGGGTATTCCGGGGCGCGATGAGATAGGAGTGCAGCCGTTCAAACAGTTTTTGGCTGGGATAGCGCTGCAGGCCGACGAAGTTCTGTATGGAACGACCGAGCGAGAGCATACGATCGCCAGTCTCGGGATGAACACGAACAATCGGATATGCCGTTTCGTATATCGTTCCGGTGGATACGCCGCACCAAGGCCACTTGTTGGCTTCGGTGGTTCTCTCTGTCGCAGTGAGATCAGATACCCCGAAGCTCACCGCCCAGAGATTATCTGCGAGCATCCGCAGAGGATAGGGAAGATCAAGATATGCGGCTGCCCTGCTCGACCAAGCAATGTCGCCGCCAGAAGGCGGGACCGCTGCGAGCCGCAGCACCGAGATGGCTGTGCGGACGCGCTCATCGTTCATCTGATTGAGATGACTCCAGGCGCGGTCAGGCAGCTTCTGCGGGATCGCTAAACCGCCCATCGTCTCCGCCATTGTCAAATTCCGTGCCAACGAGCCGAGTCGCAGAACAAAACGCTGTTGTTGGGCATCGTCGAGATGCCCCTGATCACGGAAGAAGATGACCTTTTGCTCTAGCAGCAGCTGGCGGAACGCTACGATGACATCGTCAGGCAACTCGTCAGACAGCGTGATGTTCTTGATTTCGGCACCAAGCCGATCCCCGTGCTTGACGATGTTTGCCCGCGGAATAACGCTATCAATAGCCATAGTTCCACTCATGACGGTGCCTCTCTCTGCTGTCTAAACGCGCTCCGCGTCGGTGGTTGGCGACAAACCGGAAAGACAAATCTTGATAATAGCATCCGAATTGTCTGAGCGTGCTCACTACTGTTCAATCAAACGGCCGACCCCTGACACACACCACCATTATTTTAGATTCCAACGTTCCTCTGCGTGTCGACACGGCCATTGCCGTTCTCAAAGAATACTCGCATAAGGCCACCACATCGATTTGCAGCCTGATCAACAGTGCAGATCATAGATGCAATCCATGTCCAGTCCATGAAACGAAACCAGCTTTCTTTTCGAGCTTGCGCAAGGTTCGCCTTGTCTCAGAACTGATGCTTGGAAGATCCTCGAACAACGGCTGCGTCGTCCCCGTTCAACCCGTGCGACCTCATGCGCAGAAGAGATCGGAACTGGTTCGCTCCATGCGCTCGCGAAGCGGACAAGACCCACCGCCTTGAGGATATCTACCTAACATAGTATATAGCGACCACAGTCACTTCAACGGGTAGTTGATCATTTTTTTGCGATTTGGAGTTGTTCAATGCGCGACTTGTTTGATGAGCTTGATCACTTGCTGCCACGGCTGGCTTGGATCATCGGCCGGAGCGCAAAACGAGAACGATGCAACTTCCGAGACAGCTTAACCACGGACTGAATCCCTCAATTTTCGAAACTTGTACTCGGCAGCAATTCAGGCTGTTGCGGCGATGACCTTGGTTTGGTCCGCCTGAAAACTTAAATGCTCCTTACGGACTGCATGTTGTTTGGCTTCGTGGCAGTTGAGCCCACACAACGGAAACAGAACGACGAAGAGACAGTAACTCGTCTCTGCGCTTTCAGATCTCGCAAATTTCGGATGGCTATTTTGCCCTGCCATGAGCGCGCGACACGGAATGCCACGCCGGACTACAGATCGTAAGCCGGGGTCTATTCCTTATCGGTCTGACTGTTGCAACAAATCAAAGCCGCCGATTCAGCATACTCGCCCGAGATCCTCTTTGGCCTGTGACTACCGATCTGGCCCGGCTCAACGCTGCCGGTTTCAGCGCGCGGGTCTAAACAAGCAGCCAATCGCCGTGCTGTCGGCCACCCCAATCTGCTTGGCGGCCCGATTGCGGGACAACAGTCCTCAATCGCGGCTACGACATCCTTTCGAAAATCCAGAGAATATGGCCTGCTCATCCATGCCCGCTTCCTATCTGGCCAGCATGGTGAATCGGAACGCGCTGATTGGAGATCCAAAACCGCTTCAGACTAGCTCCATCCCGCTTTAGGTGATCGCCGGCTCCAGACTGCAATCCGTCGCACGAACAGAAGCTGTTCCACGAGCGCCCCGGCCAATTCCATATGGACGTATGATCTCAGTGTGCGCTACATCACATGATAGTCGTTGCGGCAACGCTGCTGATCATTCCCGTGTTCTCCGCGCTACGCTATGTGTAAGCCGCCGCCGCTCACTCCTGCCGCATCATGGTCGGTGTCAAAGCGGCTTGAGCAAACTTCTTCAGCGGCATCGGCTTGCCGAACAGATAGCCCTGGACGAGGTCAAAACCGAGCTCGCTCACGGTCGCCAGATCAGCCCCGCTCTCGACGCCTTCCGCGACGGCGCGGGCGCCGTAGCCCTGTGCGAGCTCGACGATGTGACGGCACACCGTGCGTTTTAGCCTGTCACGGCCGCAGCCGGCCACGAATTGCCGGTCGGCTTTCAGCTTGATGAAGGGACTCCTGTCCAGTCCCATCAGCTCCGGCCAATTGGCGCCGAGATTGTCGATCGACAGACCGATATTGTGAAAGCTCATCTCGCGAGCGATCTCGGCTAGAAACTCGAGATCATTGATCGCCTCATTGCTGGCGATCTCAATCGTCAGCCCGCCAAAGGCCGGATGCATCGGCATCCGGCGGCAGAGGTCGCGGACGGCCTGCGGCTTTCTCAGATACGGTGCCGGCAGGTTGATCGATAGATCGACCGCGGTCTGCCGTTCCAAGAGATAATGCCAGTCCTGCAGGGCGCGCTCGATCACGAACTCGGACAATTCGCAGAAAAATGGGTCATGCCCCTCCGGAATGAAATACGCTGGCGGGACCACGCCCCAGGTCGGGTGTCGCATGCGCACCTTCGCCTCGGCACCACGGCGAACCAGCGAGCGGGTGTCAACTTTCGACTGATACCACAGCTCGAGCCACCCCCCATGTAGCGCCTCGCCGACATGCACCGCCGGGCTCGGGGCCGGCTCCTCGGGCAGCAGCATCGTAACGCGCTCGCGGAGTGTGTCGGCCGCAAAGGGCGTCGTGAGCGGCGGCAACATTCCAAGCCCATATTCTCCGCCGACCTGCTGCACCGCCTTCACGACAATCGAATTTCGCGCGCCGACAGCGAGAACCTTGCCCTGGAATCCCATGCGTACGAGAACCTCCAGGAATTGGCCAGGCTCGACGCGATCGGCGGCAATGCCAAGCAGAATCAGGTCCGGCAGATCGGCGGCGAGTATAGCTCGCAGCTCGCTCGCACTACTGCATCCGCTGGTGACGAAGCCGAGATCCTCTAGCACCTCGCTCATGAAAGCGCGCAGATGGCGCTTGCTGTCCACCACGCATACGCGCGGCGTCATCTTGCGCCGCCCGAACGTCTTCAGCCTCGGTCCCGCAATCTCACCAATCACATTGTCCATCGCAAACCACTCCCCGTTTCGCGGCGGTGTGTTAACGGCGGGCCCGGCTAAAATATGGAGAGGTTCAGCACGATTGTTGAATAGTCCAGGTAAGCTTAAAGCAGCCTTCATTCGTAGAATCGTCGAGACCGGCTTTGCAAAATGTTTACGTTTGTCCCATCCGGCGCCATCGCACGCACTCATCGGCCTTGAATTTTCAAGCTAGCCGTTGGTCAACCTCTGTCCTCGATTGTGAGGTTGCCCCTCGCACAGCAGCCAGGGCGGCAGCGGCAGCGCGGCCGCCTGCCCGATAGCACCTTTACAACCGATGGCGGAAAGGGGCCGCACTCCGCTTTGTCTTTCTGTTCGCCAAAATGGAAAGGGCGTAAGCATCGCGCTCTTACCTCGCGAACACTTGCCGGAACAGATCCACCACGAACTTACGCTTCGTCTTACGGGCATCTTGAAAAACCAGCTGAACAGGCGCATGCACACGACAAGCCTGATGATCCATCCGAAACTCCTAGTGTGAGTGAAACGGTTTGTCGTTGGCCTTACTTACTTCCCTCGATCCGGCTGCTTCGATGAGCTTGGCGCTTTGCGGTCCAGGTGTGCCATTCAGACCGCCTGCCGGATCGCTTGTTGGCGGCTCACGGCGCGCCCCATCGAGGCCTGGATCGATTGGCCCGAATGGCGCAATTTGCTCGGAAAGCCGAGTAAGAAATCGCAGGACCCGGCGGACCAAACGCGCGATCGCGTCGCGGACCCCGGCGGCGGCATGTTTAGCGTTTGTCAGCATCCTCACAATTGCGCCGTCTCTTACAATCTTCACGGTGCGCCGTGTTGGCGTCATTGGGGAATGATGTCACTGCTGTCGCAAAGCCTCGCTCGCCTTCGGATCTTTCAGCAAGTTGCATGCCGGTCACAAAAATGAGCTCCAGAATGCCCTTTGGAGAACCTGCCTAGAGCCGGCTTGTTGAAGCCCGCAAGCTAGATTGGCGAGCGGATATTCACGCGTCCGCTCTGCCGAGGGCACTAGCCACACTCAGGTCGGGCTATTCGCAGCCGACATTCTCGCTTTTGGCCATGCGCTCTGATAGGCTCCGCCGCGCCGGATACGACCGAATTGGCGCTGACAACCGCGCCGCCTCACCACGATGTCCGCTGCTTCGGCTACTCACTGCGATGTGGTGGATAACAGGTGGGATGTCCCCGTCGCAGCCAACCGGCGACGGGGTGCCGCACACTGCACCGGCCGGTGCGGCATTTTGGTACTTGTTAAGAACATCGCCAACATTTGGGCGTGCGCTGAAGAAGCATGACCAGTTTCGCGGTGACCGCGCGAAGATGCGACGAACGGTCGGTAGCGGGCTGTGCGAGACTGATCCGTGAGCTCTTTTTGGTACTTGATTTTGCGCGGCTCTGATGAAGTTTGGTGTGTCGCTGCTTCGCAACAGCAATCGCGGACAGTCATTCGGGGCAACGAAAACCAAATGATGCTGCCGCCGGCGGCCTGCCGTCATGCGATCAGAATTTGGTCGAATGGGCCGAGCGCTTATCGAGTGTCCCAAGGCTTTATGAGGGATGCGTTGCCGTCGACCGACGGTGTCGGCGCCTCTACCGCCGACATTCCGCCGAGCCGGGCCGCCTCCTCAACCTGCGTGCGCTTCTGCAGGTTCGTCCCTGCGCTGCCAAGGGCAATCGGTCTCTCGCGCCAGGGCGTGGTCGATCATCGTGAGCCCGTCGTAAGCACGTTAAGCGGGGCCAGAGCTGCTTTCCTGCAACCTTGGACTAACCTGGCCCGAGCTGGGCCTCGAAGCATTGGTGCACGACCTGCAGCTTTGACATTAAAAAACCTGTTCATTCCCCATATCTCCACCCAAGGTAATCAGTTCTTACAACATTTAGTGGCAGAATAGGGAGGTCAAGGCAACGATTCGCCTTTCACCCTTCATTTGTACTGCGTCCAACACTTGCGGGACAATTGAGCCCAGGGGGACGGATGGACAGGGATACCAAGGCAATCCTGCGGGCTGCGCAGAGAGTGGGGGCCAGGGAAGTTACGCCGCAGGTCGCAGCCGAGTTCGCACGTGTGCTGCGCGAATCTCTTGGCCTGAAGGAAGATGGTCACCTACGCCTTAGAGACGACCTTCCAGATGGTGATCGCGTAGTTGGCAGCAGAGAGAGCAATGGAAAGGTATATAAGCCCATAGCAGAATATTTGGGCCTGCCGAAACTGCGTTAGTCGGCCCGTCGCACTCGACTGTTTCAATATCGATCCATACTCCCTTGCGACGATCTCAATCACGCGAGCGCCGATGTAAGTATCCTTCACATGGCGCAGAATTGCCTCTCTATCTCCTTGGACGAGATCTAAGGAGCCAATCTTCCTAAGCAAACTGCCGTACTCTGCTGCATCTATTTCGGTTTCCGCACGGATACGCGATTCCAAAGCTGCCTTGATCCGGGACGTAAAGTCAGTCTCTTGCAGATAAAGCTGAGCATAATCCGGGCTGCCCACGCCCGGCCCCCAGGTCAGGTAGATTCGGGCGGCTGCGAAATAGCAAAGGCCGCAGAGGAACATCAGCATCCACTGATGTGGAAACCTCAAATCGAAGCCCCAACTCTGAACGACACCAATGAACCAAGTGATGAACGTGGCACCGTAGACGTACACGAAGAGCGTTCGCGAGCCGATCGTGTCGAGCATACGTCGAATGAAAAACCAATCGTTCGGAAATGCGTTCATTTACGGCTGATGACCGTGACAACCTTTTTCACGGTTCCCTGTTCACCGTTAAGATCCAGCGCACGGATCATCGGCCCGAGCTTTTTGGGGAGATATTTCTTGATGTACTCCTTCGCGCGGGCCTTGCGCGCGTTATAAGTTATATTGCTGAAGAACCTATCGAGAATACCGTCCAGCTCCCGCTCGATATGCTCCATGATTGCCCGAGAACTAGCCATGCTGCGAGCATCACTTGCCGTGTAAACCAAGGTCGTGCCGGACGATAACGAGATAGATACCTCGAACTCAATCGATGAAGGATCCCTGCCGAGTGCGAGCATCATTTTTCGCAGCCCCTCGTCGAATGTGCCTTTGATCAGAATCGTTGATTCGTCTCGCGACATGACCTGCATGGCAGGAACATGACTTCGGCAGCGCTCAACAAGCCTCGAATCCGACTCGAGTTCGTCCTTAATCCTTTCCAGGACTTCGAGAAGGTTGTCTTCTGACGTGCCAACGGGCACGACGTCAGTAAACGGCATGATTTGCCTCAATAATTCTGATTGTTAGATGTTGAGAGATTTACAAGACCGGTGTGCGCAACAGCCGAACTCTAGTCTGCGGCCTGCGGATTTTCCGGTTTGTGGTGGCCATAATGACGCGTGTAGCAAAGCATCGCCCCTGAGCTTATCAGCCCGCCCGAAAGAAAAGGATAGCCCATACCAACCTGGCGAATGTGGACTTACAACATGACAACAAGTACGTCTGCGGTGCGACGTTAAGGTTCAGATTGCACCACACTAGGGATATCGCGCTGCCGTACCAGGCCGACCTCTATGACCTCATAAATTGTATCGGAGTAATTGAGTTTAACTGGCACACTAGCGCAGTTCATCGGCATATTTTCGTCGACTTATCGCGATGGCTTGACCAATTCCGGCGCCTCTCTGCCCGGAGGCGAAGTAATACGGCCTACAAAGAAACTCGCTCATTCGAGATGAGCCATCTCGTCACTGATTTGTGCCAATACGAAACTCAACAACGCTGCGAGTTGCACGCACTTCCATGGCACCCCGCTACAACTTCAGCGAACTACCTCGTGAGGTACGCACGAATAAATGGCGCAGCCGGCACACTTTAAAAAAGGCCGCTGCCGGATTTCTCCAACAGCGGGCTAAGTCTAGGGAGGAAGCAGACGACCGGCCTGCCAGCGGAGCGGAAGAACTAAACAGAATCTCGTCATCGCCCCTTTTGATACTGCCGACTCATTTCCGATCGCGTCTGGAGAATGAATCGCGTTCGCGGACTAGAACATGGTTAGAGCCATGGGATGAAGTCTTTGCTTCTAGTCGCCATTGTTCCAGACGATCTCGCCTGGGTCACGGGCTTGAGGCGAGCATCGGGGTAAGCTTGGGTAAGTCGGACGAGCGACCTCAGCGATCAGAGCCAATTTCGTAAGATCCGCCGCCTACGCGGCAGAGGTTTCAGCCTCGAGGTGGGACTTTCGGCTTTGCCGACCGGCGGATACACATTTTGGATTCCGCACCCAGAACTGAGAGCACTTTGCGGTCATCGTGCGTTTCTCGCCCTCAATGGCACAACAATGGGATCACAAGGCTCACCAAAAGAATTGGCCGTCGTGATCCGCCAAACCAGCCATGGAGAAGCCGGACACCCACCCGTTTCAAAATACGTGTTGCTGTCGCTGGGCGACGATGCAACGCTGCCTGGCCGCCGGGGAAGGATTTCTCAACGAGAAAGAGAGAGAGAGAGAAAGAGAGAGAGAGAGTGAGAGTGAGTGAGCGACAACGATAGCTCTGACGAGGACAAGCACCAACCATGAGGGACGACAATTGTTTGCCAATTCCGTAAGCGCTTTTCCGAGGCTACATGCCAGAAGCCATCGAACCAGCCGCGATCGGGGCTAAGATCGTCGCGAAACACGCCACGGTCACGGAAGAATTCTGACCTTCGAGGCAGAGTAACAATTGTGGTGCGAAGAGGGTTTACGCCCGTATTTCAAGCGATCACAGGTAGTGGGAAGGCTTGGACGTACTATCCCATGCCCTTCGGTTGGGGCAAAGTCGCCAGAGCGAACCATCAGGGTCTGCGGGACGAATGATGATGCAAGATCTGGCACGAGCTGTCTTTGTGGCAGAGTACGAGGGTAAAGCGCGCCGGTATCGTCCCAACGTCGTCTTTCGAAGATTGCGAAAAGACGTAATTGCCCACAACCAGAACGAGGCCATCCCCTAATCTGACGGAACGCCACGTCTCAAAACTCACCGAATCCGTGTTACGGAAATAGGTGCGAATCTCTTCTGCCCCCGAATGGAGCTCCGGGCTCGTTGTACCGTAGAGCACGGCGCTAGGTGCGTATAAGGCTGCCAGCTTCTCGATGTCGTGAGCGTTGAAGGCTTGCGCCCAGAGCACCAAGAATGCGCGCACGTCAGGCGTCACATCGTTCATATTCAAACAGCCCCCCCCAAATGGAAGACATTCAGGTTGCGCAGCGCGCCGGTTGTTCGCCCGACGTAGTCCACAGACGGTTAAATTCCTTTTCCGAATCGCCAGCTTTTTTGCCGGTCTTCCACCCGAAGAGCCGGCAATGTCGCCGCGGTCATAGCTGCACGCGTCTCTTCCAGATAGTAGCCGCGGCGCGTGGCGAGCTGCGTGTGTCGGAGCGGATGCTGGCCATGCAGAAATGTATCGTCCGATTGTGTGTGCAGGCCGCGCCGAGGTCAGGCATCATCGGTAATTGGAAGAGGAGGCGGATCGTCGCGGCTCTTTATCATCACTCGTCGACCAAGACCAAGTCGCGCGGAGAACATAACACTCGAGAGATTCCCATGCGCGCGGCGGCCTCTCGTTGTTTGGCGCCCTGGCATCAAGCCAGAGAGGCTAACAATGGCGCTCCTTGCCCACATCAGCCATCCAGCTTGAACGAGACACCGAGCATATACAACCTCGAGAGAAGCTAGGACAGCAATCGCATTCCTTCATTTAGGATGCTACGCGATTCTTCGTGCTTGAGGCGGCGAGTATATCCGCCACGGCGCGGTAGCTGAAGACGATCGCAGGACCGATTGTAATCCCTGCTCCGGGGTAGATTCCGCGCATTGGCGATGTCATATCGTTGCCGCAGGCGTAGAGACCCTGGATCGGCCTGCGTTGACCATCGAGAACTTTGCCGCAGCTATCAGTCGCGAGGCCCAACGCAGTGCCCAGCGTTGCCGGAACAATCGGCAGCGCCACGAAGGGGCCCTTTCGGATCCGTCCTAGATTTGGGTTCTTGGTTCCGACCCTTGGATCTCCAAGCGTGCGGTTGAAGGTCGACTCGCCGCGTTTGAAGAGTGGATCGATCCCTATGACGGCATGGGTGTTGTGCTCCTCGATCGTCCTCTCGAGCACGTCGGGGGGGAGCCCGATTTCTCGGGCGAGCTCTGGGATTGTTCGGCCCACCTTGATATATCCAAGCCGAGCGTATTTGCCGATGCTTATCGTCCATGGCCACGGCAACAGATGCCCCATGCCTCTGAGGCGAACGAAATCGGAATCACAGACGAAATAGAACCGCTTGTCTGTGGGGTATCCGTTAGCGAACATCGCCAGGCAGATGTCATGGTAAGAGTTGGACTCATTTACGAACCGGCGCCCGTTCGGCGCGACTGCAATGACGCCGGGACGTCCGCGATCGAGCCAACCATACGGGACCACCCGTGAGGTGCTGCCCGTCTTGAGAATCGATACCGGTGTCCAGAAGCCTGCGGACGCGACATCCTTGTCGACTGCGGCTCCGACCTTCTTTGCAAGCTCAATGCCATCGCCCATGACATCGGGATGAGCCAGCGTATCGTCATGCTGATGTGGTCCGCTCAGCTCCGCTCTCAGCTGTGCGTTGCGGGCGAAGCCACCCGTTGCGAGGATGACGCCATGGGAAGCACGCACGCGTACCTCGGAACCGGCATGTTTCACGATTCCACCTGTGACTCGCCCATCCTCCTTGATGAGTTCAAGAAGAGGAGACGTCGGCCATATTTCGACATCGAGCTTGCGCAAGCTCACCAGCAAGCGTGCGATCAACGCGTTGCCTCCACTGAATTCCGTACCGCGCCTGTAGCTCAGCCGATCGCGTGCGTAGCGGCTCACGCGACGCAAGACGTGCTTGAGGGACGAGATGGATTGAAACGGATTGAGAAAGCTTCGGACTTCACCGGACGAGATCATCATCCCTCCGAGTACAACCCGAATGGGATCTCCGATGAGATCGAAGTCTTTGCCGAGAAGGCGCGCATCATAGGGCGCAGGGCTGAGCGCCCTACCCTTGTCTGCGCCACCGATTTGGCTGGAGTGATAGTCGGGCGCTGGGGCCAGCGTGAACTTGACCTCACTCCCGTGCTCAAGCGAAGCAAGCGCGGTTGGACCGTCCTCTAAATAGGCTTCGATAAAGTCCGGCCGGTAGTGATTGCCAAGCTCATGCTGAAGATAGGTCCGAGCCTTGGCGAGTGAGTCGTCGATTTTCGCGGACCGCGCTTGAACCGAGCAGGGCACCCAGATCATGCCGTTAGAAAGAGCTGTCGTTCCGCCGAGGCGCGGCGATTTTTCGCAGACGATCACCCGTAGTCCAGCTTTCGCCGCATAGAGAGCGGCGGACAGACCGGCCGCACCGCTACCGATCACGAGGAGATCAGTTTCGCGATACTCCGGCGATCTGCCCGCTGGGGGAAGCGCTGTCCTGGTTTCCATGCCTGATTGGCTGATTGGCTTTTTCATCCCGGTTTCTTCTTTATTTGCGATGAACATCAGTTTGCCGGGGCAGAGGAACGGCCTTAAATTCCTCTGCCGCCGTCTTCACTGCACGTTCGATTGGGATCCGTTCGATGGAGGAGGCGCCAACGAAGCCGACACAATCGGTCGACCGATAAACTTCATACGTGTCCTGCGGCTCGGCGATTGCGCCGCCGTGGCAGAGAAGAATGATGTCTGACCGAACCGCCTTGGCTGCCGCGTTGATCTCGTTGATGCTCCTGATCGCCTCCTGGATCGGCTGTCCATCCTCGTGGCCCGCCAGACCGCCGCGGGTAGCGCCGACATGAGGGACAATGCAGTCCGCTCCTCTGCTCGCCATGAGCTTGGCGTCTTCTGGGCTTGCGACGTAGGCGAGCGAGAAGATGTTCTTCTTGCGAGCAGTCGCAATCAACTCAAGCTCGCGCTCGAAGCCGAGCCCGACACGGCCGCGGCGGTCACGCCATTTTTCCCCCATGGTGGAGATGGTCGGGTAGTTGATGACGCCGGAGAAGCCGGCAGCGGAGAACTTGTCTAGAAGGGCATCAAGATCAAGCCGGAGAGGATCCCAGGCTTCAACGCCCCCAATCACAGGCACAGAAGATACGACGTTTCGAATTTCCGCAGCGAGCTCAAGCGTACGGGCATTGGAATCGCCGATGCGACTGGTGGGAAGGCCCATGAGCCGCGACAGACCTGTGCTGTAGACGACCAGCATATCGGCTCCCCCGAGCGCGGCGCATTTGGCGACCAACCCACAGCTGCTGGCCGCGGCAAGGATCGCCTTTCGGTCCGCAACTTGGGCTGCGATCCTCGAAAGAATTTCCGCGCGATCAAATATTTGCACGAGAAAAGCCTCCGAGTCCGAGCTGCTCGACGATCCACGTCACGGCGGTCTCGGCAAATTCACGGTCGTTGATGTGGCAGCTGAGCTCGCGGACTGTGATCTCTGGCCGGACATTGGTCTTGATTGCCTCAAGCCAAGCGTGGTCGGCTTCCGCGTCTCGAAATACGCCACCCTCCCGGTCGTAGTCCGACACACCTTTAGCCGGCCAAAGCACAATGGCAGGCCCCTTAGCCTGCGACAGCCGCTCGGCCGTAAGCGCGCCGATATCAGTGTTCTCGGCCGGCGTCGTACGCATGAGAGTTGTGTAGGGCGTATGGGAGTAGAAGCGCCGGTTTCGGAATCTATCGGGTACGCTGGAGGGCGGACCGAAGTTAACCATGTCAACGGCGCCGGGCGCGATCACTTGCGGGATCTGTTGGTGCGCAGCCGCCTTGAGCCGATCGGGGCCCGCACTGGCCGTGCCTCCCACGAGTTCATCGGCCAACTCCGTCGTAGTCAGGTCGATCACTGCATCAAATTCGCCGGCAGCGATCAGCTGCTCCATCTTCCGGCCACCGGCTCCGTTGGCTGGAAACACGATCGCGTGCAGACCGGCATCGGCAAGTAGGGACACGCACTGATCTGCCGCAGGCGTCGTCACGCCAAAGGCTGTGATCGCAACGATCTTCCGCTCGCGTTTGCTATTGTTGGATTGATAGTGCATGGCGGAGATCGCCCGCCCTGCATTCTCCAGCACTTTTGCCGTGAAGGCATTGACACCAAAGAGATCGACCAGCGTCGGGTACAATATGATGTCGTGATGGGTTGCCAGTTCAGCGAGAAGCGCAGGCCGCGCACTTGTCACCAGCAGCTTTGGAAAGCCGTACGGCAAATCGGAGACGATCTCGCCGAAGGCGGCGCTCCCCTTCCCTCCCGCAACGGCCACAATGGCGTCGATTATGCCATTGCCTCCAAGCTCAGCCACCTTCGCACGGGTCGACGCGGCGATCTGTGTCAGGAGCTCAGCAGGTGAAAGCGAGCGCCTCGCAGAATCGATAGCCTTGCCTCCCGACGATGTGCCGATATCGATCAGGACGGTCTTTCGACCGAATTTTTGGATTATGTCGGATAGAAAAGAGGCCTCGCGACCCTTGGTGTCCAGCGTGGCGACAATCGCCACTGCCGGCGATGCAGAAGCAGGACTTTTGGATAGGTTACCATCCCGGACTGCCTCTTGGTCGTCCGCGCGATGGTGAGACACGATCTTTCTCCCGGACCATTCTAATCTCTCGTGGTCTAGGATGACTGAAAACGGAGCATAAGAACGGAGGCGGGCGGAGTTGGGTAAAGTTGGGTAGATGCATCAGTTGGAGATCACCGAAGGTCTAAGTGCCTTGCCGAGACCACGGCGCGGCGTCTATGCGAGCCGTTCAGGCTCCCCCATGCACCTCACTACTTCTGCGTCGTCATTCTCGAACAATGCGAAGTCGGTGCTGATGAGCGCGAAAATTTGCTCGGTTGGCAGACATCATTGCTTGTCCTTTCCAGACAAGCGAAAAGTCAGCGCGGCCGGAGCAGAGCTTGCGATCGTGCCGATCCGCCGATTGGCAACTCTTGAGCCAACTAACCAATTGAGACTCTTTGCTGAGCACCAGGTTCGTCAGAACAGTGCTCACTATGGCCGTGATCAGCGAATCAATCAGGCATCCGACCTATGGATTGGATACAAGCAGGTTGAGGGGTACCTCGGCTGCTGCCGTAAGATGCCGCAATGGGTTCCGCGGGCACTCTCGCCTTGCTCGGACAGCGCTTGGGCCGGTCCCGAACTGCGAGGCCTTGCGCAGTCAGGTCGCGTAGCGAAAGGCTGGAAGTGGCTCTATCCAGGACTGAGGTTAGACACTTACGGCGCGAGGTACCGCAGAAGTTCGGGATTACCGCGGACGTCCCCTGCTGCGCCCTGCAGCGCGATGCGGCCACGATCGAGTATGTATGCGTGGTCCGCGACCCGCAATGCGAGATCGAGGTGCTGCTCGACAATGATGACCGCGATCTCCTTCGCGAGTTCCGTCAAGCGTTCGGTGATCTCCTCGATCACCCCGATCCAAACTCCCTCGGTCGGCTCATCTAGCAGCAATAGTTTTGGGTCTCCCAGTAGGGCGCGCCCGATCGCTAGCATCTTACGCTCGCCACCCGAAAGTGTGCCCGCTGCCTGATCAAGGCGGTGGCCGAGCTTAGGAAACATCGTCAGGACGCGGTCAATCGCTGAAGCGTTGGTGTTAAAGAGTGATCCCACCGCGAGATTATCCCGCACCGAGAGGCGTGCGAACACCGAGTGCTCTTGCGGCACATAGCCAATGCCGGCGCGCACACGCTGCTCAGTTCGAAGACGGTTGAATGCCTGGCCATCAAAGACCACCTCGCCTCTCCAGCTTGGTAGCTCGCCGACAATGGCTTTCATCAACGTGGTCTTTCCTGCACCGTTACGGCCAAGTACGGCGACACCGCCTCGCCAGGGAATGCCGATGGTCAGATCAAACAGCACTTGGCTGCGCCCGTACCCAGCGTCAAGATGCCTTATGTCGAGGAACTGTTTCTTAAGCACGGCGTAAGTAGATCTCCTGGACACTTTTGTTGGCCTGGATCTCGGCCACGCTCCCTGTCGCCAGCACCCTACCTTGGTCAAGGACCGTGAGGCGGTCGCAGATGTCGCGGATGAAATCGAGATCGTGCTCCACGATGACGATGGAGCAATGCTGTTTGATGGGCCGCAAGAGTTCGCCGGTGACGCGGCGCTCCTCAAGGCTCATGCCTCCGGTAGGCTCGTCCAACAGCAGGAGCTGTGGCTTGCCGGCGAGCGCCATCGCAATCTCTAGCCATTGCTGCTGGCCATGGGAAAGCGTTGCGGCGGCATCGAACGCACGATCGGCGAGACGGAACTGGGTCAACATCATCATGACCTGATCGTGGAGCTGTCTGCGGCTGCGCGACAAGACAAGATCAAGCAGCGAGCAATGCCCTTGCAGCGCGAGGAGGATATTGTCGTAGAGCGTGAGGGTTGGCAGTACCGATGTGATTTGAAACTTCAGGCTCATGCCAGCTCGGGAGCGCTCGCTGGGCGTGAATGCAGTAATATCTGTATTGATGAAGCTGACCTTGCCCTGCGTTGGCACCTCCGCCCCCGCTATGCACTTCATCAACGTGCTCTTGCCCGAGCCATTTGGCCCGATCAATCCGTGGAACTCGTTCTCGCCGACGGTGAGCGCCGCCCCCTCGAGTGCTGTAAGTTTTCCGAAGATCTTGCGAATGCCTGCGGCTTCAAGAAGCGGCATGGTGCTGTGCCTTCTTCTTTTGCGCTTTCGCGGCGAAGCTGCCCACGCGCTCGCGCTCCGTGAGCATCATGCTGATAAGTCCGAGGGGCCGGAATAGGATCACGCCGAGCAGAAGCAGGCCCAAAATGATCGGCCAAATGTCCCGGTAATTGCCCGACAGCCAAAAGGATAGGCCTTCGACAATAGCCGTTCCGATCACCGCGCCGATCAGCGTACCCGAGCCGCCGAACAGCACGTAGAGCACGACTTGGGTGGAGACAACAACGCCGACCATATTGGGCCAGACAAAACCCTCCTGGGAAGCGTAGAGGCTGCCGGCCAAGCCTGCGATGGCGCCGCCGATCGCGAACACTATGACTTTCAAATGTTGTGTCTTGTATCCGAAGAAAGCGATGCGCTGCTCGTTCTCGCGCAGGCCGGCGAGCGCGAGTCCGAACTGCGAGCGCACCAGAAAGCGGCATGCCAGGTAGACAGTGACGAGAAGCCCCAGTGCAAGATAGTAAAACACCGGCCCTTCCGAGAATTCGTAAGTGCCGAGCGTCATCGGCGGAATCGAGGGAATGCCGTTCTGGCCACCGAGGTAGTACCAGCCGCGAGCGAGACGATCGGCGGCATAGGCACCGGTAAGAGTCCCGAGCGAAACGAAGATCACGCTGGCCGGATGCCTGCCGAGGAGGAGAAAACCACCGAGCAGCAACGCGAAGACGAGACCGATCAGTGTGCCTGCGGGCAGCACCAGAAGGATCGAGGTGATGTCGAGGTCGCGTGCAAGCAACGCAACGGCGTAGCCTGCCGAGCCGAAGAAGAGGGCCTGCCCGAAACTCATGATCCCGGCATACCCCCACACTAGATCGAATGAGAGAGCGAAGAGCGCCAAGATCAGGACGCGGGTCGCAAACACCGTAAGATAGTCGTGGAGCATCATCGGGAGCACTATTGCTCCAATAAGCACTAGCCCTTCGATGATGAGCAGGACTCGTCGCGCGGGTCTAACCCGTCCTGCAAAGGCTGTTTCACCGATTTCGGCCGCTGCAAGATTGACTTCTAGTGTGGGCACCGAGGGCCTTTCTACCGCGCTCATGGCTTTATTGGTGGTTCGTCAGCATTCTCTGGGCTCGACAAGCCCGTTGCTGCGTTGCACGATTTCAAACTTCCCGCTCTTGCAGACCGCAGTGTACATGTTCATCCTACAGTGACGTTTGCCGGGAACCATCTCGGCCGGTCCGCCCGGACCTTCCGCGATCTTGGCGTGATCGAGCGTTGCAGCGACTGACTCGCGATCGACCTTTCCAGCTTCCTTGACGGCGGCCTCCCAAAGCTTCAGCCCGCGGTAGGTACTGGGCGCGGCACTGCTCGCTGCAAACAAGGACTCTCCAGGATATTCCTTCTCATAGGCCGCGTGAATTCTGGCGGAGACCGGATCATCCTTTGCGACTGCTTTGTAATAGTCGAGACAACTTGCAAGCCCCTCCATCTCATTGGCAGCATGGAGGCTGAGATAATTTTCATCCTCATTCACGGCAGCAAGCCGTCCGCCGTTCTTGAGATATCCCGCTTCGGAAAGCTGCTTGAATAAGGGACCGACGCCTGGAGGAATGACGGTATTGAAGACGGTATCAGCTTTGTTCGAGATAATTGCGTGGACGGTAGCGGAGAAATCGATCTGGTCGAGAGGATAATACTCCTCGAACACGACCTCCCCGCCATTGGCTTCGATCAGTTTACGAGCATATGCGTTCAGGTTGCGCGGCCAGATATAGTTTGAGCCTGGAAGGGCAAACTTCTTGCCGCCGTTTTTGATTAGCCAAGGTATAAATGTGTCGCATTGCTGCGCCGGGGTGGCGCCGGTACAGAACAGGTATGGTGTGCATTCCTGACCTTCATAGAATTGCGGATAAATATAGAGCGTCTTGCCCCGTGAAACGATGACATCCTTGATGGCGTTGCGCATTGAGCTGGCGAGGCCGCCGAGGACCATGTCCACCTTGTCGCGCTGGATCAGCTTGCGCACATTACCCACCGCGATCGATTCATTGGAGGCGGTGTCTTCGATATAGAGCTCGATCGGTCGGCCCAGCAGTCCGCCGGAATTGTTGATCTCCTTGATCACCATCTTGGCAACATTGGCATCCGCCTTTCCGGCGAAGCCGATCGGGCCGGTGAGATCGATCGCGATGCCGACCTTGACCGGACCTTCGGCGGCGTTGGCCCAATCGGGCCGGATCACCCAGCTGCCGGCTCCTGTAGCGATCGCACCAGCCGTGAAAGCGAAGTTCGAAAGGAAACGACGGCGTGTAAGTTGGACGCGATCCACAATCATATGATTACACTCCCCTTTGAGCGATGAGGCCTTGCGGCCGACACTTGACGAAAATAATAGCAAGTACGAAGACGAGCACATCGGCGACGACCGGTGCCACAGCCCATGGCAGCGCCGCGCTGACAGCGCCGATGATGCCAGCGCCTGCTACTGGTCCGATGAAGGAGCCGACCCCACCAACCATGACCGCAACAAATCCCTGGATCAGAAAACGAACTCCAAGATCGGCAAATAGATCGAAAACGGGCACAATAAGCGCACCGGCGAGCCCCGCTAGCGCTGCACCGAAGGCAAAAGTAGCGCCATAGATGAACGTCGTCGAAACGCCAGATGCGCGCGCCAGAGCCGGGTTTTCAAGTGTCGCCCGAACGCGGAGGCCGAAGCTCGTGCGCGACAGCAGCAGATAGCAGGCTCCCAACACCAAGCCCGTGATCACGAGGATCGTAAAGCGCCAGGCCGAGATGTGCATGGTGGCGATACCGATAGATCCGCCAATTGGCTCCGGAACCGTCAGATACAAGCCGCCAATGAGGCCACGCACCGTTTCTCGGATGACGAGGCCGAGCGCATAAGTGCCGAGCATCGCCACGATGGGTGCCGCATAGAACCGGCGGATCATGAGCGCTTCGAGCATAAAGCCCAGCAATCCGACGAGAATAGGTGCGGCAGCCATACCGACCCACACCGGCAGACCATGATGATAGGCGAGATAAGTAATGTAGGCACCGAGCAACACGAACTCGCCTTGGGCAAAATTGAAGATGCCCATCATGCTCGCGATGACTCCGAGGCCCAGCACGATCAGGACCATGATCGCGCTGAAGCTCAGAATGTCGAATGCCGCCATGAATGTGTTAGTCATATAGATCCATCCGCGCGCCAGCGCAGCTCGCCTTACATCTTCTTCCAGTCACCTATTTGTTCGAAGGCATGGGCGGCACGGTAGATCGTGGATTCCTCGAAGTAACGACCGACGAGCATCAGGCCGACTGGCAATCCGTCGACCATTCCGCAGGGCAGTGACATGGCTGGATGATGCGTAATGTCGAACGGCGCGGTATTGGTGAACATTTCGATCGCGCGAGTGAAGTAATCCTCGCGGCTGGCATTGGAAGGCGGCAGCGGCGTTGCCTTCATCGGTGTCGTCGGCATGAGCAGGAGATCGTAACTCTCGAGGGCCTTGTCGTATGCTGCAGCGAGCCGGCGTGAGATGTTGAGCGCCTTGCCGTAAAAGCGGGATCCAAAGGTGTTGTTGATATAGGTGCCGAGCAGCAGGAACAGCTTGGTCGTCTCGGACAACGAATCCGCCTGCCGCCGCCAACCGCGATGGAAATCCATGAGCGACGTTGGATACAGATCGCCTCGGCTGACACCATAGCCGTCGCCGTACATCATGGTCTGGACCGCGCCCTCAGTTCCGATCGGCGTCCAGATCGCCGCTCCCAACAGATGCATCGGAATCGAGACGGTCTCAACGGTCGCACCGAGATCCTTAAACCGCTTGGCCGCCTCCCGCACGCACTCATTGACAGAAGCCTCCGCCGAAGGCTGCTCGAATCCTTCCTTAAGGATGCCGATCCTCATTCCTTTGATGCCGGCACCCAACGCTTTGGTGTATTCATCCACCTTTGGTGCCTTGATGCGCGAATCGTAGCCGTCGTCGCCGGCAATCACCTCCAGCAGCAGCGCGTTATCGGCTACTGTCGCCGTGATCGGTCCGGTGTGATCGATAAAGACCTCAATCGGCATGATTCCCGTGTAGGGAACGAGACCCCAGGTCGGCTTCATACCGTATGTGCCGCAAAACGAAGACGGCATGCGGATCGAGCCGCCTTGGTCGCCGCCGATCGCCATGTCGACCTCGCCGAGCGCGACCACAACCCCACTTCCGGAGGAGGAACCGCCGGCCGAATAGCCCTTCTTGTGTGGGTTGTGTACCGGGCCGGTTGCGTTGGTGTGGCTACCGCCGGAGAGACAAAACGCCTCGCAGTGGACCTTCCCGGCGATTTCCGCGCCAGCATCGAGCATGCGCGTCACGATCGTGGCATCGAAATCGGGTACGTAGCCTTCAAGGGTGGCACAGCCATTCATCATAGGCACCCCGGCCAACATGATGTTGTCCTTCAAGGCAACCGTCTTGCCTTTCAACTTTCCGCTGGCGGCCCCCTGGATGGTGGTCTTGCGGTACCAAGCGTTGCGCGGATTTTCGTCCGAAGATGGCCTATAGCCAGGGGTCCGTGGATATTTGACCGCCGGCAATTCGTCGGGCATCGCAGCGACGAGATTGTACGATTCGAGCGTGCCCTGCATCAGCCCCCGGAAGGAGGCAACGTCTTCATCGGTCAGCGAGAGACCACACTGTTGGGCGATGCTGCGAAGCTGGATGGGGGTTGGAAGGGCGACTGACATGGGCTTTCCTAAAAATTTATCCTGGTATTTAGACGTGCCGCCTATTGATTATTCTACGATGGCCGCGTCCCCGCCATTCTGAGGAGCAAGTGCATCCGCCACAAAGAGGGCGCGCAAAGGGATGTGAGTAATATTGGGTAAAGCAGCTCGCACTCATCTATTGCTCGTGCAGAGCATTGCGGAGCTGCCGGGCCGTCAAGCCTTGCCGCTTCCTGTCTCGGTTAGCGCGAGCGTCTTGTTTTTCGATCGAGCGGCCGGACGAGCAAGCCAGCGCGATCAGCTTAGAGTTGCAGTGTGGCAGCCATCTGACAGAGCCCAATGCACTCCCAAGCTCCCCACCCCGGCTCGTTGACCTTGACTAACAAGCTCCACCGCAGGAAGAACCCGATGTGCTCCAAAGGGTGAGTAAATGTGGCAAGCAGAAAGATATTTATTCAAGTCCCTTCGGCCCGCCTCCAAGTGCGGGGGGCGGTGCCGGTGCTACGCTTGAACTCGCGACTGAAGTGATAGACGTCGCAGAAGCCGCAGCGTTCAGCGATAGTCCCGAGGCGTGCATCAGTTTCCAAGAGTAGCCTTTGTGCCATCATAATACGCTCTCGGATCAGCCAGCGCCTCGGGTTGATCTGCAAATACTTTTGGAATAGGCGCCGCGTTTGTCCGGGGCTGAGACCGGTGACGGAGGCCAGCTCATCGGCATGCCAAGGTCGCTCTGGCGCGTGCTGCATCTCTGAGACGATGGCGCGCAATGGGGCGGGAAGACGAGATTCACCGTGCCTGGGTGAAGGCGCTGCTATCAAGTGCAACAGCTCCGACACTATGTGATTGAGAGCCATATCGACGTTATCATCTCTCGCGCGCAAGACATCAAACAACTCATCGAACCATCGTTCAATCTCGCTCGGCTTCAAGATCGTCGTGAGGGTTGGGCCGTCGCCGAACACCTTGCGCCGAATGGCCGCACAATTGGGTCCATCGATCCGCACCCATAGAACGGTCCAGGGATCGCTCTCATCTGGCCAGTGCGCATGCGGGGTCTCGTTGGCGATCCACATCAACTGATTGCGGCCAACACTTAATGTCCTCCCCTCGCTGGATACGAAACCACGACCCGCTTTGCAGAACAGAATGTCTTGGCCCGGATAGCTATCTCGCGCGATACGATGGTCCGGGGCAGTGATAGCTTTACCAGCTCGTAGCACCGTAAAAGCGCAGCGAATCCACGCGACGTCAGGAACGACGTACTGATGGCTCTCAGGAAAAAGCGTGCGCTGCAACAACTTTGACATGCGCGTTTTATATAAATTCAAGCGTACTTTGTCCATTTCCGCCGGCGAATTTCACATTTAGCCTGGCTAATAACGAAGAACAAGAACTCGCAGCCGCATTCCTGGACGCACGTTTTGTATCCTTTTAAGTTCGCTGCGAGGATTCACGGAGGAGACGGTGCTGACACTCACCGGCCCCAAACTGCGCCGGCACGATGAGCTTCTGATATTCCCGAGCTCATACGGCGCCGACGTTTGAGCGCTGACTTCAAGCATCATTTTAGGGGAGGACTTGATGACAAAGCCAAGAATCACCGTCGTCGGCAGCTTCGCAGTGGGGCTTACCATTCGCGCTCCAAACATTCCGGTCTTCGGCGTCACGATGCTGGGCAGCAGTTTCGATATGGGTCCTGGCGGCAAAGGATCGAATCAAGCAGTTGCGACTGCGCGATTAGGCGCAGAGTCATCATTGGTCGCCATCATTGGCAAAGACAAGTTCGCCGATATCGCGACAGACCTCTACAAGTCCGAGGGCGTCGACGCCGCCTATGTCAAGCAAATCGACGAAAGTCCCACGGCTGTTGGCTTCATCATCCTCAACGACCGGGGCGAGAACTTTATCATCATGGACTATGGTGCCACGAACGCTATGGATCCGGATTTTGTGGATCGTGCCGAGAGCCGCATTCGGGAAAGCGACGTCGTGATGGCGGTCCTCGAGCCTCCGGTCGACGTCGCAATGCGCGCCATGGAGCTGGGCCGAAAGCACGGCAAGAAAACTATTCTTAATCCAGCTCCTGCGGCGCCGCTTCCGGATGAGATTTTCAAGTTCATCGACTATCTTACGCCAAATGAGAGCGAACTTCGTATTTTGTTAGGCCTCAGGCCGGACGATCCGCGGCCTTCGCGGGAGCTCGTCGAGTTGCTGCGCAAGCGGGGCGCCTCCAATGTAGTTGTAACACTTGGCGACCGCGGCGTGCTCATTGTCACTGACACGATCGACACAGCAATCCCGGCCGCCGAAGTCGAGGTCGTGGATACGACCGGCGCTGGCGATGCGTTTAACTCAGGCTTCGCTGTGGCTCTGGCTGAAGGCAAGGACGTGATCGAGGCCGCACGTTTTGGGATTTGCTGCGGCGCTCTCGTCTGCACCAAACTCGGGGTTATTCCCGGTATGGCGACGCGCAGGGCTGTCGAGGACATGTACCGCAAAATTTTCGCCACGCGTTGATGAGGAGCCGGATGGCTGATCAGACAGCTTCCGACTGCCCTGTTGGCTTCGACCATCGTAAGCGTCGGCAATCGCGAAGTTCGAAGCGGTAGCAAAGCAGATGCGGAACGCCGGGTACCATCCCTTTTGCAAGAACCTAGCGAGTTGATTAGCAAGATGCCGCGAATTTACGATTGGACGGCGCGCGAGGCTGAGCGCACAGTGACGGTGGCCGACCTCCGCACGGCCCGAAAAGCGGGCAAACGCTACACGCAAGTAACCGCTGATACGGCGGACGAGGCGGCGGCGGCGGAAGAAGCCGGTATCGAGATGCTGGTGACCCGCGCCCCCAACGTGGCGGCCGTGCGCGCCGGCTCGAAGCGACTTTTCATCACCGCAGCGCTCGGCTTTACCGATGCCGCAACACAGGACGATATCTTACGCACCGCATTGAAGGCGCTGACCGACGGTGCAGATGCGGTGATCACCGCACGCGGCATGGCGACTGTCGCCATGCTGGCGGCGGAGGACATTCCGGTGATGGGTCACCTGGGGCTTGTTCCAAGGAAATCGACCTGGGTGGGAAAGCTTCGCGCTTTCGGCAAGAACGCGGACGAAGCGTTGGAGCTTTTCAGTCGCTTCCGCCGTCTTGAGGACGCCGGTGCGTTCGCGGTGGAATGCGAGCTCGTTCCTGCGCGTGTCATGGCCGCAATCCAGCCACGGACGGGCCTAGTCACGGTTTCGCTGGGTTCTGGACCGAGTGCGGACGTCATCTTTCTGTTCACCGCCGACATCTGCGGCGAAGAAGAGCGGCGCCCTCGGCATGCGAGGGCCTACGGAGATCTTCGCGCGCTACGGCAGCGCATCAAGCAGGATCGCGTCAACGCCCTTCGCGCCTTTCGGACGGACGTTGAAGCGAACTCGTTCCCCGGATCTTCCGAGGTCGCCACGATTGGAGACGACGAGTACGGGGCATTCATGACGGCACTCGAGGAGACGCCCCGGTAGGGCCTCCCTTCGCTAGCCCAACTGTTCGTTCTAAGCTCTGAAATATCTCTTCTAAGGAGGCATCTGTGGATGACGCCCTGTTCGGTAAGAGGGACAAGCGCGGACACTGGACACCCAACAAGAAGCTGAAGCGAGCGCCGCTCTTTGTATGGCCTACGCAACCGCTGAAGCTTCTACGATTCTTATTTGGCTATCCGGGATACCTTTGGCCTTGGAACGCACTTTATTGCGCGGTCGCCGCTATCTCGTGGCTCTATCTCACGCCCGCGCTCGAGACAATGCGGGATTTCCGTTGGCAGTGGATCGCTCTCATCTTCCTCCGGAACGCAGGACTGACGGTCCTGCTCTACGGCGGATTCCACACTGTCCTCTACATCCAGCGTCGGCAACAGAAGCAGTTCAAATACAATGCCAAATGGCCCGACATCGAAAATCCGACGTTCTTGTTCGGTAACCAGACCGCCGAGAACGTTTTCTACACGCTGGGCGCCGGGGTGCCGATCTGGTCTGCCGTTGAAGCGGTGACGTGGTGGGGATACGCGAATGGCTACATGCCATGGGTCGCGTTTGCCACCCATCCCGTCTACTTCATCGTGCTTCTCATGCTTGTTCCAGCTTGGCGAGAACTGCATTTCTACCTCATCCATCGCCTGCTCCACATGGGGCCTCTTTACCACTGGATCCATAAGATTCACCACAACAACGTCAATCCGGGGCCCTGGTCTGGCCTGTCCATGCACCCGGTCGAATCTCTATTTTACTTCACGGGAGTATTGATCCATCTGGTCGTGCCATCACACCCGCTGCATTCAATGTTCCAGCTCATACACGCCGGATTATCACCCGCGAAATCCCATGTTGGCTTTGACCGCATGTATCTCGACGACGAACATGCCGTCGATACCGACAACTACTATCACTACTTGCATCACAAGTACTTCGAGGTGAACTACGGCGAGAAGCGCATCCCTCTGGACGAGTGGTTTGGTACTTTCCATGACGGCTCGCCAGAGGCCGACGAGGCTCTCACCAAGCGTATCAAGGCCAAGAAGTGGGCCCGTGGATAAGGGTAGCGAATGGGAGAACCGCGATTTGCCCTCCACTCTAAGTTCAGGAATAGGGGAAAAGACATGGTGACGACCACAGGTGAATGGGTGGCGGCTTGTCCGGCCGAGGCGGTGCGGCCGGAAGAGGCGCTCCGTTGGGACCATGCAGGTGCGAGTTTTGCGATCGTTCGGTCGCCCGACGGAGCCTACTTTGCGATCGACGGTCACTGCACCCATGAGAAGATCCACCTGGCGGATGGCATCGTCGATGGAAATATTATCGAATGCCCCAAGCACTTCGGGACCTTTGACTACCGGACCGGTGCGGCCCGGACGCTTCCAGCTTGCATCGACCTGCGCAGCTACGAGGTGAAGGTCGAGAACGGCACCGTTTTCGTCAAAATCTAAGCGGACCAAATACGCGGGAATGCGGGACGATGTCAAAGCGGAGTTTGCTCATACTCCAGTCACTCTGGGCAATGGAACGGCGCCAGCCCGACGGAATCGAGCGTTCGATCGACCATAACATCGCGATGATCCAGGAGGCCGGGTTCGATGGCATCAGCACCTCCTGTACCGATCCTGCGCAGGTTGCCCTGGTTGCGCGCGCCTTGGCCGGCTCGGGGCTTGCCGTCGAGGGCGTGTGCTTTCCGCAGACGATCGACCACTTGAAAAACGCCATTGATCTGGCTCGGGATCTCGACGTCCTGCATCTCAACGTCCAACCGGACATCCGCCCGCGCCGTCTCGCCGACTGTATCCCGCTGCTGGAGGGCTGGATCAGGGTGGCGCAGGATGCGGGGATGCCAATCTACTTCGAAACGCATCGCAACAGGATGACGACGGATCTTCTCTTTACGCTCGACCTGCTGGATCTGGTCCCAGAGATGCGATTGCTTGCTGATCTCTCGCACTTCTTGGTGGGCCGCGAATTCTGGTATCCGATCTCAGACGAAGACGAAGCCCTGGTGCGCCAAGTACTCGACCGCACCTGGGCATTTCATGGCCGCGTTGCGTCCCGCGAGCAGATACAGGTCGAGATTACATTTCCCCAACACAAGATGTGGCTCGATCTGTTCCTTCGGTGGTGGAAATACGGATTTAAGAGCTGGCAACGGCGCGCTCATGCGGACGCCTGTCTGTCTTTCACATGCGAACTTGGCCCGCAGCCTTATGCAATCACCGATCGCGATGGTAAAGACACCACGGACCGTTGGCAGGAAACTCTCCTACTCAAATCACTGGTGCGCAATCTTTTTGAGGAAGCGATAAACGGTGAGCGGCCGCCGGCCGGAAATGGATTAGTCGCGTGAGTGATCAATCGGCAATCGTGATCGTTGGGGCGGGTGAGGCCGGAACGGCCGCTGCTGTCGCTCTGCGGCAGGCAGGCTGGCGAGGCATGGTGGTCCTTGTCGGCAATGAAACAATGCTTCCGTATGAGCGCCCACCTTTATCGAAGGGGGTCCTGATCGACGAGATCAACCCTGGGCCAAAGTTGATTGTGACATCGGAACGGTTTGCCGAGCTAGAGATCGACTATCGCCAGGGGAGTGAAGCGGTTTCAATTGATCGCGCGGCGAACATGGTCGGGCTCTCAGACGGATCAGGGATAGCGTACCACCGGCTCCTGCTGGCGACGGGAGCCCGACCTCGAAAACTGCTGGTCCCTGTCGCCGAAGGAGTGAAGGTGGCGACATTGCGGACGTATGAAGACGCCGCGCGCATCCGCCGGGCGATCGGTCAGGGATGCAAGGTTGTCGTGATCGGCGGCGGATTCATCGGGCTTGAGGTTGCCGTGAGCGCGGTCTTAAGAGGTGCGTTGGTCACGATACTTGAAGCAGGACCGCGGCTGCTGACACGGGCTGTGCCGGCTCCGATGGCCGAAATGATCAGAGCCAAGCATGAGCGAGCTGGCGTACGCATCGAGACAAGTGCCACTGTCGAGCGCATCGATTTCAGCGAAGGAAGGTCCAACGTGGTGATGGCCGGTGGTCGCTCCTATGAGGCTGACTTGGTGATCGTAGGGATCGGAGCAACGCCGAATGTCGACCTTGCGCAAGCTGCCGGACTGGCGGTCGACGATGGGATCTTGGTGGACGAGACGCTCGCAAGTTCGGATCCGAGCGTTTTCGCGGCGGGGGATTGCTGTTCGTTTCCACATCGCCTCTACCGAAAGCGGGTCAGGCTGGAGGCATGGCGCAATGCCCAGCGGCAAGGCGCGGCGGCCGCGGCAAACATGATGGGCGAGAACCGCCCTTACGAAGACGTCCCCTGGTTTTGGTCAGATCAATACGGCGAGACACTGCAAATCGTCGGCCTCTCTCCTGAGGGAGAAGCGCCAGTCATCAGAGATCTCGGCCCAAATGGCCAGATCGCGTTTTACCTAGCCGCCGACAGACGCCTCGTGGCCGCGTGCGGATTTGGCAGCCTGAGCTCCGTAGCGAGAGAGATACGCTTCGCCGAGATGATGATCAGCAGGCGGCTTAGCCCCGCGGTAGAGGCTCTCGCGGACCCCGCCATAAGCCTGAAGACTCTGGTGGTCTAGGAATTCAGCGTTCGGCACGGCATAAGAGTTAATCCTGAGGATCCCAGAAGGAAGTCGACGCCCGGAAGCGCTTGCCTTGCGAGGAAGCGGCGGCGCTTCGGAGCCCACCACGCTGAAGATAGTCGCATCGGACGAAAACCAATCCTGCTTTGGCCTCGAATGTTGCGCAAATGCGGAAGAAATGGGCAACGATAGCGGGCGCAAATTCAGCTCCCTGCCGCGCAGATGCGCAACAGGCTCCCAGCCTTGGCTCTTCTGAGGAATTCAGGGCAGGTTGGTCCTGTTCGCACTTGATGATCTCATAGACAAATGTGAATTTGGGACGATCGGCCAAAGGCGAACCGCCCTAGCGCGCCGCGATGGTGCGGCGCGCCCGCTTCATTCGAAGCGCCTAGTCCCCGACGTAGACGCCGCCCCGCTTCTTAGCTATCACATACACCGCGATGCTGAGCAGTGCGACGGCCGTGCCGTAGACCGGAAACATCCAAGAGAGATTGGAGCGCTGAAGCCATAGCAGCAGGAATGGCGTTGTACCGCCGAAAATCGTCGCTCCGGCAGCGTAACCTAAGGCAACGCCGGTTGTCCGAACGGTTCTCGGCATCAAGGTTGTGGCAATGAAATTGTATAGCGCCATGTTGCAGCCGACCAGCGTGCCGCCCACAAGCATGATAGCGGAATAGACCACAATGTTCTTCTCGACGTAGAGCAGCGGCAAGAAGAACGAGGGGATGAGCAGTAGCCGCATCATGACAAAAGCGCGGGAGGGCCGGATCTTATCCGCGAAGGCACCGATCGCTGGCGAGAAAATCATCCAGATAGCCCCCATGAGAGTCACGATGCCGTACACGTAGGTGCTGTTCTCCTTGAAAACGCCGTTAGCGATGTTGGGCAGGCCGAAGTTGTACGTGTAGTTGGCGAGTTGCACGCTTCCGACAACCAGAATTGCCGCGAGCAGCGACAGGCGCGCCTTCCAGAGCGCCCTCCAAACTCCTCCGGTCGTATCCTGAATACGCGAGCCTTCGTCCGCATGATGCATGGCACGGGCAATCAGGGTTTCCGGAAGGTTCTGGCGAAGATAGATGATCAGCAAACCGAGAACGCCACCAACGCCGAACGGAACTCGCCAAGCCCAATCCTTCATGACTTCAGGACTGACGGCAGCGCTCACGAGGAAGGCGACTAAGCTCGCTCCAATTGAGCCTACCATGATAAAAGTACCGTTGATCAAACCGAGGTATCGCCCCTCCTGGCCGGGCGGAGCCAATTCGATCGCGATCGCATTTGCGACGCCAGCCTCTGCGCCGACGGCCAAGCCTTGGACCAATCGGAGAGTGACCAGTATGATCGTGGCGGTGATACCAAGGTCTTTGTAGCTGGGCAGCAGTGCGATCAGGAGCGAAGAAAGCGCCATCGCCGACACGGCGACCATCATCACCGTCTTATGACTGATGCGATCCGCGATGGGACCGAGAATTGCTGCACCGATAGGACGAGCTGCGAAGCCTGCTCCGAAAACTGCGAGCCCTGCGAGCAGAGATACGACTGGATCGGTAGCCGGGAAGAAGTGCGGAGACAGGAACGCCGCCATGAAGCCGTATAGTTGCCAATCATAGAACTCGAGAGCGACGCCGCCGCCAAGGCCAATCGTCATCGACCTTGTTGCAACGGGCTTTTCCAGTTCAATGGCGTTATCGTTGGCGCTATAATCGAAAGCTTGTATAGAGGCTTGCATCGATGCTGCTTCCAGTTGTCAGAATGAATTGAAAACGCTCATTGAAGAGCCGGATGCGAGCCGAGCGGTCATCGAGCGTCGGCGACGTTTGCTATGGCCGGCCGGAGGCGCATTCCGCGCGCCGTACCATCGCTCCTGACAATTTTTAGAAGTTTCCAGCGCGATCAAGGCGCATTCGGAAATCCAAAAAGCATGGGCTGCTGCAGGCCCCTCGCCCAAAGTCATTGTTCCTCTCCCTCTACTCACGCGCTTTGCGCGTCGCGTCGCCTTATTTTTTGTTGGCGGCCCCTTGCAGCGTCTGCTGCACGTCCGCTGTAGGAAATCCGGGAACGGAGTTCGCTCTCACGGTCTTCGAGGGCCGTGCGATCCATTGCCGACCAATCGATGTCCGAGCACACCACGCATATAGCCCAATGTCAATATTGAAATATACCAATATGAAATTGAGACATCCCATCTCTCTTATCGGCGAATAGCGGGACAAAATGCTCGACGCAACGTACAAGGCTCTGATTTTATTGGGCTAAGTCGCGAATTGCTTGAGCGCCGAGCGGGTGTCTGGCTGTCTGAGGTATCACCGGCGCTGCGCACGCCTGTTTCCGGAAAAGTGCTCCCCTTCCAGGCAACGACATGATCGCGTTCGCTCACATCCGCTGGACTAGCACCCGCTCCATCTCAAACGATCGTATGTCTTGCCACGGACGGGCAGTCGCGTCCTCGCGGGCCGCGGTGCTGGTCGGTCGATGGCGTGAGCGGAGTTGCGAAGTCGGCGAGACCGTCTCGGCAAGTACACGTTCGCGAAGCCGATGAACGAGAAGTCAAACTGCGAGCCGGAGGGTACAGATCAGGATGGTGTGCGAGAGTTACTGGGGCCAGCGGGCATATCGTCCATTTCGCGGACAAGACGGGGAGCTCGGCGCTCGAACGCAGGGCAGCCCACTGAAGCGCTTATTGTCCCCGATAGTTCGGCGAACGCTTCTCGAAGAATGCGTCCATCCCTTCCTGCTGATCGGCGGTCGTGAAGGCGACCCGGATGGCTTGGCGCTCGAACTCCAGGCCAGCCTCCAGAGGTGTCTGGTAGGCAGCCAGCACCGCCGCTTTCGCGAGCTCGACCGAACGTGGCGGCTTTTCCGCGATCATACCGGCAATCTCGACCGCCCTCGCCGTCGCCAAACCGGTTGGTACGATGTCCGCAACGAGCCCGGCCAGCAGCGCGGTTTGGGCCGAGATGGGTTGGCCGCTGAGGACCATCAACATCGCCAAAGATTTTCCCGCCACGCGTGTCAGGCGCTGCGTTCCTCCGTCGCCCGGAATGACGCCAATGTTGACCTCCGGTTGTCCGAACCGAGCGCCATCGCCCGCCACAATGATGTCGGCGAGCATTGCGAGTTCGTTCCCGCCCCCGAAGCAAATGCCCTCGACAGCCGCTATGATCGGCTTGACGCAATTCGTGATGTCCCTCCAGTCGTTTCGCCTGGCCGGATTGTTGATGGCATCGAATCCGCGCTGCTGCATCTCCTTGATGTCAGCACCGGCGCAGAAGAACGCCTCGCCGCCCGTAAGAACGATACAACGGATGTCCTCATCGGCGACTGCGGCTCGGCAAGCGCCCGCGATCGCGGCGATGAGCTCGTTGCTCAGTGCGTTGCGCTTCGCGGGTCGATTCATTTTCAACTGTCGCACATGCGGAGACGGCGTTGTCGCGATGACGAGGTCGGAGATGGTCATTTGGCGTACTCGGACTCCGATTGAACTTTTATTTGGGGCCGTACTGAAAGGACCCGCCAGGATCAACCAAAGGCCTTTTTTCTGCGCGCCTCTGCGATGGCCTCAACACTGAACCCGAACGAGGAGAGAATCTCGTCAGTGGCGGCGCCAATCGGCGCCGGATGAATGCGCACCCCGGGCGGAGTTCGCGACAGACGCACTGGAAGGCCGACGAGAGGCACGGTCCCGCGGCCCGGCACGTCTACGTCCCACATGATACCGTTGTGCGCGGTCTGCTCCTGAGCGATCGCGTCGGCAATTTCATTGACGGGCATGCAGAGCAGATCGACTTCCGACAGCTTTCGTACCACTTCTTCCGTCGTGAGCGCCGCAATCGCCTCTTCACAATGTGCCTTGACGACCGAAAGATGCTCAACCTGTCCACTCAGAGTCGAAAGCTCCGGCCGCATGCTGATGTCCGGCAGTCCGAGAGCCTTGCACATGAGGCCCAGCGGGTTATCCCGAAACAACATGACCACGGACACCCAACCATCGAATGTCCTGAAGAAGATCGATTGCTTGATCCAATTGGTCTTCGTGCCGTAGATGCTCTCGCTCGCTATCTCGCAAAGCTGCATCGCGAGCGCCACGTCGTACAGGCAGGTCGAGACGACCTGGCCGCGGCCGGAAGTCTGCCGCTCGATGAGAGCAGCGAGCACTCCCTGTACAAGAGACATGGCCGCGCCGTAGTCGACGATGGGCGAATTGGTCAGGTGAGGCGGGTCGTTCTCTTCCAGCCCGCCGCGCGCCATTCCGCTGAAAGCCTGAGCCAACATATCCTGTCCTGGTCTATCGGCCAGAGGTCCAGTCTCGCCGAAGCCGAAGCCCGCGGCGTACACCAATCCCGGATTGCGGGCGCTCAGTTCGGCGTAGCCTAGGCCCAGGCGCTCCATGACACCCGGCCGGAAGTTATGCAGGAGCACATCGGCCTTATCGACCAACTGAAGCAGAATCTCCTTCGCGACCGGGTTCTTAAGATCCAACGACAGCAGCCGCTTATTGCGCCCCATCGCAGCATAGTAAGAACTCATGCCGCCCACCCGCGTGGCCTCGAAGTCGAGACCGCGGGTGATGTCGCCCTGCGGCCGCTCCACTTTGATGACGTCTGCTCCGAGATCACCCAGAACCTGGCAGGCAAGCGGAACCTGCATCACCATCCCCACTTCCAGCACGACGATGCCATTCAGGGCACCCACCTTGGCGGTGACCGGTCTGCCATTGGGTTGAGCATTCACTGTGGGATCCTCTCTTAGGACGGGTTCTTTGGCATCTTGCTGGCTGTCCGCAACGCTACTGCACATCTCCGAACCAGTCAATAATTAGTGCATCTCAATTACGCATTGATACATCTCAATTTGTATGAAATCAGAATTGCAAGGTGAATGTGACTACCGCCCGAGGCCCCTCTCGCAATGCCCCTCCTACGACATGGATCCCAATCAGATGACTTTGAATTACATCGCCGGTGAATGGACCGCCGCAGCGGATGCTGTACCCAACGTGAATCCCTCAGACACGAACGACATTCTTGGGGACTATGCACATGCCTCGCTCCTCGACACTGAACGAGCCATCGACGCCGCATCCAGAGCGTTTCGCAACTGGTCACGCTCGAGCATCCAAACCAGGCACGACTGCCTGAACGCGATCGCGACTGAGATCCTCTCGCGCAAGGAAGAGCTCGGGCGTCTGCTCTCTCGTGAGGAAGGCAAGACGCTGCTGGAGGGAGTAGGAGAAGTCACGCGTGCCGGACAGATATTCCAGTTCTTCGCCGGTGAATGTCTGCGCCTGGCAGGCGAGAAAGTACCCTCGATCCGCGCCGGCGTGGACATCGAAATTACGCGGGAGCCGTTGGGCGTGATCGGGCTCATCACGCCTTGGAATTTCCCGATCGCAATTCCTGCCTGGAAAATCGCTCCTGCTCTGGCTTACGGAAACACGGTCATATTCAAGCCCGCGGAACTAGTGCCGGGATCGGCGCATAAGTTGGCCGAAATCATCGCACACTCAGGAATCCCCTCAGGAGTATTCAACCTCGTGATGGGGCGTGGCTCGATTATCGGCGAGGCGATGCTGAAAAGTTCTGAGATCGCGGCCATCTCATTCACGGGTTCGGTCGCGACAGGAAAGCACGTCGCCCAAGCATGCACGGCCTCCGATCCAATGAAGAAAGTTCAACTCGAGATGGGCGGCAAGAATCCCATGATCGTGCTGGACGACGCCGAAATCGACGTTGCCGTCGAATGTGCGGTGAACAGCTCCTTCTTCTCGACCGGCCAGCGTTGCACCGCCTCCTCTCGCCTGATCGTAACCGACGGCATCCGCGACGCTTTTGTTGCTGCCATGACGAAACGCATGACATCTCTGGTCGTGGATGACGCATGTAAGGTCGGGACGCATATCGGTCCGGTCGTCGATCAACGCCAACTTGACCAAGATCTACGCTACATCCGCCTTGGTCAGGATGAAGGGGCCAGGCTGGTCACCGGAGGCGAGTTACTGAAACGGGAGACGCCCGGCTTCTACTTGTCTCCCGCGCTCTTCACGGAAGTTGACAACCGAATGCGTATCGCTCGCGAGGAGATCTTCGGGCCGGTGGCGACGGTGATCCGTGCTAAAAACTATGAAGAAGCTCTCGAAATCGCAAACGATACACCGTTCGGGCTGTCGTCCGGCATCTGTACGACAAGCTTGAAATATGCGAGCCATTTCAAGCGCAATGCTCAGGCTGGGATGATCATGGTGAACCTGCCGACAGCGGGCGTTGATTATCACGTACCGTTCGGCGGCAGAAAGGGCTCATCCTCTGGACCGCGCGAGCAAGGGCGCTACGCCGCTGAATTCTATACGACCGTGAAGACGTCCTATTCCTTCGAGGAGACCGCCTGAACCATCGCGATCGCGACAAAGCGATCGGACCGGGATGCGCCCTCGCATTCCGGTTTCAGATGATGGACATATCCGCTTCGTGGCTGACCTCAAGCGCACCGGCCAACTGCCGCAAGGCCCATTCGAGCTCTTCGAGCCGGTCCGGAACGCCAATAGAGATCCGCAAACCGGAGATCAGCGTCGGATCGACCAGGAGAGCGGACGTGGGTGTGGTGATCACGCCACGCTGCAGCGCCCGTGCGGAGACTTGTTCGACGGATCCGCTGGGAAGATCGAGCCAGACATGGAAGCTTGTCGGGTGACCGGCACGGACGTACGGGCGCAGAATCTGCGAGGCAAGCTTGACCCGCTTTTTCGCTTCCTGGATCAGGGACTGACGAACCTTCGCTGCCGTGCCGTTTTCGATCCACTCCGAAGCGATCATGGAGGAGATCGGAGAAGCCATCCAGCAAGTCGCCCGCATGGCCTGATGAATGCGAGGAATGTATTGCTCCGGGACGATCAGCATGCCGAGCCTGAGGCCGGGGGCGAGGCATTTGGATAGCGTATTGACGTAGAATGTCCGCTCCGGCGCCAGAGACGCAAGCGGAACGCTAGCCTGGTCGAGAAAGCCATAGGCATCATCTTCGATGATAAGGATATCGTGCTTGCGCGCGATCCGAACGATCTCCTGCCGACGCGCTGGCCCCATGATCGCGGCGGTCGAGCTCTGCACGGTCGGCATCGTAAACAGCACGCGCGCGGCGCCGGATGCTGCTGCCTTCTCGAATGCGTCCGGAACGAGACCCTCCTCATCCATAGGAAGCCCGACGAGATCGAGCCTCGCGAAATGAGCGTAGGACTTCATGCCGTGATAGGTGGTTGCCTCGACGAATACCTTGTCTCCGGGCTGGCAGATAGCGCTCAGAGTAAGAGAGATACCGTGCAGCGCGCCGTTGGTGATAACAAGATTATCAGGCGACGTCTCGAAGCCGGTCTCGCGCAACAACCGGGCAAATTGAATGCGGTGGTCTAGAACGCCTGATTGCGAAAGGTAGCCGACGTAATCCGAAATTTCGTTCGGAAAGGTCCAAGTGCTGCCGGCAAGGACCTTCGGCAGGATAGAAGGACCCGGTATGTTCAGACTGAGGTCGACGACCCGCCCGCGCGACTGAGAGTTTTGTCGTTGTTCCGCGACGAACGTCCCTCGGCCTACGTGACCAATCAGCAAACTCCTTCGTTGCCCCTCCGCATATGCCTTGATCACGGTACCCACGCTGAGACCGAGACGCTCGGCCAAGTCGCGTTGCGTCGGAAGCTTCGTCCCGCTCGCAAGGCTCCCCGACGAAATGTCCTTTTCGATCGCCTCAAGCAGACGGAGAAAGGCTGGGGCCTTGCCGGGTTGTATTTCGGGGTACCATTTTTGCATTATAGTCTGTCATCCTAGGGCACTTCGACGTCGCAAGGCCAGCCCGCAATCCGGATTTGGACGAGAAACCATTGATTTTCAACAGGTTTGCGACAACCGGCCCACCGGCGCATCCCGATTGAAGTGGCAGGCACGTCCGATCGCCCCACCATACCCCCTACAAGACCTTAACCGAAACGAGTTCGGTCTTTTCGTCGGCGATCATCCGATTGCGCAGCGGGCGACCGAACGCCTCAGCTTCCACCTCGAAGATGTCGCCGCTCTGCGGTATCACTCCCGAAGCGAAACTCAAGACGCTCGCGCCGAAGAAGTGCACATGGACATCGCCGGGACGACGGAACTGATGATATTTGAAGTGATGATGCTCCAGGTTGCCTATCGAGTGGGACATGTTCTCCTCCCCAGAGACGAATCGCCCGGACCAAACTGTCGAGCCAGACCGCTTCACGCGGACGCTACCATTCACTTCATTCGGCAGCGGACCGAGTAGGACCTCAGGGCCGTACGAGCACTGCCGCAACTTCGAATGGGCAAGATAGAGGTAGTTGCGCTGCTCCATGACGTGATCGGAATACTCGTTGCCGAGACTGAAGCCGACGCGCAACACCTCTCCTTGATCTCCGATGATGTAGAGGCCCACGATCTCCGCTTCGTCTCCACCATCTTCAGCCCACGACGGCAGTCCTAACGCATGTTCAGGAGGCACCGCCCATGATCCGTCGCCCTTGTACGCCCACTCGGGCTGTACCCCGATGGTGCCGGAGCTCGGCTTGCCGCCATCAAGGCCGAGCTTGAACATCCGCATCGTATCGGAGAGATCGGTCGCAGCCAATTTCGCGTGCATGGCATCCCGCGACTCGGCGCTTCCGAGATGGGTAAGGCCCGTCACCGAAATGAGGCAGCGGGAAGGCTCCACATGATCGAGCGGCAGCAACAATCTCTGATCGGCGATCAGTGCATCGTAGTCGACTTCTCCATCAAACCCGCGTGCCAAAACAAGATGCTCCAAAGACGCACTCCCGCGCGCGGCTTCGAGAGCGAGTTCGCGGACGCTCGCTGCATTCCTGACCACAAGCGGCGGGGCGCCATTCTCAAGGATGGCGCCCACCTGCCGACGTCCCTCAGCAGTCTTAAATTGAATCAACCTCATGACCGGGCTCCTAGACATCGGACGGCTGCAGGCGGCCGCTAAGGATGAGCAGCGCCTCGAACAGGTAGTAGCTGCCGAAGATAAGTTCGGCGTTGTTGATGAAATCCTCGCGGCGGGAATCTTCTCTTTTGTTGAAGCAGCCCTCCACCAACATGCCGACGGGCCTTCTGTCTTCAGGGCGCACCGGCGTCAGAAAGCCGCCCACTAGCGCGGCCGCTGCCTTCTCCGCAGCGTCTCGGTATTTCCGACGCTGACCCTCGGACGGCACGATTGAGCTCAATTTCAGCAAAGTCGATGTCATGAACGCGGTAGCAGCAGTGTCACGCTCGGTGTTGGGAGCCGCCGGATCGTCAAAATCCCAGTACGAAACGCCGTCGGCGGGGGCGTGGTCGATCCACCAATCCGCTCCCTTCACCGCCGCGGCAAGGAAGCCTTCGTCAATGCCGCCCGAAAGGCAACTAATCGTGGCTCCCAAGACGCCCCATGCCTGTGCCCTCGCCCAGACGCTGTTCGCGCTGTAACCCTTATGAGTGTAGCGCTCCAGAAGTTCTCCGGTTTTCGGGTCCAGTTTTGAGGATTGGATGAAGGCGCCGTCCTCGCGTTGATGAAGCGCGAGCACCCTTGCTGTGTGACGCTTAGCAATATCCTTGGTCTCAAGGTCACCGGATTGCTGCGCCGCCCAGAACAGCAACAGGGAAACTACGAGGCTGTCGATGCTGCTCGCGGTCTGGCCGACGTGCGAGCCCTCTTCTGCCTTGGCTCCCAAGGGAACCAAACCGAGCGACGGATTGAAACGTCGCTTGAGGTCGGACGCCGCGGCGAGCCCCAATGCGCGAGCTGACTCGCTTCCCGCAAGCAGGGAACCCAGTCCTGCACCGTAATAGAAAGTCGCCCCTTTGAAGGCCGTATCGTCGGTAATTCGCGGAGCCAGGCGCGCGCAAACCGTCTCAGCTAGACGGCGATATCGCGCCCCGCCCTCCTCCCGGGAAACCAGCCATAGCATCCCGAGCCAATAACCACCCGTCCAGTCACCATTTTCGGTCGTCCGCCATATCCCGGTATGGGGATCGGCCCAGTGCGGGAAACCCTCGTTTACTTGCCTGATCGTCCCCTCGATGCGTTCTCTCATCAGGTTGACGGCCTCATCCCAGCTTCTTTGCATTTGCGTCCTCTTGATTGTCTGCCCAGGCCTTAAGGGAGCCCACACGGCAATCCCACCTTGCACAATGTCTTGCGCTAGTTCAATCACAATTGAGATAGCCCATCGCGTTGGCGACGGGAAATTTCGCTAGCAACGATTTTGAGAGACCCGTCCGTTGAGGCTTGTCCGGCGCACGAACGCCCGCCTCACCAAGCGGCAAGAGGGGATGTTTAGGCGTTGAGGTTGATCGGCAGTCCGCCCCTCGACAGTGTTCGTCCATCTTGCGGCTGATGGCACCGACCTCAATTCTTAGAAATCGGCATAGACTCGGCAGGACATGCTTGGGCTCCGCAGTGTTGAGACGGGATCAAGTTGGATGAAGAGGCGGCCGACTGCGGTAATTTTCCTAGAGACAGCTCAAGAGTAGTCTTTGGCCCAGCTGCGGATCGGTATGGCCACGGTTGTGCGAACGCACTCCGTGCCGCTCCTGCCTCTTTGTATCGATCGTGCAGTTCGGGAGTTCGCAGGACGTAGCAAGCCCGAGCTGCGCTTGGCGATGCACTAGACCCGTCTCGATCAGATCCAGGATGGCGCATACGCATGCCAGCAACGCTTTTTGAGTCAAAACGGAAGGCGGAAGGCCAAGAGACTGCAACTTTCTAATTCGCATGTCTCTGGCGCATTCGTTCATCGCGCAGAGATGGGTGATGGCGCAGCTTCATCATGACTACAACAGGTTGTCGGATTTGCGCCCGTTTGTCCCGCTTGCGACAGCTCCCAAATGGAAATTGGCCATCGAAATCAGTACTGCTCTTTTGGCACTCTATTTGAAACGAACAAGCTATCCGGCCGAAATGATCCAGGTGAGTGTTGCAATGAGCTTTCCAAATTTGACCAAACGAGCAAATACCCTAGGAACCGATAAGGGGGATGAAATTGGCGACGCCCATGGCTACACCAGCTTCTACTCTTTTTTGTTCGAGGAATTCCGGCACGAACCCTTCACGATGGTCGAGATTGGATTGCAGCACGGGAACGGTTCTCTCGATCCTAATATAATGGTCGGTCGCAAGGTTGACGATATTCCATCTATCAAGATGTGGTTGGAGTTCTTTCCCAACGCCGAGATCGTCGGCTGCGACATCGCAGATTTCAGCGCCTTCAAAATGGATCGCTTCCGCTTCGAACGCCTTGATATGGGCGATGCTGTAGCCCTGGAACACCTTGCGAATTCGCTCCCTCCAGTAAAGATCATTATCGATGATGCTTCACACGCTGCTTATCATCAGCAGCTTGCTCTAGCGAAGCTGTTTCCGATCGTCGAGCCGGGAGGGTTCTACTTTATCGAGGATCTCCACACCACGCACGGGATTGCCTCACAGCTCCCGCCCTGCGATTCAACCGAGACAGTCGTGGAGAAATTCACTCAGACCCGTCAGCTTGACATCCCGTTCCTATCCGGAATCGAACGCAGAACTCTCGAGACAACGATCAGGAAGATGTTCGTTCATCGCAACGATAAGGGAGGCGTCAACCGCTGGACTATGAAAATGGTCGGATTTGAGAAGCATTGAAAGCTCAACTGAGCTTTTCCGACGATCAAGTAGCGATCTGGTGTTAGCACAGGGTGTGGTAACAAACTCTCAACCGAACGAAGCCCGACCTGGCATTTCGACCAATCGCTACCGTCTCGCCCACCGATCGCGTCTGGCCTGTGGAGGGCATCACGGCGGCTGTCACACATTTGGGTGACGGGCTTCGCTCCTTGCGACGAGCCGGGGCAACGGCAGCAGAGGAATGAACCCGAAATCCGCGACATGCTGCGGCTGTCTGCTGCTGACTTGCTCCCACTTGTATTGACTTCAATCGTGCACTGCTCGCCCGGCATCTACGATCGGACTCCCGTGGTAGAGGCTGGGCGCCAATCCGGAAACGCTTATCGAGACGAGTTACGGCATGAACAGTAACCGAAGTCGAACACAAGCAAAGCGTGCCAAGAGATGGAATCGACTGTGAAAAGCGCCTGCTTCCAGGCTCTCCGCGTCCAGCTCGATTTTCAGCTCATGTCGCGCAAATAGGAAGACATTATGCGCATTTGCGGTATCAAGCTGTCGCATGACGGAGCAGTTGCTCTGATTCAGGACGACCGGCTTATTTTTTGCGTCGAGCAGGAGAAGCGCAACAATAATCCGCGATATCAAACGATCGACAACCTTGATGCGATTGTCGATGCCTTGGCGGAGCATGGTCTGGATCCAAAGGAAGTTGACAAGTTTGTAGTCGATGGTTGGGCGGGAAGAGTGAAGTCGCAGTTCCGGGTCTTCAGCGGCACTGCACCCGTCACTCTAAAAGGCGGGCCGTATGTCGAGTGTCGTCCAGAAGGACTTCTCACCTCGCGGGACGCCGTTGGCCTGAGGCTCAACGGCAGAGATTTTCCTTATAGAAGCTTTCCGCATGTCGCTAGCCATGTGGCGTCGGCATACTGTACCAGCCCCTTCGCCAAAGTTGGAGAGCCTGCATTTTGCCTCGTCTGGGACGGCGGCACCTTTCCACGTCTCTATTATGTAGATCGCAGAAGCGCCCGATTCATCGAATGCCTATTCCCGATGGTTGGGCACGTCTATGCCGTCGCGGGGCTTCACTTTGGCCCGTATAGGCAGATCAAGCGCTCAAACTGGGACCTGGGTGACCCTGGCGAAGTGGACCCTGGTGGTGCCGGCAAGCTCAACCTGGGTGTTGCCGGCAAATTAATGGCCTATATCGCGCTCGGGTCTGTCGACGAAGAAATCATCAAGATCTTTCAAGACGTCTACCAGGAGCGCTTTGCGGCCGATACGACGCTTGCCAGCTTTCGGACCGACATCGAGAGTATGGAATCGGCGCTGTCTAATTTGCATGATTTTTTTGACGCGAGCGCGCAACACTTGGCGACCGCACGTCCCCAAGATGTGCTCGCATCTTTTCATTGCTTCCTCGAACGTCTGCTCGTCCGCGAATTAGCCATTGCTTTGCAGCGGCATTCGCACTTGACGGCGCATTTGTGCATAGCCGGGGGCTGCGGCCTCAATATCAAGTGGAACAGCGCATTACGTGCGACAGGCCTGTTCGATACCGTCTGGGTGCCCCCGTTCCCGAATGACAGCGGCTCGGCAATCGGAGCAGCGTGCTGCGCAATGGCGGCCGACAACGGCTTTGGGCCGCTGGAATGGTCGGTATATAGCGGTCCAATGCTACAAAAGAGCGACGTGCCACCCGACTGGGAAGCCTCGCCGTGTAGTATGCATGAACTTGCGACCATGCTCACCCGCAACAAGCCCGTCGTTTTCCTTGCCGGCCGCGCCGAACTGGGACCTCGGGCATTGGGTAGCAGAAGCATTCTCGCGGCCGCGACCTCATCCCAAATGAAGGATCATCTGAACGATATCAAGCTTCGCGAGCACTTCCGGCCGGTGGCGCCGATATGTCTTGAGGATCGCGCGCCTGATATTTTCAACCCGGGAACGCCGGACCCCCACATGTTGTTCGATCACGAGACGCGCGCAGAATGGCGAGACAAAATCCCTGCTGTTGTACATCTCGATGGGTCAGCTCGACTGCAGACAGTTTGCAGAAACTCTCAGCACCGGGTCGCCGAACTTCTCGTCGAATACGAAAAGCTCACGGGCATTCCGCTGCTTTGCAATACGAGTGCCAACCACAACGGACGTGGATTCTTCCCGCATGTGGCGGCCTCCTGCGAGTGGGGACGTGTAGAGCACGTGTGGTCTGACGGCGTCTTGTGGACGAAAACTGCGTAAGCGAGATGCCGGTCCAGCTCGCTACGGCATCTTTCGACGACGTAAGCGGGAGGAGATTAGTTGAACTCCTTTGCATTTTTGGCTCACTATGTTGGTAGGATAGGACGTCGACTTGGACGGACAACCCGTATTCTCTCCACCTGCGCAAGTGTCTCGTGGCCGCAATTGAGGGCGGGACGTCCCGTAATCAGGCAGCCGAGCAGTCTGGGGCGATCAGTACAGCCAAAGGCTGGATGCGGTGGGTCGATGAGATCGGCAACGTTAGCCGGCTCAAATGGGCGGTCATACAACAAAGCCGGCTTCGGACAACCACGCAGTCTGACTGTCGCTGTGACTCAAGATCGAGATTTCGGTATACGCCGTCTCGTTGCCTGGCTCTGCCGGTCGCAGCCAAAATGATGACGCCAGCGGCGCGGGACGTCGTCCTCGCAGGGATGCAGGAGATTGGGCTGAGCAACAAATGACTCGGTCTTAGAGTTTCACGGCCGTTCGGAAGGACGTCTCTTCATCCCGGGCACGTGGAGTGAGTCTTGCCAATGCTCCGCTTTGCGAAGCTGCTTTCGCAATTGATACAATCGATAACTCTGCCCCAAGCGTGCGCTGCCTCCGCAGGTCTATTGACGCCGCAAGAGTCAACGCTCTGTACGCTCGACTATTCCCAGATAGGCTTGACCGCACCGATCGCCCGCCGATCATTGCCAGCAACACGCCTTGATCAATCAATGATGTCGGTAGCTGATTCCGGCCAAGTACTGAGGCAGGCCTTGCACGAGCACGGCCGCGCTGGATTTGTTCACGCCCTCGCAAGTAAGCCGCACGCAAGCTAGCCGTAGACTGCGCTAACGGCGACACCATCTGGTTGGCTTTGTGCTGTTCGCACTAACTCGTCGCAGTCAGGACACGAGTGTCGGGATACAGACAACAAACCTCATCCCGCCAGGGAAAACACTCCACGAACTTTCAGTCCCATTGCTCCGGTGGCGTGTCCGCCGAGCTCGCAACCGTTGGTACGATGATTGCTTAAGGCGAGCCAGCCCCGTTTAGACCAGATGCGTCGGCCCGTTTGCGGGCAACGAGGCAGTTCTACCAAGAGGAAACGTGAATGTCCGGTGTCGCGGGTGCGTTTTTATGTCCGCCAAGAATTTCCAGTGCGACCGTCTACGAACGTCTCGAACACATTGTTTCGAAACTGACACTTCGTGGACAGGCCGGCGTCGGAATTGCTGCGTTCATGTACAAGCGTGGCATTCGATATGCGACAGCGCTTCCTTCATTGCGCGCCTCAGTGCGTATAGAGCCCATTGAACAGGACTCGAGTTTTCGCCCACATGTCGCAATTGCCCAGATCCATGCCCGACCCGGCAACCTTCGCCTAATTAGAAGCAATGTCAACGTCAGCCACCATTTAGCAATCTCTCTGGATGGAGCTTTAGTCAATGCCGCAGAACTCCGAGGAGAATTGTTTGGTCAAGGGCAACCGTTAGTTCCTGATAGCGACGCTGAGATCCTGCTCCAATGGATTGAACGTTCCTGTGAACAAACGTATTGGCGCCACGGCCTCCCCACCAATTACGAAGCCGTCTTTCGCGAGCTTGATGGGCGTATTGATGGCGCCATTAGCGCGCTCGTTCTGGACCACGAAGGAAACCTTGTCGCATACCGCAGTCAAAGCGGTCTGCGCCCTTTGGAGACCATGCGAACAAGTGACGGGTATTTGCTATTTGCCTCCGAAAATTCCGCATTTACTGCTTTTGAAGGTACGACGCAGCAACTCTCGCCCGGCCACATACAGTATGTAGACGGTCAAACCGGACGCAGCAAGGATCATTCCGTAAGCACTGGGCGATACACGGCCAAACTCTGCGTATACGAAACCCTCTATTTGGGACGTTCAGACACGACGATCCAAGGCCAGTCACATTTCAAAACCCGCTACAACATCGGCGTCGCCTTGGGCGGACCTGTTTCGCAGCGACTGCAAACAAAATCATACTCAACGCCTATAATCGTGTCCTCCATGCCGCGTACGGGGGGCCCGTACGCGGACGGGCTGTTTGCATCGCTCGCTGGACACAACGTTTTCGCCGAACGTCGCGAAGTCATTGCAACGCGATTTGTTGAACGAACCCTTATCGGCACGCTGGAGGAACGACAGTCTCGCATTGCTCAAAAGTACCGAGTGTCGGAGCCTAACCTCTCTAGAAAAACAATAATAATGGTCGACGAGGCTCTCATTCGCGGCGATACGAGCCGAGCCGTTACGCGAATGCTCCTTGCCGCTGGAGCCACGGCCGTACATTGGGCAATCGGTTCGCCACCAATCGTAGCTCCGAACTACTACGGCATCGGTATCGACACACTAGAAGAGCTCGTATTTTGGCAGACATGGAAGCGCCTGCCGCCTGAAAAGCGCGCGCAAAGCCTCCGCTTTCACCGGATGAAGCCCGAAGTTCTGAGAAGCATCGAGGATTGTATGGCGGCATCCATCAACGCAGCCACGCTGTCCTATCTGCCCTTCCACCTCCTGGTATCGTTACTAGCCCACAGATTGGAGGGCTTCGATTTGTCTCCCTTTACATTCAAGATGCCTACTCCTGCGGGACAGCAACGAGCAGACAGGAATTTGCGAGCATTGGTCGGCAGCTGTCTGAACTCAATCGAGCGAGAGGTTGAATAGTGAAACCAGTCCTCGCTTTCGATTGGAATGGAACATTGCTAGATGATGCCTCCGCGCTGCTCCAAACCACCAACGCTATTCTCGCCCACTTTGGCCATGCAACGATCGACATGGCCACGCTTCGGGAACACTGCGACGTTCCGTTGTCTATTCTTTATCGTAGTCTCGGGATGTCGCAGCAAGAGATTGCGGCTGTGGGCCGCAATGGGAGTGCTGTCTTTCATGACACCTACGAACCTCTTGCGGAAAAGGCCGCTCTGCGCGAAGGCGCGCGCAGAATGTTGGAGCTAGCGCACCGCGAAGCCGCTCTACCCATAATCGTGAGCAATCATATAGTTGCCCCCCTTCGGGCCCAATTGATAAGACTCGGGATCAGCGACTACATCAAGGATGTGCTGGCTTTTGAAAGTCGCGCCACTCAGTACAAATCCATGAGCAAGGGAGAACGACTTCGTTTGTACCTGCAGAAGAACAGACTAGACCCTGGCTGTACCTTCATCATCGGCGACATGCCCGTCGAAATGGACATTGCACGCGATCTCGGGCTGAAGAGCATATCCATTACAGGAGGATTTGTTTCGGACGCGCGCTTGCGCGCGGCGCGTCCAGACTACACGATTACCAATTATCATGAATTGTTACCCATCTTACAAAGTCACGGGTTTTTTCAGGGTGAATCATGATTGGCGAAGAACCACCACCGAACGCCGGCGCTAGAACGGCGAAGCAAAAAGTCGGGCTTGTCGGGGTCGGGCGTATGGGCACCGGAATTGGGCTGAGCCTATTGCGTCGGCACGTCGAGTTGCATATCAAAGCCAACAAGAATCGTGCCGGTGCGGATCGCTTGGCCAGCGCGGGTGCCCGTGAACATTCCTCCATCGCTGAGTTGGCGCGGCAGGTAAGTGCTGTGGTGTTGTCTTTGCCGTCGAGCCGCGAAGTTGAGAAAGTGTGCCTTGCGCAAGATGGGCTTTTTGTTCATATGTCTCGAGGCGATTTGATAATTGACTGCACCACCTCCTATCCTGCTTCGACAATCGCTCTAGCCCAGCAGGCTCAAAAAGGTGGCCTGCACTTCATAGACGCCCCAGTAACTCGCAGCCCCGAGCAAGCGGAGTTTGGCCTTCTCAACGCGATCGTTGGATCGACTGACGCTGTTTTTCCGGTTGCTGAAGGCATTCTCAGTGCATTTTGTGAGAGCGTATTCCATGTCGGAGATGTTGGACAAGGTCACAAGCTCAAGCTTGTTTATAACAGCATGACGATGGGAATAGCGGCGGTAGCAGGAGAGGTCTGCCAATTCGCAAATGGTCTCGACATCGATCTTGTGACGCTTCGCTCTTTGGTTAGTCGTGGCTCCACCAATAGCGGAATATTCCAAGCCTTCGCTGCCTTCTTGTTGGGCGAGAAACCGGATGTACTGGCGATCTCCATCGCGAATGCTGCAAAGGATATTGAGTGTGCAGTACGCCTAGCAAACGAAAGTTCAGTTTCGGTGCCAGTCCTGTCTGCTGCTGCCGCCAGCTTAAATGCTGCGGTCTCGGACGGAAAAGCCGAACTGACGTTACCTCATTTGTCTCACAGATAAACTCTTAGACCTCTGGGGCCCGAGGCAAGGTCGCTGTCCATATGCTTCTGGTTGGAGGCTGGCGAGAGTACATTCAAGACGCCGTCTCGTAGCGATTGGCGCGCCGGCGCGATCGCGTCTTTGTAAAGCAAGCCTCTCCTTTTTGCGAAGGATTGCGCGGCATCGCCCGCCCTGTAGAGCAATCCTGGGCGACTATTTCATCTTCGGATCTGGCCGTCATTGTATCACCGCCCGGCGGCCGCGTCTCTGTGGCCTTTCTTAAGAATGACTCACCGGCGGGCGTAGGGCCTGAGTTGCCCGCCGCGCTTAGTATCGAAAACGATCCGTTCCCGCTCGGATCAACGCTAGTCTACACTAGATCGAAAATCGTCTATAGAAGGGGTACAATTCCGAATTGAGCAGATCGGATAACACCGTGAAGGCTAAACTTGTCTCCAGGCTCGCCACCGCTGTTTCGACAGCAGTCAATGGCTCGCCGCCGCGGATCTACGCTCCTTCCTTGCGAAGCCTGCCAGAAGGATCGTTGCTTGTGATGGCAACGTTGCCTGTCATTGACTGGAACGACTGCCTTTTGCGAGACTTGCGAGCCCTGTCCGACAAAGGATGCGTTCACGTTTATGCGGCGATGGTCATGATAGACCCTTTCGCCTGCTGGGAAGATTTTCGGGACTTATTGAAAGGTGCGGGAATTTCCGGAGTGGTTAATTTCCCACCTGCATCGATCATTGAGTGGCCGCCGGTTGGCATGCCATTAAGTCCAGGCCGGGAGATCGAACTTCGGCGTATGGAATGGTTCGCAAGCCTAAACTTCAAAACGATGTTCGCTGCTACTACGGAATCCGAAATTACGGTGGCCGAGAGGCGACTAAGTTCCAGTCTGCAAGGTATATTGCATGTGCGGGAAGAGGATCTTGCGATGAGGATTGAGGACGAGATGGAATTGGTCAGCGGTGGCCAACAGGAATTATCGACACCACAATTCTCGCTCTCGGGTGCGACGAGTTCGAAAGAAACTGGACGCAAAAAGCGAGAATAGGCTACTCTAAGATCCGCAATTTCTTCATCTTGTTGTAAAGTGTCTTTCTCGAAAGTCCTAGAAAATCCGCAGTCTTTCCGCGATGCAGCCTGTTTCTTTTCAGGCCATCGATGATCCACTCGCGCTCCGAGAACGCCGATGTCGGCTTGGGGTGTACTCCACTACTCAATAACGGCTTGAGTACCTCCGCGACTATGTGAGCATCTTTCTGTGCGACAAGTTGATTGACGATCTGGCGCAATTCTCTCAAGTTTCCGGGCCAATGATGCCCTGCCAGCGCTAAGAACGCAGATTTTTCTATCGCCAAAATCTGAGCGTTCGAATCCCCCTTGGCCTCTACGGTAAAATGCTGAATGAGCTGCGGAAGGTCCTCCAGCCGGTTCGGCAAAGCGGGAAGCTCTATGTCTAACCCAACAAAGAGTGAAAGAAGGCGTCGAGATAGAACACTCTCCAAGCCGGCTCCGCGAGCTACAGTCGCGGTTGCAACAATGCGGGCATTCGATCTTAGAACGGATACGCCGTCCAGGGGCGTGAAACTACCCGTCTCGAGATAGTCGGCCAGGCGCTCTTGCCCATCCGAGGTCAACTGATCGACATGCATCAGCAAAACCGTAGAATTGCTCGCGGCTTCCAGAAGCGATAGTTGTCGTTTCCTGTTCGCATGGCCCTCGGAACCCAACAGCGCACCAATCGTATCGATCGCCGGACCGCGGCGACACTGAAACAGCGCCGGCTTCGTGCGCTTTCGGTCGCTGAAGGCATGAATGAGGCTGGCTATGCGTCGCTTGCCTGATCCCGCTTCGCCCCACACCAGCACAGGATTGGTGTTACCAGCCAAGCGCCTTGCAGTCTCTAGCACACGCTTCATGCTCGAGGACTGTGCAACGATGCCGTGGGTGAAGCCGCTCAACTGAAGCTGGCGCTCGAGCAGATCAACTTTCTCGCGCAGCAAGTGGATGGTCTTGAACCCGGAGGTAACCTCAAGGACCGACATCTCCAGTGGGACGCGATCGAGCGATGAGCCGCCGATGAATCCCTTAACACCCGTTTCTCGACATATGTCCAGCAATTCATCCGGCTTCGTAATCGGTCCGCCGCCAAGCAAACAGATCACGCCCTTGTCGATAGATTGAGCCGCGCGCACGACCGCGCTTGTCCGCGCAGCCAGCTCCGATAGGCTAATGGATGGGTCGGTCCCGCCTTCGTACTCCCGATTGAGATTGAAGTTGATGCAGATCGCCTCAGCTCCCGCTTCAACCATACGTCGTGCTTCGGACTGAGTGCGGGTGTAGGCGACCGTCATGAGGCCACGTCTTGCCGCCTTCACCAGAAGTTCGATTTCCCGCTCATAGCCGAGCCCACACTTCTCGAGAAGTGCTCTTCTGACGTCATCGATATGGATAATGGAAGGGAAGTTGGTTACGCCGGAAAAGCCCCAGCCGATGATGCGATCGAGAAAGCGGTCGATATCGAGCTGCGGATCGAAGGTACAGGCGCCGAAAAACACCGGCAATTTCGTGCTCGGGAGGATCTCGGTTCGACCAAAACTAGCTACGAACTCGTTCGTGTTTCGTATCGGAAGAATTGAGGCGGGCGAAGAGCCGCCCATCGCGCGAAAACGGCCAGCATTGAGCGCGAGCACGAAGTCTGCGCCTGCGCGTTCGGCGGCCCTGGCGGTCATGCCCGACCCTATTCCTGCTCCAAGCACAAACGAGCGGGAATTCCGGAAGAACTGCCTGATGCCGGCTCCCTTCACCTCAGCCGTCCGAGTATCGATCCTGAGCCGGCCTCATTGCACGGCTGACGTCAAGACTAGCTCCAAGTCGCAGGCGCTTGCAACCGCCGTACCGCCTTTCCATTGCTCATGAACAGGTGGCAATCGGCTGGAGCAGCTGAGAGAGTGAGCTTTCCGGCGCGATTGCGCGAGCCGGATTGTGGCGCCCTGGCAACGACGGTTTCATGTCCAGCACCACCGTAGATGTACGTGACGTTACCGAGATGCTCAACGAAATCCACCTCGAGCCCAATAGAGATCTCTTGCTGCCTGGGTGCCGGCGAGCAGAAGTCATCCGGGCGAATTCCAACGGTGACCGGCTTGCCAACCAGGCCTTGGTCTGGCTTGACCGGAACGAAGATTGTAGAACCGGCCTCCAGTCGCACGTCTAGGCCATTTTCGTGAGCTGCCTCGACCTTGCCGTCCAGGAAGTTCATCTTCGGGGAGCCGATGAATCCCGCCACAAAGCGCGAGGCCGGATTGTGATAAAGATCGTGGGGGCTGCCGACCTGTTCGATGTTGCCGTCCCTGAGGACGACGATCTTGTCGGCCATGGTCATCGCCTCGACCTGGTCATGCGTCACATAGATCATGGTATTTCCGAGCTGGTTGTGGAGCTTGGCGATCTGAACACGCATTTGCACGCGCAACTCGGTGTCCAAGTTGGACAGGGGCTCATCAAACAGGAACACTTTTGGTTCTCGCATGATGGCGCGCCCGATTGCGACGCGCTGGCGTTGCCCTCCTGAAAGTTGTCGAGGCTTGCGCTCCAATAGATGGTCGATCTGCAATAGCGATGCTGTTTTGGCTATCTTCGCGGCGATCTCGGCTTTCGCGGCTTTGGCCATGCGCAGGGGAAAGGCCAGGTTCTCTTTCACCGTCATATGCGGATAGAGAGCGTAGCTTTGAAAGACCATGCCGAGGTTGCGATCGGCCGCATCGATGTCATTGACGAGCTCATTGTCGATGAGGAGCCGCCCACCGCTGATGGGCTCGAGCCCGCCAATCATGCGCAGAAGCGTCGATTTGCCCGACCCGGACGGACCAACGAAGACGACAAATTCGCCGTGATCGATAGTCAGGTCGATGTTACGCAGGATCTCGATTGTCCCAAACGTCTTCTTGAGGCCCTCCAGGCGAACGTCGGCCATTATGCCCTCCTCTGTCGCGGTTGAGCCGCGCGAGCAGCACTTACCTCGATCTCGCGCAAGCTCGATACGATGAAGTCGGGAGCCATCAAGGATGGATCCTGACGCGTTGGCACGCCGGTTGTAACAAGCACGGTGGCAAGACCCGCCCTCTTTCCGGCTTGAATATCAGTAGGAACTTGATCTCCGATCATGATGGTCGACCCGCGTTTCGTACCGAGGCGCGAGAGCGCTGTCTCGATCATCGGCACTTGCGGCTTTCCAACGATCGAAGGCTGCACTTGCGTAGCAGCGGCCACAGCTGCAATGGTCGCACCAGCGCCAGGTTCGAACCCGCTGGCCGTCGGCAGCAGAAGATCGGGATTGGTTCCTATGAACACCGCTCCATTGAGGATTGACTCAACCGCGATTCGCAGCTTCTCATGCGTGATATCCCGGTCAAGCCCCATCACAACGGCTTCAGGCGCTCGGTCAGTGACCTCCAGCCCAACATCCCGCATGGCCGTCACAAGCGAGGGAGCTCCGATGACATAGATTCGTGTTAGGTGCGGATAATTGGTTCGAACGAGGCCTGCGGCGGTGATAGCGCTTGTAACGACCTGAGACGGTGCGATCGAAAGACCAGATCCTCTCAGCCTGCCGACGACGTCCTCCGGGGTATGCGTTGAATTGTTCGTCGCAAAGCAGAATGGCACGCCTGCTTTCTGCCATCTCGTAAAGGCTTCTATGGCATCCGCTATTGCGGTGCCGCCACGATAAACGACGCCATCCAGATCGGAAATAATCCCTTCAATCGGCGGCCAGTTGATATTAGAGCTGACGCTAACCATTCATCAGCATCCCACCGTTCACATGGACAATCTGCCCGGTCATGTAGGAAGCTGCGGGGCTGGCCAGGAACACCGCAAACCCTGCTATATCTTCCGGCAGTCCGACCCGGCCCAGCGGAATTCGGCCACTATGGCGCGCTTCGGTTTCCTCCCGCGGACGCCCGTGCATGGGTGTATCGATAATCCCGGGAGCAATCGCGTTGACGTTGATCTTGAACGGAGCACATTCATAAGCGAGCAGCTTTGTCACATCGTGCACGATGGCTTTTGACAAGCAATAGTCGGCGCCGCCAGCCTGGTAGTTGAAAACAGCACCTTGAGATGACAACGAGGACCCGACATTGACGATGCGGCCGCCCTTGCTCTTCATGAAGCGCTCAATCGCCAGCTTCGCGCAACGAAGCACTGCGACGGAATTGATCTGGATGGTTTTTTCGATTCGATCGGCATTTCCGGTCAGAAGCGCCTGAGCCGATTTTATGCCGGCGTTGTTGATCAGGACATCGAGCCTGCCGAAGCGCTTGGCGATCTCATCAAGCACCCTGCCGACATCATCTTCTCGTGACACATCCATGCTCATTGGTAGGATGCCATTGCCGTGCGGCAAACGAGTCAGAATGACTCGCAAGTTTTCCAAATTCGCGTCGGTTGCCAGGACGTTCGCACCGCCTTGACGGAAAGCATTAGCTATGGCTGAGCCAATGCCTCCACCTGCACCGGTCACAAGCACGGTCCTGTCTGCAACTGAGAACTGTTCGGTCATTCCAACTCCAAGATCGATTGAGAATTCAGAAATTCGTCGACGGCCCAACTGCTAGGCATCGATCTTTGGGCGCCGCGTCGCGTCACACATAAGGCGGCAACCGCGAGCGCCTTTTTGATCGCTTCTCGTATCGGCAACCGATGAGCAAGAGAGGCTGCGAAAGCTCCATTAAAAGCATCTCCCGCGGCGGTCGTATCAACGACCTTCACAGGAAATGCCCGGAGCGCGAAAGTCGCGCTGGCATCGGCGTAGTAGGCTCCCTGCGCACCTAGCGTGATCAGCGCTGCTTTCGGCCCGAGATCGAGAAGCTTTCCAGCCGCATGAGCGGCGCCGTCGAAGTCATGCACCTCGACGCCGGTGAGTTCGAAAGCTTCCGTCTGGTTTGGTGTGACGAAATCGACACTCCTCCACGCCGCGGGCGACAGGCCCGCCCTCACGGGGGCCGGATTGAAAATGAGATCGAATTCCTTGACGCTCTTCAACGCAAAAAGGTGATTGAGCGCGGGGACCGGCATGCCCATTTCGGCAACGACGATTGCGTCCCGCTCAATGAATTCGGCCGCCTTCTCGACCATGCTCGGAGTGACATTTGCATTGGCGCCCGGGTCTATGACAATCATGTTGGAGCCGTCGTCGCCGACGAGGACAAGAGCAGAACCGGATATCTCCCCCGGGCATACCTCAATGGCATCAAGGCGGACACCTGCCTCACGCAGCGCTTGCAGCAACGATCGGCCAGCATCATCATCGCCAAGCCGGGTGTAGAAGCTCGGCCGAAGCCCCAATCGAGCGGCGGCGACTGCCTGGTTTGCGCCCTTGCCTCCCGCATTCTGCTTTAAGCTTCCCATCAGGCTTTCACCCGCCGTTGGAAGCCGCTCGACGTTGAAGCAGAGGTCAAGATTGGTCGTTCCGAAGAACATCAATGGTCTGGGGCTCATTTCACGGCCCCGAAGGTAAGGCCACGTTCGAGATGACGCTGGCCAAGGATAATCAGGACGACCGGCACAATCATGGTCACCACCAAACCCGCAGCCATGACCGGATAGAACTGAACGCCTGGATTAAGCAGCTTGAGCAGGGCGACGGTGACCGGCGCTTTCGTCGAACTGAGGATCAGGCCGAGAGCGAAATTGTGCCAGGCAAGCAAGAAAATGAGCAATGAAGCGCCAATTAGGCCGGGCTTTAGAAGCGGAAGAACGATGTGCCAGACTACACGGAACGGCTTTGCACCATCCATGGCCGCCGCCTCCTCAATGTCCTTTGGGATGTCCTCGATATATGATCGGCTTAGCCAGATGATCATTGGCAGCGTGACGACCTGATAAACCCAGATCATGCCGAAATAGGTGTCATAAAGGCCAACTGTTTGGAACACGCTGAACAGTGGTATGACGACAAGGAGAGCCGGCGCGAAGCGGAAGCCCAGAATGAAGAACGCGATGTCCTCCTTCCTAGGGATATCACGCCTTGCCAAGACGTAGCCTGCGGGCACGCCGGCGATCAGCGATACGAGCACCGCGCCAAGCGATATCACGACGCTATTGGCAACCGGCGTCAGGAAATCAACCTTGATGGTGCCGTAGCTTGTCGCCCCGGCCTGAGCAGCATCGAACAAAACGCGGAAGTTTTCAAATGTTGGAGTGAAGACAAAGCGCGGCGGCCAGGTCATGACCTCGGCCTGATGCTTCAGCGACATCATCACGATCCAGACCAGCGGAAATGTCAGGATGAGCGTACAGACAACAACCAGTCCATTAAGGAACACGCTTGCTGGCGTTGAGCGATTGAAGCGCATTGCCAGCCTCCTCTAGCTTACGCGCTGCCGAACCAACCGCCACAATTTTACCATGGCCAAGGTCCCGAGAAGCACGATCAACCAGTTGACAACCATGAGCGCGGCACCACGCCCAAAGGAGAGGTTTTGAAAGGCCGTGATGTAGGCGCGAACCGAGAGCACGGAGGTACTGTCACCTGGACCGCCCTGGGTTGTTCCGAAGATGATATCGAACTGATTGAGCGACTCGATCAGCCGAAAGACTGCGGCGATCAGGATATACGGTGCAATGAGCGGAAGCTCAATATGGAGGAACGTCGCCCAACCCTTAGCGCCATTGATCCGCGCGGCTTCTCTGATCTCCTCGTTAATGCCCTGCAAACCGGCGAAGATGATGAGCGCAAAAAATGGTGTGTAAGTCCATATGTCGATGAGAACTAGCGAGAACATCGCCGTACCGGCGTCCGAAATCCATGCGAAGCGGCCGATCCCGACGAGCGAAAGCAAATAGTTCAGAATCCCGTTTTGTGGATCCATCATTGTGGTCCACATCAAGGCAACGCTCATTGGCGGCAATACCAACGGAAGGAGAATGACAGGCCGCATCAGTTGTGCAAGAAACACACGGCTTGCGAACAATTTAGCGAGCGCAAGCCCAGAGAACGCTTCCGCGAGGACCGCGGAGCAGGCATACACCGTGGTCGCCCGCACGCTGTTCCAGAAATCTTGGGTCTTGATTGCCACTTCATAGTTGGTGACGCCAATGAAGCGAACCAGGGGACGGCCAAACTTGAGATCGGTCAGCGATTGGAAGACGCCGTAGACAAACAGAAAAAGAAATCCGAGCAGTATGATGATCGCGGGAGCAATCGCAGCAAGGCTCCACCAGTCAAAAGCATGCTGCCCGGCGTTTTGCACCTGCTCTTTTTTAGGCGGTGCCAGTTGGCCTACCGATGATTGTAGCGTCACGGTTGCGTCGATGCCTCGAAGGTTCATCGCTCACTTCTCGAAAGATACGCGGTGGTAGGGAGGCGGCAATCCGGTGATGCCGCTCCCCGGTTGCCTTACATGGAGGAGCGGATCTCGGTGGCGAGGTCGGCCAAGGTCGCCTTCACGTCCGCACCATTGACCATTTTCTGCATGGCAACTGCCCAGGCGTTCATGGCCTCGGCAAATCCTACGCGCGGCGTAAAGGCGAGCGCAGCCCTGTCCTGAACACTCTTGAAGGTGTCCACGAAATTTGTGAATTCCGGTTTAGCCGCATAGTCGAGCCAAACCTTGTCGCTCCACGTCGAAGAGCGCGGCGAGTTGACGAGCTTGCCGGCGATGGCACCGTTCAGCTCGACCTGCTTTGACGTCGCCCACTGAATGAAGAACCAGGCCGCACCCTTTTTCTGGGAAGCAGCATTCATGGCCAGGGACCAGATCCAGATGTTCGATTCGAAAGTCTTGCCGTTCGGAGCTCGCGGTGGCGGAGCGAAGGCAATCTTGCCCGAAGCGGGCTTGCCAGCAACATCGTTCCAGAACCCGAACATGTTGGAATCGATCGCCATCGCTGTCCGACCCGAATTGATGCCATCGACCACTTGGTACCAGTTGTCGTTGGCAAAGGATGGGGCAGCACACTTGTTGATCATCTCCACGTAGTCTTTGTGGAAGGCGATCGACTCGGGAGAATCCAGACCGGTTTCCAACTTGCCGTCCTTGAGGACGAAGTCGTGTACACCATAGGACTTGGCGATTGAAATCGCGGCCGTGTGGATGCTGCTCCAAAAGCGCACTCCTCTCACACCCAGGGGCGTGATCGCGGGATCGGCAGATTTTAGCTTTTCGCATGCCGCCGACATTTCCGGCGGGGTTGTCGGAACCTTGATACCGTGTTTGTCAAGGATATCCTTACGGTAGAACAATTGGATGTTTTCGAACCCGTGCGGGATGGCCCACACCTGACCCCGGCCCGGTTCGATCTGCCCGCCATTGACTTGCCAAGTCAGCGCTTCACGCAATGCGGGGAAGAAGTCCTTGTAGTCATAGCTTGCCGATGTGAGCTTAGGGTCGTTCAGATAGCGGTCGAGCGGCTCAAGCAGTTGACCGGGCGCAAGATCCCAAGCCGGCTGAATTCCTGTGCCGACGACGTCCCACGAGGGCGATTTTGTGCTCAGCTGGATGGTCAGCTTATTCCAATAGGCATCGTCCGGATAAAGCTCGGGCGTCACCTTGATGCCCGTCAACTTCTCGAACTCGGGAAGCTGTGCTGCAACCGCGTCAGCATATGGATGGATGTCGTAAGCCCACACGATCGAAGCGCCCTCGAACTGGCGCCAGTTGATATCCTCCGCTTTGGCCTGGCCAAAAGATGCGGCAGCACCGGACAAGAGAGTTGAGCAAATCAGAGCGGCTTTGACGAAACGGTAAGAATGGCCGCGCGGTGCGGCTAGCGTCCTTGGCATTGGTCCCTCCTCTGGGCTCTTCGGCCCTCAAATTCACGTGCCTGTCGTCTTCCAGGGCCGCGAGTGTTGGTAACGCTAGCCGTGATTTTCCGCCCTTATGCACCCATTCAGATCGAAGTTGGGTATTTTTGGGTAAGTCAAGAAAACAGCGTTACAGCAGCCCGTTGCAAAAGACATGGTGGAGATGATCAATGCAGGCCCACGTTCATGGCTCGCGCGAGATCACCCACTGACCACTTCCATCGTTCGGGCCTTCGGCGGGCGCCGCCACCTACTATGCCCTCGGCTGACTTCTGCGCCTCGGTCAGGTCGCCTTACGGCCTCAGTCCCGTTGCCGCGACACGGCGCAGACCTCGCGAGGTAAGATCGACCGTCTTCCACCGCACGCCCGCCGGATTTACCACCCCGACCTTTGATGACCGTGGACTTCGCGATCAGTTGCTAGCTCGTCCGGCCGGGTAGGCCTCGTTATTCGGTGCTTGTCCATCGGGGCCGCGGCTTTGCTCCACGCTTGCGCAATCACCTCAGTCATTGCCCGGATCAAATTGCGGCGCTGGCTGCAATGAAGATACCTAATGACACTCTGATCTCTCACCACCAGGGGCCGTGGCCGTCGGACGCCTACCTGCCGCCCCGCGTGATGCTCCTACATGGGAGCGAACGTCCTGATCTTTGGAATCATTCTTCCGGATCGTTGGCCAAAATCTTCAGCCTGGTGTGGAAAGAAGGGCACGCAATGCGAGGCTATTGATTCTCGAAGCGGCAGCAGAGATGCACGTCACGGACCGCGACACTGGCAAGCAGTATTACCTGGACATGACGCCGGAATTGAAGGCCGATCTAGCAGCATACCATGGCGGTCATTGCGAGCACTCCAGTTCTGAAGTTCGGCAACGGCGGGACGGTGAAGGCGCCATGCATTTCTACTGCCAGTGCCTGACCTGCGGAAAGTCGATCGGTTCTGCCCTAAGGAAAGTGCCAGAACTGCCTCGTCGCCACCTTGGCAAGACGACCTTGAAAACACGTTTCACCGCGCGCGCGGTGATGAATATAGCGACCTAATTCAGAAGCACGTTCGTATACAGAAAAATGACGAGGAAGGGTTTCGGCGTGAATACGATCGCTATCTTGACAGCCCCGAGTGGCGCGAAAAGCGGACTAGAGTACTCAAACGAGCGAATGGCTTTGCGAAGGATGCCTAGAGCGAAAGGCGATCCAGGTTCACCATCTGACCTACAAGCACGTCTTGCGGGAGTTCTTGTTTGAGCTGATCGCCGTGTGCGACGAATGCCATGGGCGGTTGCATCGCGACAAACGCGAAGAGCCCGCCGATGACACACCTGGTCCGGCATGGCTAGAGGATCCCTATCCGTGCGATGGTTGCAGATTCGCCAGTGAGCACAAGAATCAGCCGTGGTGTTTTATTCTGGATGTGTCCGCTGAAGATGCGCTTGCGCCGGATGGGAATTGCGGTCCTCTGCGGCACAACTTCGAGCCTTTGAAATAAGAGCACCTACATCACTCGGGATAGGCCATCAGTCGCGGATCAGGGGCGATGGCGGGCGCCGATATTTGGAGCCAGCGGAGCAGGACAACGCGGACCGTGGATGTGATCACATCTTCGATGACGCGGCGCCCGTTACCTGGCTCAGTCGGCATTCTTGCGCCTTCCCCAAATGGTCGAGCCAGGAACTGCAGAAGCGGCCGATACCGTGAGACCCACGCATCATCTGGTCAAGATGATTGGTTGCGGACCGTGATAATTGCGACTAGCAACTGAGCTCACGCAACTGAAACATTTGAAGGATCGATACCGGTGCCGTGGGGCGCTTTCCAAACCGGAGGCCAGACATTCGACCTAAGCCATCTCGACGACCGCATTGCTGCAGTTACGGTCGGCGGCGTTGAAGTTCCTATCTTGGTGACCTTCTCTGATCACTGCTTCACGGAAGACCCAAAGCCGAACGATGAGCGACCTGTGTTCCCCGGATGCAGCCGCACTGATGGTCGCTTCTGCACAAAACGGTACGCCGCGTCGTTGGAGATGTGGGGGCACATCGAGCGCGCGATGCGGGGCCGTGTGTGGATGGGAGAGCGCGACCGCTATCTAGTGCTCACCGTGGACTTGGGTAACGCGCACTACATCATCGCGCTGAGCTTGGAGAAGTTGAAGGGCCGGGCAGATGCGAAATTGCTGATGCGGGTTCGTACCGGTTTCCACCGGACCGACGACAAGCATGTTGCCACTTACGGCGAGGTCCGCTTCGTCAATCTGGTCGGGCTGATCCTCAAGGGGAAGCTGCCCCCACGCATCTACGATCAAAAGCGCAGAACGCCATGGTAGAAATAGAAACAGGCCCTTTCGGGCCTGCTCGACACCTAAGTGTCTCGGGGCGAACCTCTTGACCCGTGAGGGCTGCCCATCCGTTCGGATGGTCCTAGTTTTACCCTAGGCGGGGCTGGTTATGCTCACGCCCTATATCCAGCGATCTCCGAGGAAATTACAACTTCCCCGGTCCTTTGGCAACGCTTTTCTCGGCTTCGGGTTCAGGGGTTCCGGCTGGAAATCTACCCGGAACCACCCCCTATGCGACCACCATCACATGGACACTTGGATTAAGGTGCGCAAGGCTCGAACCTCTCGTTAACGATGCCGACTCATCCCTTATGTTCACGGGAACCCGCACGAGTTCATCCGCTCCCCATCGCTGGAAGGATGACCCAAAATCCTGGTTGGTAGCCTGTGAACGTGGGGCGCCGCCCCCCAGAGTGACACAAAAAACGGATCGCCGGACCGAAAAACGCAATAAAATCAGTCTCAAACAGGGTTGCGCAATTAGTTCTCAGAAGTCCTGCCGCGGCACTGGAGACGCCAGGCGGAACTGATGAAAATGGAACCCGACGAGACGATCACGCGATTCTTGGGGCTCGAGGAGAAGATTCCCGACGTGCTCAGCGAGGTCGTGAAGGAGGCGACGGCGAGGGCCTGACACGGAACCGGTGCTTGACACCATGCTGGACGGAATCTCGGCGCGCGGCAAAGCGATCGTGCAGCAATACTCGGCGTGAACGCGCCGCGCTCGGGACCCTTGAGGCCGACGGACGCCGTCGAGGCCCGTTCCGGACGCTGAATCAGATGATCAAATAGCTGATATGACCCGCGGGCCCGCCCCCGGTCGATCAACGACGGATCGACTGGTGCGCGCATCCGCACCTGAAGCGGCGGTTCGATCTGGTCAAGGCAGGCGGGGACGTATCCGGCCGCAGCGGCGTTCATCGAACCATGATCGGCGACCCTAACGATTGTCAGCTGGGCGCCGTATGGTAGCCTTTCGGTTGCCATGCGCGACGCTTGAGGTGATCCATGGCCACGATCGAGTCCGCCGCCCCAAATCCCGCCGCAAGTCCAGCGTACATGGCTCGATCTTTGACTGTAGGTGGCGCTTCATCCTGAATAAGAGTTTAGGACTTTGGTTCTTTGAATGCCTTCTTCTTCAAGGCGGATAAATAATTTCCTCGAACTCTTGGCCGAGATTCACCGGCCAAGCGCATTTCTAGCGTCACAACAAGTTCCTCAAATTTTTTGCGTGTTGCGCCCGCCAGAGGTCGTTGCCGATAATAGCTGTACAGGCGCTCCGTTATCACAGCTGTCACCCACCGTGGCGTATCTTCCGATCCGTAAAACTCACTTATCCTGGTTATAGCTAGGGACGAGTCGATCTCGAGCAACATGAAAGAGCAGAGCAGCGTGCGAATTGCAGATGTCTTTTCGCTGCGTATCTGCTCATCGATAAAATCAACCAGCTTTTCGCTTCCAAGGTTTTGATAAGCGATCTCAGCAACGATGGTCGGCATGACATGCTTGATCGTACCCTCGATGAACCTAAATAGCTGGGACAGCTTTTCAGGGGAGAGCGTGCTTCCTTTCTTGCTCACTTTGGCGGCGACTTCGCCTCCATTATGTATATCGTGAACTAGATCATCGATTGCCTCTTTGAGGCCGGAAAGAAAGCCACGGAGAATTGTTTCCCAGCACGTCAAGCAATGTTCCAGATGAGCTGTCTTTACTTCCTTATCGACAAACTCAAGATTTCGAATGAACTCACTGTACATCTCCACTGCCATAGAAAATTTGATTACGCGATTGCTTCGGATTTCGAGCCCAGTCTTGGCTTTGTCACGCGCCTCTTTCTCGCGCTTTTCGGCGATGCGCTGGTCGGTCTTATCCATCAGCTCGTCGATTTTCTCGGCCGTCATGCGTTCTTTGCGCATTTTGCTGAGCTGCGCCTGCGTAAAGTCGAGGTTCTGGCCTTCGGAAAGGTAGTCTTCGAGCTGCTCAACGGAGAGAGGCGGCTCGGGGCGGTTGATGCCTTCGATTATCTGTCGCCCAAACGCGAGAAACTGCTTCTCGTGACGAAATCGCGCCGTGTAGATATCAAGCTCCTTTGTGTACTCTAGCCAGCGTTCCCCTTTGCAGATATCTTGGATATCAGCAGGGTTATCTCGGAGATACCCAGCAAAGAAAAAATCCTGAAAGCGTCGGTAGCGGAATGAGAGGGTTTCAGAGACCTCGTACAAAACGCCGCACTTGATAAACGCGCGAATAATTTCGGCTGCGTCATATCTAAGTCCTTTACGTTTGAGCAGGCCGATCACAAACTCGACCACGTCGTTTTTGGATTGGACTTCATTAGTCGTCTTAAAGTGGAAAGCTAGGTTCTGAAGGACTAGCGACTTCATGGTGAAGTCAAATTCACGACGAAGCGCTCCCGTGTAATCCATGCGACCTAAGATGTGATCGATCAAATTCTGTAACAAAACGGCTTCGTTTAGCAGTTCGCCCTGGGACCTATTCTTCAACGCCCAAAGGATAAGCGAAACGACATAGCCGCTTCTGGGAAGGCCGATACGCTGCAACTGCTCCATCAGGCTCTGATAGCGCCGATCTTGTTCGTCTTTACTTACGAAGTAGGTATCAGACAGGGCTCTGATCGCTCCCCGACGTAACTCTCCGATGACGTACTGCTCGGTGTTTGGAAAGGCATTGCCGGAAGCCGCCGAAAGAGACTCCGTGCCGGCTGCTGCCCGGACAAATATGCACCAACGGACATTCTTGTGTTTCGTGATCAGCAAGCCGAGAGCCTTGACGCGGGGCTCGTCAAACAAATCTACGTCGTCAACAATTGCGAATACCGGATTGGTTTCAACAAAGGCTCTCGTCGCGGCACCATCTGACACTTCATTTGCATAACTGCGGAAAAGTCTCCACAGACTGCCATCCTTCGAGTCGAACTCAGCAAACTTTCCAATCAAAGGAAAGCGCGCTTGATCGCCAAAGCCTTCTGAAACCTTAACGGCGATATAGTGAGCAACGGTCGTTTTCCCAAGCTCTGACCGACCCACGATGGTGACGTTTTCTTTGCTTTTCAGAATGCCCAACAAGTTCTCGCGGTCATTCTCTGGAGAATCATTGACCTTTGAGGTGGGGATTGCCTGTGAAAGCCTGTTTAGCGGCGGGCAAACAAAGTGTTCGTCAATCTCTCTACTTTGTTCTGCAATGCCCGCGAGTGCTATCTGGTCATTTGCTAACCTTCGGATATTTGGGCGGGCTTTGCGCAGTATTGTTGAAAGTGTGTTTGTAGAGGTGCCTCCAGAGGAGGAAAATGGGTATCTGACAATGCCCTCGTCTACAACTCGCGTGGCTGGCAGGAATTTTCGACGTTGATCTGAAAATTCGTATAAGCGAACAATTGCAGTGTCGCTGCTGTCGGTCTCCACAATGCTGTAGCCGTTGAACCACTCACGGCTTCCATACAGGCAGCCGGCCTGTGAAAGTATCGCATCGCCCATCGTCGTTTTACGCAATTCGGGTCCTGGACGATGAATGTGACCGCAGGCGAGTAAGTCAAACGCAGCTTGGAGCCGCCCTTCGACAGCTACTTGGTCAGATTCATTTAACCAATAGAGGGGATGGTGGAAGACGCCGATCTTTATGCGAGCCGAACGCAAGAGTTCGATAGCATGATCGACGACTCTTTCGCCAAGAATCAGGTTTCCCTTGTCAACGTCGCCCGCTTCGCCCGTGCAGCGCCATGCCGTGTTGAAGCAGGCGATACCTATGTCGCCATCTTTTTGTTTGATGATGTAGGCTTTCAAGAAAAGATTGGTCGATATGCAGCTATCTGAAGCGGCTGCCCAAACATCACGGTAGAATCCTGACAACCGTGCAAATGGAGGGGGAGCGGAGGAAATCGGGTGAGACCAATGATCGTCGACGAACTTGTTGATTTCACTCCGATTAGTAAGTGTCTTGAGAAGGCCGGCTTCGATGTAGCCGACTTTTCGGACGACATCACGGTCGATGTCATGATTGCCGGGACATATAACAAATTGGCTTTCAGAAGCGCCGGCAGCGTTCAGAAAGCGCTTGATGAACGTGGATCTGGCCGCTTGAAAAACGTTTTCATCCCCGCCGCGATTCACGAGATCGCCCGAAAAGATTACAACATCGAAAGCACCAGCCTCGTCCCGGCGAGCTTCGATTGCTTCTATTGCAGCCTGTAGGACAATTTCCTCGTCGTGCTGGTGTTTCGCCGAAAGATGAAGGTCAGAAAGGTGCAACACTTTCATAGCAGTGCGGGTTCCGTCGATCACGAGTGGGTGGAGCGAGCTATGCGCGGAACGCCGGAGGAAAGTTACAGCCTTTCGATAGCGTCAGCCATTTCTCTGCGGCCTACGGGTCGCAGCAGGCACTCCTCAATCCTTGGTTGGCATCGCTCCTGGTAGCGTCGGCAGGGCGCGCAGCAGCACCCACACTCCGGGACTTCGTAGCCTCACAGACTACAGCAGCGGCGTCGCCGCTTTTTTGCGTTTCCGCCCGGAGTCATGCTGAACAAGAGCGTCAGGCCTTTCTTTCAAGCAGCAAGACGTCGCCATCGCAGGCCATTCCACCGCAGCGTCTTCGCGGGCCATCTGGCACCCTGTGCCTGGCAAGCGCGTAACTTCCTACAGCCAACGGTGCGGTTTGTGCTCAGCGCCTGTGATAAGGCTGCGCCACCCCTCTCAAGAGGAGTCATAGGAAAGCGATTTGCCCGACGATGAACCGCCAGCCGGAGGAAAACTCTGCGATCGCCACGCAGAACATATCGACAAACCTGGCACACTCCTGTAGGGACGTGCACAATAATTGACGCGCTACTTAAGAGCGCGTCCTAAAAGTCAATCTCTTTCAAGCCGCCCGTACGCTACGGGCTGAACAATTTCGACGAGAGTTGGCGCGAATGCCTAGCACCAGAGCCTATTTCAGTGGCTTGCCAGCAAGCTCCATAAGTATGTGAGGGAGATGACGCGATGAGTGTGCGCGAGCAGCTGTTTACCCTATTGCGCAACCTTCGATGGATAATTGTTCTGTCCGCAGCTATCTCAGTGTTGCTCTATCTGCCAGATCAGATTCAGGAGCTCTATCGGATAGCCGCGGACGACCTTGGCTGGGTGACGTTCAAGGAGTTCGCTGCCTTAGGTGTGATTGCCATCGCCATTTGGGCAGGTGCGTTTCAGCTCACAACTGCATCCCTGCCGCAAATCCCTAAGCCCTCAGGGCGCCTCGCCTTCTATATAAGACTCGCTCCCGTCCTGCTTGGAGCACTGCCGATCATCGCCGCCACAGCAGGTCAACTCGCCTCGCGACCGGCGCGAAAGATTGGCGAGGTCGAGGAAGTCGGCAGTATCTTCCGCATTCAGGACCAGGCGCTCGCGTTTGAGCGGAACATGCTGCTCATCCTCGCGATTGCCATCCTGATCATGCTCGCCTGTTTCGTGGCATTTACTTGGCGAATAGGGTCAAGAGATCGCTCGATTGATATCGCGAGCCGCGCCAACAACGCTTACTTCATCCGCTACAGGTTTCTCGCGCTCTCGATCGGCGGCATCGTGCTATTGACAGCAGCATTCGTCCTGCTGCCGGATAGGCTTGCACAATTTCTCGGATCGTTCGGCGTGATCGCTCTCTTTGCGGTTTGCGTCTTTGGTCTGGCGGTCCATTTTTCTCTCTTGACCATCAGATTTGCGTTTCCGTTTATTCCGGTTGTCTTTGGCGGCCTGTTTCTGCTTGCCTCCTTATTTGGAGGTGACAACCACGAACTGCGTACCGTCTCTGAAGCAAACAGCCCGCCGGAGAAAGTGCGCATGTCTGCTGCCGCCGCATTCCGCGAGTGGCTTTTACAAAAACCGCGGGTGGAGGAAACCAAGAGGCTCGGCGAATATCCCGTCTTCATTGTGGCGACTCAAGGCGGAGGGATCTACGCCGCCAATAATGCGGCGCGGTTCCTTGCGCGGCTGCAGGATCTCTGTCCGGCATTTCGCCAACATCTGTTTGCGATAAGCGGCGTGTCCGGCGGCAGCGTCGGTTCGGCAATCTTTGCCGCTGCGCTCCACGCCGAAAATGCGTCCCTTGATTCGAATGCCGTCGACGGAAAGACATGCCCCAAAATCGCAGATTTCCTTGCCGGGGTTGGGCGGGTCCAAGATATTGATGCTCCCGGCCCCGTCGAGCAGCGCGTTGCAAGCGTCTTGACCACGGATTTTCTGTCGCCTTTGGTCGCCGGCCTTCTGTTTACTGATTTCACTCAAATGTTTTCACCGGTCGCGATCCCCGCATTCGATCGCGCGCGCTTTCTCGAACACACCTTGGAGAACGCCGGTGACAGAATGCTTGGCAGCCGCAACAGCGGGGACGATCGATCCAATCTGCTAAAAGCCGACTATCAGTCCCATTGGGCGCCCGGCAACAACATGCCGGCCCTCTTGTTCAACACGACAGATGCCGGAAGCGGCAAACGGGCTGTCATCTCGCCCTTCGATTTCGATCCGCTGCATCCGAAAGACACGGACCTGTGTGTTCTTGCAGCGGTTGAACGCGCTGGCACCGGGGCCGACCAAACGGTCAAGAGCCACTCGCTTCGTATTCCGCTCAGCACAGCCGCTTTCACGAGCGCCCGATTTCCGTGGGTGACGCCGGCGGCGAGCGTCTCGGTCAAGAATGACTGCATAACTTCTCATCCGCAGGCGCGCCTGGTGGACGGCGGATACGTGGAAAACTCTGGCATTGAGACCGCTCTCGACCTGATTGAGAAGCTTAACACCATCAAGGGTACCTCCGATGCGCCGAAATTCAGGATTTACCTGCTGTCGCTCGTCAGCGGGCAATTCGGTGATCATGGGTCATTCCTGTTCGGTGAGCTCATGGAGCCGGTACGCGCGCTTCTGAGCACGCGAACCTCCCGAACCTATGTCGCGCTCAATCATGCCACCAGCATTGATCGTCGTCCCGAGGTCGAAGTAACTCCCAGTGTGCAGCGCTTTCCGACTTTCGGCCGGACGGACATAACAGGCCTGTTTTACAGCCTTCCACTCGGCTGGACGTTGTCCCAGAAGACCGAGGATATCATCTCATTGAGCAGCGGTCGCTTTTGGGATTGCGTGCCGAAGGACGACTTCGATCAGTCCCGCGACAGGCAGAGCAACGCTGATTGCCTGCAGGTAAAGTTATTCCATCTTCTGAATGGATCGGTCGCGTCCGCATTTGAAACGCTTAAGGACGCCAAGCTCGCACGGGCTGCCTACGCCGGCGAGTTAGCGAAGGAATATCAACCATCTCCAAAGATCAAGCCGCAGCCGTTGCTTGCCTGCTATGAGAGCAATTGGCTGCAGAAGCGCGGTTATGAAAACTATCAGGAAAAACTCGCCGCCTACGAGCACCAGCTGGCCGAATCGAGCAAGGACCATTCACCGGCTCCTCCACCTGTTCCGCCATATCGTAAGAGCTACATGGCCTATTATCAGGCCGAGCAGGTGAAGGCCTTGTTGCAGGAATGGGATCGCGTCGAGGAGACGGATTCTCGTATCCTGGCCTATATTCTTGGGTCGGTGTCCTACGACAGCGCCGACTTTACGCGCAGCAGCGAGAATTTCTCGTACAGCGCGGGTTCACAACTCCCACAGAAATGGCGCGATCGCATCGACCAGAATAACGCAAAGCTTGCGGCCGCAAACAAGCCCGCGGTCGACATTAGTTCACTACTCAACCATCCCAAGGAATTGGCCAACTTCGTCCTTGGCTACGACGGCAATCTGTTCGGCAACCAACCCGGAACGGATGACGGTTGGCTGTTTCGCCCGCGAGGAATGTATCAACTGGTCGGCCGCGAGCAATATCAGGAAGCCCAGGATCAAATGCAGCAGCTAGGCGAGCTCGAAGGGTTCGATCTGCTGACGCTTCCCGACGCGCTCAGGGATGCCAACATCTCGGCCAAGGTCACTTTCGCCCACTTCCGATTGCACCGGTATAGGGACGACCAATTATCTCCGCCCAACAATCGCCGAACACTGTTCGAGCTGCTCAAGGATCGTGCGAACGACTGGACGGCCGTGCGCGCGTTGCAAACGGACATGGCACATGCGCCGGTCGACAGAGCGCGGGTCAATACAAGAAGTGAGATGTTCCTCGGCTGTATCGAGGAGGCCTTGCATCCGACGAAGCTCAAGACCTTGCAAAGCCAATTCTACGGTGAGGAATGAGGAGTTTGATCCCGTAGCTCGCATTGCCGTGGCGGAGAGCGTAGCGGCGGACCGCCGCTTTTGACAGCTGATGTTTGAAGTTTTTGGTCTTACAGGGGGACTTCCAATGGTGGCGAGGGGTGAAATGCACAGACCGATGCTTCGTCGGCGGCTTGCACGATTGTTTGCGGCGGGAGTGATGTTCGCATCGGCTTTGGATGTAGCAACCGCGCCGGCGCAAGCCGCATCAAAGCAGCTTGCGCCTAATGATGTGTCCATTCTCTTCCCTCCGCCGAAGTCAGCGGGCGACCTCGCCAATCTGATCGCGGTGTCCGATCTCGCCGGCCCCTCGGGATCCCCCCAACGGCTGTTTTCCGACGCGGATTTCGCGCGATTTATAGCCAACGCCGAAAATCCGGAGCGTCCGGGCGTGCCTGATTCGGGTGTACGTCACATTCAGTTGCCCGATGCAGTGAAAAAGATCGACGCCTGGTTCGTGGCTGGCATCCGTATCGATCCGGGCGCGCCGGGATTGGCGCCGGATGTCATCGCCCAATTTGGCCGGCAACCGCAAATCCGCCTCATCATTCAGCCGGTGACCAATGGGCAGGACGGCTTCAAAGTTCACGACACCGCGGGCCACCTTATCTTCAGTTTCACTCTCGAGGCGGATCCGCCTCTGGACGGTTGCGCGCCGTTCCCGCGATTTCAACCGGACGACGAGGCCTTCAAGGCGATCGTTCGTGACGTCGCGACCTTGCGCGATCAGCTTGCAGCCGGACATTTTGGTAAAGTCAAAGTCTCGACTTCCGGTGATCTGAACGTGCATCCGGGTCTTGTAGGAGCATCGGCGAAGGCGTTTCGCGATGCGCTCAAGACCTTACTTGAGAAGCATCTCTCGCCGCAGCGCCTCAACACCATGGCGGTCATGGGCATCGCACCGCCCGAGCCCTGGATTTTCGTGTCGATGTTAAGGGTCCCGCAAGCAGGCCTGATACCTGTGCCCGGCCCGACGCTTGATGGCCTGCACGCAGCACAGATGTTCAGCATCATCGGCGGAAAACACGTCCTCCCGCAACCGGGTACGAACAATCAAAATCCGATCACCTGTCGACACGCGGCGTTGCAAAACCCGCCCTTGCCCGCCGCTGATCGCAAGGGTGTTTCGACCTCCGAGTTTATCGATGGCAACGTGCCCAACAGCCGCATCATCGAGATCGTCAATACCATTGCCGATCCGAACAAGAGCCACTTCTTCAATACCGATTGCGTCAGCTGTCACACCGAGACAGCGCAGCCACTCGCCAGGAAGATTGCAAACTTCGCAGTGCTTGGCGTGAACCGCGCGGTCTGGCCGAAAGAAGATTGGAATGTTCGCAATTTCGGTTGGTTCCCGTCGTTCTTGCATGGGGGCCCGGCGGCGGCGACAATAACCCGGCGCACGGCAGCGGAGACGGCCGACGTGGTCGCCTTCATCAACAGCCGACTGCTGAACAAGTAACAGACGCCGTGGCCGTTTGCGGCAGTCTGCCGGCTCGGCTCGACGCACGAAAAGATTGATGGAGTGCTTGTTATGGGGAGACCTTCATTTGGCTCTCGTTTTTATTCCCGGGTGATGCGCTGGCCTCATATCACCGGGCTGTTGTTGGCAATCGTTGTGGTCGTGATGGTGGCGGCCAGCCTGGTGTATTTCGCGCCGGAGAAGGTTCGAGATGCAGCCCTTAAAATCAAGAACGACGCAAATCTGGTCGCTCAATTATTGCCTGCGACCCTGCCGGAGCCATCAAAAATCGAAAGCGCTTATTGGCTGCCGCAAAACTGGAGCTCCCGTCAGCGTTACTGGTTTCACCACACGTCCCAGGGGACCGCGACCATTCCTGTCCCCTATCAGTGGTTCTTGGCCCTGGAACGCCCGGAGCTGTCCTTTTCTTACACGAGCTTGAGCGACGAGGACTATCTGCGCCGCCTGGGCTTCATCCCGAGTCCTGGCTCAAAGGGCTTTGCCGGTACTGCGCCCTCATATGGTTATCACGACGATGCACCGAATGGGGGTACCGCGACGTCCGGTTGGGCTCCAAGCGCGCCCGACAATCCGAACGGTTTGCCGGTCGGTTTTGCCATCCTCAAGGGCGGTGTCGATCCGACGACGGGCGCCCCATATGAAGATCAGATCGGACTAACCTGCGCCGCCTGCCATACGGGGCATCTCGAATACAAGAATGTCAGCATACGGTTCGACGGTGGGCCGGCGATGGTCAATCTCGGCGAAGTTGAAAGAGTCATTGGGCTATCGATCGGCTACACGCTGATGTTGCCATGGCGATTTGAGCGTTTCGCCAGCAAGCTGGAGCGGATCAAAGGGCAAAGCGTCGATCGAAAGCAGATTCGAGCTGATCTGGAGCTTGCACTTCAAAAGATCAAGAATCAAAAGGCGGCGACCGACAGACTTTTGACGGGACAGGGAGTGGCGGATCTCGACGAAGGGTTCGGTCGACTTGATGCGCTGAACCGTATCGGGAACCAGGTTTTCTATACGAACCTACTGGATCCCGTGACTGGCGAACTCCGGGATCCACTCCTCAAGGGCAATTTCGCGCGGCACGATGCGCCCGTGAGCTTTCCGCCAATCTGGGACACGCCGTATTTCCTTTGGGCACAGTATGACGCCTCTGTTCTCAACGAACTGGTTCGCAATTCCGGCGAGGCGCTCGGTGTCAGCGCGAAAATCAATATGACAGCGGCCGCGCCCGGACGGCCGCTTTTTGCCTCGTCGATACATCTATCCGAAATCGCGCGGTTCGAAGAGCTTCTTCGCGGCGCCGATCCCTTTTCGACGGGCGATGCAGGCCGCAGAAAATTTACCGGGCTCGTGGCCCCCCAATGGAAGGACGCGCAGGAGAAATTCCGCGGTGACCCGGCCTGGGCGATTGATGAAACGCTCGTCGAACAAGGTCGCGATCTTTATCGCGCTCACTGCTTTGAATGTCACCGAGGCCCGGTCAACGATACCGCCTTCGACAAGAAGTGGCCGGAAGATTCGTTCTGGAGCCCAGAAAACCCCGATCGCTCATCCAAGAACGAGAAGAATTGGGTGGAGATCGGCGGACGGCATTATTTCAACGTGGTCCAGATGCCGATCACCGCGATCGGCACCGACCCCCAACAATCCAGCGTCCTCACGACGCGGCGCGTACACCTACCCGAGTCACTCGGATTAAATCCTGCAGATGACCTCAACAAAGCCGGAGGTTGTGGCCTTCCGGCAGATAAAGGGGCAGATCCTCTGTTTGTACTCGCGCTCATGGACGTGGTCGGCAAGACGATTGACCAATGGATGACTGCGAACGGCACTTCTGAAGAAACCAAGCATCAAATGTGGGGCCCGAGAAAGAACTGCCAAAACCAGCGAGTCTATGTCGGGGCGCGCGCAAGCCGCAACGGCAAGGACGAAGTTGTTCTCGCTCTTGAACCTCAGTACCGGGCGCGTCCGTTGGACGGTGTGTGGGCGACGGCTCCTTATCTGCACAACGGGTCCGTTCCGACGCTGAGAGACATGTTGGCACCGCAGGGCCAGCGGCCGCCGTCGTTTTGCGTCGGCAGCCGCGCGTTCGACCCGGTCAATGTTGGACTTCTTACGAAAGCACAGTCGGCCGACAGCTGTGCGGCCGGCTTGACGAACTTCGACGTTTCGCTGCTTGGGAATAGCAATCGTGGACATTCCTTCGAGGGCAAGGAAACCGACTTAAGGAAGCTCCCGCCTGGCGTGATCGGACCAGAATTGACCGACGCCGAACGGCGAGCGCTTGTCGAGTATCTCAAGACTCTATGAGCAAGGCGTTGCCCGCCGACCTGTACGTCGGCACAGCTACGTTGGATCTTCCGCCGAACCGATTCATCCCTCTGTCGGCGGCGTGCACCATCGCCGCGAGAGCGAGGAGGTCGATGCCGACTTCGCTTGGATCGACTCCGAGCATTTCGAGGCTTCGGATGACGCCGCCCCTCGCCTATCCTAGAGCTCGATTGCCGCTCAGAACGTCGACGCAGAATTCGGCTTCCCAACGACCAGCGAGATCCGGTGCCTGGTCGGCTGGCCCATGCAACGGTCAAACCATCGGAGGCGTCGAGTGCCTGGCCGATTGCGGCGCAGACCGCACCAACAATGGATCACACGAATGTCGGCCACTCTAGAAGATGGGTCGCAAAACTGTGTCGCACTGTGTGCACCGTCACGCCTGGCCAGTTCCTGCCGATGCTCGACTGTTGATCATTGACCACTGCTTGTCGCGGCGGCGTTGCACCGAGCAGGGTATGCGCATGGCTTCGCGGTACTTCGCGACCGTGCGGCGGGCAATATCAATGCCCGAGGCGCGCAAGCGTTCCACGATGGTGTCGTCCGACAGGATCGCGGAGGGCTCCTCCGAATCGATCAGCTGCTTGATGTGGTGACGCACCGCTTCCGCCGAATGCGCTTCGCCGCCGTCGGCCGAGGCGATCGAGGCCGTGAAGAAATATTTCAGCTCGAACGTGCCGCGGTTGGTCGCCATGTATTTGTTGGCGGTGACGCGCGACACCGTAGATTCATGCATCTGGATGGCGTCGGCGACGGCCTTCAGATTGAGCGGGCGCAAATGCGCGACGCCATGGGTGAAGAACCCGTCCTGCTGGCGCACGATCTCGGTCGCCACTTTCAGTATGGTGCGGGCGCGCTGGTCGAGAGCGCGCACGAGCCAGGTCGCGTTCTGCAGCGCGTCGGTGAAATAGGACTTGTCGCCGTCCTTGCCGATCTTCTTCGACAGCTCGGAATAATAGGTCTGGTTGACCAGCACGCGCGGCAAGGTGTCGCTGTTGAGCTCGACATGCCAGCCGCCGTCGGGACCCGGACGGACATAGACGTCGGGCACCATGGTCTGCAGGCGCGCCGAGCCGAACTTCATGCCGGGCTTGGGATTGAGGCGGCGGATCTCGCCGATCATGTCGGCGATGTCTTCGTCGTCGACGCCGCAGATCTTGCGAAGAGCGGCGACGTCGCGCTTGGCGAGCAGATCGAGATGCTCGACCAGCGCCTGCATCGCGGGGTCGTAGCGGTCGAGCTCGCGCAGCTGGATCGCCAGGCACTCGCTCAAAGACCGCGCGCAGACGCCGGGCGGATCGAATTTTTGCAGCACGGCGAGGACGTTTTCGACCTCGGCCTGCGACGCGCCAAGACGCTCGGCGGCCTGGCCGAGGTCGGGTGGCAGATAGCCGGCCTCGTCGACGAGGTCGATCAGGTACTGGCCGATCATGCGCTGCGCGGGCCCGGTGAAGGCGACCGAGAGCTGCTCGGCAAGATGATCCGACAACGTTGTCTCGGCCGCGACAAAAGCTTCGAGATTGTAGTCTTCGTCACCGGAGGCGCCGCCGCCCCATTCGGTATAAGTGGTCGGCGCGGCATCCTGGGCGTTCCGCGAAGCTGCCTCGGCCAGCTGTTCGCCGCTGACCTGATCGATTTCGGTCGGGGCCTCGGCGCCAGCTACATGCTCATTGGCTCGCTCGAGCAGCGGGTTTCGCTCGAGCTCCTCTTCCACGAAGGTCGTGAGATCGAGATTGGACAATTGCAGCAGCTTGATCGCCTGCATCAGCTGCGGCGTCATGATGAGCGACTGCGACTGCCGGAACTCTAATCTCTGCGTGAGCGCCATGAAGCAAGAACCTTTACTGAAGTTGGCCCGCGTTTTGCTCATCTAGTCAGGAGCTGATCCACGCGTATTTGATGTCGCGCAAAAGTAGATGCGAGGTGAGATATTTAATGAAGGCAGCCAACAGCTGGACACCGAAACACTTGCGAAACTCCTTCGTGAAGTTCCGTTGTCCGTGAGACTAGAGAACCAGAGATTAGGAGGTGGCACTTTGACCCGAGGACATGAACCAACAGGACAGTTTCACTGTGCGACACTCCGATGAAGGACTGGGCGGTCCGCGGCAGTTTCGGTGACTTCTGAGAGTAGCCGCGATCCTACACCATCCCGTACGACCACCGGCAAAAGGTGCGCTGGGCTTAGGATCGGTGCCTGCCCGCCACTCTGATAGACCATTAACAAAGAGCCTTGCTGCACGCTCGGAATTGGCACGAACTTTGAAGCCAATTACGAAAGACCGTCGCCCAAACGGATTGACACTAAGGCTGCCAGTCAAAACAGTTGAGGTGGCGGGTTGAACTGGCCGCGAGATCGGCCTTGCGCCAAAAGAGATTGCGAGGTTACGTCGCGTTCGGCTGCCTAAAGCCCGCCGCTTGTTAGCGCAGCGCCTGCCCCATGTGCGTCAAAAACAAGTCCCTTCCTCAAGTTGCTGAGGCCTCGGCGGAAGATCCAACAGCGGACATTATTGTGCCTGCGCTTCGGCTTATCCTGGCGAAGCGTCCAACGTATTCGCGATGTCGCTTCTGGGCCTCTCACGCATCTGGATCTGGGAAGGATACCTTTCTCCTCCAAATTGGCCGGCGTGACCGGTACGATCTTGTCGGTTCGTCGAGAGCCTGCGCGAGTTGCTTCGCTTGCAGCAGACTGCCGACAATCACACGGGGTGAAAGGCGTCCGCACGCGCGTAGACCGCCATGCTGTTGCCTATGACCTCGAGCACCACCTCGTCGCTGGCCAGCAGAGTCTTGCCAGCGCTTTGACGCACTCCGCGTCATATCAGTGCTGCCGGCGGAGCCTGCCGCCACCCCAAACATCCCGCCGAAGCTTCGGTGGATGCCGAGTCCAATCACTCGTCTCATCGGCATCTGAGCTGCGGCGAGAGGACAAGTGCGAGTTAGGGCTCTTGCCACAACGCAGTGAGTCGCAGAGGTGGCCAGCCCCCAACTCGAACTCCCGGCTCATTGCCTGTATCGCCGGACCCGCAATTCGTGCCTCTGCGCCGATGGTACTACATACACCAGCGCTGGTAGAACACCGCAGCGGAACGTTGACACCGGCAGATCTCATACCGGTTACTAACACCATTGAGCGGCCAAACGAAAAGTTCAAGCGGCGGATCAAGATCAGACCGTTTGTCATCAGCGGCCGCCACGGCAATATTGTCCTGGGCTGCTCACCTCCTGCTAGATGAACATGCGGCAAGGTCGTTGCGCTGGAGAACCCTTACCACAATGCCTAGATAGGCGATTGACCTCGCTGCACGAGCAGGTGGCTTCACGTTGATGGAAATCGCGCCACAATTGTAAGGCGGCGCTGCCCCCCGCGGTAGCGCACGGCTTCGCGACATGGCTTCGTCCACCGGCAAGCCGCTGCCATACGGCGAACCACCTTGCCTCGGCGAATCGCATCAGGCAGCGACACCTCGATTGCCTGATCGATAAGGCCGGGACGGCTGGCGCGGTCTCGATCGCCTCGGGACAGTTGCTGGAGAGAATGAAGATCATGTCGGCGTCTTCCGCCGTCTCGTTGAGCCGCCTGTTTAGCGACACTAGATCGCTTGAGAGGCGGATTGAGTCTGACGCAACGAGACTTGCCTGCAACGACGACGCCTCAAGTCCACACCGCGTGTTGAGGGACCACCGCATACGCGCGCCTGATGGCGCTTGCCTGTCCAGCTATCTGGTTTGAGCCGCTTCCGTTGAAGTACATCGTCGAGGCCACTTGAGATCGGTTGTCCCGATCGGCGGCAATAACGGAAGAGCCCGCCCGAGGAGGGGCCTTTGATCGTGCCTTTGAACGGGGGCGGAGTTAAATCAGGCGGCGTCGGGTTGCTTTGTGTACAGCATTTGTCCGGTTCGCCGCCCCTAGCTTTCTGACGACGTTCTTCATGTGAAAGTTGACGGTATTCTCGCTGACCTTCACAATTCTCCCGATTACCCAGGCTGACTTTCCTTCTGCGACCCAGTATAGGCACTCCATTTCTCGCTCTGTTAGCGGAATGTCTGTCTCGCAATCTTCATCAAGCGGCTGTGTAATCTGCGCGACAGCGTTGTGAAATGCCGACGCCAATGTCGTGAGATGAGCCATGCGATCCCGTGGATCGGCATCGTCGAAGGGAGAGGCAAACGAAACGAAAGCCAATCGGCCTTGCGATCCAAAAAATGGCACGCTTATCCCATGCTTAAGACCTGCTTCTCTGGCCTCGCGTAAGACGCGCAGCTCACGGGGCTGAAGTTCATATCGAAGGGTTAGTTCATCCCAAAGAAAGGGCCTTGGCAGCATTGCTGTCCGCCGGACTACCGGGTCGATCGCTCGATACTCTTGCTCAGCATAGCGTTGGCACCAATCAGACGGGAAGTTTATAGTTGGCGGCGGCGGCAGATAGTCCAGCAGACGACGCTCATTCGAGCAGGTGAGTGCTCCGTACGCGACTTTATTAAAGCCTTCATTGCTCGCGCAATTCACAAGAAGATCGAACAGCGCTTTGATTGATCTGGTCTGTGTAGCACATTCGACGAAGCTGAATATTTCTGGCCCGCGGCTTTCCCGTCTGATTGAGGAGAGTGGCATTGCGCCGTGCGATTGGTCATCCATTTCTATTTCCCATTTTACTTTTGCAGATGTTGGCTCTGCTTCTTGCGGCTCAAGCGCCGGGCCCGAAATGTTTGACGCGGTCCCGGCGCGCACCGATCAGATAGGTGGGGCAAACCGATGCGCGTCGCCCCCAGGTTGAACCAAGGCGGAGCTGTCTTCGTTCGTTGCCGGCCGGTCCGGTTGCTGTCCGAGCTGCCGAATCGTCGCGTGCGTATCCAGACCTCTCGAAAGAATGGCTGGCAAATGAAGCAACGGTTGCGGCGGACAAGGTCAGCACTTCTCGTAAGAACACACCAACGTCTCCAGCGCCGACGTAAAGAAGTGCGCTCGGCACGGAACTCTTCGCGCAGCTCGGCACACCTAAGGTCACGGACCGGTGCAGCCCCTCTCAGGCGCTTGCGCATGTTGGGCCGCCACTCGCGGACATTGACAACGAGCTGCTTGATAAGGACGACAGCGTGCATGCGATCCTCAGGACTTCCAAGAACCAGCATGGTGGGCACAGCAATTCTCGTACCACCTTCCGATTTGGCAAAATTCCCCTTAAGAGAGAGGCACTCAGAGAAAGACGGTCTCATCTGAGGTGTTTCGAGCGGATGCGACATACATCAAACATGCGACAACGTCTCAGGCGCGACATCGAATTGATATAGATCAAGAGCGTGATTAAAGGCCGGTTGCCTCACCTGCATCGACGCGGAGCGCGGATGAGCGCTGCCTGTGAGTGCGGTCCTAAGGCGCAAGCCAAATCGAGTAAGGACCTTTCCGTCCTTGAATTCGAGCAGCGGAGCAGCAGTTTGATCTAGCGGCGTCTTTGAGCAGATGAGGACCGGCGCTTTCGGCGTTTCGCTGTGGCGCGCCTTTGCGAACCGCCCCTTCGGCGTCGTGAGGACTTGCCTTCTCCTTGCAACGCCGCGGAGCGAGCGAATGAAAAGAGGAAAGAATCACGGAAGGCTCGTCGTGGATTGATCCGGGGCGCGCTGTTGATAAAGACTCTGGCTGACGTGGCGGAGATGCTGCGCCTCGCGGGCGTAGGCGTGGCGGTCTGAAGCGGATTACACGCCAGCTCGGATGCAGCCTTCACACGATGAAGGGCTACGTGGCGGCGAGTGGGGTGAAGCCGTTCAAATCGTGGCCGGCCTAGCTCTCCCGCACCACGTTCTTCAGGTAATGGTAGGCCTTGATGATCTCGACCAGGCGATCCTCCGTAGAGCGGTCGCCGCCATTGGCATCGGGATGGTGCTGCTTAACCATCGCCTTGTACTTCGCCTTGATATCGCCGAGCGTCGCATTGGCATTCAGGCCCATCACCTGCAACGCTTTACGCTCGGCATTTAAAATCTTGCGCGCCTCAGGCTTGGCCTCCGCGCGGGGGCGGGCACCGGCGCGTCCGTTCAGCTCGAGTTGCGTGCAGAAGGCATGCCAGTCATCCTCGAAATCGGCCGCGCTGCCGGCCATTTTGCGGGCGCTGATGTTCTCGCCCATCTTCCAGGTCGGGCGATGGCCGGTCAGCGCCTCGTTCTGGTAGCGCGCGACCGCTTCCGCGTCCATTCCCGAGAAGAAATTGTAGGACTCATTGTATTCGCGAACATGGTCGATGCAAAACTGCCAGTATTCGCGCGCGTTGTCGCGGCCCTTGGGCGCGGGATGGGTAGCCTTGTTCTGGCAACCAGGCCATTCACATAGCGCCGCGGTCTGGCGCTCGCGCGCTTCCTTCTTGTTGATGCGAATGGAATCGAAGATTCTGGAGGCGTCGATCAGCATGACTGGCTCCGTTAGCGGAGCGGTAGTTAACAGCGCCGCTTGTCTGCTAGAGAATTGGTTTGGACGGCGAGTTGGATCTGTCTCGGGCTTTGCGTCTAGTTATTGGCATGATGTAGCAGGCGGTTCTTAGCAATCGACGTGCCAGGACTGCGAGCTTGGTTCAGGCAAGCATCTCTTTGCGATTCAGATCGACTCAACTGCCATTTGCTGTCGGGTTCTGCACATAGAGGTCTTGAACGGAACCGGCGGTGAATACGAAGAATGCGGGAGCTTCGCTGCAATCTGGGTGATAACGCGCTCAGAGAGTCAGCGTATCCAGGGCGGATGGCGAACCTGCGAGAACTTCTTCAAGGAGCCGATGCGGCCCGAACGGGGCGATCAAAATCCTGCCCTTTGGTCAGCCGTCTGCGGTTGATCATGCACTGCTACAAATTCTCCGCAACATAGCGCATGATGTGTTCGTCGGAGCCGTCCAGACGGAATTGCCGCCTTTCGGAGACGCCGGCGAGCTGAAGCCGGCGCGGATGGTCGCGCCGGGCCGTGCGGCACGGCCATGGCCCGGCGCGCAACATCGCAACGGATATCGGCGCAATCCAGATTGCCAGGCTCAACGTGAGGACCGGCGCGCGAGCGGCTCGCGTTGGATCGGCTTCACCTCGATGATTTTGCAGTCTGAGCGCGGCGAACTAGGAGCCTCGATCCTCTGCTGCCCGCCCCTTAGCTGCGCGCTATGTCGACAGGCGATCCAGGAGGCGCTCTCGGCCATGCTGGAGGGGATGCACCGAACCTTTCGCCTTCGATGATTTCGGGCCTGAATGACCAATCGCAGGGCGAATACGAGCGCCGGCAGCACAAGACCGTCAACATGCTCAAGGACATCCCGAACTGGTTTGGAGTGGCAAGAAGGCTATACAGGATTTCAATGGCGCCAAGCCGAGCATGCACTTGATACCTTCGTCGAAAGCCGCGCCAAACATGCGCGTGACCTTGATTACCGGACAAGGATGGCCAATCTAGAGCCCATTGGCTTTCTATAACTTTCCCGCCGAGCACCAGAGCCAGCTGAGAACTGCAATCCAATCGAGAGCATCCGCCGCGGTGCAGCACACGAGCCTGCGAGCCAAGGAAGCGTTGTCGCCACAAGCCATAAGATTGATGGTGCAAGCTGATGGGGGCGTCGAAACGCTGCGTTGACTGAAGAACCACAATCAGTTGCCGAGATCGTCGCGGCGTCAGAGTGCCGACGCGATTGTGCTCGTCCCGAAGACGCAAAGCCATGCCGCCTGCTCGGTTCCGTCACGAGTCGTGGTCAAGAGCGGCGAAATGATTGATCTGAGATCGCAATCCGTAAGTCTAAACGCGTCAGCTTTTCGACAGCTGATCTCAATAGAACGAGAGAGAGCGTCACTATCGGCTCGGCATTGCGAATCGCTCAAGCACCTGGAGTTGAAATGGACCCATTTAACACCATCAACCCATTCGACCGTGACCACGCCGCAGTGTCACAACCGCAAGAGCAGCAAGCGGAGTTTGAGCCGTACTTGGATGGAGTGCCGCAGCTTGATGCCCCCGCCGTTGCAGACATTCCTGCTTCTTCAGATCCCTACTATTTTCCTCTGTCTGAGGAAGAGCGTAGCCTCATCGAGGCCTTGGAACTTGGGCACCAGGGGGCCCACGGTCCTCATCCCGAAGACGCCCTCACCAGACACCTCGGGGACACCGCTGCCTGGCACAGCGCGCCGCGGGAAGCTTGGACTTTGCCGAAAGAGCCACCTGCGGAAGAGCACGATCAGAACCCGCTGCGGGGAATGATGGGCGAACCCGCCCTGTCATCGGCTCTCCCAACCGTGCGCGATCACCAGGGACCGGATCGCGGAAAAGCCGTTCGCCAGTTCAACTGGAGCGACGGCTACCAACCGGCTCGGAACGAGCTGACCGGGCGGTCTCCCTCTTCAAGTCACGAGGTCCTCACGGGTGAGGATTACACCGGGGAGTTGAGGCCTGCGAAGAGGCAAAGAACACTAAGCCATACGGAAGGGGATGCTATCGAACGCCAGGTGAGCGAGCCCGGCAGTTCAGTCGTTCGCGAGCCGATGGAAGACGCCGGCGCACCGTTTCAGGCCAGCGATCGGCTCGTCCTTCCTGATGGCTACGATCAGGATCTGCTGTGGGCGATGGTGGGAAACGCCGGCCCATCGGCGTCTCTCGAGCCAACCGAGGGTCATCACCACGGCCTGGGTTCAGAACCGGCCGTCATTCCCTTCAATTTCCGGCAGGGCGACCAGCACGCGTCCGCTGCGCTTGACCGTAGCAACGTCCCGCCGAGCCAGGACAGCCGACCCAACAGTTTTATCGTTCACAATGACCGCTACACGGCGCTGTTCGTGCCCGCGGCAACGATAAGGCGAAGCACCCCACTCAATCCGTCAGGCGCTGCCATTCCTCAATTTCGACTGGAAAACGCTCCGCAGCCCAGCGCGCAACCAGCGAACCGAGCCTCATCATCGCGGCTTGGACGGTCGATCGAGCAAGCCGCTCCGGCGTCCTCCTCCAGGGCTGAGGGGACGTCCCCCGCGCCCCGCGAAATTTATGCTGCATCATTCGCCGTTCCCGAGAATTTTTCGCACGGCGACCAACCAGCCCCGGACACGATGCTCTCGAAGCTCCGCCGCTGGGGCCAGGTGCCGAACGAGGCGCAGCCGGCAATAAACTACGACATTCGCGGCGAACGTTACACCGCCCTCTTGGGGCCTGGAGGCCCCAATGACGTTCGGCTCATCCATGACACAAGCAATGTAGATGCCGAGAGACAATCCCCAGGCTAAGAATTAGGAACCCGACCACATAGCTCCGGTATTGGACTTGCTAAGCTAGCGTAGCTTGCTCCAGCGAGCTTGGCGCGGTTCCGGGGGGCCGGGTGAGCGCTACCCGCCCGATTAACTTGCGCGCATCATCGCTGTGCGGCTCCTCGTTGAGCCGCACAGCGATCTTCTTTGATCTTCCGAACGCCAAAGCTGCGAAGAACACCTACGGTGTTATCGCCGTTGCGTTTTACAGCATTGCCATTGATTGGGGCCGCGGCCCCAAGACAGGAAAGCATCGTCGGAGTAAAGAGGCTGCTTCCTGCCCCCATCGAACACGCGTCGGCTGAGCTTGGCTGGCTGCAGATGGGTGTGGTCGTCCATCAGTCCCAGATGCACATCCTGGTCGTGGCGTTCCGCAGAAAGCTCCTCTGGCCAACGAGGCGCTGCCCAGCACCTCGTCGATCCGCCTCGAGCCTTTCAGTACATATCTCAGGGGTCAGCAATGGTCCGGGATACCGTGCGCGATCTTCATCGCTTGGCGTGTTCCGTCACACAGTGCTATCTCGACGCTGCTGCCAACGCCCTCGTCCTGGTTATACTATCGACATGTGCACTCAACGTCCCCGCGGAAAGCCGGTCAGCAATGCCGTTTCCATTTCTCGGCGTAGATGGCCGCTGAAACCTGTAAGAGCAATGCATAGACCGTGCCGTATCTGTCGCTACTCCAGTTTTGGACGCTTTGATGAGAGCCGCGTCCTTCGGGACGACAGTTCGGTTCAGCGTGGGCTGCCTTGGGCACTACTCTGCCCATCGAAGACGACGACCTGAGATGACCTCTCGCCTCAAGGAGTTTGAGCGCCGGATGAAGCTCATCAAGCAGCAGCGACCTCTGTCCGGCTGATAGAAAGTAAGCGTATCGCCGCGTTGATAGGCTTACCGGTCACGATCGCGCGACATGAACTCGCCGCCTTGATCGACGCGGATCTTTGCTCGCAATCCCACTGACTTGCAGCCCCCTTCCAGCACCGCCAAGATCGCGGTACCGCGAAAGGCGATCCGCCAGCGGCTGCCGCAACGAATGCGAAAAAAATCCAATTTGGGACGGAGGCGCGATTAGACGACCCTACCGATTTGTGCAGGAGATTTCGGGGCTCAAGTCGGTTAGTTTGCTGCGTGTTAGGGAGACTTCTTCAATGTTGATTATCGAAACTGTTTTAAAGCCAGACCAGTTTGGCGGTATTGGACTTTTCTCCGCTGCCCTTTTGCCTAAAGGTTCGCTGATTTGGATTCATAACCCAATCGTTGACATCGCGGTGACGCCTGAGCAGTACGAAGCTTTAGCTCCAACATTTCGAGCTCTACTCGATAAGCATGCCTATCCAAGAGACTACAAGTCTAATGATGGTGTTATAGAGTACAATGCTGACAATGCCCGCTTCATGAACCACAGCAGTCAGCCAAACACATATCAGGACGATCATTGCCGAATTTTAACCGCGCGTGACGTACAACCTGGTGAAGAACTGACTTGCAATTACTTGTTTTTTGATCCGACGTGTGACTTATCGTGGGCTAAAGAACCATCGGTGAATGTTGATGCCCCAACGGGCTAGGCGGCAGTGGATTGAATTCGCGCTCTGACGACTTAATTCGGCGGCGAAATTTACGGAAGAGTTTCGCCGAACTAATTGCAGCCATCGACCGACCCAGCTTTTTGCGGCTGCCTCCTCGAGCCTGAAGGATATTGCGAGCGCAGCCTTGTTCGACATCCCTGGCGCACGGAGTGCGGTGGCCCGCGGCCGGAACGTGCCTTCGATGACGTAGCCGCGACGTGGAGTTCCCAACATCTGTAGAGCTTACCCTAGGCAAGATCTCCGCAGATGCCCCTGATCTCGCACTTACTTCAGAATCTGACGACGCTCGATCAGTTCCCAATCTCTTGCTGAGATGGCGCAGGAGCTGAGCCTGATAAGTATCATTAGCATGCGCTGATTGCGCAACGTCAGAGTCGCAGATGTGCTGCTCACAAACGCACTTGATGAGATCGCTTGCGGCTCGATCTTTGCCCCTCGATTTACGTCCGCGCGCACCGCAGACAAAAAAGCAAGCCGCTTCTCGAGGACATGCACGCCTGGTTGTTGCGCGAGCGCGAAACCCTCCCGCGCTCCCTCCGACGTCCTGAAGCCTATGAACTACATGCCCAGGCGCTGGGACGACTTCGCCCGCTTCCTCGACGATGGCAAGATCTGCTTGACCAATGCGCTGAGCGCGCATTGAGAGGCAGGGAAGGCAAGACTAGACCTTCGCTGGTAGCGAGCGTGGCGCCGACCGTGCCGCCATCATGCTGACAATGATCACGACCCGTCACCCCAACGACGTTGATCCCAAAGGCTGGCTCCGCAAGGTCCTGGCCGCGATCGCCGATCGTCCCGCGTCGCGCCTGCACGAACTGCTGGCCTTGGAATGGAAGCTCCTGCGCCAGACCGACAAGCGCGCCGGGTCAGCACGCCACTGACCTTCACCCGGCCGATCATAGAGCTCGCTGTGCCCGCGCGCATGCGTCAATCAGGCGGTCTTCGTCGTGCGTACTCAGCTCCTCACGTGAGACACTATGATGGTCTGCAAACACACAGATTGCGAATCTTCGATCAGCCAGAACAGCATTTCACTCGGTCGCGCAACCTGTTCAGTTGAAGCCGACATCAGCGCCTAGTCGATCCCGCAGATCCTGCCGACTGATGACAAGATTGTTGAGGTTCAGGTCCGGTCGTCTTGCTGCCAATCGCCTAACCAGTTCCCGGGTGCCGTCCACGACAAAGACGCCGCAGTCGTAACCGTTCTGCTGCTGTCTTATCGGGGCCTGTTGCACGTAAGCGTCGAGCCGTCCTGCGATCTCCGCTGCGGGCCTGTCATTGTATCCCTGGGTGGAGTCATAGTGATAGGCGACCGGCCGACCACGATCGCGACGATCAACCAGCAGCAGCGACCAGTGACTGCCGCGCTGATGTCTATCCGTAGCGCTGGCATCGCTTACCGGCAAGAATAGGAAGTCGGCTGTATCATGGCGAACCCACCCTAATGCTCGTTCGGCGACTTCCTTGGAGGGAGATCGCAACATTTGGGCTATCAGGGGATCCACGAACCGCGTCCGGGCGGCGAGATCTGGATTGTTCTGCTGCAACTCCTGCGCCAGGAGCTGATAGTCCCACTGGATATGCTTGTCACCCAGCCACTGCGTGGGCCCCAACACGGGTCCGCTGCGGTGGCCGGAAGAGGCAACGGTAGCCAAGGAGGCGATCTGAGCAGCCGGGACAGGAGACGGGCGAGGATGATCGATGAATTGCGCACCGGAGCGTCCTCGCGGTCCCAATGTGATCGAGTAGGTCTCACCGCTGATGGGGACTTGGGTTGGGCCGCTGAACTTGGCCGGCAGGACCCCGATGTTGTTCAGAACATCGAGTAATAAATCCGACACCGGCTGGGAGCCATCCTGCCGATCCTCGTGGATTCGGTATCCGATGTGCTCAAGCTCTTGAAGTACGCCCGACCGCCCGACGAAGAACGTGGGTTCACCGGCAGGGCTGAGCACCTGCGCTGACTGAGCATCGTCTCGCATCTGCTGCGGTGTGTACGGCAGATCAACGAAAGAGTCGAGACCGCGGTAGATGTCGGACGACTGAGCTGGCGCGTCTGATGGTTCGGTGAAGAGCGGCGGTCTGGCACCAGCCCCACCCATCGGCGCTGACTGAGCATCATCTCGCATCTGCTGCGGTGTGTACGGCAGATCAACGAAAGAGTCGAGACCGCGGTATATGTCTGACGACTGAGCTGGCGCGTCTGATGGTTCGGTGAAGAGCGGCGGTCTGGCACCAGCCCCACCCATCGGCGCTGACTGAGCATCATCTCGCATCTGCTGCGGTGTGTACGGCAGATCAACGAAAGAGTTGAGACCGCGGTAGATGTCTGACGACTGAGCTGGCACGTCTGATGGTGCGGTGAAGAGCGGCGGTCTGGCAGCCGAACCCACCGGCGCTGACTGAGCATCATCTCGCATCTGCTGCGGTGTGTACGGCAGATCAACGAAAGAGTCGAGACCGCGGTATATGTCTGACGACTGAGCTGGCGCGTCTGATGGTTCGGTGAAGAGCGGCGGTCTGGCACCAGCCCCACCCATCGGCGCTGACTGAGCATCATCTCGCATCTGCTGCGGTGTGTACGGCAGATCAACGAAAGAGTTGAGACCGCGGTAGATGTCTGACGACTGAGCTGGCACGTCTGATGGTGCGGTGAAGAGCGGCGGTCTGGCAGCCGAACCCACCGGCGCTGACTGAGCATCATCTCGCATCTGCTGCGGTGTGTACGGCAGATCAACGAAAGAGTCGAGACCGCGGTATATGTCTGACGACTGAGCTGGCGCGTCTGATGGTTCGGTGAAGAGCGGCGGTCTGGCACCAGCCCCACCCATCGGCGCTGACTGAGCATCATCTCGCATCTGCTGCGGTGTGTACGGAAGATCAACGAAAGAGTTGAGACCGCGGTAGATGTCTGACGACTGAGCTGGCACGTCTGATGGTGCGGTGAAGAGCGGCGGTCTGGCGGCAGCCGAACCCACCGGCGCCGACTGAGCATCATCTCGCATCTGCTGCGGTGTGTACGGCAGATCAACGAAAGAGTTGAGACCGCGGTACATGTCTGAGGACTGAGCTGGCGCGTCCGATGGTCCGGTGGAGAGCGGCGGTTTGGCGGCAGCCCCACTCACCGCCCGCGACTGAGCATCGTCTCGCATCTGCTGCGGTGTGTACGGCAGATCAACGAAAGACTGAAGACCGCGGAAAATGTCCGACGATTGAGCAGGCGCGTCCGATGGTCCGTTGAAGAGAGGCGGTCTGGCGGCTGCCCCACTCACCGGCGCGGACTGAGCATCGTCTCTCACCGCCTGCGGCGTGTATGGCAGATCAACGAAGGAGTCGAGACCTTGGTAGATCGCCGACGACCCATCTGGCACCGCTTCCGCCGCCGGCCCCTCAAAATCATGCGGCAGGTGCGGCGACCACGTTGAGTTCGACCCGCCGCGCCGCGGCTCCCCGCCTGCCTGTTCAGGGGAGACGCCCAGCGCAGCGTTCGCCTCGACGATTAATAAATAGTTCCGAACACGATCGAAGCCCATGTCCGCGCTTCGACTGGATTTTTTAAAGTCCTTGTAATCGTCGTTCAACGACTTTTGCTGCTCACTGGTGCCGGTGAGTCGGCTCACTATGCTCCCCCGCCCCTCCCTTTGGAGCCAAGCACCGAATCTTCGTTGGTTGCGGGCCAGATTTTGAGCAACTTTTTTCCGGCTAGTATCCTCGGGTTTGAGCATGCTCAGCTCTGCCTTTTCCAGGCCATCAATGATGCGGGCGTCATCGGGATAAAGATGCGATGTGGGCGACGGGACAGCATAACCGCTGGGCTCCCGAGACGCACCCGCGCCGGAAACGTCCTCGTCATCGCGCACCTTGCCCAACGCGAACAATAGATGCTCATCCTTTGGGAACAACTTCTGAGCGAATTCAATGCGCGTAGCGTGGTCTAGCCCGGATATCGAGTAGCCCGCAAGATTAAGCGCGTTAGAAAATCTGCGAAGACTACGATCATGACGAGCAGCACTGCCCGGCTTCATGCCACTGGCACTAAGCCGCTCTGAGAGGGGCGCGTCTTCCGCTGAAGGGATCGTGCGCGGCCGCCCGCCAGAAGTTACATAGCTCGGATCATGATACGCACGAAGGACACCCAACCCTTTCTTCATGTCTTCGTCCTTCGGGAAGTAAGTCTTGACGTAACGGACCAGGGACTGGTGGTCCCCCAAATCAATCGTAATTCGATTAGCGCCAAGATCATTTCCAAGTCGGCGAAGCGCCTGCGTATAGCGGTTAACCGTCTTCCGTTGTGGGTTTTTCTGAGCCACATATTGGGCAATCGCTTTGTCGATAATGTCCCGATGTTCTGCAGAGAGATGGGGATGGTAGTTGCGGCCGCTGCGGCCGCCACCGGAGACAGGACCCGGATCTGGCGGGCGCGCCTCGGCCAAGTGCTGCTCAAAACCCTCTTGGCTGGCATGGCCCCCCTGGTCCTCTTCCAACATGGCGTGTTGCACCTGGGACCAAGCTGTTGGATTGAATGGATCGGAATTGTACGGGTCCACGCTAGCCTCACGTCCAAGACATCAATTGAGCTGATCCTATTGCGGATAGGCTTTCCAGAAGCTGACGAGGCCGTCGCTTCGTGAGGCAATGCATCGCGACATCTGCAGAACGAAATGGCCCCGCGGCTCTTGATCGTCACTGGGCTTCTTGGGCTTCAGGACCCGCCCTCCTCCCGGCCGATGAAGTCTTGCGGCGGCATGGGAGCCGACGACTCATCATTTTTTGGATCGCAAACGGCATCCGGCGGCGCCGCAGGTGCACGCACGGGTGTGGCCGTTACGGCAGGGACGATCAGCATGCGCGCAAAGTGCGAGATCACATCAGCCCTGGCCGAGCGTCATCGGTCGGCGCGATAAGAGATGAATCCTGGACGAGCTTTGCACCGTCAAGATGAGATCGTAAGCACGCGATCCGACCACTGTCAGTGGACGGGCATCGGGATCGGCCGTACCGCGGCGGCCAAGCCGGACGTATGGAGCTTCCATTCGCGCTGCACTGATTGTGGTATGGGACGCCCCTGACCGGCTCTTCAGTAAGCGGCTCGTCGCGAGCCGTTCTTGCTCCAAATCGGGATCGTATACTTTTGCTTCCAGTGCATGGGAACGACGCCCCCTTATAGTTCGAACATTTCTTCGAACTTCGGACGAGTGATGGGAGGGTCGATTAGAGCGCACCAAGGCGACCTTGCCGGCGGGCAACAAAGCAGGACAGCGACTCGTGTGTCCGCGTAAACCCGTTCTTCAGAAGTGTCGGCGCTTGACGCTGGAGTTGCGACCCCGCGTCAGATTGGGAAACTCTGCTGAAACATACCACATGCATCTAGAGTTTAGCATGCAAATTACCCTAAGCGCTCCAGCCCCTGCTCAACGAGAGATATTGGAAGATCGCTGAAACACAGGCGCATGTGACCGCCACTTCGTGGGCCATAGTTCCGACCATTTGTAAGGTGCACATCGTGCTCGCGGCTTGCAGCGTCAATAAACCTCTCCGGATCCGTACCCGCGATAAGCCGTACCCAGAACGAGAAGCCCCCACTTGGCACACTATAGTCCGGCTCGCAAAACCGGCTGCGCTGCAATAGCTTATGTACGCCGTCTCGCCTCCCTCGGGAGTGCTCGCGCAAGCGTGTTATGTGCGAGTCACGAGCGCTCGATTGCAACAAACCCAAAACGAGATTGCTTAGAACCGGACTTGCGCCGCCGTCGCGTTCTGTTGTTAATGTCCGACTCCGCAAGCACCCAGCCTACCCCCCTGCTGCCGCCGCGCCGTTCGATGCGTGGCTGCGCCCATGCCGAGGCGAGCCTCGGATCCCAAATTGCTCGTGGGATGCAAGGCGTCGGCTATCTTCCGTCGACAGCGAGATGTAAAACAGTGCGGGTGCGGCTCGGTACTAACCGACCCGGGCGTGAAACCAGGCCAACTAGTCCCTACCACATCCGCACTGCCGTTGAGACTAGCGGAAAGGTGACTCGGCGCGGATCGCGTCTGGAGCAAAAGCGCTGTCCCTGCCACATCCCGTTAACCCCAAGGGCTCTGTATCTGTGATAGCTTACCGCAAGCTGACAGGCCTTTCCGCAATCGGTCAATGGAAGCGTGGCCTATCAATACCGGCTCAATCTGCCACGGTAGTTCCTGCAACCGCTCAGTGCTGTTCTGTCACGACTTCATGAGAAAGGCGCTATCCCTATCTGTATCCGCCCATTGAAGTTGGCCACGGGATTGAGAGGCTAGCGCCGGCTTTGCCCTGAGGGCTGTTCACAGGAAATGCCTCGTGGGTGTTAACGAGAACCCGGCCTTGAGTGACCGACAGGGACTGATAGACGGCGGACGTAGCTGATCGGTCGCATTCATCGCCAGCGAGATACCATCTCCCGCCGAGAATGAGCAAAGACCGGCTTGCTGACGCCGCTGCCGATAACGTCGTCCGTCAAGCGTCATCATTGAAGTAGATCTTAGTCCTCGCCATCACTCATCGACAAGCCGCTGGGATAGGTACGTATATTCCAAAGCGATCCGGCGTGCCTGTTCAATTAGATTGGCGGCGGCGCTATGCCCCCCGTCGGTATTCTCATAGTAGAAGTACGGTTGGCCCAATGCAGCGAGCCTTGCCGCTGCCTTGCGGCCATGCGCTGGATGGACGCGGTCGTCCTTGGTGGACGTGAGAATGAAGGGGGCCGGGTAGGTCTTGCCTGGCACCAACCTCTGATAGGGCGAGTAAGCCTCGAGCCACTTGAGCTGATCGGGAATGCTGGGATCGCCATACTCGCTGATCCAGGAGGCCCCGGCGCCCAGCTTCGTGAACCGAACCATATCGAACAGCGGAACCCGTAAGATGGCCGCATTGAAGAGGTCGGTTCGTTGGGTGATTGCGGTCCCTACCAGGAGGCCACCTTGGCTACCGCCGACCACGCCTAGCCGGCGGGGAGAAGTGATTTTGCGCCGAATCAAGTCCTCCGCGACGGCGATAAAATCATCCCATGTCCGCTGCTTCGTTGCTCCTTGGGCAGTCTGGTGCCATAGGGGCCCGAACTCACCGCCGCCGCGCAGGTTCGCGACAACATACGCGTTGCCCTGCTCGAGCCAGAGTCGTCCGGTGAGGCCGGCGTAAGCGGGGATGAGCGGAATCTGAAACCCACCATAGCCGTAGAGAAGTGTTGGAGTTGATCCATCAAACCGGGCGCTCTTAGGTCGTAGCAAAAAGTAAGGAATGCGGGTGCCATCGCGCGAGATTGCCTCGAACTGTTCGACGACATGTCTCGAGGGGTCGAACCGAGGAGGTGTCGTCTTCAGGGTCTCAAGGCGACCGGTTGCGGCGTCGAAGTACCAGAGCATCGTCGGGCTAAAAAAGCTGGAGACGGTGAACATCGCCTCGTCGGTTTGACCCGATGCCGCAGCTACACCGACACTCGCATTGTCTGGAAGCGGGATCGGCGTGGCCTGCCAGGCGCCTTGATGGTACTTGTAGACGAACGCCCTACTCTGAACATTGTCGAGAATCGTTAGGATTAACAAGTTTCTTGTGGCGGTGAATCCGCTGATCGCTTGTCGAGGCCCAGGCTTAAACACGAGGGTTGGCATGGCGCGCAGCGGATCCTGCTTCCATTCGGTCAGGTCATACGAGATGATTGAGCCCGCTGAGAAGGGCGTGTCTCCGGACGGCGGCATCCAGTCTTCGTTTAGCGTCACCAGCAGGCGACCACTCGCGATGCCTCCGATGGTCGACTTCTTTGGCAGATTGAGCTTAATCGGCTTGGACCCAAAGAGAACATACTCATGCTCGAACGAACTGATGCGGCGGTCGGCGCCGGTCGCATGGACCGTACCTTCACTGTCGCGCAGCACGAATGGTGTAGCCTCGACATCGGTCGGCTCGCCACGGAAGACCTCGTGCGCTTCCGCCAGCGACTGAGCGCGCTTGAGCTCCTTCACAACGAAAGGGTAACCGGCTTGTGTCATGGTCCCTTCGCCCCAATCTCGTGTAACCAGGACCGTGTCGCTATTGACCCAAGTGACCTGCTGTTTTCCCTCGGGAAGTGCGAAGCCCTTTGTGACGAAGGTTTTGGCAACTGCGTCGAACTCCCGGACGAACACAGCGTCCTTTCCACCGTCGGACAGGTTGAGCAAGCATAGGCGCTCTTCGGGCGGAAGGCAGCTCACCCCTTGAAGAACCCAGTTCTTCTTGTCCGCGTCAGCGAGAGCATCCACGTCGAGGATGGTCTCCCATCGGGGGGTTTGGCTGCGATAGCTTTCAAGCGTAGTACGCCGCAAGACGCCGCGCACGTGGTTCTCGTCCTGCCAGAAATTGTCGAGACCGCGTCGTCCCATTGAGACGTACGGAATCCGGTCCTTGGCCTGAAGAATGTGGAGCGCTTCCCCGTAGAAGCGCTGGTAACGTGGATCAGATTGGAGCGCACTGAGTGTCTTGTCGTTCTCGGTGCGAGCCCAAGCCAATGCGCGCGGCCCTTCGATTTCTTCAAGCCAAAGAAAAGGATCTTCAGCCACGCTCGCAGGCGCTGGCGTCGGGGAAAGCCCCGCGGCCATCAAACAGCTCATGGATAGCGACGCTGCGAGAAAGAGAGAATTTTTCATGGGAATTGTCCTGAAGTTAGCCGGCCTCGAGCATCTTGCTAGGTGAGTGGAAGCCTTCGGAAGATGCATACTCGGCTTCAAACCGCAGGCATGCAGGAAGTGCGTCCGCTGGCTTTCGAATGAGCAAGCAGCGTGCCGTTTGAAAGGCGAGGTTCTTCGGCGTTCCCGACCCATTTAAGTGTCGACTTTTGGACGCCCGTCTTAAACCTGACAGTCTGTTCTTGGTAAAGGCGACATGTTGCGCAGCGGCCACCTTGCTCATAGTCGCAGTACGTCTTCGACAATCGTTTGCGCCCTCCGTTCGGCCACTCACAACTCGGCTAGGCATGAATTGCCTTGAGCATGTGGCTCACCTCGCAAACCTTGCGGAAGGGCTATCGCTGAAAACGTTGCGGTAAGGGCACACCATGCAGCGCTTTGGGCGCGCATCGCGCAGGCATCGGCGACGCTCTCGACAAGGCCTCTGCAGTCATCCGAAATGACAGTTCGGGTTCCGGCAAAGATCGAGGTCGATTTTTTGAAAGGTAGCGCTCCATGAGCGGCCGTTCGTTCCGCTGGCGCAGCCGGGCGATCTCCGAAGCCTAGTCCGCCGACATCGGCGTCTGCCTAAAGCTTCGCTGATTGGATTCACAACCAAATCTTTGACATAGCGGTGACGCCTGAGCAGTACGAAGCTCTAGCTCCAACTGGCTCTACTTGGTAAGCATGGCTATCCAAGAGACTACAAGGCTAATGATGGCGTTATAGAGTACAATGCTGACAACGCCCGCTTCATGAACAACAGCACTCAGCCAAACACATATCAACACCATCATCGCCGACTTCTAACGGCGCGTCACGTACAACCTGGTGAAGAACTGACTTACGACTGCTTTTCGGTCCGACGCGTGACCTATCGCGGAATAAAGAACCATCCGTGAATGTTGTGCCCAACGAGCTAGGCGGCAGTGGATTCAGTTCGCGGTCTGACGACTTGAATCGTCTGCGAAATTTACGGGAAGAGCTTCGGCAACTAATTGCGGCCATGGACCGACCCAGCTTTTCTTTTGCGGCTGCCTCCTTGAGCCTGGAGATTATTGCGAGCGCAGCGCTGTTCGACATCCCTAGCGTGCATAGTGCGGTGACCCCAAGGCCAGGAATGTGCTTACCATGACGCATAGCCGCGACGTGGATTCCACAACATCTGTAGAGCCTAACGTAGGCAAGATCTCCGCGGGAGTATGCCCGATATTGCATTTACTACACAATCTGATGATGCTCGATCCATTCCCAACCGCAGCTGACATGCTGCAGGGACTGAGTCTGATAGCATCTTAGCATACGCTGATTATGCCGCGTGACTTCAGAGTCGCAGATGTGCTGTTCACAAAGGGCACTTGATAACGATCGCTTGTGACTCGATCTTTGCCCCTCGATCTACTTTCGCGCGCAGCGCAGAGAAGATCATTTCCCATCCAGGCGCGCCCCTGAGATCCGTTTGGGCCATGAGATCAGCCACTAAAGAGTGATCGAGCTCGGCCCGCGCTCCATCCGACCTTGCCGTCGTTCAGTACGCGATCGAGGACGCAACGAAGGCGACGAAAGCCGTAAGACAACGGGGCGCCGCAAAAGCGGTCCGGGCACGACTCCTAGCCTTACTCGCGGCACTCACGCTCCCAAAGACTAAGACGAGCTGTTACTCGCAACGACCGGCTGCTTGCCGTCACCGCAGCTGGCGCGGAGACAAGAACACTGCACTTTAGAGTACGCTGTTTTATCAAGATCGGGACGGGTCCGCGCACACTTCAATGAACAAATATAAACGTCCCACATGCGCATGCCTTCTACCCTCGATACGCAATGTAGGATTATCGACGCTCAATTGTCCGCGTTCAAACCACCATAAGGAAGTTGACGCGACACACTCTTAGAAAACGCGCGCAGAAGATACGAATTAGTCCGGCACGCGGCTTGCTTCGTTCGGGACTTCATCACCAATCGAAGTGCGGTGATCTTCGGAGCAGCCCCGGCGCGTCATTACGTGTCTGGTCGCTCCGATCATTTGCCGTGCGGCGATACTTAGCGAGCGGGACCGCGCCTCGGGAAATGCAGGGCAATCATTATGCGATCAAGAGTTCTTTTTTTGAGTGCTACGACGGTGGCGCTCGTCACAACGGGTACAGCTATGGCGGACCGCGAGCGACAAGTACTGCCACCGGCGGTGTGGAACTGGTCTGGAGGCTACATTGGCGGGCACGGCGGCGGCGGATACGGCCGAACCTCCTTTAGCAATCCCTTTGGCCCGTCGATCTATGGCGACGTCGTCGATGTTCCATCGTTCGTCGCAGGTGGCCAGATCGGCTACAATTGGCAGAATAACAGTTGGGTGTTCGGCCTCGAACTGGATGCCAGCGCAGCTGCCGCCAACGGCTCAAACACCTGCCTAGCCGCCTCCCACTGGATTGTAAGCGCAAACTGCAACGCAGGTCCCAACCTCTTTGCGACCGGGACCGGCCGCATCGGCTACGCCTTCGGCGCGCTCGGGAAGACGCTTGCCTATCTCAAGGCGGGCGTCGCCTGGCAGAACAATCGGGGCGACGTCGTCAACAACGTGGAACCAGAGGGCCAGCCACAGGAGGAAACCCATTTCGACTATGGCCGAGTTGGTGGCGTCATCGGGCTCGGTCTCGAGCAAGCCCTTACGCCTGCATGGTCGGTGAATGTCGAGTACGACTATCTGCATTTCGCCGGACCGAGTGTCGCCACCGCTTCGACGGCGCAATTATCTCCGCCTACGATTCTGCCGGCGAACACAACTAGCCTGTCCAGCAACTATCACATCGGAAGAGTTGGTCTGAACTACCACTTTGGCGTGGACCCAGGGGCCGCACCAAGGTCCGATGCGCCGTATGCGGAGTCAGCGCGCAGCGTACTACCCATTTCCTACGCGCCCGGTTGGTCCTTCGAAGGCGGCTCGCGGCTCTGGCTGAGCCGGGGACGATTCCAGTGGGACCACAGCGCAATTTTTAATAACGATGTCCTAGACCCCAGCATACTCGTATCGCGGCTCACTTATCACGGACTGGACGGGCTTTCGGGGGAGGTATTCGGCCGCGTCGACAGTCCCTGGGGAGTGTTCCTGAAGGGGAAGTTTGGCATCGGAAGCTTCAACAAAGGGAAGATGAACGACGAGGATTGGGGGGTCCTGAACGAATTATACCCGTACCAAACTACACTTTCAGGTCAGTCAAATGGAAGGTTCGCATATTACACGGCGGACGCCGGTTACGATTTCCTGCGCAGCGCGAACTACAAGGTCGGTGCATTTATAGGCTGGGCCTATTACAGCCAGAGCTCAGACTCCATTGGTTGCGTTCGGATCGCCCCTCGGGATGAAGCATGTCTGAAGCCGGGCGACGCTAGAATCATCGGTGCGGAGGATACACAATGGAATGCGCCTCGAATCGGCTTGAGCGCCGAAACTATGCTGACCAAGCGCTGGCGCCTGAATGCTGATATCGCTTACCTGCCCTGGACCGATTTCAAAGGCCGCGACTATCATCTCTTGCGAGATGAGACCACCTTTTCTGAACAATACGGCAATGGTGGCGGCGGAGTCCAAATTGAAGGCCTTCTGTCGTACTTTGTCACCAAGAATATCAGTCTAGGCGTTGGAGGCCGCTATTGGGCCATGTGGACAAACAAGGATGCCAAAGGCAGGCACTGCGAACCCGGCTGCGATCGGTGGCCGCCAACATTTGCGAAGTACAGCATGGAACGGTGGGGCACGTTCTTTCAGGCCTCTTACAAGTTCAATTAAGGACCTCACTAACGAGGCTCCAAACTTCAGATTGTTAGATGCCGTTCTGAAGTTTTCTGATGACCAGTCCTCGGCGCGCAACTGAAGCCGAGGATTGGTATGTTGCGATTGACGCTATACACCCGGTTGCTACGATTGCATATCACCCGCCTTGGACAAGGCGAGCCCAACTCTGCCCCCGAACCAAAGCTCGTCCACCAAAAAGCTCGTTGCACTAATAACAGCTCGATCTCTTGGCTCGGACGGAGCTCGCATCAAAGCCGATTGAGCACGCCATTGCAACCGAGCTGGGATGCGCTCGATGCACGATTTCTAAATTCCGCAGCGCGATCTTTCCTGGGCAACCGAGACCGCGGCAAGCCCCAACATCGCGTCGCCGGTGAATCCGAAATGGAGACGATAGAGCCACCAGATTGCGCAGCACCGGTCGAGATCGTACATGGCGAGCGCGCGCCTTGTTGCTGCGACCATCCGCGCCATCGGCTTCATTCCGCGTGTCATCTGGAAACCTCGACGTCTCGGGGCCAGCACTCTCCATTTGATGACTCTCAGGGCGGTGATGGCTCGCTGTCCGGCGCGTGCACCTGCAATGGATTGGGAGCTGAGATTGATGTTCGCCATGGCGTTCTTTTCCGCGTTTCGAAGCTGTTTGCGCAAACCTATGTGCATGCGCTCTTTGCCGTGATCCTACTGCGAAGGTACTGCTTGCCAACGCCCAGATCTGGTAGCCAAATGGCCGGACTCCCGACCGATAAATACGCTCACGCGATCCCACCGCTACGCGAAGCCACTTGCGACAGTGGTTGCGGCTACGCGACCTTTGCTGTCAGCTCCTTGAGAATACCTCGCCCGTCTGCCAAGGCTATCTAGGCTCGCATCGGCGGGGCCTACGTCGTTTTCCGAGTACCCCCTCCAGGTCACCGGTTTCGCTACCCAACTTGCGCGGACCCAGCCGACTTCGAGCGCTGGCTTGCGGCCGAGCCCGGTTTGACCGCGCATGCAATCCTCAGTCGCCTCGCGAAGCAACGCCCCGAACAGATCCGCCTGCACCACACCATCCTGCAGAGTTTGTTGGGATCGCTCAGGCAAAGCAGCCGAGACGATCATCCGGCACGGCTAAAGCTGCGGCGCTGGCCGCGTGTGATGGGCATTCCGCCACTCCAGTAACTTCCGATCCTGCGCAGCATGGTGCAATCCCGGACTGACGTTAGCCGGACCTACATCGATCAAGCGAAACTAACATCCTCAGATGAGACAATACCGGGGCAATATGGCGGGGTGGGATTGACAGGCCGCCGCCACGAGACGAAACGGCCGGGATGACCGTTCATCTCGTGGGCTGCCAGTGGCCCGAGGATGCGTACCCACTGTCGGCGCGAATAATCTACTATGGGGCGAATGTCTCTCCAGCTAAGGACAACCGAAGTGATCGCAGTCATCCAGCCCCGCGCGATCGGTTCACCGCCCGGTTGTCTCCCGTGTAAGCCTAACGAACCCTCCTTCGGCTAATTCGGCTTTGTAGGCCCGTCCGTTAAGTAGGATTGTGGTGGAGTTATCTGCGGTCGGCATAAAACCCTCTTGGCGCAGCTTGTCCATTAGGGCAGGTGTCGCCCATTGCCGTGGTAGCGGCGTTCCGAAACGCCGGTTCTCCGTGAAGAAGGCTCCGAAGTCCGGTACCCCCGCCCGGCCGGCCCCAACCACTTGGTCCTCCGCAGGGTTAAGAACAAGGCGAACACGATTGGACTCATCCAAACCGGCCGTGTAGCGGTGACCTAGGATTTCATAAGTCATCGTCCGCTGGTCCGCGTCCGGCAAGAGACCGTGATGGAATAGCCTATCAACCATCGCGTCAGGGGCGATTTGCGAACCGTGTGAAAACCTCTGTGGAACGGCGAATGAGACATCTACCGCTTCCTCAGGTGCGGCAGATGATGATGGTCCAGCTTCATTCATGACCTGACTGAACAAATCATGATCTTCCTGGGTCCAGACGTGCGCCGTCGGCGATTCTGGTGAATGGGCATTATCGATCGGGTTCGGATCCATAAAGCTCTCCTTCCTGTTATGAGAACAAAGGCCTCTTGAAGATCTCCCCCAGGGAATGAGCTGAGTTCGTCACGAATTCAGAGATGGGTGGCTTCGTCATCGAGAGGCCAAGTTCGGATGTTAAAGAGGCTGGCTTTCGAGAAGCTGACAAAGGTCGAAGAAGGAGATAAATCTGCGGCCGCATCTGCCACGTCAGATGCGATCATCTCCGAGCCAAGTCTCATTCCGCTTGGGCTCGCAACCGGGGCGCGGGTCTGCGTCGTGCATTGCGCACTTCGCCGTAAAGATTGGTTAGGAGGTCCAGGTGATGCGGACCGCAGCCAGACCCAGTCTTGCACTGAACATACCTAGTTCGCCCGCTGCCCGCGACCAGTCGCTCTGGCTGCCGCTTCGCGCCCATGCTCGGGGCCGCTAACCAGAATGGCTCCGATAGCCGCGGCCAGCTCGAGAACAGACGACAGCGGGACCCACGTGAGATTCCGGTAAGCGCGGAGTCACGTGTTCATCTGATGGAATGAAGAACGAAGTCGCCCAGACGCAAAGCAGCCGACAATCATCCCGCGTACGGGCCGAAGGTGCGGCGGTGCGGATGATACCGGGACTGCCTGCCGCTGCTGTGATGGGCATTCCGCGAGGTCCCCGCCTCCGATCCTTCGCACCCATGATGCAACGTAGGCCTGGCAGGCCGGAGCTACATCGGTCAAGCGGAAGATACATGTTCAGGCCAGGCAATACGACACGCCAACTATGCCGCGGCTTCTATTGACGCTCTGCGTCAGGCAGATGGCGTTCGTGTCAGGGTGTTGAAAAGAAAATTAGCTCGTGTCCTGAATACGGAAACTCGTCGCAATTCGTAGCGCGCGGTAGCGACGTTGCCGCCGAATTGTCCGCTTCCCTAAGCGTCCGTTAGCGAGGAAACGTAGGTCGAATTCGTGCTCGCCCGTCCGGGCACACGATTAGTCCTCTTATTCTGGCGTCACTAACAGCTATCTAAGTGGTTGACCAAGATCTACAACCCTGAATTTTTGGCACCGCTCGCGGAGCGACTTGGGATCGGGATCTTGGCGTCGGGGCCGAATAGCCGGGGCTTCTCCCCGTACTGGGTGACGCCCTCGCGCAGCAGATAGCCAAGATGCGCGGGCGAGCGGCGCCGAATGCAGCTTATGACGGACGACGCGGGCCTTAATGGTCGCCAGACGCGGGCGTCCCGCTAGCAGGCGTTCGCCCTCCTCGCCGGCGATCCCGGCCGCGACGCAAAGGTGGAGCACCGATAGCTGAAGGATCTTGTCCGCCGCGCGACGACCGCCGCAGGCGCGCTGAGCGGCGGCAAGCGCCTTGGCCAGGAAGGGCGTTGCACGCTGACTTCTTCAGGAGCGAAGGCAACCTGCAATCGGCTGAAATGGCGCGAGACATCGCCAATCGTGTTCGGCGTCCGCCAATTTGTCGCAAACTCCCCACAGCAGCGCAATGTCTGCGGCGCCCGACAACTGCAGCAGGCTTTCATATTTGTCGCACCGGCAAGGCCAGCGATCAGACAAGGATTAAGTGGGCCGCGAAAGGCGGGCATTTTTATTGCAGACGTTACCATGAGTTCGCCGTTACGCGCTTCAGCTTGCACGTGGACAGGCGGTCCCTGAGGACGTGCTCGGGCAAATGGAATGCAACTTTGCGCGTCTGGTCGAAATGTTCGGGCTAGCCATCGCGCTGCAGATTAGGTCAAGGGATGGCGAGGCAATCTACTCGAGAGAGGCCGGAGCCCCTCCTCGGTCCGGCAGACGGACGCTTGACACGCCGCGCGGTGTTGGGCGCAACCATCGGCAATATTCTCGAATTCTACGACTTCGGGACGTATAGCTTTTTCGCAATACAGATCGGTCAGGCGTTTTTCCCGGCAACCGACCAGTTCGCCAGCCTAATGCTGTCACTCGGAACCTTCGGCGCAGGTTTTGTGACCAGGCCGATCGGGGCCATCGTGCTCGGCTCGTATTCGGATCGGGCCGGTCGCCGCCCCGCGATGACCGCCAGCTTTGCCATGATGAGCGCTGCGGTCCTGCTATTGGCTCTCACGCCATCGTACGAGACAATAGGACTCGCCGCTCCGTCACTAGCTATCGTGGCACGCTTGCTGCAAGGCTTTGCTCTCGGAGGTGAGGTCGGTCCGACGACCGCCTATTTGATGGAAGCAGCCCCCACCGAAGCCCGGGGGCTTGCTGTCTCTTTTCAGCCCGCGAGCCAACAGCTAGCTGCGACGGCCGGAGCGTTGGTTGGAGAGATACTCTCGCTCACCATGACAAGCGAGGCGCTCAATGCGTACGGATGGCGCATCGCGCTGTTGCTCGGCGCCGCTACGTTGCCGTTTGGACTTTGGTTGCGGAGCGCCCTGCCCGAAACGCTGCACTGCCCCGAGGCGCCGGTTCGGGTCACCCAGCCTGTGGGGCGATCGCCTCCCGATCGCCGCATCATGAGCCTGGGATTCGTCATCTTGGCCGGCTGCACGATCACTACTTATGTTACCGGATATATGACCACTTACGCGTTGAACACCCTCCGCGTTTCCGCACCTCTCGCCTTTGGTACTACGCTCATCAGCAACACGGTGGGGATTGCTGCAGCACTGCTGGGCGGCCTGCTCGCCGACCGCGTAGGCCGTCGACGTATCATGATATGGCCGCAGGTCGCTGCACTGCTCATGACGTATCCGGTATTCTTGTGGATTGCAGAGAGCCGCAGTGCCTTCGCACTTCTAGGAGGTCTCGGCGTCCTCACCCTGATCGGAACGATTTCGTATAGCGCTTTCTACGTGAGCATGGCCGAAGGTTTGCCCAGGCACATTCGTGGTGGCGCCTTCGCGACAATCTACGCTTTTGCGATAGCAATTTTTGGAGGCACAGCTCAACCGATAGTCACCTGGCTCATCCACCTTACCGGTAGTGCACTCGTGCCCGCCTGGTACATGCTTTTCGCGGGCGCAGCCGCGCTCTGTGCCATGTTTATGATGCCGGAAACGGCGCCACTCAATTCCGACCATAGACGGACGTCCGTAGCGCCACGACCGTTACCTAGCCATACCCGAACAGCTAAGGATGACATCTATGATGTCCGAAATGCGAAACATCGAGCCGGGACGGCTATCGGAGCATAGCACGGAAGAACAATCTATCCTGAAGATTGGAGCAGCTTTACATTGATCAGGGGCTCCTGTCCGAACCCAGCGTCGCCGCCGTCTGAATAACTTGTGCCGTTTACGCAATCTTCGCCGATACGACAGTTACGGATTGGCGGACATCAAGAAGTGTGTAACGAAGGCGTCACTCTGGTCATCTAGAGAACAAGAAAGGCGCGGCTTGTACCATCTGCCAACCCAACCGTACGGCATGAGGATGCGACCGCTGTCGGAGCAGCGGCCGCACGAGGCTCGATCCTCATTCTCTGCTTGACATGTTTTCCGTTGTCAGTGCCGAACGCACGAGGGATCGGTCAAGCAGAAGAACAAATCACAGATACCATTTAACGGGTCATCCACGCACTCGGGATATGATGTATCGGCTACCGGAGCACTTGCCGCAACCGGCTGCGCGGCAACGTTTGCAGCAAAAGGAGGCACCACCGCCGTTGCAAGCGCGAGTGCGCTCGCGGTCACTAACACAGATTTTTTCATTCGAGACATCGCTTCCTTAGGTTAGCCCCAGCCGCTCTCGACGGTCTATATGACGACGCTCCAAATCGTAAAATTGATTTTCTCGATCAGATCTATCGACCGAACGGATGAGTTCGGGCATCACCGTATCGCTCTGTCTACTCGCTCGGCACCTGCAGACCCGCTTTATGATCGAACGCTCGACGTGCCTGCGTCCGTGCATTTCCGGGAGCACCCGACAAGAGAGTGTTGTTGAATCTGAGTCGTATCGTCCGGATCAGGTCACAGTCGGTTGCATGGTGTCGACACATGTGTCCGAACGCACTTGCGTCACAATTGGTCGCGTAATTGTTCATTACCAAGAGAGAGCACCGCGAAAGCCGCTTACCAATTCTCTGGTTCGGCTGCGCTGCAGGCCACAAGGCAAGGCTTCGACGCAGTCGACCGCGTGGCATGTTAGGCACCGAGCGCGACGACATTCCGGGCCAGAACGTGCCATTGGCCGCGATATGCGTCGACGCAGGCCCTTTCCCGATCCTGTAAGACTAGTCAGGCGAGGAGCGAAGAGGCGAGGGTGACGATGAGCGCATTTCGGCTGAACTCATCTCAGCCATTGGCAGCAGGCATCTAGCACAGCTGCAAGGGCTCTAGCGATGAGACTAGTCAGCTTCTCGACAGCTCAATGTCCTAGGTTGAAAACACCTCGAACCAGACAACAAGGCTCGACCTTGATCAGCTCAACCTGGAAGAGGAGAAGCAGCCGATCCCCCTCAAGATGGCGAGCCTTTCGAGGATTAGATCCGTGCGGGCATCTCGCCGTCTTTGGTGCGCCGAATCGACCAGCATGTTCGGCCCTCCAGGTTGGGCCGCGCTCCATGATTGCCCGCTTCTTCTTGGATATCCTCACAATGAAAGACCGGCTTTGTGGAAGCGGCGCTCCAGCGCATTTTCTTCATTTTGCCATAGGGGGCGACAACAATGAATACAGATCGGACGCAGCTTGACAGCGACGGCTTTTTCTCAGTTTCCGGCTCCGAAGCGTCCGAATCCGAGGCCTCAGAACCCGGCACTCCCGTTGCGGCGCATTGGGACGAGGCTTTGACGGACGCGCGGCCGTCTGCTCCCACTGCGGCAGGGCCGCAGGGCCAGGTTGTGGACGCGCGGGCGGCTGATGAGGGGCAAGACGAAGACGAGAACCGCCAAACCGCCATTACCCAAACGAGAGCTTTGCCGGAGAATGGTAGTGCGGCGCTAAATCTCTCCTCCCTCTCCCTGACCGGATTGCCCGCCGCCCTCCCGCCCGAGCTTCAGGTCTTTAACGCGAGAGACAATCAATTGGCGAGCTTGCCCGCACTTCCTGAGGGCCTCCGCGTGCTCAATGCAGCGCGCAATCTGCTGACCAGCCTGCCGGCCGACCTATCCCGGCTCCGGTCCCTGATCATCGGCGAAAACTCACTGACAAGTCTGCCTGCCCTGCCGGCAACCCTTCGGGAACTCAGCGCTTACAGCAACCGCCTAACCAGCTTGCCTGCGCTTCCAGCCGGGCTGCGGAGCCTGGTCGTCGATAATAATCAATTGACCATCCTGCCCGCTCTTCCAGCAACGGTTGAGGAGCTCCATGCTGCAGGCAACCAGCTGACCAGCTTGCCTGACCTTCCAGCCGGGCTTCAGAACCTGGACGCCGGTGACAATCAACTGGCCAATCTGCCCGCGCTTCCGTCAACGCTCCGGGATCTTGTCGCGCCAAGCAACCAGCTTACCAGCCTGCCCGATCTTCCAGCCAGCATTGAAAGCCTGGTTCTCGATTCCAATCAGCTGACCGAACTGCCTGAGCCGCTCCCGTCGGCGATCGCATTGTTAACGGCCAGCGACAATCAACTGGTCCGGCTGCCGGAACTCCCCGCTTCCCTCGAAGTACTTGATGTTAGCAATAATCGGCTGACGGACGTACCGGCGAGCCTTCTGCAGCTAGCCAGCGATGCGGCCCTCGATTTGACTGACAATCCGCTGCAGGAGGAGGTTCAGAGCAATCTACTGAGAGCAAGGAGTGCTGCGGACTATGCCGGCCCGCGAATCCTTTTCTCCTTGAGCGAAGACGCAATGGAACCTACGCCCCGGCCGCTGCACGAGGTTGTCGCAAACTGGTTTGGGCACGACCTAGCCATGATCGCAACATGGCAAAGCTTCGCCGACGAGCCTGGCGTGCGGGACTACGCTCGTTTCCTCGACCGGCTTGCCGGCACCGTGAACTACGGCAATAGCGAATTCCGGCAGGCCGTGGTCGAGGATCTGCGGCAGGCAGCGGCGAGGCCTCGACTGCGGGAGTTGTTTTTCCAGTTGGCCTCCGATGCATGCGCGAGCTGTCAGGATCGGATCACTTTAGCCTGGAACGGGATGCAGACTGCACGTCTGAACGCCGACATCGAGGACGGCCTGCACGACGATCGGCTCGCCGAGTTGCTCCAGCATGCCCGCGTCATGTTCCGGTTGGAGGCGCTAGACGGAATAGCGCGCCAGGAGGTCAATGTCCTTCGTCACTCCAGACCGGTCGACGAGACCGAAGTCTATCTCGCCTACCAGACCCAATTGCGCGATCCACTGGAGCTGCGACACGTCGCCCCCGACATGCGCTTTTTTTCCGTCTCTGGCGTCACCCGCGACGACGTTGAGAGGGCCCTGGCAACCGTGCGGCAGCAGGAAATGATAGGTTTTGCGGACTATCTAGCGACGCGCTGGCAACCTTGGGAAACGGTGCTGAGGCGCATTGCCCCCGAAGAGCACGCAGCAATGGACGATCGGCTCATCGATGCGATGGGCGAGGAGTTTCAAATTCGGCTGAATCAACGGCTGGCCGAAGTGAGTCTTGCGGGCGATGCTGACGCCGAGCGGATAATCGGACCTCAAATCGTCAACGAGATCGCCCGCGAAATCGAGGTGATGCACCGGGTGCTTAGGGCGCACGGCATCGAGCTGTAAGAGATCGGGCAGATCCGTCATACTGATTGCGGTCGTGAGCTCGTGGCCATCACTCAATTCCCCAAAGCTGATCGAGCGACCGAGCCTGCTCTTCCGCCGATGCCAACGTTGCTAAGCTCGTGGGCGACTGAAAAAGCAGGGAAATGACTGACCATACGCCGGTCTACTGAAATTGCCTCCGCGCCGCTCGGCGCCATTGCAGTTGAAACGAAGAAGCTCCGACTCACTCGAGCGCTCAATGAACAACGACAAGCCCCAGCAACGGCCGGGACGCTCAGCTCCCGTACATCCAGACCATCCGCGGTCGGTTGAAGCTCGCCGGCAGAGTTTGCGCGCCAGTTCGCCGCGGGCAGGCAGGTGAAAGCACTGTGACATCCGGGCGTATCGCCGCCCGCATCAGGTATCTTTCCCGCCTGCAATCGTCAGCGGCCCAGCTTCTCGCCTGAGCGCCGATGTTCGCCACCGCAGGAAATGGCAGCTTGCTTGTGCGACGACCGACCATCCTCCGGATCGCCAGCCGATAACCCTCCCGTAAGCAGTGTTCTCTCCCGGGCTCCATCCTTGTGTAAGCTGGACCCCGACGAGGCTCGGCGCAGCTCAGGCGATCCGCCGAGCCGGTCCGAAAGGCATGAACTCTGACGCCGAACGGCTCACCGGCGCAAGACAACCAGCTCACTAGATCCCCAGTCGAGCCATCTGAGCTGAAGCGTGCTCCGGGTCGGGAAGGGGCTGCCACGGCTGGCCAGCGGCGGTGCTCAACAAGGACCTACAGAACGCAGGAGTGAGCTTGCCGCGGTGGATCACGACGTTCTCGTGCCCCTCGGCGGCTCGAGCGTTCTGCCAGTGCTGATTGTAGCCGCGCTGCTCGTCAGACTTCACGTGGCAAGCGGCGAATTCGCGATCGCCCAGCGTTGCCAATTGCCAGGCTTGTACCGGCCGCTTGGTATGGATGTGTACCCACATCGGCCTTGGCGTCGCGCCATTGCTCAGCGCCATAGGCTGTAGCTTGATTTCGAACAGCGTCCCTGGCTCTCCCTTCAAGGCGCGAGGTGGATCCACTGACGCCAGTTCCCCCGCTGCCCGTAACTGTGCAAGGTATTTCTGCGATGGAAACGCATAGGTCTTCATGCAATCGCTCGCGATTGCTGCCTTTCGCGCGCTCAATGACTTTGCCTGCCCCTGAACCTCGGACCCCATCCTTTGAAGCCGGACTATCTTTTCGTGCACTTCGGGCACCTGCGCAGCCGTGAGCAGGCCCCGTCGGCGAGGCTCCTCCAGCGCGACTACACAGGCCTCAATCTCGGAGGACTGCGTCTGCAAGCGCTTGATCACCCGATTCAGGACATGTTCGGCGTCCTCGGGCTTCATCTGGCGCGCTTGCGAGACGGCGCTTTGCTGAGCCCGCAGATCGAACTGCAGCAGCTCGTCCAATCGCTCAAGTAATCCCGGCAGTGCCTTCCTGGAGGGCGGAGCCTGCCACATCTGGAGGTGATCGGTCGCAGAGGATGACGCAGCTGCCTCCTCCGGCGTGGCGAGTTTCTTTGTACCGAGATCCGAGAGCACGATGACCTTGCCCATCGCGGCCCTGGCGGCATCGGACCTTCCGAGTTGCGGCGCGGGCGGGCTGGCCGTCGAACTCCCCTCGCCCGCGGCTGCTCCGCGCCTTGCTTTGCCCTTTCTGCGCACTGGAGTGCCTTCACCCACCAGCGCAGTGTTTTCTTGCAGCGCAGCCCAAGCCGGCGGTTCAATCGTCACTTCCGCCTTTGGCTGCAATGCCAGCAGCCGCATGACATCGTTCGCCGTCACCCACGCACCGTCAACGATCTCGCCAAGCAACTGCAAAGGAAGGTCAGCTTCCGTTCCAGCCTCCCTCAGGGGCTCAAGCATGCCCCTCAGTTGGGATGCAAATTCCGAAAGCCGTTCCATGACGCCTTCCAGAACGGCGCGGTGCTCGGCGTCGAGCACCGCTCCTCCGCGAACGGCGTCGCCCGTCGAAATAAATGCCGGAAAAACATCGTCAACAAAGGTCCCGAGCAGACGCACCCGCCCCCTCTCGTCCATGAGGGCGGCTCGCACGTCAGGTGCTAACGTGCTCGCTCGCGACTCAATCAGGAGCTGCGCGAGAGCGATCCGCGATTGCAGATACATGCATCTGGTATTGAGCACCCAGCCCGTATTGAGCCTGACTTGGGCCTCTTCGGCCTTGCGCATCTCGGGCGTGCTGCTTGGCAAGTGGGCAGTAGCCGCACAGACTGACTGCATCCGCTCGAACCGCAACGCCTTCTTTCCCCACCAGTCCATGCAGGCAGCAAACTGGTTCGCGACGCCCGCAACGACGCGGCTCAACTGGTCGGGCGGAGCGGTGTCTTTGACCTTGTCGAGCAGGGCTTCTGCTTGCTTTCTCTTGTTCTCAAGTGGGTAAAGAATCCGGGTGGCCACTTCATTACATTGGTTGCCCGCATCCAGCGTGTCGTCGCGGAGCCGGCGAGCCTGATCGTCGGGCAGGATACGACGCGCCAAATTGGCAGGCAGATTCGCGTAATACTCCAGAACTGTCGAGCCTGCTTCGACCACTCGATCGATCAGCTCTTGCGCCTGTTCCAAGTTGCAGCGTTGCGTGGCCGCTCGACGGCAAGTTTCAAACTTCTCAAGCAGGCTGTCCAAATTTCGCTTTGCTGCCTTGATCTCATTGCGCGTTGGCGCCGCCACATCTGAAGCCGCAGTTCTGTCTTGAGGCCCAGAGCGCATCCGCTCCAGGACAGCATCGAAGGATTGACCGCGTTCCCCAGGGAAGAGACCAGGCCCCAGGCTCGAACGGCTCAATTCCCCGGCGCTGTCCGCTCCCGCCGCCTCACTCTGTGATGGATCAGCTCGGCCAATACCTTTCATACTTCATCTCCGAATAGTCGTGAGTGCGCAGCCTATCTGGATAGGCCGCCTAGCTGACGACTAACTGACCAAGAGCATTCATCGGGATGCACAAGAAATAAGATCTCGCCTTGAGTTCCACTTCAATCGCAGCTTGGTCGTGTTGCTGAACTAGCGCATCAGCGCCGGTTCAAACCTGCGCTCGCAACACGCATCCCGCTATCCAGTAAACAGACTTCGACCGAAGAGCTTACCAAGTCACCTGCCATACACGGGTGTGGCGAGACGCCGGAGGCGATCAGCAACAACATTTTGCCCGTCCGAACTGAGCAGAATCAACGTTGCGCAACTCCCCTCAAACTATATCTCGCCAGAGCCGGGCCGCCGCCCAGGCCGGCTAAATCACACTCATAGGAAGGTGGCAGCAAGCGTACCGAGCAACCGAGCGTCACCCCGATCAGCGGATTGGGTGTCCGCACGTCTGCTCCGCTACCAGAATAGCTCCCACTATTTCGCAGCAATGATCCAGATATTCTTCAGATGCATGTGGCGAAGCGCTTATCTGAATATGAGGTAGATGCCCCGACAGGATATCAGGAGAAACTTCGGCCACAGGAATTGCCAAATTACTGCCGGTCTTCCCCAGGGACCTTGAGGTAATCAACTCGGGGAATATCCAAATCGCTTCTCTAAGGAGGCTCGCTGCAACCAACGCTACAATCTTCAGCATCAATTCATCGGTGCACCCGAGAGCCTGCTTGGCGGAACACTGGAGTTCGGTGCCGAAAAGCGGGACTTCGCGCGCATCAAACTTCCGCACAACAGCCTGCTTGACGCCGATGATCCCCCTATCCCGGAAAGCGCAATTCGCGGCGACTCAGGGGCATCGACCGTGACGCCTATCGCACCATGTTCTCGCTCGACGACGAGACGCTCGAGAAGGGTGGCGAAAGCATTCTAGCAAGTAAGGGCGATCTCGGACAATTGCTGTTTTCTGCGGGCGCAGGCCTTGCTCATCTCAGCCAAAGGCCCATCGATCTCAGGAGCGAGGCAGATGGCTTCTACAGATTGCGGGCACGCAGCGGCGCGCTCGTGGACCTCAAGACGCGGCTCGTGGAGCTGAAGGCAGAGCGGGAGAAATTCGACCCTCCGGCCTCGGATCACGGGCGGTTCGTTGAAACTAGGGATCGGTCCAAGGCGCATTATGATGAGGCCCACTCCGAACGCACCCGCACTCGTGACGCATTGACGAGATCCAGCGCCATCTCGCCGCAATGCCACGGCTTGTGGCACTGCGCGGCATCCGCGAGCGCCTCGCTCCGCTTGCGGATGTACCCGAGGCCCCACCTGGCTGGACGAGTGAGGTGCCCGGTTGCAGAGGGAGGAGATCGAGCTCGGCGTCCAGATGGACGCCATTAACGACGAAGTCGGCCGGCTTGCTGAAGAGATCGCGTCGATCGTGGTGAACGAGGCTGCCCTGCGGCTCGCCGAACGCATGGAACGGCTCGCTGACTGAACTGCGAGCACGCCATGTGACTGCGGAGAAGGATGTTCCCGAGAGGCGGCTGCAACTTCGTGAGGTCGACCGCGCCATTTCGGTAATCCTGCAAAGGGCCTTTTCAAGGGTTAATTTGCCGACGGCCGCAACCGCTATCGCGCCGCCGTCGAGACCGGCACCGATTGCCCGACGCGCAACTATTACGGTGACAATCTGCTGGGATACCTCATCAGCCTGAACTTGAAGCGTTGAGACCTCGCCGAGAGGCCGCGCGCGATGTGTGCGGCGCGGGCAGTCTAACAGTTCAGGGAGCGACAGGGGGCGGCCGCGCAGACCAAGGGGGCGGTGGCGCGGCGAGGAGAAAATAAGGCGCCTCCACGCGGATACGTCCCTGTCTTATGGTGATCGCGCCGAAATGGTCGCGCAGCTTCAGGCAGGCGCAACCATCACCGCCTTTCCAACTCCGAGTCGCGACTCGTGATAGCTTCTTCGTCAGCTTACCGACAGGTAAATGCTTCAGAGGTTACAACGTATCGTACGTGGACTGGGTCTACTCAGGCCTGGCAAGGGAGTATGGAATGCATCCTTTTGAGCCAGGACAGATTCTGCGCGGTCGAGGATGCCAAGCGAGAATTAGGTGCCGAGGTCCGTAAGGAAATTGCCCGCGAGATCAAGGGCGCCGTAAGGGATAGGGTACTCAATGATTATGGCCTCAGGCTGTGAAGCAGCCTTTGACTGTAGGAGGCTGAAAATTCGCATGAGACGTAGCGCTGTACATCAGACTGCGGAGCGCCGGCTTAGAGACCGCATTGCTCAGGTGAGCGGCTAACATTCGTGCAAGTAGCGGTGAGAGTGGAACGCTCTTCCCGATGCCACAACTGCGCGAAAACCGCCGGAAAACAAGGATTCCAAAAAGGCCGGGGTCAATTTCGTGACCACCGCCGTTTACCACCGATAGGCGCGCAACGCGCGGTAAGCATCAGAACAGCCAGGCAGCCATGGTAAAACCGTTCCCGTCGAAGACTCACATCGGCAATCATATGCTGCATCCGGAAACCCTGATGCTGACCTATGGCTATGATCCCCAATTGTCGGAGGGCGCCATCAAGCCGCCGGTGTTCCTGACCTCCACCTTTGTGTTCAAGACTGCCGAGGACGGGCAGGATTTCTTCGACTACGTGGCCGGCCGGCGCGAGCCGCCGGAAGGCATGGGCGCGGGCCTGGTCTATTCGCGCTTCAATCATCCCAACAGCGAGATCGTCGAGGACAGGCTCGCGATCTACGAGCGCACGGAGAGTTGCGCGCTGTTCTCGTCCGGCATGGCGGCCATCGCAACCACGATCCTGGCCTTCGTTCGCCCCGGCGATGTCATCCTGCACTCGCAGCCGCTCTATGGCGGGACGGAGACCCTGCTGACGAACACGCTCGCGCGTCTGTCGATCGGCGCCGTCGGCTTTGCCGACGGCATTGACGAGACGGCGGTCAAGCAGGCCTCGGAAGAGGCGACGCGCAAGGGGCGGGTGTCGATGATCCTGATCGAGACGCCCGCCAATCCGACCAACGGCCTCGTCGACATCGCCATGATTCGCCGCCTTGCCGCTGCCATCGGCAAGGCGCAGGGACACACGCCGATCATCGCCTGCGACAACACGCTGCTCGGGCCGGTGTTTCAGCGGCCGATCGAGCATGGCGCGGATGTTTCGCTGTATTCGCTGACGAAATATGTCGGCGGCCATTCCGACCTGATCGCGGGCGCCGCGCTCGGATCGAAAGCGATCATGAAGGGCATCAAAGCGCTGCGCGGCGCGATCGGCACCCAGCTCGATCCGCATTCCTGCTGGATGATCAACCGCTCGCTCGAGACGCTCAGCCTGCGGATGGAGAAGGCCGATGCGAATGCGCGGCTCGTGGCGGACTTCCTGCGCGACCACCCGAAGGTCGCCAAGGTGCACTACCTCGGTCATCACGAGCAGGGCTCGCTCTCGGGCCGCGTGTTCGCGCGGCAATGCCTCGGCGCGGGATCGACTTTCTCGTTCGACATCGTCGGCGGCAAGGAGGCGGCGGTGAAATTCCTCAACGCGCTGCAGATTCTCAAGCTGGCGGTGAGTCTCGGCGGCACGGAATCGCTCGCAAGCCTGCCGGCGACGATGACCCATTCCGGCGTTCCCGCCGACATCCGCCAAAAAATCGGCGTGCTCGATTCCACGATCCGGCTGTCGATCGGCATCGAGAACCCGTCGGACCTGATCGCCGATCTCGCGCAGGCGCTGAACGCGGCTTGAGCGCGGGAATCAACGCGGATTGGACGCGCGGCACGCTGACATGATCGCCGCCGCGACCTCATTGCTCTGCGCGCACGAGAGCTGCCGCACGAGGCAGACGTAATAGCCCTTGCTCGATGCGTTCAGCAGGAAATCGCCAGCAGGCCGTCAATCTCACTCGACTTCGAGCCATTCGGAGACGGCGCGACCCGTGCGCCAGTTACAATGCACAAAAGATATGAACGAAGGTAGCGCCCAAAATCGTCTCGTTGGATACGCCCGTGTCAGCACCACAGGGCAGACCCTCGACGGCCAGCTGGCCCAGTTGAAGGCAGCGGGGTGCGATCCGATTTTCAAGGACACAGCCGGTGGTGCCCTCGTCGATCGCAAAGAGCTGCAGCGCACGCTTGCCAAGTTGGAGCCTGGCGACGCGGTGACGGTCACTCGCATCGACCGCTTGGTGCGGTCTCTCTTCGATCTGTTTGCAATTGTTCAGCGCATCAACGATAGCGGCGCCGTGTTCCCCTCTATCGCGGAGCCTTGGGCCGATACAGGCACCAGCACCGGCCGCATGATGCTGGCCGTCATGGCGGGCATGGCCGACGCGGAGCGCGACCTGATCCGCACCCGAACGGCGGAAGGCAGAGCCAGGGCGACCGCCCGAGGCCAGCACATGGGCCGCCCGCCGAGGCTCACGCCGGAACAGAAGCGCGAGGCCTTGGTCCGCCGAGAAGCTGGCGAGGCCCTGGCCGAGATCGGCCGCAGCTACAACGTCAACCGGTGACCATCACGAGGCTCAAACCATGACCGGCTTCGAAATTGCTGGCGCGGTTCTTAAGCCGGTCTACTAAATGTTTCAGATCGTTCGCGGCCTTTTAACCGGCAGGAAGGATGCCGGCGTCCACGGTTCCGGCTATCCAAGCCAACCCGTAGACGCGGCATCGGAGTTGCTGTTCAGGCCTTTTCGGCATCTCAGGCGTTTGCAAGTCGAGACGTGAGCCTGACATGTCGCTTCTCACGGGGACTTCAAGCGTCTGCCCGGTCGATGAGTAGCCTATTGCAAATGCTTCGCGTTGATCGAGCCATCTGCACAGCTTGAACAAGATAGTTCAGATCAATCCACCCCGACGGCGCACCGGCGGCCGGGGACTGGCGCGACCAGGGCCTACGCTTCAATCCGCACGGGGAGAGCCGAATAGCCGTGCACAAAGTTAGATGCAATTCGCTCGGGTTCGCCGACGATCACGATCTCCAGTCTCGCATCCAAAATCTCTTCCCAGAGGACTCTCAACTGCAGTTCCGCAAGATGTCGACCAAGACAGCGATGGATTCCGAATCCGAACGAGAGGTGCTGCCGTACATTCTTCCGGTCGATCGCGAAACTGTTGGCGTTCTCAATGATCTCTTCGTCTCTGTTGCCGGAGATGTACCACATGACGACCTTGTCGCCTTTCCGGATCTGTTTTCCGCCTACGATGCTGTCGACCGCGGCAGTGCGGCGCATATGCGCGATCGGTGTCTGGTATCGGATAATCTCGGACACGGCGCTCGAGACCAGTTTGGGATTGTCGGCTAGTTTTCGCAGTTCGGAGGGGTACTGGCTCATGAACAGGAGGCCACCGGTAATCGAGTTGCGCGTTGTATCATTTCCCCCAACGATCAACAGAATCAGATTCCCGAGAAACTCACTCGGCTTCATATGGCGTGTGGCGGGCGAATGCGCCATCAAGGAAATCAGGTCGAGGCGCGGCTCGGCATTAATGCGCTCGTTCCAAAGCCCTGTGAAATAGTCCAGACATTCTGATAAGATTGTGCTTCGCTGGTCCCAGCTGTCGATCGCATGGCCTGCTTTTGGAGTCGTAACAGCTACGTCTGACCAATAGGTCAGTAGTCGCCGGTCCTCAAATGGAAAGTCGAAGAGCGTAGCGAGCATTTGCGTCGTCAACTCTATCGAGACCATGTCTACCCAATTGAAGGCTTCATTGCGCGGCAAGCCATCGAGAATCGCCCTGACCCGAGAGCGTATCAAGGTTTCGAGCTTCGTCAGGCTTTCCGGTCCGACGATCGGGCTCACGGTATTGCGCTGCTCGGTGTGCTTGGGAGGCCCCATCTTGATGAAACTCTGGGTCCAGTGCTTATCAGGCACGTCGACAATAGTGACACCTTGCTCCGATGAGAACGCTTTGTGGTTTGTGTCTACCGCTACGATGTCCCGATACTTCGTCACGGACCAATATGGACCATGAGGGCTGTCTTTGCAGTAGTGAACGGGATCTTCTCTTCGCAGCCGGTCAAAGAAACCCCATATGCTGTCGTCTTGAAAGCGCCTGCCTTCGCTTACATCCAACTCGCTCAGCGGGATAATGTCATCTGCTTCATGATCTTCTGATCGCCTGCTCATGATCATCTCCGCAGATTTTGCTCCCGAGAGGTTATAGATCTAGGGTCACGATTCACCGTTTCGCGCTGCCGTGAGCGTTTGGCTGCGACGGGCCGCCCAACCAGACTATCTCAAAGCGCGGCTGGCCTCGCCCTACCATGTCGGGCAGTAAGGATCGCATTGACTTTCCGACCCGATCTACTCAATCAGTGAGAGCTGTCACCACGAGTTGGACGAGGGCTGCGCGAAAGCCAACATCCAATCGAATACACACTCCCAAGCTAGCCAGCCTTTTTGCGACCTCTCACTGCCGTTTCGAGCCCAGGGAGACCGATTGAGGCGGCTCGGCAGTCTGCCGCCCATCTGGTGATCTTGGCCGAGGCAACCCAAGGCGGCGAAGCTGGAGGCGGCAATCTTTCCGTCGCTTGGATAGTAGTTCCCGAATTGGGGTGTCCTGTGGGGTAACCTGAGAAAGAGGGGGGTGCGAGGAGGCTCTGAAATGCGGACGCGAGCAGGTGCAGGTAAGGTCCGCAGCTCTGCAAGTTGAGCGCCGGTGAGGCTTCAAACCTGATGCGGTGTCCGCCTGTGGAAGGCTCGGACACTGTAAAATGGAGGCTGAAGCCTTGCACCGAAACGCTGCAGAAGCCGTTTCGGCCTGGGAACGCGGGAGGCGGGGCAAATCGGAGCAACCGCGCAGGACGGAGCGCCGTCCCGACTAGTCGCCGAAGCCAAACGCCTTCGCGACAAGGTCGAGCAGCAAAACCTGGGGCAGCCCGCCCGAGGCAAATGTGCGAACAGCACGTCAGTGTGAGATCGGCGCTAAAATGCGCCGATACGCTGAGATCTCCCGCCCCATGGTCAAGTCGAGACCTTTTCCCGCCTAGATAGATGTGTTAGGTTATCCTCTCTTTAATAGTGGAGGAAGTGATGAGCCATGACCGGATCGTTACGGCGGCCATCATCGCCATTGGCGCCCTCAACACGGTGCTCGCAGCGATAGCGCTCTTGTCGTTCTGAGCAGCGCAATTTTCTCATGCGACAAGAAGCCATCTCAATTGGCGTCTTCTATCATTCACACAGCGTATGGCCCGATCGCGTATACGGAACGCGGTCTCCGTTTGGTCCGCTCCGTGGCCTCAAGCATCATGCAGCCCTATCTTCTTTTCAGTCCGCCGGTTCGAAATCGTGAGTGGGTCATCCGCTACCGGGTCTAGCGGCTTCGGGGTACCTGTCCACCGCACCCCTTAAGAGAGTAGTTACCACTCACTGTCATCATTTCCATATTCGTTCGCCATTGGCGGCAGCCAATCTGAGAACATCTAATTTTTCGACACGCCCGGTTGGCGGTCTCTTTCAGGAGAGGCCCAATGTTCAAGGGCTTCACGGTGGCAGTTGCGGCGCTGGTTTTCACAACGCAACTGGATCAATTCCTCACGCACGGTCGGTACACCGACGCGGCGATCGCTATGCTCCGGCACATCAGGCATGCGTTTGGCTTTTGAGAAACCGGAGCGCGTGATGAAAGCATATCATGGGCTGATCTCGATTCGGAGGAGCAACGCGCCATAGCGATATTGGGATCTGGGCTTTGTGTCGAGCTGTGTGATCGCTTGCTCTCCTAAGCTTGAGGCAACTCGGTCTGATCGGAGTCTGCGATTTGAAAGCTGCCGCGCACGAGTTCCGGAGGCGCGTTGTCTTGAGCGAATTCGGGTAACCATCAGGTGATGATCAGATGATCAAAGCGCGGATCTGACATGGCGGTGCGCGACAAGACGCCCTCACCGCACCGATTTTTGGTTCGTCAGGGGGCTAAGGGGCTGGATGGTTTACGTTCGGCAACGGAAGGGGCCGGCTCTGGTTGGGATTAGTTGGGGGGCGGTCGATTTGACCAAAGAGCAAGCCGATCGCCTCGAGCGGAGATTGAGGGACGAGCACGAGCGGGACTAGCGTAAGCCCGGTCAGAGCCCTCGACAGCGAGACGGATGAGTGGACATCCTCTTCATCTTGCCGATCAATGCCGAAAAGATAATACCGACGGCGCCCGCCTAGCTTGCTTCGTTCTTTGGACAGACTGATCTCGCGAATCGTCATCTCGCCCACAGCAACAGCTGTCAGTCACCCAGGACTATGAACCTCAATCACTCTTTTGCGATTAGTCGCAGTTTAGATCGCCATGATCGACTCGATCAAGCCAAGCTTCCTAAGCGCGCAGTTGAAGCCAGTCTCGACAAGGTGTTGTTGGTCGCAGGTGAAATTGATGTTGGAAATCAGGCGCGAGATCGGCATAGCTGCGCTCCCGTGCTTGATCTGGCGGAAGCACAAAGAGTCTCTCAGCCGCTGAATAGGCCGCGGAACGCGATGATGTTTGTAGGCTGTACCTCCAGGAAATAGCAGTCACGGGAGTGCCAACCTCCTGTAAAAATTCGTCTTTAGCGCAACTATCGACTATCCGGTCAGCGCCGCTTCGGAGCCGAGTTTATGCTTTGGCGTTGCCGAAGATGCGCCTTGCTTCCGACGTCTCCGCTTTGGGTTGAAACCGGTAAACTCATCCCGAGCAGATGTTTTCCGCTTGGCCCTCGTCAGCCGACATGGCGTTATTGGTTCAAGCCCTAGCTCATTCCCCTTTTACCAACTCGAAAGCTACGAACGTAGTACCCATGTCGCTGAACGGCCGACTTTATCTCGTCGCTGACTTTGAGAACTCTAATTCTGCTCTTGCGCCATTTATTTGATGAGTAAAGTGCGGGTATCGCAGACCCGTTGCTTATGACAAGGAAGTCCCGCCTGTTATTGCGATAGACATCAAACATGTCACCCTCGCGGAAATGTCGAATAGAGCAAATATTTTTGGTAGCGACCGCGCCAGCTTAGTGCCCTGGGCGCCCGAGCGGGTAGTAGTCTGGGATGCATGCTGGTTAGACTTCGCGGCCAGTGAATGTCGGGGAAATGTTAGCGCGCCAACCGATCAGCTCAGATTTCTTTTTGCATGCTGTTTACATGCCACGCCAGTGTACCAGTTCCGTGAAGGCCATGCGGTGAAAAATGGTCTAGCTACGAGTGCTTAGGCAGGTCGATCCAGAGATCCGGAGCACCATTTAGGAGGGTATCCTGATCTGGAACATAGATACTATCGAAAACCCTCAGACCATGAGCCGTTGCCGCCCCAATGATGATGAAAGGGAGCTTGACCTGCTCTAGATCTTCGAAGCTGTCAGCGCCGACAATCCGAAGAAAATCGAATTTAAACCGTCGGAACTTTATGTGAGATGCAGCCGACGCTACAAGGTCCTTGACGCTCGACGCTCCTCGGACGATCTCTTCCCTTAAATGGTTGAGTGCCGTGAAGAGGCACGACAGCTCATCAAGCTCAGACCGGCTAAATCGCCTCAAGCGCGACGAAATCGGCACTCCATTCTTGTATCTCACGGTCGGCACAAACCTTATCTCGCAATCGAGAAGGAAGTCCGCAACGGCGCGCTTCACCAGGATCGCCTGACCGATATCTTTCAGGCCGAAGTAGCTGCGAGTTGGCCGCGCATAGCAGATCCAACGGACCGCACCGGTTACGGCTTCCTTCAAGCACGCCTCAGGCCCATCTAAACGCAAATGATAGTCACCTTGCGATACGAACGTTCGATAGCCAGGCGGAAACATTTCGGTGTCGCTCGAGGAAATCACGGCAGTCGCTCCCGAACGTAGGGCAAGTCCAATATCATCGTCCAAATTGAAATCGTAGCTCCCACCTGGTCTAAGCTGGATTTTGTTCGGGTACACTGTGACAATCGCGACGTCATTCTCCAAGGCCGCTCTTCTGATCAGTTCTGCATGCCCAAGATGCAGAGCGCCCAGAGTGTGTACCGTGCCAATGGTCTGACCTGTTCTTGCGACCTCTCGGATGAACGCCTTGCCTGCGGAAAGACCTGCCAGATGCATGTTCTTACTCCAGTTTTCTTGAACGCCAAAAGAGTGGAGCGCTTGGATCTCGGAAGATGCGCGGCCTTGGCATCCCATGTGGGCCGCGCACGCAGACGAGCTCCAAAGAGCTTCAACGCCCGGCTACAGCTCGAACCACCGCATCAAGCTGATCTAAGCTCATGGGCACTGTAGCTCCCGCTGTTCTTGCGGTTTTCAAAGGAGTCAGGTTGACCCTTCTCGACCACGTCGCATCAACTTTGAGAGTTCAGCCAGATAGTTCGATGGCTCGCTCAGCTGATCCCCCTCCAGAGCGACCTGCAGTCCCCGACAACGGTCAGCAAAAAACGGCGGCTCGAAAGTGGTTATCTTAGCGCCTGAAAAGTCGACTTTCACGAAGCTGGCCTGGAATGGCGATATCCCACTCAGATTCGCATCGCGCAGGGACGATTGGTTCATGCGAACGTATGCGGCCCGTGTTGCCTCCAGGTTGCTATCGGTCATACCCGCGGCGAGATATGCCTGAACGAGATTGGAGCCTTCGAGATTTGCGTGACCCAATGCCATTGATTGCGGCGGATCACCGGTGATCATCGACCTGTAGAGGTAAGCCTGTGATAGGTCCGCATGTTCGAGATCGCAGTCGCGCACAAAGGCGCAGCGGCCGCGAAAACCGGTGAGTTTGGCGGCTCGCATTGTGCTCCCTGTTATCGAAATGCTCTCACCTGATGCCTGAGATAGGTCCGCTCCGTCCAGCTGACAGGAATGAATAGATGCACTGTTGAGCACAGCACCGGCGAGGTTCGCGTCGGACAGGCCTACGGACAGAAGCCGCGCCTCGGTGAGGTCTGCCTGTTCAAGCTCAGCGCTCGCGAGATTTGACAGGTGAAGATCAGCGAATGGGGCGCTCAGGGCTCTCGCCCGAATCCGCCCGCTCACCTTTGAGAGTCTCAGATACGGAAGATGAGCACCTTGCAAGACAAGACCATCGATGGAGGTGGGACGCACGATCGATAAACAGTCTCCCTTTGACTGGAAGAACGAGCAATCCGCCAGATGCGTCTTCGTGATCGTGACTTGGCTCAGCTTAGCAAAGCGAAAGGAAGCGGAAGGAAGGAAGCATTCATTGATAGTTGCCCCCTGCAATTCCGCGCCATCGAATACAGCATCACTCGCGTCGCACTGATAAAGGAGGAGCCCGCTGAGCATCGCGTTGTCAAAGCGTGTTCTTTTCATACTGCAACCATGAAACAGGCTGCCGGTTGCATCAATTACATTGCGCAGACTGGCGTCATCGAAGTTGCAGACCTGCGCTGCCATGGCGTGCATATAGGCAAAATCAAGCTTGGCGCCAAGGAAACTTGCCCGCTCTAGCCCCGGACAGATAAGGTTCGCCTCAGAAAGGTCTGCACGATCCAACTTTGCTCCGTACAGCTGCGCGCGATTGAGGGTGCAGCGCCGCATCGGGAAATCTGAGAGGTCGTGACCGCTAAAGTTCTCGGAGGATAGCTGCAAACCAATCCCGGTCCTTTTGATCGCCTCCTCGGTTCGCCTGCCGACAGCAGCCACTGCGCGCAGCCTATCAGCAGCTCGGCTCCAGTACCGAACGAACTCGCCATCTGATGAAAGCTCGTTCTTCGGATCTGAGCAATGCTCCGCCCCTTCATTCACGGTGCACTCGCTATCAGCGCCGATCCTATGCGACATGCCGAGGGTTCCGTATTGCCGGATTTTGGAGGTCCTTTTATTGACCTCTTTGTGCTGGGCGTGCACCCACGTTATGCGCTTTGTGGTGAACTCGTCTGCGAATTGGCGACACGATGCGCCGATGAGGCTCCTGTTGCCTGTTCTTCGCAGCCGACGCTTGAACACGTCAGCCGCATCCTAGTCATGCGTCCCCACCGCTACTCGGCGCGATTGTTCACCAAGCCCGCCTACCTCGACAACGATCTGTCCGTTGACATTGCCGATATATCTGACAGTGCGGATTATTTCGTCAGCTCTGGGAAACTCCACATCACTCTCCATCAAACCGAATGCGCAAAATTCTAGGTCTTCTTTTTCAGAATGGACCCGCGGCTTGCGGGCGGAAAGTGATCCTTCATCAACGGCTGCACTCAGCCCGCCATCACCTTATCGGTAGCAACGACCGTGCCAGCCTCGTCAGTCGAAATTAGCGAACTGAATAGGGCGTCATGAATTCAAATTGACGCCGAATGTTTCGAATCTGACAAACACGGTCTTTGTCGGGAACCGCACCGTGGCTAGGCTATCGTGAAAGCGAAGATTCCGAGCTCGTTTGCAGGAGAGCAAGAGCCGCACTCCTTGCGGGCAGGCAATTGATGGCTTGCAACTCCACAGGTGCGGATCGTCGGCCTCTTGCTTAGCCTATATTCGAACTCGGCCGGGCCTGCTTCGCGCGCCGGCCGGTCCCCTGTTTTAACCCGTGATCCACAGATTGTCCTTTCCGAGCGATGAGCGAGGGCGCAATCGCGACCAAGTCGCGGGCAAACGCGGCTGCCCCCGCGATCGGCGACAGACAATTTTGGAAAAAGGAAGTCGAATTCGAAGGCATTCACGCGATGCCTTCTTCGAGGATCGTAGCTGAATGACCACTCCGTTCAACACGCACAAGGCGCGGCATAGCCGCGATAAGGCTCTTGGTATAATCAGACTGTGGATTACGAAAAATCTCTTCAGTGGTGCCACTATCGACGATTCTCCCCCGGCGCATAACTATGACGCGGTCGCTGATATGACGAACAACACTGAGATCATGCGAGATGAAGAGATAACTTACGCCGAGGCGGTCCTTCAGATCGCCGAGCAGGTCCAAGACCTGCGCCTGGATTGAGACATCGAGTGCCGAAACGGGTTCATCGCAGACGATAACGGCAGGATTTGGTGCAATCGCGCGGGCTATCGCAACGCGCTGGCGCTGGCCGCCCGAGAGATCGAGCGGCCGTCGGTCCAGCAAGGCCTCGGATAGTCCGACCATATCGAGCAGCTCAATAACGCGCTCCTGCCGCCGCCGTTTCTCGACGTCGCCCGAAAGACTATCGGATATGATGCGTCCGGCCGTCCATCGTGGATCAAACGAGCCAAGAGGATCTTGGTAGATGATCGATATTGCCCGCCGCCGAGCCCGCCGTTCGCGTTCCGCGAGCGTGCTCCAAGGCCGGCCTGCAAACTGAACGACTCCATCGTCAGGGTTATCCAGTGCCATGACCATGCGCGCCATCGTCGATTTTCCTGATCCGGACTCACCGACGATGCCCAAAGTCTCTCCGAATCGCAGTTCGAAGGAGACGCCGTCCACAGCCGCCCGTGAAGTGCCATCCGGGCCCTCAAAGCGCTTAACCAGACCTGTCGCTTCGAGCAGGATGGAACGAGCTGGCGGCAACGATTGCACGGGCGGCTGTGTTTGCCGGCCAGGCAAGCGCAGAATAGTCGATGGTGAGAGACGTGAGCGGCGCGGCCGGCCTGATGGCACAGCGTCCAGCAGCTGACGAGTATAGGGGTGTCGCGGATCTTTGAATATCTGGACGGCGGGGCCACGTTCGACGACCTCGCCTCCTCGCATGACGAGGATCTCATCCGCCACGCGGGAGACCACTGCCAGATCGTGACTGATCAGGATAAGCGCCTTGCCCCTGGCTTTGGTTTCCTGGAGGAGTGCCAGCACATGAGCCTGCGCCATCACGTCGAGCGCGGTAGTCGGCTCGTCGGCGATGAGGACGCGTGGATCGAGTGCAAGAGCCGCCGCGATGAGAGCTCGCTGACGCTGACCACCGGATAATTGATGCGGCAGCTGCTCGGCCTTCGTCTCCGGCTCAGGGACACCGACGAGCTTAAGGAGAGCAATGACCCGCTGCGCGAGCTCGTCGCGGGATGATACCGCATTGTGGAGGAGTAAGCCTTCACCAACCTCTTTGCCGATCGGCCGAAGTGGATCAAGCGAGACGAGTGCATCCTGTAATACGAAGCCAATCTTGTTGCCGCGGATGCGCCGCCAGGCACGATCGTTAAGGCCGATCAGGTCCGTCCCCTCGAAGCTCAGCTGGCGTGCATGAACATTGGCGTGGCGACCGGCAAGGCCTATGAGAGCCCGCGCACTTACGCTCTTGCCCGAGCCGGATTCACCGACAATCGCAAGACATTGTCCCGGCCGCAGGGAGAAGGATATGCTGCGCACAGCCGCTTTCTGGGCGATGCCGCGCCCGAAAGAAACACGCAGCGAATCGGCTGTGAGGAGGTCTGCCTGCTGCAAGAGAGGCTGGGGGCCGCCCTGGGACATTCACGTTTTTCCTTCCAGACGGTCCTGTAGATGGCGCCCGACAATGGTGACGCTGAGAGCAAACGCCGTCACCGCCAAACCGGGTATGATCTCCAGCCACCAGGCGTAGATCACATAGTTGCGCCCGGCATTGAGCAGCGCGCCCCATTCAGGGGCCGGGGGAGCGACGCCCAGGCCTAGAAAAGCAAGACCCGAGGCCCATATAATCGCCTGGCCTACGCCGATCGTCATCATTGCCGTCAGCGGGCTCATGGCGTTCGGAAGAATATGCCTCCAGACAATACGGGGAAATGGATGATCCAGCACCTTGGCGGCCTCCACATACCCTGTCCCTTTGATGGCAAGCATCTGGCCCCTGATCATGCGCGCATAGCCTGGCGCTGTGCCGATTCCGACAGCTATGACCTCAGTCACTACCGACGGGCCAAAAACGGTCACAAACACAAGGGCGAGCAAGAGCGTGGGAATCGCGAAGAGCACGTCGACAATCCGGCTAAGAATGCTGTCGACTACGCCACCAGAAAGCGCTGCGGCGACGCCGAAAACGATGGCAATGGACATGCTCAGCGCCGTTGCGCCAAGTCCGATGGCGAGGGATTGGCCCGCTCCCTCGACTATTCGAGAGTAAAGATCTCGCCCCAATTGATCAGTTCCCAACCAATGAATGATCGACGGAGACTGCAATGACGATCTCAAATCAATAGCGAGCGGATCGTGCGTCTGCAGTACCTTTGGGGCCATAGCCGCGAAGGCAAAGAGGCCAATTATGATAAGAGAGACGGTAACCCGGAAGGGAACATGGCGCGTGATTGCCAGGACTTCTTTGAGCGAACGAGATATGGTGACTTCGGCGAACATGCTCATGTCAGCTTGATCCTCGGATCGACCAGCCGGTAAGTCAGATCGACGATCAAATTGGCAATAACGAATACGCCCGCAGAGATCAAAACAGCTCCCGAGACAATCGGAACGTCTCTCGAGGACGTTGCAGCGACGAGGACTCCACCTAGGCCTTGACGGGCGAAAACCACCTCGATCAAAATCGCGCCCGAAAGGAGTTTGCCGAGCGCCCAGCCTGACAAAGTAATCCCGGGCAATGCGGCGTGGCGGAGGACATGGCGAAGCCTGACGCCAAAATCACTCATACCTCTGGCCCGCGCGGACGTGACGAATGGCTGCTCGAGCACGCGCGTGAACTCGTTCTGAACGACTTGTCCGAAAAAGCCCGAGAGTTCAAGAGCCAACGCAAGTGTCGGCAGAATGAGCCCGACCGGAGAATTTCCACCGATGACCGGAAGAATGCGCAGCTTTACCGCAAAAACCACCAGCAAAATTGTGGCCAGCCAGTAAGGCGGCACTGTTGCCAAAAAGACTTGCGTGTCATTGAGCAGCTTCGACCATATGTTGTCTCTGCCGGCGATGAACAAGGTTGTCAGGATGGCGACAATCCATGCGATCAGCAGCGCGGCGACCGCCAGAATAATCGTAGGCCCAATCTGCTCCGTGATGATCCCTGCGACAGGCCGATGCTGCTGGTAGGATTCACCAAGATCTCCATGTAGGATTCCCAGTATGTATTTTCCGTATTGAACCACGAGCGGTTGATCAAAGCCGTATTTCGCATTGATCGCCGCGAGTTCTGCCGAGGATGCCGGTCCGACGTTGCCACTTGTCACATTAATGATGATCTGGGCGCGATCGCCAGGCAGCACACACTGAATTAAGAACGCAAACGTTGCGGCAGCCCACACCACCACCACGCTGGACAATATCCGGCGCGTGAACCAAACAATGGGATGATGGGTTGCTATCTTCATGGCATCATTTCTTGTCGTCAAAATGCGCATCATAGAAGACAGGTTCGCCAACTGACCCACGGTCCAGCCAAACGTCTTTCAGGGTCGGCTTGGTCGCCAAAGTTACGTCCAGCACAGTAAGGCCAATAACGGGTGCCTCATCCACGATCTTCCGTTCCGCCTGCTGATAAAGGGCGGTACGTTCAGCTCCATTGAAATTCTGTTCCGCCCTTTGAATGATGTCCCAAAGCATCAAATCCTGGTAGCGTGAGGGATTGAAGCGATTGGGCTCGCCATTCTGATCGGGCTTCCACGAGATCCGGAATATCTCAGCGCCGGGGGCAACCCAATAGAGGAGAACGACCTCATAATCATCGGGTCCGAGGTTTTTCCCGGCGAAGAAGTCAGCCGGATTGGTGGGTTGAAGACGTACGTCAAAACCGGCCGCCTTCGCCTGCTGCTGGACAACTTGCAAGGCTTGCTCGCCATCCGGCTTCAGAAAGGCGTACGAATAGGAAATGCGCACGATCAGCGGACGACCGTTCTTGACGCGAATGCCGTTAGGATTTCTCTCAGTCCAACCAGCCTGATCAAGCAGTTGATTGGCTTTGCGAATATCGTACCCATAGGACTGCCCGAGTTCAGGCAGGTATTCCGGCGAGCTCTGACTTAGCGCACCGTTGCCTTCGAACGGTAAAGAGCCGAGGAAGGATGTGCCGACCGCGGCCTTTCGGTCAGTAGAATAGGCAAAGGCCTTGCGGACGAGCACGTCGTCAAATGGGGGCCGGGCCGTATACAAAGCGAGGCGCAGAGGGGTGCCCCCGGTCAGGTGCCGCAATACTGGAAAGCGGGAGTTGGCGTCCTTCCATGCGACAGCCGGAATGTCGTATATGGCATCGGTCTCGCCCGCGATCAGCGAACCGTATCGGACAGTCTGATCTGGCAGAAACTTCCAACTAATCCCGTCAACGTAAGCCGGCCCTTGATGTTTTGCGGTGGCCGGCGCCGAATTGTAGTCGGGATTGCGGCGGAAGGTGACTTCTCGCCCATGGTGCCACTTGTCGACAATGAATGGACCTGAACCGACGGGGTTCTCGCAATTGACCGCAAGTCCACGTTTGAGTGCCGATGGCGAGAGAATGCCTTGTGAGGATTGGGCGAAGACGTTCAGCAAGGGCTGGAACGGCACCTTCAATTTTACTTCCAATCTCAGAGGAGCAATCGCCCTTGCCGATTCGAAGCTCTCGCCGAGATAAGGAGCAGCAGTCGGATTGCGAAGATCGGGGTTATTGCTGAGCCATCCGTTGATATTGTCAGCGATGGCGTGCGCATCGAGGGCGGTCCCGTCAGTGAACTTTACATTCGGCTTTATCTCGAATGTGTACACCTTTTTATCGTCGGAGATGGTCCAAGACTCGGCCAGCCATGGCAAGATCTTGCCGTCCTCGTTGCGCGCAACCAGATTATCGCTGTACTGGCGTTGCAGATACCATTGCTGCACCCATCCTCCGAACAAGCAGGCAGGCTCTTGAAAATGCCCGTAACGAATAACGCCTCCTCGCTTGACGCTGCCGGCTAAGCCTTCCTGCGCATGAACGCTGGGTGCCAATTGGGACAGGCCCAAGAGCATGACAAGGGTAGCCGCTACTATTCTTGCTTGACGGTTGGACTTGCCAGTGAAGCGCCTCGCTGACCGCGCATTGGCTAAATGCATATCCAGGCTCCAGAGATTTGGTGTTGAGGAAGCGTCAGAGCGGTGAGCTCGCTGCGGCTCGTGCCGGCTCGAACGGAGTAGAGATGCCGAAATGCTCTCGCAGTGTCTGTCCCAGATATTCTTTGCGAAACAGCCCGCGCTTCTGCAGGATGGGGACCACATTGTCGACAAACGCTGAAGTGCCATCGGTGAGAACATCCGGAATGATGTTGAAACCATCGACCGCGCCGGCGCGGAACCATGCCTCAATCGACTCCGCGATCTGCTCGGGTGTACCCACAAGCAAGCGGTGGCCAAAAGCTTGAACGCTGCTGATGATCTCGCGAACCGTCCGACCTTGACGCGCCAGAGCTTCAATCGTGCGATGGTGACCGACAGAAAACGGAACATGATCTGCATCAGGCAGAACCTCCTCCGGGATTGGCCTTTCGAGGCTGAGCTTCTCGACCGCCACACCCATGCTTCTTGCAAGGGCGCCAGTGGCGCGCTCCAGATCGAGCAGCCCATCAAGCTTTTCTTTGCGACGAGCCGCTTCTTTCTCGGTGCTCCCGATACAGGTGACAAGGCCCGGCAGGATGAGCGGACCCGCAGGGCGGCCGAATTGCCGAGAGAGCGCACGCAGGCGCTCTGCCTCCCGCAGAGCCGTCGTCAAGTCCCCGGCGGCCGCAAACACGACATCTGCACTGCGGGCACCAAGCCGTAGTCCGGGATCCGAACCGCCCGCCTGAACGATGACTGGGTGACCTTGGGGCGAAGCGGGATGCGTCAGTGGGCCTCGGATGCCGAAACTATTGGTATCGGGATCGAGCAGGCGGAATTGACTCTGATCTGCGTAAACTCCCGCAGCCTGATCGGCGATGACCACCTCGCCGCTCCAGCTCAGCCAGAGAGCACGGACCGTTTCAACGAAGTCCTCGGCCCGTCTGTAGCGATCCGCTCGCCCGACTTCTCGACCGCCAAAGTTTGCTACCGTCGCCGGGCTCGACGTCGTGACTGCGTTCCAGGCAACGCGGCCACGGCTGATGACATCGAGCGACTGGAAACGCCGAGCGAGATTGTATGGCTCATTGTAGGTCGTCGACGCTGTCGCGATCAGGCCAATCCGCTGCGTTTCGCGTGCAATCACCGCAAGAACGAGGGTAGGTTCGAGCCCATTCAGCGGTGGCTGGTGCGTAATGTCGAAACTTATCGCGGGAGTATCGGCGAGGAATACAGCATCCAGCAGACCACGCTCCGCAACCTTCGCAGCCCGGACGTAGTGCTCGATATCGAAAAAGGCGCTCGGATTTGTACCTGGCCAGCGCCACGCGGCGGAATGGCCACCAGCGCCATGAAGATTTAGGCCGAGATGAAGCATGGAGTTAACCGAAGACATCACAACCCCTAATGCGGCGGCCTCTGAGCCACTTGGTGGGCCTTGAGGACAAGTCAATGTCAGCGACCACCCTGCCCTTTCGCGCAAGCTCACGCTGAATGTGCGCCGGGCAGCCGATTAGAGGCAGGGATAACAAACCGTCGGCTGATGTTAGAGAACTATCACCGAAGAGGAATTCGGCTGCGTGCTGTGATGTTCTGCGCGCGGGCGCAGCCCGCAAGAGCTTCGACCACGGCGGTTGCCGATTGACGCCGTCGTGACAGCCAGTTCCAGCGGCTAGTTGATCCCACACGAGTACACTCACATCGGCGCTCCAGAATTCATCAACGAGCCAGCTCCTTCTCAGCAAGGTGTTCTGATGCCCATTCGCGATCGGAACGTTTGGACTCGCGATCGGGCGAGCAAGGATCGACCAGAGGATCTTTAGAGGTCGAGACCATACAAACGCAATAGTTGAGTATTTCAATCTACTATCGTCTGTTGGCATCCCCTTCTATTGCGACGTCTATCTGTTCATCGCTTAGCCCAAATGGTCTCGGATCAGGCTCCTCGAACATGCGCTGCGTGATTGCAGCGACTTTAATTGGCAGCGCCGGCTCAAAGCGAGGGACATGAATTGATGCGCTCGAGAACACACCACAGATTTCGTGAGACATCGTTGATCAACCGCATACCGCCCCGTTGCAAAGCGACATCCGATCAATAAGGCCGCGCCAAGCCAACCATCCAATAATGCGATGAAACATTCTAGATTATAGATGCCTCGTTAAGGCAATGCTTGGGCGCTGAGCTTTGTTCTGCACCACCGTGGCGCCTGCTGCATTCGAAGAGCCTCCGGATCTTCGCTTGATTGTCCTGCAGGCGCTGCATGTTCTCGCTTTTTCTATCGGCATGATGACCGACCGCGACGCGACTTTGCAGGAATGCCCGTCCTCGAGGCCTCCCTCATGAGAGCGCCGCGAGTATGTGCACGGGACTCAGTTACTTTTGAAGACAAACGCCTTGGAGCGTAAAACATCGGGAGCATCACCGTTCACGAAATCACTCAGTTGGGTATCGAATGCGTCACTTACCGGCAGATGGGGTCGGGCGCGCCTTCGTGATGAATCGCAGGCTATCAGCTTCATCAATGCCATTTCGAACCGTCTGGCTCGCCTCGAGGTCCGCGGCCACCTCCAGCGAGAAAGATCACGGACGACACGCTGCGCGCGAGCATGGTGGACGAACGCAGGCCCGGCGTTCTGACCTAAGTCATCGCCGTCCCGCCATTAGCAACAGAAATGAAACCCCGCGAGCGCCAAGAGCCGCTTCCTTCGGCTATCCGGGCTGGTCGCTTTGGATCGACCCAGGAAGACTTATGATTGCCCTAGGACTTTTTGTTCAGCTGCGCCTGCCGGCCACACCAAAGGCTTGCGCGGGCGATATGCTTGTAAGGCGCGACCGACGTTGTGGTGCATTGTGTGGCGCATCGGCTGCAAGCGTCAACGCCCCGTTTTTCCTTTTCCGAACCGAGGCACCCGTGTGCCAGTTCTTGCCGCCGCGGATTCTATGCACCCGAATCGTTTGTGGCCCGGCCAAGCTCTGGTTGGCAGTTCAACGTTTCGCGCCCGCACAGCGTTTTAATGTTGTCAGTTAAGCCATTCCCCATGTGTTGCGGATGCGTGAATCGCAATCGCACGCCCGGCTCTTGTTTACGGCCAGCGGCCGGCGCACCCACGCGAGGTCTCGTTTCAGCAGTCCCGACAGAGGAATGAGCTTCACGCCACCCCGGCCCGGACACGAGCCCGACGTCTGCAGCCAGGCTCAGCTGTTCGGATCACAGCTAGCATCTTGACGAGCACTTAAAGAAGATCCACTCGGAGCCGATGCAAGCTGGCCCAGGCATACTTCTCCACGCCGCTCAAGCTCACCGATAGCGGCGCTTCGGCCGCGCTGCTTTTCCCCGGACCTTCACACGGCGCTGGCGTGGCGGATAGCGACGATGGCCCTATCTCCCAAACTCTGCTCTGCAATGAACAACAGGCTCGCGGGGGTAGCCGGAAAGGAGACCGCGTTTTCTTCAAGCAATGAGTCTGGTCAGCTGTTCGACAGCTAAGCCTTCTAGCATGGCAGCATCTTTATCCGGACAGCAGGCCGACTTGATGGCCCACACTCTGGAACAGAAGAATGACTAGGATCGGCGGTCACTCCGACCCATACGCCCTCAACACACCGATCGGTTCGAGAACCGGAGCCGGTGCGTCTTATCGACATTGCCGGCATCTCGGTTTCTGATCCTTATCGGATCAACTTCGTACGAATGTATTGACAAGGCTAGCAAAGGGAGACCGACATGGACCCATTTGAGGACGTCAACCGATCCGAGGCTCGGATGGATCACCTCGAGCCGCAACAGGAAGAGACAGCGCAAGCAGACTTTGAGCAGCGGCTTAGAGAGTCTCAGCCAATCCTCGCAGCATTGGCTTCACCCGGGGCTGGATCGAGCCGGACGGTAACAGACGGTAACAAGAGAGCGCAAGCTATCCTGGAGAATGAACGGTGCACGGCTGCATCCTTTGTCGGAACGCGCGCTCAACTTGCCGCAACGCTGACGTGCGCTAACATTGCGGAACTCAGAAGAGAAATCGAAATCGCTGCGCAAAGATCAGCAAAATGGTCACGAGCGAGTGGATCGTTGGTCGACCGCGTCGATAGTGGCCGCGTTTACGACGACGTGGTGGGATCGTCATACGTGGAGCTGGAGCGCTTTCAAAACCACGCCAGCCATTGCAAGCCACATGCGTTGGACCGTCAAAGCGCGATGGCCCATTTGCGTTCCATGGCGGCTTTGCGTTACGAAGCCGCCCCCTGGAATATCTGGGGAGGCCAACGACTTGATCTGGGTCGCACAGCGGCAGAGCACATGAGGGGAGGTACCAGTTCTTCGCCTTTTGTGTCACTGTCCGAGGAGGCCTCACAACTGCTCCTTTCGCCGGACGATGACAACGAGTATGGCGCCAAAGCAATCGCCGAAAACGCGAATGAGTTGCACACCTACACGGTCCCGAGAGTCACAACATGGACGGCGGAAGACATCGTCAGTATTCTCGAGGACGGGACTGAGAATGACGAACCCGCTCTGGCTTGGGTGAGCGATACCCCAACCGAGGAGCGTGAGGTACTATTTCTGGGCGGGAACCTGGATGACTATCGGACCGCTAGCGCATCTAATCCATACAAAACGTCAGGAACAAACGACTGAGTGGTACAGGCCTCGGAAAGGGTGACTTGCCTTTTCCGACGCTCGGAAGAATCAAACAGTAGCGTTTCACGCTACCAATAATACTCCGGCCCAACTGGCCAGCGCGGGGGACTGGCCGAGTACCGCGCTTGGAAACATGAGAGTTTCAGCCCGAACCTGTATCGTCTCTAAAGTTCGCCGCACTTATCCGCGGGTTGGACCGCCCTTGCCGATCATTGTTCAATCTACTTTCCGCCTGGCCAGGTGAGGTTTTGCGAAGCTAACTGAGTCGCGACAGAACGAGGTAACCATGCCCGCCGACCGCAGCATGGATCGATACAACGCGATCAGCCCAACCGATGGCCGCGCTCAGCTCTTCCGTTGGCGCGCAATTTGCCTGAACGAGGTGCTCGTCGGCACCTCGAGCAGTTGCCCAAGCTGCCGAAACCACGGATCGTTTGCTCAGAGAGCTTCGATCTGCGCGCGAACGCAGTTTACGAATGAGCAAACCCATAGCGGCCAGCTCAAATGATCTTAAGCGGGATGGTTCAATCACCTTGTGGCTGCATTCGGCAGCACTGAGATTTCAAGGTGAAAGGACCCCCAAAGAGGCGGATGAAGGATACGAGCGCATCCTGGGCGGCCTAGGTCGAGTGTCATCAACGCGAGCCCGCGGCTGGATCGACTTGGAATGTTCTTACGATGACCGCAGACTGCGTGAGGGCGTCCTTGGCGAGTTCATCTGAAGCGTTCAAGTGAGAGCCTTGCTCCCCCCATCCGACGACTGCCTGAACCGCCGATCTTCCAATCCCTGATATCGAATCTAGATCGGCGGCCCTCATGAGTTACCTGAGCAGCACGTTCGTGCAACTTGATCCTCGCCCGACGAAACGACCGTCAGAAACACTCTGATCGTTCCTGACGATCGAAAGGATCCGTATCCGTGCGAAGGTGTCCGCGCGATTAAAGGATTAAGTCCTTGAAGCGCCCCCTGCTCTATGCTCTTCGTTACCAGATGAACTTTGCGCCATCCGGCAGTTCGCAGATGAATTCGCCCTGGTTCACGAGTTCGGTGGTCCCGACGACAAGTTTCGAGGCTCGCACCGTCAGCTTGCCTTCGCGGCTAAGGCTATGGCGGATGTACTCGGTCACGGCATGTCCGGAGCTGTCGACCGTTTGATGAGCATTGGCGAAGCTGATGCCGTTCTGGACGGTCACCCTGAAGGCATTGATGACCAGACCGGCTTGCGTCGCCGACGCAGGCTTGCCACCCTCCGCTGTGGTACAGCGGCTCATGTCTAGTATGAGCTTTACATTCTTACCCGCCTGGAGGGCACTAAGCACCTCGGTGTATTTCGGCGAGGGCTCGTCGGCTCTCGCCGGCGCGCTCGCGGTCGCGGCCGAAAGCAAGGACAACAGGATCGTTAGTGCTCGGCCAGTAAACTTCATATGCTCTTCTCCCTCGATAAGTACCGCAGATTGCGCTTTTAACGACGTCGTGCTCGCAAGCCACTTGTCTGATTCCAGACAAACGCGCGCTCGCGCCTATACAAAAGCAGCCTGTCGCAATGAGGCGCAAGTCGCTGTGATAGCTATTCCGACATCACAACCTCGTAGGTCAGGTTTGCCGAGGTGGCTTAGCTTCGCGCACGTCGACTACAACGATTTGATCCAGCCTCGTCCTCCGCTTGGAAACAACAAAACGGAAGCCCGTTGCGCTTGTCCGTCGCAGTCCTAACGGGCGAGAGAATGCAGTTCTCACATCTGCATAAAGAGACGATCTACGAAAGACACTCGACCACCGGCAAGCGCCAGTTCGCCCGTCTTGCTGTGCAAGGGCCGTCTCCCTAGATGAAGCGTCCGCAATGAGGTGGTGGAGCGAACCCGACGCGGCGGTCCGAAAAAGCTCACCCAGCGGACCCGATCTCGACCTGATCGAACACCAATGCCGGAAGGCACAAGGCAGCACCGTATTATGATCCGTCGCTTCGGGCGGCTTCCGTCCAGCTGTGCGTTCGCCACGTTGCCTGAATCTATTCGATTCCTTCCAGAGCTAAATGACCTCCTTCCTGGTCCGTCAGCTTCTCGAAAGCTGCACCTGCAACGATCGACGCCGACCGCCTGCACTTCGAAGGGAGACGGAGATGAATGTTGATCCAGGAAATGCCGCAGACACTCCCTTTGAGGTTCACAACCCGCCACAGCAGCCGCGCCGGGTCCACGTGCCCCAGGATGAGCTTAACGCCCAGATCAGCGCGCCGGCGCACAGTTCAAACGACCCAGCAAGCTTCGAGCAGCAGCTGCATGACTTGACTCTAGACGATGTAGATTCGGTCTACCCAACCTCGGCTTCACTCCCCTTAGCGGCACCTTTCGCCGCCGCCAGCTCCTCGTCTGGGCCAGGCGCGGCGGCCTCGGAAACCAGTCGCTATCCAGCCCCATCATTTGTCGGCGCGCGCGCCCAGCTTGCGGCAACGCTAATGGGCGCCACGCTCCAAGAGCTCAAGAACGAGATCGCCCTCGCCGAAAAGCAATCAGCGCGATGGACGCCAGCGGCGGACAACAGTGTCGACCGGGATCGCATTTACGACAACATAGCGGCATCGACATATCTCAAGCTGCATCGTTTCCAGAACCAGGACAGCGATTGCAAACCGCGCACGGAAGCCACGACATCTGCAATATCACACGTTCGTAACACGGCGCGAGATCATTCGTCCATTGGGGACCCTCTGGAGCGATATCCCCTGGACCTGGCACGCCAGGCTGGATGGCATATGCGCGGTCAGATCGCTTCTCCATTCGTGTCGTTGGTCGAAGACCCTTCGAAACTCAGCGTTTCCCGCGACCACTGGTCGAGAGCGATCGCAAACAATGCCAACACGCTGCATACCTACGTCGTGCCGAAGTCTGCGGTGTGGACGCCCGACGACGTACTGAGCAGTATTGGCCTTGCAATGAATGTGGAGGATAGCGACAACATCGATGGGGATGTGGATTTGATGTGCTCGCTTGGCAGAACGCCAACTAGTGAGACAGAGCGCTTGTTCCTGGGCGGCAATTTGGAAACCTATCGTGTCGCCAGCGAAGACAATCCCTTCAAGCGGAAGACTGGAGAGTAACGATTAGTCCAACTGGCGACTGCGCCATGCTCGTAGGTCCCTTAATGCTGACTAGATGACCACCCGAAGGAAGGGTCATCCCCGCGAGCCCGCTTCACGAACAACGATAATGGCTTGGCCACAGGCTCTGATACCTATCCCTTGACCCGTGCGAGGGAAGAAGGGGCGCCCACATCGCAAGAGGTACCCGACATTGTGGCGGAGGACACACACGTGCCATTGTTTGTTCTTCCCCGGCCTCATTCGAGTGCTGCGGCCTCCTCGCATCGATCCAGCCGCCGCCGACACCATTCGGAAGAACGTTCAGACGACGCGAGCCGCTAAGGCCGCGCATCGATCGTTTCCGCACCTCGACCTGCCATTGATGGTGCGATCGATCCCAAGAGATCGAACAGGATCGTATCAAAGATCAAGTCAATAAAGTCTCACTCACGCGGCAAGCCGTGCCGCAGCACAATGGTCTATTCGCCACCTGGATGCGTTCCATCAAAACAATCGATTTTGCCGATCTTGCCTAAAAGCTCCATAGTCGCTCGTGATGCATGGAGGCAGCATTCAAGAATGTCGTTTCGCAACCCTTCCAGTCCCTTGCCTGTTAAAACAGCTCGCGAGCTCCGGCGGCTGCATCGCAGAGGTTAGCTCCTGCGCCTCAGATCGCATTACGGGGCGCCACTGTCCCCCTGCTGAAATCGCACGCACGAAGTCGACCGCACGACCGCGACGTCACACCTAAAGGGCCAGCAAAGACCACCGCCTTCACACACTGTCATCGCCTTTGACTCAAGCTAAGCTTTGATTTGGACCGACGATATGCTCATGACATTGAGGAGATGGACGCGCGCGACGCGCAACTCGATAGTTTGGTTAGGACGTGTCGTCATGGCCAAAGAGTCCTTGCGAGTTCAAGAGCACTGCCACGGACCAGCGGTCAAAAGCACTTGAACCTCACCTAGCGTCAGATTGTAGGATTTCTGACAACCGCGACACCGACCCCGCTCGCGTGAACTCTTCCTGACAGGTAGCAAGAATTGCGAACGTCTCAAAAGAACAATGCTCCGCTGCGCGGCCAAATCATGCTGCTGGATAGCTCCTCTCCAGGACCAGCGTCCCACATCGCCCATGTGAAGATCAAAGGATGCAGCGCCGATGCTATCCCAAGCGAATCAAGATGCGCCGTGCGAGAAGAACGCTGGCAGCGGCTATCTCGGCCTTGCGGGGCACACTCCAACTCCGAAGTCGAGATCCGATCGTTCTGGCGCCGTGCACTCCGTGAGGCGAAATGGTTCTGGTGTAGGCACCGGGATCTATGCGCGATGGCAAAACTGTGGAGCTCGTTTCTGCAATGGCTCGCAGCTTTCGCCGGGCTGCGACGTATGCGGGGACCTCGGGCGCGTCAGAACTTAAGCACGGTTGACACCTTGCGTCCGAACAATTCCGAGCGAGAGGGTGCTCTTCCGACCGCGAGGGGCATTGATCGTTTCGGCGTGCATCTCGGCCTGTGAAGCCAGTGGCCAGCTGCCTCGCGTGAGGTGTCCATGAATACCGGAAAGACTTGCACTGTCGTGACTTCACGACACGACAGGCTCGACAGCCCAGCAAGACTGGCCGCAGACCAAGACGAATTGGGGAGTTTCCATGTCGGTTTCGCTCATCTGTTCAGCCACAAATCCGATCGTCTCCCGCGCTTTGGTTTCGCTTACGCGGCTCGGCGCTATTCGTACTGCGGGGGCCGGGTCAGTGCGTGCAAGAACGGCCGCGATCGGCCCACGGACGCTTCAGCGGGCTGCCGCGGTTGCCAGTCTCTTAAACAAAATCAGATCTGGCATGAGGGGCATCTTGAGCGGCGCCGACGCCGTAAGCAGGCCACAGCGGTCCGCTCCACCCTCTCGTTTCGGCTGTTCAAACTCACACCAGTCCAGCCTCCTCTCAGTCCCATCGAGCCCCACGCTCAACCGTGACGCGCTCAGGTCTTCGTGGATGGACGAGAGGCAATGAAATGCGAATTCTTCTGGTTGATCATCATGCGGACTTTGCCCGCCACGTGAAGGAAGTGCTGCTAAGTTGCGGCTTCGCCGTCGACGTAACACGCACGCTGGATGAGGCGGCGGCCGCGCTCGATTGCGCGAACTACCACATGGTCCTGCTCGAATCGGCTTTGCCCGATGGCGACGGATTGGACTGGCTGAAGCAGTTGCGGCGCGAGGGACGGTCAATGCCCACCATGATGATGAGCAGTCTCAATGATCTCGGCCGGCGGATTGCGATTTTCAATGCGGGCGCGGATGATTTTCTGCCTAAGCCCGTGTCTACCGACGAACTCATTGCTCGTATGCGAGCGATTTTACGACGGTCAACGCAAATGACGGCGCCGGTGGTGACATTCGGGAATCTGCATTTCGATCCGATCGCGCGACAGGTATCGGTCGGTGGTCGTATCCTCAGAATTGCGCGCCGGGAAGTGTGCATTCTTGAACATCTGCTCAACCGAGCGGGCCGTACCGTACCGCGCGCATCGCTTGAAGATAGCTTGTATGCATTTGACGACGAAGTCTCGACCAATGCGCTGGAAGTCGGGATCTATCGCTTGCGCACGCATTTGAGCCAGGCGGGTGCAACGCTCAGGATCAAGACCGCGCGCGGTGTCGGTTACACCCTTGAACTCATTGGCGCAGCCTCGGCTGCCTAGCCAATCGAACCTGAAAGCGATACTCCCTTGAACATCGTTGACAATGCCGCCTGCGCTGATGAGCCGTCCATGGTGGCAGGCCGCTCGCACCATGCCACTTTTCATCGTCTCTGCTACGCCCTGTGCGCAGTCGCTCTGTTATTTCCGTTTGCTGCCACAGCTCAGACAAAGCGAGATGGCAAAGCAGAACAGCCACGCGCGGGATCTGGCAGCACCACTGGCACGCTTAGCCTTACATCCTCGCAGGGCAAGACAGTTCATCTGACCGGACCGGCTGCGAGCATTTTTGTCGCGGACCCGGCGATTGCGGACTATCAGGCGCCGTCGAACACCACGATCTTCGTCTTTGGCAAAAAGTCGGGACGGACGAGCCTGTTCGCCCTGAACGACAAGGGAGAGGCTCTGGCTGAGCTGCGTATTGTCGTTACTCAACCGATCGAGGATCTGCGGGCCGCGCTGAAGGCCGAGGTCGGCGACTATCCGATACAAGTCAGCTATACCCCCCGCGGCGCGATTCTTAGCGGGACCGCGCCCAACGCCGATGTTGTCGAGAACGCCAGGAAGGTCACTGAGCAGTTTCTTGGGGCGGGCGCGCTGGTTGCCAACAAGATACAGGTCGCTGGCTCGTTGCAGGTGAATCTCAGCGTCCGGGTGGCAGAAGTCTCCCGCAGCGCGGTCAAGGATCTCAATATCCACTTCACTGCCTCCGGCCCAAGCGGCGCTTTCCTCATTAGCGGCAAAGAGGGGGGGTCCGGCGCGGCCGGCGGCGGCGGCACGATCGGGATCGGGGTTAGCGCCGGCAATACCAACCTGAGCGCTGTTCTCGACGCCCTCGCGAGCGAGCACCTCGCCTCAATCCTGGCTGAGCCGAATCTGACGGCAATGTCCGGCGAAGCCGCAAGCTTTCTCGCCGGCGGAGAATTCCCGATTCCAGTCATGCAGGACAATCGACAGGTTTCCGTCCAATTCCGGCAGTTCGGCGTGAGCCTGGAATTCGTCCCGACTGTGCTTAACAACAATCAGATCAATATACGTGTGAAACCCGAAGTCAGCGAATTGTCGAGCGAAGGCGAAGTCAGAATCAATGGCATGGCGGTCCCTGCACTCTCGACGCGACGCGCGAGCACCGTTGTCGAGCTCGCCAGCGGTCAGAGCTTTGCAATCGGCGGCCTCATCAGGCGCAACTTCAACACTGACATACGCGAGTTTCCCTGGCTCGGCGATGTGCCGATCCTAGGTGCGCTGTTTCGCTCCTCAGATTTTCAAAAACGTGAAACCGAGCTGGTGATTATTGTCACGCCCTACATCGTGCGGCCGGCATCGAACCCAAACAAGATGAGTGCGCCGACGGACCGCATCTCACCTCCGTCAGACGCGGGGCGCATTTTGACGAACACGGTGGCCCGGCCGCCGCGGGACCGCGATGCGCCTCGCACCAGCGCACCAGGATTGACCGGGAGCGCCGGCTTTATCATCGAATGAGGATCGTCAATGACCTTACGACATTTGTGTCACTTGATCGTTATTGGGACAACATTGGGCGGCTGCGCAAACAGTGCCTCGATCCATCTCGGGCCGGCTGAACAAGCAATACAAGTCGAGCAGAAGAAACGTATCTTGTTCCTGCAGAGCCTACGTGGCTCCGAAAAGCATCAGCTGCGGAGCTTTATCGCGAACGTCAGCGGCGGCCGGCGGGATGCACTCCATGTGGATGTCACCGGCTCACCCAGGCTCGTTGCCCAAGTGGCGCACGAGGCCCGCGCCATGGGCGTTGCTCCTTATAACATCCGCCTGTTCGCTTCCCCCGTCGATTTGCCGCTCCGTTCCGGCGTGAGGATCGAGGCGATCACCTTTGATGCCCATCCTCCGATCTGTCCGTCGCTTTTGATCGTCGGACCAGCCGTGAACGACAATTCGTTCGAACCCACGCTTGGTTGCTCGACCAAGAACAATCTGGCAGTTATGGTAAACGATCCGCTCGACCTGCTGGACAATCGGTCTGTCATCACAAGTAATGGCGATCGCGCCGCCATTCCTCTGGCCAACTACGGTACCTTCCCCCCGCGTAACAAGAGCAACGGAGAAGAGGGACCAGGTACGGCAGCCCCGAACGCGGCGGGAACGACAGCACCGAATGTACAGCCGCTCCGATAGCAGTTTTTGGCGAATGTCTGGAAATCAACACCGCTGCCCTCCATGTGGCCAGCAAGGAGCGACGAGTCGATCGTAACGCGCAAAGCCGCGCTATGGTTTGGGAGTGGTGACGATCAAGCGCAACGTGCCGCACGGCTCAGATCGAGAACGGATGGTGGATGTTCACCCGCACCAATGGATCTCGTCCGGAAATTCCACGTCGCGTGCGCGTGCTCAAGAAGGTCGCCATCACCACCCTGAGCGCTTCGACAGTGAAAGCGTGACCGGACCTGCTTATGCGAGATCGACGCCGGAAGAGAGAGTTTGGGATCTATGCGGCGTGTCCAAGAGGGTGACTTAGGCGTGGCGACCACCGGTCGTTTGACCGCGCGGCGTTATGGCTAGGGAGCGCCCATTTCTGGCTCCATTTCAGTAACGCGCTCGGCAGCTGGTTTGCATCATCGTCGTCCCATCCGATCGCGTTACGCGAGTATCACAGTTGCCGCCCCCTTGAACGCGCTAGCGTTGCCTCTCAATAGAACGACCCGTCCATCAGCAGTCAAAACGCGCTCGGGCTCTGGCTTCATGGATCAATAGCCGTCGGCAATCCCTGAGCTAATCTGCCGCCCAGCATATCGGAGCGGGTATTGAAACCGAACATGGACCGAGGTGGTATACGAATGACTTCGTTTCGCTTCTATTCTCGCAGCAGGCGACCACCAACCAGAGATGGCGAGCTTTATTGAAAGCGCGCGTTTCTGGGAATGCTTGTCAGGAACGCGCAAGAGTGCGCTCAATTCTGGTGCCGCCCATACCGATATCTCGTTGGTTCAAGGAGCGAGCGAGCCGTCGCCGCCTCGCGCCTGACCTCCGACTAATAGAAAGCCCCCGGGGGGCCCGGTCCTCACGATCATCGCGCTGTAAAGGGACCGAGATCTGAAGATCAAGACGGTAGCGAACGTCTGTGGCGCACACCACCATTGCAGCTCAACACCTCAGTTGAAGACGCTGTTTTTCATCCGGCGCTTTCTTTTGCCCGCTCGAGCGATGCTACAGCGCACGCCCGCCGTATTCCCCTTTCATTCTACCTTTCCGCCTGGCCACGTCAGATTTTGGAAAGCTAACGTGAGTAGCGGAGTAACGAGAGAACGATGCCAGCGGACTGACCATGGACCGATTCAACACGATCAACCCAGCCGATAAAGAGTTCACTGCGTCAGACGCGACCGTGGAACAGCCGGAGCAGCCGAATGCGGCGTTTGAGCAGCACCTGGCAGGCGTGCGAGAAGCGGGCCCCGTATATCCTCACGCGGCGCTATATGATGTCACTGAGGAAGACGATCGCCTCATCCAAGCGGCGTCGGCCGCGGCTCTCGATCGAGGGCAGCCGCCGAGTAAAACCACCGTCGAAATGTATGATCGTCGGCTTCGCAACTTGGCGGACGCACTGAAGAAGTCTGGCAAATCAATTTCTGGGCTGGATGACGATACGTTGAGCCGCTACGCTGAGAAGCTGCTGCCAGGCGATAAGATCATCGCCCCAGCATTGTCAATGGTCAGTCGGTATCGCGAGCCCGACGCCAACCCTGGCCCCCTCTCAACACATTATCGTCCTTCCAGGAAAGATGAGAATCTCATCAGGGACGCCGCCGAGGCACGCTTTGGTCGACGGATCGGCAAGAGTAGGGCCGAGTGCTATGCGAGCGCTCTGCGGAAGTTGGCGGCAGCGCTCCGCCCCCTGTCCATTGCCGAGCTCAATGATGATAAACTGCTTGGCCACGCGCACAAATTGTTTCCGAATGACAGGGCCCTCATCGCCGCCTTGAACGCCTTTCGCGACTATCGCGCGATCAGGCAGAACAATTTGGGCGGGGAAGGAGGCAGTTCGCGCAAGGTCACTCAGCCGTCCGCTTCCTCGCCCATGCGGCCGGCCGATGAGCAGCCGACAGGAAACGTTGCGGAGGGGCGCGGCTCATTGCCGCCCGGGTTCAATGCTCCGCAGGTCTGGCATGGAGTGGGGTTAGCCCATTCTCCTGTACAAAGTGTCGTCCAGGATGTGCTTTTCGATGCCGCGGATGGCGAGCACCTCTTGCCCGCGACAATGCTTGGGCCAACGGTCAGTTCAATGCCCCAATCGCCGGTGCAAAGTGTCGCTCAGGAAGCCCTTTTCGATGCCGCGGACCGCGAGAAGCTCTTGTCGGGGGCGACCTCCGATGCACCGGTGTCTTGGCCAAGGATGAGTTCCACTATCCACTCGCCGGTGCAAAGTGTCCCTCAGGACGCGCTTTTCGATGCCGCGGTCCGCGAGAACCTCATGCCGGCGCCAACCTTCGATGCACTGCTGCCTTGGCCAACAATGAGTTCAAACATCCACTCGGCGGTGCAAAGTGTCCCTCAGGAGGCGCTTTTCGATGCCGCGGATCGCGAGAACCTCATGCCGGCGCCGACCTTCGATGCACTGGTGCCTTGGCCAACAATGAGTTCAACCATCCACTCGCCGGTGCAAAGTGTCCCTCAGGACGCGCTTTTCGATGCCGCGGATCGCGAGAACCTCATGCCGGCGCCAACCTTCGATGCACTGCTGCCTTGGCCAACGATGAGTTCAACCGTCCCCTCGCCGGTGCAAAGTGTTGCTCAGGAAGAGCTTTTCGATGCCGCCACTTGGCAGGCGAGCTCGAGGGAGCCGAATTCCGCCTCTGAAGACCACTTTCGGCAGATGATGAACGAAGGCGCTGGGGCTCAGACCACGCTTGAGCAGACGTTCGTGGCAGCTGGCGAGCCCTTTGATGCGTCTTTGAGCGTCCCCGAAGATTTCTCCCATGGGACTCAGGCCGCGCCGAATATGATGCACAGGCTTCGCCGCTGGGGCCTCTTGCCGGATGCAGCACAGCGGGTAAAGGCCTACGATATTCGAGGTGAACGCTATATGGCCGTCTTGGGACCGGGAGGACTTGATGATGTTCAGCTCGTCCATCTGCGGTCGCCCGCTGTCGGTGATACGTTCGATGTTTCGTTCGCCGTTCCCAAGAATTTTTCCCATCGCACCCAGCTGGCCCCCGACATGATGCTGACCACCTTGGGCCAGTGGGACTTCTTGCCTGTTGCGGAACATCCAATCATGAACTTTGAGATCGGCGGCGAACGCTACACGGCCATATTGGGACCGGCAGGGCCCAAGGACGTTCAGCTCATTCATCACCCTCGGCCCGCTTTGCCGGGCGAAGCTACGCCTGCGGCACCGAGGACTCGCTCAGATATCTACGGCGGTCTGGCGCCAGGCCTTGATTCGGCGGCTCCCTTCGAATGGAGCGGGGACGCTCCCTCGGTGCTGGCGCCGAACCTTCCTCTGTCGTCTGCCGCACCTGCATCAGGCCATCAGCCAGTCCCGCAAGCGCCTGAACTGGGAGAGTTCTTGGGCGACGGATGGACGCACGCCTCCCAAGAGGCTTCGCCTGCCGTGATCGACACACTGCAGAGTCTACGCCTTCTGCCGAGCCGGGACGTCCCAATGACCGCTTTTTTTATCCACGGTCAGCTCTACACGGCAGAAAGCCTGCCGGGAGGCCGCGTTCTTCTCTTCCATCAGCCACAATTTGGCTGAATGAGGGGCTCCTCAGCACCTCGGACAGCTCCTCCTTCCTGAGATCTTAGATGGACGCTTCAACGATGCCGGGCGATGAGCAAATCCGACCTTTCCAGTGCCACCATGATCTCAAGCAGCTATCAATTAAGTAAGCATTCGGCAGCACGGCGCTCTGCAGAGCAAGTGGTCGAGGAGCTCGGCCATTTGGCTTTGCCCTCACAGATCCGGTCAGGCGGCTTTCCCGCACCCGGCTCTTGCCGAGGGTAACCCGCGTCATATCCGCGCCTGCGCCCATGTGCGAGTGATGCGTGGAGTTGGCAGGCGGAAGCGTGCCGTCAGGGTCTCGAACTCCGGCCGGCCCATGCGCCGACTTTTCTGGCTACGCGGTCTCAGACAACATCCAGGTCGGACGCACTTCGCGGTGGAAGCCGTCGAGCGCTGGACAATTGTGCGGCCTGCCATAATAGCCATAGTGTGCGCGCAGAACGGCGGCGAGCCACTCGTGCTGCGTTGCCAGTGAGCGCTAGGCCTCCTGGCGCAACGCCGTTAGCTTGCGCGTCAGGCGTTTCCCTTCCGTCTTGTGCTTCACGATGAACCGGCCATCTCGGTTCCGCCCACAGTAATGGGTAAAGCCGAGGAAGGCGAAGGTCTCTGGCCGCCGCTCGCCGCCGCTGACGCGAGAGGGCCGCGAACCGGCCAAACTCGATCAGCCGCGTCTTGACCTCATGAAGCATCAGGCCGAAGCCGGCCAGCCCGCCTTGAGGGCAAAGAGAGCATTTCCCGCGCATCTGCCTTGTTCTCGAAGCCCATGACGAAGTCGTGCGCGTAACGCACGATCACGATAAGACCGCGTGCGTGGCGATGACGCCATTTCTGGGTCCAGAGATCGGGGATTTAGTGCAGGAAGATGTTGGCAAGGAGCGGGCTGATGCCCGCCGCTTGCGGCGTTCCCCTGTCCGTCTCGTGCTTCTCGCCGCTCTAAAGAACGCCGGCTCGCAGCCACAGCCCGATGAGCTGCAAGATGCGAGGATCGGCGATCCTGTGCGCCCCCATCCGCAACAGCCACTCGTGGTCGACCGAGTCGAAGAAGCTGGGTATGTCGGCATCGAGCACCCAGTTCACGTGCTGGTTCGTGATCACCGTATGCACAGCATCAAGCGCCATGTGAGGATTCAGCCCCTGCCGGAAGCAGGCTCCCCTCGGGCTGGTCCCTTCCCTTCATGCATCCCTTACCTTCGACGACTTCACAGGTAGTATGGACCAGTCCGACTCCCAACCTCAGCTCGAACAACGGCTCTGGCACTGCCTTTGCCGCTGTCCCCGCTCGTAGATCCCAAGGTAGTCACTTCGAGATTACAGCCCAATGATTGACGTCGAAGTTTTGCCCGCCTGGGGACGAGGTTATCTCAACGCCGTATTGGACGCTGCCGACGATTATGTCGCCGAAGTATCCTTTCGACTTTATCCATTGCAGGATACTCTTGATATCCACAGTTTCGCTGTTGGTTTTGGAGCTGCGCAGAAGCGAAATAACCTTGTGTTTGTTCCAGCCTTCAAACACGTTCCAAGTGGCTCCCCCCACATTCACGCCTGTGTAGACTGGAATCGCGGCGGTCCCTGAAGAGTTATACTTGTAAGAAATGGGCTTAACATCACCGCTTCCGTCGGGATTTCCGGTGTAGTTGGTCCACAGCATTATCTCGTAGGCATTTGAGCTATCCCAGATATCGTAGGCGAAGTTCCAACGGCCGCCAGTCGGGACGCTCTGGTTAAAGCTTGACCTGAGGTCGTTGATCGCGCTCAGCGGTTTCCCGACATTGAAAGCTCCGTGGGGATAGCTCTTAATGCCATCAGTGTCAGGTTGATTCGACCGCACGCTCCATTGATTGATTGAATACACTGAGATCGTCTGAGGCCCAACACCTTGACCATATACGTCGTTGTTCCAGGAATAACCATCAAGGGAAAAAGTACCATACTGATCGCTCGAACTCCAGATCGGCGCTTTTGCGGATGCTGGGAATAGCGCAATCATTGTCGCCAAAGGAAGCGCAAGTACGTTAAGCGTCGACAATGCAGACATTCTAATCTCCACCTCAGATCTGCCCTCCAGCGAACGAGCAGCAAGCAAAAGTGAGGCCAGTCAGAGAACGGCGAATCTTCTTCCTTGTCTTGATGACGTACGGAGCGCCGCGCACCTGCTGCATGCCCTCGGGTCGAGCCACTCGGCCAGATCGTCCGCCACGCAATTCGAACCATTGTCACTGAGCAGCCTCGGCCCGGTGCGATGCTCACGCGCTGGCCCGCCGAGCCACCACAGCGCGTTCTGCAGACCCTCGGCCAAGGCGACGAAGCTATAGCCCCAAGACTGGTAGTCGCTTCACGTGGCTCGGGCATCAGCTTCGGATCGCAGGCAGCGCGGGCACGACTCGCCGTCTTGGCTGACTTCAATCGGAAGCCAGTTCAGTTTCTGCGGAGAAAAATCTCGTGTTCCGAGTCCGGCGGCCCGATACTGGCTGTGTAGTTCACGTCCCCGAGAGCGAGACTTTTCTTTGGCTCAGACACGGATGGCAGAAGCTTGTGCAAACCCATTCGCAACTTGAGTTCTCCCGGCGCCCACTGATCTCCGTGCTGAAAGCTCGGGGGCACATAAAGAGACAAACTTGGCAACGGCTGGTTGCGCCGCACTTGGGCGCATAAGTCGAAGATGTTGAGTTGAAGCGGTCATGTCCCCCCTCCGAACGCTTAAAACCACTAAAGCTGACTGCAGAAGGTCAGCGACAGGAATCAGCGCGGGTGCGGCCTGGCGCCTACCGACTTGGGGGGGTGGCTAAAGGCACTATCCCTGCCGCCCCGCGCTGCCGTTGAGTTTAGCGGAAAGCGTGACTCGGCGCTGACCGTTCTGGATAGATAGCGCTGTCCCTGCCACGTCCCGTTAACCACAACGGCTCTGTATCCGGGCTGGATTACTGAAAGCTGACGAGACCCGAAAATTCCCAAAACGAAAGCGGCCCGTGTGGGCCAGTCGCGGTCGAGAGTGAGAACGACGTTCCGGCGACAGGCTCTGGTACCACGTCAGCCTGAGGATCGCGCCAGCCAGCAGCTCCGGTGTCCAGCACCCGGCCTGTCGGAGGACTGCAGGCGGCCACCAGAAGGGCCTCTTCCTTGTCGTTGAGCTCGCACTCTGCGCGGTAGGCGGCTCTTCGCTTTGGTTCTCCGCCAGGTTGCCTTCGACAAAAACGTCGAAGGGTGGCAGACCACCAAGTGGCCGACGCCCCGACTTGTGGCGATCACGTCATCACTCATCCCGGCATCGGCCGCCCAACCGGATCTGTGCCCCCTTGAGCGCGCAGCCTCTGCCTCCCTCCGCCCAACAAGAGATCTATTCGACAAACAGAGGTATCTACGGCAATGCGAGCTAGATAACTCGCGGCATCTTGAGTTCAGTGCAATCGTAGGACTCTTGGCGGGTCAGCTGAAGCCACTGCAGCGCTCCACACCTAGGCTCATTTCGATCATCCCCTACAAGGTACCACAATTGCCAACACGCGATACCTACGTCATTAGGTAACGTGCCAGCAAAGGAGGGAGTGAACGCGATCTATACGGGATCATCCAGAGGTTCTTGCCGACCGAATGCGAAATCCATGCTTCGATAGGAAGAGCTAACTGCCGGGGCGAACCTGCGATGTTCGCCGAAGCTTGTCCGGTGTCAGCTAGCGAGTTCGGTTAGGTGAAGCAATCGACGTTGTAAGCACCCTGCGCGGGAAGACGGCGTCGATGGACAATGGCTGCAATACCCTTAGCCCCGAGTTTAGCTGGAGGCTTACTTTTCTCCCCGCACGCAGGATTATGTCCTGCGGCTCTCGAACGTGTGCGGCGCAATGTGGCACTCGGGCTGATCTTGAGACGATATAAACGCTGTGATCGTATGAACCTGTAGCAGCGCGGCTCGAGATAGGCGACAGAGAGCATGCTCCAGATGGCAGCCGTCTTAGTTGACGATCAGCACTACCGGCTTGTCAACCGAATGGCAGGACTCCTCTACCCACGGCGGTACAGGCCGGCTGAGTTGTAGGCGCTGAAGCTCTCGAAATGGGCGAACAGGTTGTGGCGCCGCTTGGCGCCGCAGCTGACGCGGTGATCCGGTCGGCGAGGCCGCGGCCCAGAGGCTTTCGGGCTAGCGCATCGTCGCCTTGCGGAACATCCGAGCGTCCATCGAGCGCCTCGCCGCAGATCGCAGCGTCAGGACAGAATGATCTACACTAGCCCCGCCGCATAGAGCGCTTTTGCGACCGATTCGAAATATTGCGAGGGAACAGGGTTGCCGAGCTTTGCTTTGCCGAGCAGCTGACGCGCCAGGACATCGTCATCCACAATGGTGAGGCGCAGCGCGCGCGCCTCACCAAGTAGTTGTGAAGCAGCTTCGCCTTCGCCACGGCAAACCAAGACCGGCACGCCGGTCTCGCCGCGCACATAGCGCAGCCCAATCAACGTTGTCGACCCCCGCAATATCAACGTGGCCCGACTGATTCCGAGCGGGGCCTCATTGGCCGACTCTTGCCGCAGACGTCGGTGCTCACGCTTCACCTGCGGATTGCCTTGCTGCTCCTTGTTCTCCCGCTTGGCCTCCGTTTCCGTCATGCGCATGTCCTGCATAAACAGCCAGCGCTGGATTAGGAGGTCAGCCAATCCGCCGACCAGAAAAGCTCCAGCGGCAATCGCAATCAGCAGCTTAACCTCGGTGAAGACGAAGCCAAAACAGCCCATGCCGCAGACTGGCAGGTACACCAGCGCTTTCCAGCTCGCGATCACGGTGAGAAAGAAGGTCGCACCAAGCAACACCACCTTAGCCAGGGTCTTGCCCAGCTCGATGGCCGAACGTTTCGAGGCGATGCGTTTCAAGCCTTTGATGGGATCCAGTTTCTCGAGCTTCGGCTTGAGCGGCTCCGAAGCGAACATAAAGCCGCCATTGGCCAGGACATTGGCCAGAAGAGCTGCTGTCACAGCAGCGGCGAGCAACGGAGCGACCGTGGCAATCGAAAGTTCTAGCAAGCCACTGAGCGCTTGTGGCACCGCGCTTGTGAACGGCTGGTCCTGCAGTTTATCGACTAGACGGACCGTCTCCTGCCACTTGTCCTCGATCGCACCCGCTCGCCACCACAGGCAGGCGAAACCGGCACAGGCGCTGACGCCGCTCACCAGATCCGAGCTGCGCGCGCTCTGCCCCTTCTTGCGGGCATCGCGCAGCTTCTTGGGCGTCGGAGGAAGCTTTTTCTCCTCACTCGTAGAGCTCATTTCAAGAGCTTCTGCAGATCCTCGAGCATGTTGTTCGAGGTCAGGATTTCAGCTCCGGCGTATTCAAGCAGATAAATGGCGTAGCTGACCATGATGACCCCGAATGCAACATTCTTGATCATTGGGGAGAGATCGTTCATCTTGAGCTGAGATGCAAAACGGCCCAGCAGCATGACCGAGACATCGACCAGCAGCAGCAGGGCCAGCACCGGCCCGGCGACTAACAAGGTCGTCATCATGATACGGTCGAGAAGGGCCAGACATTCCATTGCCCCTTGCGCTGTGACGGCAGGCAGAAACTGATAGACAGGCCACGCTAGGTAGCTGCCATAAAGGCCGCTCACCATGGTCTGCAGCCCGCCGACCAGAACGAAGATCGTAACTGCGGTAACACCGAGAAAAAGCCCGGTTCCGGACGCTTGGCTATGCGTCGCGGGATCCTCCCCCGCAACTTGGCTTGAAATTCCTCGTTGTGTATCGATGATGTCGCCGACTGCCTGTATGCTCCATAGTGGAATACTGAGCAGGATGCCGAGCATAAGACCGACGAACACCTCCTTCAGGCCAAGCAGGGTAACGCTGACTAGGCGCGTGTTCGGGTCCAGGGCCTGCAGACCTAGCTTGATGTGAGGGAGGCACGGCAGGCCGATCGCAATCGTCAGGCTTCCCCGAACCAAACCGCTGATGCGCGGCCGGGTGAAGACGGGAAGCACCAGCATGATGCCGAGGGCGCGGGCCGCACTCAGGCCGGCTGCGGCCACGAGCTCGATCGTGCCCTGAACGAGAGCTTGCGCCTCTGCGGGTGACAGGCCAGCCATCCGACCTCTGCTAGTATCTTGCGGTAAGTGCTGGAAACTCACTGAAGATGTGCTCGGCCTGGTCGATCAGTGGAGCGCTGAGCACGGGAGAAAACCCGGCGAGCACGGCGACGACAACCAGAAGCTTGACCGTCAGTGGCAGGGTTTGATCCTGGAGCTGAGTTGCCGCCTGGATGAGGCCAATGATCAGCCCAGAGATGAGAGCTGCGAGCAGCGGCGGCAGAACCCAGATCATGAAGAGCACGAGAGATTGACTCAGGTGTGTAAGGATGCTGGCTTCGTTCATGGTCAACCTCCTGGCGTCGTGTAGCTTAATACCAGCCCGTGCATGAGACGTGACCAGCCGTCGATCGTGACGAACAAAAAGAGCTTGAAGGGGACAGATATCACCGTGGGGGATACCATCGACATACCCATTGCCATCAAAATCGTCGTTACAATGAGATCGATCGTGATGAAGGGAAGATAGAGAAGAAAGCCGATTTCGAATCCACGCTTGAGTTCGGAGATCAAAAACGACGGCACGAGAATCGCAAAATCATCTGCCGTGGCGCTGCCGCGCATGTCCTCCGACCAGACGTGTTCCGTTGAGGACAAGAAGAAGCGGCGCTGCTCTTCATTAGTGAATTTCTTCAGATGAGCTCGGAGCGGCTCCTGTCCCTCCTTGGCGGCCGTCACCCAGTCATCGAAACTTTGGTAGCGAAGTTGCGGATCGGTAAGCCGGTTATAGGTCTGCTCGAACACCGGAGCGCTGATGAACACGGTCAGGATCAGTGCCGCTCCGTAAAGCACGATGTTCGGCGGGATCGATTGAGTCCCCAGCGCATTGCGCACGAGGAAGAGAACAACCGAGACCTTGATAAAGGCGGTCGTTGTCACGACTGCAAAGGCCAGCAGGCCAAGGCCGACGGTGATCGCAAGAAGCGCAAGGATGCTGGGTTGAACCTCAGTCATTAAGCGTCAACCTGCCGCGCAGCCTGACGGCCAGCTCGTCCCCAATCCGCACGATGTCGCCCCGGCCGATACGTTGGCCGTTGGCAAGGATATCCACCGGCCCATCCGGAGGCCGGCCAAGTTCGAACACGTGGCCTTCGTTGAGGGTACGCAAGGTTCCCAAGGGCATCGGCCAGCGGCCACATTCGAATATGAGTGTAATCTCGATGCTGTCGATATCCGCCTCTGACGGAGGCTGCTGTTGCACCTGGCTTTGGGGCATCATGTCTTCACTTGTTAGGGGGTGGGATCGCGAGCGGAATGGTCCTCGCAGCACCAGCCTGTCGCCGCCGATCTCTGCAGGGGCCCACAATCGGTCTGCTGCGAGAATGATCTGGCCTCGCGCGAGTGGAATTAAGTCCGGGAGCAGCGCGTCGCCTTGCTCTGCTCGGCGAAGAACGCCGATCGCGACGCGAAGCGAACCGACTTGGCCTGCAACGATGACCGGGAGTTCGGAGGACAGCCTGGCCGTTTGTCGCGGCAATCGGCCGAGCAGCTCGCCGAGCGCGGTGAAAGCCGGCGGAACGGGACCGTCAAGTGGCGAGAATAGAAGCAGCCGCGCCTTGCTGGCGAGCTCACCATAGGCGACGTCAAATTCAAGATAAGGCCTAATATTCGGCGCCTCCTCGGTGCGAACAAGCTGCAGATTGCGCTGCATCAATCTTTCCAGCGGGGCAAGCAAGGGTTCCAGCGCAAGTTCCAGGACCAGCGAACGCGTCGGCTCAGAAGGTAAGGTAAGGCCATCCTGCACGGTCGCAATCAGCGCTTCCGCAAGCGGAGCTGGCAAGGACAGAATCAAGGTTTCGCCATTTACGTCGAAGACGCAGTCAAGCATCGACGTCACAGCCGGCTCCACCTGCCAGACGGTTCGGCTCACGCGCACAGACATCGGCTTCTCGCCGAGGCGCGCTTGCAGAGGCGCACGCGACGCTGCGATCTCGTTAAGCCACGAGGTCACGGCGCGCGAGAGGATCATCGTCGGTATGAAGGCTGCGCGTTCAGCCGGCCGATATGGCGCGGATGCGGCTTCCGCGTCGCAGGCCCCTAGCTCGCGCGGGAGAGGATCTGCAATCATGATCGCTCACCTCCCGTCTGCCCTGATCGGCCTCGCCGGTAGCGGAGCAAGACTTCATCATCGGCTTCGATTTCGGCGGCAGCCTCGAAATGTGCATCCGTGATGCGCCGAACGTCGTGATCGATCTCACGCCATTTCTGGCTCGCCGCTGAACGCTTGGTCCAAACGGATCGGGCCTCAAGAACCGCAGCCTCAGCTTGCTCTTGAGCAGCACGGGCCTCGTCAAGAACCCGCTGCGCCGCTTTGATCTCGTCTGTGAGCCGCCCGATGATGAGATGATAGCGTCGCTGCAATTCGCACACAGATATCGCATCGGCCGCTAGCATTTCCCGATAGAGCTCCGCCTCGAGCTTTGCGCGGCGCTCCTCGGCATGTGCAAGATGCTCGCGAGCTTCTTGAACAGCTTGAACCGCGAGGTGGCGCTTGGCTTCCATGTTGGACAATTCACGAAGGGCGCTTCGTTCCCGCATATCCTTTACGAGCCGCAGCTTTGAGGCGTGAGCGGGACTTAGGCCGTTAGACGCGATATCCATGCGACCGTCTCCTCAAAGCTGCACGCCTCACCCTGGCCCTGGCGCAAAAAGGCCCGCAGCTGCTCGATTGAGGCGATTGCTCGATCTGTCAGCGGATCAGAGCCTTGCTTGTATTCACCGACCTTGATCAAGAACTCGGCCTCAGCGTAGCGTGAGAGCAGATCACGGAAGAAAGATGCCGCCTTGCGATGCGGCATCGACACGATCGCATCCATGACACGGCTGCGGCTTGACAGCACATCAATAGCCGGAAAATGCTCCCGAGAGGCCAGCGCGCGGGACAGAATAATGTGGCCATCAAGGATGCCGCGTGATTCTTCCGCTATTGGATCGCCGGTGCCGTCACCTTCGACAAGCACCGTATAGAAGGCCGTAATGGAGCCATGCTCGCCCATGCCGGCGCGCTCCAACAAGCCCGGCAACAGCGCGAAAACGGAGGGCGGAAATCCGCGCCGGGTCGGCGGCTCTCCTGCGGCGAGGCCGATTTCACGCATGGCGCGGCTAAAGCGCGTCAACGAATCCATCATCAAAACGACGCGAAGCCCCTGATCCCGAAAATATTCCGCCAGTGCTGTCGCCATGTGGGCGCATTGGGCCCGCTCCATCGCCGAACGGTCAGAGGTCTCCACTACAACGACGGAACGGTGGAGGGCTTCGCCAAGATGACGTTCGATGAATTCACGCACCTCTCGACCGCGCTCGCCGATCAGCGCAACGATGGTGACGTCGGCCGCCGCGCCTCTTACGATTTGCGACATCAGCGTCGACTTGCCGCAACCTGCATCGCCATAGATTCCGATCCGCTGACCTTCTCCACATGTGAGAAGGCCATCCAGGACACGAACGCCTAGCGGGAACGGCTGTTCAATCCCGCGCCGTTTCATCGGATTCGGCGCCCTGCCGCGTAGCGGTCTGGTTTCGCTGGCTTTTATCAGGCCCTTACCATCGAGCGGTCGGCCAAAACTGTCGATGACGCGGCCGAGCAAATCGGGGCCGACAGCCACTTCCTGCATTCGCCCGGTCGTCACCACCTCCGCACGATTGGACAGCCCCACCATGTCCCCGATGGGCGTGAGTAACACCCCGTCCGGCAACAGGCCGATAACCTCGGCCTCGAGCGACCATCCGCTACGAGGATCCTGCAATAGGCATAGCTCTCCGACCCGAGCCTCCGGCAAGACGGCGTGCAGCAGCGTGCCCACCGCCCGCGTGATCCGGCCGCGGATGGCGCGTGTATCGATGTGCTTGGCGAAAGATCTCAAGGACGAGAGTGCGGCCTCTACAGTAGCTTCTGTGGCGGCGGCATCGTAGGTTGGTCGCTGCACAGTCACGATTGAGCTTCCTCTGACAAGCCAAACCCGAGACGCAGCGCGCGGAGCTGCGCGGCAAGTCCAAGATCGACATTGCCAAACTCGCTCCACAAGACACATTGGTCCGCACTCAGCGCCGGATCCGCCTCAATCCTGACCTTCGGCCGGCCCTCAAGTCCGTCATAGTCCTTGAACTCACTGGCGAGCAGGTCGACCCTCAGGGGGGGCACGTGGAGGCAAACCTCCGTGTTCTTGTATCTTTGCTCGATCGCATGACGAACGCCGTGGACCAGCAGCTCACCCGGGTCAAACGCGCCAAGCAGATCGCGAACGATCTCGAAGACCAGTTGCGGCAATTCCCGCTCCAGACGCGCCTTGCGCTGGGCCACTTCAAAAGTCGCCTGCGCAATCAGCCGCGCCATTTCCTCTGCGCCAGCCTTTGCACCCTCGGCGCGACCCCGCGCCCGTTCCCGCTCATAAGCCTGGCGTGCCCACCCGCGAACCCGCTGCAGATGCCGCTCGGCAGCGGCTCGCGCCCGTACTGCATCGTGCCAGATCTCAAGCTGCGCAGCTGGGATCAACGGTCCAAGTGGCCGAATCTGCGGGGCCGCGGGTGATGCGGGGTCATCGGCCGTCATACTCCGGCAGCCTCTGTACGCAAATGCGCCATGACGAGAGAAAGCAGCGGGCCTGCTGCGCTACGGTGTTCAGCAGTTGGACTCTCGGCCGCCGTCCCAACAGGCAAGCGTAGAAGCACGCGGATACGACCAAGCGATGAAGTCTGTTCGAGCCAGGCGCCGAGACAAGCGTGCCCATCGTATTCGATTTGTCGCGACAATTGCTCCGGTTCGACGATCGGGGTCATTGCGACGGCACTGGATAAATGCCGGACTGCGAACGCATGCGCTTCGGCACCGATCACCTGCACTAATATCGTCAGATCGTGCCTGGAAACCAACTTGAGGATGGAGCGTGCATGCCAGATGCTGCCCGCGAGCAGCGCAGCCCGCCGCGGATCATGCCCAAGGAGAGCATCTTCGTCCCAGTCGGCGCAGCTCACCTCCACCTTGCTGCCCAGCAGCAGTTCGGCGAGCCTTGGCTGCAGCCTGGCACTCTGCTGTAGCCGAGCCAACGTGGAAGGCGAAAGCAGCGGGTCAAGAAGCCCAGCAAAACGACCGGGATCGACCGAGGCAGCAAGCTCGCGCAGCCGATCGACTGCGAGCGTGAACGAATGATTGAGTTTTGTGGATGACATTGATGCCGACATGAGCGTCCAGACTATGTCGCATCAGCAATCAACTTTTTGTCCGTCGCCTGCTCAGCAGACACGCGCGAGCCCCTACCAAACATGCTCAGCTTGCGCGATGATCGTCCAAACTGACGCATGCGCGGGCCCAGCAATACGCAAGATACGATGCCGAATACCGCTCCGGCGCCTCCCACAGCAAGCGGAAGTAACGGCGCTGAGCCCGCTCTCGCTGACTGAGCCGTAGGGACTACCGGCGCGGCAGACTGCTCGATTGGAGCGCGCTCGACCGGCACGAAGACGACCGCGACCTTGTCATAGGACAGGCCTTCAATGCTGTTTGCGACGAGCATCTTGATCTGCGGCAACAGTGCCGAGAGCTTCGCGCTGGAGCCATGGCGAATGAAGACCGAGGCTGAGGACGGGGTCGCATCTTGTCGCAACAAGTCGTTCTTCGGCAGAACGACGTGGACGCGTGCTGAAAGGACGCCATCTATATCGCTGATCGTGCGCGACAATTCTTCGCTTAGAGCATAAACGTAACGTGCCCGCTCCTCGATCGGCGAGGCAACGAGGCCCGATCCCTTGAACACCTCGCCGAGATTCTTGAAGGATTGGCGCGGCAACCCCTCGACATTTAGCAGGTCAATCGAATAAGCGAGCTGCTTTTCCTCGACCTGGATTGTACTGGTCCCGTCCTTGGCGACAACACGGGCAGCATCAACGCCCTTTCCAAGGAGAAGCGCGAGCATCTCATTAGCCTCGCGCTCCTGAATTTTGGTGTAAAGATCAGCCTTACAGCCGATCAGCGAGAGGAGAAGGGGCATCGCAAGACACATGCGAAGCCGCCGCCACGATTGACGGCCGCCACAGCTACCCCTTTTCGTATCGCCAGTCATCAGCTTACTCAGCCGGCCGATAGCAGCTTGTTGAGCGACGAACTGACAGCGCTGGTGCCCTTGGAGACAAGGGAAACCTGAATAACGTCCCTGTATACGTCTCGCAGATTCGTCATCATCGATTCAAAATCGGCTCCAACCGGTTTACCACTCGCATGTGCACCGACGTTATCCGTCTGCAAAAGCGGCTGCGTAGCCGGCCCAGGCTGCACACTAGTCACGACAGCCGACGCAACCGCCGGAGGAACGGCGCGGCCCTGGTACATACTGGAAAGGGTTTGGAGGATTCGGTCACCCGGCGGACTTGCCAGCACATTCGTACGCTGGACCTCCAATATCGGCGAAGCCGCTACGGGCCGATCCGCGGGCGGGAAGGCAGATCCGTGATTTGCAGCTACTTGCGCCAGGGACTGCTCGAAGCGCGCCTGCTCGCCAGCAGCTGCGGGCGAGCAGGCACTGGAAAGACAGTCAGCCGAACTGGGAGAGATCGGCGTTGCGCCTAACAACATGGAATGAGTCATTGTGCTGTTGTGATGAGACCTAGGCGTTAACCGACGAACCGATCAAGTTCATAGGCTGGCGAGCTGACGAAAACCTGACGAAGATCGTTCTGACTGCGTCATCTAAAGATCACTTTTGGTTTTCAAGCTAGAACGAAACTCCAACTTGATGATGAGCGGAAGGCGTCCGGGAATGCTCGCGCGATCTACGATGGTACATATTCTAAAAAGAACTCTTTGTGCCGGCGTTTTAATCTGTATCGGCATAATGCGCTCGTCTGCTGCATCCCTTTCCCTGCCGTCTGCCCCTTATAGCTACACCGTTCTCGATCAGGATCTTCCTGCGGCGCTGCAGGAGTTCGGCAACAATCTCAATATCAGGGTCAATGTCAGCGCCGAGGTCAGGGGCCGGATTCGCGGGCGAATGCCTGACTTGCCGCCACGAGAATTCCTTGACCGTTTGACTTCCCTGTACAATCTTCAGTGGTATTACGACGGGCTTGTCCTTTACATCTCCGCCGCCCACGAGGCGCAAAGCCGGCTCATCGTATTGAACCCGATCAGCTTCGATGCGTTCAACTCCGCGCTCGACGCCCTCAACATCTCGGATGAGCGCTATATCGTGAAACCAGCTCCGGGAGAGGGCCTCATCCTTGCTTCTGGCCCACCCCGATTTGTTGCGCTGGTGGATCAGACCCTTAAAGGCCTTGTGGCGGAAGCGCAGGCACGGCGCAGTCCCGTCGCAGCCGAGAGGCCACAACGCGAGTCGGTTTTGATGTTGTTTCGCGGCTCATCGAGCACGGTCTTGCGAGACGGGCGGCCGGAAGGTTCTCCCGAAACACCGCACCATGAGGGCATTTTGCGCGAAACCGGTCCAGGCCAGAAGTGAGGTCGAAGGTACAAGACCACTCCGAGCAAAGTCGGTCCGTCCGGCGTACGCCTATTTCATCCGATCGTTAGCTTTTCGAAAGCTACGGTCCCCAGCTTGAGCATGCGAGGTTTGGGCGGCTGCCTTGCTTGGAGCAACCCTGATAGAGGGACCAGAGACCCAGACGCCCAAGGGAAATTAGGTAGTGCCACTTTTGCAGGCGGCGCGAGGTATTAGAGATCAATGCGGGCCTCCGCACGCGTGCTTCCGAGCTAGCTGAGGCTTCGCGTAACTCGATGCGTGTCATCATGGAAGGAGGAACAGGGTGGATTTCAATGCAGTCGCCCCGGCGAATACGAGCCCGGAGCCGGACACAGCACAGACGGCTTCAGATGCAACCGAATTCGAGCAGCAGCTCAGCGGCGCACAGGCTCCCGCTTTGGCGCAGAGCGTCGCCCATCCAGTGCTGCAGGGCGAGGCTTATTCACCGTATCTGAACGCGGGCCACCCCTACTCTCCATACTTTGATATCGGTCACCTGAATCCGCCTTACGAGGATTTAGCGCATCCCCATTCGCCAGACTCGGGTTGGCAGGATAATCTATATGCTGCGCCTGGGCAGGAAAATGGCCGACAGCATCTCTCGCCCCAGACCATCGCTCAGGCGATCGAGGAACATCCCGGCTTCGATCAAGATGTGATATGGCAGAATCTGGATGCCGACCCGTCTCATGGCGAGCCGCGGCACGGTGAGCCACAAGCGGGGCCATCGCATGCAGGTCCATCGCACACTGCCCCTTTTCAGGGTGAGCCGTCTCACGCCGGCCCATCCCATGCCCGGCCACTGCAGGCGGGACCGCCTCAACCTGGGTCTTCCGCAGCTCCATCAGAACTTTCCGAGTTCCGCATGTGGGACGGACATCTCGCCAAGGACGTTTGGGTGTTTACGCCTCAAACAGCAACCGGCGCTCAGATCGACATGCTGGAGCGCAGCGGAGTGAAGCCAAGCAAAGAAAACCCGACAACAGTTTTCGCCATGCTCGGTGTGCCTCACACGGCCGAATGGAGAGAGGAGGACTTCATTCGTCTCACACCTTCGCTGGATGCGACCCTTTGGCCTGAAGAGTTAGAGCAAGACCAACCTATAGATGCGGAAGATCCGCCCATCCGCTAACGGCTGCAGCCGTGCCACGGCAGGGTGATCTCCCCGCGGCCAACAAAGACTTAGACATGGCAGGACACCTGGTGAGAGGCGCCCCGGGGGTATTCCGCGGTCACTCTTCTCTTTTCCGGCCACTCATAAGTGCCAGACCAGCTCGCGAGCGGCAGCGGCCTAGTCAAAGACCGCGCGAGCCGGAGCATGAAATGGCTTTTCATATGGTTCGCTGAGAACACAACGGCCCGCGGAGAAAGAACATTGCAATTTAGCTGCGAATTCAGAACTGGCGTGCCAGCCCCGCGAGTCACGCTGCGATTTAGGAGCACCGCGAGGCGATCGTGCGTCGAGACGAGGGTAAGGGCGTTCCGGATCAGGAGAGTCACGGTATGACCGCCCCCTGGGCACGTTCAACATCGAACTGCTTACGCTGCCGCTTGTCCTCGTTCCTTGGCAAAGCGAGGACTCTAGCATCTGGCGTTGAGGACTCTAGCATCTGGCGTTAATGGCCCTGCGGATAGCAGCTCTCAGAGAGTATGCCCCGGATCATCCGAAGCATAAATATCATCAAGATCGCCGGATTGATCCGCGAAAACTCTGCCCGCCCCCAAGGTCTTCATCTCCTTTTTGTAGCCCGCGCCGAAGGCAGCTGCTTCGGCGCGATGGCCTGCTTCAGAAGCCGCGCAAGGCACACCTCCCTAGTGCGCTTTCTTAGCCCGTATCGTGAGATAGAGGCCAGCTCTCTATTGCAGCCGAACGCAGATGCCCATCCGATCCACTCGCTCTCAGCCGCGCCTGGAGTCGAACCGAACGCGCCGATGTTCGGCAGCCACGCAGCGGCCGAATGATTCCAACCGACACCGTCCTTTTGCGGCATCAAACTCCAAGGGGAGCCACCCGAGTTCACAGAGCGCAGGAATAAGGGTATCAATCCAGCCTCACTCTTCGTCAGCTTCTTGCAAGCTGTGCCTGCTAGAACCGCTGGAATAGGTCATCTCGCGGCACCGCCGCTAGCTTGGTTTTATGACATGGACACAGCCGCAGCCGATATCGCAGCAACGGCGCCAGAAGCTGGCGCAAACACCGACAACGCCGGGAACGGCGGCGAAAACTCGCCCGCAGCATTGTTGCAGCGAGCCTTCGAAAAGGCTCTGGTTGCCGTCGCCACCCAGGTTATAAGCGATTCCCAGTCAGATATGGATGACGCGATGAGCGAGCTAGATGATGGGTGAAGGTCCGGATTATCAGAGGCGCACAGGGAAGGACCTTCGGAAGGCAAGCCGAACCGAGAACGACCTGGCGCAGCCGCCGACTTGCCAAGCCAGCCGCCAGATGCGTCTTAGGTGATCCTCCAGGTGGGCGGTGCGACCGGTCGCAATCCAATCGCACTTGGAACTCTCGAAAAACGCCGCAGCGACTAGCTTACGCGGCCGTGCGCCGCACTCCTCAGTGAGGGTTCATCACGCTTTTCAGTCAGCACGCTTCAAGCGGAACCAACCGCTTCTCCCTTTATGATCAATTCCGTCACCTGGCTGTGCTGGATCGGTACTGCAGCCGCCCGCGAAATGGCGTGCCAGAGAGATCCTGTGAGATCGTAACGTCGGTAGCTTCGGCGCTCGCTGCGCAGATACCTGCGCAGCTCCCGGTCCGCTGACAACAGCATCGAAAATTTTGCGGGTACCTGATCCGTGGGTCATGGCGGGCCTGTGGGTACGATTGGCGCCGCCGAACACGAAAAGCGGGCGCTAACGCCCGCTTCAGTGACTTACCGATAAGCTGGGATCGCCTCGCAGGACCAGCCAGGATTGCGGCCAACTCAAGCGTCCGACGGTGTGCCTGGATTCTCATTGCTGTCGATGATCGCCTGGTTAACCTGGCGTCCAGACCGATCAACCCAGCCCGAGCCTGGCTGTTCGTAAATCGTCTGGGCTCCATCTGAAGTCAGCTGATCAAGCGTACGGCCTGCATTCGACTGCGTCACCTTAAGATTGTTCTTACCGTCGAAGCGGTCTCCTAGCCCTTCGACGACAATGGCATTGTCGCCGTTGGTAATGGTCAGCTTCGAGGCCATCGTTTTGCCGTTGCCAATATCAACGGTGTCGATGGTAATTTTCGTGCCGTCGTCGAGCTGGAACGTCATGTTCTTCTTGAAATCGAAATCGATCTTGCCGTCACCGTCGGCATCGACGTGGGGGTCGCCCTTGATCGCTGTGATCTTGCCCGTTTGATTGTTGCGAATGAGCACCGTTCCGTCATGCTCGTCCACGAGCATCGAATACTTATCACCAAGCTTGATCTCAGCCCTGCTGCCCCTGACCTCATGCGACCAGATTGGCGCCGGCTGAGACGACTGCGTGGGCGCCTGGGCGACCGCAACAGGCACCATCGCAAGAGGCGGCGGCGGAGGAGGAACGAAGAAGACGGGGGCGGTAGAGGCACGCGCTGCGCTTCCATACTGGTAATTACCGGGCCCGCGCCCTTGTTCGCCTGCATCGATACTCGCCTGATTCACCGCGCGTCCGGCCCCATCGACCCAGCCTTGGCCACTCTCATGGATCGTTTGGGCACCATCGGACGTCAACTCGTCAAGGGTCATGCCAGCATTGGACTGGGTCACCCTTAGATTGTTTTTTCCATCCTTATCGTCGCCGAGCCCCTCGACAACCATCGCGTTGTGGCCGTTGGTAATGGTAAGCTTTGAAGAGATGGCCTGACCATTACCGTAGTCAACATTGTTGACAGTAATTTTCGTGCCGTCGTCGAGCTCAAACGTCATATCCTTCTTGAAATCGAAGTCATCTTTGCCGTCTCCGTCGGCATCAACGTGGGGGTCGCCATGAATTACGGTGACATGCCCGGTCTGGTTGTTGCGAACTGTCCAGGTGCCATCCTTTTCATTGGCCGTAATCGTATACTTGTCCCCAAGGTTGATCGTGGCCTTGCCATCCTTGACCTCGTGCGTCCACACCGGATCCACAGCAGGCTCAGAATTTTGATTCAGCTGGCTCATCAGCATGGTGGGAGGAGGAGGCGCCATCATGTAAGCTTGGGTCGTAACGACGGCTGGCGTTACCACGACCGGAACGGCGACCGAACTGACGAAGGCTGGTGAGGCTACCGGTAGGTACTGGTAGCTCGCCGGAGCATACTGCCCCAACAAGGCGTTGAAGGCGGGAGTGACAACCGCGCCTTCTGGCACCACTCCGTTCATCGAGTCGGACGCGCCCACCACCGGAAGGCCAGTCACGGGAAGATACGGCATTTAGTTTACTCCTGTTGCATAGACGAAATCTGTAAAACCGCGAACGCTGCGCGCATAGTCAACCAAGGTACGCTGCTTCGATCTGCACGAGAACGCACCATTAGCTCATCCGGACGAACGACTACTTCTCTTGCCAGACCAGCAGCCCTAACGAGATCTTCCTTTCGTCGCACCACACTAAGTGCTGCACGATCACATCACGCCCTTTTAACTCACAACGACCGTAGCCCGAATACCTGTCGAAAAGCTGACGACGATGGGCGAGCGAAGCCGCATCCACTTTGACATTGATCGAATGTCGGAGACGCATCCTTCGCCAAGCTGTATCGCAACCTTCAACCCTCCTCTTCGCACGAAACGGCTGTTATCAGAGGTGCCCTATGTCTTCGCGATACGCGAGGTCTGCCGGTTATCAACCAGTCATCCCATCCTCACCGCGCAATCAGCGCTCCCGCCGGTCGTGCACATCATCTGCGAGGAGCGATCGATGGGTTGAACACGCGCGCGGACCAGTCTCTCCGGCATCAGAGGATCTTCGCGGACCCTGACTTTGCACAAGCCGCCCATGTTGACCAAACGAGTCTAGCGCGGGCTGAGACCCGCACAACTCCATGACTTTATCCCGCTTTCGCACTCTATCCGCCAAGCCACGCGCCTGCTCAGGCTCCGCAAGGTAAACTCATTCCTGCACGCGCAGCTAAGCACCACCCACAGGGCCTTGCGCAAAGCCGATTATAGACGGGCTGGGACGGCCCGGGCGAGCCGATGATTGCGAGCAGGTGCAACGCTGCCGCAAAAGATCATCCCACTCGCCTCAACATGAGGCTCGTCAGCTTTTCGAAAGCTAGCGCCCCTAGCATGAGGCCGCTGAAATCTAGGCGAGCAGTCGTCTATTGAGCGCAACAAGACGAGGATAGGAGAATGCGATGATCGGAGAAATGATCGGAAGTGCTGCCGGCGGATACCTTGGCGGGCCTGCCGGAGCGGCCATTGGTTCGGCACTGGGCGGGAGCGTTGACAAGGTCTTTGACAAGGTGGTCCACACCTTGGTGCCCGACGAGGGTAGCCATGATAAGGCCGCAGACGACAAAGACGCCGGCGACAAGAGCGAGGTACAACCCAAGTCCGATACCCTCTGCAAGAGCCCGGAGCTGAACCTTGGGCTCAGCACGCTCGGCGGTACGCCCATGGTCCTCTCAATTCCCGCGATCATCTCGCCGGCCCACAACTCGTAACAAGTCAGAACCAAGGTTATCCCAACAGAAAGGTAAGTAGATATGGCAGTTGACAATGTTGGCGGAAATGGCGGCGCTGCTGGGGCGCAGCCGACGGGCGATACGGGCTTCCAGAACCAGATGGCTGAATTCGAGCGTGTTAGCCAGAAGGTTCAGGCCCAGGCCGTGGCAATGCGTCGAATCACGACCGAGCTCTCGTCCGAGAAGAAGGTCGCCGACGAACGCGTTCAGTAATTCTGCGAGACGGGTGGCTCACCGCGTTGCTACCGTCGCCGAGTTGTGAATGACGAAATCTGGATGAGCCGTACGGCACTGCCGTACGGCTTCTCTCGTTATTCAGGAGGTTGTCGTGAAGGGCTCTGTTTCGCTCGAGTTCGAGGTGCTTTCGGGACTCTATACCGGGCTCAAGGGGAAGGCAGCGGGCGGCGACAGCATTGTTGGCAGTGGCTTCGATGCAGACATGATCTTCGTTGAACAAGGGCTTGAGCCGCATCACCTTCGTGTCATCGCGCAGCACGATTCGATCGAGGTCGAGGCGCTCGCCGCCAACATCAGCATAGACGGTCTCGCGAGCATCGCTTCAGGTGAGCGCGTCAGAGTGCCCCTCCCCGCGGTCGTTCATGCTGGCGCGATGTCCATCCGCTGGTCGACAGAGGATGTCCAGCCGGTTTCTTCGAGCAAGCGCTCCCGCAGCTTGACCTTAGCACTCAGCCTGGTTCTGCTCAGCTCTGTCGTGATCGGCACCGTCTCAACTATCTTCGCCCCAGGCGATAGAGCGGTGGTGCCAAGTACACAGTCGTCGCGCACGGTCGAGATTGCCACTAAGCCAACCGTTGATCATTCTGATCCGAGAGCTGCTGATGAAATGGCCGTATCGCTGCGGCAAGAGATCGAACGAGCGGGCCTTCTTGACGTTAAGATCGGGCGCGGCCCCGGCGTTGTGACCGCGGAAGGCACAATTACGCCGAACCTCGTCGTAAAATGGAAAGAGATCCAGCAATGGTTCGATCGTCAAACCAACGGCACCACGACCCTTGTGAATGCTGTCACGGTGAAAGAGGAGAAGATGCCGTCTTCAATTGCTGTCCAAGCCGTCTGGCGCGGAAGCGAACCTTATCTGCTTATTGCCGGGCAGAAGTACTTCGTCGGTGCGCTCTTAAGCAATGGATGGACCGTTGATCGAATTGAGGATGGACGTGTTCTGCTCAGTCGCAACGGCCGATCTGCCGCTTTGCCATATTGAGGTCTCTAGCCTGCAAGAAAGAAGGAGAAGGCGATGGCTAGGCTGCCCCAGCACTCCGTAGGGCCCGGCACCGGATCGCAGGGATTAGATGCGGGCCAGCACGCACCGGTCATCGGCTCGTCTCCCTCGCGAGGTGATAAACTCGAGCTCGAAGGCGCCCATGCGGATAGCGGCGCGAAGCGCGCATCGTGGCGGGATACGGTTTCGCGTGATCTGCCAATTGATGTTGCGAGCGAAGCGACGCTCGAGGTCAGCTCCGTCGGCGCCATCTCTCGCGTCACTTTATTCGAAAGCGAAGCAGGGGCAAATGAGCTAGATCCACGCGCGGTATTGGCTTTGCTCTATGGTCCCAATCTGTCCCGCGGACTACTCTCCTTCGTCGTTCCACGCCTCCGTCATCCGGACGTACTGCGCGCCGACAAGCATGGTGCTCTTTTGGAGCGCTTGACGCGGACGTTGGAGGCGACACCGGATGACAATACGGCACGAGAGTGTTTGGTAATCCTGCAGCAGGAACTACAGCGGTTATTAATGCTCCGGCAAAATCAAAACAGCTTAATCAAGGGCTAGCCATGGCCGATCCTGATGGATTGCAGCATGGGCCCGCTCCCCTGGTTCCAGAAGTCTCCAAGTCCGGCGATATTCTGTCGATCTCCGGGCCGGAGCGCGACCTGCTTTGCGCGCTTTCGTATGTACATCTCGCGTGCGGGCAGAGCGCACAAAGTCTGGCTCTGTTGCGAATTGCAGCTCGCGAGCATTCTAACGACATCGGTTTACTCCGCATTCTCGCCTACGCGCTAATCTCCGAGGGCCTTGGTGATGAAGCACTCGACGTATTGGACAGACTGGACGCACTCGATACGCAACCCTCTTCCCGCATACCGATGACGCTGCTGCGCAGTCACGCCCTGCGGCACGCTGGCCGCATGCCCGAGGCTCGCGAGGTCTTCCAGCGCTATGTGTCACTGCGCGCGAGCAGGGCCGCGCTCATCAAAAAGCAATAAGGATCTATCATGGCCAACGTCTTGCGTGACTTCATCGCGCGCGCTCCGGCCCACCCGGATTTCATGGTTGCCTTGATGCTGCTTCTAGCGATCGGCATGATGATCATGCCAATCCCAATCATCGTGATCGACATGCTGATCGGCTTCAATCTTGGCTTTGCCATATTGCTGCTGATGGTTGCGCTCTATCTCACCACACCGCTTGATTTTTCGTCGCTACCGGGCGTCATCCTGATCTCCACCGTCTTTCGACTGGCGTTAACGATTGCAACAACGCGGCTGATCCTTGCTGAGGGCGACGCCGGCAGCATCATTCACACCTTCGGTGACTTCGTCATTTCAGGGAATATCGCGGTCGGCATTGTCATATTCTTGATCGTGACCATGGTGCAGTTCATGGTTCTTGCCAAGGGTGCCGAACGCGTCGCAGAGGTGTCTGCGCGCTTCACGCTTGACGCGCTACCAGGCAAGCAGATGGCGATCGATGCGGAACTTCGCAACAACCACATTGATCAACACGAAGCACGCCGCCGACGTGCCGCCTTGGAGCAAGAGAGTCAACTTCATGGCGCGATGGATGGCGCCATGAAGTTCGTTAAGGGAGACGCGATCGCCGGACTAATCGTGATCTGCATCAATATGCTGGGCGGAATCAGCATCGGTCTGCTCTCAAAGGGTATGTCGCTCGATGACGCGCTGCATCAATATACGCTTTTGACGATCGGTGATGCGCTCATTTCGCAGATTCCGGCGTTGCTGCTGTCAATTACCGCCGCGACCATTGTCACGCGCGTCAACGGGCCCTCCAAACTCAAACTCGGCGCCGATATCGTTCACCAACTTACCGCAAGTACGCAGGCACTTAGGCTAGCGGCCTGCGTATTGGTATTCATGGGGCTTGTTCCCGGCTTTCCTTTGCTCCCGTTTGTCGTGCTGGCCGTCCTGTTCGCTGCGGCCAGCTTCGTCAAGATCGGGGCCAAAGGCGACAAGCCTGCCGCTAAAATTGGAGCAAGCGCCGCTGCTTCGGCGCCAGCTCCGGCAGCGGCCCAGAAGCAGACCGCACATGCGGAAGCACTTCCGATCGCGTTGTTCCTTGCGCCGAACCTGACGGATTCGATCGACAAAGACGAGCTGGAAGAGAGCATTTCGCGTGTTTCAAGGCTGGTCTCGGCGGACCTTGGCATCACCATTCCGCGCATCCCGGCCCAAATCGGCGAGAGCTTGTCCTCGTCGCAATTCAGGGTGGATGTCGATAGTGTGCCAGTTGAGCGCGATGTGATCAATCCCGGGCACCTGGCGCTCAACGACGATGTGGCGAACATCGAGTTGAGCGGCATCCCCTTTCAGCAAGACCCGGAAACGAATCGTGTCTGGATCGAAGAACGGCATGCAGCGGCTCTCAAGGCCGCTGGAATCGGATATCATCGCCTGAGCGAAGTTCTTGCCTTACGTCTCCATTCCACATTGACACGCTATGCACAGCGCCTGGTAGGTATCCAGGAAACCCGCCAATTGCTCGCCCGGATGGAGCAGGAATATCCTGACCTAGTGAAGGAGGTGCTGCGTACGGCCACCGTCCCTCGGATCGCCGAGGTCCTGCGCCGGTTGCTCGATGAAGGCATTCCAATCCGCAATACCCGCTTGCTCCTGGAGGCATTGGCAGAATGGAGCGAGCGCGAGCAAAACGCCGTCCTGCTCACCGAATATGTTCGTGCTACCTTAAAGCGACAAATCTGCTTTCGGTATGCTAACGCTCATCGCGTCGTGGTCGCCTTTATCATCGAGCGTGAGAGCGAGGAAATCATCCGCGGCGCAGTACGGGAAACTGCCGTCGGCCCATACCTCGTCTTGGACGAATGGCAGAGCGAAAAGCTGCTTGCACAATTTCGTCAGATCCATGCCACCATCGCGCAAAGTAAGAGCCAACCTGTCGTCCTTGGGTCGATGGATATCCGCCGTTTCGTACGTGGTTTTCTCACGCGCAACGGCATCGACCTGCCTGTTCTGTCTTATCAAGATCTCGCCGCCGACTTCACGGTCCAACCGATTGGATCCGTCAAGCTTCCCAAGGCGCCTTCCTCAGGAGGGCTCCTAGCAGCTGCAAACTAAGAATGCGCCGCACTTCCCCGTGAGTAGCCGATGAAACAAAATGAAACCAGGTGCCGCCGGCATTTGTGCTCCGCCAGTCCAGGGCCGCGGCCCGCTCTGCTTGCGATGCTGGCTATTGTGCTGCTCGCTGGCTGCGCTGCCCCAGATAAACATAGCCTCTCACCGCAGCAGACGTCCACATCTCGCCTCGCACACAACGAAGACATCGATCCCGCGGTGCGCGAGCGCATTTCGTACGCGCTCGGCCGGGATCCTGATGAAGGGGCTCTGCGCGATGCATTGAAGCAACAGCCGAACAACATCGATGCAGCGATTCCTCTTGCGCGAGCCCTGCTGGCCCGCAACCGTCCGAATGATGCGCTCGAGATGCTCGACGGCGTGTTATTGGCAGCCCCTGGCGACCTGCGCGCATTGAATGCCAAAGCGGTGGTTCTCGATCACGAGGGCCGCCATCAGGAGGCCCAAGAACTATACCGCCAAGCTCTCGCAGCGGAACCCGCAAACCCGATGCTGCGCAACAATTTCGGACTGTCGCTCGCACTTGAAGGCAAGAAGGAGGCCGGCGATGCCAGCTCAGCACCGCAGGCGGGCGGCCGGAACGCATTGGCTCGTTCAAGATAAGCGTGGCGATGAAGAGGGAGGCGGAGATAGCGAAGCTTATGCTAGCTTGCCGACCGCTAGGTTACCCACCCGCTCGTCGATAGCGCGGGCGATATCTTGCTTGAACATCAGGTCCAGATCGACGGTAACAAACCGCTTGTGCTCTCCCACTCTTTCAATCCGGAAGCGAACTCCCGCGCAGCTTCTTGAGGTAGGTGACTCGATCATGGTGCTTGATCCCGACAAGCACCAGGACAAATGGAAGAACAAAGACGGCAAATGGCAGCGAACGGGTAGACCGCCTTTGTATCTTGCCGCGATAGAAGACTACAGCAGCAATGCCAAGTGTACCGAAAGCGTGGCGATGCCCACGAACGATCCGTATGATGATGACTATAACTTTATGTAGAGCGTACACGAACTACCAAGAGCGATTGGCCAGATCGACTTTGGTGAGGTCAGGCTCGCACCGAATAACCTAATCCGCGCGACCGAAAATCTCGGCTATTCTGGCACCTTCGTCCTGCACTACTTCGGCGCAACGTACTCCAAGGAGCTGCTCGCCGACTGCCACCTTGGGGCCGTGAGAAATATTGTCAAGCCACTCGTCTTCTAGAGCGAGACGTGTGATGGCGAGCCTGCCGGGTGTTGTGCTGACGTCACATCGTGCTCGATTGACCTGAATTCTCGATTGACGCGAAGTTCTCCTGAGGCGTTGCGCGCAAGGTCGCTGTGTGCCGTTGCGTACGCGAGGCGCCATCCGGCGATTGGTCCGGATTTTGCTCCACTGTTTGCCAAGACGAGGCGCGGCTCCCCGCCGTGTCGGACTTTCTACGATAGTGACAACTATGAAACGAAAGGCGATGCCATGAAGAACCGGCTTTCGGTCACCGGCAAGGCGGCAAGCACCGCCGCTGAAGGGTCGGAGTCGACGACGCGCACCGCCCCGGCGGTCGAGCGCAAAACGGAGAGTGGCACCGGCTTATACCTTCCTGACGAGGCCAGCGTCTTTGCCGACCCAGGCAAATCAGATCAACCAGCATGCTTCACACTTCAGAACGGCCTGCAGGTCGTCGTGATCCCGGATCATCGCACACCCGTCGTGACTCAGATGATTTGGTATAAGGTCGGTTCCGCGGACGAACCGCCTGGCAAATCGGGGCTTGCGCATTTCCTCGAACACCTGATGTTCAAGGGCACATCCAAACATCCGGCGGATGAGTTCCGCAAGGCTGTGATGCGCGCCGGCGGCTATCAGAACGCCTTTACCGGATTCGACTTCACCAGCTACTTCCAACACGTGCCTCGCGAGCACCTCGGTAAGATGATGGAATTTGAAGCCGACCGCATGAACGGTCTCATTCTCAAGGACGAGGATGTGCAGTCCGAGCGCGACGTCGTGCTGGAGGAATTCAATATGCGCGTCGCCAACCAACCAGGTAACCGGCTTGCTGAGCAGATGATGGCGGCGCTCTACCTTAACCATCCCTATGGCCACCCCGTTATTGGGTGGCGCCAGGAAATCGAAACGCTTACCCGAGAGGACGCGCTTAGCTTCTACAAGCGTTACTATGCACCCAACAACGCGATCTTGATTGTCGCTGGCGACGTAAACACCAAGGAAATTCTCTCGCTAGTGAAGGAGACGTTTGGCGGCATCCCCGCGCAACCGTCAATTCCCGTGCAACGCCTGCGGCCGCAGGAGCCGACGCCGGCCGCGCAGCGCAGAGTGACGTTGGCCGATTCCCGCGTCGAGCAGCCAGCCCTGCACCGCTATTATCTCGTACCGTCGGCTCGCACCGCCGCCGCTGGGGAAGGTCCGGCGCTTGAGGTGCTCGAGCAGTTGATGGGCGGCGGTGTCAACTCATATCTCTATCTCTCGCTTGTTGTCGAAAAGCAGCTCGCGGTCACTGCCAGAGCGAGCTACCAATCTGCCGCACTCGATCCCTCGCTATTCGCGATTTCCGCCATACCAAAACCTGGTGTCCACCTCAGCCTGATCGAGCAGTCCATCGACGAGGTCATCGCCGACATTGCCCGTAATCCCGTGAGCACCGAAGATCTGCAGAGCGCGAAGACGCGGCTGATTGCGCAAGTCACCTATGCCCAGGACAGTCAGGAAATGCTCGCGCACCGGTATGGCCGCGGCCTGACGACGGGACTATGCATTGAGGATATTGAACGCTGGCCGGAGGACATCCGCGCTGTCGGTGCACGGCAGGTGCACGAAGCAGTGCGGAACTGGCTCGACAAGAAACGAGCGGTGACCGGCTATCTCGTAAAAGAGTCTACTCCACGACACTGGGAGAAGCTCTAGTGATTTATCCTTGCACACGACGTGGGATCCTTCTCCGCGGAGCGTCGCTCTCCATCGCTATGCTCGCTTCGCCAAATTCAGTTGCCGCCGCGAGCTCACTTGGCCGAACCAGGATCAAGCGCCTAGTTTCGTCTTGCGGTATAGAGGCGTGGTTCGTGCAGGATTCTACCGTCCCATTGATCACGATGGAATATGCCTTCACCGGCGGCGCGACTCAGGACCCCGCTCAAAAACCTGGCGTCGGTCACATGGTGTCTGGCCTGCTCAAGGAAGGTTCCGGCGACTTTGACTTCAAGACCTTTCATCAGCGGCTAGACCGTCGTGCCATCGAGTTGGGTTTTCATGTGACCCCTGATCACTTTCGCGGTGCCTTGTGCACGCCCCAAGACAACGCGGACGAGGCCTTCGAGCTTTTACGGACGGCGCTAACCTCACCGCGTTTCGACTCGGCCGACGTCGAACGGACCCGTGCTACTGTGCTTGCGCGCCTTCGGCACGCCTCGACCGATCCTTCGTCTCTGGCCCATCGCAAGTTTCTCGAAGTCGCGTTTGGGGATCATCCTTATGCTCGCCCAGCCGAGGGCTCGCTGGAAAGCGTGCCGAAGATCGAGGTCGCGGATCTCAAGGGTTATGTCCGACGCGTGATCGCAAAAGACACGCTCAAAATCGCTATTGTCGGCGACGTCGATCCAGCGGTCGTCTGCAAGCTGCTCGACAAGACATTTGGCGGCCTGCCGAGCAACGCAGAAGCGGTGCCGGTTACCGAAGTGACCGCAGCAAAGCCGCCACAGCGGGTCTTCATTCCGGTCGATGTGCCGCAAACAGTTGTGACCTTTGGGGGGCCGGCCGTCCGTCGGAGCGAGCCGGATTTCATGGCCGCCTACATCGTCAACCACATTCTCGGGGACGCCGGCCTTACGTCTCGCCTGTTCCGCGAAGTCCGCGAGAAGCGCGGACTGGCCTATTTCGTCCGTGAGCACCTTGTCTGGTTGGACCATTCAGCCATTTTTCTCGGCAGCAGCGGCACCTGCGCAGATCGTGCCGGTCAGACGGTTGAGGAAATCGAGAAGCAGGTCCGCCACATCGCGGAGGAAGGACCTACTCAGCAGGAACTCGATGACGCAAAGTCTTACCTGAAGGGCGCGCAACAGGTGGCTCTCAACACATCATCAAAGCTTGCGCGAACGCTACTGAAGAATCAGATCGACAAGCTGCCCATCGACTATTTCGAAAAGCAGAATGCCCTGGTCGATGGGGTGACGCTGGAGGACGCCAAGAGAGCAGCGCAGCGGCTGTGGGGCGAGGGTCTGCTCACAATTATCGTCGGCCGCTCCTCGAACGACGCAGCGTAGTGCACCCCCATGCCAACGGGGACCACACCCCAGCCAGGCGCTCGCTCTTGCGTGCAGAGTGCATCTAGCACCCCCCTTTAGCTTGTGGAGATATTCCAGGCGAGGCAGCTACCATGCGGCCGCTCGAGGCCGGCTTTTGCGGAAACGCGTTTGAACCAGCGACAATCCGCGTTGGATCTTCGGGTTAGCCAAAGTAAGCGCTTTAAAGCCGGAGCGTGCACTGTCTGCCGCTTCAAGGAAGCGGCCAACGAGAGTGCCATGGCCATCGTTCATTCCACTAAGAACCTCCTTGACCGGTAGGACGTAGCTCGACGAATCTGTGTCCCGCGCGCTCCACCTTTCGCGTATCCCGACATTCATCAGCAGAGTGAGAGCTCGGTCGTTCAGGGTCATCTTTCAGAAATTAACCAGCCGGTTCGCTCTCTGCCGAAAAGACGACCATCTGATCCAGCAGACCTTTGTGGTCTGCCAAGCCATAGGCGCACCGCGTCGCATCGCCCTGATCTGCGCTTTGATCCGAGCTCCCAATCTGACGCCACGTTAGTTTCCGTCGCTTCATGAAAAGTAGATAACAACAGCAACGGCATCTATGGATAACCTATGTCGTTACAACGATCACAACAGGCGGACAGTTGATTCTTGCCCCGCGCATTCCAATTGCCCACAAACCTGACGTAGATCACCAATACAAGCGATTAGTCCCATTCTCCGGCTTGCATCATCGGACGATGTTACTCGCTCAATGTTGAAAACGTTTATCAGTTGCAGAGCTCCAGCATCGAAGGTTCATTGCCCCTTCTTTCTGCCATGATCGCACCCAAAAGCAGAGACGTGCCGATTGCGCACCTTGCGCGCGGCAATAACGAGTGTCTCAGGAGATGTTGATGGTTAAGCCAGTTGTAATTGTGGTCGGTGCGGACAAGGGAGGAGTCGGCAAGACGACCGTATCACGAACGCTACTGGACTACTTCAGCGTCAACAACGTGCAAACACGCGCATTCGACACAGAGTCGCCCCGCGGAACGCTGAAGCGCTTCTATCCCGAGATCACTGAGATCGTCGATATGACCACGACGGCGGACCAGATGAAGATCTTCGATACCTTGAACTCAGGGCTATCCGTCACCGTCATCGATGCTCGGGCAGGCCTACTGTCCTCTGCGTTGGCTTCCTTGCGCGACATCGGATTTCTGGACTCAGCACGGTCGGGCCAGATCACATTTGCCGTGTTCCACATCCTGGGATCATCCATCGCTTCGCTAGACGAGATCGCGGAAACCGCGACTTTCATGAGCGGCGCAAAGTACTACCTGGTCAAGAACTTCATCAACGACACTCAATTTTTCCAGTGGGATCAAGCGACTTATAATTCCTATTTTCACCGCATCAAACATGCGACTGAGTTGACCATACCGAAGCTCAACGAGATGGCCTATGAGCAGGTGGAAGTCGCATCCGTCCCATTCATAGACTTCGTGGCAAACAAGGGACGCAACGATGAACCCGCGAACAACTCCTTCGTCCTGCGCGGCTATGTCCGGCACTGGCTGGCAAATGTCTGGAGCGAATTTGATCGCATCAACTTGACGGAATTGGCGGGGGCCAAGTCCGCCACCCGGGCCGGCGAAAAGTAGCGGCATATCCGGCGAGCTCCGGTCGGGCCTACGTACGGAACGAAATTGATCTGCTGGCTATGTTAGCGACCCCCATCTACATCATCTGCTCTCCTAGCCCGCAGGTCGGTAAAACCCTCGTCGCTCGGGCGATGAGCGAGTTCTTGCTGCTGAAAAACGGCACAGCGCTATCGTTCGATGTCAACTTGAAAGAGCCTTCATTGCTCGACTATCTCCCCAACATTACGGAGACCGCTGATGTGATCGACACTTACGGCAAGATGCAGCTGATGGACCCTCTGATCATCCACGATCGGGTACCCAAGGTAATTGACCTCGGCTTTCACGTCTTCGACGAATTCTTCAAGATGTGCGAGGAAATTGGCTTCATGAAGGAGACAGCGCGCTGCTATGTCGCCCCTATCATCCTCTTCGTCGCGGGAGCAGACCGCATCTCCTTTCGCGCTTATGAAATGCTACGGCGGCGAATTCCGCCGGCGTCGCTGGTCACCGTCCACAATGAATTCGTGCTGCGTGGCGAATTACCGGAAGTGATGGATCACGAGCGGGTGATTCGGATTTCCGCACTTCCCCTGTTCCTTAAACGATATATAGACCGGCTTAGCTTTTCCTTCACTGGATATCTGCGCGACGAGAAGGATTGGTCCACCGAGCTGCATCAATGGATTCGACGCAATTACAGCATGTTTCGCGATCTGGATTCGAATGTGACGCTGCGAAGGTCTGACCGTCGACGGGGAACGGATATCGATAGCCTACGTTGCACAAGGGCTACTTAAGAGTTCGGCCTGATCACCATCTGTTCGTCCGGCCTATGAGTGGTTCGTTGACCGCTGACTTCAATGGCGTTCGTCGCGAACGCATTGCGCGCATACGACTTTTTCGCTTGGATCTCCATCCTTACAATCGTGCGCACGGACAGCGCGAAGGGCAATCGACAGCAGCTCATTCGCCATGGCTGATGCAGACAGCTCCATCCTCGAAGAAACCATGACCGCCTTGACTTTGTGAGCGATTAGCCGGATCGACGAGGTCTTCCTTCGGGAGCGCTCATAGCTTCAGGCCGAATTTGCCGAGCACCTGATGCATGACCGCGCCTTTGATCTCGCGGGCGATCTCGTCTCGTATTCGGGCGCCGAGGACCCGTTCGGCATCGGCATCGCCTGTCAGACCATGCTCGGCCAGCCGCTCATCCAAGCGGGTTTCAAACTGTACGCCCATCGCGTCGAGGAGCCGCTCCTGCATGTCAGCATAATCTTGGGGTGCGATGCGCCTCACCACGCTTTCCCATGGTTGCCAGCGCGCTGCCAAATAGTCCGGAAATTCCGCCGCTTCCTGCTCCCGCACTAATACCTCGGCCCTGGCCACATCGCCCTCGGTCACGTGAGAGACATTCATGAAGCGCATGTCAGGAGCCGTGTGCCGCAGCTCCAGGGCGTCCCGCAGCCGGGTCTGATAGGCAAGGTAGACCTCGATATCATCGACATCCGCGTCGGGATCGGCACGACGAAGTGAATTGACCCTCTCGCGCGCGATCCCATCAAGCGCTTCCAAGCGAAACATGACGCGGCCGTTCTGGAGCAATTCGCCCAGTCGCCCGTCATAGACGCCGTCCTCGACATCAGCGTTCAGGCGTGCAGTCTGCATGCCGTTCCAGACCAAAGTAATGCGATCTTCGCAGCTCGCGTTCGCTCCCGAAGCCAATTCGAAATACTGCTCACGCAAACGCGGCCTGACAGCTGCCTGCCGCAGGTCATCAGCAACCGCCTGACGGAACGCCTCATGATGGTAGTTCACGGTGCCCCGGAGCCGGTCGAGGAAGCGTGCATAGTCCGCGGCCCCCGCCTCATGGGCGAAGTGCTGCCAAGTGGACATTGCCGTCGGCTCGCCCTCAAGCCAGTCCGCGGCGACCTCTTGCAGGGACCGCGGCTGAAGTTGCACCGCTCCAGGGGTAATCGAGAAGAAAACCTGAGGGCCGGCATAGTGTCCGGCATGCATCGCTGCTGCCAGGCCGGCCTGCACCCAATCGGCGAGCGGATTATTCTCCAGATTAACGCTCGACTCACCGCCTAGCTGCGTCAGCAGAGTCTCGGGCACGTTGGTCAGCAGATTGTCGCTGGCACCGAACCATATCAGATGGTGCGGGACCGTCTCAGGCAGTCTGGTCAGCCGGTTGTAGCTGGCGCTGAGCCATTCGAGCGCGGCCGGGAGAGGCTCGGGCAGGCCCGCCAACTGATTGTGATCGACGTTCAGACTCTGCAGCCCAGCTGGAAGGCGGGGCAGGTGGGTCAGGCGGTTACCGCTCGCGTCCAACTCCTGAAGCGTTTCTGGAAGGCGTTCGGGCAGACTTGCCAGCTGATTGTTGTCGACATTCAGGCGGCGCACTCCGGCCAGAATGGGCGCAGATAAGGCGGTCAGGGAGAGGGACGATAGATCTAGCAGCTCATTGAGATCACCCGTACCGCGCCAAGCTCTCGTTCGACTTACTGCCAGTTGCCGATCCTCATGTTGCCCCTGCCCGTCTTCGGCAGCCCAGTCGGCCAGCAACTCGGGCCGGGCGGCCCCCTCGGCGCCGGACCCGTGCATGTCCCTCAACGCCTCGCCCCACTGCGATGCGGCGGCGGAGCCGGGTTCGGAGCTTTCTGAATCGGAAGTTGCGGAAGGAGCACCAGCCCCGAGCTGTTCTGCGTTCATCGATATCGTTTCTTGCGTGTCAAAATGGAGCGAACGCGCCGGGGCGGCGCATCTTACAACTGGTAATCCCCCACTATGGCTGACGCTCCACCGGCCAACCGAAATGAGGTGCAATCCCACAACCGGGCAGTTCCGCACGACTGGCGCGAATACGCCTGCGCAAGTATCGCCGAGCAACTGCAAGCAGTGCAGCGAACGAGGCGACGTGTCGCTCGCAGATCGGTTGATATCGGAATCTGCCCCGGTCTCGCCTGCGAGATCTGCGCCCTTTGAGCCGAGCCTGCAAGCGAGTAGCGACGTTCATGATACGAAAGTTAGCTGTCGGTAAGCTGACGGATCCCGGCGCGATGGAAAGGCGGGGCTTGGCTGGGTCAGACACATTTTAATGCCCGCTTCATTCCATCATCGACGCTGTCTCGCCGCTCCAACCGGCAAGTGTACTGATGATGCCGGCCGGGCGCTCCGTGCCATCCATCTTAAATGGCTTTCCCGGCCATCCCTGCAGGCAAGCAAACTGGAAACTAGTAGGTCGTCGTCGTGATCTCCGTTTGGAATGGGACGTCAACGTTTGCCATGTGAGCCTTGATCTTTTACGCATCAGCAACGGTACAACCTGGTGCAGCGTGCGATCCAAGCTATTCAATCGATCTTCAGAGGGGTGCGCAGCGGATGTCGACGGCATTGACTGTCTGTGGAATGCTCGACCCTGCGTCCATCGACATTTTGTCTTGTACTACCAACCGCAACCGCGTTCGCTTCTTTGATCAGCTGGCGCATGCCGTGGATCGCTGCCCTCCTCAAAGTTCGTTCTCATGACTTTCCCATGTTGTTGATAAGTTCCACCTCGCCCGTAGATTGTTTATCGGGTAGGCGATTGTGAATGCCTATAGCAGGCCGGATCTACTTAACTGCCCGTCGGCCAACCGATCTTGTGGAGCGCTGAAATCGTGCATGACACACGATTGGGACGCCGTGAAACCGCGAAATTCTGCCGCGATTTGCCGTCACACGCCCGATGTAGGGTGATATTGACTGGCAAGAGTTGCACATATCTTGCTCGCCACCTCCGGGGACGAACGGGCGGGCCTCGGCTGAACTATTCGGCAGAAATGCGGAGCCAAGCAACGGCCGCTCAGACGATCGTCATGCTTGATACTCCAGGAACGAATATCTGTGATGACTTCGATTGATGATACATTAAATGAGATCAGATGGTTGCGAAACGAAATCTGGCGTTGCCGTCGATCACTTGGCACTGAACTGCCTGGCGCGCAGCGGGAGGCCGTTGAGAAGCGTCTGCATGAACAGCTTTCTGCCTTTGAGAGACTTCTGTCGACGGCGTTCCCATTAGCCCTGACCTCTAAAGTGTATTCGGTCAAGAGCACCACGATCGGGCGAAGCGACTCCCCTGAAGCGCCCATCGAGAACGCCGCAATGGCATCAAGCGGATGCCTCGAGAAGTCGATCAGCGGCTAACAAAAGCGGTTTTGCTACCTCACTTTGTTTACCTTGAGCCCGGCAGTCCAGCCCAAGGTAGTCCCAAGCTGAGAAGCCAAGGGAAACCGCAATGAAACAAACCTCCAACGCAAATATTCGGGCGACTCTTTTGCCCGTTACTACCCCATAGCCCCTGCCCAAAAGCACCTAATCGCCGGCCACAAACAGTATAGATTGGTGCGGAGTACGGATTTCCAGCATATGTCCGGCAATTCCTCCTCCCTCAGCTGACACAGTTGTCGATCGGACCCGTTACCGCGAATCACGAAAGCCTCGAAGTCGCCGAATGGCTGCAGCGCTGATTGAAGCGCGACTGCTGCCAATTGGTCCGCGGATCAGTCCTCAGATAGTTGAGCCGCGCGTCGGCAGGCTGATGCTCCAGTCCGATCAACTTGCAACCACCGAGCTGGCCAAAGCCGGAGGCCCGGTCAGGCCGAACATCTCACTATTGTTCGAGTTCGCAATTGCCGTGCCTCACTCTCGATAAAGGCCTACTGGACGCTTGTTGAGAGATTGTCTCGACCGGTCGTTTCTGCCCGCGGCGGCGGTCGGCATAACGCGTCGGCATTCGCGGCGTAAATTTTTGAAATTTTCTGTTAGACAAAACATCGCCACGTCAGCTTCGTTACGGCCTGTAAAGCGGTCACAGAAGCGGATCACGTCTGGTTTGCACGACACTAACACTTCCTCGGCCCGGCGATCTCCCGCGCAAGCGTATCCTGTGCACCAGCTCGCTGCTATCGCGATCGTAGCAAGGACGGCTGCATAGCGATGCGCATTGCAAGTCCCGCCTATTCGTCGCGCTTGATTCACCAAACCTCTCTTAAACCGCATATACTTCACTGCTTTTTTCTTTGCCCCGCCAGGCTGATCTGTTTACCGGATTGCAGCGCCTCGGCAGCCACTGGCTTGCTGTTCCGGGCGCCGCAATGATACCGGCGCTCGGAAATCATCGTACCGCTAGGCGCAACACGCATTGCGAAGACCGGGATCACACGGAGATCGGCCGTTTAGCGCTTGTGTGCCGATGTTGGCTCCAATACGGCGTTCTGCTTCGCAATGCCTACATCCTGACGTTACGATCGATTCAAGCACTTTGAGCGAGCGGGCAGCGGATATCGTCTCATATCAGCGCTTTTTCCCAGCGAGCGGCTGCCGACCTCCCTTCGCGCAGATCGGAAGGTGCGTCGACCGGAGGCAGGGACTTGTGCATCACCGACGCGTGGCCGCACATTCGCCGAAGCACCATCTCCAACGCGAGAGGCATGGTTCACCCTCAGGTGCCATCTCATAGCTCCTGCATGTACGGTTGGCGACGTTGAACGTCCAAGGTCCTACAATACGATGCGGCGATTTAAGACGCGGGGTGGAGGCCGATGCAAAGCCTCCCTTGCCAAATAGCCGGCCAGATATTCCTTAAAACGGCACGCCGATTGCTGGGTAAGGATCAGCAAGTTGCCGCGAAGAAAGCGGTCGCGGCGGAGCCGGGATTCCAATGAGGTTTATTCGATTCATCCTGATCGACCTCGCCTTGATGCTACTCGCACCTGAGAGTGCAAAGGCCAACATTGTGGCGACCGACGCAAATTTCAAATCGGCTCGGAAAGCTGTGGGATCCGTGATGCCGAATTCTGGCCCAGAGCCAGTATCCGGCTCCGGCGTGCTCCGACAGCTTCACTGCCAAGCCTTTCAAGCCGCGCCATTCCAACATTCATTAGAAGGCCTCGGCCCGCCAAGCAGACTGACAACCTTGCGCTGCTGGAATGGCGCTTTACCTCTGATTGGCAAGCGCAGCGGGCAACGTCCGGTTGCCACACTCCTAGCGGCGCGGAGCTGCTAACAAGAGCTTGATACAAATCTGCAGTCCGCCCTCCCACCCAAGGCTCCTCACGTGAGCGGAAACGCCGTGCTGCCGCGCCATAAACGGCATCGTCGAAAGCATGGCCATCAGCTCCACTGCTGCCATTGGCCTCCTGATTTAGATGAGAAGATGCAGAACATGCGAAGCTTCATTAGAGAAGCCAAAAAGGGCTGTATCGAAGTTGCCTTCAACGGCTCTCTCGGAAGTATTCCGCTAGATACGCAATTCAGCGTACCAGCCAAAGGCATCACAGCGATTTCTGGTCCCCCCGGGTGCGGCAAAACTACGCTCGCGCGCTGCATCGCTGGGGTCCAGCGCCTGCCGAATGGATTCTGTGCAATTGACGGGGAGATCTGGCAGGATGAGACTATATTTCGACCGCCTCATCTGCGTCACGTCGCATATGTATTTCGCTTACCGATTCTCTCTTCTCATTTGTCTGTCCGACGCATACTCTTATACAACGCGTCCAAATCGGAACCGACACTGATCGATTTTGATGGTGTGGTCGAATTGCTCGCCTTGGCGCCACTGCTCGAGCGTTTGCCATCACTTCTTTCCGGAGCGGAGCGACTGCGACTCGCTCTTGGCCGTGCGCTGCTTGGCCAGCCTCGGCTAGTCTTGCTTGACGATCCACTCATTGTGCTCGACCGCTCCGCCAAACGCGAGATCCTGCCCTTTCTCGAGCGCATGCGGCAAACGCTTCCATTGCCGATGATTTACTTCGGCCATGACATCGCTGATATCGAGCATTTTGCCGATCATCTCGTCATGATGAAGGATGGCGCCGTGACTACGGCCGGTCCGCTCAGTGTCCTTCAGAGTGATTCGGCGCTTGCCAAGCGCGGCGAAGCGGCAGTCTGTCTTGATACTACGGTCGGCGGCTATGACGGGCGCTATGGGCTGATCATGCTTCGCCTCAAAGCTGTGCGCTTTCTGATACCTGGAGTGCCGCTTACACCGGGAGCGCAGCTGCGGTTACGCATCGCTGCCGACGACGTCAGCATCGCGCGCGAGCCACGGCGAGCAAGCTCTATCCTCAATGTTTTTCCAGCACGCATAAAAGCCTCTCTGCCGCACGGCGAGGCTGAGGTCACCTTGGTTCTGACCCTTGAAACCGGCCGATCTGGCGTGCCGCTTTTGGCGCGCATCACACGCCGCTCCTTTGATGCGCTACGGCTTAGCAATGGAGGGGAAGTACTCGCGGAGGTCGCGCGCGCCGTTCCGCTTGGGCTGCCGAGCGGTTGCTTGCAACACCTGCCACATCCGCATGAGCACCTTCGACAGCTATGCTCCGATGCGAGAAGAACACCAACAAGATCCCGGCCGTGATCGACAGTCTACCTAAGATAATCCGAATAATGTTCCGGGTAGCTCTTTGCCTTAAAAACGATCTCGATCGGCTACTGACCGATCTGGCTCAGGACGTCGCGCACCAAAACGTACGCATCGGCAGCTGGTGCAGCGACAGTCGAGGCGAGCAAATGGCACGCAGATGATACTCGCAATCGATGTTGCCAGGGGAGAAAAGATCTCAATTTCGCAACCACCCGGCAGTAGAGCAATGTTCTGTCTTGATAAAAGCAGGCTTGCCGAGGCCGCAGCCCTCGGCCCGACCAGCTGCTTCTCGTTCTTTTGGCGAATTTGCTGATGGGGAGGCGATCGGTCCTATTGCGAAGCGCTCGTGAACTGCCGACTGGCGAGCCTCACCGCGGACTTGGCACGCTGCTGCCTTGATCGTGCCACGCGGCCGGGCCTTCAACCCGAGCTGCGGTTTTTTGGTTACAACGATACCGGCCGACATTAACGTGACAGTGGGGCCGCCGAGCAGGTCGGCTCCGCGATCGTCCATCGAACTCTTCGCCATTTCAGAAGCCACCTTAGCTACGGCGTCCGCTGCTGGCCACCTTGATGTCTTGCAAATGTACCGATTGTGGACCTTCAATGGCGAGACGTCGCGCGCGCTAAATAACGCAACCCGACATTAAGTCCATAGTCGGCTTTGCAGTGCCTGCTGGTCAAATGACAAGACCGCTACGGTTCAGGTCTGCCATCTTCCCGCCAAGCGCCTGACCAGCGCCCGTGTGCCGTCGAGCTCAAAGGCAGCGCGACCGTCGCTATTGCTCTGCTGACGTATAGCGGTGTTTTGCAGATTGGCCCCAACGCCTTGTGCGATCTTTGGTGATTTAGATGACCGTCAGCTTAGTGCTGATCGAGCCACCAAGCGCGCGAGCATGCCCGGATCCAAGCCGCTGGGCTGGCCTTGTTGCACCCATTCCGGACCTAAGAACGGGTGGCATATAGTTTGCTCCATCAGTGAGGTCACGATCTACAAAAAGCAAGTTTGTGAGGACAGCATGCTCGGAATTGGAAGTCAGTTGCCGTCATTCGACATCACAGGCGTGAAGCCCGGTTTTCATGCGCAGGAAGAAGAAGGGCAGAGCGCATTTCAGACGCTGACCGAAATGAGCTTTCCGGAAAAATGGAAGATTATCTTCTTTTACCCCAAGGACTTTACATTCGTCTGCCCGACAGAGATCGCCGAATTTGCCAGCCTTTCCAAGGAATTCGCTGACCGGGATGCGGTTGTACTGGGTGGTTCGACCGACAACGAGTTCTGCAAGCTTGCTTGGCGGCGTTCGCATGTCGACCTGCACAATCTACCAATCTGGCAGTTTGCCGATACAAAGGGAACGCTCGTCGATGGTCTTGGGGTGCGTTCACCCGAAGGGGTCGCCTATCGTTGCACCTTCATTGTTGACCCCCAAAACACGATCCAGCACGTTTATGCGACCAATCTCAGTGTGGGGCGCAGTCCTAAGGACACGCTCCGCGTTCTGGACGCGCTGCAAACCGGCGAGCTCTGTCCCTGCAACCGCGAAATCGGCGGCAAAACCTTGAAAGTTGCTTGAGGCAGCATGTCGTGGATCGAACAAATAAGGATTCCCGATTTCGCGAAGGATGTCCGGCTTAACTTGATCTCAGTGGTGTCCGATGAGACGTTTTCGCTGCAACGAAAATACGGGCTGCTGCTGGCGAGTGCGGCTGCCACCCGCAATGCAGCGCTGGTGGCCGCGCTGGAATCCGCGGCGTCCGCCGTGATGACCTCTGTGGAGATCGCCGCAGCGAAGGCCGCCGCCACTGTGGAAGCAATGAACAACGTCTACTACCGCTTCGCTCACCTCGTTTCCGACCCGGAATACAAGACGATGCCGCCACGGCTACGTATGGACGTGATCGGCAATCACGGGGTGGACAAGACAGATTTCGAGCTGTGGTCGCTTGCTGTCTCCGTCATAAATGGTTGCGGCGTCTGCATTGATGCCCATGAGAAGACACTGAGGGCCGCGGGCGTCTCTTCCAAAGCGATACACACCGCCGTGCGCTTTGCTGCGATCACGCAGTCAGTGACGATCGCTATCGAGGCCGCTGGGCCCGCCCCCGCTCAGGCGAGAGGGTGATCTCTACTCTGCCATTCGATCAACGCAGTTGGGGCGCCACGCAGTGGCGCCACAACAAGGCCTTTGCGGCTCTCGAACGATCGTCACGGCGGGGCACGTCGGCAAGTCATGTTGCGCAGCGTCCCTATGAAGAGCGTCGTGGTCGAATTCCCGCCGTCCCGCAAATGACACGCGATGCGCCACGGATAGGATGACTTCGCATCGCCTAGCCTCGGTCGCCGATGGCCGTTCGTTCACAATCACCCAAACTTGAACAGCACACCATACCCGCCGCGCGGATGGCTCCATTGGATGTCGCCGGTCGGCTCAGCGATAACCCGACAGGTACCGCACTCGATGCAGCCGTCAACCGCTACCTCGACTTGGCCGCTGTCGGTGAGTTCGTAGCACCGCGCGGGGCAGACTTTCAAAAGTGCAAGTAGCTGCGGCGATGGCGTTGTGTGCGCACGGACCTTGACGTGAGGGTTTCCGACGTCGACAAGATAGCGGTTGTAATACAGCTTGTCTTCGACGCGCACCGCGGGTTCGGAACTCATGCTTTGGCCTTCCATTGTTGGACTTCACACTGTTGCGGTCAGCGCCAGGCCCGCGCAAGACGACAAGCATCGCCGAACAGACCTGACCATGACCGCGCCTTGACAAAGGATTTCAGGCTCGCTTTCTCCTTTTCAGCCTTGGGCGTACCATCGACGCGCACAAAGTTCTGCATCGCCTTGGAGATGAGCTGCGGATAGGTGAGAAAGAAGTTCTGGGAGTGAGTATGCATTAGGGGCGGCAAATCCTTGTACTTCCTCAGATCTTTGATGACGAACGAATCGTCCAGCATCTTCTTGTAAATTGACAGATTTGTTGCACTCATCGGTTCGCCGCGTGATTTGACCAGACCTATCGCTTCCGCGGCGATACGGCCGGAGGTCATCGCGAGATTGGATCCCTCACGATGAATGGCATTGTTGAGCTGGGCCGCATCGCCCACTACGACCCATCCTTCCCCAAAAAGCTGCGGGATTGACTTGTAACCGCCTTCGGGAATGAGATGCGCCGAATATTCCTTGACTTCGGACCCTGCTATCAGGGGCGCCACAGAGGGATGCCTCTTGAATTGATCGAGCAGTCCGTACGGCGTTTGGCCGGTGTGCTGGAAGTCGCCGACGAGACAACCGATGCCGAGCGAAATACACTCTTTATTGGCGTAGATGAAACCCATCCCGGTCATGCCACGAGAAATGGTGCCGGCCGCCTCGATCACAACGCCTTCATCGCCCCTGAGATTGAAGCGCGCCTCGATAGTCTCGCGAGGCAGGAAATGCATTTCCTTAACCGCGAGCGCAACGTTCTCGGCTGTCGGGCGCGCGCGTAGGCCTGCACGCGTGCCGAGCAGGCCATTGACCCCTTCGGCCAGGACCACGACGTCGGCATGTATTTCCCCGTCTCTGCGATCTGTACGGACACCGACGATCCTTTCACGATCGTCCCGTACAAGCTCGGTGACGGTGGTCTCGCACAGCACGATCGCACCAGCTTCACGCACCTTGGAAGAAAACCATTTGTCAAACTGAGCGCGTATGATCGTATAGCGGTTCGGCCGCTCCTCGTTGAAGTCCTCCGAACGGTAGTGCATGCCGACATGGGAGCGGTCGTCCATCATCCAGAACCGCTGTTCGATCAGGTGGCGTTCGAGCGGCGCCTCCTCTCGAAACTCGGGGATCAGCTTTTCCATCATGTCGGCATATAGGATGGCGCCCTGCACATTCTTCGATCCGGGATATTCGCCCCGCTCGAGCTGCAGCACCTTCATGCCGCGCTTGGCCATCGTCAATGCCGCCGCGTTCCCGGCCATACCGGCTCCGACTACGATCGCATCGAATTTCTCTTCAATCATGCTCATCTCCTCTAGACCGCGATCCGGGCGCGCGCTTCTGGCAAAAGCCGCGCGCGGAATGCAGCCGTCAGCGTCGGTAGCAATTGAATGGCATCACTGACGATCGCGAGATGGGCGAAGTCGAAGATCGGAGCGTTCTTGTCAGTATTGACGGCGACAATCAGATCCGCGCCCTCGACGCCAACCCGGTGCTGGATCGCACCGGAAATGCCGGCGGCAATATAGAGCTTCGGCCGGATGGTTTTGCCTGTCTGGCCGATTTGCCGGTCAGACGTAACCCACCCTTTTTGCACGAGAGGACGCGAGCAGCCATATTCAGCTCCAAGCAGAGTTGCGAGCTCGCGCACCAACCGGAAGTTCTCAGGCGATCCTAGTCCTAGGCCGCCCGCAACCACGACATCGGCATAGGCTAGATTGGACGTTTGTGCATCGCGGTCGGGCAGGAATGACAATACTTTTGTGACAATATCCTCTTCGAAAAGGCCGAGCGGATGAACGACGATACGAGCGGCATCGCGGTCGACACGCTCAGGCATCGGCATGACCCGCGGGCGGACGGTGGCCATCTGCGGACGATAATTCAGGGTGTAGATCGTGCAGAGCAGTGAGCCACCAAAGGTCGGACGCGTCGCCGCAAGCGACCCATCGGCGTCCACGTGCAGCGCGGTGCAGTCGGCAGTAAGCCCCGTCGACAGGGTCGTCGCCACGGAACCTGCCAGATCGCGACCGAGCGTCGTCGCACCCAACAGCAGGATCTCGGGCTTGTAGGTGTTGACGAGTTCGGTTAGCGCCTTGGTGTAGGATTCGTTACGGTAATCCGATAAAACATTGTCGCTCACGAGATAGGCCAGATCGGCGCCATAGCAAAAGGCTTCAAGCGCGGCGTTACGTGTGTGCTGCCCTTCCGGACCGATAACCACAGCGGCAAGATTCACTTTTAGCCTGTCGGCAAGGCCGCGCCCTGCACCCATAAGCTCCCAGGAAACGGGATGCACTTGACCACGCTCAAGCTCGACGAAGACCCAGACGTGCTTGTACGACTTAAAGCGCTCCGGCAGCTCTTTTTTGGCTGCTGCGCGGCCGGCGGCCGCTGGCATGGCCGTTCTGCTGACGTTGCTCATACTTTCAAATTCCTCCTCAACGATAGGGGCGCCGGCGCCACGGGTTGCTTGTTCACTTCGTCAACTGAAGATCACTTTCGGTTAGCAAGTGGCTGGCTGCTCTGCCCCGCCTGCGTGCTTGGACCGGCCGGACAACAATACACGTCGTCGCAAAGAAGCACCCGTCCGACTGATTTTGGAGGGCTCTGCCAAACCGAACCGTTACTCGCCGGGTTCGACGAGCGCCACCGCGGCTCGGCAAGGCGCCGTGGTGATTCTAACCGATAGCTTCGATACCTGAGTTGGCGAGTTCGTACGCTGCGCAGTACCTGCGACCCAGTTCGGCCCAACGACTCCAGATCGGCGGCGAAAACGAGGGCGATCCTGGCAACACTCCTGTCACGCAATCCATCCCGCCCCTCAAACGAAAGCATTCCGTATGGGCCGAAGCTGGCGCTGTTCGTGGCACAGTTCCCATCCGCCAAGAGATGGGCACCGATCTGAGCGGGATCGGGGACCGCTTTGATGCAGATGTTGTTATGCATACCGACTGCAGGAGTAACGCGAAGCGACGACTTACCATTGACCAGCATCTGACCGACGCTGCAGAGCTCTGATCGAGTCAAAACCCGTATCCAAGGAAGCTAACGCGACTATGGGGCTCGGAATGGTAGCGCAGATCTCAGCATGTCGTAAAAGCAGCATCATAGGTCCTCCTTCAAACTCATGCGGTCGACTGCCATCTGTCGGCTTCGATGGCAGGACAACAGCAAGTGTCGTACCAGTTGCAAAGACCATTGAAAGCCAGTCGAAAGTAATGTCCTGCGACACAATTCAACGAACGGCTGATACCTTTGACGCGAGCAATCCAGACATGGGTCGGGAATACGACAACCGCCGCTCCGGTCATTGCTTCAGATAGTTGAGCACGAAAGAGAAGGCCCAATATCGGATCGCCTCGACGCCGGTCGGTCGCAATTCGCTTACAGCGTCACTCCAACTCGCTCAACGGGACAAAGGCCGCGGCCTTCTTAGGGTCTGCGACGGCATCCTTCAAAACCTTGAACACTCGCTGATCGATCGGTGACGATGTCACGAAATCTGCATAGGCTTGCTCCAGTATCGCCTTGCACCTAGCTCTGATTTCCGGCTCTTCGGCGCCAGTAAATTGCTCTTCAGCAAAATATTGTCCCATGCGCTTTAAGATGTGAAGGCGCGCGACATTCACGATTTTGGCGTCGTAATCGACGCCAAGCAGCGAGAAAAACTCCTCTGCCGACGAGGCCTTGCTGAGCCGATCCAGGATACCGGCTGGCATGGATGAGCTGATCATCGAAAATTTCTCCTTCGGATTTGCAGTCGCCATCAGTCTGATGAGAAAATCGACCTCGGCGCGGGAGGAGTCCTCACCACCGATGGCGACCTCAAGTCCGCGCTCACGGGCGTAGCCTACCAATCGCTTCACCCGTTCTAGCGCCAGGCCGCGATGACCACCTAGCTTGGCCGCAATCTGGACATCGGAGGTCGGGATCGACACATTAATCATGGGCACCTTTCCTTCGATCGCCGCGTCGACATCAGATTCCCGCATCCGGCACCAGCCTATGGTGGTCACCGGAAGATCTGCTTCGACAATGGCGCGGATGGCGGCGATCTCCTCGTTGCCCATCGCCGGCGTCCCCGCCTCGATCTCCGTGATTCCGGCAGGCACCAGCGCCTGCGCGGTAGCCAGCTTTTCCTCTGTGGTGAACGCAACGCCAGGTGCCTGCTCGCCGTCGCGAAAATGTCGTGTCGTTGAGCACGGTCGGCTTGGCGCGCACCTGGTCGGGCCGAAACGATTTGGCGGGGGTGCTGGCGGCGCTCACGCGAGAGCTCCTCATTATTTGACCTACCTACGATTCAGCAAACAGCATGCCGGCCTGCCGTACCGGCCAACCCATTGATGACCCTACCGCTTCCGCCCTCGACCTTCTTGAGCAAATGAATTGTCGCAAATGCGACAGGTCATGAAGCGGACGCCTTGCCTGTTGTTACGTCGAGTTCGAACGTTAGCAATTGCGGCTCGCCAGGATGTGAGAATTGTCGCCGAGACTTGGGGGCCGCCGCGGCATTGAACACATGTTCACTCGCTCACATGGAACCGGCGCCAACCGTGCGCTCAACGTCCCGCGCGGCTTACCAAATCCGGCGAGGCTTTCTCGGATGACTGGGCGATAGCGGACCTTTGCGGCGGTTCAGATGGCCAGTCGCCGGCAACCACCGGCCGAGCCGCCTACAACAGAAAATCGCGCCGGCGCACGGCCATCCGGCTCTCACCGCTTTCTTCACCGAAGCAGATGTTGAAGTCGTTACATTGATTGCACACGGGTGTTGTGCACATCACGAGACCTTCACTCTCACAAATCATGCGGTAGAAGAAGCGCTTCCAGCGCATATTGTTGAAATTGCGCGCGGCGAGCGGCGCGAAATGACGGCTCAGCAGCCGCGAGAGTTCGCCACGATTGCGCAAGCCGAGAGCTTCCCACAGATGGTCCGGTTCTATCGCGCGACGCGCGATCATCGAAGCCAGCCAGCGGCCGATATCCCCTTCCGTCGATCGTTGCTTGATCAAGAGATCGCGCAGCATTGCGATCTCGTCGTCCTCTTCGCAGTTGAAAGCCGAAAGCTGCTTCGCGAGCTTGATCTCAAGCGTGGGAAAGTACTGCTCCAGCAAGGCCACCAGTTCAAGGCCGGACAGGCCAGCCTTCTCGGGAAGGGAGCCACCATCCATTGTGGCAGCCGCCAGTATAGACGCCACGACATGGCGATCGAATTTGCTGTCAATGGTAATATCGGCATCTGCAGGATGCACACCGGTGAGCATGCGGTAGGTTGCAATTCCCCTATGCATCTGGCTGTTGATATCAACGGCACAAGCAGCCAGCGACGGAAGCAAGTGCGCGTCAGACATAATTTTGCGGGTCTCCAAAATGGTCAGGTTTGCGCGCCGCAACCTGGTTTTGATCAGGGTCGCTCGTCAGAATGCCGGCCTCCCGGGATGGGCGTCGAGGAGACCGGCATCCGTCGCGCGCCTTTACGAGGCCGCGAGTTCGGCGGCGGTCTTGCCGATGATGGATTCGTCCACCGGCTTCATAATGCCGTGCTCCATCAGCATGTCCTCGAGCTCGTCCATGGAGATCGGGGTGGGGATGATGCCCTTGCCGCCATTATTGTGAACCTTGGTTGCAAGATTGCGATAGTGATCAGCCTGCTTGGAATCGGGTGCATATTCGAGAACCGTCATCCTGCGTAATTCTGCATGCTGCACCACGTTGTCGCGCGGCACGAAGTAGATCAGCTGAGTGCCTAGCTTCTTGGCTAACGCTTCCGCTAGCTCCAGCTCCTTGTCAGTCTGCCGCTCGTTGCAGATCAGACCGCCCAGCCGCACGCCGCCAGAGTTCGCGTATTTTAGGATGCCCTTGGAGATGTTGTTCGCGGCATACATCGCCATCATTTCACCGGACATCACGATGTAGATTTCCTGCGCCTTATTCTCGCGGATTGGCATCGCAAAGCCGCCGCAAACAACGTCGCCAAGCACGTCGTACGAGACATAGTCGATGTTCTCGTAAGCGCCGTTCTCTTCCAGAAAATTGATCGAGGTGATGACACCGCGGCCGGCACAGCCGACACCTGGCTCAGGACCACCGGACTCCACGCAACGAATGTCCTTGTAGCCGACCTTCATGACGTCTTCCAGTTCTAGGTCCTCCACGCTGCCGGCGCTCGCGGCAAGGCTCAAAATCGTGTCCTGCGCCTTGGCGTGCAGAATCAGGCGGGTCGAATCTGCCTTCGGATCGCATCCTACAATCAGGATTTTCTGACCCATCTCGGCTAACGCCGCCAGCGTGTTCTGCGAAGTGGTGGACTTGCCGATTCCGCCTTTGCCGTAGAACGCGATTTGTCTCAGTGAAGACATGTTGCTCTCCATCAACCGATTTGCCAAACGTTGCGCGCTTCTTGTGCGAGCTTGGTTCTCTCACAGAAGCGGGGGCACACGGGTTCAAGGGAAGGAGCGCATCGCTCGCCTTGGGCGTCGGCGTGCACTCAGCCCTCACTCAGTGTTGCTGCAGCTCATTAGCAACAGCCGTGCCAGCGCCTGAACCACACATTAAACTTCTGATTACACATAAAAAAGCCAACCAGCCGGCGTGTGATCGTTGGCTGTTGCGGATGTGACGGGTTCTGCGGCCTGTCGGAAAACAAACAAAAAACCACAAACATCAACGACAAAAGCCGGCATCACGGGATCTATTCCGATCTCTCCAATTGTGGAACGGAGCTTGCTGTTCCTCTCGCAACCCGAGCGATTTCGGGAGAATGAATATGCCGGACGGGCTCGAAACCTGGCGGACCAGCGGCGAGTGTTGCAAATGCGGAATGGCGCTTGGTGCGCAGATATCGGGGTTGACCGAAGAACTTCAACTGGGCTCGCGGGGAGCCGCAGCGGCCTGCCACTTGGTCAGCTCAGCACCCCTACATAGGTCGGCCATGGCGACAATCATCGTCTATCAGAAACCCGGCTGCGCAAATAACGCGCGCCAGATTCAAGCGCTCAAGACCGCCGGCCATGACGTGGTCGTGAAAGATATCTTGAAGCAGCCATGGCATGCGGACGAACTGCGCGGCTTCTTTCGCAATATGCCCGTTAACTCCTGGTTCAACCGAGCCGCGCCCCGTATCAAGTCAGGCGAAGTCAATCCCGATGCTCTCGACGCGGCAAGCGCACTCGCATTGATGGTAGGGGATCCGCTCCTGATACGACGACCGCTGATCGACATAGACGGGGCACGAAGTGCCGGACTCGATCGTGAGCCAGCGCTGTCGCTGCTTGGCGGCAAGACGCAAGATGATCTCGAGGTATGCTTGCACGAAGGACACTGCACGCCGTGCCGGCAGGCGTGAAGACGCTGAGCGTCCCTGCCAGCGAACAAGCAAGGCAACAATGTGTTTTTTCACTTCGGGCTTGCTTCACACGAAGTAACCGCGGGAACCTCCGCCAAGACGGCGCGCGAGTGATTGCTCGTAGCGCGGCATCGCCGGTATTGCACTGGAGTGCCGCGCTCGCCGCTTTGTAACGTGTGAGAGACGTAGCCGCATTCTGTAACCTTTATCACGCGCGACCTCCGCGGCCTGCCTTGACTCGGAGCGCCAACGCCGCGAAGCAGATTCGTCAGTTCAAACTGACTACTGGATTATTACGATCAAAACAGAACATGTTTCGTGGCCGTGATCCTAATGCAACTTAGCGGGACAATTGTGCTAACGTTCGCTTTGTTTTTGATCGGTATCAAATACTACTCCGTTCATCATGTGTGACAGAGATCTCGCGCGGCTGCTCGCGCGAGTTTTGGAATGGAGACTTAGATGAGAGTACTAGCAGTTCTGACGAGGGCATCGGTCCTCGCGCTTGCGAGCTCGTTGGCTAGCAATTCGGTCCAAGGTGCGGATCTGGGCCCGGCACCGGTCTACTATAAAGCGCCTCCAACTGTGGTCTCCAGTCCCTGGATGATCCGCCTGCGCGTGCTCGGCGTTCTTCCGGATACCGCAGGTAGCTCAGTCAACGTTGCTGGAACGCCATCGCTGTCGTCACCGAGTTCAGGGCTTTCGCTCAGCGAGCGAGCCATACCAGAGCTCGATATCACCTACTTCTTCACAGAAAACGTAGCCGCTGAACTTATTCTCGGCGCGACTCGCCATCACATCAGCGGCAATGGCGCACTCACGGGGCTCGATATCGGCACCGCCTGGCTATTGCCGCCAACACTAACCCTTCAGTATCACTTCACCGATTTCGGCCCGATAAAGCCGTATATCGGCGCGGGCATCAACTACACTGCATTCTTCAACCAATCGGCAGCCAATTTGTCGTTCGGCGGTCTTACCGTCACGGATCTACACATCAGAAACCAATTCGGCGCGGCGGTCCAATTCGGCTTCGATTATATGCTTGACCGTCACTGGGGCCTCAACCTGGACGTGAAGAAGCTGTGGCTGCGGCCGGAGTACTCCGCGACCGTAAACGATGCGGTTGCCGTCACCGGGCGCGCCAATATCGACCCATGGCTCGTCAGCGGCGGCGTCGCTTACAGGTTCTGAGGGCGAGAACAGGGTCAAGGAGACTCCGTTATCGACTCGGACGCTACGAGCGCGTGAAGCGCGTCTCCTACCCTCACCGTGTGCAGTGGGAAGCTAGCTGACACGTCCTCGCCGCGTCAGCTGGCCAGAGGTAGACAATCATTACCAGCATTGCTCTCGCTGTGAGCTACGAATCGGGCGGCACGTAAGTGACGATACGAACAGATGGGCGCGTTATAATTCTATTACTGCGTGGGCGCGCGTTGCAAAGGACAAACTTTGCCTATTTGGCCTCAGAAGAGGGGATGCGCCGCGCACATGTCAATGACCTCGGGTTGGACGGTCAACCTCAGACGATCCGAGCTCCGAGCGGCCGAGCAGCTCCTGGACGAGCACGCCGTCCATGCTTGCGGGTCCGGTCAAGTGGTCGCCAGGACGCCTCTAACTTCGCTTGAGCACCATCACAAGGCGGTCGACACGTTTGCCCTGCTTGAGATGGGATTTGACGATCTCGTCAACGTCCTCAGGCGTGGTCACGCGGTACCAGATTCCGCCGGGATAGACTACCAGCAAGGGACCAGAGTTACAAAACCCAAGGCAGCCCGCCATCGTGAAACCGATATCGTTGAGGCCTTGCGCTTCGATCGCCTTGCCCATTCGATCCCACAGGGTTTGCGCGCCTGAGGCGCCGCAACTGCCATGCGGATGTCCTGATGGACGCTGCGTGTTGCAGGCAAAGACATGATGCCGATACAGCTGCGGAAGCTCCATTTCTTCTTCTGAGTTCATGCGCCTATCCTCTGTTGATGCTGAAGAAACGGGGTGCGAGCACGTAATGCCCAGTAGTCTCTTACGATTGAACGCACCATAATTCCCAGTCGCGCTTGCGGAACAGGCGCGATGAGCCGGCGCCATAGTGGTTGTCGTCGCCAAAGAAGCTCGATAGGACCTGCGCGTACCGGCGCCGCCTATTGATCAATTTCAAGCTCGCTCCTGTCATGTCGATCTGTTTATCCACCCGTCGCTTATTCTCGATCCAAGTCAACTAAGTATCACATCAGTGTGCAACGTTCACTTCTGCAACGATCCTTTGCTTTGGGCAGCGCGCCTCGCAAGTATTGCCGAAGTAAGCGATCTGTCGTTGTCTTCTCGCTTCTATCAGCGGTCCCCAACCGGCTAACAGCCCCACGGCTTCTTTCAGGTCAATGGCATCGGCCGGAAAGACGCCCAAACCCTCTGACCTATTCGCTCATCAGGTCCCGCCGGTTTGCTGTTCGCTCATCTCGGCCTCGCAGTTTCCTGCCTGAAGACATCGACCGCAGTCCGACTCAGCCGAAAAACCCCGCGGCCACGAGTGAGCGGCCGATAAGCCGAGCTGGCCCGGGTGTTGAGGACATCAAACCATTGGTCGGGCGTAAGCCTGGCCGGACGCTCGCTGATTTGTATCACCCTCCCGTTCGGGGCGAAGCGGACGTGGATGACGATTTCTTGCGAGTTCATACGATCCCTATTTGGTAACACTCACGATCACGGGCCGAAGAGACCAACGATCTCGATGATAGCGTGCTTGCCCTGGGGCACTCGGCGCAGGCCTCAAGGCGAGCCTTTGACGCCGATACTGGTTATGATTGAGCAGGCCTTCTCCGCCCTCGCCTGGAACATTTTTCTTCCCCCTTTCCTGAACGAGTACATGCCGCCGGTGGCATTCCAGCGCGGGTCACGATGTATAAAGCACGTATCCCGCCTGCTCATCTTGCGATAACAGGTGTGCGCTCATCCAGCTGACACTCCGCAAATTCAGTGCTCACCGCACAACGTTCCTTTCGCGCCAACGGGACGCTAGTCGGTCGCTTTGGGTCGGCCGTAATCTGCGATCCGATCGATCGAGCATATGAAGATCGAGACGATGAAATTGTCGGAACGGCTGATTTGATCGTCTGACGCATCGCAGCGGCCCAATAAATCTGCGGCAACTGGCACCGGGCTCAAGCCAGCGCCATCCGCAGCAAGCTGGTCGTTCGATTTCGATCAATTCTTTCGCAGTGCGCGCCATCGTGGCTTCTTTTCAACTAAAAGGCTGGCCCCTTATTGCCAGAACAGGCGCTCAGGATCCGCGTTCAATTCGTCGATTGCAGAAGGCAAACGGAGGTAAAGGCTGTAAAATTCCCAGACTCCCTGGGCATGATTCTTGCGAAAAAGCTTCCAGATCCCGCTCACGGTATCATAAAGAATTAGGGCGACATCGATGAGAGCGCCATCCGTGTCGATGTTGCGCGAGCAACAAGGGCTCTCGACGAGGTAGCCCCCTCTCACCGGCCCCACTTTCGGCGAGACGTAAAGATAGCGCTTGCGCGCGCTCAAGCCGCGCTCAATTCGTTTGCGATCGAGCTCGTTTGGGTGAGGCAGCAACCCCGTCTTTGCTTTCCTCATCAGCGCGGCATTCATGGCGAAAGCCTCCTTCAAAGCACTGCTATTTCTTCTTCAAGACAGCCGATCAGTAGCGCCTCACCAAAATCGACAATATAGACCGGCACGTTCGCTTCGGTGTGGATAGCGACCTTGATGATTTCGCCGGTCGCTCCGGCGGTGAGCAACACTCCCTCGGGCTCCGCGTTCGGAAATGAGCTATCGTTGGTGAGGTCGACTGCGGCTTTGACTCGCTGGCCCCGTCGATATTTCGGAACGGCTTGCTGAGTCATGACTCCTCCGGCAACGGCAGATCATCGATCTCCTCGCAGGTTTCCACCGGCTCTAGTTCCTTGCGTTTCATGCCAACCCGGTGGCCGCTGTCCAGAAATGCCACACCGTAGATGTAGAATTGCTGCAAGAAAGTGCCGATCGAGACGACGTAACCCACCTCCCCCTTCTTGACTAAGACGTCACCAATCTCCTTGCCGGGATAGGTGCCATCGTTTCGGATGGTGCGATTGGCTCGGAGCTTTTGGCCAAAGCTGAAGACGGGTGGGTCGCTGAGCTCGACGATGTCGCTGTCACGAACAATGCTGCTCATATACCCCTCCTCATGCGCCGCTCCCTCTTCAGATGCAGAGAAGCCGCCTAGCCTACGCGGGCAACACTCTGCATCATTTCGTGCCCACCCGCCGGATCGTCAATCGCATCGACGATGGGAGGGCTGCCTCGGAGGGCGCTCTCGTACCACGAAGCGCCCTCGCACCGCTGAGATGCCGCCAGGCCGTGCTGCCGACCCAGCAGCACCACCGCAGGACAATGCAGAGCGGTTGCCGTCCCGAAGGGCGCGAACCCGGCGCCTGCGACGAGGGCGACGGATTCAGCACCAGGTCTTACCTTGCCGCTCATGAGACCTCACGCTTTACTCTGGCGCTTGATAGCGAGGCAAGGACCTGTCAACCACGCAGGTATTGTCGACCGGACAGGCGGCTGCACATTGCGGCTCGTCAAAATGGCCAACGCATTCGGTGCATTTCGCCGCTTCAATGACAAAGTTCCCCTCCTTCTCCGATATAGCAACGTTCGGGCATAAGGGTTCGCAGGCTGAGCAGCCCGTGCACTGCGAGGCGATGATTTTGAACGGCACATATTCCCCCTTACGCCGCAGAGATCCGAGCTCCTTGCGGAATCGCGGCGTCGCCGCGCTCTACATGCTGGACTTCCCCACGCCTCACCTTGTCGAGATATGACCTAAACCAAGTGATCGCCGACTTCTCAATGAACTCATAGGCGAATTGATCGACCGGCTCGATGCCCGCCTTGATCAAATTGCTTTTCGGGCCGCCGCCAATCTTGGCCACGAAAACCGCATGGCAGTCACGGATGCCGCGCACGATGGTGGAAAGTCTATCTTCCTCGCCATAACCGCCCTGGCAGTAAACCTCCACACGGCGTCGGCCAACGAATTTGGCGCCTGATGTAGAGAGCTCGTACATTTGGAATTCTTTTGCGTGCCCAAAGTGCTCGTTGATCAACCCAGAGCCCTTGGTTGCAACCGCCACCAGAAGAGTGATCGCGCTGATCTCTCCGGAAAACTTCTCAAGCTCCTTTTGGCACGCCTCGGCTTTGGCGACGCGCTCATTCTCTACTCTTTGCTGATAAGCCTTGCGCATCCCTAAGTCATACTGGACGTCCATTTTCATCACCTGATCAGTGGTGAACTCTGGGCCTCGATCGTCCCCGAGTAGACCAACCGCGTCGGCGCGGCACTGGCGACAATGCCGCATCATGTTTATCCGCCCTTCACAAGCATCTTGCAGCGCTTTCAGTTCTTGCGCGGTCGGGCCGCGCTGACCGCTGAGGCCAAATGCTGTGCCATGCTCGGGTGCGGAGATCAGCGGCATGATATTGTGAAGGAAGGCACCGCGCGACGTGACCGCCTTGTTGACCTCGACCAAGTGGTCATCATTGATGTTGGGAATCATCACCGAGTTTATCTTGCACAAAATACCCCGTTCGCTAAGCATCTCGAGGCCTTGCAGCTGGCGATCAGTGAGTATCTTTGCCGCCTCAATGCCCGTGTATCGCTTGTGGTTGAAGAAGATCCACGGGTAAATCTTGGCTCCAATTTCGGGATCAACCATGTTTATGGTGATGGTGACGTGGTCGACCTTGGACCTGACGATGGTATCAACATAGTCCGGCAGTGCGAGTCCGTTGGTTGACAGACAAAGCTTGATGTCGGGAGCCGCCTTTGACACCAGCTCGAACGTTTCGAACGTCTTTGCTGGATTGGCCAGAGCATCGCCCGGTCCAGCGATGCCAAGCACTGTCATCTGAGGGATGGTGGTCGCGACCGCGAGCACTTTTCTGACCGCCTGCTCAGGGGTGAGCTTCTCGCTCACCACGCCCGGACGCGATTCATTGGCGCAGTCGTATTTTCGGTTGCAGTAATTGCACTGGATGTTGCAGGCAGGCGCGACCGCGACATGCATGCGAGCGTAATGATGGTGCGCGTCTACGCTATAGCAGGGATGGTCTTTAACCTTTTCCCAGATTTCGGTTGGCAGATCGCCTTGGCCGGCCTTCGAGCCGCAGCTCGCCTGCCCGGTCTTGGCCGAAGCGCAGCAGCCCTTATGATCGGTGGTGGGCTGCATAATCTTGCCGTGATTTACTGCAGCTTTGACATATGTTCCGCGTCCGACGACCGCGTTCATTCGCTTTTCCCTGGAGACATCGTCGCTCTCCCAGGACCATCCGTGAGCGAGCCTCATAAAGCTGGGTAGCAACTTGCATGCCATGGCCAGAATGATGCAATCGCAGCAGCAGGCCATCGAGTTAGTGCTACGTTAGCACTGGCGCATGCAACAACAGCCATGATGAGCTTGTTAGCAAAACGACAGATACGTCGCTATTCTCACCCAGAGCGCTATGCCTTGCGCATTCATTCTCGCGCTAAGCTCCCCCGAACGCCGCTCCATCTAACGCGTTTGCCGCGTTGCGGCTCTCGCAAGCCCGTTACACGCGGGGGGATCCGGGCTCGACAAGGCCAGTAGTGGCTACCACGGATCCTGCTGGACGCCCAACGACGGGGCGCAGGATGGAGTGTAACCGCCTCGGCTCAACTGAGCGAGCGATTGTCTGCGTCGTCAATTCCGTTGCGACGGCGCTATGTTTGCTAATTTCGATATGCTGGGTCGCCGCTGACCGTATTGCCCCTAACTTCCCGCGGCGGCGCAAACTTGCTGGCGAAGAAGCCGAGCATTCGGTCTGGCGTGGTCGGCAGAACGGGTCTCCGCCATTCAGCGTGGCCAGGACGATATGGAACGATGCTCGGGGCCCTCAAACCACGAGAGCGCCCCACGCGGCCGCCGCAACGACAAAGTCGATCTGCGGCAGTGTCTTCACGGATTGTGCCCGGTCTCGTCCCGCTTTTTCACATTGATTGTGATCGGCAATCGGGTGTCGCTCGCCATCTCAGGCAAATCGAACACCCAGCCATTAGCCACTTTGATCCAGCCGCCCCATAGAGTCTCGTACTCGGATTCCACGATTTTCTCTTCGAGATCCTTTTTTGGCACGTAGATGGACAGGCCCTCCGGAGACCGGCGGATCATGATCTTCACGAGGTCTACTCCCTAACAGTGGCGCCGGAGATGGCTCGCATGCGAGCCACAACGTCGGACACAGCGCACACGGCCTCATCGACCTCCGCCAACGAGGTCTCACGCGACAGAGAAAAGCGCACGGCGCCGTGCATCCGCCACGTCGGCACCTGCATAGCACACAGAACATGCGATGGCTGCATTGAACCGGAGTTGCAGGCTGATCCGAGCGACACGGCTATGCCCGCCCGATCGAGATGGTGGGCGATGGCTTCGCCTTCGAGGTGGTCGAAGGCAATATTGGCCGTGTTCGCCAACCGATTGCTGACGTCACCGAGCACAACGCACTCCCCATTGCGCAAAACTCCACGTTCAAGGCGGTCGCGCAAAGCGCCAATGCGAACGCGCTCGGGTTCAAGCCGCTCCGCCGCAAGCCCGGCAGCCTTTCCCAGGCCGACGATCGCGGGAACATTCTCGGTCCCGCCGCGGCGCCCTCGTTCCTGTGATCCGCCGCAGATTAGCGGCCGGAATTTAGTCCCTTTGCGCAAATATAATGCGCCGACCCCCTTGGGGCCGTGCAGTTTGTGCGCGGACAGCGACAGCATGTCGATCGCGCTTTCCTTTAGGTTCAAACGCACCTTCCCAATTGCCTGGACCGCATCTGTGTGAAACAGCGCGCCCGCCTCACGCGTCAATCCTGCCAGACACTCCACAGGAAACAACGTTCCGGTCTCGTTATTGGCCCACATCACGGAGGCAACGGCTGTGCGTGGCCCAAGCGCGCAGCGAAACGCCTCGATATCGAGCCTGCCGCAAGCGTCTACGGGTACTATGTGCGTCTTGACTCCCCTTGTCGCCAATTGCTGAGTTAGCGCAAGTACAGCGGAGTGCTCAACCGAAGTAGTGACAATTTCGTCTCGATCTTCCTGCGTCGCCAGAGCAGAGAGGATGGCGGCATTATTGGCTTCGGTCCCTCCCGAGGTGAAGACGATTTCATGATCGTATGTGTTACCTAACAGGTCCCTCAGGCTTCGCCGGGCCTGCCTCACAGCAACTGCGACGTCGTTGCCGAAGGCATGCCTGGATGAGGCATTGCCGAAATTCTCAGTGAAGAACGGCAACATCGCTTGCACGACGGACGGATCAGTCCGTGTCGTTGCATTGTTATCGAGGTAAATCGGCGCTCGATCTTCGCTCAATCCACTGCCCCATCAGTACCAGAAACGAGGATTAGCTGACCAAATCCGCGGATTTTACCCACGAGCCACGTGCGTACGTCCCACGCTCGCCCTCGAACGCTTACACGACGTACAGGCACCGGCCAGCCTAGCCATAAACAGACTGCCATCGATGCCGATCAGCTGCCAGCCGCCACCGTGGAGTTGTAGAATGAGGCATGAAAAGTTCGAGCGCGTCGCGAATGCGACGCTCCCGCTTTGTCGTAGTGGACGACGATTGCCTCAGTTGTTTTGGCTCGGCCGGCGCGCTTCGATGTTTTCTTCTCATCACCTGAACAATGTTTTTCATCAACAGAACGATTTCCCGCAGGAGCAGTTTGCGGTGGCGTTCGGGTTGTGAAAGGTGAATCCAGAGCCCTCCAGCGCCACGACGAAATCGATGGTCGTACCGACTAGATGATCGCAGCTCTTGCTATCGACGAACACCTTCAGCCCATCGCATTCGATCACGGTGTCGTCAGGCTTCGGTTCCTCGGCCAGACCCATCTTGTATTTGAAGCCACTGCAGCCGCCTGCTTCAATCATGACGCGCAGACCGCCGGACGGGCGCGTGGACGATGATATCGCACTCTTGATCGCATTCACTGCGCTATCGGTCAGGTTGATCACGTCTTTCCCTCATCAGCTTGAACGTAGCTAAGAGCAAGCCACGTGCCAGCGCGCAGACACTTAATGATGCGCACCTTCGCACGTTGGCTTTGGAACAGGCGTCGGATTTCCTACAAGGCTACTCTAGGCGGTGCCAGCCGATGACGCGTTGTCTTCTTAGGGTGGGCCGCAACGCTGCGGCGGCAGGCAATTTGCATCGGATCTGGCACCGACCAACAGGTCGGTGAAGAGCTTAGATCAAGGACGCATTTTATGACTGCAATCGAGAACACCGCACTTGGCAGACTTGAGAAGGAGGGCCGCCTGCTTAACGCCGTACTCAAAGGTGCGACCACCAAGCCGGGCCGGTTCGGCTTTCGTGGCGACGTCGCACTGAAGTTCCAGACTCAGGTCGCGGACGAGAAGCGACCGCCAGACTATTCGATCGAGCAGGTTCTGACGTTCGCGCAGGACGGAGAGCGCACTATTCCGGTGCTGGTCGGCTACCTACATTCCTTTGCATATCTTGCTGACGTCGCGACCGTCCTTGACGGCACCTTAAGCCCAACCGGCGGCTACTTCATGTTTTGCAACAACATCGATTTGCTGGCGAAGTACAGAGTGAAGTTCGGCGATATTAACTTCCACGTCTTACCCTGCGATGAATCCACCGTTTGGAAGGAGATGATGGACCTGGTCGGGCTGAACAAGGATGATATCAAGAAGCTCGATCCGCGGGGTAAGCTTGATTGCCTCCTCGATGCGACGAAGGATCTCGATCTGTCGTGTGAGGAGATCTCGTATGACGACGGGCTAAAGAGGATGGAAGCGGTGAAAAACCGCAACGAGAACCGGCCGGTCTAAGCGCAGTCTTCAGTTATTTGCCCATGCATCGTCTTCGACAAGATGCACACCAACGATGCAGATATCGCCTTCCAGAACTGCCAACGCGATCGGCGTGAGCGCTCTACCCTCACATGGACCTTCGACGCACCGCCCGGTGCCGAGTTCGAAGGTCGAACCGTGCTTGCCGCACATCAATCGGGTGCCGCAAGAATCGAGGAATTGGTTCTGTTCCCAGTCCAATTTGACGCTGTTGTGCGGGCATTTATTGACATAGCCAAGCACCTTTTTGCCCCAGCGCACCACGATGATGGACCACGGCCGGTGCTTGCCGTCATCTTCGACGACCATAAGATGGAATCCCATGGCTTGGCGGCTCGGAATGTCGTTAAAGCCGCAAATTGCATAGATGGGATTTGGCTGCATTCATCACCCGGTTGTTGCAAGGCGCTTTTCATTGTCGTTGTGCAATCACCGTGCAAGAAGTGTACAAGTGCCGGAACGTGTTTTCGGCAATCCAATCGAAAGCTTCGCCGTCGCAGCATACCAATTTCTTTCGCTTGCGCGCAAAATTCAGAACAATTCGCAGGAGCATTGAGCCTTGCTGCCCTTTCCATGCCTAGCTGCCCAGCATAGCTCCAACCTTTCTGGACCATTTGCAGGACTGCTAAACTTGACAACTGGTCTTTGCTGCTCGCCAATCGCCACGCTGCGGAAGGCCGGTTGCAATGCCCTGCGATCGCGTATCCATCGCGGCATCGCAAGTGCCTTCCCACAAGGTGAACGCTCGCTCCCAACCCGCAACGGGGGGCGCACGCGGCGAACATGCGCCCCCTTTAGGCTAGCCCTTGCGCCCGCGCATGGAACGGCGAAATGTCCGTCTTCTGGCCCGCTGCTGCTGTTGCAGCCACTTTACCCTGCAAAAGCGGCCCCTAAGCCTGCCAAAACCTCTCGAGCAAGCGATACGCAGTGAATGACACAACCTGTTGCATCAGGCGCGAGCTCCTGATCGACATCAAGCAAAGCGCGGGTTGCCGGATGGGCCCGGAAATTGCCGTCGGCGCCCGCGCGCTCGGCTTTTGGAAGGCTTCCCGGACCCGACACCCGCGATGCTAGGTGCTGCACAACACCGCCAATATCTTGGACAAGGTACCGCTCTCGGTGCCAGCCGCCATCAGGAGGGATCCGCGCCAGGTCTATTGGGAGCCGACGCGGACGTCCGCCCGCAGCGGCAATCGACGTCTTTGCGAACAATACCGCGCCAGATGCGGACGGGGAGTCGAATGATCGCCGCAATCGTCGTCTCACCATGAAGAAATCGCTAGTCTATCTCATCCGTGCTTCGCAGTTGATCCCAATGCTCGGCAGGGAAGTCGTAGAAGGCCAGCAGGGTTTCGCGATCCTTGACCAGGCTCGCGGCTAGGTTTGACCGTCCCGCAGAGAGACCTTATCCTCGATCGGCTTTATGATCACTTCCCGGCTCTTTTTGAGCGCCCGCCGCCTCTTACGGGCTCTGCTTTGGTGCATTGCCGATGTCGTCGATCGGCATCAAGATGTCCGCTCAAGCAGGAATGGTCGATAGACCGCCCCCTAGCCAACGCGGTGGTGGAGCACCGGGCTGCGCAGCGCAAGGGCAGGCAGCTGAGGGCTAAGCCGCGTTGGCGGCGAGCGGCCCCGCGCTGCGTCGGTGCAGCACTCTGGGCGCGATCCCGCCGCCTGACGCCGGCGCGTGTTGAAGTGGCGAGCCATTTCTGCAGCAACATCCTCGATGAGCTCAAGTAGCCACCGCTTTCAGGCCCGACCTCGTCCACAGCGACTATTCTGCAGCCGACCCCGGACCTAGATTTAGGCGCTCGAAGTACCAAGACGTGTCGTCGCCTGACGACTCTGTCTCATCACTTGCTTCACTCGAAGCTCGCTTGATGTTTGCCTGAGCACCACTACTCTCGGCGGCAAGATATCCTTCAGGTTTGCCTACACGTTGCCATTTACCTTCGTCGTTATGCGTCCACTTGTCGGGATGCTGGCGAGGATCAAGTACCCAGTGATTCTTATCACTCACAGGAACAAAGCCCATCTGAGCCAGGCGGGACTCGATGCCTGGGAGCGCAGGTTTTGACATAATCAATGCTTGTTCGCCGTCTTGCCGAAGCTGATGTTCGAGTAGGATATCGCCAGCGTTCTCGACGAGCGGATGAGTAACCCGAAGATCTACTTGGGATGTGACCTCGTTTCGACCGGGGAACTGGGCGCTGAATCGCCTTCCTCCTACCCGAAGTTTGCCTTCTGTCCTCAGAAGCCCGACAGTTTTGTCACCCAAGCGATAGGCGTAATATCGCGCCTGGTCCGTATCTTCGTCGGTGTGGCCATAGGTTCTAGCAACGTTTGCCGCGCGCTGAGCTTTCGTGGATATGAAATCCGAGTACTCCAGTGGACGCTCGGCAATGTACTTGATGTCCTCACCATAGAAGGCCTTCACTTCTTCCCCGAACCGATCGATGTCGATCTCTTCGATCGGAGCTTGGGAACTTACGAAGTACGGCCGTGTCGCTGCCTGAGACGAACTTGGGCCAGCATCGGGCGCCATGCCTGCAAGCCTTTCCGCAAAGCCCTCGTCATCTGAATGCTGTGCTTCATCACCCTGGGCAGCGCTTGTGGATTGGCTAGATGAGCCAACAATTCGGCCATACATCGGATCGCTCTCCTGTCGGTACGGTTTGGTGCTGAGCTCGCGTTGCTCGAGCCCTACCGAGGATTGTAAGATGTCTAGCTGACTACGAGCTGACGCGCCGAGGTTGAGCATCTGTCGCCGGCTTTTGTGAGAGGAAGCTCACTCCTCGTGAGTGAAGAACGGTTAAGCAAATGAGCTAGAACCCCATCTCGTCGTTGTGGACTGCTGCGAATGCACGGTTTGGTACACCAGGCATGGAAGTCTTGGAATTTCATTTTCAGGATTCCGTCGAATCGACAGCCATAGTTCCGTCGTCCCATCGGAGGTGGCGATGCGGCCGACGAAGCACAGGACGACGGGTCCGGGCAATCCGTTCCGGGCGAGGCTGAACCAGATCATCAATATGAAGCACTCGCGGTTCAGCTCACCACCAAGGTCGATTGGGACTGGATCGACATCCGCCGCTGTACAGCGAGAACAGCCGTCGCGCCGCAGCTCCACGAGCTTGTTTCGAGCGGCCAGCATCGGCCACACAACCACAGGCGGCTCTCAGCGGCAGGTGGGCACCTTGCACGCCTGGCTGAAAACTGTTTGGCGTCTCTTCCTGACCGCCGATGGCACTGAGTTCCGGCCACAGGTGAGGGCCGGATGAGGCAGTCTTAAACCACGCCAGATGCGCCTTCGGCGGAACAAGCGTCCCTGCCGGGACGAAGGTCGTGGCAATCTTGAAGTCGTCCTGCGGGCTTTACGCGCCGCACTCTCCACGTCGAGATGCACACCTCATGAACGCGATCATGCGACGGCCCCTGTGGAGACGACCCGCCGAAAGACCCATGAACTCGGTTGTGGATCACGTTTACTATCGGGGTTGACACCGTAACTGCGATTAAAGCACGGACGACCGCGTAGGCCCGTCGACGCGCTTCCACTCGTCGTTCTCGTTCTTCACACTTCGCCCGCGTTCTCGACGGGGATGAGTAACCTGAAGACCTACCAACGACGTGATATCGTTGCGGCCCAGCTGTTCCTGCAAATCCTCTCCTTTAATCCGAGCCGGGCCTGCTGCACTTAAAGGCCCCGGAGAGCGCCTTCGCTCATGCAGCTTCGGCTGCAGCTGAAACGTGGGTCTGGCAGTCGGCCGGGCAAACCCTGGCGCACGCACCGCATCCGATGCAGGCACCCTGATCGTCCAAGACCATGATCTTCTTCTCGATCTCATCGTCCTCGTCATTGTCGAGGTCGACAAATTCGCCTTCCTCGTTGATTCCTTTCAAGGTCATGACATCTCGACCGCACACCTTGAAACAGCGGCCACAACCGATGCATTTCTTTGCATCGATCGTGACCAGGTATTGTGGCGTCCAGTCGCGTCCGTCTCGTGTTTGAAACGACATGCATTGCCCCCTCTAGGTATTCTCCAGCGCTTTTAAGGCGCGGCTCGTGCGATCAAGTTCGGCGTAAGAATCGTACGCTTTCTGAGCGACCACCATGATCGAGGTCCAGTTGATGGGTAATTCTTCCGAAAGATCGTGCAAATCCATCTTGGCCTGTATCGCCTTGGCGGACACTTTCCTCAGTTCGGCCTTCAGTGTTTCACGATCGCCCATGAGTGAGTATCCTCAATAGTTTGCCACGTCCGGGAACTTCCGAATCAGGTCGATTCCGTCCCTGACATATTTATCCCCCTCCTGCGCTAACTTGACGAAACTGTCGAATCCGAAGCGATGCACGTCGCGCAGCTGCTTGTTTACGGCGACCAACCGCCCTGCGATGAGCACTATGCGCCCGAAGCCTTCATGATGCAGCTTCAGAATCGGCTGAATCATGACGCCAGTCTCCCTCTCTACCGACAGCGCAACTGCATTGAAGAACAGCTCAAGCCGCCACAGTGTTTTTGGATCGGGATCACCGATAATCGGCAATGCGCGCCGCTTTTCCATGTTCAGGATATAGGGTTCGAGCAGATCACGATCGCTCTTCCCTTCCCAGGCTCCGTTGGTATCCTGAGCACGCCAAATCTTGACCAAATCGATGAGGAATGGCGCGTCGACAAGGCTGGCCTGCTGCTCTATTTTTGTGGTCATATCACCTCATTCATCAAAGTCGAACGTTCTCCGCTGGTCCTTTGCCATGACCTTGCGCAGCCAGGGGGGTGGTGTGCCCTTCAGCACCCGCTCGAGTTTTTCTAGCAACACCAGAATGTTTTCTGGTTTACTCACCTTGATAGGATGAATTTTGTTGGCGACCACTCGCGCAGCCGCTGCACCACCAATGGCAGCGACGTAAAGGATTGCGCAATCTTTGACGGCCTCGATCTTTGGCGCCAACTTATCATCGCTGCCGTCTTCCTTAAGATCGCCCTCAAACTCGATCGCTTCAACAAACACGTGCCCGCCGGGAGCGACATCGTAGATTGCGATATTCTTTGCCCAACCAAAATGAGCATCGACGCGTCTCAGGTCCTGAGTGGCAAACGCAACTTTCATGCAACCGACCTCTCAGTCGCGCCAGCGGAGCTGCGATAGCCTGGGCATAGTGGCAGTCCGCGCGCAGTTCGCCACCTATCTGGCGTAGGCTGATCGTTTTTATCGCGATGCGCGATCACGAGATTAGCGATTTCGAAGATCAGATGACGGGTACCACGATAGCCTACTGACAGCTGGTGTCCCGCGCCAAGTCGATCGAATATCGGAAAACCTGCACGATAGAACGGCACCTTCAGCCGCGCCGCCGCTTGCCTTCCATGCGAATGCGTGATCAGCAGGTCGCAACACCTCTCTTTGGCAAGGTCTTCCAGATCTTCGAGATCGCCAATGATCACCTCCTTGGTCTGGATCCGCTCGATCACCTCCGACTGAGTAGTCGTCACGGCAACGGTCACCTGCGCGCCCATTTCGCTCAGCATGTCGGACAAATCGAGCAGAAGGTCTGGCTCAGCACCGATTGCGAGTTTGCGACCGCCAATATGGAAGTGTGCATCCAGCATGGCATCTGCGAGCTGACTGCGCTGGCGTCGATATTTCAAGGGTATCGGGCGCCCGCTGATCTCGCTCAACAACGTCATGAACTCATCATTCGGACAGAGACCGCACAGCCGTTCGAAGACACGAAAAGGCACGCCGGTCTTTGCCTGCATGACCTCTGCAGCTCGCCGCATCTGCGCGCCGATTGCAATCGTCCAGCCCGCGCGGCCCATATCCGCAATTTCGCCAACGCCGATGCCACCGATGGTCGTTGGCGTAAACTCATCGGGGATATGCCCATCGAGCGATCCCGCCAGGTCAGGGAGGAAGGACGGTGACAACCCGAAATCCTCCAGTATGACACGGAGTTCATCAAGATCGCCGGGCGTGAGGTGACATCCCGGCAGAACATTCACCCTCGATGGATCCCTCAGGCGACTGGCATTTGGCCCATCCACCAGCACCTCCACAATGCGCGCGACAGCCTTCTCCCAGCCGTCCTGGAACGCACCCTTGAAATCAGGTGTCGAGACGTAAACGAGCGGCAACTTTGCGAGTTGCGGATGCTTGCTCCGGATCAGCTTGAGGTAGGCATCCACATCGTCGCCGTTGGTTTCGGTGACACCAGTCGAGCAGATTCCGATGATCTTTGGCTTAGCTCGCTTGTAGATGTTTAGTACCGCCTGCTCGAGGTTCTCATAACCACCAAGTACCGTCGTGACCTCGCTCATCGCGGTGGTCTGCAGCGGTACAGCCTCTTTGAAATGCCGGACAAAGAGCGTGAGCCCGAAGGATGTGCACCCCTGGGAGCCGTGCAGAAGCGGCATCGCCCCGCCCAGCCCCATGAAAGCGAATGCGCCGCCGATCGGCTGGCTCATCTTCAGCGGGTTGACAGCGCAGGCTTTTGTTGGCGCCGTGACGATGGCCATGACGCCTCCCTACTCTGCGGCCTGTCGCATGGCAGATGGCTCGGACGCCAAGATATCCTCGATACGTCTTTGGCAGCAGCCACCGACCGCATTGGTATGCTCCCTGACCGCTTCGACGCTCCTCAGGCGATGCGCGTAGATTGCATCCTCGATCGTGCCCAGATCGACCTTGTTGCACATGCAGATCTTCCTGGCGCGGCGCGACTCTTCGGCGAGCGCCGGATCGGCCAGCGCGGTCGCGGGCGATTGCATCTGCTCCATCGCCTTGGCCAACGCCTCCCATGGCGCCGGTCGACGTAGCTGCTTCCACATCGGACTGGAGAGCGAATTATCGATCTGCTCCACCAGCTTGACCATTCCGACATAGCCCATATAGGCGTGGCAACGCTCCTGGTTGATATCGAGCCAAGGCACCGCCGCTTTCAGCGCGACGAACTGCGACTTGCCGCCCGACAGCATGATGTCCGCTTTTGCGCCCTTTAATATCTCGTACATCTCGCGCGGCGTCATATCCTCGATCATATGGGCTTCATGCCCCATGAGCTCTTTAATGCGCTCCTTATCTTCCTTGGTCGATTTTTTCACACTGGTACCGACTAACTCAAGCCCGGCTTCCTGGAGTGCCGCAACGACCGACCATGACTTGACGCCGCCGGTCACTAACAATGCCTTTTTGCCTTCGAGCCGTGGCTTATACGGCTCGATCGCACCCCAGGCCCACGCTTCCTCGCGCGCGATCACCGTTTCGGTGCGCCCCAGCAGATCTGTTGGGGCGCCGCGTTCGACCAATAAGCGGGCAATCTGCCGTAGCGATTCGCTCGAATCTTGAATACCGTAGAAAGACCCCTCGAAGAATGGAATCCCGTAGCGTTGCTCCATCTTGCGTGCGACGTTGATCATGGACTTTGAGCACACCAACATCGACGCCCGTGCGCGATGAGATGAAGCGACTTCGCGATATTTGCCATCGCCTGAGATGCAGCAGAGAATTCGTACTCCAAGCTCGTCTAGTAATGGCTTGACTTGCCAGAGCTCTCCCGAAAGGTTGTATTCTCCGATCAGATTGATGTCGTACGGGGTGGTGTAGTCCGGTTCTCGCGTACCGATCACATAGTCAAGCAAGGCCTCGCCGGCCAGCTTGTTGCCGAGGTTCTTCGAACCGACGAAGCCCGGAGAATTGATCGGAATCACCGGCTTTGAGAATCTTCTAGATGCCGCCTTGCAGACTGCGTTGATGTCGTCGCCGATCATCGCCGGGATGCAGGTTTGATAAACGAAGATTGCGGACGGATCGTACTTGTCGATGATCTCCTTGATCGACTTGCAAAGCCGCTTCTCGCCTCCGAATACAATATCGGTTTCGCTCAAATCGGTTGTAAATGCGGTGCGCCACAGATCCGAGCCTGACGACGCTGCCCCCCGATTGTCCCAGGAATTGCCCTCGCACGCGATCGGACCATGTACCAAGTGAGCCACGTCGGTGAACGGCTGCAGCGCAACCTTGGCACCATCGAAAGCACAGCCGCCGGCAGCACTACCTGGCTGCAGCTGTTTGGTGCAGCCGTTCCTGCGTTCAGCCTCCGACTTACTGCCATTCTTGGCGCAGCCCGGCTCGTCGAAGATATCCTGGACCCTGGCCGCTAGTGAACTCATCCTGTTTCCTCTCAGGGCGAACAAATTGCAAAGCAACGACCATGCGAACGTGCCATCGCCCATTGCTTGAGCGATGGCACGCGCAGTCGCTCATCAGCGAATGATGTCGAAGCTGTAGTCTGTTTTGCCAAGAACGTTGGTGTTCTTGTCGATCTCGTCGAAGACCTTGTCCAGGATCTTCACCAGCACGTTCAGGCCGCCCTGATAGCCCCATAGGGGGGAACGGTGATGATGATGCCGATCGAAAATCGGAAAGCCGATGCGGATCAGTGGCGTTCCGGTATCGCGCTCCAGGTACTTCCCGTAGGTGTTCCCAATCAGAAAATCGACCGGCTCGGTAAATAGGAGTGAGCGCATATGCCAGAGGTCTCGGCCGGGATAGGCTTGGCAGCCCTGTCCAAATGGCGAGCTTGCAAGCAGCGCCTGCATTTTTTCCTGCCATGCCTTGTTGCCGTTGGTAGACAGCACATGGGTCGGTTCGGCGCCGAGTTCGAGCAGAAACGCAGCCAACCCATAGCAAAGATCCGGATCGCCATAGATCGCGAACTTCTTGCCATGGACATGCGCGCTGGAGTCGGCGATGGCGTCCACCAGGCGGCCACGTTCTAGCGCAAGTTGCTCGGGAATCTCCTTGCCGCTGAGGCGTGACAGCGCGACGATGAAGTCATCCGTTGCAGATAAGCCCACGGGGTAATTGAAGGATACGACGTCCTGGCCATGCTCCGCCACGAATGTCAGCGTCTTTTCCGTGCACCATTGTTGCATGGAGATAGTCGCCTTGGCATGAATCGCGTTCGCGGCATCCTCCAGCGTCGTACCACCGTCATACATCCGGAATTCGCCGTCGGTCGGAGTATCAAAGACTTCCGAATTGTCGGCGAGAACCGTATGCTGGATGCCCATCAATTCCAAGACGCGCTTGATCTCGCGAAGGTTTCCAACGGTATAGCCATCGAAGCCGCCAATGATGTTGATCGCCCCATTCGGTTTGCGCTCAAGCTTCGGCGCTGTCCCGGCCTTGCCGTCCCAAAAGTGCTCCAGAATGCCCTTGAGCGCATTGTCATAGCCCGTCACGTGGCTACCGACGAACGCCGGCGTGTGGGCGAAGGGCACGTCGAAGTCCGCCGGAACTGAGCCTTTTTCTTTCGAAGTCTTGATGAAGGCGTTGAGGTCATCGCCGATCACCTCGGCCATGCAGGTTGTGGAAACCGCAATCATCTTGGGCTTGTACATGTTGTAGCTGTTTGCGAGCCCGTCGATCATGTTGTTCAGACCGCCGAATACGGCTGCGTCTTCCGTCATTGACGAAGAGACACAGGAGCTAGGCTCCTTGAAGTGCCGCGACAAATGACTGCGGTAATAGGCCACACAGCCTTGCGAGCCGTGGACAAAGGGCAACGTACGCTCAAAGCCAACAGAGGCGAATACCGCGCCAAGCGGCTGGCACGCCTTGGCTGGATTTACCGCTAGCGCCTCCCGCGCGAAGTTTTTTTCGCGATATTCGGCGGTTTTCGTCCATTCCTTAATACGTTCGACCTCGGCAGGATCGCGAGGGTTCTCGAATATCTTCTTCTTGGCCAGCATCTGCTGGTATTCTGGACCGCGGAACAGTTCGACATGATCGAGCACGTGCTCGGCACTCTGCGCCATTGGTGAAATCCTTCACTGTCGTCGAGATTGGTATCGCCTCGGCTTTCCCGAGCGTTGATTTGCTTTATTCGGCAGCCTGGAGCTTGGCGCTCGAAGCTTCCTTCCAGGGGGCCTTCGTTTTCTTCCAAACCGGCGAATTGACCGCCATGTCCATGTCGCGGGCAAAGATCGCGAATCCGTCATAGCCGTGATATGGACCCGAATAGTCCCAAGAGTGCATCTGCCGGAACGGCACACCCATCTTTTGAAAAACGTACTTTTCCTTGATACCCGACCCGACAAGGTCAGGCTGGAGCTTTTCGACGAAGCGCTCGAACTCATAGCCATTGACGTCATCGTAGATAAGCGTGCTGTCCTTCACGTAGTGCTGAGCTGTGCGCTGATAGTCGTCGTTGTGACCGAACTCGTATCCGGTGCCAATGACTTCCATCCCCAGGTCCTCATATGCGCCGATAACATGACGCGGACGGAGCCCGCCGACGTACAGCATCACGGTCTTGCCCTCCAAGCGAGGCCGATATTTAGCGATCACCGCGCTCGCGAGCGGCTGATACTTCTCGATTACCCGCTCGGCGCCTTCCTTGATCTTGTCGTCGAAATAGCCCGCAATCTTGCGCAATGACTCTGCGATCTTTGATGGTCCGAAGAAATTGTACTCGCACCACGGAATACCGAACTTCTCTTCCATGTGGCGTGAGATGTAGTTCATTGAACGGTAGCAATGCAGAATGTTGAGCTTTGCCTTCGGCGTTGCTTCGAGCTCAGCGAGTGAGCCGTCGCCGGACCACTGCGCGATTACCCGCAGACCCATCTCCTCCAGCAGAATTCGGGATGACCAGGCGTCCCCGCCGATATTGTAGTCTCCGATAATCGCAACATCGTACGGCGTCGGCTCGAACTTGGGTTTGGCATCGTCCTCGAGATGACCGAAAATCCAATCGCGCACCGCATCGTTCGCAATGTGATGGCCCAGTGACTGCGACACGCCTCGGAAGCCCTCACAACGGACCGGCACGATGGTCTTGCCTCCATACTCCTTGGATTTTGCTCGTGACACGGCTTCGATATCGTCGCCGATCAATCCGATCGGGCATTCCGATTGGATCGTGACGCCGTTGTTGAGCGGAAACAGCTCTTGGATTTCATCAAGAATTTTGACCAGTTTTTTGTCGCCGCCGAATACGATGTCCTTTTCCTGGAAGTCGGAGGTGAACTGTAGGGTCACGAAGCTATCGATACCTGTGGTGCCAACGTAATAGTTGCGACGCGAGCCCCACGAATACTGACCGCAGCCGACCGGGCCGTGGCTGATGTGAACCATGTCCTTGATTGGTCCCCAGACCACCCCCTTTGACCCCGCATAGGCGCAGCCTCTGATCGTCATCACGCCGGGTATGGATTTGATGTTGGACTTGACGCCGCAGTCTGACTTTCCGGCCTGGTGAACATTGAGGTGCTTGGCACGCCGTTTCGCGGTTTTCTCCGGATAGACCCTCAGCACCTCCTCGATCAGCTCTTTGTTGCGAGCCCTGATTTCTGCGATGCTCTGGGTCGTGGCGAGACTCATCTGATGTCCTTCAAAGGTTAGCTGTTGCGAGGGCGGCTTCTTGATCCAAGACTTTTGCAACCAGCATGCCAGCGTCTCCTGAGCACCAAAACCGCAACAATCAAAGCTACTTACCGCACCTCATGCGGTGACAAGGCCGTTGTTACGAATCCGACATGGCGCTTTCGCAGAGAACTCTTGGTGTGGCCCCGTTCGAAATTGAACAAGGTGAGCTCTGCCTGAAAACTCCCACCCGGTTCTGGAGCCTATGCGCGATTGCAGTGCTCTGCGATTGAAGGAAGAAAGTCGGCAGCAAGGCCGGCTGGCCGACACAGGCTTACCAATGCTTCTATACTTACCTACAGATGCTCGCTTGCTGCGATGATGATGACGTGTACGATCCGAAGCTGCAGAGCTCAACGCGAGCTGCCTTGCCACGTGAACGCTCGCCAGGTTACGCGAGCAGTTGCCACGCCCTGACAAGGACACGCACAACACATCGATCTCTTCGCGTGTATTGTAAAGCCCAAGGGACACACGGCACGTCGCCAGCAGGCCGAAGCACTTGAGCAGCGGCATCGCACAGTGCGGCCCGCACGGCTAAACCGGCAAGGTCAAGGATGGTGGCAATATCATGCGCATGTGTTCTTCACTTCAAACGAAATGATCGACCCTTCTCGGCCGGCGTCCCGATCATGCGCACGAAGTTGATGGCCTGAGCCCCTCCTCCGGGTAAGCGACCAGTATCTTCTCGGGCGCGGGTGGAGAATTCCTGCTCGCCGCGCGCCTTGCCCTGGGCGTTCAGTGCCCCCCGCAGGAAGTTCATTGTAGTCACGCCGGAAACTCGACAGGTTCTAGAATGCCAGGAACACGCCTTGGCGCCTCAACCCGCCGGCGAATCGGTCTGGCGCAGGGTCGTCACCCAGATCACGCTCGCCACCTGTTGGGTCGGGTTGTCGAACATGTGCGGCACGATGCTCGGAAAGCGAAAGCTGTCGCCGGTGTCCAGCACATGGGCTTGGTTGTCGAGCCACAGCCGCAGGCTGCCCGCGAGGATGTAGCCTGCCTTCTCGCCGGTGTGCTGCAGGAAGTCGGCGCCGGAGGAGGCGCCGGGGTTGAGCGTGAGCTCGTAGAGCTCGAGCTGGCCCTTGCCTTCCGGGGTCAGCGCTTCCTTGACGACGCCGCTGGCGGTGAGCCGCAGCAGCCGCCGATTGGACTTGCGCACGATGTAGCGCGGCGCTTCGGCGGGATCGCTGCTCTCGAAGAAATAGGAGATGGGGACGTCGAGCGCGAGGCCGAGCAGGCGCAGCGTGCGGATCGACGGCATCGCGCGTGCGCGTTCGAGCTGGCTGATCATGCCGGTGGACAGGCCGGTCTTGTTGGCGACGTCCTGGATCGAGAGGCCGGCGCGCTGCCGCAGCAGCCGCACGGTTTCACCCAGGCGCTGGTCGACCGCGTCGTCAGCTTCGATCGCCGAAGCGGCCTTGGTGCCGTTGGTATCGCCGCGACCATCCATGTCGCTCTCCCATGCATTCATTTCAGCCTCGGGCATCTCGCCTCGTGGCTTCAGTCGGAGTGAAAAGCGGACTCACTCTAACAATGTGGCGACGGCTGTATTTAGTCGTGAAGAACTTCTGCTAGAACAATTTAGAAGTACTAAAGCCCACGCCCCTTTGCCGGGGTCTCGGGGCGCGGCGCTCGTTACGTCGCAACACTCTACGAGCGGCTCGCGCAAGTCACCACGAACTCGAGGCTAGCAAGTGAGAAAAACAGGAGACGGATAGGAAAGGCGGCTGTGTCGATAGCGTCTTCATTATGTTTCGTGCGGGAGCTCCTCTCGTCGGCTACCCGACCTTTGCCGGCACGCACGTATCGGGCACCGGGCAAACGACGGCGCATTGTGGCGCGTCAAAATGCCCTTCACATTGGGTACACTGGGACGGATTGATCACATATATGTCGTTCTTCAGGCTGATCGCAGCATTGGGACACTCGAACTCACACGCACCGCAGACGGTGCACTGGGATGCGATTATCTTGTAAGCCATCACTGCGATTCCATAAAAAAGGTGCGGGACAGCTTCTTGCTATCAAGTCTTGTGCCAGACAGTTTGAGCTTGATTCGTCTGAAGTATTTTCGATAACGCAAATCGCCGCCTCGACACGCTGTCGCAAATCCTACAAGGGCGTGGCGGCTTGATCTCGATGCTTGATTTGCGCATGGTCAATTCACATCAATTAGCGATCAGATGAACCAGCTTCGCCAGACTCAGCGGAACGATCTGAGATGCTCCCCAACGCCCGCCGTGCCACGGCTAAGATCGATGCGCCGCGCGGCATCATAGAGTTCTCCGCCCGTCTAACCCAGAGCGCATCTTGTTAGTTCCACTCACCGGGACAGCCGCCGCTTACGCGACGGATCACGGGCAACAACCGGCAGGTCCTCACCAGTCCGCCTCGCCACAGCCAGTCAGAAGGCCGCGGCGGCCGCTCCAGATACAATCACACCCGTGATGCGCGTCCCTCTCGGGGCCCGCGGGACGCATTTTCAGTTGCCCCGTATTGCCGGCAAACCGGCATTCACATGCGCTTTATGGGGCAAAAGTACACTTTCTCCCCTCGCGCGGGCGGCTGAAGTCAGGTGTTCGTCTGGTGATCCTCCGTACGCTTCGCGGTCAGAGTAGATGCCGGCAGCGGTCAGCCGATTAATGTGGCCGAAAAAAAAGCCACCCAAAGGATGGCTTAGTCACGGAGGGAACAGCCATGAGGGCCTCTGGGATCACGCCGCAGCCTGTTCGATCGGTGAGAAGGGCAGCCCGAGGCTTTCGGCCACCGCTTTGTAAGTTAGCCGGCCCCGATGGACGTTGAGGCCTGCGCGCAAATGTGGATTGTCCAGTACGGCGGAAAACCCCTTGTTGGCCAGAGCCAAACCAAACGGCAGAGTTGCGTTATTCAGTGCTTGACTCGACGTCAGCGGAACGGCGCCGGGCATATTGGCCACGCAATAATGAATAATGCCATCTACTTCGTAAGTTGGATCAGCGTGAGTGGTTGGGTGTGATGTCTCAAAGCAGCCGCCCTGATCGATAGCGACGTCCACGAGTACCGCCCTCTTGCGCATCGAGCTCAGCATGCTCCGGCGGACCAGCTTCGGCGCGCTCGCACCTGGAACGAGCACGGCACCAATCACCACATCGGCCGCCAATACCTCTTCCTCTACGGACTCGATGGTTGAAAACCTGGTGCGAACGCGTCCTTCGAATAGCTCGTCCAGCTCGCGGAGCCGGATTAACGAACGATCGATGATGGTCACTTCTGCGCCGAGACCGACCGCCATGCGTGCCGCGTGCGTACCGACGACGCCACCTCCGATCACCACGATTCGGGCAGGCTGAACACCGGGCACCCCACCGATCAGCAGCCCTCGTCCGCCTGTACTCCGCTTTAGGGCGCTACCCGCCGCTTCGACCGCAAGCCTACCCGCGACCTCGCTCATCGGCGCCAGCAGTGGAAGACCACCATGCGCATCAGTTACCGTCTCATAGGCGATCGCGGTGCATCCAGATTCCAGGAGGCCGGTAACCTGGTCCAGGTCGGGAGCCAGATGCAGATAAGTGAAGAGGATATGATTCTCACGCAGCTGAGACCATTCGGACGGCTGAGGCTCCTTGACCTTTACGATCATCTCGCTCAAGGCGAATACCTCAACGGCGGAAGTTAGAATCGTTGCGCCAGCATTGCGATAATCGTCGTCGGTTGCACCAATGCCAGCGCCCGCATTGGTCTCGATCATCACGCTGTGGCCTGCTGCCACATATTCGCGGGCAGCTCCAGGAGTAAGGCCCACGCGATATTCGTGCGCCTTGATTTCCTTTGGGACTCCGACCTTCATTTGAAAACTCCCTGCCTGACGCGCCCTTCATATCGGAAGCGAGCAGCGATATCGCGACGCAGCCGATAAAATCCTGCAGGAATTCAGCGATAATTGACAGGCTTCGCAGGATTTCAAACCCACGGGTGCCGAGCGGACCGTGGGAGCTTGCTCCCTGAACTTAACACGTCGACACGCGCGATAGTGATAAATCGTTCCGAATTGCTGTTCCGGCTCCGTGCGGAAGGTTCTTGCAGACCTCGTCGAGAACCACCGGTAAGAGGCAGTGCTGGGGTCATCCAACATCTGGCGATCTCCCTCATTTTCCGCAGCTAGCGTAGATTTCGCGTTGGAAAGCCTCACTTCAAACACTACTCAAAGTAGATTATTCAAGCGGTCACCACGGAAAAGGAAGCTGACAAGACGCAAAAAGCAGATGTCTGTTTGACGCTTCGCGTTGCTTTTTTCTTGAATTGAATAAAGAGCGACGCCCGGCTGCAGTGACGCCGATGAACCACTGCAGCCTGATGCTTTTGCTTTGCGTCCGACGCATCTGAGGCGACGCATCGCGTCGCGCGCTCGATGCTCGAACGGGGGAGGTCCGGATCGGACGGCAGGGCCAGGTCCCTCAACCCGGCACAGCCGGTCCATTTATCTAAGCATGCCTCAGACTGCCCGACCTTCGCACGCTAGCGCGATTGCGCTCTCTGTCGCGCAAACGCGTAGACCGGATTGATACCACAATAGGCGTAGGTGCCGGATGCAGTGGCCATACACTGCTCATAGGTCGAGAACTGGCAATTGCCCGGATATCCCCAGGTACGTCCCTGCAGACAATATACGTCCTGCGGGGCCGAGGGGATGTACGAGCGCCCCCGCGAAGCCGCGCTCGAAGCCGATCCAAAGCTGACGACCATGGGGATTGCAAGCACACCGATAAACAGAAGATTGCGCATGATCTCGCCTCCGCTAATTCTTGCCGAAGGATAGAGGATTCGGATTTTATGCTCTGATCCTAGTCAATGGCAAATAGCCGGTCGCCATCGTGGGACGATCACCTTACTCTAGAAACTCAAGTGACAGCGCTCCGAGTTCAGAGCAGCAATCCGGCTGCTTCCAGAGCAGAACGCATTTTTCCGGCGTGATGGGCTGCATTTCGGGGCAAAGAAACGAGGGAAGTAGCGAATCGGCATATTACGCGCACTCGCGCATGCGCATTGTAGCGATCAGACCGCCTGACTCACTGCGCTTCGAGCGCGAGAAATTGATTGGGCGATTGCTTTCCGCGGATATCGTCGTGGCCAGCGGCCAAGCGCCCCGTTTACAGGCCGAACATATGACCGCACCGTCGTCCCTTGTTCAACCAGAGAAAGATCTGCAGCCGGGCCGTTCCAAAGATGAATCAGAGCCCCTTTTGGACGCCGGTAGGGGTTCGATTCCAGTGCCGATTAACTCTAGAGGCTATTCTCAGGAGAGGGCGGCCACGGCATTCACTCTTTCCCATATTTCAACGGATATTGGATTTGTCGTCGATGCCCTCCGGCACGATCATGTGGATGTGCGGATGGTGGTTCAGCGCCGTACCCGAGGAATGCAGCACCGCGGTGATGCGGATACGTGCGCCGAGATGCTCGGAATTTGCGGGGATGATCGTCATCGCCTCGGGAGCCTCTTGGAACGGCAGGCCATAAGTGCCGATCGCACCGGATAATCGGCATCACTAGCGGACCTGAACCCGCGGTAAGCGCGCCCCAGGCAAGCGGATGACGATCTGGCTGTCCGTGATGTTGACGACTTCCTTGCGCTTTCTTCCGTCATCGTACCGCAATTCGAACGTCACTCTCGATGCAGACGGGGTAAAGGGCTCAGGCGTAAGGCTGATCCACCCCTCCCCCAAATTCAGAATGATCGGTCGATCCGCCCGGAATCGGGCGTCGAGCAGCACCAAGTCCAATCGGAAGGACTGGAGCCGCACGTTGAGCCGTCGACGCACGCCATCATGTGGCCAAATACGCAGGGTGTGAGCGAGCGTCTTCATGATGCCACCGTGACAAACCTGCCCAAAGATGGGATCATCGGCAACGATCGTCGCAGCAGCGCGGATCGCCCCACAAAATCCCAGGTCGATCTCGCACGAGTAATACCACGCTCCACGGTGATGCGGCTGACCGAGCCATGTGGTCCCGCTCGGCGCCGGCTCGAAGCCGCCACCGGCCGCGCCGTCATTCTCCTCGCCCGGATACCAGTAGCCATGACCGGCCGACGCCGGGCCGCTGTTCAGCAAAGCCCACGCGCTGAGTTGTGACGCATAGCCGAGACGAAGGAGCGGATGCGGGTCGTCTGCATCATTCAGCGCATGATCAAGCAGCGCCCAGCCACCCATCTGCGCCATGTAAGTTAGCGTATAGGCGTCGCCCGCAGTGCGACGATAATCGCTGCCCAGGTAGTAATACGCAGGTTCCAGCCAGCCACGGCAGAACAGATTTGCAGCGATCTGACGCTCCGCGAAGGCACGCGCTGCCGCCTTCGAAACCCCCATGGCGACAGGGTCGTCAAGAGCCGAGCGCGCCAGTGCCTGCGTTGATTCGAAGGCTGTGGAATCGAACGGATATTCAGACTTGAACAGGTCCGCCTTCGGATCGACGACGGCGCGCACCTTACGTGCCCAGTGCGCCTCCAACGTCGCCGCCTCGCGCGTCAAGCCCGCCGTCGTGAGCGCCGAAACCAGTTCGGGGATCACACATTCGTTGCAGATGCCGGTGCGGTAGGCAGACCACATCACCACGCGCATCGGCACCGTGAACATGGCCAGCGCCGTACCGTAGGCGCGTATCAAATAATCTCGTGCGCTCTGGCGGGTGGGTATCGCGGGATGGTCACGCGCGATGCGGTGCATGGCCAAATACGTTGCGAAGATGTGCGGATAGTCATAAGGCCGCCAGATATGCAGGCGGCCCTTTGGGCCGGGATCGCTGCTCTCCCTGTTCTGCTTCCAATCGGGTATGCCATAGAGGCTGTAGGCGTATGCCTCCTGTGTAGTACGTTGCAGCCCGCCCCAGACGAACGTATCTATATACCGATCTAGCGCCGCCACTTCCGCCACATCAGGATGCTCGGCATTCTTCGTCGCGAGATAGGCGGGCTTGCTCAGCCCGGGATCGTCGCACGTCACCTCGTAGATGCGCCAGCCCTTGATCCGGTCGTAATTGTCCGGGCCAAGCAGGACCTGCGTCTCCATATTCCACTCGCCAAACAAACCGTCGTACCATTTGGACGGGTCACGATGCTGCCGCTTCACGATGAAGGTTGCGCGCTTCTTCATCATCGTCTCGACGGGCTCGGTAGCGAAGAATTCAAGAAAGGTCTGGCGTGCACCCGGCTGGTGCAGGGTCAGCCGGTTCTCTCCCAATCGCGAAAAGCGAATCCGCCACAGTCGCCTGCCAGCCCGATCCGGCAACCGTTGCACCATCGTATCGTCGGTAAATTCCGCTTCGATTCGCTCCACCGGAATGGAGGACGCGAGCGCGATGTCGACATGCAGGTCGTTGGGAACCGTCATGCCCGGCGTTACTTCCACGTCCACCAGACCGGCGTCTGCGATAGCCCTGCGCGCCGCCTCGTAATCGGCAACCCACTGGAAGCGGAGACGGTAACGCCGTTGCTCGGTCGGCGACAGGAACAGGGAATGGGTCGGCTGGCGCCAGCGAGTCCCGCCCGCCCCTGCCTCGCCGGCGGCCGCCCCGGCTAAGATGTAGGCGCACCACGTACCACTGGCTTCGGCCGAATCCTTATGGACATTCCAATATTCCAGTGACGTGTCCGCTTCCGGTAAGAGCATGAGGAAGGGACCGATGCTGTTGCCGCGAATCCAGAAGATGTGCGATCCATGCCCCGAGATGAAGCTGTGCTTCAAAACAGCCACCGATACCGGTTGTCCTGCCGGAAATTCGGTGTTCATCGGCATGGGTAAATATAGGTCGCCAACCTCCACGCTCGCCATGCCATCGTTCCGCAGCATGATCTCCCACGTCAATCCAGCCTCATCGACTGCGAGGCGGGTCGTGAGAAGGACGCCAGCATCGCGGGCTGCTAGTTCAAGGGCCGCGCTATGCATCGGCCTCGTTGCATCAGCGCCGGTTCGAAGCGTATGCCACTCGGATCCGGCACGCCGAACTCTAGCGTGAGCCGCCCCCAGCACGGCTCCAGGCAGGACATAATCCGTGTCATACGCATCGTTACGATAACGCAACGAGGTGATGCCGTCTTGTGTGCACCCCACGACGAAGGGAGAGTCGGCGGCCTTCAACACCATGAAAACCTTGCGCTGCGGCCGATTGGGGTAGGCACCGTAACGCCCCCGAACAACGCGCTACCCAAGACGCTACTGCCCAACAGCATCGTACGACGCGTATACGTCCAGGCTTCAGACATGCCTTTGGTCTTCGCCATCAACCGTATCCCGTATCGCTATTAGGAGCTGGAGCCGATATCCAACAGGCGAACTTCTCGCCGGACCTCCGTGCAGTCGTGGATCATCCCTGTGGCGGCAAGTTGGCAGCCACAGGCTCGCCCTCGAGAGTTACGCTCGTTCTGCGGGCGACGACCTTCCGCTCCGCCTCTTCTGCTGCTGAGACTGGCTGTATGGGAGTCCGCGACAGTTAGGGCGGATTCGGTTGCTGCTCGTGGAAGTTCTGGCCGTGCACGATCAGCGTTGTGCCGATCGAGCGCCTTCTCGAGGAACAGGGTCGCAACCATGGGAAGCCAAGCGCTACCCGCGGGCGCGGGTTAACTTATCGGGACGATGGCTTTGGGGATTGGGGCGTCCACACGCCGCGTAGAAGTTTCAGATAGCCTCGCTTGCAGGGCGGTGAAATCATGAATGACCCGGTTAGCCTTGCGGCGGGCATGCGAATCCTTCCACTCGACCGAAGGAGGGTGGGTGTGGTCGGAAGCGAGCACCTTCGCTGCCACGTCTTGCGGGCCACCGCCGAGGCCGTGGAGGTCGAAGGCGTGAAGGAATTTTATCAGTGGAGGTTTCTGAAACGACATCAGCCGCAGAATACGCTCCTCTTCAACAGATCCGAGGCAATTGTTCGCCCCACAGCCAGTCGACGACGCGTCGGCCGCCGAAACCGGTGGTCATCTGCACAAATTTGTGATCGTCAGCCACCGCCTCGCCAATGTCAGCTGCATCGGACGCGAGCGGGTGCGCCTTCATGGCAGCAAGCACGGCATCGGCCGATTCAGGCGCGACGATCGCAACGAGCTTGCCCTCATTGGCGACATGGATCGGCTCTAGTCCAAGAAGTTCGCAGGCAGCCGCAACCGCAGGCTTCACCGGAATGGTTGATTCCTGCAAATGGAACCCAACGTCGGATTGATGCGCAATCTCGTTGAGAGCCGCAGCGAGCCCGCCGCGCGTGGGGTCGCGCATCACGCGGATGCCGCCAGGGCCGGCGGCAAGCATGACCGCTACGAGATCATGCAAGGCGGCTGAGTCCGAGACGATTTCGGTTTGAAAAGCGACGTTCTGACGTTTTGACATAATCGCCACTCCATGGTCGCCGAGGCTTCCGGACACCAGCACACGATCGCCGACCCTTACCTTGTCGGCGGACAGATCCAGCCCATCGGCCACAAACCCGATCCCGGCCACAGAGATGAACAGACCGTCTGCTTTGCCGCGCTCGACGACTTTGGTGTCTCCAGCAATGATGTGAACGCCGCCCCCGCGAGCTGCCGCGCCCATCGAATCCGCGATCGTCTTCAGATCCGAAAAATGGAAACCCTCCTCGATGATAAAGCTGGCTGACAGATAGAGCGGACGCGCACCGGACATCGCGACATCATTAATCGTGCCGTGCACAGCCATTGACCCGATATTGCCGCCGGGAAAGAAAAGAGGGGTAACCACATAGCCGTCCGTCGTCATCACCATCCTGCCTGCCGAAACATCAAACGCCGCCTGGTCATTGCAGCGAGCGAGCCATTCATTACCGAAGGCTTGGTGAAAAAGGTCGGAGATCAGCTGTGCCATGGCACGCCCCCCGGATCCGTGGGACAGTTCAACGCGCCCGCTCTTTACGTCGAGCTTACGTGGATAGGCTTTCATGCTCATGACCTTTGCCTCACCTGTTCACCGCGAACTCGGCCATAGGTCCAATACGCCGCACAAGCGCCTTCTGATGATACCATGCAGGCCCCTATGGGCGTTTCCGGCGTGCAGATCTTTCCAATCAACTTGCAATCGGCCGGCCGTTTGGCGCCACGCAGGATCGCGCAGCACTCGCACGCCGGATTGTCTGCGACAGGCATGTCATGGATCGCGAAACGCGTCTCGGCGTCGAATTTTGCGTAAGACCGCTTCAGCTTCAGTCCGCTGTTGGGTACGAGCCCGAGCCCACGCCATTCAAACTGATCACGCAGTTCGAATACTTGCGACACCTCGCCCTTGGCGCGCAGATTGCCTTCGCGTGTCACTGCACGGCGGTATTGGTTTTCTACCTCGTAGCGGTGTTGATTCACCTGCCGCACCAGCATCAATATAGCTTGCAACACGTCGAGTGGTTCAAATCCCGCGACTACGATCGGCTTCTCGAACTGTTCTGCCAGTGGCTCGTAAGGCTGCGTACCGATAATAGTGCTGACATGCGCAGGCCCGACGAAGCCGTCAATTGGGACGCCGCCGGTGTTGCGGATCTTCGGGTTCTCGAGAATGCTGTGCATCGCAGAGGGTGTAAGCACGTGATTGCAGAACACGCTCAGGCCATCCAACCGCTTGCTCTCGGCAATCCGGATCATGACCGCCGTTGGGGGCGTCGTGGTCTCAAAACCGATGGCAAAGAAGACCACCTCGCGGCCCGGTATCTGTTCGGCAAGCCGGATAGCGTCCAGCGTCGAGTAAACCATCCGAATGTCAGCGCCCAGCGCTTTGGCTCGCAACAGAGACTGTCCTTGCGACCCGGGAGCACGCATTAAGTCGCCGTAGACGCAGAGAGTGACCTCTGGTCGCTCGACGAGCCGGATCGCCATGTCGATTCGGCTCGCGGGCAGAACGCAGACGGGACAACCGGGCCCGTGGATCATCCGGACGTTCGCGGGCAGCAGATCCTCGAGGCCGTAGCGGGAGATCGCATGAGTGTGTCCGCCGCAAAATTCCATGAACCGATAGGTTCTTTGCGAACTGACCTCAGCGTCAATCGCACGCGCAAGTCCCTGCGCGATGGTCTTGTCGCGAAATTCATCAGAATATTTCATGATCGGCATTCCTGCTCGGCGGTGCTTAGCTCCTGCAGGAGCTCCAGCGTGCGCTTGGCTTCCGCCTGATCGATCTTAGCGAGCGCATAGCCGGCATGGACGAGGACGCAATCGCCGACATCGAGCTCGTCGACGAGAGCAATCGATATCTCCAAGCTGATGCCATCGATAGACACGAGAGCCATGTCGCTGGATAGAATTTTAGCGATCTTCGCCGGAACCGAAAGACACATATCAGGCAGTTACTCCCGTGGCGGACGACTGTTGAGCAATCTGTAGAGCGGCAATCCAGGCCTGGCCAAGGCTCAAAGCGCCATCACTGGGCGGCAGCCGCCGCGGCACCAATGGTGTAAGACCGGCTGCGCTGCAACCGCGCGGGATCTCGTCCGACAGCACCGCGTTCAGGAAGCAGCCGCCGCTCAGAACGACGGTATTGACGCCGGTTGTTCGCGCAGCGCGCGTGACCCAGTCGACACAGGCGGCGGCGAAAGTGCCATGAAACAGCCCCGCTCCACCTGCGGCGTCAATGTCATCAGCAATCAAGCGCGAAAACAGCGGACGAAGCGACAGCACGCCGCCGTCGATCGTCCAGCCGGGTTCGAGAATCGTTGCCCGCCGCACCAGCGCTTCGAGCTTCATCGCTGCTTCGCCCTCATAGCTCTGCACATGCGCAATCCCCAGCAGCGCCGCTGCCGCGTCGAATAACCGTCCCGCACTGGTCGTGGTGGTCCCGCCCGGCTGATCGAGCAAGTCCGACACACACCCCGCTTGCCGTTGCGCCGCAAAGCGGTGCCCGATTTCGTTACCCCTGCCGAGCCCGTGTAATACTGCGCTCGCCATACGCCACGGCTCGCGGGCTGCACGATCTCCACCGGGCATCTGCAGGGGCGCTAAGTGCCCTATGCGTCCGAACCACGTCCCTTCGCACAACAATAGTTCGCCACCCCAGTTACCGCCGTCAGCGCCGAAGCCATGGCCATCGAGCACTAGGGCAAGCGCTGGCCCCGTATGGCCATGCTCGGTGATTACCGCGGCAGCGTGTGCGTGGTGATGCTGGACCGCGACCAGCGCGCGAGCATTTGCTTCCGCAAACCTGGTAGAAGCCATTTCGGGATGCAGATCATGGGCGAACGCGACAGGCTCCACGTCGAGGATCGATGTGAGATGTCGGATCGTCTTCTCGAACGCACGGATGCCTTCGGCCGTATTTAGATCGCCAATATGCTGAGAGACGAACGCTTGGTTGTCGCGGGTGATTGTGATCGTCGACTTCAGTTCGCCGCCGACGGCGAGCACGGTCGGGACAGATCTCGCAAGCCGGATCGGCTCGGGAACATAGCCACGAGCACGACGAACGAATTGCGGCCGGCCAGCCACCACCGAAACCACGGAATCATCAGCACGCACCAAGATATCGCGATCATGGGTCACGATAAGATCGGCGATTCCGTCGAGCCGCCGCAGCGCCTGCGCGTTGTCAATCAACAGCGGTTCGCCGCAAAGATTGGCACTGGTGGCCACCATGACCGGGCTACAACCCGCACGCACACCTCGCGAACGAAGCGCATGGAAGATGAGGTGATGCAGCGGCACTACCGGCAGCATGATACCCACTAGCGATAAACCGGGAGCTATGGCGGGCGCCAGATTGTGGCGCGATGGCAGGAGGACAATGGGGCGTGCTACCGATTCTAGCAGCGCTAGCTCGGGCGCGTTCGCCTCCGCGATCTCGCTGACGCGCTCGATGGACTCGACCAAAACCGCGAACGGCTTCTGAAGGCGGTGCTTTCTCCTTCGCAAACGCTGCACGGCGTCCTGGTTACGCGCATCGCAAAGAAGCTGGTATCCGCCCAGCCCCTTTATCGCCACGATCTGCCCCCGCGCGATTGCCGCGACAATATCGCTGATCGCATGGCTGAGCCGAGGACCGCATGCTGGGCATGCGATCGCCTCCGCGTGAAACCTGCGGCTTGCCGGATCGGCATAGTCAGCCACGCACGCGGCGCACAAACTAAACGCCCTCATCACAGTGTTGCGACGATCGTACGGAAGCCGTTCGGCGATGGTGTAGCGTGGGCCGCAATGGCAGCAACTGATGAAAGGGTAAAGATAATGCCGATTTTCTGGATCAAATAGCTCTTTGAGGCAGTGCTGGCAGACCGCGGCATCAGCGACGATCTGCGTCGACGATTTCCCGGCTTCGCTCGTACCGATCGAAAAGCCCTTCTCCGAGAGCGCGGCAGTCTCGCGAACGCAGATGTCGACTATGCGTGCCAAGGGAGGCGCCTCGAGCGGCAACGTGGCGACAAACTCCAACGCACGGTGGCCCTCAACCTCGATGATAACGCCCTCAGCGCCATTGATGACAAAGCCCGCCAATCCATACCGAATGGCAAGTCCATAGACGTAAGGACGAAAGCCGACCCCTTGCACTGCCCCACTCACGATGACGCGCAGCCGTGTTCCGTCGCGGGTGGCTGCGGCGCTCATCGCCCTGCGTCCTGGAAGGCGCGTCTCAGACGGCCCGCCTGTCTATCGATCCAGGCGTAGAGCGCGGCAAAACCTTCGCCAGTCCGAGCCGACACTACAATCACGTCGATCTTCGGGTTGACCCGTCTGGCGTATTCGATGGCCTTGCCCAAATCGAATTCGAGCGCCGACGCTAGATCAATCTTATTAATCACCATGAGCGACGAAGCGGCAAACACATCGGGATACTTGAGCGGCTTGTCTTCACCTTCAGTAATCGAGAACACTACGATCTTGCAGGCTTCGCCAAGATCAAAGGCGGCGGGACAGATCAGATTACCCACGTTTTCAATGAAGAGAATACCGCCTGAGAGCAGCGGCAGGCGGCGATAAGCCTCGCCAATCATTGCAGCGTCGAGATGACAATTCTTGCCGGTATTGATTTGAACGGCTGGCACGCCGGCGGCCTGAATCCGTCTGGCATCGTTCGAGGTCTGCTGGTCCCCTTCGATGACCCCGACCCACCGGCTGCACTTGAGCTCGGATACCGCGCGGACGAGCAGCGTCGTTTTACCGGCACCGGGGCTGGACAAAAGATTAAATACAAGCAGGTCATCGGCTGCGAAGAGCGCGCGATTGTTCGCCGCAAGTCCATTATTCTTGTCCAGGATATCGCGCTCAATCTCAACGAGCCGTTTTCTGCTCCTGCCACAGCCCCTCAAATCAGGCGGATCGAGGCCGCTCGGAAGCGCCTGCGCGTTATCCGCCTGGTAATTGGCTGAGCGAGGACAGCGATTATAGCTATCATCAGCGTGATTTGACGGCGGCGGCCGTCGGTCGCCCGGCGGAAGCGCAGAATGGCAATCGCGATTTCCCTGAATGGATCGCTCATGGCTCTCCGCATCATTCTCCTCGGCGCGTTTTGTGGACGGCGTCCCGTCGTGGCAGCCGCAAACAGTACACATCAATCGATCTCCAGCTCCTTCACCCGTATCTGTTCGCCCGCGGTCACCTGCAAGTGATAGCTGCCGCAGCAAGGGCAGCACTCACCGCGCCGAGCAATTTCGACGCTCTTCGAACAGCTCATGCACCAAGCAACGCCTGGCAGTTCGACGATATTAAGAGCCGCGCCCTCGGCAACGGTCCGCGTTGCAGCGGCAGCAAAGCAAAACCTGATCGCTTCAGGCGCCGCATGACTCAGTGCTCCCATCTCCAGACAGATGCTCCGCACCCGCGAAGAGGATCGCTCGTGTACCTTCTCCTCGACGATCTGAATGATGCCAAGACAAATCGCCATTTCATGCATCGCGAACTTCGCTAAGGTTGAGGGTGAACGCGACGCACGGATCGAGGGATGCAATCACCGCATGGACTGCATCTCCGCGTCTTCGAGCCGTCAGCACCGCGCCTTGCAGGTTCCGTACAAGCGGCCCGCGCCGGTGGAAATTCCACTCCGTCGGCGCAAGAAATTCGAAGCGGGATATTCTACCCTGAGCGTCGAGTTCAACCGCGTGATAGAGACGGCCCCTGGCGCATTCGACCGCGGCCGCTGCACGGCGCGGCCCTAGTTTATATCTTTCGATAATCCCATGCTCCGCGGCGGCAATCTGAGCGCCGGCCTTAAGCCAGGCACATAGCCGGACGATCTCATTAAATCTGGCCATCAGCCGCTCGGCCGCACCGAAGGGTCCCAGCGGGACCCGATCCCGGCTTATCTGGCGCGCCCATGGACCCGTCTCGGGCACATCTCCGTCAACATCGGGACAATAGCAGAACGTCGAGTCGTCCCCGAGCAATCGTTTCGTGATGCTGGGGTCGTCAGCAACAGACAGGAATGAGTGCCCCACCGGAATTGACTTCACGTCGACGTCATTAAGCGCCGCAACGCGAACCGCCAGCGGGCTACCAGACCTCAGCGCCTCCCCCTCATCTAGACCGAGCACGGCAAGCGCAGCGACAATCCGGCCGGTTGCTTCGCGTTGAGCGGAACTCCAGGCTGGCTGTGCGGAGCGGACAAACGCTGACAATTCCGACATCAGGGAGCGGATCGTCGCCGCACTGGCGACATCTAACGTAAGATGTCCGACAAAAAGGCTCCGGGCCAACTCCGCGATGCGCTCAGTAACGATAAGTGCAATACGCTGCCGCCTTGTTGCGCGGGTGATCACCTCGTCGCGCGCCGTCTCGATCGCGGACAAGAATGCAGTTTGCTGCGCAGCGACACACAACGCGAAAAGCCGCGGCAGCACGTTGAGCACTGTCGAGGGCTCCTTTCCGACGAACATCCGCGCCAGCGGCGGCCGGACTCGCGGCAGGATCTCGACCGAGGCGACTGCGTCGGCAGCTAGCAATACGCGGACATCGATTTTGTGGCGGGCAACGAGACTCATGGGCAACACTCCGCCATCATCCCGCGCAAGCTATAGTCCACGCGCATGCGCCGTCTGCGGGGTCCCAGCCGATGCCGAATGCCCGAGAGAGCTCTTCATGTGAAGTACGCCCCGATAATTTCCTGCATGCGCTCGGCTGAGTCCTGTAAATCCTCATCGGCAGCCAACGTAACAGCCGGCACGCCGCCGACCTCCAGTGTATCAAGGATGATGTCGTCGGTAGAATTAAAGAACTGCACGGACCAGACATTCCTAATCCTGGTCGCTTGTACTCGGCAGGTGCCGTAGCCGTGCAACATGAGTTGGACCGGTCCATTGCCCAAGCTTTGCTGTAGGAATGTCAAGTCGATAATGCTCATTGGCAGTGACGTCAGATTGATAACATGGGCGTGCATGCCCAATTGCCACACCCTCGCCCGCTCGCGTATTTCGGCCAGCACCGGTCGAACGTTCATCGCGCCATTCGGCGGCGAGCCGATCACAAGATCGGCCGACGTCAGGTCAGTTGCAGCACGCCGGACAATCTGCGGAATCGACCCGACCTCAACATATTCATGCGCGGGCTCAGTGCCGATGCGCAAGCGCCAGATTCCCGCAAGCACAGACTCCCGGATTTGCGCCAAAGAGCCATCCGGGAGCGCAGCCACGCCGACCACCTCACCTTCTCCGAGCAGTTCGTCAATCAACTTGCGTTCGCCATCGCCGAGATGTGCGAGTCCGTACAGTTGTGTCCGAGCACCGCTTCTCTGACCGCGAACGGCAGCAGCGGCGTTTGCTAACAGCAAGGTGGCGTTCGGATAGTGACTTCCACGCTCGTCCGCGTCGCGCCAGGCGGGGCCGGCGAGCGCACTCATGAGACCGGTATGGAATACATCGAGACTCGCAGAGCCAGTGGCAAGCTCGCTCGTCGCCCGCTCAGCGCCGCCGGATACAACGGGGGTCGCTCGTTTCATGACGCGATGCTCCGTTGTCTGCACCGAGCGGCAATGCACTTGCCGACGCAAGGGCTGGCGGCGTGTGCCCGAATGATCGGTACGGAGATGCGGTTGATGCCAAGCAAACGGTCCGATCTCTCGCTGAGCAGGCAGACTTCATCGTGCCTAGGGCATAGGGTCCGCATCGACGGTCTACGTCGGCCAAGCCCGCCGACCCGTGTGCCACTAACGCCGCGGGAAACCACTGGGTCTTGCATGCCTTGCCGAAACTTTTTGACAACTTCAGGAAGGAAGAATGCGAGCTGGATGATCCGGAGCTCTGACGCGGGCAGCGGCATCACAGTCACCGTCACTTGAGCGTGCGCGGCTATGCGCGCATCGACGCCGCTGACGCCCTCCACGTCAGACGGGGGGCGTCGCGCCGAACCATGCTGCGCCGGCTGCAATTTCATCAAACGCCTTTCTGACGATGTTCGGTTCTGCTAGCAGGCCGCTAGCAAGGCGCATGCCAATCATCGTCTGGCCTCGGATCACGCTCGGGCCAACGGCAGGCGCCTGATATTTTCCAGGCAAACGTTACGTGCGACTGGAATTCGATTTGTGAGAACCCTCACTCGGCGCAAGTGGGCGGAACGGCTACCGTAAGTGCTCTGGCAATTGTGGCTCGTGACCGATCAAGTCCGCAAAGAATCGATTGCTGTCCTGGCCGTTGAGGCTGGCCTCAAGCCCGTCAAGTGCTTCCGAGATCAGCCTTGCTTCATCGTCGTCCAAAACCCGCACCGCGCTGTCGATATGGACGAGCACCTTGGCGCCGACCGTGACATCGGGGAGCAGCATGACCGAGACGCGCCGCTGTTCATTGCCATACTTGCACAGCGCCGTGATACCGTCGGTCTCGGCAATCGTCATTGGCAAGCCAAGGCACATTGTCAGTCGCAGGTCGCTAGACGGGCTGCGCCCTCATCTCATAACTCGCATGGTCAATATTGTTTGCCAACAGCCGTTCTGATGCAGGCAGCGGCGCGCTCCGCGGTTTCACCGGCGAGCCCCACCGCGCTAGAAGCTTACAAGCCAGTTCAATCGCAGGCGCAATCTGAAAGCGCACCGGCGCGGTCAGAGGACCGCCCCAATTCTCCACGTCCAACGGCTGACAGCCGATGAGAGCGAGCTCTCGCGGGCGGCGGCCAAGAAAATCGGCCGCGCTCAAGACCTCCTGAAAACCGGTCTGATGCAGGCTCACTTTCTTGGCACCAGTAAACTTCGGCACTTCGTCATCTCGTACAAGCTCCAACTGCCCGGGCGGCAATCCATAGTCGATGGCATCGAACACGACCAGGCAATCGGCCTGTTCAAGAAAACTGACGAGGTAGAGTCCCTGGGTACCGCCATCGAGAACGGTGACATTATTATCGACGGTGTAGCGGCGATGAAACTCTTCGACCACTCGCACGCCGAAGCCCTCATCGGCCCACAGGATATTGCCGATGCCGAGCACGAGGATCCGTTTTTTGTCTTTCGGATTGAACATTCGCTTCCCGGTCAATCGCCAAACCCGCGCTCAGCCGATCTTTTGGAAAAGAAGCTGCGGCGCGAGATGATGTCTTCCCGGATCACCGCGTAGATGTGGACCAGCGCGAACATCACGATGACCCACAGGCCGAGATGATGCAGGGTGTGGACGTCCTGACTGTTCGGCCAGATTGAAAACACCCAGCCAAACACCTTGTACTGCCAACTGTCAGTACCGGCACCTTGCCCATACAGTGCAAAGCCTGTGACGACCATGAAGCTGATCGTCTGTGTAAACATGAAGAACATTGCGAGCTGAGCAAGGCGGTCGTGCCCGAGGCGCCTCTCAGGCCCCCCTGTAAGAAACGCATACCAACGAATCTCCTGATACACCTCCCGCCAAAAGCACCGGCGCCAGAGCGGCACGCAAAAGATCTGCATGGCATGCGCATTTCCCATCAAGGCCCAGTAGATGCGCAGAAGAAAGCCAACGCTGGCCACATATCCCGCCGCGAAATGGGCAAAGCGGATATAGCCGAACAGGAAATCGTCGCTTGCCTCTTCCTTCATCGCTGGTGTGCCGATCCCAATAAGGTAGCCAGTTAAACTTAGTACCAGAATGGCCGCCGCGTTAGCCCAATGCCACAGTCGCACCGGCGCATAAACGTAGGCGACGCCAGTGCCAATGCTGCGATCAATCGGTGCCGCACCGTCGGCGGCGAGGAGCTTCTGAGCCCTATCCAGCATGGACCTAACGCACTTTGACTGAAGCCATTTCTTGGCCCTCAGGACTCATCACGTGCGTCGAGCAAGCCAAGCACGGATCAAAGGAATGGATGGTGCGCAAGATTTCCAGGGGCCGCTGCGGATCGGCCATCGGGGTACCGATCAGCGAAGCTTCAAACGCGCCAATATTGCCTTTGGAATCCCGAGGAGATCCATTCCACGTCGTCGGAACGACACATTGATAATTATCGATCTTAGCGTCCTTGATCTTGATCCAGTGGCCGAGTGCACCGCGAGGCGCCTCAGTGAACCCGTAGCCCTTGGCCTCCTTACGCCAGCTTTCCGGGCCCCATTTGCTAACGTCGGCAGTTGCCGTATCGCCTGCCTTGAGCTGGACTACGAGCTTATCCTGAAAATAACGCATTTGGTGCGCCGCCCACTGGCATTCGAGCGCCCGCGCCGCTGTACGGCCAAGCGTCGAGAACAGCGCAGTCAGAGGGAGATTGAGCCCCTTGAGCAGTCTCTCGGCGGGCTCCTTGAACTCGGCTTTGCCTTGCGCATAACCGATGATGTATCGCGACAACGGCCCGACCTCGACGGCGTGGCCACGCCACCTCGGCGCTTTGATCCAGGAATACTTGCCGCCTTCGTCGAGTTCCTTGATATCTGTCTTGCTGCCTTTGAATTCTGGCCCAAGTTTAAAACTCGGCTCAGTGATGCCGTCCCAGGGATGGAGCCCACCGCTATCACTGGGGTATTTATACCATGAATGCGCGATGAATTCCTGGATCTGCTCGGGATCACCATGGTCGATCGGCAGTATCTCATTGAGATTGCCATTAAGAATGATCCCGCGCGGCAGCTTGAGACTTTTCTCAGAACAATCATTGGCATTTTCGGGGATGTCGCCATAGGACATCACGCTTTTGCTCGACAGGCCACCGCCGTGGAGCCAGTCCTTATAGAACGAGCAGATTGCAGCAATGTCGGGCAGATAGACCTGCTCGACAAACTCGATTGAGCGGTCGATGATCGAAGATACGATATTCAGTCGCTCCATATTGATCGCGCCCACCGCACCGATTCCGTCGATGTTGATCGCGCAGGAGACGCCGCCGACCAGCCAGTTCGGATGCGGGTTCTTGCCACCATAGATAGCTTGGATCTTGACGATCTCCTTCTGGAAGTCCAGCGCCTCCATATAATGAGCTACCGCCATCAGGTTTGCTTCCGGTGGTAGCTTGTAGGCCGGATGCCCCCAATAGCCATTCTTGAACGGACCGAGTTGCCCTGACCCGATGAATTTGCTGAGCCGGATCTGCAAATCTTTAAAATAGCCGGGGGATGACAGCGGCCAGGGCGAGATAGACTGCGCGAGCGCCGAGGTTGACTTGGGATCGGCCTTGAGCGCGGAAACCACGTCGACCCAATCCAGCGCATGCAAGTGATAGAAATGTACGAGGTGATCATGCACGAGTAGGCACAACTGCATGATATTACGGATCGAATTGGCATTCTCCGGAATCGCAATTCCCAGTGCATTTTCAACCGCGCGCACGGAGGCGAGCGCATGGGTGCCGGTGCAGACCCCGCAGATCCGCTCGGTGAACGCCCAGGCGTCGCGCGGATCGCGCCCGCGCAGGATGACTTCGATGCCACGCCACATCGTCCCGCTTGAGACCGCATTGCGAATTACATTGTCGGAATCGAGATTGGCTTCGACGCGGAGGTGGCCTTCGATCCGCGTCAGCGGATCGATGACGATTCGCCTACCGGAACGATCGAGACTGAACCCATTCGGCGTCTGGACGGCCACCTTCGTGTCTCCTCAACTCGGGTCGCCTTTATCGGCCGCGCGATCCGGCTTGTGGGTCAACCGCTTCACGGCGGTGACCGCCGCATGAGCAGCGACCGTTAGCCCGACCACCCCGGCAGCGGCCATGCCGATCTTGTCGGCGTTCTCCTCGATTCCGAACTGCTTAATGGTTGTGAGTCGGTCGTAAAACGAACCTTTGTCCCAGAAGCTGTCCTCGGAACAACCGAGGCAGCCGTGACCGGATTGAACGGGAAATGAGACGCCGCCGTTCCACCGAACGGCCGAACAGGCATTGTAGGTGGTTGGCCCCTTGCAACCCATCTTGTACAAGCAATAGCCCTTGCGGGCGTACGTATCGTCCCACTCTTCGACGAATTGGCCAGCGTCGAAATGGGAACGCCGATAGCACTTGTCGTGAATGCGCTCGGAGTAAAACATACTTGGACGTCCTAGGCGATCGAGCTCCGGAAGTTTTCCGAACGTGACTATGAAAGTCACGAGACCACTCATGATCTCTGCGATAGGAGGACACCCGGGCACCTTGATGATGGGCTTGTCGGTGATCACCTTATCGATCGCCGCCGCGCCAGTCGGATTGGGCTTGGCCGCTTGCACGCATCCCCAGGACGCACACGTGCCCCAAGCGATGATCGCCATGGCCCCTTCCGCCATCCACCTGAGCTTTTCAACGAACGGTTTGCCGCCATCAATGCAGAACATGCCCCCTTCCTTCAACGGCGGATTGCCTTCCACTGCGAGCACATAGCGGCCTTTGTACTTGGCACGGGTTTCTTCCAGGATGGCCTCAGCCTGATGTCCAGCCGCCGCCATGAGCGTATCGTCGTAGTCGAGCGAAATCATCGACAGCAGCGCGTCTTTAATCAAGGGATGGGCCGAGCGGATAAAGCTTTCCGAGCAACAGGTACACTCGAGCCCGTGCAACCAGATGACGGGCACACGCGGTTTGGTTTCCAGGGCGTGGGCAATACTGCTTGGGGTGAGCGAACCAAGCCCCAAGCTCGCGGCCGTCACACTACAGAATTTATGGAAACTACGACGCGTGATACCCTGACGTCTGATCACGCTGTAGAACGTTTCCGTTGCATCATCCATGAAACCTTCCAAGTGAGTAGCCGTGGCCGTTACGAATTGCTGATGGTTCAGCAAGAACCAGGCCAGCGAAGCGAAAGACTTAGGACATCAATCGATCGCTGAGATTTTCGAAATTGTGAACCCAGCCACCCACCAGTAGCTTTGCCATGGATCTGTCATGCTAATGGTGTTCAGTTTCGAAGATGTGAGCACATCAACAAATCAGTACGATGGCTCACCTCTGCACGCAGACTATCCTACAATCGCTACGCTCATCAGTCCGATTGTCGAATAGAATTGGTGCAGTTGACGGGCACTGCACTGCCTTCCCCCAATCAGGCTTGCCGATTGCTGACCAACGAGGCGTTCAAGCTCTGATGCTCGCGACTGCACAGGCAGCCCGTCCAAAAGCGGCCGTCGAGCGAGGAAGAGAGGCGGCAATGGACCGAGCTGCGATGCGCCCCGCTGACGTTGCTTTACAGTCTGGATCGACTCGATCTGACTTTGGTAATAGCGGCAGGTCGCACGTGATCGCTACGGCGCTGTGGGCAAGAGACCGGACGTTTAAAGTTATCATCAAGAAGCCTTCATCACGCAAGCCCATCGTTGGCAAGGCGCGACGTCTGGGCGCATCGCGACACTCACCGGCTTGCAGGGGCTTCTTCGGAAGGCGATCGCGTCTTGACGCATCGGTACGATCCATCCGACACGGATAGATGGCAACGGCAAGACTCAGTCGAAATCCATGGGTACTAGCAACACTGCCTACCTACTACCCAAAACGGATCATCGAGCCTTTTGGCGGAGAGTCATCGGATTATGGCAGCATAGACGATAAACTGGACTTGTTCGCGGTAGTACTTCCGGATTTCCCCGGGCGCTGCCGTTCCGACCACCACGACCAGACGCTCTTTTGGGTCGCAGAAGAATTGTGTGCCGTAGGCGCCGGTCCAGGTGAACTCTCCTGGATTGCCCGGAACCGCCGAGAGCCCCCCGGTTAGCCGTACAGCCACTCCAAGCCCGAAGCCGAAGCCGGCACGATGCGGCTCGACATTGGCGACTTTATTCTTGATCTCTGGCCCAAGGTGGTTGGAGATCATGTGGCCCACCGTCCTCGGACCAAGAATTCGCTGCCCGTCCAGCTCCCCGCCATTGAGCAGCATTTGTCCAAAGCGCACGTAGTCACCCACTGTCGCAAATGCGCAGGCTCCGCCGCAGTCAAACTTCGTCTGGCTTTCGAGGAGTCCGATGTCTTGCGGCTTTCCCGTCAGGGGGTCCTCCGAAAATGGACGCGCGAGGCGGTCGCGTTGCCATTCCGACAAATGGAAAGTGGCATCTTGCATTTTGATGGGCTTCCATAGGTTCCGGGTGAGATAGTCGCCCAATCGGTGTTCGCTGACCTGTTCAATGACAGCACCCAGCACATCGGTCGAGAAGCCGTATTCGAATTCAGTCCCCGGTTGGTGCGCTAGCGGCAGCTTGGTAATCGCTTCAATGAAAGCCTGCTTATCGCCTCTTAGGGGCGGATCGGCGAAACCGGGATAGAGACGCACCACTTGGTCTGAGCTGCCGGGCGCACCATAGGTGAGTCCGGATGTGTGGCGATAAAGATCGTGGATGTAGATCGCAGAACTCTGTGTTCGGAATTCTAATGAGCCATCATGCTGTGGCACTGCCACCTTCATGTTTGCGAATTCCGGGTAGTAATCAGTAAGCTTGGCTTGTAGAGGTAGGCGACCTTGCTCCATGAGGATGAGCCCCGCAACGGCCACCATCGGTTTGGTCATAGAAGCAAGCGCGAAGATCGCATCGAGTCGCATCGGCCTTCCTTTTGCGGGGTCGAGTTGGCCGTACGCTTTGTAGTGAATCAACTTTCCGTCTCTTGCGATTGCAACCACCGCGCCTGGAACGCGTTTACTTGCGATCTCACGAGCGAAGAAGTCGTCTAGCTTGGCAATGCGCTGCTGAGAAACGCCTACCTCATCGGCCGCTGCTTCGGGCAGAGGCGCGGAGTGCACCGAATTGAGAGCGAATCCAGCAGCTGCCGTGGCGATAGCAAGCTTTTTCATTGTACCCTCGGACTGGGCCCAGTTTGCTAGACTGCTGCCCGGCATTATCGGAATGTCAGGCCGCAGCGCTAAGACGATTCGGTGCCCCTCCTGGCACAGTGTCTGTCGATGAGCGCCAAAGTGAAGATTGTCGCCAAGGCGAACATCACCATACCACCGGCGACCACACCTGCCTCACGCCAGCGCGACGCCTGGACGAAGTCTACGACGTAGGCCGACAACACCTTGGTGCGTCCAGGAATATTGCCGCCGATCATCATCACGACGCCGAATGTGCCGATCGTATGAGAAAAGCCAACCACGGCGGCTTTAATGAATTCCAGTCGCGCCAGTGGCGCGGTGACGGCAATGAAGGCGTAGAACGGCGGAACGCGCCCGTTCGTTTCCAAGGGGAGATCGCCTATCGCAACAAAGGCGCTACGGATCGGCTGCACGACCAACGGCAGCGCCGAGAGGACCGATCCGACGACGATTCCGGCGAAGGTAAAGGCTAGCGTACGCTCGCCCCAGAAAGAGGCGAGAACGCCACCCGGTCCGTGGGGGCCGAGCAAAACGAGGACGCAAAAGCCGAGAGCCGTTGGCGGCAGCACCAGCGGCAGGACGATCATCGTGGCCACCGCCTCGCTCGCAAAGGTCTTTGAGCGCGCTAGCCACCAAGCGAGGGGCACACTAATCAAGAGAAGGATCACGGTCGTCACACTGGCGAGCTCAATCGTGAGCGCAAGGGATTGCGAAATCTCTGCCCAAACCACTTCCATCTGCGTCAGCCCGCCAGAGAGTGTGGGCCGACGTATCCTGACAGTGATAGCCTGCACGTGCGGCTCACACGGGGAGGTGGCGCGAATGGCCAATTGGTCGCGCGGCGGCTCGCGGCGGCCGCCAAATTCACGCGCTTCCTTTGTGCGAGCAAGAGCAGCATCGCAAGCCTCATCGACAACTCCTGTGGCAGGTCCGCTTCGGTCCATATGACCGGGCAACTTCTCATTTGTCGTCAGCAATTCCTGTGCCGGGTGCGAACAGTGGCAGCTCCATGCTCAATGCGAGAGACAGTCGAGTGGAAGGCGACGTCACTTTGGAGTGGACCTAACACTCTGTCAGGTTTTCGGCATCATTGTTCCCGAGCAAACAGCGACGGCCCCGCAACGAAGCGTTCGACTTTGCCGGCCGAAGAGGATCCTATGTGGTTGGTCGACGGCTCGCCGCGGCGGTAGTGCAGCGGGCGGAAGCAAGCTCGCCGTTTGGCCGCAACACGAACGGTTAGCCGAGAACTCGTTGTAACGCTGCCTCTGCGAGGTCGCAAAGGCCCGAGGAGCCGCGAGCGAAGGCCGCCTCGTGGTCGACATAGCCAATGCATCGTAAGCAAAGGCCTGGAGACAAACGCCCCCCCGTGCACAGCGAGCTTTGTCGCTAGCCACAACGCAGTTCATCCATCAAAGGCTTTTCAGAACAATCTGTTCCCAAGCGGCGCTTCCATCCGACAAATGCGTGCGATCCAAACTATCGATTTTACCGATGCCGCGTGTTGTTGCATCGATCTCAGCAGTGTGTGCATATCGATCACGCTAACGCTCCCAGGCGAGACGTAACTCCGCCAAGGCGGCGCTACGCTGCAATTATTTTGTTCGATCTTACGCATGCGGTCCGCGCTCGACTGAGCCGATGCGCCCGGGGCAGACGACTTGTCCACGACTGATCAATCGGCCGGAGTTTAGGCATCTGGTGCATATCTTGCTTAAGGAGAATGGACAACGTAACTAAGCGCCTGCCTTTGGAAGGACGCGCCGGCTCCCGGAACCGTCTTCAATCGGACACGGCTAAAATGATGAGTCTCGTATGACGCTGCCGCCTCTGAAGGGCGCGGCGGCTCGCATTCGAGTATATTCGGGAAGGAAGCGTCATGACCACCATGGCAACTGCGGCGCCCGCACGCGCGTCGCAAGTTTGGTATAAGATACTCTACGTCCAAGTGCTGATCGCGATCATTATTGGCGCCGTGGTCGGCTGCCTCTGGCCATCTCTAGCCACCAACGACTGGATTAAGGCTCTCGGTGACGGGTTCATCAAGCTTATCAAGATGGTGATCGCGCCGATTATTTTCTGCACCGTCACATCTGGTATTGCGCATATTCAGGATGCGAAGAAAGTCGGGTGCGTCGGCGTCAAGGCGCTGTTCTATTTCGAGATCGTGTCCAGCTTTGCCTTGCTGTTGGGCCTTGTTATGGGCAATCTCGTCCAAATCGGCCATGGCCTTACGGTCAAGCCGGATGCTGCGGCGGTCGCCAATTACGTCAAGCAAGCGGAAGCTTCGAAGTCCGTCGACTTTTTTCTCAACATCATTCCCGATAGCGTGATCGGCGCCTTCGCTCGCGGGGATGTTCTGCAGGTTCTCCTGTTCGCGATCCTTTTCGGCTTTTCTCTGATGGCGCTGGGAAAGCGTGGGGAGCGGCTGCGCGGCATGATTGACGACGTCGCGCAAGCCGTGTTCGGCGTGATCGCTATTGTAATGAAAGCGGCCCCGGTCGGCGCCTTCGGCGCCATGGCTTTCACGGTCGGCAAGTTCGGGCCGGCAGCGCTCGGTAATTTGATCGGTCTGATCGCGCTGTTTTACGCAACAGCCGCGCTGTTTGTTGTGGTGGTACTCGGCCTGATCGCGCGCCTCGTCGGCTTTTCAATTTTCAAGTTCCTTGTCTATATCAAAGACGAGATTCTGATCGTGCTCGGTACGTCGTCCTCCGAAAGCGCGCTGCCGCAATTGATGGAGAAGCTCGAGCGGCTGGGCTGCTCCAAGACGGTCGTCGGACTGGTGGTGCCAACTGGCTATTCCTTCAACCTCGACGGCACTAACATCTATATGACACTTGCAACATTGTTCATTGCCCAGGCACTCGGGGTCGATCTCTCCTTTAACCAGCAGCTCACGATCTTGCTCGTGGCAATGCTAACGTCGAAGGGAGCAAGCGGCGTCACCGGCGCGGGCTTCATCACCCTCGCTGCGACATTGTCGGTGGTAAACCCAGCGCTGGTGCCGGGCATGGCAATCGTGTTTTCGATCGACAAATTCATGAGCGAGGTTCGCGCCCTGACCAACATCATCGGCAATGGTATCGCGGCCGTGTTCGTATCCTGGTGGGAAGACGAGCTAGAGCACGGGACGCTGCAGGCTCGACTCAACCAGCCCACAGCTTCGACCACTATCGACCCTACAAGCACAATGAAGTAGGTCCCGGATCTTAACCGCCACCATCCGAACACGAATTGACTCGAATCGGCCAAGCCGACTTAAGGCGAGCTGGCACTTTCTCATGCGCTCTCCAGTGCACCGCTCTTGCGCCCGCGTCGCGGCCGGGCAGGTCCTCCTGAAAAGCACGCGATCAAAGAAATAGCGGCTTCTTCAGGGTGGATTTCGCTGGAATCCAGCGCGGCATGACACCGAACCGACGGTGCCGTGGGCGGCTCGCCGCAGTTCAGATGGAGGTATCCTTGACCGAGCAGCTAGGCGCGATGGCCCAATCGCACCGGTAGCACTCGCGCAACTTTTCGTTCCTGTCTCGGCACATGAAGGTTGTGCTTTCCTTCGCAGACTGTGCCGGGGGCGGCCGCTTGTTTCTGTTCTTTGCCGGTTCGGAGGCGCGCCTGATCGTTTAGCTTCAACCTCTCGGCTGAACTAGATCCTCGGTCCTCGGTCCGGGGGGCGTAAGCAGGGCGCATCGGGGCAGGCTCGAACGAATGCCGGGAGGGCTATCGGCAGGGGCGGAAAGTCAGAAATTTCAGCTTCGAGTGCTGCCCGTCAGCGGCACCTCTTCGAAAGTTTAGGACAACTATACGCATGTTTATAATGCGTTTTTTCCCCGCACGTGCTGAGTTCGGCAGCAGGTGATCAATCTCGGGCACGCTCGACCCAAGCGACGAGGATTGCCCCATTTTTGCCTAAAATGCTATAGCTCTCCCGCCGGAGACAGGCCGGACGGTCTCAAAATGTCTATCCAGATAAGCAGTCTTAAACGTTCAGCCCCTCAGTTGACCTTCGGCGGCATAACGCTAGCCGCTGTTACATTAAGTTGCGTATACCTCAATGCCCATTTCGCCGCGACGGCGTTCGCCTATTTGTTAGTAGTCTTGCTATTTTCATTGATGGGCAGCTTCATCGCGTCGTCCGCGCTTTGCATCATGGCAATCGCTGCTCTCGCATACTACTTTGCGCCGCCGGCGTTTAGCCTGCAAATCGACGACTCCCGCGATCTTCCAGTGGTTGTCGCATTCTTTCTTGTCTCCATTGTAGGAACGTACCTGATCGGAAAGCTCCGCCAGGAAAGAGAGGCTGCGCGTGTAGCTGCGGTCAAGCTTCAGCGCAGCGCGGCGGATTTGGAGGATCGTGAAAAACGGTGGCGAGCAATCTTCGAGCACAATCCGGCCATGTACTTCATGCTCGATAAAGCCGGCACTGTCCTTAACGTCAATACATTCGGCGCGACACAACTCGGCTATGCTCCTGCAGATCTGATCGGCCACTCCGTACTCGGCATATTTCTTGAGGAGGATCGCGCATTCGTTCACAACTGCATTCGGGCGTGCCTTGAGGATATTGGACAATCGCGCACGTGGGACGTCCAGAAAGTCAGGAAGGACGGCTCCGTGTTGTGGGTACGTGAAAACGCCAAAGCCATGCTTTGGGCGGACGACCGGCCCATTGTCCTTATCGCCTGCGAAGATGTCACGGAGCGAAAGCGGACCGAACTCGCCCTGCAGCGGAGCGAAGCACATTTGGCTCAAGCGCAGGAGTTGAGTCATACAGGCAGCTTCAGCTGGAACGCCACCACTGGCGAGGCATTCTGGTCAAAGGAAACATTTCGGATTTTCCAATTAGATCCTCAAACGATCCCCTCGCCGCAGCTTGTCGTTGATCGCACTCACCCAGATGATAGGGCTTCGGTTAAAGAAGTTATCGATAGAGCGATGCGAGACTTGAGCGGTTTCGAGCACGAGTATCGATTGCTGCTACCAGACGGCTCTGTGAAGCACATCCGTGCTAAGGCACGGCTCACGAGAAGCGCTTCTGGTGAAATCGAGTTTGTTGGGGCAGCTACCGATATTACGGCAGCGAGGAGGGCAGAACAGCAGTTGCGTCGCAGCGAGGCCTATCTGGCCGAGGCCCAGCATCTCACCCACACAGGGAGCTGGTCCTGGGACGTCCACGGGCTAGATTTCGTTTATCGGTCCGCGGAAGTTGACCGATTGTTCGGCTTTGACCCACAAGAGCCGGTATCGATAGAGACCATTCGCTCGCGCATCCATCCGGAAGACTTGCCACGGTTACAGGAGGTGCAGCGCCAGGCGAGAGAAAAGGAGCAGGAGCGGTTCGAATATGATTTCCGTATCCTTCTGCCAGATGGCAGGACAAGGCGCATACACTCGGTTGCGCATGTTGTCGCCGCTAGTGATGGTAAGGTCAGCGAGCTGATCGGAACACATATGGATGTCACCGATCAACACGCAGCTAGGGAACGCCTGGAAAACACGCTTGTCGCGCTGCGCGAAAGCGAACAGCGCTTTCGCGACTACGCCGAGACAGCTTCCGACTGGCTCTGGGAGACCGGTCCAGATCATCGGGTGACCCGCTTATCCGAGCACACCAGCACTGCAGGAATTTTGGCCACTGGATTGATGGACCTGCCTCGCTGGGAGATTGCGTGCGACGTCGAAGAGGAGCCCGAAAAGTGGCGGCAACATCGGGCGACGTTGCAGGCGCGTCAGCCGTTTCGGGATCTCGTCTACCGTACCGTGAATCGGATGGGATCTCCGATCTACGTCCGCACGAGTGGCAAGCCTTTCTTCGACGGAAACGGTAATTTTCTGGGCTACCGTGGCGTCAGCACTGACATCACAGCCATTATCCGCGCCGATCAGACCGAACAAGACCTGCGAAAGGCACAGGCGGAGCTTGCCCATGTGACGCGTGTAACGACGTTAGGAGAACTGACAACCTCCATCGCCCATGAGATAAACCAGCCACTCGCCGCCATTCTCACCAACGCCGATGCGTGCCTCGGATGGATGGCTCGCGAAACTCCTGATCTTGCCGAAGCGCGCTCTTCAGTGGAATGGATCATCGAAGACGCGATCCGGGCAAGCGAGGTGATCCGTAGCGTTCGCGCACTCGCGAAGAAAGGCGAGATTGAGATGGTGCCGCTCGACATTAATGATGTCGTCCGGGACGTCGTTGCGCTGGTAACACGAGAGCTGGTGAGCCACCGGGTGACGTTGCGAACCGAGTTAACGGCCGTTCTGCCTAGGATCCTCGGTGACCGAATTCAGCTACAACAGGTGATCATCAATCTGGTAATGAACGGAATCGAGGCGATGGACGCAATTACAGACCGGCCGCGCGAACTTCTGATTCAATCATCCAAGGACGATCTGGGGCGCGTGCAGCTTGCCGTGGCCGATTGCGGCGTCGGGATCGCTGAGAAGGACGCTGACCACGTGTTGGACCCCTTCTTCACCACCAAGTCGAGTGGCCTTGGAATGGGACTTTCGATCTGCCGATCTATCGTGGAAGCTCACGGAGGGCGGCTATCGCTTCTTCATAAAGATGAACCGGGCGCGACCTTTCAGTTTTTCTTGCCCGTGCATAAGGAGGCCCTCCAGTGACAGGACCGTTTGACTCGCTAGGTGAGCGTAGCAATGCCGAGGCCTCGACGAAGGCGATCGTCTTTGTCGTTGAGGATGACATCTCGGTGCGCCGCTCGCTTACTAACCTTTTCCGCCAGGTAGGATTGGAGGTCGTTGCGTTCGGATCGGCCCGGGAAATGCTGCAGAGCACAATTCCGGACGTCACAAGCTGTCTAGTTCTTGATGTCCGGCTGCCGGGCCTGAGCGGCCTTGACTACCAGACCGAGCTGGCCAGGTTGAACATACACATCCCGATCATTTTCATCACCGGTCATGGTGACATTCCCATGACCGTCAGGGCCATGAAGGGAGGTGCGGTCGATTTTCTCAGCAAGCCGTTCCGCGATCAGGAATTGCTCGATGCCGTGGTTGCGGCGACCGAACGCGATCGCAAGAGGCGGGAAACTCAGCGAACCGTCACGAACTTGCAGTCTCTATTTGGGACCTTAAGCCCGCGAGAGCAGGCGGTGATGAAACTGGTCACGGCCGGCCTGATGAACAAGCAGGTAGCCGCCGAACTTGGGCTTGCCGAAATCACCGTCAAGATCTACCGGGGTCACGTCATGAAAAAGATGCGTGCCCGGTCGCTGGCCGAGCTGATCAGAATGAGCGAGACGCTGGGACTTCGTGCAAATCATCCTGAACAAACGCAAGTATGATTTTACAGTTTCATCTCTCCAGCCCATTTTCGCCGAAGGTGGCTAACACTTTGGCAGCCACTGTTCCTGCGTCAGGAGAGCTCATCTTGCCCACGCCTTTGATTTCCGTCGTTGACGACGACGCCTCAGTCCGTGCGGCGACAGGGAACCTCTTGAAATCGCGTGGCTACGTCGTTCAGATATTTGCGTCGGCCGAGGCGCTCCTGCGGTCCCCGCAGTTGAACGAGATATCCTGTGTCATTACCGATGTGCAGATGTCGGCCATGAGCGGGCTGGAGCTGCTGGCGCAAATGCGGACGCGTGGCTACGAAGCACCATTCATTTTCATTACAGCGTTCCCCAGCGAGCGTGTGCGCACGTCAGCCCTGGAGGCGGGCGCAATTGGCTTCCTCGCCAAACCATTTGGCGGACAAGAGTTACTTAAGTGCCTCGACAACGCACTGAAGGCATATAGCGCTCGAGGCGGTATCTGATTCCAACCTGCAGCTTGAGTTGATGTCCGATCTAAAAGCTCGTGGGCAACAATCAAGTCGGCTGGCAACGTTCTCAGTCCGAACCCCGGCTTACTCCAAATATGCTACGGCCAGCATTTTCTTGCGCCTCCAGGCTTTACCGATTTGGGCGGCTGCAGAACAGACTATTCTGCGAGAGACGCTGGCACTGGCTCATTCCACGCCTACGCTCATGGTAATAAAGAGCGGTCGTTGCGCCTAAGCGTTCTTAGCTCCATCTGGAGCGAGGTTATCTATTCCATTGCAGAGCGGAGTTGCCCGCGTGCGCCCGGCACGCACGAGATTGGCTATGCTCAGCCCTACCGCGGTGACGACGAGAATGGAGCTTCGCTTGTAGCCCCTCATGTCTTACGCACCGCTTCTCTGGTGAGAGTGTTCTGCACGATCCTCGTGCTCACCAGATCCTTACGTCCGTTGAGCGGGCCCGGGTTGTCCATTGGGCAGCCGCTTCGCTGTACATTGTTGCGACCGACTCTCGTCCGGCGTCCACGCCATTATTTCTTCGCAAGCTTCATCTGCAGAAGAGTTGTGGTTCGAGCCGTCCAACGTGCTCGGCGCCACCCGTCCCGCCCCCCGGTTGGCGGGGGGCAGAACAGGTCGTCGCCGCAGGCGGGCATTCTCAGCAATATGCTTGTTCAATAGGCCCCTAATTTCGCAGGCGCGAACAATCAGCAACTGCTCAGCCAAGGAGAATTGAGGAGAGAGCATTCTGAGCTAAGTAAGGTACTCTGGCTAACCGCCGCCCGCCGCACGGAAGTGCGGAGCAGGCTAGATCACCAGGGGCCTAATGCCCGGTGATTCCATGGTCACATGAAATCATCTTCATAATCGTATGTTGGAGCACTCGCTGGCATCTCGATTTTACGATCTTGGCTGTCGTCAGCTTTGCGAAGATACCGCGAAGCGGTGCCTTCTCGCTGCCACTTGCCCTCGCCATTCCTCACCCACTTGTCTGACCTCGCTGGGTCTAGGACCATGTTATCGGCGTCAACCTCGACGAACCCCATCTTTGCAGCACGGGCTCTTGCCTCCGGATTCGCCGGACGCAAATTTAGCAGTGGCCGCTCACCGGCGATTCCAAGTTGATGCTCGAGCAGAATATCGCCAGCGTTCTCGACAAGCGGATGAACGACCTGAAGATCTACAGTAGCAGTCGTCCCAGATCGGCCGGGAAACAGCTCCTGCCAGTTTTCGACCTCGAAATTCGTCATGCTGTCGCCCCCTTCCATTCGTAAAAGGCCGACACTCTCGCTTCCTAGTTGATAGCTGAAGTATCGCGCGTTATCAGAATCTGAAGCTGTTCCATATTTCTGTGCAAGCTCTGCAGTTCGTGCCGCTTTCCGAGAGACGAAGTCCGAATATTCATGTGGGTTATCGGCGATTTTCCTGATTTCGTCGCTGTGATAGCCCTGTGCCGCCATTCTGAACGACCGCTTATCGAGCTCTACGATAGGCGGGCTTGAATCAAGCCAATAGGGCCGTGTTGTCGAAGACGAAGTGCCGCTGGAGTTTGACGGGGCTAAACGCAGCTGCCGAAACGCATCCGCGAAACTGTCTGCGTCGTTTTGCTCATCAGTCTCGTCAAGGGGAGAGGATGTGAAATAGGACGAGCCATTGATCCGATTATACATGCAATTGGTGCTCCGGTCGGGCATGAATTTCCACGTCTGGTTCAGGCTTGCTAGGCCCTGCGGCGCAGATAGGGACTCAGGCTTACGAAAATCTGACGTGATGCTGCCGGCCGCCCTCACGTTAGCTGACGCAGGGCCTGCTTCTAGTGGAACGTGGTGCGCTTGCGCATTGATTCACTAGGTTGAATGAGAAGCGAGCAGTGCGAGGATCCTCCTCCGTTGGAACGGTCGATCCCCGATTCACTGCCGATGCCAATTGGATCCTTTGCATCGATCGCGATACTGGGCAGAAGCGCATTGTAGAGCGCGCGCTTCATGACGGCTGCATCGCGACCCGTCCAATCCCAGCATACGGTTTGGAGCATCATCAGGCCAATCAAGGTGGAACTCTTGGCTCCTGTGGCGGATTGCAAATGGCTCCTGAACGGCTTCGCCAGCACCTTGCAGGCCGACAGGCACCCAAAGCCTCCTATAGGGTGGCCGATCCTACTACACTGAGGCGGGCTGACGTAGCATCGCTCGAGGTTGCGAGACCCACGGCAGCTACAGCGACTCCGGATTGGGAACTCGTCGAGATCCATGACCCACCAACCGAGGAAAGGAGCCGCAAGCCGAACGCGTCGGCGCCGAAACCTGACGCTTCGATAGCAACACTGCAGTCTCATTCCACAGTGACGGATTTCGCGAGATTGCGCGGCTGATCCACGTCCGCGCCACTTACGAGGCCGGTATGGTAAGCCAAGAGCTGGACCGGAATAGCATAGACCATCGGCGTAAAGCTTGCGACCATTGTTGGCAGAACGATGGTCACGAGCGTGTCCACCGTCGCTTCCGAAGCGCCCTTCGCATCGGTGATCAGGATGATCTTTCCGCCGCGAGCCGCCACTTCTTGCATGTTCGAAATGGTCTTCTCGAAAACGCCATCGTAAGGCGCGATCACCACCACAGGCATAGCCTCATCGACCAGTGCGATCGGCCCGTGCTTAAGCTCGCCGGCGGCGTAACCTTCTGAGTGGATATACGAAATTTCCTTCAGCTTGAGCGCGCCCTCCAACGCCAGCGGAGCCGATGTGCCACGACCGAGGTAGAGTGCCGCCCTCGCGCCGGCGATATAGCGCGCGAGCTTCTCAATTTGCGGCTCGACTAACAAGGCCGCAGCGACCAACCGCGGCACCTCGATGAGCTCTTGCACGAGCTTCGATTCATCGATTTCAGACAGCTTACCTCGCTCTCTCCCTGCTGCGATGGCAAGCACCGCCAGTACCGTCAGCTGGCAGATAAATGCCTTGGTGGAAGCGACGCCGATCTCCGGCCCAGCCAGCGTCGGCAGAACGGATTCGCTCTCGCGCGCAATCGTCGACGTCGGGACATTAACTACAGATATCGTATGCAGGCCCTGGCCCTTGGCGTATCGCAACGCAGCTAGTGTGTCGGCCGTCTCGCCCGATTGCGAGATGACGATCGCGAGATCGCCCCGGCGCAGAGGCGCCTCCCGATATCGAAACTCAGAGGCTACATCTATCTCCACAGACAAGCGCCCCAGCCGTTCGAACCAGTATTTGGCGATGTGCCCGGCGTAGCTTGCCGTGCCGCACGCAGTAATTGAAATGCGCTGAATGGAATTGAAGTCGAAGGGCAATGCGAGCGGCAGCGCTACCCGCTTGGCCGCCTCATCGAGATAATGCGCCAATGTCTGCGCGACCACTGTCGGCTGCTCGTGGATTTCTTTAGCCATGAAGTGGCGATAATTAGCCTTTTCCGCAAGGAGAGACGACACAGCAAACTTTGATGTTTCCCGTCGGACGACACAGCCGTCTGCACCATAGATCGCGCACGTCGCGCGCGTAAGCACGGCCCAGTCACCGTCCTCAAGATAGGTAATGGTATTGGTCAGAGGCGCGAGCGCAATCGCATCAGATCCTAGATACACTTCGCCGTTACCATGTCCGATCGCAAGAGGCGACCCCTTGCACGCACCGATTAAAAGATCGTCGTGGTCCTTGAAAAGGAATGCCAACGCGAAGGCACCGCGCAAGCGCGGCAACGACGCCTGCACCGCATCCTGCGGTGAGTAGCCGTTTTTGAGGTAGAACTCGACGAGATGCACCACAACCTCGGTGTCCGTCTCTGAGTAAAACTTGGCTCCATTTCGTTCCAGCTCAGCTCGGAGCTCGCGGAAATTCTCAATGATCCCATTATGAACGACCGCGACATTTTCCGTCGCATGCGGATGAGCATTGCTCTCGGTCGGCTTTCCATGAGTCGCCCAGCGGGTGTGACCGATGCCGCTTTGACCTACAGGGGCACTATAGCGCAACTGCTCCTCAAGGTTTCTCAGCTTACCTTGAGCGCGGCGGCGCTCGATACGGAGACCTTCGAGAGTCGCGAGACCCGCTGAGTCGTAGCCACGATATTCCAGTCGCCTGAGCGACGCGACCAGCTTCTCAACGACCGGACCACGTCCCAAAATGCCAATAATTCCACACATATCAATCCATGCAGCCCAACTTCGAGGAGTCTGGCGTCCGCGCTATAGGAGCCCGTGATAGAGCTCGCTTGCCCGACAACAACGGGGTTCAAGTTCGAATCTTCCGCGGGCGCCTTTATCGCATCTGAATTCGCCCGCGTGATTTAGATCTTTTTCCAGCCATCGGCTTCATTTCTTCCTTTAGCTAGCTATTCGAATAGACGCTGCGATGGTGTCGCCAACGCCGTGACCGCCTCGACGAGAGCCGAACGTGCAGTTGCGCCTGCGCGCCGACATCCAGCTCGGCACAAAGAGACTCACCGGAACTAATGAGCCATCTCGCGCCCCCCTTCTAAGTTTCCAAAACAATGAGCAGCGATACCGCCCCCGCGATGAAGTTGATGCGCAACAACTGAGTCTATGCGTCTCAGGATCGGGTCGAGAGAGCGGTCACGTTTGGTCTCGGCTTCCCTCCGGCTCAGACAGAAAAAGAACGCTGCCCACATCCTCTACGTGGTCTGCTGGTGATATACCTGCGCGGCGGCTCTAGCTTGAATTGTCTAGTTCTCCTCAGAACGAATTTCCGGCGCGGGCTCAAGACACTTGTCATACTCGGACTGAGGCAACTTACGTTCAGTCAAGATTAGAGGATCGGCGTCGAAGCTCCATTGTACTAACGTAAACTTTCGATATCGAAATGTTCGACGGTCTATACCAACGTTTGCCAGTCCTTCTCATTTGTTTTACGTCGGCTGTGCATCGCCTGCTGCAAACCAGCTACTTGGGACCGGCGGGGACTATAGTTGTTATGCCGACCGTTAAGACTGAGTCTCCTATTTGGAAGCCGCAACCCGCAGCTCCTCCGCCTCCCTGAGAGCGCGCGGATGCATACATGCGCGTGAGAAGATAAGGCTCACAGATGGACGACATCTGTCTCATTTGGAAATATAGCCAGCCGGAAAGCGCCCCGAGCGGGCGCACCGGCGCTTACAATTCATCTCACCTGCTTAGGATCATCACCGTTGCGACGTCGCCTGAGTTTCATCCCCTTAAGATCAATGTGTTGGCAGGTCCACCTATAAATCAACGTATATGGTGTTGTATTCCTTCATGAGGTGTATGACAGGGGCTAACGATCGCGCTCCTTTAGTGAGATTGGCGCGCGCGTGCCCATCTAGATTTTCGGGAAGCGACTACGCAATGGCTTTTCATAGCGAACTCTTTTGGCGCAAGTAAACGAGACATCATGGTGGCTCACAATTCAAACCGGCGCGTCGCGATGATTACTGGTGTCACCGGGCAAGATGGCGCATATCTCGCCCAGCATTTGATCGGTCTCGGTTACACCGTGCATGGGGTCAAGCGCCGGTCGTCTTCCTTCAACACCGCGCGCGTCGATCATCTTTACAAGGACCCGCATGCCGCCGATGTGCCGTTCTTAATGCACTATGGAGACATGACCGATTCGTCCAACCTGATCCGGCTTGTGCAGCAGATTCGGCCGACCGAAATCTACAATCTCGCCGCACAGAGCCACGTCCAGGTCAGTTTCGAGAGCCCGGAATACACCGCCAATGCCGACGCGATCGGTGTGCTGCGCCTGTTGGAAGCTATCCGCATTCTCGGCATGGAAAAGGAGACGCGCTTCTACCAAGCCTCGACCTCCGAGCTTTACGGCCTCGCGCAAGAGGTGCCACAGACGGAAACCACGCCATTTTATCCGCGTTCGCCCTATGGCGTCGCCAAGCTCTATGGCTACTGGATTACGGTGAACTACCGTGAGGCCTACGGTATGTTCGCGAGCAACGGCATCCTGTTCAATCATGAGAGTCCTACCCGCGGCGAGACTTTCGTCACTCGAAAAATCACCCGCGCCGTCGCCAGCATCGAGGTCGGCCTCGAGGACAAGCTCTATCTCGGAAATCTCGACGCCAAGCGCGACTGGGGCCATGCCCGCGACTACGTCGAAGGCATGCACAGGATCCTGCAGGTGGACGAGCCCGGCGACTTCGTGCTTGCGACCGGCCAGACGCGGTCTGTCCGCGAGTTCGTCGAGCTGGCGTTTGCCGAGGTCGGGCGCAGCATCGTATGGCGTGGCAAGGGCGTCGAGGAGGTCGGCGTTGATAAGGCTTCTGGCAAGACCCTGGTACAGGTCGATCCCACCTATTTCCGTCCAACCGAAGTCGATCTCCTGATCGGGAACGCCAGCAAGGCGCGCGCAAAACTCGGCTGGGCGCCGAAAACGTCGTTCTCGCAAATGGTGAAGGAAATGGTCGCCAGCGATCTCGTCCAAGCCAGACAGGACGCAGCAAATGGCAATCGCGGCGTTTGAGCTGAAAGGCAAGACCGTTTTCGTCGGCGGCGATCGCGGCATGGTCGGCGCGGCGCTGGTGCGCCGACTGGCACGCGAGCAGGTCGATCTCTTGACGGTGTCACGAAGCGAGGTTGACCTGCGTGACCAAGCCGCGGTGACTGCCTGGTTTGCAGCGAAGAGGCCGCAGGCCGTGTTCCTCGCCGCAGCCAAGGTCGGCGGTATAGTCGCCAACAACACCCTGCGCGCCGAGTTTCTCCACGACAACCTCGCAATATCGAGCAACGTGATCCAGGCGGCCCATGCCAACAGATGCGAGAAGCTGATGTTCTTCGGCTCCTCCTGCATCTATCCACGCCTGGCGCCGCAGCCGCTGCGAGAGGACTCGATGCTGACCGGCCCGCTGGAGCCGACCAACGAGCCCTATGCAATCGCCAAGATCGCGGGCATCAAGATGGCCGAGGCGTATCGCAGCCAGTACGGCGCCGATTTCATTAGCGTGATGCCGACCAATCTATACGGGCCTGGCGACAATTATCACCCCGAATACAGCCACGTCATGGCCGCGCTGATCCGCCGCTTCCACGAGGCCAAGATTGCGGGCGGAAGCAACGTCGTGGTGTGGGGTACCGGCAAGCCGCGCCGCGAATTTCTCTACGTCGACGATCTCGCCGACGCCTGCATCCATTTGATGAAGACCTACTCCTCGCCAGAACCGGTCAATATCGGCACCGGCGAGGACATCAGCATCGCCGAGTTATCACTCATGGTTGCGGCCGCCGTCGGCTTTCGCGGTGAGATCAGCTTCGACACGTCGCGCCCCGACGGAACGCCGCGCAAGCTGCTCGACGTCAGTCGGTTATCCGGGCTCGGCTGGCGCGCCACCACCTCGCTCAACGAGGGCATTCAGCTGGCATACCGGGCGTTTCGTATTGAGAGCGATCGACGGCACAAGAGTGATCGGCTTGTTCTCGAGAAGGAAGCCTGCATCACGGATTAGAGCAATCCCACCAACGATCCGAATGGCGGGCCGAGCCATTCACGATGATTGGTAAATCCACCGTTTTATCAAGAGAGCACCAACTGTCTTTTGCCCCCTCCGGCGGGTCGAGCTTGGTTCCGATGCCGTGAATATCCGGCGCCGCTTCGCCTAGCAGCCACCAGCGGACCACCGAAGTATTCTTCTCCGAGGAGATGAGGCGCCCAGCTCGGCGCCAAGTGCGCGAAGTCTCGACGTCCCAGTAACTTGAAGCGGTCCTAGGCTCCTTCGCGCGCACCACGGAGCAAACCCACATCTATTTGATGGTCATTACCTAGCCATCTCGGCATCAGCAGCGCCGGTGAAGTCGAGCTCGGCTAGGTTCGCGCGGTCGGCGCTCGCGTCGTCACGGTGATCGGACGCGATCGCCACGTAGAGGGCTGGGAGAACGAACAGCGTGATCAGAGTGCCGACAGACATGCCGGCGGCGAGGACGAGCCCGATCGAGAAGCGGCTCGCCGCTCCAGCTCCCGTTGCAGTCAACAAGGGGATGAAGCCCGTGACCATCGCCGCCGTGGTCATCAATATTGGGCGCAATCGGACGCGCGCCGCCATCTCTATAGCCGAGCGACGGTCAAATCTCTCCTTGAGCTGCAGCTCATTGGCGAACTCAACCATCAGGATGCCGTGCTTAGAAATCAACCCGACAAGTGTCAACAGTCCAACCTGGGTGTAGATGTTCATGGTCGCCCAGCCAAAGAACGGCGGAATCAACGCGCCGACAATTGCCATCGGCACGCTGATCATAATGATGAGCGGGTCGCGCAGACTTTCGAACTGAGCCGAAAGCACCAAGAATATGATGATGAGTGCAAATGCAAATGTAATGGCCAGTTGATTACCCTCTTGCACATACTGGCGCGCGTCGGCCAGGAAGTCGTGGCTGAAGCCTGCGGGTAGTTTCTTCGCCTCGGCTTCCAGGAAATCCACAGCCTGTTCGATCGTGACGCCAGGCATCGGCACTGCCTGAAAAGTCGCGCAATTGAGCTGGTTGTAGTGGGTGAGCGCGTTCGGATCGGTGGCGGTCTCGATGGAGACTACGGTAGACAGTGGAAGCATTGAGCCTGTCGCGTTCTTTACGTAATAGCTCCCGATTGCTTGCGGCACCAGACGTTCCCCTCGGGGAACCTGCGGGATCACCTGGTATGAGCGGCCCTGCAAATTGAAGCGGTTCACATAGTTTCCCCCCAGTAATGTGGCAAGCGCATTCCCGATGGTCTGCATGGTTATGCCAAGCTCGTTAGCCTTGGATCGATCGACCTTGATTCGTACCACCGGCTGGTTGAACTCCAGGTCGGAGTCGCTCACCATGAACAGGCCGCTCTTACGCGCCGCATCCTTCAGCTTTGACATCTGCTCATAGATGGATTGGAAGCCAAGGGTCGAATTGATCACCATCTGCACTGGTAGCCCGTCCGAACCGCCCGGAAGCGGAGGCAAGCTAAAGGCAAACGCGTTGATGCCTTCGATTTTTGACAGCTCGGCCTGGACGAGGGACTTTAGTACAATCGATGATCGCTTGCGCTCGTCCCAGGGCTTGAGCAGCATGCCCGCGAGGCCACTCTGCTGGCCGCTAACGCCATTGAGCACGAAGCTCAAGTCAGTCTCTGGAAATTTCTGGAACGCGTTTTCGAGCTTGGTGCCGTAATAGTCGAGGTAGTCGATGTTGGCGTATTTCGGCGCCTTCGTTAAAGCGAATACGATCCCTTGATCCTCCTCGGGGGCGAGTTCTTTGGAAGTGTGCATATAGAGAAAGCCGACGAGGCCAAGCATGGTAAGTGCAAACAGGCCCGTAACCGGTCGATAGTCAAGCGAGCGGTCGAGCTTGCGGCCGTACCACTGTGTCATGGCGCCGAACCCACGGTTCACAAATCGTGCAAACCGTCCCCCCTCGTCGCGCTTCAGCAGGAGCGAGCACATCATCGGCGATAGTGTCAAAGCGATCACGCCCGAGACGATCACCGCTCCCGCTAGCGTAAACGCGAACTCGCGGAATAGCGCACCGGTGAGGCCGCCTAGAAATCCGATTGGGGAATACACCGCAGCCAAAGTAATCGTCATCGAGACAATGGGGCCGACGATCTCGCGCGCTCCCGCTGTGGCAGCCTTTCGCGGCGTTGCACCTTCTTCTAAATGACGGTGAATGTTCTCCACCACCACTATCGCGTCGTCGACTACGAGACCGATAGCGAGTACCATTGCAAGGAGGGTCAAGAGATTGAATGAAAACTCCAGCACGAGCATCATGCTGCAGACACCAACGAGCGACAACGGAATAGTGACAACCGGAATGATGACCGAGCGCAGCGAGGCCAGGAACAGGAAGATCACGACCACAACGACCACGACGGCCTCAATGAGCGTCTTTTCAACTTCATCGATCGATGATTGAATAAATTTGGTGGAGTCGTAGGCTACTTTCATCCTCAATGACGGCGGCAGGTTACGCTCGATTTCTGGAAACAGCCCTCGAACGCCTCGCGCTATGTTTAGAGGATTTCCTTGCGGGCTCGCCTGCACGCCGACAAAGACCGCGTGCTCGCCATTCATCGCGACACTAACGTCAGCAGTCTGCGCGGCAAGCTCCACTACCGCAATGTCCTCCACGCGCACAAAGCCACCGTCATTGGCCTTCACGATCATGCGCTTGAAATCTTCGACACTCCGCAGATCCGTGTTTGCCGTGACATCGAAGATAGTGAAATAGCCCTTGGTCTGACCCGCCGCGGCCTGGAAGTTGTTAGCGGCGATTGCAGCCGAAACCTCAGCCGGCGACACGCCGTACCCAGCCATTTTCGCACTATCGAGCCATAGCCGCATCGCAAAATTCTGGCCGCCCAGAATGTCTGCCGCTGCAACGCCGTCGACCGTTGAGATAACCGGTTGCACAACGCGTGAGAGATAGTCGGAGATCGCACTTGCCGCCAGTTCCTCGCTGGAGAAGGCGATGTACATGACAGCAGTCTTCTGACCCGTCGACTTCGTAACAACTGGATCGCTTGATTCCTTTGGGATCAGGTATTTGACTGAGTTGACCTTGGAGAGCACCTCCGTGAGCGCTTCGTTGGGATCAAAATTGAGCTTTATGTAGACTTTGATGGTCGAAGTACCAAGCACAGACGAGGAACTAATGTAGTCAACCCCCTCGGCGGACGCGACAGCCTGCTCCAGGGGAGAGGTGATGAACCCCTGGATCATGTCGGCAGAAGCCCCAGGATAGGACGTCGTGATATTGACGACCGTATTAGATAGCTTGGGATATTGCCGGATCGGCAGTACGGTGGCCGCGCGCAAGCCGATCAGCAAAATCAAGGAACTGACGACGATAGACAATACCGGACGTTTGATGAAAAGCTCGGTAAATGCCATATCGACTCATGTATCAAGGGTGGGATGCAGATTCGCCGCAACTTATAAAGCGGCAATGATCACCAATGCTGCGGCTGTGCTAGCCCCCGGTACGAGGGACGCGCTATTGGCTACTCTAAGAGCTCACGTGCTCGCGGGTGCGGACGCACTATCCTTCGCTTCCATGTTCGTCGCTCGAGTGAATGTTATTCCGCTGCTCTGATGGCTAAATCCCCATCTCGATGATCGGCGCCTGCTATAAAGCCCCTGTCTTCTCCGCCGGAGGTCCTGACTCCAGATGTTCGTCGTAACGACTGATTGGAGCTTAACGAATTATAGCAAGGCAGCAGCTCAGGTTTCGCACTGACCCGCAGACCAATGATTGAGGTTCGACGTCGAAAGTACACGCGACGTGACGGGTGCTCAACTCTACAAAGGTAAATGGGTGATATAGCCTGAGCTATAGAGCACTATACGAAGGTTTGTCGAATTGATCGCTGATCGCCGTAGAGCAAATCTGGTGATGTTGCCAGACACAAAGTTTTAGGTCCCACAATATTCCATACGCACCGGCTACCTATCCTCGCTAACTCGCTAAACAAAGTCGCGTTGGAGTTGGCCCTTCGCTGCCAGCTCGACGCGCCTTTCGGAGGTGCTTTGAGCATTTCTTGCCACTCAATATGCTGCGCGCGGTTTAGCTACGCATTTCGCTACCGAGTTGGCAACCCAGTAAGACGTTGTCGATCAGACGCGTTGAGCCAACGTAGGCTGCCGCACAAAGCGCCGCGGGGCGCCGCAGTGGACTATCGGCGGTTTTGAGCGTGTCACCGTCGACAAGTTCAAGATACTGCAATCTGTCAACTGCCTCTAAATGCCCCTTGGCGACCGCAATCAGCTTTTCTACGTTGCGCTCTCCCGAGCGAAATTCGTCGAGCGCGGCGGATAGTCCCCGGTTGATCGCAAGGGCCCGCTGACGCTCTTCTTTGCTGAGATAGCGGTTGCGGCTGCTCATTGCGAGCCCATCGCGTTCGCGAACGGTTGGTACAGTGACCATCTCGATCGGGAGATTGAGATCAATCACCATGCGACGCACGACTGCGCATTGCTGAAAATCCTTCTGCCCAAAAAATACGACATCGGGCTGCACCATGTTGAACAACTTGCATACGACGGTCGCCACACCGCGAAAATGCCCAGGCCTGAAGACTCCGCACAGAGGTTTGGCGAGGTCGCCCGGTTCAACGAAGGTTTCGAAATGGCTCCTATAAACTTCCTGTGTATCCGGCGCGAAGAGGATCGCAACACCGCCATCACGGCACAGTTCCTCATCACGTAGAAAGTCGCGCGGATAGCTGCTGAGATCCTCGTTTGGTCCGAACTGAGTGGGGTTGACGAAGATGCTGACGACCGTGACGTCGCATTGCGCCTGGCTCGCTGCGATCAGCGCCATGTGGCCATCGTGAAGATAGCCCATTGTCGGCACCAATCCGACCCGTCGATTGGCGCCGCGGGATTTAGCGAGAGTACGGCGAAGTTCAGCGACCGTCGTGATTGTTTGCATGTGGAGCTCTATATCAAGTTGGGTTGGACGGCGCCCAGGTGGCAATTGACTCTCCAACGTCTTCGGGAAGCCTGTAGGACTCTTGCGGTCCCGGGAATGCACCACCGCGGACATCCGCGGCCCAGCGCGAGAGCGCATCATGCAAATGCTGAAAGCCTTCTGCATAGGCGCGAACGAATTTGGGGCGATGACCTCCAGTGAGGCCCAGTACGTCGTGAAACACGAGCACCTGGCCTGAACAGTCCGGGCCGGCGCCGATCCCGATTGTCGGTATTGTCAAGGACTTGGTCGCTCGAGCAGCAAGCTCGGCCGGAATGCCCTCCAAGACCAAGGCGAAACAGCCGGCCTCCTGCAGAAGGTGAGCATCATCGAGCAAACGCAACGCTTCATCCGCTTTCCGACCCTGCACTTTGAAGCCGCCCATCACGTTGACGCTCTGAGGCATAAGACCGAGATGACCCATCACAGGAATGTCGCAATCGACGAGCGCCCGTACCATCTCGATTCTCTTGCCACCGCCCTCGAGTTTCACTGCAGCTGCGCCTCGCTGCAGGAATCCGCCAGCATTGCGTATCGTTTCCTCGACGCTGACGTGGAAGCTTAGAAACGGCATATCGGCGACGAGTAAAGCACGAGGCTTGCTACGTACCACGGCATCCAGATGATGGTTCATCATCGCAACGCTCACTGGAAGCGTATTTTCGAATCCAAGGCAAACGTTACCCACACTGTCACCGACAAGAATGATGTCGACGGACGGATCCGCGATACGCGCCGCAACCGCGTCGTAGGCAGTCGTCATGACGAGACGCCGACCGTCCTGCTTCCACCGCTGCAGCATGGGAATTGTGATGCGATCGGTCGGCTTCTCCGAAACGTGGCTCATTTGGACCTCAGTTCGATTTTGCAGGTGCGAATGTGGCAAAGCTTGAACTTCGGTTAACTCGTCAACGACTTCAAGTCATAGCTATCCACAGCGACGAAATGATCGAGTATGTCGGGTGATCAGCAGTCTAGTTGCTGCGAAACGCAGGTGAACTTCTTCGGCTTTAGCTTAACTGACTGCGTCCCGGAGTTCTTGTTGCGGATGTTTACGAACTCCTTGGTGGAGGGCCGCTGCGAGATAAGGGGGTGGATCGAGGGCTGATGGAACCGTGGTAATGAAGATTGCCTCCGTCTCATGCTTCGCGGCGTATACTGTTCTCGTTTGAAGAAATTCAGCCTTCCGCGCAAACGGTACTTCCTAGGGAGCGGGGAAGAAAATTGTCAACTTGCACAAGAGAAAAAGAAATCGACGGCTCAAAGATGGGCCGGGAATGGATGAAAATCCTTTTGGTTGCGCCATCATCGCCGCGAGACTTTCTTCGCTTGTCTGTTAGTAATGCAGGCGTGCGTCGGCTTCCGCCGATTCGCCTACCGGCTGCCGCTGTAGGCAAGCGATCCGGTCTGCTCTAGAGCAGCTCACGGGCTGGATCGACGATGCGCAGTGTAGAATGCCTTGAGGTCCGCCAAGGTGCGCAATACTGCGGCCTGACAAAGATCGCATTTCCAAGCACCGCAGCAGCAGATCTCGGTCGCTAAAGAGCCCCAATAGAACTTGGTGCCGATTTACTCGAGGCCGAGGCGTTCGCCCGCTTTAGCGGGAAGCAAAGGTTCGTAGCGGGGTCCGTTGTCGGTCCTGACTTGCTGGTCTTGACGCCGACGCTTGTGGCGTCCTCGCCTTGAGGACGGCCGCGGCGCAGCCCTGACGATCGCTCTTCATCGCCTTGCTGGAGGTATTGAGGCATCCTCGATTCAGATGTCGACATAATCCTGGCCAGGTTCGTCGCCGCGTACCCGCAGGCTGCTCTTTCAACCGGCCGGCACAGTTATACTTGCCCAGCTTTTTGATATCGATGTGTCAGCTCACGGGATGTTCACGTTCATAGCGCCGCACCGGTTCGGCCGGGTCAAGCTGCGCAATCGGCATAGCGCGGTCGTCGCACTCCGACTTCGGCGCATGTGGCAGGCAGAGTTTGGCTCGGCGTTCAAAGAAACCTTGTAGAGCGATCACGCTATTGACACCTGCCCTTGCGGAACGCTTGACCCACTTGGCGACGGACTTGGCCTGAATTGCAGCGCGGTTGGCCTTTGTCAGGCTCTCACGCTCGGGACCATGGCTTCCCGATCTCTCGGCGTCAGAGCCGCATCCTTATGCGTGCCTATCAATTCTCCAGGAGTGGGCTAAAGCTTCGCTAACTCCAGCTTCCTCGTTCACGACCTGTTGGACAACCTACCGAGAGCTCACACTAGGGGGCTCACAGACATGCTACCCGAACCGGCTGACACTCATGCGCCCCCTCTAAAAGCGCGCGTATGCGCGCAGCGATCTGCCGTGCTTCCTTCGGCCGCAGGTTGGGTTTCATGCAATCGAGTATGGTTAGCATTGCCTGGACTTCGTCCATGTTCAATGTGGCGACCTTGCGATCTGATAGTCCCAGAGACTGATCGGAGGCACGGACCTGCTTGGCTACAAGCACCGCAAGCGCTTGCGACCGCAGGGTCGTGATATGCCGCTCCAATATATGCATTTTTGGCCTGTAGCTGCCTTGGGCATGGTGTCGCAAGCGCTGGCGGCCAACCCGGTCACAAGGACTGGGGCTGGCCACCTTTGCTCCCATGAGGCTCAAATTCTCAAGGGTGACTAAGTTATATCTGCGAGAAGTAATGAAGGGCACCTACCAAAATAGGTCGGCCCCATCTCATCGTCGCCCCTCTAAACTGGGCCTTTGCCTTAAAGCGATTGGAGACACCAGCATGACCAGACACGTGGGCGTAGATAGAAAACAGTGCATAAAAGACAATGTCAGGCCGAACGCACATGAGAGGCGCAAGAATGTTGGCAGGGCAAGTCCAGACGAAGCGCGATAGAATGAGAAGATTATCCGAGACCTTGAAAGCCGCGACAGGAAGTACCGCGTTGAAGAATCGACGACGCTGCGTGCGTCGTCGTTGCCACACGTGGCGGACACAATTGCATCAAGACAACAGCGCACCGGACTAAGCCAAAGCACTCTCCTTTCCCTTCCTGAGTGTTGGCGAAAATTGATCGGAAGCAGTGTGGGTGCGACTCGGCGCCGTTTGGTTGCGCTGGAGCAGACGCTGTCCCTACCCCGCCCGGACTGCTTGTTGAACTAGCAGAACATGAATCAGCACTTTTTCGCCACGCATGCAGTTGGCAACGCTTTCCCTGCCACCCAGCTAACTGCTCCAAACTGAGCTTTAAGCAGCGGCAAGAAGCTGATTGCTTGCAAAAACGATCGAAATCGAGAGGAGAACTAACCTGCGAGTTGTGAGCGCATTGCGGACGCGACTCGGCGCCTGGCAGCCTGGGGGGGCATCATGAGGCACCACTCTGCCGCATCCGCAATGCAATGAGCTTAACGGAAGCGTGACTCGGCACATGGTGGTCCTTCAGCTCATGCGCTGTCCCTGCCAAGCCCCGTTAAACCCAACGCTTTTTTATCGGGGCTGGCTTACCGAAAGCTGACAGACCTGCGCAATCAAATAATGAAGGTGAGCATGTGGGCGGGCCGCTTGCCGCTGGCAGCGATATCGCCGTTACGCCTCAGATCAGCAATTCGGCGCGCTTGCGATGAGCGGCAACCGCATTGGGACCACGCGCCGGATTGACACTCACCCAATCCACCGCGCGTTTAATGACTGATCGCCGTATGACTTCACGCCCCCTGGCTCGTGGGCTCTTCGATGCAGGATTGGCCATTCGGATTGCGCACACTTGCTTTCGAATTCGAATACCTCGCGCCGTTACCGGCTCGTGCTCCACGCTGGGTTCGCGTGTGGAGGACGATTGGGTTTCGATTCGTCAAAATGCTTAATGAGCTCGTCAGCCTACCTCCCTGTCAGGCGCGAAAATTAGACGCAATTAGCGAGTTCGAGAGAAAGAGCGCGGATGCGACTCGGCGCCGATGTCCACCAGGGAGGGTGGATAAATGCGCTATCTGTCGCATCCGCTTCGCCGGAACGCTGGGGGCGACATGACTCGGCACCCCCCCCATTGGAGGAAGGAAGGCGCTGTCCCTATCACGTACCGCTGGCTCAGTAGTCAGCCTCGGGGGATCACAAGGCTAACCCACCCGGCTTTCCCGTGAGGCCCGCCGCCTCAGGGTACAGTGGGACTTTAGAGAGAGAGTGGGCTCGGGTAACCTACCAGCATTGGTAGTCATGCACAGCACGGCGGCGAATGAGCAAGCACGCCGCGTTGAACTACCTTGCATGAAGGCAGCAGGCTTCGCGGGGTTCGGCGGTATCGGTCGCTCCGTAACGCCGTTATCCAGAGCGTCTTTGCGTATAAGCACTGGAGCTCCCTCACTACACCGCGGCCTTTGTCCCCGATATAGCTCCGGGCGCTGTTCGCCATTCTGGCGAAGGTCTCGTAGCCCAGCGCTTCTACGCTGGCCTTGCTTTGCGAGAGACCAAGGTATGGCCAGCACGGCTTGCGGCGGCGAGCGTTGGCTTCCAGGCGTTTGTCCCTCGGGCTAGCGTCTGCGGCAGGCTTCCTGCCGTTTTTGGAGCGCAGTTGCGCGATAAAGTTTGCGCCGAACAGCTCGATGTCGGGCAGAGGTTGATTTTGTAGAGGCGCAAGCGTCTGCATGCTCTTCTTTCACCAAGCATCGGTCAATTCATTCTCTCGCGAGCGACCAAACGGCTTGCGTTCCCAAAATGAAGCCACACGAGCAACGCAATGACGGCTGTGCGTGCCGCAGTGCAGTCGCGCCTCTGGCGTACAGTGAGCGCGTGGCTCCGAATTCCCGCAGGATCTTTCGCGATGGATCCCCGAGAACGCGCGGCCTCACTCTGTGAGGCTGCGGGCGATCAGCGTTGATGTTATTTGTGCTCAGCATAGCTTTGAATTCGCGTCTGCCGGTTCCTCAACGGCGTGCCACCATTTTGCTTCGCCGAGACTCGGCGGAACAACTCGCAACATCGAAGAGTGCGAATGTGCGGGATCGGCTGCGAAAATACGCGCGTGCTGCCGCCGTCGTTGAGCGCCGTGCCATGATCTGTTCGGCGAAGACGATCGAAAAGGACCCTGTAGCTGCGCAATGATCAGATAGGCATTTGATTTACGCGCTTGCCTCTTCGCTCTCGCCAAAAACTGCGATGTCTCGTACGCGCGGTAAAGATCCGTCGCCTGCCGAACCGCAATCGGCGGCGTTTGGCGGCACCAGGATAATTCGGCCTTCTCTGGAGAGAAGGCGCCAATCGACGTCTCTGATCCAGATTAGAGAAACCGTCCATTGGTGACAAATGCGATCTCAGCGGCGCTCGACATGGGGCAGCCGCCTCGACTCATGCTGACGCTTGCCAGGGAACGTGTCCGCCGGCTTATGCAGCAGATCGCGAGAACATCGCAAGGTTCTGGCTCACAGCAATCGACGGTCAGGATCGGGCATGGCTCACCCATTGGTGTGCTGAGGTATTCCGAGCCCAGAAGGTTTAGAGTTAGAGGGGAGGCAGCGCGGGCCGGCTCTCCGCGCTGTTCAAAGCTCTGAAACCGCCAACTCCGCGCTGCCAGCGGAGTTAAATGACGATGTGACTCGGCGCTCGTCAAAGAGGCCCTCGGAAAGCGCTGTCCCTATCACGTGCGCCACTAACTTCGCTCGCCAGCGCCGCGGTACTGCAACGCTGCCACCTCGCACCCTTGGGCGGCTGCCCGGGGCGCCCTGCCTTTTATCGCCGAGACGTCCCGCAAGGCACCTGCCAGATTTGGTCGGCTGAGCTGGCTTGCGAGGGAGAAACTGACGCGTTGTGCCGACCACCCCTGCCCCCGCACCCAATCCTGAAGCCGCTTATCGCGAGGGGGCAATGAGCTTCTGGCTTGTTCACCCTAGCCACGCATCCGATTCCCGACTTCAGCATCATTGGAGCGCACCTGGAGACAAAGACGCAATATCCAGGCCATAGGTCGAGCCATAGCAGTATGTCTGAACGTTGCGAGAACGGCGAAGGCCATTTCCCCTCGCTAGGTAGACCTGCTTAAGGACGGTTGAACCATCCACCGCCTCCTCGCCCACGGTCTAGCTAAGTACTCCAATCGGCCGAACTGGTGGCGAATTCGACGGCGGAAATAGAGCCCTGTGGCGAAGCCCGGGATTTCCATTTCGGTCTTGGCTAAATGGAGAGGTTGTGCGGTTCCTAGCAGTATCAGTTCCATGCAACGCCGTTCGCTCGTATCTTTTTCTTCGCCTGGGCATCCGATTGCACGACGAGCTCATGGAGGGCGTTACACTTGGTCATGATCCGAGCAAGGATGCTCGAGATGATCAGTTCGCCCCACGTCGTCTTGTCGACTGGCGCCAGCGCAGGTGCGTGCACCTCGTTGAGCTGCGCGATAACCTAGAGGTTCGATCGTGGGGGAGGCCGATTGCAAATTTTCCTTGCCGACGAATCCAGACAAGGCGATCTTACGTCTCGCGCGAGTACTTGCCCGTGTGGCCGCGAGGGAGGATCATGAAAGACAGCTCATCGATCGAAACGAGGAAAAGAGCGACGATCTATGCTCGATTCTCAACCGATCTTCAGAACGAGCGATCGATTGAGGATCAGCTTTCACTTTGTCAAAGCTATGCCGAGCGTGAAGGATTAATTGTTGTCAGTACCCATGAAGATCGGGCTCGTTCGGGCGGGTCTGTCATGGGCCGCGAAGGCCTGCTACAGATGTTGGACCAGGCGCGGGAGAGATCCTTTGACGTAGTGATCGTCGAAGCGCTCGATCGCCTCTCTCGCGACATGGAAGATCTGGCTGGCATTCATAAGCGGCTGTCATTTCTCGGGATCGAGATCCGGGCGGTCCACGAGGGCGTCGTTAACACTGTGCTGGTGGGCCTTCGCGGCTTGGTCGGACAACTTTATCGCGAGGACAATGCGCACAAAGTGCGTCGCGGCCAAGCGGGGCGGGTTAAGCAAGGTTTGGCTGGTGGCGGCCTGACGTACGGATACGCAGCGGTCCCTGGAAGAAGTGGTGAACGAGTGGTTGTCGAGGCCGAGGCACAAGTGATCCGGCGCATTTTTCAGGAATACGTGGACGGCCGTACGCCTCGGGAAATCGCGCATGATCTCAACAACGAGCGGGTATCTCCTCCGCGGGGACGAGGTTGGAATGCGTCAACAATCAATGGCAATCATGAGAGGGGCGCCGGCATTCTACTAAACGAACTTTATGTGGGGCGCCTTGTCTGGAACAAGGTCAGGATGGTGAAGGACCCCGACTCGGGAAAACGCCTGTCGCGACCTAATCCGAAGAGTGACTGGCAGATGGCTGAAGTGCCGCATCTTGCAATTGTCAATCCAGAGCTATTCACGGCTGCTCAGCAACGCAAGGAAGAGCGCGGTCACATCCACCCCAGCCACCAACGTCGGCCTCGTCGGATGCTATCCGGACTGCTCCGGTGCGGCTCATGCGGTTCGGGTATGGCAACCAATGGACGCGATAAGTCAGGGCGCACTCGTATTCGCTGCTCCGCGTCGAAAGAGAGCGGCACATGTTCTGATGCAAAGACCTTTTATCTAGATGCGGTCGAGAGTGCAGTCCTCAGCGGGCTCAGGGCCGAACTGCGTGCACCGAAGGTGTTTTCGGAATACGTACGAACGTATCTGGAGGAGCGGAAGCGCCTCCTAGCTACATCACAGGCAAAGCGACACCGCCTCGAGCAGCAGCTAGGGCAGTTGACTCGAGAAATCGAACGACTGGTCGATGCGATCGCGAAGGGACATGGCAATCCGTCTGTTCTCGGGCCGCGATCGACTGCCTTAGATGCCGAACGAAAGCGGATATCTGAGGAGTTGCAAAGCGAACCACCCGCCCCGAACGAAATTGCGCTGCATCCGGCCATCCTAAAACGATATGAGGAGCAACTCGGTCGGCTTGAAGAAGCAGTGGGTAAAGGTGTCAGTACGGGCGACGGAGAGGCCGCGGAAGCCATTAGAGACTTGGTCGAGACGGTCACCGTGCTCCGCCAACCAGGACGCCCAGGTGGTTTAGCCGTCGAGATAGCAGGCCGGCTGAACTCCCTGCTCGGCGAAAAGGCCTATCCAAATAAAGTCAAAGGAGACCCCCACACCGACCAAACCTACGATATCTTATCCAACCGTCCGCGTAAGACTTTGCGGAGGGATCCCACCGCCGGCGTCGACGCCTCAACTGCGTCGTCACTCCGGCTCAGACCGGATGATCCGTGAAGGATGGCTGAATGGGCCTGCCGCCGAATACCCGATGTGGTGGTGTCGCCTTCACACGACGCGGACGAGGTTCCACCAACGGTGCGAGGACACCCCAAGCCGGCTGTGCGAGGATCTCCGCCCTGGCACCTGGTGGCATTCATAAATGACGACGCTTGAAAGGCCAGTAATGTACGCCAAAACGATCGAGCAGGGCCGTTTTCCCGCGAGTAAGGCGCGCCTCGTGCGCGAAACGTCTCGACCCCAAATGGAGCTGGTTGACCTCGCCTGAATGCCAAGACGATCGAGCAGAAATACCGCAGATGAAGGACCTTCTACGCTGATTATCATCATGGCCACCATGCTAACGTAGCCCTGCTACTTGCTTGGGGCCAACATTGTCATCGCAGGAAATTTCTCCCCAGTCGACTGCTGCAGCCGATCGGGATCTAACCTTCCTAGTGATCGAGCGACATCGCGAGCTGTTGGCACATTACGATGCGGCCCTGTCCGTATCGGCAAAGCTCGATTCGGGACCCGAGTTTGATGCCGCCGACGAAATCAGCTGTCAAAGGAACCGTGCTCTCGCGGAGCATGGGAACGTGCTCATCCGTTCAACCCCAACCACGATCGCAGGCGTGATTGCTCTGACGCGTTACGTCGGCAGCCTACAAGAATGGGACCTTCCCGACGATGACGCGTGGTATCGGACTTTCTTGGAAGGGCTGGCAGACGCGATCGATGGAATCGCCATGGCGCAGCGGCTTGGGCAAGATGTCGATTAAAATGGCGCTCGCTTTCATCTTCCGCGGCATACTTTTCTGGGTGGCAATCGCTGCGCTTCTCTATTTCGTGTGGAAGTTGCCCTTCTGAAGTCTGACGATTGGGGGCTCGCCCGAGCCAGCATCGAGGCAATGAGGAGGGGCGGCTCTTGAACCACGGTACTCGCCGGACCCCTGGAAGTTGGATGCGATTTCAGTTTCCTGGCCTTGCCCGAAGCTGATCCGTCGTAGAATCGTCGACCACGACGCCTTTGCCAGCGCTGCGCGGCAGGCGCGCCTCCTCCACTGCTGCAGAAGGGGCATCGCTTGAGAAAGATCAAGAGAACTGCGCCCAAGTGAGGCAGCGACGTGCCAAGGGGCCCCCGTGCCCATAAGCCTCACGAATAGCTGTACGGTCGTTCCGCTAACAGCGCTTAAGTGCCCGAGAAAGCATCCGTTTCCTGGAAATTGGGATGCTTCCGGACATTACGGAACAAACGACCGCAGGAGCCGCTGTGGACCAGCCCTACCGCCGGTGCCACGACGTTCCGCACCATGGCGGCGGCTCGGTCTATTGTCCAGTAGACAAAGACGCTGGGCAAGCCGCCGGCGAAGTGAACTTAGCAATCCGCAATCGCGCATTGCCCGATCGGACCGCTCTGGCGATCTTTACTGGCGCAGAGGCTTGCGAGACGCCATCCTGGTCTCCCAGCAAGCCACAAGCCGAACATATGGTGCCGACATGGAATTTACATCGCAGTCCACGCCAATGGGCCGATTGAATTCTTCGAGAATCTCAATCGCCCGCTTCAGATCGTGACGCGACTGACGAATCTCCATGAGACGTGACGTGCGACGCCGTGGGCGGTCAGCGATGCTCCCGCGGATTTCATCGCGTTTACCATGATAGAAGGCAAGCGCAAGATGAGCCACCGCCCGTGCCTGATCGTATTCGTTTCTCCACCCGCCTAGCGGCGAGCAAACTGACGCAGGACCAGGAAATTGCAGCTTTTATCCTACTTCAGGACCGAGACGATAATGTGCATAACTGCCGCCAAGAGCGCCGCTCGAAAGAGAGCGATCTTACATCTGCAACTCTCACGGGCTCCATCGGCATTACGGGACATTACCTCGGGTCGTCAATTAACTCGCGAATTCGCCAATGGAACAGTCAGCTTGAGCTTACTAAAGTATGTGGAGAGTTGTCGGTATTCCGACAGAGCCCAAATCCCGTGTCAGGTCGAGTACAGCTGGCAGTAGCGAACTCTCGAAAAGCCCATTCGGCGTTATGGCTTGCCCAGCGCCGCCTGGTATGGCCATTGCCTAAAATGATCCATCAAGAAACAGAGCCACAAAGCAGCAAATGGTCACGCTTTCCACCCGCATTTCATCCTTGAGGAACGGTCAGCTGATTCACATCGCGGACATACCCGCTATGACCATCCGAGACATGTAGACCAGCAAATACTCTCGAACAGGTTGATTTGGCACGATGCCGTTCGATGACTCGCGGCAAATACCACGATTCGTTCAGTGCCTATTGTCGAGGACATGTTGGTCTTTCTGGCACGATGCTTGCTGAAGATCATTCGCTCCAAGGGGGGCGGGAGACCTGCCAGGGCCTGGAAAAGCGAGATCAGCGCAATGACTTTGATCGGTGGCGTCATTCCGAGCGCGGATATTGTGAAACGTGCAGCGCGCATCGGTGCCGAAGTCAAGAATATCAAGCTATCAGGCGATCTACCGGATCACGCGATAGCTGCGATCAACAGCTTATTGCTAGAGCACAAGGTGATCTTCTTCCGCAATCAAGGACATCTCAATGACGCCGAGCAGGAGCGCTTTTCCGCTCGTCTGGGAAAGCTAGTGCCACATCCGATACTCGGCGCTACCAAGGGGGCGTCGCTCCTCGAACTGGACTCCACTCGCGGTGGCGGTCGCGCCGACGTTTGGCATGCGGATGGGACCTTTGCCGACGCCTATCCCAAGATCTTGGTCCTGCGGGCCGTGGTAATGCCACCGTTCGGAGGCGACACCGTGTGGTCTAACACAGCTGCCGCTTATCTTGGTTTGCCGTCGCCCCTACAACGGCTCGCCGAGGGCCTATGGGCCGTTCACAGCAACGTTTTCGATTACGCTGGGATCGCGCGTCTCCGCGAGGTCGACAAGAAGCACTTTGACGAGGTGTTCACCAAAGCCGTTTTTGAGACGGAGCATCCCGTCGTACGCGTCCACCCCGAAACAGGCGAGCGGACGCTAGTGCTCGGCGCCTTGGTGAAGCAGTTTGTTGATGTCCCCAAATACGACGGACAAAAGCTGTTCGACCTATTTCAGTCTCACATCACCGCGCCCGAAAACACTGTGCGCTGGAACTGGTTAGAGGGGGATATTGCGATATGGGATAACCGCGCAACGCAGCATTATGCGGTCAACGATTACGGGAACCAGCATCGCGTCGTACGTCGGGCCACGATCGAGGGTGAGGTGCCTGTCAGCGTCGATGGCCGGAGCAGTGTAACGCGCCTGAAGGTGACCGAATGACTATACGACGACGCCCAGCGCTCTCGCGTCTGAAAATCGAGAAAATCTGGCAATCGGACTTGTTTAAGGTAAACGCGAAAACACACTTTCGGACGCGATATCTCAGCTCTTAAGGCCAACTCGGCAGCGCCTAGCTTGATGCATGCAAGCTATTTAGCGTCGACCGACGGCTTCGAGGAAACTGGAGCATCACTGTCCTTCGCTAGCGGCTTCACGTTTCAGCTTAGAAAATCCTCGATCAGTGGCCATAAAGCGCGCCAACATGGGGGCGATGAGTTTAGTCGGATCGACCACTTGACCACCCTGACGCGTAAGCGCTTCTGCATATGCAATGAGATCACGATGCACCGCCGCAGGCAGCTCCGCACTTACTTTGACCGGCTTGTCGTCTGGAAGCTCTCCTATTTTTAGTTTTGGCATTTTGTTACCCTCTATAGGGTGTAAGTATGAGGTCATGATTGACAAGAACACGAACCGGGACGCCAGGTCGCACGGTTAGAGTGGGCTGGACGCTGAGACTGCGGCGAACCACCTGCTGCCCCGTCTGGTTAAGTGAGTCCGACGCGCCGTGTCGCAATGCCTGGATGATTGCACTGTCGTTGCTATTGGTGTCCGAGCCGGCGCCCAGTTCGGTCCCGATCGCCAGAAACGTCGATAGTGCCGCAGCCTTGAACAACTCGCCCCAGTGATTGTCGACCTGATCTTCGAGACCTGCGTATCCGGCAGTGTCAGCGCCAGGCTGCCGCTCGAGAACGATCGACCGTCCATTCGGCATGATCAGCCGTGTCCAGACGAGCAGGACGCGGGACTGGCCGAAAGTGACCTGGCTATCGTATACCCCGATCAGGCGCGCGCCCTGCGGTACCAACAAGAACCGACCGGTGGGCGTATCGTATACGTTTTCCGTCACCTGCGCGGTGATTTGGCCTGGAAGATCTGATCTAATCCCTGTGATCAGCGCTCCCGGAATGACCGTCCCGGCCTGCACGATGTATGGTGAGGCGGGCCTGGTGACGCGGTCAGCGCTGACCGTACGGCGATCCACGGAGGCGTTCACGAAGGCAAGCTTTCGGTCCTGACCGCTTTGTGCAGATGCGTCATCCCCGGTCCCCGTTGGATTCGATGGCACGACGCGATCGCTTCCAACAAGCGCCGCGGTGGGCGGACGTACTTCACGTCCGTTCGTCGAAGCGAATAGATGACTGGTGCGGGCTGCCTCGGTCTCTTGATCCCGGCGCTGCTGGTCCGGATAAGCGCCAATCGCCGGCGACTGGCCTTGAGCGGCAAGGATCGGTCGACCGAGGTCCCCGGGGAGCGGCGGACCAAGCTGCGGGATTGGCTGGCGCGGAACGCCAGCATAATCCTTCGGCAGGGTCGTAATACCGTCGGCAACATTGTGGTGGTCTGTGCTATAAAGCTCCTCCGCCGCCTGATTTCGGGAGCGATTATGCTGCAGCGACCACAGCACAGCCCCACCTATGACAAGCAGGACGACCGCGCTCCCGCCGGCCAAGAGGTTCCGCGACAACCGCGTCACGCGTGGATGCTCTGCTCTCAAGCGGAAGCTTTCTGACCGCTCCACTTGTGTCTCCGGTGGAACCGTTTTCTCGTGATCGTTTCCATTGCGGGTGTTCATGACGACGGCCTTCCGTCGGTCCGGACAATACGGACCTTCTGCTGGTGCTCACCGCCGAGCCGGAGTTCGGCGGCTGCAAACAGCCGATCGACGATCAATACGTTACCGTAGGCGCGATAATTGACGAGCTCGGTCTTGCCCTCCGGGCCGATGACAAAGAGCGGTGGCATCTCGCCCTGCACGATGCCTTGCGGGAATTCGACATAGACCTTGCGGCCATCGTCATATGCGGCGATCGGCCGCCAGGGTGGACTGTCCCCTTCGATGACATAGCGGGAGATGCGCCGCGCCGGCTCCGGAAGAACGGGTTTCAGAGCAACTGAACGCGACTGCTCGCGCACTGCTTCCGGATAGTACCAGGCAACGGATGGCATATATGGCCGCTCGCGGGAGCGCAGTTCGATCAGGTAGGTCCGCCGATCGGTATTGACGACCAGGTTGGTCTCGATCGAAGCTCGGGTCGGCTTGACCAGGATATGGACGCGCCGTGTGTCGCCGCTCCCGCTCTCGGTATCGCCCACGACCCAGCGTACGGTATCTCCGGCCGCGATCGGCCCTGATCCCGTCAACTGTTCTCCCTCCTGTAGCGCGATATCCGTGATCTGCCCCGGTGCGGCGTAAATTTGATAAAGCGCCCCGGGACTGTAGGCGTAGATTTGCGCCGCGTTGAAATACCCGCGCTTGCGCGGTTCAACACGGGCCGCACTGTTTGCCATCTCAACCCGGCTCACCGGCTCTACGTTTTCCTTCCCTCCTGACTTACCGCCGAAAGCTGGCTTCCAGAGGGGTGGAACGTGAAGCGGTCTCGGTTTGTCGTCGAGAGCCACCGGTGGTGCCGGCAGCGGAGGAACTTCAGCGTCATAGCTGATCTCCGGCGGAATGTAGGTCGCGCATCCACCAAGCATCGACGAACAAAGCAGGAGAGCGTGGAAACTTGCTCGCTTCGCTAACACGAACTTGGGCCGAGTCGAATTGAGCCCGCTTTGCGCACCTGGATGCTTCGAATGAACGTCAGACGGCGTCTTGGTCACTGACTCAACTCCTTTGACCAGTTGATGGCGCGGACGTAGACCCCAAGGGGATTCTTGCGCAGGCGTTCGGCATCGCGCGGCGACTCGATTGCGATCGTGAGAATTGCTGTCCAGCGTTCGGTCGAACTCAGCGAACCGTTGTCGTAACTGCGTTCAGTCCATGCGACCCGAAAGCTCTCCGAAGACGCGCGAATGACGCTCGAGACGTCTACGGAGATTTGAGCCTTGCCCAGCTTGGCAAAGGGGTCATTGTTGCGTGCATAATCGTTGAGCGCAGCCGCGCCACGATCCGTCGTAAACTCATAGGCCCGGAGCCAATTCTGGCGCAGAACGATACCGTCGGCCGGCAAGCCTCTGACGTCCTCGATGAACCGCGCCAGATGGTAGGCGATCTGAGCGTCAGTAGGTTGATAGTCGATGTTGGCCGGCGCAACCCTTTGGGCTTGGCCGAGATGATCGACTTCTACTACCCAAGGCGTGATCGATCCCTGGCTCGATTGCCACACAAGGCTGCCAGCGAGACCGGCTGAAAGCATCAGGCAGCCGACCGCCATTAGGCGCCAGTTCTTGGCCTGCACGCGGGCAGATCCAATGCGTTCGTCCCAAGCCTGCGCTGCCTTTTGGTAAGGCGTAATCGGCTCGGGCATGCGCCCGTAGTGAACTGATGGTCGTTTGAACATCGCTGGTTGCCCCCTGATATCGAGTGATCGGTTTCAAGTCTTGCGATAGAAGGTTTGAGGCGCTGTCGTGCGGCGGAGGTGCAGTACTGCGTCTCAGCGTTCTCCTTCGGACAAATCGACGGAGGAGCCGCTGCCACCATGATCGCCGGAGCGGACGGCGTGGCCAGCGGCGGAGGCACCATGCCGAATCGTCTGAGCACGCTTCATGCGGCGAGCCCAATCAGGCTGCCCTTCGGCCGGAGCGCCCGCGCTCTGGTCGCCCGCTTGGCTACCTCCGAACGCAGCCGCTGCTCGACGCAATGGACTCGTCGCAGCGGAAGCGCCACCCTCCGCGACGCCGGCAAGGCCGCCGCTTCGATACGCGGCTGCTGCTCCGGTTATGACAGCGCCGCCACCGCGCGCGGCTCCTGCAACAGCACCGCCAGCGAGACCGGCACCGCCAGCAGCAAGTCCCGCACCTGCCGCAACAATGCCGCCAGCAGCAAGGCCTGTTCCAATCGCGGCGCCGGCGCCGAGTTGAGGTCCGCCCGACACTAGGCCGTTTGCGATACCCGGACCGAAGATGCCGAGGCCCAGCAAGGAAAGCGCCGCGAGCACCAGCGTCATCGCGTCTTCGATGGTCGGCTGTGCACCGCCGAAACCTGCGGTGAACTGCGAGAACAGGGTGGAGCCGATGCCGACGATGACGGCCAGGACCAGGATCTTGATGCCGGAAGATATGACGTTGCCCAGAACGCGCTCCGCCGCGAAAGCGGTCTTGCCAAACAAGCCAAAGGGAATGAGCACGAAGCCGGCCAGTGTCGTGAGCTTGAACTCGATCAGGGTGACGAAGAGCTGGATCGCCAGAATGAAGAAGGCGAGCAGCACCACGACCCACGCGAACAGGAGAACGACGATCTGGACGAAATTCTCGAAAAAGCTGATGTAGCCCATCAGGTTGGATATGGACTCGAGCAATGGTCGGCCGGCATCAAGGCCAACCTGAGCGATCTTTCCCGGCCGCAGGAAATCCGATGCGGACAGGCTTGCGCCCGATGCTTTCAACCCAAGACCCGCAAAGCTTTCGAAGACGATGCGCGCCAGGCTATTCCAATTGCTGATCAGGTAGGCAAAGACGCTGACAAAGAGCGTCTTCTTGACGAGGCGTGCGATGATGTCCTCGTCCGGCTCCCAGCTCCAGAACAACGCGGCAAGCGTGATGTCGATCGCGGCAAGCGTAGTTGCAAGATATCCGACGTCGCCCCCCAGCAGCCCGAAGCCATTATCGATGTGGCGCGTGAATGTCTCAAGGAACTGGTCGATGATGCCTGTACTGGTCATGGCTTGCTCGCTTCAGGTAGCGCCACCGACGGATATCCCTGCGGCATCCGACTCTGGTCTTTTGGCGCGGGTGTCAGGCCAGCGGCCGGGTCGGATCCCCGAAGCGGAGCTGCGCTGTCTTTCCGGCCGAAGAAACGGCGCCGGTTCTCAGCCCAAACCTTTTGGCAATGCTGATAGCCTCCGACATCGTCTGACGTGACGGTGCGGCAGCGGGCGAGATCGGAAACGTCAACATCCGTGGTCTGCTCTGTCTTTGGGAGCGCAGACGCATCTTCGCCACTACGAAGCTGGATCGTGCAGGCAGTCACGACCAACACGCCGATTGTCGTAAGTAGCGACAGCGCCTTAAATGTCTGGATGTCAGTCATCAGTGGAACATCTGCACGTTGGATGATTGATAGCCCTGCCCTGGCGTAAGAAACCGTCGGAGCTGTTCGCGGCCCTGGTCCTGGGCCGCCGCGCGCTGCGCGGCTTCAAGGCTCTGCGCCCTGCCCTGTGCCGTCACGACAGCCGTCAGGTCCGCCAGCTGCTGCGCATTCAGTGCGAGAATCTGATTGCCGGCCTGTGTTGCCTGCAGGGCGCCGCTAGCGCTCTGACTCGACGTCACGAGTGCAGACGTCTGGATTCGATTGGTATTGAGGTTGCCAACGATGCCAGCCTGGACACGAAGGGCATCCTGCGTTGCGGCATATGAATTCTGCCAGCGCGATTGAGCATTGGAGATCAGCAACTGATCCGACTGGCTGCTGGCGGCTGGCGCGTAGCTCGTCGAGAAGGCGCGATCAATCTGCTGGACGTCATAGGCGATGCGCTGCGCCTGGGCCAGCAATTGCTGGGTGCGCTGGATCGAGGATTGCAGTTGCTGCAGCGACGAGTACGGCAGGTTCGCCAAGTTTTTTGCCTGGTTGATCAACATCTGCGCCTCGTTCTGCAACGAGGTGATCTGGTTGTTGATCTGCTGGAGCTCTCGCGCAGCTGTCAGGACGTTCTGAACGTAGTTGTTGGGATCGAAGACGATCAGCGCCCGTGCGGGCACCGCGATGCCGAGCATCAGCGCGACGGTGCCAGCGGCTGCCAATAGGCCAAGACGCCTCATAGTGATTTCTCCAGATTGACGAGATTGGGGAGCAGGTCGAGGGTCCAGGCCAAACCGCGGTGCTGGAGCCAGGCCGGTACGAAGCCATCAGGTCCATGTTCGGCCAGGAGCTGCGTAATGGCAGCCTGGTCGGTCTTGGCAGAGGCCGCAGTGAATGCGAGCGCAATCTCACCAAGGCCAAGTTCGAACATCCGGTTGCCGCGACGGGACTGGCAGTAGTAGTCGCGCTTGGGCGTTGCCCGGCTCAGTAGCTCAATCTGCCGGTCGTTGAGACCGAAGCGTCTGTAGATGGCTGCGATCTGGGGTTCGATCGCCCTCTCGTTCGGCAGCAACAGCCGCGTTGGACAGCTTTCGATGATCGCCGGCGCGATTGCAGAGCCATCGATGTCCGAGAGCGACTGGGTCGCGAAGATGACGGAAGCGTTTTTCTTCCGAAGGGTCTTCAGCCACTCCCGGAGCTGTCCGGAAAAATCATCGTCGTCGAGGGCAAGCCACCCCTCATCGATAATAAGAAGAGTCGGCCGGCCGTCCAGATGGTCTCCAATCCGATGAAAGAGATAGGCCAGCACGGCAGGTGCCGCGCTCGTTCCAATCAACCCTTCGGTCTCAAACGCCTGAACGGAGGCCTCGCCAAGGCGCTCAAATTCGGCATCGAGCAGGCGCCCGGAAGGACCGCCGAGGCAATATGGTTGCAAGGCGCGTTTCAGAGAGTTCGATTGGAGCAGGACTGACAGGCCCGTCAGGGTACGCTCCACCCTCGGCGCCGAAGCGAGAGATGTTAGCGCCGACCACAGATGAGCCTTGACCTCCGGGGTGATCTCGACCTTTTCCCGGGCGAGGATCGCGCCGATCCATTCGGTCGCCCATCCGCGCTCGGCGGGATCGTCAATCCACGCCAACGGCTGGAGGGCGACTGGCTTTTCGCTCTCGTCGGACAGTGCGCCGCCGAGATCGTGCCAATCACCACCCATGGCGAGGGCGGTCGCCCGAATCGAGCCACCGAAGTCGAACGCAAAGACCTGAGAGTTCGGATAACGCCTGAACTGCAACGCCATCAGAGCGAGCAGCACCGACTTGCCAGCGCCTGTCGGTCCTACCACAAGGGTATGCCCGACGTCGCCGACATGGAGGGAGAATCGGAACGGGGTTGATCCCTCAGTCTTGCCCAACAGAAGCGGCGGACCTTTGAAATGCAGATCCCTCGCTTCGCCCGCCCACACCGCCGACATCGGAATCATATGGGCGAGATTGAGGGTGGACACCGGTGGTTGCCGCACATTCGCATAGACATGCCCCGGCAAACTGCCGAGCCAGGCTTCGACGGCGTTCACCGTCTCAATCATGCAGGTGAAATCGCGACCCTGAATGACCTTCTCGACCAAGCGGAGCTTTTCGTCGGCCGCATTGGCATCGCGGTCCCAGACAGTGATGGTCGCTGTGACAAAGGCTTGCCCAATCTGATCCGACCCCAGCTCCTGTAACGCCGCGTCGGCATCAAGCGCTTTGTTGTGGGCGTCGGTATCGAGCAGCGTCGACGCCTCGTTGGTCATGACCTCCTTGAGAATGGCCCCAATCGACTTCCGCTTGGCAAACCACTGCCGCCGAATCTTGGTCAGCAGCTTGGTGGCATCGGTCTTGTCGAGCATGACCGCGCGGGTTGACCAGCGATACGAAAATGGCAGGCGATTTAGCTCGTCCAGGATCCCGGGGGTCGTCGCCCCCGGAAAACCGACAATCGTCAGAACCCGCAGGTGGGCTGAGCCCAACATCGGCTCAAGGCCGCCGGTCAGCGGCTGGTCGGCCAACAGCGCATCGATGTACATCGGAATTTCGGGCACCCGAACCCGATGACGCTTGATCGAGATCGTCGAGTGCAGGTAGGTCAGCGTGTCCTGATCATCGAGCCAGGCACATTCGGGCATGAACCCTTCGACGAGCTGCAATACGCGGTTCGTTTGATCGGCAAACCCCCGCAGCACCTCGCGCGCGTCGGCGCCAACGGTGCGGTCGCGACCTTCATAGAGCAAGCGCTCCGCCTTAGCCGCTCCTTCCTCCGGCGGCAGATAGAGGAAGGTCAGGAAATAACTGGACTCATGGTGGGCACCCGCCTCTTCGAACTGAGCTCTGCGCTCGGCGTCGACCAATGCAGATGCGACATCCGGAAAGGTGTTCGGCGGATAGTTACCGGCAAAATGGCGCTGCGCTTCGACGAATACGGCCCAGCCGGATCCCAGGCGGCGCAAGGCGTTATTCAAGCGACCGGCGACCGCGACAAGCTCAGCCGGCACTGCGCTGTCGAGATCAGGCCCCCGGAACTTCGCCGTCCGCTGGAACGAGCCGTCCTTGTTCAGGATGATTCCCTCGTCCACCAGGGCTGCCCAAGGCAGAAAGTCGGCGAGCCGGGCATTGGAATGGCGATATTCGGCAAGGTTCATCATGACCGAGAGCTCAGGTGTTGAGATGACCGGGGATGCGCAGATGTCGGCGCACCACATCGACGAAGGCCGGGTCGCGCTTGGCGGCCCAGACTGCGGCCATGTGGCCGATAAACCAGAGGACCAGACCCGCGATCCAGAGCCGCAGCCCCAGACCTAGGGCTGCCGCAAGCGTGCCGTTGACGATCGCAACCGATCGCGGCGCGCCACCCAATAGGATTGGTTCGGTGAGCGCGCGATGAACGGGCCCGGCAAAGCCTGTGATCGGCTCATCCATCAGATCACCACGCCGCCGCCGAAGGAGAAGAACGACAGGAAGAAGCTTGAGGCGGCAAACGCGATCGATAGACCGAACACGATCTGGATCAGCCGGCGGAAGCCACCTGATGAGTCCCCGAATGCGAGCGTAAGCCCGGTCACGACGATGATGATGACCGCGATGATCTTGGCGACCGGCCCCTCAACCGATTGCAGGATCTGATTGAGTGGCTGCTCCCATGGCATGTTCGAACCAGCGGCCCATGCCGGCACCGCTGCCAAAAGCACCGTGCCGAAGGCAGCCAGCGATGCACCTCGAAGAAAACGAAATTGCACACGCATGTCAGTCTCCTGCTGATGAAAGATTGTAGTCGCCGCTGGCGCTGAGCCCCGAGATGAGGGCGAGTTCAGCGAGGCGACGGTCGGCGCCGCGTCCCGCCAGCACCGCGATAACGTTGATGGTCTCGGCGATCAGAGCCCGCGGAACCGTGATCACGGCTTCCTGGATGAGCTGCTCAAGCCGCCGCAGTGCACCGAGCGCGGTGCCCGCATGAATAGTGCCGATGCCACCGGGATGACCGGTGCCCCAGGCCTTGAGCAGATCGAGCGCTTCCGCACCGCGGACCTCGCCAACCGGAATACGATCAGGACGCAGTCGGAGGGACGAGCGGACGAGATCCGACAGCGTCGCCACACCGTCCTTGGTCCGCAGCGCAACGAGATTGGGCGCTTTGCACTGCAACTCGCGAGTGTCCTCGATCAGTACGACCCGATCGGAGCTCTTCGCCACCTCGGCCAGGAGCGCATTCGTCAATGTTGTCTTGCCGGTCGATGTCCCACCGGCGACCAAAATATTTTTCCGTGCGGCGACCGCGCTCTGCAGGATCTCGGCCTGCTTCGAGGTCATGATCCCCCTGGCGACGTAGTCGTCGAGCGTAAACACGGCGACTGCGGGCTTGCGGATGGCAAAGGCTGGCGCTGCAACGACCGGGGGCAAGAGTCCTTCGAAGCGCTCACCGGTCCCGGGCAGTTCGGCCGATACCCTCGGCGCACCGGCATGCACCTCCGCGCCGACATGATGCGCAACCAGGCGAACGATGCGTTCGCCATCCGCAGCCGACAGAGTTTCGCCTGTGTCGATCAGGCCATTCGACAACCGGTCGATCCACAACCGTCCATCCGGGTTGAGCATCACCTCAATGATCGCTTCGTCTTCGAGGTAGCCGGCAATCGCCGAGCCAAGTGCGCTGCGCAGCATTCGCGCACCGCGCGAATTCGCTTCCGATTGAATGGAATGGATTGCCACCGCTCGCCCCCACGAATGAGGACGCCCAAAGCGCGTCCTCAGATGGGGATGATTAGAAAAAGCACCAGTGGACTTGGCGCAACAAGCGCTTTGCGTGATCGTAGGCTAGCGTAGAAAAAGAAAGACTGAGAACCCATGTTTGAGGCCTACTTAATCGGCCGGCAGCTCACCACTCCGCATCGTCATCCGCAGGCAGGAGGATGATCGAATCCTCATACAACCCAACCGACTCGACGGCTCGGGAATCATCAGCCGGCTTGAAGACGAGGATTGAACTCATCCACGGAGTGATGGATCGGCGCCCGGGCAGCGCGAACCAGGCCAACGCCGCGATCTGCAGCGCTAGGTTGAGACCGAAAGCGACTTGATAGGCCTGGAGCGGCCGATGGCCATCGTTCGCCGACCATTGCTCCAGGATAAGACCTGTCGCGTATTGTGCCAGAAAAGCCCAACCAAAGTGCAAGACGTTCAAGGCGCCGTTGGCACGACCGGCAAGTTGCGGCGGAAAGTAATCCGCTATCACCGCGAAGCTGACCACAGTCGCCGTGCCGGCAATTGCGACAACGGACCAGGGCAGGATGGACGGCAGAGGCACTCGCAGGATCAAAGCTAGCTGCGCTGCGACAAACAGCACCGCAACCGTCGCTAACACCGTCTCCGCCCTGATTCCTCTTTGCTTGACGTAGTGGACGGTCATCCCGAACAACAAGGCGCCGCAGCTCAAGACGATCGACATTATGAACAGCTGTCTCACGAGACTTGTGCGATCAAGCCCCTCCACGTCGGTCAGCCACGGTGATGCCCACAGTCCTTGCAGAGACCAGGCTGATCCAATGCAAGTCGCCGAAAATGGGGCCACTCGCCAGAAGCGACGATCGGCAAAAACGGAGCCAAGGGTGGCGCGCGGTGTTGGTGGGACAATGACCCGCTCAGGCACGACGACATAGATGAGAATGGCCGTCGCTCCGGTAGCGGCCGCCAGAGTTTCAAAGAGCTGCCGCCATCCCATCCAGGCGAGCAGGTGTTCGACGGGGACCGTAGCGGTCACCGCTCCTAGCGATCCCAGCATGACCATATAGCCGTTCAGCAGGGCAACTCGCTCCCTGGGGAACCAGATGATGATGGACTTCAGTCCAGCAGTCAGCGCTGCAGCGACACCAAGCCCGATCATTGCACGGGCGATCAAAAGGGACAGGAAGCCGGTCGATACTGCGAACAGTCCGGCGCCCACTGCTGCGAGCAAGAGCAAAACACTCTGGACGCGACGCGGACCAAAGCGGTCCAACAATATGCCGACTGGGATCTGCGCCGCCGCAAAAACGAGGAAATAGACCGAGGTAAGCAACCCGAGGTCGGCAGCCCCAACCCCGGCATCAGAGCTGAGATGACTGGCGATCAAAGCGTTGATCGTTCGAAACAGATACGAAAGATAATATCCGACCGCAAACGGGAGAAATACGCGCGCGGTGAGGCGCCATGCCCCTGAAATCTGCATGCTGGCCCCCTTTCTGTCGGCTCGTGCAAGCCGATAGCGTGACCAGCTTTGCGCGGTTCGGCTAAATCGCTGCGGTCGTAGGCTGGCGTAGAAAAAGAAGGGTCGGCGCGTTTGCGCATCCATGACGCTCGGTCAGGATTCGTCGACCGGTTCCTGACGGCGGATATCTTCCGGAATCTCGCGGAGAAAGCTTTGCCCCTTTTGCAGGCGGCGCCCGAGTGCCTCGACAAATCCTTCAAACCGCTCCCGGCCTTTTACTTGCGCGGCCGCCTGCGCGTCATTCGGTAGTGGCGGCGTGATCGTCAGCCAGAACCGTATGAAGAGCGCCAGGCTTTCGGCCGTCAAACCCACGTCGCGCTCCAACCTCTGCATCTGACGCGACAGCCGATCGAGGCGCCGGGCGTACGCTGCCTCCCGCCTGTCCGCTCCGTCGGGTGAAAGAAAGGAGGCGACCGCAGCTTCCACGATGGCAGACCGGGAAAGCTTCTTGCGATCGGCGAGCTCCGAGATCTGTTTCAGCAGCTCTGGCGGAAAATAGACGTTCATCCGATCGCGCATATTGCCTCAGAGCTCCATACCGTCATTCGGATCCATGGCGACTTGACTGGCGACACCGCGCATCTGTTCGCGTATAAAACGGGACCGGCGGACCGCGGCCTCGTCGTCGTCAAGAACGGCGGCAAATTCCTCCGCCGGCGTTGGTTCGGTCGTTTCCTTGGCGATCGCGACGTGGTCGGGTAGTTCGGGCTCGCGACGGAGCCCGCTATTCGCGGTATCTTCGTCTGCTTGTCCTCTGTTGGTTGGAAGGAACGCTGGCTTGAGCGCTCCAAGTGTTGACCATCCGTCCGTTCGCCGTGATCGGCCGGACGCCTCGGGATCGGGCGGGGGCAGAACGCGCTCGGTAAACCGCCGATCCTCGTAGTAGCGGACCTTCTTCGCCCGGATCGGCGCCGTGCCCGCCACCATGACGATCTCGTCTGTCGGCGGAAGCTGCATGACTTCGCCTGGGGTCAGCAGAGGCCTTGCCGTTTCCTGGCGCGAGACCATCAGGTGCCCGAGCCATGGGTTCAACCTGTGGCCGGCATAGTTCTTCATCGCCCGCATCTCGGTCGCCGTACCAAGGGCGTCCGACACCCGCTTGGCGGTGCGCTCGTCGTTGGTCGCGAAGCTAACGCGGACGTGACAGTTGTCGAGGATGGCGTTGTTGGGCCCGTAGGCCTTCTCGATCTGGTTGAGCGATTGCGCGATCAAGAAACTCTTGATGCCATACCCCGCCATAAAGGCGAGCGCGGACTCGAAGAAATCAAGCCGGCCCAGTGCCGGGAACTCGTCGAGCATCATCAAGACTCGATGCCGGCGGTTACGAGCGTGCAAGTCCTCGGTGAGACGCCGGCCGATCTGGTTCAGCACCAGACGGATCAATGGTTTGGTCCTAGAGATGTCGGAAGGCGGCACCACCAGGTAAAGCGTCGTCGGGCCTTTATCCGCAATCAGATCGGCGATCCGCCAGTCGCAGCGGCAGGTCACCTGGGCTACGACCGGATCGCGGTAAAGACCCAGGAACGACATTGCGGTGGACAGGACGCCCGAGCGCTCATTCTCGGATTTGTTGAGGAGCTCACGCGCGGTCGAGGCGACCACGGGATGAGTGCCCTGCTCGCCGAGGTGCGATGTGGTCATCATCGCCCTCAACGTCGCGTCGATCGGCCGCTTCGGATCGGAGAGGAAAGCCGCGACGCCGGCCAAGGTCTTGTCCTCCTCGGCATAGAGAACATGGAGTATGGCGCCGACCAGAAGCGCATGACTGGTCTTCTCCCAATGGTTCCGCTTGTCGAGCGAGCCTTCGGGGTCGACCAGGACGTCGGCGACATTCTGGACGTCGCGGACCTCCCACTCCCCGCGCCGGACCTCCAGCAGCGGGTTGTAGGCTGAAGACTTTGGGTTGGTTGGATCGAACAACAGGACGCGGCCGTGCCGCGAGCGGAAACCCGCGGTCAGCTGCCAGTTTTCGCCCTTGATGTCATGCACGATGGCCGAGCCTGGCCAAGCCAGCAGGGACGGGACGACAAGACCGACGCCTTTGCCGGACCGGGTTGGTGCAAAACACAACACGTGCTCCGGCCCGTGATGGCGGAGGTAGTCGCGATCGAGCTTGCCCAGCACCACGCCATCCGGACCAAGAAGTCCGGCCGCTCGGACCTCTTCCGCACCAGCCCAACGCGCTGAACCATAGGTCTCGACATTTTTCCCTTCACGCGCGCGCCACACCGACATGGCGATCGCCACCGCGATCGAAACGGCGGTCCCTGATGCTGCGATGAAGGCGCCCTCGACAAAGACCTGCGGCGCATAGGCATCGTAGACGAACCACCACCAGAAGAAGATCGGCGGATAGTAGATCTTGAAGCCGAACAGCTCGAACCAGGGCCGCCCAAGCTCGGGCTGGTAGGCAAGTCGCCAGGCCGTCCACTCGGTTGCTCCCCAGATGGCCAGCAAGACGATCAGGCCGACAACGATCAGCTGACCCCAGAGGATTTTGGTTCCGGACATTCCTAGCGCCCTTCCGCAACTGAATTGGCGAGATACCTAGAGGCCGAGGTCGCGCTTCCGACCAAAACCCCATTCGATGCCACCGCCGTCTTTCACGACACCGGTGACGTGTTGGCCAAGCTTGTTCTCGAGTTCGCGCGACCACGGCACGAGTTGGAAGCCGAGCCCGTTATCGATCATAGCGAAGCGTCCCGAGGTGAGCGTCACCCGCTGGCGGTACGTGCCCGCCACATGCTCCCCGGACGCGTCGTTCACATGAGGAAGGCCGGTGTCGGCCGAGATTTTTGAAGCCACCTCGTCCAGCTCGCGTCGGCGCAACGTGTTCAGGAGGTCGCGCCGCAAGATGAGGCGCTGGCCCTGCCGCTGCGCCAGGCCCTCCTGGATCAGATGCTCGGTACGGGCTTTCATGGCGTCGCGGGTCTCTCGGCCGAATCCGCCCATGGCAAGCGGCATGGGGTCGCGTTCGACCAGCCTGTGGTCGAGCCAGGTTGCTCCCCTCGCAGTGATCTGCTCACCAAGATCGAGGTCGGAACGGGTTGCGAGCACCACGGTCGGCCGCGGATCGCCGGCTTGACCGAAGCGTCGGACTTCAACGATGCCGCCGGCCGGCGGAGCATGTTCGAAAGCCTCTAGGCCTCGAAAGCGCACATGGTGCGCCAGTCCGTCTGTTCCGTCGATCAGGACATAGGCCTCGCCGGTCAGTTCGTCATGCAGTCCACGGTCGACCAGTCGTCCGATAATCTGGGATGCCGGCTGTCCAACCTCGATGACGAAATCGGCAACGCCGCGCGCTTCCCCACGCTCGGTAAAGGCCCTGTGCATGGTCTTGATGATGTCGCCGCGCATACCGAGGTCACGCAAGCTACGCTCGGCCTCGAGCCCGACCATCCATTCTCCCGGTAGGGCGGACGCGGCAAGGCCCATCTTCTCCAGGTGTTGAAGGCGACCGATCATCAGGCGCCGGATCTCGGAATCGGACTTGCCGGGATTCTCTGCGCGAAGATCGATATGGCCGGTCTCATCGGCCGCCAGCCGGATCTCCCGATCGAGCCGCGTCCATCGTTCCGCCGTGACTTCCCTCTCCAACGAATTCCGGATCTCGTGCTCCGGTTTTGGGCCCAGTTCGATGGCGACCAGTTCCTCAGCGCGCGAGCGCAGGCCCTTGCTGATATAGTCGCGAGAGATCACGAGATCCGCCCCTTCCTCATCTATCCCACGGACGAGAAGATGGACGTGAGGGTTGTCGGTATTCCAATGATCGACAGCCACCCAATCGAGCTGGGTGCCGAGGTCGGTCTCCATCTGCCTGGCGAGGTCGCGGGTAAACGCCTTCAGATCGGTCATGTCGCCGCCGTCCTCCGGCGAGACGATGAACCGGAAATGATGCCGGTCGTCCTTGCAGCGTTCTGCGAAAGCCGCGCTATCAGCGCGGTCGCCGCCGGCATCGAACATCTCGGCCCGCTCACCGCTCCGGGTCACGCCGTCGCGCTTCAGATATGAAAGGTGCGCGGTCAATGGTGCGGAACGGAACGCTCCGCCTTTGTGACGAACCACGCGCGCCTTCACCACAACGCGCCGCGTTGGATTGAACATTCTGGCGCGGCTAAAGGCCAGGCGCCCGCGGCCAAACGTCGAGTGCCCATAAGCCGTCGAGCGCCTGCCCACCACTGTCTGACCCGAGGTATGTCCTGCTTTCTTCGCCGCCCGCAGCACCTGATTGATGAAGCTCTTGGGCTTCGGCGCGCGGGTACTACGAATGCGTCCAGGCCGTATACGCAGGTCGCTGTCGCCCACGCTCACTACAGGGCCTCCCAACGATCAAAAGCACGAACGGTGCCGAAAACACCTTTGATTGCATTCGTAAAATTGCTAGGCGCGGCACGCGCCCCGACCGACCGGCACGCCAGAACCCAAGCCATGCCAATGGCTTGCGGTTCGACCGGCGAGCCCCTTTTATCTAGCCGTCCTGCCATCGCGTTCTCCTGGCTGCTGATTCCCAGGACCCAACGTCCAAGCCACCAGGCCCTCGGAAGGAGCGGCGATTTGCAACGTAATGCAGTTCGGGTCATTGCGGCGGATCCTCGAATAGCCCCCGCCCGAGCACGTCGGCTGACCGCCTCATTGCGAAAGAGCAGCAGCGACTTGGCAGCCGACTTGCGAAGCCCGAGTGCTTCTGAGCGCTTGCGATAGCGATCGTTACCCGAAGGGCCGAGACACCCGAAGGGTGGCTCGGTGAGGAGCGAAGCGACGAGTAGAGCGCGGGCCGAAGGCATCGCCCATACGCCGTCAGCTTGCGGACCCGCACACCTGATCATTGCGATGTTCCCGAACCCGATTGAGGGACGAACACGCCAATAGGCCGGGGGACCATGGGCGCATCGGGCGCCGAGATTGCCGTCATGACATCGCCCGGCGGCACGAGCGCCAGCAACTGACGGCGCGTTTTCATGAGATCGGGTCGCCTGACGAATAGCGTCCCAGCCTTTGATGAATGGCTGCTGGACGTCCACCTCGCCGGCAGGTCGATGGCAAGCAGATTTGTAAGCTTTGCGACGTATGCTCGCGTCTCTTCTGGCAGAGGGCCGCCTGCGAGATGCTCTTCATAGCGTGATGGTCCCACGTTGTACGCGGCAAACACGCCAGGCGAGCCATACCGATCGAGCAGTTCGCGCAAGTACGCCGTGCCGGCCAGAATGTTGTCGTGCGGGTCGTAGGGGTCGTTCCCGAGATTGTAGCGCTCGCGAAGGTCCGCCCAAGTCGCCGGCATGATTTGCATCAGGCCCATTGCGCCTTTTGGCGATCTGGCGTGCACATCACCAGAACTCTCGATGCTTTGGACTGATCGGATCCAGTTCGGCGCAATCGCAAAGCGTTGTGAGGCTTCATTGATGAAGCCGGCAAATGAGTGAGCGGTCTGACTGATCGCCGGCTGGGCGGCTGATCCACTCTGGGCCAAAGCCTCACCGTCGAACGCGGTCAGAAGAAGCATCAAGGGCACGACAGCACAAATGCGCGTGCCCAACCGACCCAACCACGCCGTCGGGCTCGCGCCGGTCTTGCAGACATCGATCGAGGCGGAGGAATGATCCCGCAATCGATCGAACAAGGGAATGGCGAGGAGAACACGTCGAATGCGCACGATCACTCCTCCCACGTCCACACCGGCATCGCATGGCCGATCACGCTAGACGCCGGAAGAAATCCAAAATACCGGCCATCAAGAGAGTCGTCCGACTGCCAGTTCATCAGAAACAGTTCGCCGTCGCCGACGACGCGGCAGCCCTGCCATCTCGGCAATGGCCGCCCGCGTCCGTCGCGATCCCTCGCCTCGCCCATTGCAATGTCGTCGACCGAAATCTTGAGGCCGGTTCTGCAAACACTCTGGCCGGGAAGAGCAAGCACGCGCTTCAGCATGGGTACGCCAATGGGCAAATAGCCGTTGAGGTCGAGGAAGGCCGCGAGCGGCTCCGGCGGCTGCACGGCGACCAATTCAGTGACTTGGAATTGGTCCGCCGGGCGGAGGCGGTAGAGACCGATCGGAACGCTCGCGGATGCGTTCCAGATGAAAAGCGGAAGCGGCTCCAGGACGATCGTCGCGACGAGCGCAGCAGCGGCCCCAATCATCATAGCCAGCATCATGAGGCGGCCTGTCATCGCATCACCTTTTGGCGATGAAGCCAGGCCCGGTGGCGTGCTTTCGTGTAGGACCGCGGGTTTTCGTTGACGGACAGACGGTTGTGAACGTGATGCCAATGATCAGGTGCGACATCAGCTGGATCGATGCCGAGCGCCTCGATGGCGTCGGTCATCTGCAGCACTCGCTCGACCTTCGGCCAACCAGCGAGCCGCAGCAAGATCTCCCCACCCGGCTTCACATACGGGATGGTCGAGCAGCGCTGTCCCGGTGCGACCGCGCGCAAGATGTCGATGCGCGAAATGATCGTCCCAAAGTCGTTTGAGGTCCATCGGACGAAGGCAAAGATGCTGCCGGGCGCAAATGACAGGACACGCCGGTGGCGATCAAGCTTCCGTTCCGCAACAACTCGACCGAACCGAATGCGGTTTTCGATACGCTTCTCAAGCCACAGAACTTCCACTTCCGTGAGATCGCTCATGCCGCGGCTCCCTGACGCTGGAGTTGGCAGCCGTAAGCATGGGGTTCGGCGAATAGCGTATGCGACTTGGAGAGCCAAACAGAACTGGCGGCCTGCTGCTGCCGATCGCCTCCAACGAGGTTTTCGGCCTGGTGCGTTAGAAGAAATCCGAAGGATTTCTGGTTAGTAAAGTTAGAGCGGCCGGAAAGCGAGGAGAAACAAGCTCTTAATCTCGATTCCGGTCCCCGATAGCACGAGGATCGGGTCCCCGATAGCACGAGGGTTGCGGTCCCCGATAGCACGAGCTGATTCACAGGTTGTCCTCCGAATTTGGAATGAGACCGCGCCGACGCAAGCGTGCCGTTAAGGGATGAACAGGCGTTGGCGCGAAGTTCAGCCGCTCGGTGCCATCAGGATCCCGTGTGAGCACGAGCTGATAGCCGGGCAATGTCTGGCGCTGAACGATCTGACGTACGTCGTAGGCAAAATGCTTGAGCGGCGAGAGGATGCCGGACTTGGCATGGAGGTGCACAAGGTCAAAACTCCAGCCGCCGTCCTGGCGCCCACCGTGCTTGCGCACTAGGCGGTAGAGCCACCGTTCAAGCCCGCCGGTCAGATCGAAATAGGCTCGATCAATCGTCAGCACGAGCGCGTCGTCGATGACGCCGGCGTAGAACCAATCCGGCAGGATCAGCTCGAGCCCGAATGGGCGGCCATTTGCATCCGCCGTCTCCTTCCACTCGTTGATCCAGGAGAAGCGATGGCGTCGCCGTTCTGCCGGTTGACGGATCGACGTCAGCACGGTCGTTGACTGAAGTCTGTCAAGACCAGCCTTCAGGCGGTCATAGTCACGTGCGCTGGTGCCGCGGCCCACAAACGTCAAAATCTCGTAAGGCGTTGCAGCCATCAGGCGCGACGTCTTCAAGCCAGTATCACGGGCTTGGACGATCTGGGACGCGGCCCAGATCAGAACGTCTGCATCCCAGATCGTCGCCATGCCGTGTTCCGGCACGGCTTCGACACGAATTGAGATCGCACCCGCGCGGAAATCGATCGGCACAGTTCGCTTTGTTTTTGCAAGCGAGAAGAACGGATAGGCCATCAGATCCTGCGCATCGCGCGGCGCGAGATCGCCGGGCAGCGCCCGAAAGAGCTCAAGCAGCTCGCGCTCTGCATGGTGTTTGCGCCGCATAGTCACTGCTCTCACGCGGCTATCAGCGACGTTCCTGACCTGCATAGGGACGCAGGGCCGGATGCTTCTTGGCGGGCAGCACGGTCCCCTTGCCGGGATCCGATGTCGACGTCTTGGCGCCGAGATCGGCCCACGCTTTCAGGTCATCGACGGCGTAGACAACACGTCCGCCAATCTTACGATACGTCGGTCCAGTACCGTATGTGCGGTGCTTCTCCAGCGTGCGGCCGGACAGACCAAGGTAACGCGCGGCCTCTGGCGTACGCAGGAATCGCGGGGGGAGACCGGCCATCGGATCGGGCATTTGAGAACTCCAGGATGACAGCGCACTACGCTTGGCTAGGCCGGCGTGTGTGCGGTCATCATGGAGGAGCAGAACCTCGGAGGGGGATGCCGAATGTTGGGGGTGCGATTTTCGGCACCCTCGGGGACTGCGCTACTCATCCCTGCGCCCGGCCCAGGAGCAGCAGTTGCTTCTGCTTTTGCCTTGAGAATTGGAGAAGCGAATTCGAGAACTACTCGGCAAGGAAATCGTGCAGGAAAATTTGCGCGGATTTGCAATTGGTGACACGAGGTTCGCCGAATTTGAGCCTATCCTGAGGCCCATTTCATCGAGAGTAAACGGCTGGACTGATCGCCAGATTTCTCTGTTGGTTCATCTTCACGATCTTGGAGGTGACTACGCGGCGGGGCCTCGACATTGCCGCGTTGCCGACTTGCTGATTGAGGAATTGAGCGAGCGACAATGGATTGCCTCTATATGGCAACTGGCGGCGGATCCGCAGCTGAACGGATCGCCTACATCGTACTCGAAGACCCCGGAAACCGGCGAACACACGCCGATTGAGCAGAGGTCGTCGTGATGAGCAAACAGGGTTTGGGTCGCCATGTTGAGCGTGAGACAGGAATGACGTTCGACAGATGGGGCCGACGGTTCCTGATGGCATGGCGTCGAGGGAATTGCGATCCGGCGTCCTATCATAGCTTTGCCGATAAACTCGGATATGAATCCGCCGCTGCCTTCTCGGCAATGTTCAAGAAGTATATGGGGCAGCCGCCGGGCCGAGATTTGAGTACCTTGAGATTCTCGGCTAAGATCGGAGAGTAAAACTCATACCCGCTGGATTCCGGCCTCGCCTCCGAGAGGCGGGCTGATGATCCCGGAGGGACCAGACGCCGCTGCGGCGGGACCAAATCAGGGTGAAGCCCTCGCGGCCTTCGATCTTGACGGGCGAGGCGTAGATTGGGGGCCGCTAGGTTCGGATCGTTGAGCCTGACTGAGAGGTAAATCGCAAGCTGCCTCAGGCCAGCCGCGAAGACCCCGCCCGGCGGACCGGACGGGGCTTGGTGAGGCGCTCTTACTCGCCGCTCTTGCGTGGCCGCGACCAGAGGAGGGTGTAGCCTTCACCGCTCTCGTCATCGAACAGGTTGGCGTAGATCGGAGCGTTGAAGGAAGGATCGTCGAGCTTGAGCGAGAGGTAGTCCCGGCCCTCCTCGGAGCGCTTCGACCAGGCCGCGCCGATCTCCGCGCGACCCACATAGATGCGGTGGCTGGGAGCGTTGTCGTTGGAGCGGTTGGTCTCGGCGACGATGCGGACGCCCTTGGCCTGCAGGCTCAGGGTGACGATCTCGCCCTGGAAATCGTTGCCGACCTTCTTGAAGGAACCGATGTTAGCCATGTCACTTCTCCTGTTGTGTTTCGAGCCCGCGACCATCGCGGCCTCGATGGCGATCTGCAGGCCGAAGACGATCGGCGACGCACCCGCTCGCGGGCCGGAGCGGAGCGGAGGACGCCGTTGTGGCGACTTTCTTGTCTCGCGAGGAATGGGCGAAGCCCAGGGGAAGAAAGTCGCATCAACGGCGTTGCGGCTCAGACGATCGAGGCGAAGCCGGTCTTCGGCCAGATCCAGCCATCAACGAGGCCACGTGCGTCCGCGTGCTGAACCGCAATCTCGGGAGAAGACATGGCTTATCTCGGTTTTGCTGAACAAGAGGTTGGAACGATTCAGCGCAGAAAAAGAAACAATTTGCTGCAAAGGGCGGTATCGTCTCCCAGCAACGGAGCTAGGCAACACGGCTCCGCCGCGGCTGCGTGGGCCAGACCCAAATGCCGGCGGCTTTGATCGAGTAGTTCCGAGGAGGACTGGCCCCCCGCGCTCAGGGCTCGATCATCCCCCGTTCAGCGCGCCGATTTATGCGAACCTGTCGACGACGAAGGCGGTAAACGGTCATCCCTCGGGCCTTCCGGCCGTAAGAACTGGTTAGACGGACTCTCCATCACTCCACCCGGCTCGAGCGGGCGGGTCTTCGCCAGAACGATCAAGCGCGTCCATGACGTGACCCCAATGCAAACCGCGCCCAGGCAAACGAAGACCTCACGCCAAGCCAACGAAGGCACCCCGATCTGGGACACGGCGAACACCACATGATAGCCGGCCACGGCGGCGGGAATAGCAAATGCTGTTGCGATCGCGATGCGCAAAGCCAAGGACCGGGTAATCGCGACGGCGGCCTGACCGAAGGCAAGCGTCAACGCGCCACCGGCCGTTCCGATAAGCAGCGCACCGACCACGCCGGCACCATTCTGAAACGCCGTTATTCCGATACTGAGAGCGACGAAAAACGGCAGGGCATACACAGCGAGCGCAAAGATCGCCCAGCAGAAGAAGCCGATGCCGAGTGTGTTGAGAACGAGCCCAAGGGCAAGCATAGTGGTGGCTCCATATGCATAGATCTGACAGTCGCGCCTTCCACCACCACCACGGCGCAATTTTCGATATGGAGCCGAAACGAGGCAGAGTTGCGGCGCATGCAACTCCGCGTTCACGCCGGAGGCGAGAAGGCAGCGCTCACGCGCCGCCGAACCTCCAGACGGGGATGCCGAGCCGCTTCGCTTTGTCTGCCAGGTTGTCCTGGATTCCCGTGCCCGGGAAGTGCATGACGCCGATCGGCAGGAGTTCGAGCATGGCGTCGTTGCGCTTGAATGGGGCTGCCTTGGCGTGCTTTGTCCAGTCAGGCTTGAAGGCGATCTGAGGCACCCTGCGATTGGTCGCCCATTTAGAGGCGATAAGCTCGGCTCCTTTGGGCGAGCCGCCGTGGAGCAGGACCATGTCGGGATGCTTGGCATGAACCTTGTCGAGGCGGTCCCAGATGAGGTTGTGGTCATTGAAGTCGAGCCCGCCGGTAAGCGCGATCTTTGGTCCCGGCGGCAACATGACCTCGGTTTCGGCGCGACGCTTGGCTGCGATGAAGTCGCGGGAGTCAATCATCGCCGCGGTCAGCGTGCGGTGGTTCACGAGCGATCCTGACCGAGGGCGCCAGGGCGATCCGGTGTGAGTCTCAAAGCGCTCGATGGCCTGGTCGCGGAAGAGCTCCAGGCAGTTGCGGCGCTCGATCAAAGTGATGCCTTCGGCCGTCACGCGCTCGAGTTCGACCGATCGCACTTCGGAGCCGTCTTGGTCGCGCTGGCTTTTGTGCTGCGCCTGTTCGTTGTCGTCGAGTTGGCGTCCGATGCGGTCGACGGCGCGGTGGAACAGGTTGACGGTCGACCAGAGCAGATCGTCGAGGTCCGGTTCAAGCCGGGTGTCGCTCAACGTCGCGACCAGGGCATCAAAGATATCGGCGACAGCACCGGCGATGATCTTTCCCTCGGGAAGCGGCCGTGGGTCAGGCTGGTCGTCGAAGGGACGGTAGCCGAAGAGTTGTAGCTCGGTGAGGACGTGGTCAGTTGGAGAAGAGGCGTGCGGCGGTTCAATGTCGTCGTGGACGGTCATTGGAGGGATCCTTTGCCGGATCGGCCGCGCCCATCGCGGCCTTCGTGGCGATCACTCAGACGGCGGGCGGAGCGGGCCAGAACCCGCAAGGGCCGAAGCGGCAGCGGAGGATGGCGGAGGCCGGCTATTTTGCTTCGCGATGCAAAGCGCGCCGGTTTGATGGCTGTTGTGTCTGCATCGCCGGCGCGCGGCGGAAAATAGCCGGGCGCAGCCATTGCCGGCCCGGTCCGCTTGCCGTCCGATCGCCCTCTAGAAGGCCGAGGTCGCGTCCTCTTCCGGCAATGGCCTCGTTATGACCGACCTATTAACGTCGATCGAAGCACCGGCCTATTCTGCGGCTACTGTCGACGAATACAGGAAGCGGACGACGTCCTCTGGTACGAGTTGAAGCCGCAACTCTGCTCGGAGGGTCTCGAGACCGAGGATGTGCAGGTCTTCGTTGAAATCGCCCAGCCGGGGCGACAACGTAATCGCTTCAACGCCTACGGCTTTTGCACGCTGGGTGAGAGTAGCCTGCACCGCATCTCCGGCGGCATCTGCGTCACGGGCGATATAGAGCCGACGCAGACCAGACGGCAGCATCATGGCCGAGAGGTGATTGGCCGAGAGCGCCGCGGCCATAGGCAGAGTCGGCAGCACGTAACGCAATGAAAGCATGGTCTCGATTCCCTCGCCGGCGGCGAGCACGTCGTCCACCACGCCGAAGCGAACGGCGTTGCCGAGCAGATCGCCCATGGCCCGTCGTGGCGTGTCGATCGGAGCCTTGCCGAGACGAATGCGATCAAAGCCGTCTGGATCGAGCCAGGTTCGATGCACGCCGGTGATCCGCCCCTCGAGATCCGTGACGCAGGCAATCATCGCCGGCCAGGTTTCGGTCGGCGACTGCTCGTCCGGTCGATAGTAGCAACGAGGGTGGAAGCGGAGGCTGCCACCATGATGGACGTGGGCTATTCCGCGACGATGCAAATACGTCTCGACCACGGTGCCTTCGATCGGGCTAGAGATCGCAAAGAGCCGACGGGCGGCTTCCTGCGATCCGGCCGGCGGCACCGAACGAATGGGTTTCGGCGCCAGCTGCTGCTCAGGACGAGGCAGCTTCAGAAACCGCCTCGCTTCCTCGGCGACCTCGCTGAAGTCGCGCAAACCCCGGCATTCGCGGATGATGTCGAGGAGGTCGCCATGCTCGCCGGTCGCAGCGTCAGTCCACTTGCCGGCGGGGCCCTTCGGCGATTCTTGGAGCCGTACGAACAGTGAGCGGCCCGGATTATTGTGAACATCGCCGACCACCCAATACCGGCCTGCCCGCTTGCCGTGGGAGAGATAGTGCCGACACACCGCCTCCGCCTCGCGCGCGAGACGGCGTGCCAGTTCGGAAGCCCCGTGAGACATCACGCGGCCTCCCGCTCACTGACGCGCGCGACCGGGTAGGTGTCGAGCACCTTTGTCAGGATCCCGATGCCGCTTGCGTCCGTGGGCACGAACATCCGCAGCTTCCAGGATATGATCTCTCCAAAGAGGCCGTAAGCGCGGAGGCGATCGCGCATCGTGTCGTTGAATCCCGACAGCTCGATGCGGCATGCGCCCATCACCCGGACGCGGCGAAGCTGGAGCCCCTCCGCGAGATCGAGGACGGTACGTCCCTCCATCACCGCTGCAAAGGCAGCGTCCGGCGACAGCGTGGGCGCGTCCGCCGAGACGGCGTTTGCGACCCACGCGGCAGAAACCTTGCGGCCGATGATACGTTCGCCCGTATCGGTCTGAAGACGATAGACGCGGGTCGTTTCATCCGGCAGCCGCTTCCAGATGGGTAGCAGCAGTCCCGCAACGACGTGGATCGTGCTCTCCGTGAACTCAGGCACCTCAGCAAGCTCCGCCAGCCAGGCCGCAGCAAAACGTTCGCGATCCGCTTCAACCCAATGGCTCTCCACCATCATGTTCAAAGGGAACTGGTGCTGCTCCATAGGCCGGACCAGGCGGACGCGGCGCTCGATCTCGCCGTCATCGAGCATGACGCTCGGGGCCGGAACCTGCACGGCGGCCCTTCCCGAACGCTCGTTGATCAGCAGGACAGCATGATTGGAAAGACGAGCAAGGGCGTCATCCAAACCAACAGGATGGTTACTCTGGCGCTGGACGATGGTGAGCAGCCGTGTCTCGGCGCCTGTGCGCGGATGGACATAGATCATCCTCCGGCCGCTGACGACAAAGCTTTCGGCACGGAGCGTTTCCAGCCCGACATCGTACGTGCCCGATGCGACGGCGCCCTCGATCCGAGCGGTCAAGAGCTGCTCGAAAACAGTGAACAGGACATTCTGCAGGCCGATGGTGAGCGCCAACAACCTGTTCAGGAAGGTCGTGATCGGCGGCAGATCATCCCTGAGCCCATTGGTATCCGTCAGCTTCAGGCCGGTAGCATCCTCGAACCTCTCGAGCGAGCATCCGTCGACCTTGCCTCGCACCAGCAGCGTGTAGAGTTGACGCAAAGCATCGCGTCCGTACTGGCTTTCGAGATTGTCCTCAGGCCGGAACAGGCCCTGCCCTCCGGTCTGGCGCTGGCCGCGCGTAATGGCGCCCAACGTGTCGAGCCGGCGCGCGATGGTGCTGAGGAAGCGCTTTTCGGCCTTCACGTCGGTCGCGATGGGGCGAAACAGCGGGGGCTGCGCTTGATTGGTGCGGTTGGTCCGGCCGAGTCCCTGAATCGCAGCATCGGCCTTCCAGCCGGGCTCGAGCAGGTAATGAATCCGCAAGCGGCGATTCCGAGCCGAGAGCTCGGCATGGTAGCTCCTCCCCGTGCCGCCCGCGTCGGAGAACACGAGGATACGCTTGATGTCGTCCATGAAGGCCGATGTCTCAGCGAGATTGGCCGAACCGGCGCGGTTTTCGACTACCAACCGGTCGTCCTTACGAATGATGCGGCGCGAGCGGCCGGTCACTTCGGCGACCATGTCGATGCCGAAGCGCTGCACGATTTGATCCAGCGCGCCGGGTACCGGAGGCAGCGAGGCGAGTTTCTCGATGAGGCGGCCGCGTCGTGCTACGGCTTCCCGGCTCTCAACCGGCTGGCCATCGCGATAGACCGGCCGAGAGCAGAGGTTGCCCTCCGAGTCTGTAAAGGGCTCGTAGAGCTGGACCGGGAAGGAATGGGCGAGATAGTCGAGCACATACTCGCGCGGGGTGATATCGACCTGGACGTCGCCCCAGTCTTCGGTCGGGATCTCGGCGAGCCGGCGCTCCATCAACGCTTCGCCTGTTGAGACAATCTGGATGACGGCGGCATGGCCGGCGTCGAGATCGCGGTCGATCGATCGGATGAGCGACGGTGTCTTCATCGAGGTCAGCAGATGACCGAAGAAGCGCTGTTTGGCACTCTCGAAGGCGGATCGGGCCGCGGATTTTGCCTGCCCGTTCAGCGTTCCGGTTTCGCCGGTGATGTTGGCGGCCCGCATCGCCGCGTCGAGGTTGTTATGGATGATGCTGAACGCATTGGCATAGGCGTCGTAGACGCGAACCTGTTCCGGCGTAAGCAGGTGTTCAACGAGCTCGTACTCGACGCCCTCATAGGACAAGGAGCGGGCGGCGTAGAGACCGAGCGCCTTGAGGTCGCGCGCCAGCACCTCCATCGCCGCGACGCCCCCCTCCTCGATTGCCTCGACGAACTCGGCGCGTGTGGCGAATGGGAAGTCGGCGCCGCCCCAAAGGCCGAGGCGTTGAGCATAAGCGAGGTTGTGGACCGTGGTTGCGCCCGTCGCCGACACATAAACCACGCGAGCATTGGGCAAGGCGTGCTGGAGCCTCAGGCCTGCGCGCCCTTGCTGAGAGGCCGCCTGGTCGCCGCGCTCGCCTTTGCCCCCGACCGCATTCTGCATGGCATGGCTCTCGTCGAAGACGATCACTCCGTCGAAGTCGGAGCCCAACCATTCAACGATCTGCCTGACACGCGAAAGCTTCTCGCCACGCTCGTCGGTGCGTAGCGTGGCGTAGGTGGTAAAAAGGATGCCTTCCGAAAGCCGGATCGCGGTACCCTGGCGAAACCGGGACAGAGGCGTAACGAGCAGTCGCTCCATGCCGAGCGCGGACCAGTCGCGCTGGGCATCTTCGATCAGCTTGTCGGATTTGCTGATCCAGACCGCACGGCGGCGGTGCTTGAGCCAATTGTCGAGCAGAATCCCTGCGACCTGCCGTCCCTTGCCCGCACCGGTGCCATCGCCCAAGAACCAGCCTCGGCGAAATCGAACGGCTTTCTCTGCGTCGTCGCGCGCGGCGGCCACAACATCAAACGTCGTATCGACGGTCCAAGAGCCCGCGAGAAATTCCGAGTGAGCCTCGCCCGCATAAATGATGCTCTCGATTTGGGCGTCCGACAGAACTCCGCCTGCCACCAAACTTGAAGGCAGATGCGGACGGTAGGACGGCTTCGGCGGCGCAACCGACGCCATCGCCGCGGATTGCACGAGCTTGGTCGGATGTGTGCACGATCCGGGAATACGGATCGACTGCAATCCGTACTCCTCATAGAGCGCATCGGTGAGGCGGGCGCCTTCCGGCGGCGACCATTCGATGGTCTCGTACGCAAGCTCCGCACCTTCCGGAGCGCTCCTCGAAGTGGACGAGGGGCTTGGTGGAACGGCGCCGGCCGGTCGGGGCACTGCAGGGCCCCTAACGATGTCGGCCACGACCGGCACGGCGACGGGCAGCCTCTGAGGCACGTGCTGGGTCACCCAATTGAGCAAGGTAGCGACATCGCCGGCCATGCTCTGCGATGCAGGAAAAGCCTTCGGATCGGCAGCGGGCCACTTGTCGATTACGAGCAGCCTCGTGTCGGTCTGAGTGCCGTGCTTGGCGTAGACAGCGCCGTCGATCGCGGCAGAAAACACGACCCGCCCGCGCTCCTGGAGGCGAACAAAGGCCTCTAGCCACGCCGGGTTATCCGGCGCAAGGCCTGCGCCAACGATGGCGACGAGGCGCCCACCATCGCAAAGGCGCGCAAGCGCCGAAGCGATGTGCCGGAAAGCGGTGTCCGCCATTCGTCGATCGACATTCGCCACCGCGGAGAACGGCGGGTTCATCAGAACGACGCTGGGTACTACACTCGCATCGAGGTGATCATCGATCTGCGCAGCGTCGAACCGCGTGACCTTAACATTGGCGAACAGATGATCGAGCAGCGCCGCGCGGCCTTCAGCCAACTCGTTCAACATCAGAGAGCCGCCGGCGAGCTCGGCCAGGATGGCGAGCAAGCCGGTCCCCGCGGATGGCTCCAGAACGCGGTCGGCAGGCGTAATGCCGGCTGCGGTGCATGCGGCCAGCCCAAGCGGGATCGGGGTCGAGAATTGCTGGAGCGCCTGACTGTCGTCGGAGCGCCGCGTATGGGTCGGCAGACAGCTCGCGATTCTCGCGAGCATTGGCAGCATGGCGGCCGTCGAGCCTGCCTTGGCCCGGATGGCCGGACCGAACTTGCGCAGGAAGAGAACGGTTGCCGCCTCGCAGACGTCATACGCGGTCTTCCAGTTCCAGGCGCCGGCCGCATCCGAGGCGCCGAAGGCCGCTTCCATGGCGCCACGCAGGACGGCGGCATCGATGCGACGGCCGCGTTCGAGCTCGGTCAGGAGCTGTCGGGCGGCCTTGATAGCGGCAGAGGTGAGAGTAGCAGCGGCACGCATCGAGAGCGGCGCGGCGGCAGCGCCGCCCGCAAGAGATTCGGTCATGACAGGATTTCTTTCGGAGAGCGGGAACAGGTCGAACCATCAGGCGCTCTCCTTTAACCCGACGGCTCAAACCCTTCCCGGCCCGGCTCTCCCTCTCGGCGCTCGCCCACAAAAATGGGAACCGGCGCGGCACGCCGGTCCCCAAGCAACTGCGGACGGCCGGAGCCATCCCGCTCTGTGTCACTCAGCCGCGTCGAGCTGTTGCGGGTCATCGTCGCCGGCGCTTTCCCGATTTTCCTCGCCGGCGAGGAACTCGGGCAGAGGGCCCGTTTCACCCTCCTGCTCCACCGACGACGCGCTGGGGTCGGCCAGACGCAGCGGTTCCGGCAACCAGCCCGAGCCATCGAGAAGCCGCTCAGCCTCCTTGGCCATGTCAGCCTTCTTCAGGTGGTCGATCAGTTGGGCGGACGACTCGCCCTTGGCCTCCCGCACGGCCTCCAGAATGCGCGGCTTGGTGACCCGGCCGAGATAGTTGTCGACGGTCGGTCGCCAGCCAGCCTGCACCAGGTCGAGTCCGACCGCGCGCGCCAGAACATCAGCCTGGTCGAGACGCGTGCGGACACCGTGAGCGGAGACACGGCCCTGATTGTAGCGGTTGGCCGGCTCATAGACGGCATTGACCGCAAATGATGCACAGTGGGCGAACAGCGACGCCTGTGCACCACCATCGAGAGCCGTCAGCGCATCCCAGAGATCGTTCTCGCTCTTCGGCAACCGTGCCTTCCAGGCCTCATGCCGCGTCTCGACGGCCTTGGCGGAGACGCTTTCTCTCAGCCCCGGAGCTTGAGCTGGAAAGTTCGGCGTGCGAAGGCCGATCTCGAGACAGCTTCCGGATGACGCAAACCGGTAAAAAGCCGTCAGCACGAAGTTGTGCAGCACCGCCTGGAACGCGATCGCAGGATTTTCTGCCAGTGCATCCCGCAATGCCAGCGTACGATGCGCCGTCAGCTCGGTGATCAGCCGATCCGGCAGAGGCCTGGCCGCATCCTCATCATCTTCTTCAGCATCGGGAGCACTACCCGCGACCGCGATCACCGTGCGCTGGACGGAAGCGCCCTCTTCTTGACCTTCGGTCGAGAACGCACCGGCGTCCTGCCCGACGTCGCAATCAGTTGCCGGCACCTCGTCCTCTGGCCGGACGTAACCCCGGTCCACGGAGAGGCGCCCCTCGGAATCCATGCTGACGAAGACACCAGCTCGGGCGATCTCGATCGGATCGTAGAGCATCGGCCGGTTTTCGAATGCCGCCAGTGCCGCCTCGATTTCGCCGAGACGCTGGTCGATTTCGTCGGGCAGCTCGTCTGCATCCTGATAATCGGTTTCCAGCTTGGCTTGCTCGGCGTTCAGGGCATCGATGGTGGCCTGCTCCTCAGGCGAGAGATCGACAGGTTTGCCCTCGATTTCTCGTAGCCCTTGAGTGTGACCGTAAGAGAACTCTACGGCGACCGCGATCCACTTCCAGCCTTCGGCCGCGATCGTCTCAGCTTCGGCTTTGAGCTTTTCGGTCACGAGGCGGTCGAGCAACACGACGTCCTGAAGCCAGCCGCCGTCGTCGTGCTCGAACAAATCCCGCAGAACGGCGCCACCCGCGTGCTGATAGGCATCGAGGCCCACAAATTGGGCGCGGCGATCGGACCCGCGCACGGTGTTCTCGGTGAGCAAGCGCCGGATCTGGTAAGGCTCGTCATAACCGGAACGGCTGACGTTCTCCCAGACTTGCTCCTGGCGAGCGTGATCGGCTGTGACCGAGAACGCCATGAGCTGCTCGAGCGTCATGCCGTCTTCGGCATAGACCTCATGCAGCTTTGGCGACACCGACGCCAGCCGCAGCCGCTGCTTCACGATCGCAGGGTTCACGAAGTGCCGGGCGGCGATGTCTTCCTCGCTCATGCCGAGGTCGTGGAGCGTCTGGAAGGCCCGAAACTGATCGAGTGGATGCAGGCCAACCCGCTCATCGTTCTCCGCCACCGAATCGTCCGCGGCGATACCCCCTTCACGCACAACGCACGGCACCGCCTGCGTCTTGGACATCCGCTTCTGTTTCACCAGGAGCTCGAGAGCCCGATAGCGCCTGCCGCCTGCCGGCACCTCGAACATGCCGGTCTCGTTGCCATCTGCATCAACGACGGCCCGGACGCTCAGACTTTGCAGAAGCGTACGCTGCGCGATGCTCTCGGCTAGCTGCTCGATCGAGACACCGGCCTTGACGCGGCGAACGTTCGACTGGCTGAGCACGAGCTTGTTAAACGGAATGTCCCGGGAAGGCGACAGCGTGATCTTCTGTACGGCTTTCGTCATTTCGGCTCTCCACGACGGGCGACCGTGAGACTCTCTCTCGGCTTCCAACCCGTCGCGAACAGCCTTCCCTCCTCTCGCTCTCGCGCGAGGCCGAGCATCACGCCGGCTCGCGATCGGCGACAGCCGAATCCAGCGACGCGGGCTCAACGGACCTGGGAATGAAGTCGAGCAAATAGTCCGCGGCCTTGCTCGCCTGCGAGGCGGCCCGGACGATGGCCCGATTGTCTTCGCGCAGGACTTCAAGCCAGGAGCCGATATAGTCGGCATGGCGCACGGTCGGGACGATCCCGAGCGACGCGCAGCTGAACGCGGAACTCAACTCGGCGACCAGTTCTTCGAAGGCATACTTCTTCGTACCGTAGGATCCGCTCTGGTCGCGGTTGAGGCGCGAGGGATGCCCAGTCGCATGACCGAGTTCATGCAAGGCCGTGCGGTGCCAGTTGATGGGTTCGAAATAGGCCTGCGGCGGCGGGACCTGCACGTAGTCTTCGGCGGTTGCATAGAATGCACGATCTCCACCAATCCGAAATGAAATTCCGCTGCCCTTGATCAGAGCGTCGACCGTGGGTTCAATTAGGCCGGCCGGCGGTGGCGGCGCCGCGTTTGCGATCTCGTCGGGCAGCTCCTCGCACTGATCGGTGTTGAAGACGGTGAATCGTTTGAGGAATGGAATTGCCTGCGCATCTTCTCCGGTCTCGGCTGCGCGTCGCTTTTCGTCATTCGGCACAAAACGATCCGCGTAGACAACTGTGGTGCCGAGCTCTCCCTTTCGAACGTGGCCGCCAAGCGAGAGCGCCTGGCGGAAGGTGAGCCAACTTTGACCGGAAAATCCGCGCTCAATCACGGCGCCCCAGAGTATGAGGATGTTAACGCCGCTGTATTGCCGGTTAGTCGACGCATTTTTCGGCATCGCCAGCGGCGCTTTCGCCGCGGACGTACCCCAGGGCTGAACCCAGGGGACGCGTCCGGCCTCAAGCTCGGCAATGATCTTGTCGGTAATTTCGTTATAGAGGGTTGCCCGGTCCTGGCCGGCGCGCGCGCGAGCAGTAGTGTTTGACATCGCGGGTCTCCGCGACGGGCGCCGCGAGCCTCTCTCGCAACTGCTAACCCGTCGCGGAAAAACCAGCCTGCACTCTTACTCTCAGCCCTTGCGCCATCTACCGAGGGGCCTCATTCGCGATCAGGCGTGCGCCCAAGGGCGCATCGCCGCAACGGAAAATGGCACCCGGAGAGCGTGAGCATAGCGGCCCGAAGGGGCACGCGGGTCCGAGTGCAGCGACGAGATCGGTTCAATAGCGGCACCCGGGAACGGGGCAGTGATAGCGATCGCCGCAGGCGAGCCCCTTTCCCGAGTGCCCGCGGCGAGGAGCACCAAAGCTCTAGCGCGAGGGATCGAAGCCGCAAGGCCGAGACGCTGCGCGGCTCGGTTCTCGAGAGCCCGGTGCGGCCCTGGCCGCACGCGCCAAAACCTGAGCGAACGTGATGCAGGCAATGATACGAGAACCGCCCGAAATTTTCACAGAGTCTCACAATTATGGAAGAGAGGCCTGTGGGCGGAGCGAAGCGGAGGCCACTAAGGGTCGCGAGACCCGGCAAAGAGGCACCCGCAGGAGGGTCAGCATAGCGCCGACGCGTAGCGGCGGGACCCGGGACCGAGTGCAGTCGCGAGACCGGTTAAAAAGGCACCCGAGCTCGGGGCAGTGATAGCGACGCCGGCATGCAATGACGGTGGGACCCGAGAGCGAGTGCCTCCGGCGAGCGACTCGATGCGGATTTACGTCTGCTTGGTATCAATTTTGCTTTTGTGATATCGTCTCACCCGTGCGCATGTCTATGCACGGCGTGGGCATGTTCACTGAGAGCCAATTCTTACAGAGGACGACATGGCCAAGAAAGCGAAGAAGGCAAAGAAGACCGCGAAGGCAGCTACCAAGAAGGTGGCAAAGAAGACTTCAAAGAAAAAGAAGTAGTCATATGGGCTGCTGATATATTGCCGCCTCCGGGGCGAAACCCGGATGAAGAGCGAGACCTCCCAAAGGATATGAAGCGTCCTTTGCAGCCGTTTGGTATCGCGGCACGCTAAGATAAGGCCGGACCTTTGTGCAGGTGGCTGCTGCATAAAGGTCCGGTTTTGCGTTTCTGCCCCGCGAGGGCGTGATCTGCTCGTGCGCGAGGGATCGAAGCCGCAAGGCCGAGACGCTGCGCGGCTCGGTTCACGAGAGCCCGGTGCAGCGGCAGCCGGACGCGCTAAACGGACAAGGAGACCTGAGCTCGGACGTCTGAAGGATCGGAAAACGGTTTCTCTAGTTCGTTCTTGCCCACCCTAGCACCTCGCCAAGCTGAATATTCCGCCTTCGAAAAACCACGAGATCCCACGATTCCGAATCCCCGTCGTGTGCTAGCGATAGGGAACGTCTGCGGGACTAAACGATTCGTCTCAGCGTGGGAGAACCTTTCAATGCTGATGACCAAGCAGAGACGGCCGGCGATCCGCACCCTGCGCGGTTGGGCGATCAACGTGCTGAACGAAGCCGGCGCCATCCGCGAGTGCGAGGAGCACGGTTGGATGCAAGACCGCGCCGATCCGCATGCACGAGAGCGCGCCTTCGATATCGCCCGTCAGGACCCGCCAGCAGACGTCTCCCCTCAAGCAGCGGAGGCCGCAATTCGCGACGTGCTGGACTCGATTGGTGATAGCTGCCCAGAATGCGCCCCTGACGAGGAGGACCGACGCTAAACATCGACGCCAGCCCGTCTCCTATTCAGCGGCCTAGCCGTTTCTCCACACGCTTGCGCGCGTTGCCGACCTTTTTGACAGCCTTCTTCACCGCCGACGCCGACTTTCGCGTCTTCTTCGCCTCGTACTGCACTTCGTAGTCCTGCCCGCCGGCCACCCGTGCCCGGTCCTGCTTTCGCCCGCGCGCCGTCTTCGACTTCTTAGCTGCCGCCATGGATACCTCCTGTTCGTGGCGTCGAGGCAACGCAACAAGGATTCGCTGGTTCCGGAACGATTCGAACTGTGCCAATTTGAATCGCCTGTAGCGTGGAGTTCTTCAGTGGCGTTTCAGCGTAACAAGCCGGCGGCCATCGGCGTCAAGGCGCCCTTTCCCGGCTTCATCGAACCGGCCCTGGCCACCTCGATCGAGAAGGTGCCATCCGGAGAGCGCTGGATTCACGAAATCAAGTTCGACGGCTACCGTGTTCAGGTCCATCTGGCCAACGAGACGGCGAAGATCTTCACCCGGCGCGGCCACGATTGGACGCATCGCTTCAAGAAGGTCGCTCATGATGCCTGGCGGATCAAGGCGAACTCGGCGGTGGTGGACGGCGAGATCGTGGTACCTGCCGCCGACGGCACGACCGACTTCTCGGTCCTGCAGAACGAGCTCAAGGGCAAGTCGAAGCGCATCGTGCTCGTCGCGTTCGATCTGCTCTATCTGAACGGCCGAGATATCCGCAAGCTTCCGCTCCTTCAGCGCAAAGCCGAACTCAAGAAGATTCTAAGCGGCACCGACATCCAGTTCAGCGAAAGCTTCGAGATAGACGGCCGCGAGATGTTCGCGCACGCCTGCAAGCTCGGCCTCGAAGGCGTCGTCTCGAAGGTCCGGGGCAGCGCCTATCGGGCGGGACGCACGAATGATTGGGTCAAAAAGACCTGCGTACAGCGTGAGACGTTGACCATTGCCGGCTTCGCACTCGATGGGACGAAGTGGGACGGCATCTACGTCGGCCGGCGCAAGGGCGACGATCTGGTCTATGCCGGCAAAGTCGACCACGGCTTCGACAAGGTCTCGGCCGCCGACCTGCAGAAACGGCTTAAACCCCTCATCCGAAAGACCCAGCCTTATACCAAGCGCATCGGCCACAAGGGCATCTGGGTCGAACCCAAACTTCTGGCCGAGATCGAGTATCGCGCGAAGTCGGCCGAGGGAAAGGTCCGCCACCCGTTCTTCCGGGGCTTGCGGGAGGACCTGTAATGGATGCATTCGATCGCTTCTGGCAGTGGGCGAACAAGCCCCCCGAAAGTCCGCTGACGATTCCGGCCGAGCTGCATCAAGCGGTCATGGAGCTCGCTCCCAAGGAGCGAGGGGACCGCACCACGGTGAACCGAGCCGCAGCGCGCGCACCAGACCCCGAGCGATGATCGCTTGACGGCAACCCTTTGCCTTCCCTCGGTGCCGCCGAGCAAGAACTGCCAAGAAACTAACTCCGCGCACGCTGCAGCGCAGCTTCCAATCGCTCCCTCTCCTTATTCCAGCGATCGTCTTCGGTTTGCGATCTCTTCGCGAGAGCCTCAACCTCGGCCTGGATGGCGGCAGCCCGCTTCGCGTGCTCCTGCTCCGCCTTGTCCAGCGCAGCCTGCGCCTTGTCGACCGCCTGCTGACGGCGCTCACGTTCTCTCTTCCTGGCGGCCTCCCCCCTCGCCCGTTCACTCTCCCGGCGCCTCTCCTCCCGTTCGTAGGCAAGCGCAGCCTTCCGCTCGGCCGTCTTGTCGACGGGACGTGAGGAAGGCTTCTTCGCAATTTGGCCCTTCGATTTGCGCGGGGCGTTCGTCGATCTTCTGTCCCCGCCGAGATCGGAGGGCAGTTCGGCTTGCTCGCTGAAGGATCGGTTGGATCCGACCGGGCGCCTGAGAACGACGCCCGGCTTCTTCATGGCCGCAGCGATGACGTCCGGATCGTCGCTTTCCTTCGCCGCGCCCTGGTGGAAGAGATTGCTGTTGGCGCCCCAGGCTTCGAGGGCCGCTTTCATGGAAGGAGCGGCGATCGCCAGATCGAAGAAGCCCAGCGAAGTCTGAAAGGTTTTCAGTTTTCTCGCCATCGGTCTGATCCGCCCTCCTTAATCGAGCGTCAACGTCGCATGCCACGAAGCCTGCGGAACACGACGCGGCCCCGAAGCGTTCCCTGATCCTTGAAGGACGTCCATGCATTTCGCAACGTGCTCTTAAGGATTGGCCTCGAATGAGCCGGACGTCGACCCTGCCGAAGCGCCTGCAGCCGATGCTCGCTACGCTCACCGACGCGCCGTTCGACGATCCCGGCTGGGTTTTCGAGGACAAGTATGACGGCTTCCGGATGATCGCGGAAATCCGGCGAGGCAAGGTTGCGCTCTACAGCCGAAATGGCAAGATCATCAGCCGCAGCTATATCGAGGTCGCCAAAGCGCTGGAGGGCGTGAAGGGCGATGCCGTGATCGACGGGGAGCTCGTCGCGATCGGAAAGGACGGCGTCTCGCATTTCCAGTTGCTTCAAAACGCGCTGCGCCATGAGGCGAAGCTCCTGTATTGCGCCTTCGACCTCATGTTCGCAGACGGTGAGGACCTGCGTGCACTGCCGCTCCTTGAGCGCAAGCAGCGGCTAAAGGCCATCCTGCCGCGCCACAAGCTGATCTCGTTCAGCAACCACCGCAAAGCCAAGGGAACGCAGTTCTTCGCAGAAGCCGAGCGGAGACATCTCGAAGGTATCATGGCCAAGCGCGCCGACAGCCCGTACGCGTCCGGACGCCGGACCGCCGACTGGCTGAAGGTGAAGACCGCGCAGCGGCAAGAGGTCGTGATCGCTGGCTTCACGGCGCCGAGGCGAACCCGGCCTTTCTTCGGCGCTCTCGTCCTCGCGGTACGCGAAGGGGATGCATGGCGGTACATAGGCCACGTTGGCACCGGCTTCAGCCACCAAGTTCTCGAAGAGCTTCACGGCAAGCTCATGAAGCTCAAAACCGCCAAGTCACCGTTCCCTGCCAAGGTGAAGGATGAGCAGGTCACGACCTGGGTGCGTCCTGCGTTGGTCGCAGAAGTGAAGTTCGCGGAGTGGACCAGCAAGGGCGAGCTGCGCCAGCCGGTCTATCTAGGGCTGCGGGCCGACAAAACCGCGAAGGACGTCGTACGCGAAAAGAAGTGGTCGCGAAAATAGCGCCGCCAAACGAAGCGTACGACCTGTTCAGCCGGCGTCGCGCTCGGATGTCGAAGGCCAGGGCGGCAGGGGCGGCAGCCCGAGAGCCTTGCGTACCGGTCCGAACGACCGCCGGTGAGCTGCGCAGGCGCCAAGTCTGGCGAGCGCATCATAATGAGCCGGCACCGGGTAGCCCTTGTGATCCGCGAAGCCGTAGCCGGGGTGTCGCGCGTCGAGCGTCCGCATGACGGCGTCGCGCTCGACTTTCGCGAGGATGGAGGCGGCCGCGATGCTGGCGGACTTGGCGTCGCCTTTGATGATGGCCTGCTGAGGAATATCGATTTCCTTCAACCGCTTCGCATCGATCAGCAAGTGCTGCGGCGTCAAGCCTAGCCGCCCGACCGCACGCTGCATAGCCTGAATGCCCGCCCAATAGATGTTGATCGCGTCGATCTCCTCGACCTCGACGAACGCCACAGACCAACACTCCGCCTTTTCCTTGATCTCCTTGGCGAGTTCTTCGCGAGCCGCGGCGTCGAGTTTTTTCGAGTCGTCAATCCCGACGATCCGCGTGCCGGGTTTCAGGATTACGGCACCGGCGGAGACCGGCCCGGCGAGAGGGCTCATTCCAGCCTCGTCCACACCTGCCACGGCATAATGGCCGCTTTCCCAGAGAGAGGTCTCGAAGCGGGGCATCTTGCGAAGGCGCTGCCCTTCGGACCTATTTTCGAAGCGGCGTTTATCGATCGAAGCCAGGATGGCTCGCGCCCCGGCGCGGGTGTCGGCCCGTAAGATCTGCTCGACGCTGGCCTCGAGCGGTCTTTTCTCGACGACATAGCGCTGACGCAATACATCGAGTGAGTACTGGGACATTACGGCCTTCGTGAAGATTGACTGTTGGGGAGCATGTCAGTGAACTTTATGGCGATTGTCTGAAGTAGCTATACAGCCTCACCGACCGCGCAACGCCCTCTCAAAAGGAACCCGGCCAGCTCTCCCGCGCGGGTTCGGCCTCCATTTCCTCGCTATATTGTCGCTCGCCGGCTCGGTAGAAGGACCCGTGCTCAGTCGCCGTCCCGAGTAGATCGGGGCCGGCATGGCCGCAAACAAGGTAACGGTATGCTTGGGGCTGCGGGGCAAATCGACAGTCCGGGACTATCAAACCGCTGCTCCCATTTGGCGGATTTTTCTTCCCTCAGTCGCTACCTCAAGACGCGTTTGCTCTTGCGCGTTCGCGCGCCTCGCGCCGACGTTCACGTCTTTCGCGCCGTCGCTTGGCACGATCGGCGGGCTGCCGCAACGGAGGAACAGGCGCCGGCGAGGTCGCACTCGTCTCCAGAACTAGAGGCGCCTCGGCCCTTTCCAAGGCCGTTGGCCGCGCTTCCATCAATTCGAGCAACGTCCGTCCTTTAGACGTGATCTTCCATCCTCCGCTTATCCGTTCGACCAATCCTTGTGAGAAGATGTCGAGGTCGGGCACTCTCGCCGCGAGGCGCCTGGTCCGGTCCGCCCAGTCGCGGCCACTCGTTGCCAGGATGGCCATATCCCTCTTGAGGTCCTCCATCACGGCAAAGCCGTCCGGATAAGCTACCAAAATCTTCAGGACGGTGACTTGAAAGTTCACGCTCGCCCCGCGATCAGCGCCACATCGTCGGCGCGTGCGAGAGGGCGTCGCGACCAATCTGTTTGAGACCTTCGGAAGAAATCTCGCCTCTCGTCGCAGCCTCTAGGATTTTCGAGGCAACGTGGGCACGTGCCCCGGTCTCGCGGTCCGAGACGCTTTCACAGACTTCATCGAGAACCGCGCGCAAAAGCGCGGTGGTTGCCGTATCGAACATAAGCTGCCCCCTAAGGGAAAATCTAATCCTAACGCGGTTTCGTCAGCTTCGGGATTCAAACATGTTAAACTTTGCTGACGGTGCACTGCACCCATAGCTGCGTCTCGCCCCCAATGGATCGCCTCGCTGGCCGAAGCCCCCAAAACCGAGCTGATCAGGCTGAAAGACTATGCTGCCCAAACACTCCCCGAAGGCAAATCACGCAACTTGATAAACTTCCGCAGTGGCGTGGGCTGCAGCGCGCAAAGTGTCCCCTCTCATTGCAAATCGCGAGGTCGACGGCTCTATGCGCCGTTGGTTCGGCTTCCCGGCTGTCTCCTTTCTGCCGGTCAGCGCGATAGTCTCACGCGACCTCGTCGAGATGGGATTTACGATCCGCCAGAGCCTGCGCGATGACGAAGGAGCGACCGTCTGGCGTGCCCGGATGCTTCACGACACCTAAGCCGACTTCCTCTGGGGCTTGGCAGCCGGCTTCTTCACCGCGGCCTCTTTCGCCGGCTTCTTGCCCGCGATCGGCATCAGCATTTCCTTCTGCCCAGCGGCCGCCTTGCGCGGCTTCTTGCTCGATTTCTTGGGTGCCTCTGTCGCGGCCTCCTCTCGTCCGAGGCTCTTGCGCAGCGCGTCCATCAGGTCCACGACGTTCTCACCTCGAGGACGCGCTTTCGCGGTAATGGGTTTGCCAGCGCGCTTCTGATTGATGAGATCGATGAGGGCGGTTTCGTACTGGTCTTCGAACTTGTCCGGCTCGAAATGGCCCGCCTTTTGATTAACGATGTGTTTGGCGAGATCGAGCATTTCCTTGGTGACTTTGACGTCCTGGATTTCGTCGAAATACTCATCCGCGGACCGGACTTCGTAGGGGTAGCGCAGCAGCGTGCCCATCAGTCCCTTGTCGAGAGGCTCCAACGCGATGATGTGCTCGCGATTGGTCAGCACCACACGGCCGATCGCGACCTTGTTCATCTCGCGGATGGTTTCCCGAATGACGGCGAAGGCATCGTGCCCGACCTTACCGTCGGGACGCAGGTAGTAGGGGCGAATGAGATATCGCGGATCGATCTCGCTGCGGTCGACGAACTCGTCGATCTCGATGGTGCGCGTCGATTCCAGCGCGACGTTCTCAAGCTCCTCCTTGGTCACCTCGATGAAGGTATCAGTATCAACCTTGTAGCCCTTGACGATGTCCTCGTTGTCGACCTCTTCGCCGGTGTCGGCGTCGACCTTGGCGTACTTGATCCGATGGCCAGTCTTTCGGTTCAGCTGGTTGAACGAGACCTTTTCGGATTCAGAGGTGGCCGGATAGAGCGCGACCGGACAGGTGACGAGGGAAAGACGCAGAAAGCCTTTCCAATTAGCGCGGGGGGCCATGCCGGGGAACTCCGATACTGATGTCGGATTCAAGACGAACCAACCGGCTTGGTTCCGACATCGCGACCCGTCCCATGGGAGGATTTTTCTCAACAGCTGCCCTAGTCGGACTCGACATTTGTTCTTGTTATGTTCTAATTCAGGCATGACCGACCGACCCGCGAGCTGGCGCATGCCGACCCCGAAGCAGATGGAAAAGCTGGCCGCCGAAGCCGCCCGTAGGCCCAGCCGTTCCACTGCGGCTCCAGAGGCGCCGTTTCCAGCCGAATACTGGGAATCGGTCCTCAAAGACCCTCGCGCCGGCACGACCGAGGCCCAAATGCGGCAGCGGCGTCTTTCCGAAATTCAGCACCACGTGCTCCGCGTCTCCTGTCGCCGCTGCGAGCGGACCGTGGAAATCCAGACCGCCGATGCCGTCCGCTTGTATGGCGCCAACGCGCTCTGGAAGGACATGGCGCAGCGGTTGCTCGACAACACCTGCCAGCAGCGCACCGGCAGGCATGAAGAAGACGGGTGCTGGCCAGCGTTCGAGACGTCGTAGCCGCTCTGCATTTGCCGATCCGATCTTTTTGCGCGGATGTCCGGATGGCCCCAAAGTATCACCCTACGCCCCTGTCGGGCGGCGATCGCAAGGCTCTGGCAAAAGAGCTCGGCAAGGCACGCGCGATGGCTAACATCCTGGCTACCCAATCGGCGGAGATGCGGGCCAAAGGCGAGGCAATGATCCAGCAAGCCGATAGGCTGCTTTGCGAAAGCTGGAACGAGCGGATGTGGAGTGACGGCGAACCGATCGATCCGTCGCCGACCATCGATCAGGCTGTGAACGGAGGCTTCCCCTGGCTGGAGATCAGGTGCGCGCGCTGCAAGACGCCGAGCGACGTGGACCTCGCGGCGATGAAGCACCCGCCGACCACCTTCGTGCACGATCTCGCCAGCCGGCTGCGCTGCCGCAAATGCGCCAAGGCGGGCCGGCGTCCATCCGCGACTCTGCTACAGTTGACATGGCAGCCGCGCCACCCTCGAACCGAATCCTGACGATGTGCAATCTCTATTCGATCACGACCAACCAAGCCGCGATCAGCGCGCTGTTCCGCGTCGTGAACCGATACGTCGGCAACCTGGCGCCGATGCCCGGCGTATTTCCCGACTACAAGGCACCGATCGTGCGCAACGGCGCCGAGGGCCGCGAACTCGCTACGGCACGATGGGGGATGCCATCGTCATCAAAGGCGCTGATGGACGCCACGAAGAAACGAGCCGAGAAGCTGCAGGCCAAAGGCAAGGCAGTGGATTTCAAGGAATTGCTCAGATTGGAGCCGGACGGCGGGACGACCAACATCCGAAATGTAAAGAGCAAGCACTGGACGAGATGGCTGGGAACCGAAAACCGCTGCGTGATGCCGTTCAACTCCTTCAGCGAGTTCAACAAGGCCGAGGGCGGCGATATCTGGTTCGCGCTCGATGAGACCCGTCCCCTCGCATGCTTCGCCGGCATATGGACCAACTGGACGTCCGTGCGGAAAGTCAAGGAAGGTGAGACGACCAACGACCTCTACGCATTCCTCACGACGGAGCCGAACGCCGAGGTCGGTGCCATCCATCCCAAGGCAATGCCGGTTATCCTGACAACTCCGGAAGAAGTCGAGACCTGGATGACGGCTCCTCCAGGTGAGGCCCTGAAGCTGCAGCGGCCGCTTGCCGACGAAACACTCCGGATCGTCGCCCGGGGCGTCAAGGAAGACTTGCCTGGGTCGCCGGCGTCATCGGCAAAACCGACGACCGGGCAAGGCCGAACCACGGGGACGTTGGATTCGAGGTGCCCCTTGAACGAGCGATCGTCGTTTGCGGCGGCGATCTAAGCTAAGGGCGATCCTTTCCAAGCGTTTCGAGGGCTACTTGCCGTTGCTGAACCACGTATCGGTCACTACAATGTACGGTTGAAGAAACGATGGGGGGCTATGATGGATCGAAGGACCACGCTCGCGGCCAGAATGGCCGTTGTAGTAATTCTTACGCTTTTGGGACTAAGGCAAGCTGCTGCTGACGACTGGGCGATTACGGGCTATGTTCTCACGCCCAACGGCATCACTACCGACAGTACGCTTGTAGTTTCGGGGCAAAAGATCAGCGCGATTAGTAACGGGACGGTGGCGCCGTCGCTGTCAACATCAATCAAGGTGCCAGGTATCATACTTCCCGGCTTCATAGACCTGCACAATCACCTCACCTGGAACATTTTGCCCCGTTGGGTCCCTGGAAGAAAATTTGCCGATCGATACGAATGGCAGGATACCGCTGAATACGATCGCTTCTTGGTGACACCTCACAACCTGGCGCTTGCAGCAGCCGCATGTGAGTCGGAGATCTACGCCGAAATTAAAGCGCTTGCGGGCGGGGCAACTTCGGTTGTGGGTAGCTTGCTGCCGATCGGTCACCCCGAAAATGCGAAATGCGCGAAAGGTCTAGCGCGGAACCTTGACACCGCATCAGGCCTTCCCTTCACGCCCCCCGCTGCCAATGATGTGTGCAACAAAGGGAGCGGGTCTGATGCACCGATCGATGTAGTCGACCATGAAGTCTTCCCGCTGGAATTGCCACACACCCGTCTCGACTATCTTCTCTGCGAACTCGGAACCGGAAGCTTACGTAGCCTCATCGTTCATCTTTCCGAAGGCAATCCTCAGGACTCAGGTGCGCATAGAGAGTTCACGATGTTCAGCAAGAGCGCCTCGCTTCCGGCCGGATTGGTTTTCGTACATGGCACCGCGTTGCGGCCAGAGGACTTCGCAAAATTTTCAACCAACGTCGGTCTAGTTTGGTCTCCCCGAAGCAACGACGAACTTTACGGATCGACAACCAACATAGACTCCGCCCAATTCGCCAACGTCACAGTCGCGATCGCTCCGGATTGGGGCCCTTCCGGCAGCGCAGGAATGGTGCAGGAGTTAGGCTACGCAGCACGCCACCACTTCGTCGCGTCGGATAAGCTGATCAAGATGGCAACGTCGTCGGCAGCTAAGATATCGCGTTTGGACACCTACATCGGCAGTCTTGAACCTGGAAAGATGGCGGATTTTATCGTCGTCGACGCAAAGATCGACACCGCGGCGAAGAGTCCTTTGGATCCTGTCGTCAAGGCGACCCCAGCCGACATCAAGTTGGTCGTCGTAAACGGTCAACCCGTCTACGGAGATCCAATGCTGATGGCGCAATTGTTACCAACTGGATCCAAGCTCGACGCTCTCACAGTTTGCGGCTCCCCGAAGGCGGTTTACCTCGGACAAAGTGGCGCGGTCGATCTTGGGAAGAACTTAGCTGAGATTCAAGCTACGCTGAACGCCGCGCTGGCGAAGGGCGGCTCCGCGCTTCCGGACATCGAATGTTATTGAGAGCTTCTAGGTGTAGACATGTCTCTATCGAGAGATTCAATCAAGTGGGCGATCGCCAATGTCACCGCGCATTCCGACGGAGATCTATTTCCACGGGTAACCGAAATCGAAGCCATTTCAGACCTAGCGGACGATTTCGTTAATCTGATTGAAGGTAAGCCTCTGACGGAATTTACACCTGGCGCGCATCGTCGCTTCATCGTTCCAAAAGACGAGGTGTCATACAGGCAGGCCACACAACTAGACCCACAAGACAACATCATCTTAAGTTCTGTGCTTCACCAGTATGGCGAAGGCATCGAGAACCGGCGCGGACCTCCGTCCAAGATATTCAGCTATCGCTTCCATCCGACAGAGCAACACGGCCTGTACGACCGCCACTCATCCTGGAACGAATTCTGGAATACTGCTGCGGAACGCGGCCTCGAGTCTGGCAGCATACTCTACTGCGATATTTCAGACTTCTATAATCAGATCTATCATCACACATTAGAAAATCAGCTAATCGCGTCTGGTTTTCCTAACCAAGTAACGAAGTGGATCATCACCTTGATGGAATCCACTACAGCTGGCGTGTCTCGAGGCGTGCCCATTGGACCTCATGCGGCTCATTTGCTCGCGGAAGCATCACTAATTCCGGTAGACAACAGCATGAGCAGCGTCGGCATGAACTTCATTAGATACGCGGACGACATCATCATATTTGACGACAACCTTAGTGATAGCAAGCGATCGCTTGGACGCCTCGCAACCATTTTAGACAAGCAGCAACGCCTGACTTTACAGAAGCACAAAACCAGATTTTTTCATTCTAGCGACTTTTCCAGATATTGCGCAGGAATGATCGAAGATCGGCCGATCAATAGCGAGGAAGCACAGATCCTGCATATCGTTCGACGGTACTCAGGCGGAGATCCGTATCGCACAGTCTCTTACGATGAGATACGACCGGAGGATTGGACCGCATTCTCGGAGGGAATGCTGAAAAGCGTGATTGAAGATTATATCGCAACGGCCGAGACTGACTTCATTCGTCTTCGTTGGTTCTATCGACGCTTGGCGCAAATTGGCCACCCCGGCGCAATTAGGGTGTCTCTCGACAACATTGAGCGCTTGACGCCCTGTTTCGCCAGCATTTGTTCTTACCTAGCATCCGTGCAAAACATTTCTCAAAATGACTGGCTAGGTATCGGCGCGAAGTTCATCGAACTTTTGGAAACGGAGTCGATCGCCGAAAGTGAATACTTTCGATTGTCGATTTTGAGTCTTTTCTCACGAAATTCCTCAATTAACCATTTCTCGGAGTTGGCAAAGCGGTACGCCGGAAGCGACCCTTTTGCGAAGCGCGAAATTTTGCTTGCCGCGAAAACGAGCAATGCGACCGATTGGCTCCGGGAGTTCAAGGAAGATTTTGAGGGGATGGATGCCTGGCAAAAGCGCGCGTACCTTTATTGCACGCAGCTGTTCCCTGCTGACGAACGCAAATATTTCATCAATAGATGGACGTTTTCTCGCCCGTTCGATGCAATCGTCGCCAAATGGGCCAAACGAGGCGGCTAGATATCTACACTTCTTACTTGCGTGCCTGCCAACGGCTTCTCCACACTGCACAGATAGTTGCTGCCACAGCAGCGATGCCGATTGACAATCCAGCAGTCGTCGAAGCGAGTTTGGTCAATGAACCGCTACAGGATCTTGTTTGATGATTGTGCGCTCCACCCTCGTCGTACATGGGCCGTTGGCTATCCGCACGCAACGTTTGGCGGCCGCACGTAGCGGAAATATTGGACGTGAAATTCTCACCCTTCCGCTTGTCGCTGCCCGTCTTGCTGGCGGGTTTATAGCTCCCGTCACTACAGACTTTCTCTATCCTGCTATTCAAGCGGCGTTGGCCGCTGGCGGTTTCCAGGATCTCGGCAACGTTTCGAGCCTGCCGGGCATGCCTCGAGCTGTGCTTCAGTCGCTCGATGCAGTATGGCGTGCGGATATCGACCTTTCATCCCTCCCCCAGCATGTCGGTCGCTTCGCAGATCTACATCTGCTCGAGACACGCGTAAGGAAGCTTCTTCCTGCCTCCAGGAGACTGCCTCGCGATCTGCGTGACGCTGCGATGTCGCGGGCAGCGCGGTCGAAGACCTTGCTTGGGCCTGTCACACTCGACGGGGTCGTGGAGATCGACGCTGTGTGGCGTCCCTTGCTAAATGAAATCGCCGGCTTCACCGAACTTTCCTGGGATACGCCCGTCCGAACCGAGAATGCATGGTTTAAGGGCACGCTTCGCCCACGGGCAGAGGTTACTCCGACCAACTTTTCGGCTGAGGCGAGCGCCGATCCAAAGTCCGAGGTCGTGGAGGCACTACGATGGGTGCGTCAGCTCCTGTCTTCGGGCCAAGCAAAGGCTGAGGAGGTCGCGATAGCGGCGACGTCGACACCGGACTGGGACGACCACTTTCTTGCCTACGCAAACAACGCTGGACTTCCGCTCCATTTCTCGCACGGCGTTCCAGCACTCAGCACGCCTGAAGGACAGGCCTGTGCTGCCTTAGCGGACATCTTGACGAACGGCCTGAGCCAAGAACGCGTTTGGCGACTTTTCCGCCGCCTGCCGGCGCGCCCCTTCATGAGCACCCTTCCAGAAGATTGGTTCTCGTCGATACCTCGGAGTGCCGGCCTGAAGACCCTGGACCAATGGCGGGAGGCACTTATCGTCGGCCGATCGCATCGTACGGCTGGCATTTTTGCTGAGACGATCCTCCTCCCGGTTCTCGACCTCCTCGCACGTGGGCCCAACATGGGCCGAGAGGCAGGCCGGCTGCTACTCAGCGGCGCCAGCTTGGCCATGTGGGAGGAAGCATCACGGAGCGCGCCGCTCCACGCAATCGCGCTCTCGCTGCAGGCATTGCGGGTACGTGATGGACGAGATCCGGCGAACAGTATTGTTTGGTGTCCTGCGTCGCACTTGGCTGCGAGCCCGCGACCCTTTGTCCGTTTGCTCGGCCTGACTAATCGATCGTGGCCTCGCTTAGAGAGTGATGACCCTCTGATCCCCGACCATCTTCTCGACCGGCGGACATTGCATGGACTCACGACGGCAGACCGCGACCGTTTGCATTTTGATGTGATCCGCGGTGCAGCGCGCGAGGTCTTGGTTCTGTCACGGCCAGAGCGCAACGCGAAGGGCAGCATCCTTTCCCCGAGTTCGCTTTGGCCTGAGGACGAGGTCATCCATAAGCGGGACCGAATTCCTGCGCACGCATTCAGTGAAGCTGACCGTCTGTTGGCCCGGCCTCGTGAAGCAGGGCAGCTCGAGCATGTTCGCCAAAGCCAGCTTTGCTGGCGGAATTGGCTGCGGGAATCAACACTAACGCGCCACGACGGCCTGATCGCGGCCGACCATCCTGCGGTTCTGGCCGCACTCGGCCGCACTCAATTCAACGACATCGCTGCAGCGCCTTCTGCGCGATCCGCTCGGCTTCGTCTGGCGCTACGCGTTGGGTTGGCACTCCATACGGATGGAGCCAGAACCCCTTGAGCTGGATCCAATGGCTTTTGGTGAACTCGTGCACGAACTCATCAGCGGCGCGATCACGAGGCTTGAACCGAGTCCAGGGTTCGCTCGCGCAAACCCGGATGAGATCGACGCAGCTATCGCCGCGGCCTCATCCAGGATTATGGCTTCTTGGCCGCTACAGCGCTCCGTACCGCCGCCTATACTTTGGCAGCATACCGTGAAGGAAGCAGCCCGGCGCACGGCCAAGGGGCTTGCGTCTGATGATCCGACTAGGACCGACACCCGAACCTGGAGCGAGGTGCCGTTCGGCCAGGAAGCATCAACACGTAGCGAACTCCCCTGGAATGAGACAATCAAGGTTCCGATTGCGCAAGCGGGACTCGTCTATGGCGGTCGGATCGATCGTCTCGATATACGCGCTTCGGGCGACGGCGCGCAGATCACTGATTACAAGAGCACCAAGCCGCCTCCGAAAAGTCAGCGTATCGTGCTCGGACAGGGACGTGAGCTTCAGCGCGTGCTCTACGCCATGGCGGTCCGCACACTTCTTCCGGAGGTCAGAACGATTGTAGCGAGGTTGATCTACCTCGCTGATGAACCCGCCAAATTCGAATTGAGAGGTGACGAACTGGACAATGCGATTGTCGAGGCCACCACTTTCTTGGTGGCAGGGGTGGAGATCCTGCGCAGTGGACGCATCGCGCCGCGGTGGGAGCAGGACGCGCACTACGATGATATGCGCCTCGCTCTTCCTGCAGATCGTGAGAGCTACCTCCGGCGTAAAGGGGGCGACTTTCGCGCCGCCAACCAGAGACTTGGCAAGCTGTGGAATTCGTCCAAATGACGCTGGTCGATCAGGATGGTCGTATTCGCGCGATGACTGACTTCACGTCGGTTCTTCTGGTCGAGGCCGCCGCCGGGACGGGAAAAACCTCGCTCATGGCCGGGCGCGTCGCGATAATGTTGGCAGCTGGTTTCCCACCCGGGGATATTGCCGCCATCACCTTTACTGACCTCGCGGCCGGCCAGCTCGCGCGCCGTATCCGGGAGACGGTGGAAGCGCTCCTTGCAGGCAACATACCCGATTTCATTAAGCCCGTACTCCCTTCGGGCCTCACAGCCGCGCAGCAAGCGGCACTCTCTGCGGCGGCACCGAGGCTTGACGAATTAACCGCCACGACAATCCACGGCTTTTGCCAGGCCGTCATTCATAGCCACGCAGTACAGGCCGGCCTCGATCCGGGCGCGCGCATAGTCGATGAAACGATCGCGGAAGCGCTGTTTCGCGGCGAGCTTTCTGCGTGGTTTTCCCGCAGACTCGCCGAGGGCGGCGCGATTGAGGACGACCCGATTGTCGTGCTCGCGGAGGAGATTCCACTGAAGGTCGTCGATCTCATTCGTGAACTTGCTATGCTCCGGCGCGAACATCCGGAAGCGGCTCCAATTCCCCCGCCACAAGATGCCCGACCCGACATCGTGTTTTCCCAGGCAGTCGATGATTTTTATAGGTGGCAAACAAATATCGACAACGACAACGGCGTCCGGGGAATTGCCCATGAGCTGCGTCGGCTCTCGGCGCGATATGAGCACGCTTTCGATAGCGCACCCGATTTCGCGACCTTATGGCGATTTTGCGATGCTGGTCCATGTCGACTGTTCGCTAAGGGACTTCAGCTCAAGACTTATAGTGAAGCAGCGGAGATCTTTGGCGCGCATCCCGGTGAGTCGGGCAGCGAGGCTGCTATCCAGCGCTATCAGATAGTCGTTGACGCTTGGAACGAGCTGATCGGACACATCGCAGGTTCGCTCGTCTGCATTTTGTCGGCGTCGCTCGATCTGCTGCTCGAAAGCTACGAGGTACGAAAGCGGGCGGCGGCGGTGCTCGACTTCGACGACCTCCTCCTGCATGTGCGGTCCCTGGTTCGCAACCACGAAGAAGTCCGCCAAGCGATCGGACGACGTTACAAGCACATTCTGGTCGACGAATTTCAGGACACCGACCGTGTTCAGAGCGAAATCCTCTTCTCCATCGCCGCGACTGACGATCGTGTGGATCGCTGGGAAGACAGTCGGTTGCGGCCCGGTTCTCTGTTCCTGGTCGGGGATCCAAAGCAGGCTATCTACCGGTTCCGAGGCGCGGATATCGAGATTTATGAACTCTGCCGCCGACTTGTTGGCGCACAGCAGAGTGGGGCCGTCATCGAAGTAACGGCGAATTTTAGATCTCAGAAGGCGATCATTCGACACGTCAATTCGTGTTTTGAAACGGTCTTCGGCAAGACCGGGCAGCCCAGATATGTCGCGCTTGCGTCGACGATCCCTGACGGTTCGTATCCCATTCCGTGCGTGACCCGCTTCACGATCCAAGTGGCGACCGAAGGACGTATCTACGCGGAGATGTTCCGTGAGGCCGAAGCCGAAAAGGTCGCGGACATCTGTGCTCGCTTAATTGGCAAGATGATGATCCGGCGCGCGGACGGCTCCCTTTCGTCCCTTCAGCCCGGGGACATTGCACTTTTATCGCCAGGGCACACCGAGCTCTGGCGCTACGAACGCGCGCTGGAGCAGCGCAACCTTGCCGTATCGTCGCAAGCGGGTCAGTCGCTCATGCGACGACAGGAGACTCAGGATATCCTCGCGCTCCTTCGTGTGCTGGCCGATTCCTCCGACACTCTAGCTTTCGGTGCGCTCACGCGCGGACCGTTGGTCGGTCTGACCGACCAAGAACTTTTGGACATCACCGCCGGACTGCCGGAGATAAACGGGCGCCCGAACTTCTTAAGCGTACGGACCGATCCTTCGGCGGTCCAACATCCCGTCGCGAAAGCAATTCTCGTCAGTTTGCAAGATCTACGGCGGCGCGCAGCGATCTCGACGCCAAGCCTTATCCTGGCTGAGGCGATTGAACGTCTGAACGCACGCGTGATTATGGCGGCCCGCCACCGCAACCGCAACGCACGGGCGCTCGCCAATCTGGACGCACTCATTGAGCGCGCGCGTGGCTATGGAGTTGCAGGGTTACGCGCGTTCGTTCGAGACTTGCAGGCGGATTGGGAACGCAAAGTACGGGCGCCAGAGGGGCGTATCGATGCTGCTGAGCACGCGATTGAGGTTGTCACCATACACAAAGCGAAGGGCCTAGAATGGCCAGTCGTCATACCGATCAATTCAACGACTGAACTTTATCGCCCGGATCAGTTTGTACATCGGCAGTCCGATAACACTCTGCACTGGATGATCGGAGGAGTCGCGCCACCGGATTTGGCCGCGGCGCGCGCGGAGGAAAGTCAGGAAGACGCCAACCAACGCGAGAGAATCTGGTACGTCGCGTGCACGCGAGCGCGGGATCTCCTTATCCTTCCGCATATCCCTCAGGCTGCGAAAAGCTCATGGTTCAGCTCGATTGATCTTCAGCAAGGAGAGATCCCAGAGCTGGACGTTTCGGGCTTCCCCGCATCGGACGTCCGCCAAGCGGCAGCGCACGAGAACAACCAATCCGCCGACACTTTCACGGCAGAGCAGATAAAGGTGAACGAGGGAGCACCGCCCGTTGTCTGGCGCCGTCCGAGCGATCACGATCAAGACCGCCTGGCTGATCCCGTCGACACCGTCGTCGTGGCCGATTCGCTTGCCGAACAAATGGAAGTGGTTGGCGGCGGAGCACTACGTGGAATTGTCCTTCACAAATTGATGGAGGAGTTCCTGACAGGCGAGCTAGAGGTTCAGGAGAGACTGGTGGCTTTCCGGGCCGAAGAGTTGCTCGTGCAGTTGCTAACGGACGCGGACGAGAAGGAGACCCGTCCCGATCCGGCAGAGATGGCGAGATGCGCGTTGCGGGCTCTAGCCCTGCCGGAAATCGCGGAGTTGCGGCCCTTCCTTGTGCCTGAAGTCGCGATTTGGGCTTCACGTGAAGGTGTCCTCGTCGCAGGCCGAGCGGACGCGCTCGCGACCAGAGAGGACAGCGTGGAGATAGCGGTTGATTGGAAGTCGGATGTCAACCCAAGTTCGGCAATCCGCCATCGCTACGCCGCGCAGCTCCAGGATTATCTGGAGGCGACTGGAGCCAAGCGCGGATTACTCGTATTCCTGAGTCTAGGCGAGATATCATGGGTCGAAAATCCTACCTCTTTGTCGGCTCCCAGCCCCGAGCAGGTCGAAGCAGTTCACGAAGGGAGGCCGTCATGATCACTATCAGGCGCGACTGGCGGCAACATATAAAGGGAGTGGAATGTGTGCGAAGGCAAGCCACCGTCTGCCCCGCGCTTGCGATCTTTGCGCCAATGCGGTCGGGTCCCGAATTATCCCCGCCTCGACCTCCAGCCGATCAACTCGGCCGCTCTTTTGCCGATCGGCGCAGCTGAGATGCCTGGTATACGGCGGTCATGAGCAAGCGGCACGTCGGCAAAATCTGTGTCTACTGCGGCATCTCGCCTGCCGAGACGATGGATCATGTCTTCGCGCGGGAATTTCTGCCAGTCAATCGTCGGGCGAACTTGCCCAAGGTCCCGGCCTGCAGAGCATGCAATAACGTCAAGAGCGGCCACGAGCACTATTTGACGTCCGTGCTGCCGTTCGCCAGCAACCATCAGGACGCGCTCACGGTGCTGTCTCAGATGGTCGAGCCGCGCCTGAACAGAAATGCGAAGCTCAAGAACCAGCTTACCGCCGGACACCGGCAGGAGCTGACGCTTCAGAACGGCATCTTCGTGCCGGCGATGACCCTGCCCTTCGACGGTAACCGGGTCGGCGAGCTGTTCAAATTCATCACCCAAGGGCTGCTCTATCACCATTTCGGGGTGACGCTCGACCGGCAGAAGCATGGCGTCTGGGCGGGGCTCTTGAACCGGCAAGGCGAGGAGATTCACCGCAAGCTGCTCGCCGGCAATGCCCGCGCCCGCATCAAAGGCGATATTGGCGCTGGCGCTCTCGTGTATGAGGGCGCGCAAGGTGCTGATTTTCCGGAAATGTCGATCTGGGAATATCAGCTATTCGGCGGTCTTCGCACCAGCGGCGATCCTCACGAGCCGGAAGCGGCGATGCGGGTGGTCGGCGGACTGACCGCTTCACACAGGGTTCTGCAGATGCTCGATGACGGCAGAGACTCCGATTCTGTGGCGACGGCTTAGCCCGACGGCGGCCGGGCCAAAAAGAACAACGATCTATTCCCAAAGGGTCGGGTTGAGCTGGCGCGTGACCGTGTAGGTTCGGAAGGCTAGTCGAGCCTTATAGACGTCCACCCGGGGCTCAAGATCGCCCAGGGCAGCCTTTAACTCTTCCTGGGTCACAGCGGACAGTGGCCCGACAATGACCTCTTTAAGCGTCATGCGTGAGGAAAAGTCAGCGAAGTATAACCCGTTGGAAGGGTCCTTGTCGTTCAACCGGGTGAAGAGACGCAGCTCATTCTCATACCGCCAATGCTCGTACTTGGTTGAAAGCAGCTTCAGCATCTCCTTCTGTGCGCTCGGCCCGCCACCTTCCAGCACCTCGACGCTCGGAGTTAGGCGATCGGCCGAGTAGCGAACCTTCGTCAGAAGATTTGAAGGGATGTCGAAGCCGAAACACAAGCCGGTGTGCTTTGCCGCGTAGTGGCTCCATTGGACAGGGTTTCGCCAGCTCCGGCTGAAACAGAGCATACCGAACGCCTTGTCAAACTGTTCTCGCCAGATACGGAAGCGCTGGCGAACAAGCTTGTCAGTTGAGGAAGGTAGAAGTTCGAAGGGGTCGTTGACGTCGGCAATGGTCGCAATCTTGAGCCGCCGCCTTCGGATATCATCCAGCCCGAATTCCCGATTTGCAAAGTGATAAACGCGAACCTTGGCTCGGTTACCGCCTATGGCCATCAGTTCACCCACCACTCGTTGCGGAGTATCACGGTTTCGGCGGATCGTAAGAGGTTGGTCGCGTAAAAAGCGGCTGGCCATCCTGACCGTTGGCGGTCTGCGGCAACAGACATTTCGCGAGCCGGCCAGGCGTGATCTCAAAAAGCGGCTTCAGATCGCGTGCATGGCCGCGGCGGCCAGGAGGAGCAATGACGTTGAGGCTCTTCTTCGGAAGTGGTCGGCGACTGTGGCGATGGCCGGACCAAGATCCGAGTCCGCACTGATGATCAGCGCCCGGTCGTAGGCATCGGTAAAGGCGTCTGCCACCAGGGTCACCGCGATCGCGACGTCGGTTTCCTTTTCCTCGTGGCCGATCCAGGTCGCCCCGCAGCTGCTGCAGCGGCGGTGCTTTTCCTTGAAGTGACCGATGATCGGGTCGACACCCGCATGCTTGAGCGCGGCGACATAAGCTCGGTGCCTCCCCACGGCCCCCTGCTTCCAGGTCGCATAGGCGGTGAAATATTTCACCCCGACCAGCGTCTCGCCCTCACCGCAGATGCTCTTGGCAAGGGCGTAAAGGTCGAGCCATTTGAGGTGGGGTTTTCCGAGTTCGTCGATGGCGTGGTAGAGGTTGAACCCGTCATCACTTTGCGCATTACACGAAACGGTAGCACAAAATGAAAAAGGCCGGAACCTTTAGGAACCGACCTGTCCACCTGGATATACCGAAGTGGGAGAGAATGGTCTCTATATAGGGCGAAAAGCCCGATTTGTCAACTTGAAAGTGAACTGACGGTTCCGACCGCTCTATTCCAACCAGCTGATATATAGGGCTTATTCGGCCCTCTTGAACCGCCCGTCGGAGTCGGCTGTGCACCGCTAGCTGGAGCCGATTCGTTTTAAAGTGGCGTTGGTCAGGAGGCCAGTCAGATGCTGAACAAGAGTCTGATGCTGCTGAGCGCGATGGCGTTCTGTTTGACGATCCTCAGCATTCTGCTTTCCGACGCTCAACAACGCGCCCTCGCGCTGTGGAATATCCGCGCCTGGTCTGCGGTGGACCATTGCCGGCAAGCCCTGGTCTCCAGGGGCGCCGGCAAGCTCATGCGCGAAGACACGCCGCTCATTACTGCTCTGGTGACCGTTGTAATGCTCTTCACAGCGCCGCTCTGGGTGGCGGTCTTTGTGTGGTTTCTAATCCCGAGCGGCGCGGCCTTCTTGGGCGGACTGCTTTTCGCGTGGGACAGGACCTTGGATTGGAGAGGCGCTGAAATCATCGCGCTCCACGGCGCTATTGCCGGCGTGTCGCTGACCGGCGTGATTATAGCAATGAAGCAATTTTTCCTGTCAACTGCGGTGCTGGTCGTCGCAGCGTTGCTGCTTCCGCTGTCTGCCTTCGAGTTCGTTGCTAGGCGCGTTGCTGAACACGATAAAGGGCCGCTGGTTGCCCTGGGCGCTCTCGTCACTGCCGCACTGGCATTCTTCAAAGCCTTTTTGTGACCACGTCACTGCATTCAATCCTCTTGCGAATCGCTTCCCGCTTCCGCACTTAATGGACAGCTCTCGCTACTGCGTACTACCCGCAGCACAGGGCTTCCCCAGGGAGGGGAGAGGTCTTTCCGTAGGCCTTCGCCAATGCGAGTTCGAGCGGTTCGCAAACGGAGCCCGAACGACGGGCTAATTGGAGTTTCATACGATTTCTGACGGGGCGGACTAATCGCCCATCGCAGTGGTAGGATGACTGCGTAACCAGAGATCGCCCTAGGCGTGTAAAACCGCCGGGCGATCTCGTGCGCCCGGCAAGGAGATATCCTATGCCCTCGGCGCAAAGCCTCCAGATTCATCTCTTTGGCTTTTCGGCCTCTGCCAACGGTGAGACGGCCGTCTATTCGCTTGCCGTGGTCGTGCTGGCCTTCATTCTCTATCTCACTTTGCTTCGCCGCTGACGTCAGCGCTTTTGGGTTACTTCTTTGTCAGAAGTCGCAGTCGGGTATTGAGCTGCCCCACCGGCAGCCGTACTAAGGGGTCGTTGAGCCACGCCTCCAGGCATTGAGCAAGCTTCACGCTGGCCAGGAGACTGCGGCTGTGGAACCCTGAGCCACGCCCGTGCCGGCGTCCGGAACAGGTTTTTCAGGTTGGCCTCTGAGATAATCCCGACGTCCTTAAGGCGATACAGCAGCGCCCACATCGAGACGCCGTAGAGATGCTTCAACCGGACAAGCTTCTCATAGGCAAAGGCGGTGCGGCCGGTGCCGACTTCTTTCCCGTATGTGAAACGGAAATCCGCCGCGGTACCAACCCGCCCACTTGATTCCACTGAATGTCGTCGAAGGACCTGCGCTCAGGACGAGTGCCTACCCAAGGTGCCATCCTGGTACGCTCGAATGAGATCAGCATGAGGATCGGGGTGCTCGACCAACACCCCTTCGAATATGTGGGCTCGAAGGCACTTCGCGGTAATCACCTCAAGATCATCGAGCGGGTCGTCACCGTACTGCTCGTAGTATTCGTGATATTTGTCGGAGTCGTAGACGTCGGGCGCGCCCCCATGGATCACCGATGCGCGGAGCCTAAGGAGAAGCCTCAATCTCTTATACTCGAATCCGGCTCCGCCATCCGGTTTGACCGCGTCAATTATAGCCTGAGTGGCGCGGCCCGAATCGCCGAAAATGGCATCAAGGGTCATGAAGAGCCAAGGGAAGCGCTCGTGCGGATCGAGCGGCCATGCCCGATAATAATATTCAAGAGCCCTAATTTGTCTGCGTGTGGGATCATCTGTCTGGCCTAGTTTGAGTGCCAGCATAGCGAGCCAGTCGTGATCAGCTTGTCGGATAACTATATCCTCGGCCATCGCGGGGGTATGCGCCTCGCCAAACGTGAGATTAATGCGCCCCATGGCATCGAAGGAACAAAGTCCACCGAACATACTTCGCATCGAAAATTGATGCCGACATCGAGGATGAGGCGTGAGCGCTAAGGCGCCCAAGACCGCTGCTTTGATCTTGTTAGACGCCTGAATGATGGGCGACCGTATGCCGAGCCAAGATGACGCCTTTTCGGTCCTTGCGTCCCAATTGGCTACGGGAGGAAATACCTCGGGCGAGAACGCCGGTACCTTTATGTCCGTGTCAATTTCGCTGACTGAGCCCGGCTGAAGGAGAAAGAACGGCGACGAACGAAAATCAGTCTCGACGACAACGGGCACCAGCGGATAAAGCGCAAGGCAACTCTTGGGATTGAATAGTTCTGATGCGGCGAGCAAGTCGGCCAGCCTGATCTTTACGTCCTGCCCAATGCGCTCATTGTAAGACTCCTCGAATCGCCTGAGGAATGTTTCACTAGCGAAGAGCCCGTAGTGCGCAATTGCGAAGGATCTGAGTTGGCTTTGAATATCATTCATGGCCGTCGATCTGAGATACGGCGGCCCGACCTTTCTTACGTAGAGCGCCGCGCGAACCAGCAACCGGCGTCTAAAGAACACAAATGTGCTGATGCGCTTCTGCCAAAGCGGCGTTCCCGGCGGGCCGACCAAGAACCGGTTTTCTAGCCCGTCGTCTCCTCGCGTACGGTACATGGCGGACAAGAGCAGCTCGATGGCTTGCAAATATAGAGTGTCAGACATAGTTCCAGAATAGCCGAGCCTATTGGAGTGCAACAGACCAGTGCGCGGCGGCGTCGGATAATAGTCCGCTGGACCGCCTGCAGCCACGCCCGTACACAAGCCGCGCCTTTTGTGGTAAGCCTTTGTCGAGCATGACACAGCAAATGCTACCGACCGTCCGCGTTTTTGCGCCTGAACTCTGGGGCGAGGTCGACCGCTTTGCCAACTTTTACGGAGAGACCTACAAGTTTTCCGACCGTAACCGACGTGCCGTGAGCGGCGTCGGTACACATCTCGAAAAGGCGATCACACTGCGGGCCCTAGCCGTCAAATTGAGACCCGGCCTTGATATCGACCGAGACCAACTCAACAAGAATGGATTTACGCCAGCTGTAAACTCTCGCGAACTGTCAACTGTTATCGAAGCGGCTGTCCTTGAGCTCTATTCCTCGGTCGACTGCACCGTAAAGGTACTGCATGCCATTTACAGCAGGGGCTCTCGGTCATTTCCGGGCTCCACAAGGAAGCTGTTTCAGAACATAGACAAAGTGACCGGCGGTTTTCCTGAAGAGTTAAAGGACGCAATCCGTTCGGCTCATTGGTACAATGGCCTCCTCTATTGGCGCGATGAGTTGACCCACCTCGCGACCGGCGGATGTTCGCTGGATCATAACACGGGCTCCGTCAGCTACATGCATATGGGCATGCGACAGAACGGAAGCGCATTCATTATCAATGACGTCTTTGCCTGGATCGATGAAGCGATCGAGAAAATCAACGCCTTTACGCGCGCTATCTTCCACTTGCTCAATTCGACTTTGAAATCTGCCCTCGTGCAGCAGGTCTGCGGCTTCGTCGAGGGACGCATTTTGATGAGATACCTCGATCCAACGGAACCCCTCGACTTCAATAGCGGTCGATGCTTCGCTTACCAATGGTTCGAGAAGCCTGAGAACCCGACCTGCCCGTTCGTCGAGCACTGCGGCGCTTACAAGCGAAAGATGCCGCCAGGCCCGCCGGTCACAGCGGACTAGTCGCCTGCTTCGAACAAGCCTTCAAGGCTTATCTCGGCACGATCATCACGCGAACGTTCATTTTCTCGTTGTCGCCGCTTAAGTCGTTCTCAACACCGCGGGGATTTGCGATACGTCCTGACGGGTCGTAGACGACACAATAGAGACCGCGGCACATCGGATGCTGCTTGTACTTCGCGATATCGACGATCAGTTGCTCGCCGAGCTGCTTCGTCGTCAGAGAGGGCCGGGTCATCTTGATTTCGACCACCGTCTCGACCTCCGGCAGCAAGAAGTCCATGCGTGAAGCACCCCCGGCATAGCTTGGAGACCACTCCTCTTTTCGAATGTCGTCAAAATAGATGACCAGCAACGCGTGTAACAGGTCCTGCACGTCGTACTCATTTTCAACTTCAAGCGTCGGTCGTTCCTCTCGCCTCTCCCGGAGCTGACGGATGACCCCATGGAGTCGTTCGGCTAGCCGCAAGATAACATCGGGATCTTTCTTGCCGGCGGCCCGCGCAGCGGCGGCAGTTGCCTTCAGCGCGAGCGGGTTGCGTTCCACTCGGGAAATTGCTGCCCCAACGACATCTCTGACGCACTCGACGCCATGATAGGACGGGCTTCCGACGAAATTTGAGATGCTCTCCTGGTAGTATGCGAGCAACGGCCGTGAGTGCCGGGCACCTTCAACGAACAAGTCATCGAAAATATCCCTCAGTTCGAGAACAATTCCCCTAAAGCGAGCATCGTCACGGTCCCCGATATCAATCCCGTCGCGGGTCTTTTGGAATCGCGACAAAATCGCATCGAGGTCCCCTCTGTGACGCTCCAGCGTTTCGACTACTTCATTCGGCTGCATTGTGCCTCCCTAGACACTGCACGGATTCAAGCTTCGGATCGCCGCCCATTATGCGGACGCCTTAAGCTCATCGATCACACGGTAGACGGCAGCAAACGCGGTTAGCGCTGTGGTCTTGTTACACGCTTCGCCGGATCGTAGTGCTCTGCCGGGATGAACCAAGTTGCGCGCATCCTTAGCGAGGCCGACTTGGTTCTTGGTGCCCTCACCGATTATTCCGTTGTCCGCGGCATAGCGGATCAGTTCGCCGAGATGAAGTTCATCGAGCCGTTTGACAGGGCTCTTCGCGACAGGGCGGTTCTTCAGCCCCCATAGAAGCAACGCCTCTAACGCCGCGCCGGCGAGAACCGTTGCCCCCATCCATTCCTGAGCGTTGAAATCGATCCAGGATGCCCTAATGCGGTCTTCGATACCTAAGCGGATATCAGCATCTTGGATGAAGGGTAACAGAGGCTCGGCCGGCGGCAGCTCGTCTTGGCACAGTCGCATAAGGCGCCGGATGCGCTCGACCGGATCTTTGCTGCCGACATCGCGCACCGGGCGGCCGTCACCGCCGTTCCATCGGCTCAACGCCGTCGAAAGCACCGCCCGGCAGCGTGAAAGCTCCAAATAGTCGGTAGACGACAGATCAATCAGCTCGCGCGGCACCTGGTCGAGCATGTCGAGCAGGGCATAAACCTCCCCACGATGGTCGGGTGTGATGGCCTGGCTATAGAGCTCGCTGCGGCCGACGCCGAACATATTATCAACGGCGCTAACGATATGGCTCGGAAGAACCTTCGGCATGCGAATCACTCGTTCAGACTTGCTGTGGATTAGGCCCATAGACAGCAATATTCGGCCCAATGTGCAACCACAGGTACTTATGCTATTGCTTTGTCAGGGATTCTTTGAGGATTAGCCCCAAAATCTTGGACGGCACGTGCGGGACGATTTCACAAGGCAGACGATTGCGGAAATTGCCAAAGGCGTGGGTTATCGATGCTCGAACCCTGAATGCCGCAGACCAACCGTCAGTGCCAATGCTGCTCAGGACGGGACCCTGGTGCTGGGTGTCGCGGCTCATATTTGCGCGGCTTCACCGGGCGGTCCTCGCTACGATGCAGCGCAGACGCAAGAGGAGCGGCGCAGCAAGGAAAATGGCATCTGGCTTTGCCAGAATTGTGGACGGATGGTTGATGCCGATCCGAAGAGTTTCCCAGTCGAGACTCTCGTTAAATGGAAGCGAGACGCACAGACGCAGGCATTCCGTGAACTGGTGTCTCCAAGTACGGTCTTTGCGGAGCCTGCCCGGATTGAGGCCGCCATCGTGGCCGACACGGATCAAGCTGATGCTGAATTTATTGCGATCTTTGACAGGGTCCGCGCTGCAGCGAACATGGATATATCCTCGCGCACGCGCGGGACAATGTGGGAGCGCGATTCCGTCGAACTGTCGCTTGGAATAGTGGGCGACATGGAGACGCCTTCCTTCAACATCAGCAGATTGCCACTGGCTGTTGAAGCTGCTCCCGAAGTCACGATAGTGGCGTCGCCAGGGACAGGTAAGACGACGACGATTTTCCAGCTGGCGAAGCACGCGCTTACGGCGAATTCTCTTGTGCCGCTGTATTTTAGATTGGGCGACTGGGCTGCCGGCCAAATCGGGCTTCTCGCAAGCTTGCATCATCGCGCCGCTTTCCGAAACATCAGCGCTGAAGACATAAACGCATTGGCCGCGCGCGGCCGACTACTACTCCTACTCGACGGCTGGAATGAACTCGACTTAGACGCTCACAAACGCCTGCGGGTCGAAGTGGGGCAGATCCGTCGTAACTGGCCCGACGTTCGCATCATCGTAACGACGCGACAGCAAGCGCTTGACGTGCCGATAATGGGCCCTCGCGTCGAGATCGACCTACTCTCCGAGGATCAACAACTCGCCATTGCTGCAGCACTGTATGGTCCAGTCGGCGAGAAGATCGTCGACAATGCATGGCGCACCCCAGGCGTTCGCTCACTGATCGCGATTCCCCTTTATCTGACATCCTTGCTCGCGGTCGGATCGAAAGGCGCACCCCCAGACACCAAGGAAGCCGTGCTTCGTTTGTTCGTGGAGCAACACGAGAGGGCGCCCGAACACGCCGACGCGCTGCAGTTTGCGCTCCTTGGTTGCCACACGGAGATTCTGACAGATTTGGCATGTCGTTTAAACGCACTGGGTCCAACGACTCTGCCTGAGGCCGATGCGCGTCGTTTCGTGGCAGATGCGAGCGCAGGACTGCGAGAGAGGGGCCAAATTGCGGCTCCATTTGAGCCGAGTGCAGTCCTGGAGGCCTTGACGAGCCACCACCTGTTGATGCGCTCTGGAGACGGTGTTGCGTTCCAACATCAGCAATTTCAGGAATGGTATGCGAGCCGCCGGGTTGTCGAGTTGATGAAGGCGGCGGCAAACGGTGATGCAGGCGCCCGCGTAGAATTGCGTGCATCCGTCCTCGACCGCCCTTCGTGGGAAGAGTCAGTCTTGTTCGCAACCGAACGGCTATCGCGAGAGAGTAACGGCGCGGAAGTCGTCGCTCATGCCGTACGTCTCGCCTTGCCTATCGATCCGATGCTAGCGGCCGAGATGATCTTCCGCGCCGCACCCGCAGTTTGGGATCTCGTGCGAGACGATATCATCGCGTTCGCTGCGCGTTGGCACCAGGCAGGCAAAGCAGACCGTGCCGTTCGCTTTATGATCATGACTGGCCGACCTGAATTTGCCGCACAGGTTTGGCCCCTCGCGTCAAGCAGCGACAGACAGATACAGATTCCGACGCTGCGCGGGGCACCGTACTTTCGTCCGCGGGTCCTCGGCGACGATCTTCAGGCAAAGCTTGCGGGATTAGCCGAGGAAACGCGAGAACAACTGCTCTCGATGATCGCGGGAGAGAGCGGGTTGGATGGAATGGATCTGGCGGTGGAGCTCGCTAAGGCTGATTCAAGCTCCAAAGTGCAAGCCGAGGTCGTTCAGAACCTTCAATTTCGACGGGCCGATCATCACGTCGCTGATCTGCTATCATCCGCGCATGATGAGACGTGGGAGTTGATCGCGAGAGCCGGGTATGCGAGGGAGATCAGGGACGACGCCGTTGCGAAAAGACTGCAAGAGATTCAGTCAAGGCTCGTTGGTACGACGACCGATCCGTCTCAGCGGCTGGGCCTTCTGTTTCAACAATCGGCCGACGTGCCAGGACGCGACACGGCGATTGCCGCGGCGATTGCGGATCAACAGTTTGTGACCAACAATCCGCAGAGCAGCTGGCTATATCTTGCACAACGAGCCGCACCTGCCGCTCTACTCGAAGGACTGCGTCAACGATTGGCGGCGGGCTATGATATGCCACTTCACGCCGACGATGTCCTGTTAAAGCTGGATGTTATCGATACTGGGCCTATCGTCGATGCCGTCCTCAATACCGATCACGACGACCGCAAAATCAACGCCGCAGCCGCATTGGTGGGCCAAACAACAATCGAAGCGCTTATCGATAAGTTCCTATCAGCTGCAAAAGCGTTGCACGAGGACCGGTCCAACCGGGCGCTTTCGGATGAATATATTTGTATTGAATCCAGGCTCCATTGCACACGCCCGGCGATCTTCGCTGCCGCCGTTCTGCGCAAGGGCGAGTCAGATGACCCCAATGTTGTTGATGCATTGGCGTCGCTTGTCGCCCATCATGGCGTTCACGACAGAGGTGGCGACAAGCCGCTAGTGATTGATCCAACCAGCCGTGGCGCTTGGATCGAACTTCTGCGACGCTGGGCAGGTACAGTGCTTGCAATACCTGCGGGAGGTCGGCGCGAGCTTAGTCACGTAGCGAGTGCCATCGGCCGTCTGGGCTTTGATGAGCTTGTTCCCGAACTAAAGCGCCTTTTGGACGAAGACTTATTGCGGCTAAGAAACGCGCGAGCGGGTCGCGCTGACGCTTTGAGGCGCGGTGACATCGTAGCATCGTCAGACGCGAGTATGATCTACGACATTCAGTACAGGTCCTCATTCATCCGCATCGGCGGGGACGCAGTAGCTAGGGTCGCAGCGCAATACCTCGAGGACAGGGACTTTGGCATTTCGGCGGCGTTGATCCTCAAGTCAATATCCGATCGGCAGTTGAACGTGCCCGAACCGAGTTTTAACCGTCGATGGCCCTGGTTCGATGGAGTCGATGCCGCCCGAAAGGCCCGGGCTGCTTCGCCTCGTCCAGCGCCCGCAAATGCCCTCGCGGCGCCGATCTTCGCGGCCATAGACCGGTTGGCGAGACCGGAGAGGGAAAAGGAAGATCAGCTACTTGCGATCAACCTGATGCGCGTTGGCTTAGGCATGCCCCATGGCGACCGTGACGATCTCGTCGCCCGCGTTGTCGCTCTGCCGCAACCTTTGGCAACGAAGCCCATGCTTCTCGCTGCCATGGTCCTTGATGGACAGATCATAGATGCGGACCTCCTCACGCGGGCTATCAACGATTGGCTTTCGGCCGCCAATCAAGATCCCAACGCTTGGCATAAGCGGCAGGAGACCTGGGAAATTGAACCATGGCTGGAGCTCCTACCGTTCTCAACCCAGCCTGAGGCCGTTTTTGAGGGCTTGGTCAAGGTAAAAGCTTTCTACGGTCGCGACTGGGCAAAGCGGTGGGAACGCGTCTTGACCGCTGTTGCCGCGATACCTGGCCCACTGGGAGATGAATTGCTGTTGCGTCTCGCCCGGGAACACAGAGACATCGCGGATGACCACACATGGATGCGGGCCTTCTTGGAGCGGGGCGCTGTTGCGTCCGTGCTGCTCTATCTGGATCTCTATAATGATGGCATGTTCGGTCGCGGCCCCAACGGCGTCGACGCGTGGCATATCGGACGCCAGCTCGCGGCCTATGCTCAAAGATCCCCAGAACTGAACTCCGAGTTGCAGAAGCGATACGAAACCATTGGCGATGGCCCAGGCCGTAAAGTGCTCGAACAATTCTTCGGCGAGGCGGCGGGAGAGAACGACATCGTTGCCATGGTGAAGAAGTACGCTGCGACCAAACAGTCTTACGACGGTCAGATGCACCGAGCCCTGGAAGCCGTAGCGACGGAAAAAGTGCCCATTGGAGAAGACTCCAACGCTTATAATGTCTACCCCGCTCCGGTAGGCGAATTGCGTAAGGCGCTTTTTGGCATGTTGGATGGCACGCCTGCTGAGGCCGCCATAGCGAGAAGATGCCTGAAAGAGATCGATGAGCTTAGGGATGAACACGGCATTGCCGCCGACGACGGTCGGCACCCAGATGTCATGTCCGAGCGTCCATGGCCTCCCGAAGCGAAGACTTCGTAACTAGCAATCGTTGCGGCGAAAACGCTCACGTCGCGCTAATCTGACCTAGAAGCTCATCCAGCGTTGCAAATTGAATTCCAAACTCCGTCGTGAGCCAGGCTCGGTTTGTCGGATCAAGAATGGATCGGCCTGCGGCGTGGGCTTGATCATTGGTGCAGAGAATATCGTTTCGATAGGCTATGTGGGCAGCGACGAGCTCTCCGTCCGCCCATTCGGCACAAGCCTTACGAGACCTCTTTTCGTTCTGGAGCACTCCGCCGGCCCCCTGCCACCCACCAGCGGCATCGAACGCAGCCCTACCCACGCCCTGAGCTTCAATGCGTGCCAAGGCATCAATCTGGCGTTGCTCGCGCTCGCTGTCTCCGTGCGCCATATGCGCAAAGAGCGCCGGGTCGCCAATCTCCGCCGGGCTAGGCAATCCGAGCCATGATGCGGTTCGCATAAGCCTGATACCTGCGTCGAGCGCACTTTTTAGCTTTGCCGATTGGATCTCGTGCAGGCCTGGATGTCGGGCGTCATCGGGACCCATTGTCATCTGGATACTAGGCTTGCCGTCCCTCTCAACTATGGAGAACTGCACCTGCATTGCGGGCTCGGCGAAATAGGACGTGCGTTCGCTCTTTCGGATTGCTTCGATCCGAAAGCCCGCTTCACTTATGAATCCCGCGATCTGGTTTTTCGCTAGCGCCGTACGAATTGAGGTCCAATCGCGGTCTGCTGGATCGAATATTTTTTCCCAAGCATTGCTGTCGAACGATACCCGCATAAGCAAACCTTATCCGTGAACGCTTCTTCTCACAGTCGGCTCAAAGGTAATTGGGTGGCGGCAGGTCGCCCGCGAAATTCTGCGGGTTGAATATGAACTTCGTCTCATACTGCTTAAGGCCACGCCATGATCGAACGAGTCTAAGCAGTCGGCTTATGATGGTTCTTTCAGCATCATAGCACACAGTGATGCCAAGGCTCGTCGTCTTAAGTTTGCCCATCGTCTTGGCCGTGGGATGCTTTTCGTCCTGCAACCATTCGTGCAAATCGCCTTTCTCAATTCTCATGAGATAGTGGGTCTGTCCCGGCGCCATTTGCTCGATTGTTGATTTTAGCAATGCTGGCTCCCCTCCCTTAAACAACTCGCGACGGAATTCGCCGCTGGTTTGGAAGGTTATATTCTCGGCTCTGGCACCTCCCATGTTAACGAGAAAAAGGCTCACGAAGACATGCTGGAAGTGATGGTCTTGCCCGTGAGGCCTGTAGTCATTGTGAAGATGGTAGAGGATTTCCAAGACGGGCCGCCGCCGTGCGATGACAACTTGGACTCCAATTCGAAGCGCGCCAGTAACCGCTGATGAAACAATGTCCAAACGCTATCTCCTCATCGTTATCGCTTTATTGCCGTGAAATGCCCATCACCCGGATGATCGCGCGATCGCTGTCATCGAACCCTCGCCGTGTGTCGCGAACTTGCAGCTGCCAGCTGGAAGCACACGCGGCTCTAATCTGCGAGCATCCGCTCATCATCGACGAGCACCAAAGTAAGCGTTTCATCCTCGCCGGTACGGACCGTTTGCTCTCGCACCACAAACCGGGAAGCGTCGGACCGGTCAAACCAGGCGTCGGCGTCAATCTTGCGGGGGGCTGGATCATCCGGACGACGGCCAAACTGGACGCCGAAGGCAAAGCTATCCGGGTCGAGGTCTTCACGTGGAAACCAGTGACGCGGCACGCAGGGCGCTCTCGCGAACCACTTACGACCACGGGGGCCGTGACAGATGACGAAAGCTGGCACGTAATCGAGGTCAATGAGGCGGATCGATGTTGCGGTCAGGCTTGTCTTGAAGGTTCCGCCCAACTTGTCGACCATATCAAAAGTCAGTTTGCCAAGGCCGCGTGCTCGAGGTTGAAAGAGGTATCTGGGCATCAAGAGGTCTGCCGCGTAGCTATCCGCCACCTTCTCAGGCGATAGCGCATCACGCGGCTTGTAGTCATCGACGCGACAGACAAGCGTCTTGCCGCGATGAAAGCGCCAATGGCCTAGCTCATGCGCGATGGAAAATCGCTTGCGGCGCGGGGAGCTATCGTTCTTGACCGTGATAACGGCGGCGCCATTGCATCCGAGAATATGGGCTTCACAGCCGCACAACGCGCGATAGCGAACCCGGGCCCCCACGTAATGGGCAATGGCTTCGAGATCAATTTCGCCCGGGTCGGTGACGCCAAGCTCCTGGAGAAGCATTTCCGCCGGCGTCACGGTGCTGTCCTCATTCAATCAGGCCGAGGTCGCGCATGGCTTCGAGCATGTCGAGTACGTCAGCGTCCGTGAGTTCGCTTTCTTTCCGGGCCGCCAGGGTAAAAGTCTTATCATCAGCATGAGCCGCCATGACTTGGCGCAGACGCGCACGGGCTTCGGCGATGGGAATGGCAGGTGCCGGGCTCGGAGCCTTACTAGCCGCAACACCGGCACGTGCGGCATGAAGACGATCTTTATTTGCGAGCAGAATGGTTTTCTCGAAAGCCTCGCGCATGTGCTTCGCGTTCGCTTCGGCTGAGCCAAAGTCTTCCGTGAACTGAGCCAGAACTTCCTGGTCGGACGCCTTCAGCAGGTCGTCGACCATGGCCAGCTTCAACCGGCGGAGCCTCGCTTTGGTGTCATCAGGATCGGACATCTTCCCTCCGTCCCGCAACAAATTTCAGGAAGCGGCGCCGCACCAGCGTGCGTTTGCTGTCGTAGGCTGTGCCCTGCAGACCCGTCAGCTCCTTGAGGTCGTCAGTACCAAAGCCGGCCACAATGCCCTCCGCCAGCTCACGGCCCTTTTCATCGTCGTCGAAAAGGGCAAGTAGCTCCTTGTACTCCCCTTCGAATACCGCATTGTCCTCGGCCGACCAATCGGGGGATGCGGGGTCCTCGGCGTCGGCTTCGGCGGCACCTTGCAGGATCGCCACGTGCGGCATCTGATTGCGAGGCTTCTTTCGCTCGCTGTCGGCGATGCTGCTCATCGTGTCAATTAAGTGCTTCATGACGTCCACGTCTACCGGGCAATTGCGCGTTCCCCGGAGGGTCCGCAGCTGCGCCTCCTGGATTAAGTCCTCAAAGTCCCAATCGGTACCCGAGGCAAAGATCCTGCCGACCTTGTGAAGACGTGCCCATTCGGCCGTGGAGAAGCCCTTGATGGTGGCCTCAATCTCGGCGCGCGGTCGGAATGTCTTCTCGGTCTCAGCAGGCAAGCGTTCGCCCCCTCAAACCCTTATGCGGCGGCCGGACGCTGTCGCGGACACGCCCGAAATTTATTTTCGTCAAATGTCGGCGGAGCCCTATCCGCCCAGCATAGGTCATTAGAGCACAATTAGGTGCCGCAACCCAAAAGGGAAATTGAATGGCCGACGTTCTTGTTACTTGCATCACCAAACCGCACCCGAACAGCCCCCATGAGCACATCACGGAGCTCGGAAATCCGCGGGAGAATTGGAAGTGGTCTCGGGAGCGGGTCATCGCCAGCATCGAAGCGAAGACCAACACCTTCTACACGCGCGATCCGCGCACCGGCAAACGCGCCGATATCGGCGTCGTACGGCCCCAAGGGCGACCCGCCTACGTGCGCACCTACGCCGACGGCGTCTGGAACGACAACCTGCTGGCGATGGATCAGTGCCCCCTCTGAAGGACTAGGGATTAGGAAAGCTTATGAGCAAGAAACAGCTCTTTGTGGAGCGGCGTCCGCAAGGCGACTACGCCGTACGACGCGGAGGTTCGGAGCGTGCCAGCGATGTGCTGGAGACGCAGCGCGAAGCCATTGACCGCGCCCGCGAACTCGAGCCTGGTCATGAGCCGCTAGTCGAGCGGGCGCGGCATACGAACGCCGGTCGACCCGACCGCTGGCGCAAGCCCTAGCAGCACCGAGCGCGCACGTCTCCATGCTGCGTCCATGCTGCGTGGAGCCGCCGTGAGTGCTTGGTAATCGTTGAAATTAAACGGAAATTCTTGCGAACCACGTCACGCCGGAATCTCTGAGACTAAATCGCAAATTTTGCGATGAAATCAGAGGTCTTAAGATGTTTTGGTGGTTGGGGCGGCAGGATTCGAACCTACGCCTGGTGGAATCAAAATCCGCTGCGTTGAGGACTTTCGACGCCTTATCTCGGATTGTTGGTTGCGGGAGGCCGGACTTGAGCCAGCGACCTCAAGTTAGGCATCTGAACCTCGAGCCTCAACCGCACCAGTTTCGCACCAGAAACAGCGCTTACGAAACGCCACCAACGAGATCAAATTCGAACGAAAATGCAGCAAAATCAACAAAGCCGTCAGATAGTCCGCCGCTCATAACGATCTAAGTGCAGGCTCGAGTCCTACTGCTCGCGCGTTACAAATTCATTCTAAGAAGTCCCTGTCTTCCTGTGTACGGTGATGACATGCGAGTGAGCCGTCTCCTGCGGTGGATCACCGAGGTCCTACTTAGTCGCCCGCGCTGCGTGATGCGATCACAAATGAATCCGGGTCGCGGTCGACCTTCACCGGCGAGGCGCCAGCAAACCAGAATCGTCGAGCCTAACAAAATGGTGTTCGCGATCGCTGTCGCAGGTGCGGTCTTCTTCTGGACCTAGTCCGAACTCAGGTTGCACCGCCGAAGATGCGGACTTCATTTGCATTTGCGCACCGTAAACATCGCGCATTCAACACGTGGAGCGCAGCCAAGTAGGTGCGAGCACTTCGTGTGCTTAGAGGCGGATTGCATCGTTGCGGCTATCACCGTCGCTCGAAATTGCGAACGGAGCTGTCGGATCGTGCGCGCGAACCTGTGCGTGGTCGGATCCGTGAATTGGTGTGGCGGAGTTCGCCAATGTTCGTCGGCCGCTTATTCAACGGATATTCGACGACTTTTCGATGAAAGTTCTAAGGCGTTGAAATTACTGGCGCTCCCTAGGGGAATCGAACCCCTGTTTCAGCCTTGAGAGGGAAAATCGATTCTGCTTGAGATATCGTGAGGAAAGTCTGCGATGGAGCCCTGGCCGAATTTCAGCAGCTGATCGTCACCGCAGCGCACCCTGATGCGGCAGGGACCGCGCCGTTTGGCGTAGCGTGACGAGGAAGTGACGCGCAGACCGCGACAGGGGCGTGCTCTTGTTGACCAGAACCTGGGCGGTGACCGGCGTCTTTGGCCGGAATTTCAGACAGACGACGCCATGCTCGCGTGCTTCGATTATCCAGAACGGGTCAATCACCGCGATACCGGCGCCCGCTCGCGCCAGCGAACAGGCGACTGACGACTGGTTGACCTCGAGAGCGATGCGACGGGGTACGCCGGCCTCCCGAAAGGCCTGCTCGACCAACGTGCCGAGCGGCTGGCTGCGGCTGAATGAGATCAGCGGAAAGCGCTCCATATCGCATGGCTCGACCACCTCGCGGCGGGCGAGTTCGTGGCCTGGATGGACAATGGCAACGAGGTCGGCGATGCAAAGATCGAGCGCGAGCGCGTCGTGATGGATGAGCGGCGACAGGACGAGACCCAGGTCGACCTCCTCGCGCAGGACGCTCGCGATGACGCTCGGGCTATCGGTGCTGCGCACCACGATATGAATGCGCGGCCGCGCCTGCTGAAACGCGGCGATCGCCACGGGCAGGATATTGTCCGCGAGCGTTGCGGTCGCGGCGATCTGAATGGTGCCGACATGGGCGTCGCCCATGTCTTCGATTAGCCGCCCGATGCGGTCGACGCCGTCGAACACCCGTTCGAGGTCGGGGAGCAAGAGCTTGGTCTCGGCCGTCGGCTGCAACCGCCCTTGCTTTCTCAGGAACAGGGGAAAGCCGGCGATCCGGGCGCAGTCCCTCAGCATCATGCTCACCGCGGGCTGCGAGATTCCGAGCGCGTCCGCAGCCGCCATTACCGAGCCGCTGCGGCTGACGGCGTGGACGACTTGAAGCTGGCGCAGACTGAGTGACATCAGTTTGCCTTATACAGAATTAAGTCAGGCGCAATTGAACTTATTTCGGGGGATGCCTAGCGTGCCGGTCAAGAACCCTGAGGAAACGCTGACCAGCCATGAAGATTACCGCGGTTGAGACCTGCGTTGTGGCGCTGCCCTTCGACATGGGCGGCCCGAAGCCCGCTTTTGCCGGCAAGCCCTGGACGACGCTCGACGTGCTTATTGTCAAGGTAGAGACCGAGGACGGTCGCTCCGGCTGGGGGGAGGCTTTCGGCCATGCCGCCATTCCCGTCACCAAAACGGCGATCGACACCATCGTAGCGCCGCTGGTACTCGGGCGGGATGCCGGGGACATCAACGGCTTGTCACGCCAAATCTCACATGCGCTGCATCTGCTCGGCCGCAACGGCTCCTTTCTGTATGGCTGGTCCGGCATCGAGATCGCACTTTGGGACCTCGCGGGAAAGCGCGCGAGCCAACCGCTCTATCGTTTGCTCTGCGGGCGCGATCCAGGGCCGATGGACGGCTATGCTAGCCTCTTGAACTATGGGGACGACGCCTTGGTGTCCAAGAACACGGCGGATGCATGCGCCGCCGGCTATCGCTTCATCAAGCTGCATGAGGTGACCAGGCCGGCAGTGCTCGCCGCGCAGCGCGTCGCGAGCGATGCCGCGATCATGCTTGACGTTAATTGTGCCTGGTCGCCGCAGGTGGCGCGTGAAATGGCCGCCTCGCTGGCCGGTGATGGGCTCTACTGGCTGGAAGAGCCGGTGTGGCCACCGGAGGACGTGCATGGGCTCGCCAGCATCCGTGCCCATGGCATCCCCATTTCGGCCGGTGAGAATGTCGCCGGGGTGTTCGGTTTCAAGTCGCTGATCGAGGCTGGAGCCATCGACATCGCGCAGCCTAGCGTCACCAAGGTGGGCGGTATCGGCGAGATGCTCAGGGTTTTCGACTTGTGCGAGACCCATGGCGTGGCGGTTGCTCCGCATAGTCCCTATTTCGGTCCGGGCTTCGTCGCCACTCTGCATATCGCTGCCGCGCGCATGGAAAAGCCGTTCATCGAAGTGCTCTGGCTCGAGATGGAGGCCAATCCGTTCGACCCGTGGGTGCGCGCCAAGGACGGCAAACTCAACCTGCCTCATGGTCCCGGGCTCGGCTGTGAACCGGATCTGGACGTGCTCCGGCGTTACCGCGTTGGCGAAACCATACGCAATGAATGGCGGGCACACTCATGAAGGTTCTCAAAGTCGAGACAGAAGTCGTTCTCGTAACCCTGCCGTCGCCGATCGGCAGCGCCCTGGGCCAGATCCGCGATTTCGGCTGCGTGCTGGTCACGGTCAGGACGGATGAAGGCCTGACCGGCGAGAATCTGATCTTCACGCTGAACAACCGGCGCACCGCCGTGCTGCGCCAGATGGTCGATGAACTCGCCGATCTCATTATCGGGCGCGACGCCGGACATATCGCGAATTTTTGGGCGCGCGCCTGGAAGGACATCAATTTCCTCGGCCACAAGGGGGTCCCCGTCGTCGGCATCTCGGCCCTGGACGGCGCGCTCTGGGATCTTGCAGGAAAGGCCGCGGGCCTGCCGCTCTACCGCATACTGGGCGGCGCCCAGGACCGCGTGCCGGTCTATCACAGCGGCGGACTCTGGCTGTCGCTCGCCACCGACGAGTTGGTCGAGGAAGCAGGCCGCTTCGCGGCCGAAGGTTTTGGCGCAATGAAAATGCGGCTCGGCCATGCTGACCCGAAAGAAGATATCGCCCGCGTTCGAGCCGTACGTCAGGCGATCGGCCCGAAGATTAAGCTGATGGCCGATGCGAACCAGGGCCTTAACGAAGCACAAGCGATCCGGCTCGGCCGAATGCTGGAGGAATTCGATCTCACCTGGTTCGAGGAACCGCTACCGGCCTGGGATCTGGAAGGCCTCGCCCGTGTCTCAGCCGCGCTCGACACGCCGATCGCATCGGGCGAGACGGAATATACCCGCTACGGTTTCCGCCGCATGCTGGAGTTGCGCTCGGCTGACATCCTGATGCCCGACATGCAAAGGGTTGGGGGTTTGAGCGAATTCATACGGGTCGGCCATATGGCGGAGAGCCACGACGTGGCGGTGTCGAGCCACTTGTTCCCTGAGACAAGCATCCAGGCACTCGGCGCGCTGTCCAATGCCGTGTTCCTTGAATACATGCCCTGGTTCTCGCCGCTCTACAATGAACGGCTGAGCTTTGCCGATGGCTGCGCCATCGTGCCCGAGCGGCCCGGCTGGGGCTTCACCTTCAACCGCGACTACATCGGACATTTGAGAACCTCAAGCCTGCAAGGCGCGTGAGCGACAGGTTCCGGCGATACGAAGCCTTTGCAGGAATAATACGACAGGGACAAGCCGAAGCTCGCAACCGACGAGCGGTGAATACAATAACAGGGAGAACGAAATGATTATCAGTCGTCGTCGATTCACCAAGGCCGCAATGGGCGCTTCTGTGGTCGGTCTCGCCCGTCCGGCCATTGCCCAGAACGAGCCGATCAAGATCGGCTGGCTGGCCGCACTCACTGGCCCGAGTTCGGCGCCCGGCGTCGGCTTCAACCGCGGCGTCATCTTTGCAACCGAATCCATCAACGGCGCCGGCGGCGTCAAGGGGCGCAAGGTGGAACTGATAACCCGCGACACCCAGGGCGACCCGACGAAGGCGGTGAATGCCACCCAGGAGATGATCAGCCAGGCTCGCGTCCACGCGATCTGGGGCCCGACGAATTCCGGCGAGTCGCTGGCGGTGACTCCGATCATGGCGCGCGCCAAGATGCCCAATATCCACCCCTGCGTGGTCGACAGCCTGATCGACGTCCAGAAATTCCCCAACGCGTTTCGCATCGCGCCGTCCAATACCCAGTGGGACGACGCGGTACGCAACTATTGCCTGGCTATCCTCAAGCTGAAGAAAGTGGCGGTGATCGGCGACACGACCGGCTATGGTGTCTCGGCGGTCAAGGCGTCGGTCGCCGGATTCAAGAACGACGGCGCCGAGGTGGTCTATCAGGCCAATATTGACGCCACCCAGCCGGACCTGACACCCGACCTGTTGCGTGCCCGCAATGCCGGGGCGGAGGCGATCGTGATCTGGAGCGTCTCCACTGGCATGGAAGCGCGTATGATGAACACACGCGCAGCCATGGGCTGGGACGTTCCCTTTGTCGGACACCCGTCGCTCTCTTCCGGGGAAATTGGAAGCCTTATCGACAAGCCGGCCAATTGGGACAAGGTTTATGCCGTCGGCTATCGCAGCTGCAGCTACGGCGCCGACGGCAAGCTGCAAGGGCGCAACCAGGAACTGGTCGAGCGGCTCGCGGGAAAGGTGAACCTTTCGGACACGCTGCTCTGGTGGGTCGCTTGCGGCATCGACGCCATCGAATTGGTGGCCAAGGCGGTGGAGGCGAGCGGATCCTCTTCGAGCGAGGCGATCACCGGCTACTGGAACAGTCTTTCGAAATATAACGGCTATTTTGGCGACTACAGCTATAGCCCAACTCAGCACAACGGCTATCCGACCGCAGATGTGGTGATGTCGGCAGCAAGTTCGGCCAAGAACGGCGCCTTCGCGCTGGCGCCCGGCTATTCTGGCGGACGGTGATGACTTGGGTTTCGTGCATCCGACACCGCGCCGGATGCGATCCCCACGATCTCTTCAAGACTTCGACCGCTCCAAGTCAATGGCGCCCAACCGGCCGGCGCCGCGGACCGCGGGACCCGCTTTCTCGGTATTAGTGAGGTGATGATGCTCGCTTCAATCCTGGCGTCCGGCCTGGCGGTCGGCGCCATCTATGCTCTCATCGGGATCACCTACAACACGATGTTCGCCACCTCCCGTGTAATGAGCTTCACCGCTGGCCAACTCGGCATGCTCGGCGGCGTCTTCGGCTCGCTCTTTATGCTGCGCCTCGGCTGGCCGCCGGTGATCGGCTTGCTGGCATCGCTTGGCGCTTGCGCGCTGATCGGCGTAGTTACCGAGATCGTCGCGGTGCGTCCCGTCTTGAAGAGCCTCGAACAGCATCTCTATGTGCTCTCCACACTGGCGCTGGCGTTGATGATCCAGCAGGTCACGGCTATCGAATGGAGCACCGAACCGCAGCCTTTCCCGAAGCTCTTTGGCTTCGGCTCGGGCGCATTCGACGAGAAGTTCTGGCTCCCGCTCGTTGCTTGCGGACTAACCATCGCCGGCCTCGAACTTCTTTACCGAAAGACCTTGGTCGGCCGCGCCTTCCTGGCCGTCGCCGAGGACAATTTCGCTGCCCGCGCGCTCGGCCTGCCCGAGCGCAATCTGAGAATCGCCAGCTATGCGCTCGCCGGTGCCATCGGCGGGCTTGCGGGCTTCGCCGGCGGACAATTGTTGCTCGCCTTCTTTGCCAACGGTCCGCTCCTCAACTTCTACGGCTTCGTGCCGGTTGCACTTGGTGGCCTGGGCAACAATCGCGGCGCGGTCATCGGCGGGCTCGCCCTCGGCGTCTTCCAGCAGGCCGCCAATTTCCTGGTCGGCGGCATCTTCTCCTCGGTTGCCGTCTTCGTGCTGTTCATCGTCGTCCTGCTCGCGGCACCGCAGGGCTTGTTCGGCGCACCTGCGGCGCGGAGAGTCTAATGCCAGATACAAGTCAACCAACGATCCATTCGGAGGCGCCTGCCGATATCGGCTGGCGCGTCGTCTTGCCGACGGTCCTGCCTTTGATTGCCCTGTTCACCTTCGCGGTGCTGCTGCCGCTTACGGATAACGAGTATTGGGCACTGATCACCACCCGTGCGGCGATCTATTGGGTTCTGGTTTCGGGCCTCAACCTGGTCGTTGGCTACGCCGGCCAGCTGGCCATCGGCTATGTCGCCCTCCTGACGCTCGGCGCATATACGACGAGCGTGCTCGCCGCCGGCAATTTGTTGCCGCCCCTGCCGACCTTCGTGGCGCTGGCAGTTGCCGCAGTTGCAGGCGCAGTGTTCGGCGTCGTCGTCGGCCTGCCGGCGCTAAGGCTACGCACGTTTTATTTCGCCATGGCGACACTCGGCTTTGCAACCATCGCGACCCAGGTGGCGCTGGCCTGGGAGGGCGTCACCGGCGGCGGGATCGGCATCAGCGGGCCGGAAATGCCAGCGCCGTTCAACACCGCATGGGGCTTTCTCTATCTTTGCCTGGCCCTTGCTGCGCTGGTTACCTGGGCGACCTCAAATGTCGCCAAGAGCCGATTCGGCCGGGCGCTGATCGCCGTGCGCGACGCCGATGTGGCGGCCGAGGCAAACGGCATTTCCAAGCCGAAGCTGTTCGTCACCATCTTTCTATTCAGTGGCGCAGTGGCGGCGGTCGCAGGCGGCCTGTTCGCAAGCCTCCAGACTTATATCACCCCGGACGCTTTCACTTTCGAACTGTCGTTGTTATTCTTTATCGCGGTGCTGATCGGCGGCCGGGGTTCCATTCTCGGTCCGCTCATCGGCACGATCATTCTCACCATCCTGCCGGAGATCGCCGCTCCGCTCGCCGCATGGTCCACCTTTCTCTATGCCGCGTTACTCCTGATCATCGTCCTCGCCATGCCCGGTGGCATTGCCGCGCTCCTCGACTTCAAGAACCGCAAGCCGCTTCAAAGCGATCGGGCGATCAAGCCGCGGCCGACCCTGCTCGGCGAGATCCTGAAACGCAGTGGAGCCGACAGGCCCATGACACTGAAGGGCATCGTGCTCACCTTCGGCGGCGTGCGCGCTATTGACGGTCTCGACCTCAACATCCAGCCTGGTAAGGTGCACGGTCTGATTGGCCCGAACGGCAGCGGCAAGACCACAACGCTGAACGTTATTTCCGGCTACTACGCGCCGCAGGAAGGCGAAGTCAGGCTCAACTCGCCTCTGGCGAGAGGCGCACCCGAGACTCGGGCCGGGCACGGCATCGCCCGCACGTTCCAGACGCCGCGGATTGTCGGCGAGGCGTCGGTCATCGACAATGTGATGATCGGCGGCTGGATTGAGGGACAATCGGCCTTCGTGGAAACGCTCATGTCGCTGCCACGTCATCGTCAGGGTGAGCGGAGCCTGGAAGTGGCCGCGCGACTTGCGCTCCGTGCAGTAGGGCTGGAGGAACTGGCCGATGTAAGGGCCGACCGGCTGCAACACAGCGAACTGCGCTTCGTGGAGATCGCGCGCGCGCTGATGCTGAAACCCGCCTTCCTGCTGCTTGACGAACCGGCAGCAGGCCTTGCGACGGATGAGATCGAGCGGCTCGGCCAGTTGATCAAGGAGATCAGCCGCCAGGGCACCGGCGTTCTCCTAGTGGAACATCACGCCGACCTGATCTTCGACATCTGCGACGAGGTTACCGTGCTCAATCTCGGTCGCGTGCTGGCGAACGGTACGCCTGCCGAAATCCGCGTGCACAAGGAGGTGATCAGTGCCTATCTCGGTGCCTGAACCACTGATCGACATTCGAGGTCTGGAAGCCGGCTACGGCAAGATTCGCGTGCTGCACGGGATCGATCTTGCGATCGGCCCTGGCGAGGTCGTCGCCCTTCTCGGCCCTAACGGCGGCGGCAAGACCACGCTTCTCCGCGCCGTCTCCGGACTGCTGCCGTGGACCGGCGCCGTGCGTTTCGCAGGCCAGGACTTGCGGGGCTGGGGCCCGCAGGAGACGGCGCGGGCTGGCCTTGCCCATGTGATTGAGGGTCACCGCGTCTTCACCCAGCAATCGGTCACCGACAACCTGCTGCTCGCGGCATATGACCTGCCGCGTGGCGAGCGCATGGCCCGCGTCGAGGAGGCGCTTAACTTCTTTCCGGAGGTTGCCGAAAAGCGCCATCAGCGCAGCGGCGCGCTGAGCGGCGGGCAGCAGCAGATGCTGACGGTGGCCCAGGGGCTGGTGCGGCGGCCGCGCCTGCTGATGCTCGACGAGCCATCAGCAGGCCTCTCTCCTGTGCTTGTCGACCGCGTGCTTGCGGTGGTGGCGAAGCTGCGCGCGAACGGCACCGCCGTGCTGCTGGTCGAACAGCTGATCGAGAAGGCGCTTGCCGCTGCGGATCGAGTTTGCGCGCTGGCCCAAGGACGTGTAGTTCTACAAGCGGCAACCACCGAGGCCGATCTACCGCGCCGCCTGGAACGGGCCTATTTCGGCCGGGACCACGCCACCGCGCTGCATGCATGAGGGAAGCTTCAGATCCGGTCGGCTGCGCGTCCGTAAAGCCAAACTGAAGTTAGGCGTCAACGCTGCGCTCTCAAAGCCTCGTCGGCGCTTTTTCGCTTTCAGGTTTCGAGCTGCCCCGGTCCAATCCATCATGGGACAGACTGCGTCGCCAACGGCGTAAAGTGCCTACCGAAGCTCACTGACCGCACCAGTTTCGCACCAGAAACGACGTGAACAAACCACGACGAACGCGATCAAATTCAAAAGAAAGTGCAGCAAAATCAACGAAGCTTATTGATGGTCTGCCGCTCATAACGGCCTGGTTGCACGTTCGAGTCCGCTGACCGGCCAGTGAAATCAGCCCCCTCGTGATGCGCGGGTTCGTTCGTCGCGCCAGTTACGCAAATCCCCGAAAGCGGCGGACGAACATCGAACATGTTAGCACCGGGGCATCCCATTCGTACTCCAAAGAAGCCGAATTCCCTCCGCGCGAGGGGGAATGCTTTTCGCCTGTAATCTTATCTGCTCATTGTGCTTCACCAAGACTTCGGTCAAAAGGCCAAGAGCGGCGAGGCATTGTGCATTTGCGCCCCGAGAGCATGCAGCCACCCTATTCCTCGACCGAGGTCGCGGCGGCGATCGGCGTCTCTCTGGATACATTCTATCGCACGCGCCGCCTCAGGCACGAGCGCGATGGCTTGCCTTCGCCGATCAGCGAGCGAGGACCCCTGAAATGGGAACGCACCGGCTTCGATGCTTGGCTTACCCGACATCATCCTATGCGCCCAAAGACGATTGCCAATGACGCATTCGCGCCGCCGCCAGCGGCAAGCGACGAGGATCACCGCGAGCGGCTGCGGAGAGCTTACGGCCAGCACGACTCTTGACAGACTAGATCGCGCTAGATTCCAATGGGTGCCATCTCTTACTGGCACTGAGGCTCTTTATGGCCGATCCCAAGTTTCCCCATGTGAAGTGGCGTGATGGCCGCCCTCGGTCGTCGCACGGCGCTTATGCCAGAGCTCTCGGCTTTGTCGATGCCGACTTGCGCCATCCGCCGTACGATGAAAAAGGCCGTCCGGTCGGTGCGTGGTTCAATCTCCAAGAAGCATCAGACTTTTCAGACAAGCGAAAGTCGGAAATCGAGGCGGCTCGCCGTGCTGGCAAGCTGCCGAAGAAAATTACGATCCGGAAGCGTTCTACGATCGAAGATCTTCTGGACGATTGGAGCAAATCGGTTGAGTTCAAGGCGTTGTCGTCCGCCTCGCAATCTTCCTATCAGAAATGTATCTCCGCTATCTTGTACCGACCGCAATCACGCGAATCCGCGGCGAAGATGCGTGCCGAAATCCGTGCCGCCAAGCTGCTCGGCGTAGCCGAGCCCGTTCGAGCACTCGAGGCGATCGCGACTGCCACTCCGACATCAATCGGGAAGCCGGAGTTCCGAGCCTTTTATAACTATGCGAAATCGGCTCGCGGCCATCATATGGCGCTCTCGATGATAGCGACGCTCTCGGCGGCATTCACTTGGGGACAGGAAAGCACACTGTGGCGTCTCGGGCCCAATCCGCGAGAAGGCATGGAGTTCGATCATCCAGAGGGACGCATCGTGCAGGTTACGATGCCCGAATTTTCCGCGTGGGTCGCCGCAGCCGATGCGATCGAACGGCCTTCGATCGGCGATAGCTTTCACCTGGCATTGTTCACCGGGCAGCGCCAGACCGATCGTCTAATTATGCGCAATGAGAGCGACGTCGAGGGCCGCCACGCGTTCCGGCAGAGCAAAACTGGCGAGCTTGTCGACATAAAAGAGGCGCCGCAACTCAGCGCACGGCTGAATGCCTCGCGTGCACGAGTAAAGGAGCTAAAGCTTCGGCTTCAACTGGATAGGGTGCCACCCGAGCTGGTGGTCAATGAGGACAATGGCGAGCCTTATGACGAGAGTACCTACCGCCACTGGGTGTCGACCGCCCGAGCTGTCGCTATATTCGGCTTTCTGAAGCGCGACAACGCGCGCCAGGCAATCGTACGCGCAGAACGATTGAACGCCGAACTGATTAAGGATGTCGACAAGCTCTTCGCGCCGTTCCCTCTCGAGGAAAATAAAGCGCAGCGCGCTCGAGCGGTCGATCAGCGCAAGCGCGCATTAGCGGAATGGCTGGATGCGCAGACCGCTCGCGACAGCAATGGCGACGAGACAGCATGGCACGTGAAGCCTTGCCCCACCCTAATGTTCGTCAACGGCGCTGGGGAACTCGACCAAAAGCATGACCAAGACCTACGCGATACTTGCGTCATGCTTCTCGATCGCGCTGGCTGCGACTTGCTGACGATTTGCGACATCACCGGGCATTCATATCGAAGCGCGCAGACTATCGTGAAGCACTACCGCGCCCGCAATGCGGCTCGGGCTGATTCCGGTATCGACAGGCTTGAATTGCAGGTCCGAAAGGAAGGCATGAAGAGCTGAACGCAGGCCCGTGGGCCTCATTTGGCCGCGCGTGTCAGCGGCGGATGTTCGCGCCTAATTATCCGACTCGTCGCACGGCGTGCGACGTACGACCATCAAAAGCGTCGCACGAGACCCGGTTTGTTCTGCCGAGGAATTTAAAAAAGCCCTTGCGGGCCAATATCTTAAGGGTGGTGGGCGCACCAGGGCTCGAACCTGGGACCCGCTGATTAAGAGTCAGCTGCTCTACCAACTGAGCTATGCGCCCGAAAGGCGGCTAGTGCCTTGCGAGGTCGGTCGTTTAGCAAAGCGATCCGGGTCTGGCAAGCGATGCAATGAAGGTTTTTCCACAGTCCCCAGAAAGCGAAAAGCCGCTGGATTCCAGCGGCTTCTCCAGGGTCAATCGTCGCAAAATCCAGTCCCGTTCAGAGCCGGCCCTCGCGATCCCGGTCGGGACCGCCGTCGCGGTCGAAACGGTCGCGATGGAAGTGCTCCATGCCGCGCTCCATCATGCGGTCCATGCCGCGTTCCATGAAGTGGCGGTGCGGGCCGTCTTCGCCGCCGCCGAACGGGCCGCGGTGGCGGGTCAGCACGGCGAGGCGCCGCTTCTGGCCCTCGTCCAGGGTCTTGTAGAGCGGGTCGGCGGCATCGGCGATCTTGTTCAGGGCCGCCGAGGTCGCGCCCATGTCCTCGGCGCGCTGGCGCAGGCGGGCGACCGGGTCCTCCGGCCTGTCGGCGTCCTTGCCGGCATCGCCGGGGCCCGCGTTCATCCGCGCATTGGCGCGGTCGATGCGCAGCTTGGCGAATTCGCGCACCGCAGCCTCGACCGGCGGCCACAGCTTCTCCTGATCGGCGTTGAGCTTCAGCCCGGCATGGACGGCGGCGATCCGCGCGTCGACAAAAGCGGCGCGGTCTTCCGGGTTCATGCGGATGTGGCGGATGTGCTCCATCCACGGACGATGATATTGGGCATAGACCGCGCCCGAGCCGGCGATGCTGAGCACGGCGATGGCGGCGATGGTGAACTTCCTCATCCGGACCTCCTCTGGAAGGATGTCCATGAAGATGGGCGCGACGCCGCTGACACGCAACTTACAACTTGGACAGGAAGCGGGCCCTTACCTGGATTGTAACGCCGGATTTTACCTCCGGCCGCAATCGGACATCATTCGCAACAAAAAGGCTTCCGTGCAGGCCGCACGGAAGCCTTCGTTCATCATTCGAAACGATCAGTTCGTCGCGCTCAATTCGTGGTGCTCTTGGCTTCCTTGAGGAATTCGTCGATCAGCGGCTGGCCGATGCGGCCTGCGGCGTCCTTGTAGACCGGCTCCATCGCCTTGCGCATCGCCTCGTCCTGCTCGCCGGTGAGCTTGATGATCTCGCTCTTGCCGCTCTTCTTGATCTCGGCGAGCGCGTCGTCGTTTTCCTTCTGCGACTGCGCGTTGCTGAAGTCGGTCGCTTCCTTCATCGCCTTGGTGAGCTGCTCGCGGATGTCGGCCGGCAGATCGTCCCAGAACTTCTTGTTCACGATCACGACGTAGCCGATGTAGCCGTGATTGGTCTCGGTGATGTACTTCTGCACCTCGTGCATCTTCTGGGTATAGATGTTCGACCAGGTGTTCTCCTGGCCGTCGACCACGCCAGTCTGGAGCGCCTGGTAGACTTCCGAGAACGCCATCACCTGCGGCAGCGAGCTGAGCGCCTTGAACTGGGCCTGCAGCACGCGCGAGGACTGGATGCGGAACTTGACGCCCTGATAGTCGACGGGCGCGATCAGCTTCTTGTTGGCGCTCATCTGCTTGAAGCCGTTGTCCCAATAGGCAAGGCCGGTGATGCCCTTGGCATCCAGCAGCTTGAGAAGCCGCGTGCCGAGCGGGCCTTCCGTCACCTTCCGCAGCGTCTTCAGGTCGGGCAGGATGTAGGGCAGATCGAACACCTCGAACTCGCGAATGCCGAGCGGTCCGAACTTGGAGTTCGACGGCGCCAGCATCTGCACGCTGCCGAGCTGAAGCGCCTCGAGCTCTTCCTTGTCCTTGTACAGCGTCGAGTTCGGGTAGACCTCGACCTTGACCTTTCCGCCGGTGTACTTCTCGGCGAGCTCCTTGAACTTCTCCGCCCCCTTGCCCTTCGGCGTGTCGGTGGCGACGACGTGGCTGAACTTGATGATGATCGGCGATTGCGCCGATGCCGGCCCGGCAAGTCCGAGTGCCAGTGCCGCGATGGACGCGGCGATCGCGAAGGTGCGCATAATCTCTCCCTGTTATTATCTAAGCCGCCCGCGCGCGGGCGGCCAATCCTTTTGCCGACAGCATCAATAGCGGCTGGGAGACGCAGCCGCTATTGGCCGTTAGCAGGGCAGGTATTCATCATAAATACCGTCATTCCGGGATGGTCCGAAGGACCAGACCCGGAATCTCGAGATTCCGGGTTCGATGCTCTCGCATCGCCCCGGAATGACGAACTATGTTCGTCAGCTCGCCGCCGCGGTCGTCACGGTGTCGCGCTGGCGCTTCATGACGATCTTGTTGAGCGCGCCGAGATAGGCTTTGGCGGAAGCCACCAGCGTATCCGGATCCGCCGCGCGCGCCGTCATCGCACGCCCCTCCTGCGACAGCCGCACCGAGACTTCCGCCTGCGCGTCGGTGCCTTCGGTCACCGCGTGGACCTGATACAGCTCCAGCTTGGCCTCGTGCGGGACCAGGCGCTTGATGCAGTTGAACACCGCATCGACCGGACCGTTGCCCTCGGCTTCCTCGATCTTGATCTGGCCGTCGACGTCCAGCTTCATGGTCGCGCGCTGCGGACCGTGGGTGCCGGCGATCACGGTCAGCGAGGTCAGCTTGATGCGGTCGTGGGACGCTGCCATCTCCTCGTCGACCAGCGCCTCGATGTCCTCGTCGTAGATGTCCTTCTTGCGGTCGGCCAGCGCCTTCATCCGCGTGAACGCATCTTCCAGCTGGTTCGGGCCGAGCTTGTAGCCCATCTCCTCCAGCTTGTGCACGAAGGCATGGCGGCCGGAGTGCTTGCCGAGCACCAGCGAGGACTGCTTCAGGCCGACCATTTCGGGCCGCATGATCTCGTAAGTCGAGGCGTCCTTCAGCACGCCGTCCTGGTGGATGCCGCTCTCATGCGCGAACGCGTTCCGGCCGACGATCGCCTTGTTGTACTGGACGGGAAACGAGGTAGCCGCCGACACCACCTTGGAGGCCCGGGTGAGCTGGGTGGTGTCGATCTTGTTCCAGTACGGGAATTTGTCGTTGCGGACATTGATCGCCATCACGATCTCTTCGAGCGCCGCGTTGCCGGCGCGCTCGCCGATACCGTTGATGGTGCACTCGACCTGGCGCGCGCCGCCGACGACGCCGGCCAGCGAGTTCGCGACCGCCATGCCGAGGTCGTTATGGCAGTGCACGGAGAACACGGCCTTGTCCGAGTTCGGCACGCGCTCGATCAGCGTCTTCATGAAGTGGGTGTATTCCTCCGGCACCGTGTAGCCGACGGTGTCGGGGATGTTCACCGTGGTGGCGCCGGCCTTGATGACGGCTTCGACGATCCGGCACAGGTAGTCCATCTCGCTGCGGGTGCCGTCCTCGGCCGACCATTCGACGTCGTCGATCTGGTTGCGGGCGCGGGCGACCATGGCGACCGAGGTCTCCAGCACTTCTTCCGGCGTCTTGTTCAACTTCACCCGCATGTGCAACGGCGAGGTCGCGATCACAGTGTGGACGCGGCCGCGCTTGGCGAACTTCACCGCTTCGGCGCAGCGGTCGATGTCGGCCGGATGGGCGCGGGACAGGCCGGCGATGACGGCATTCTTCGAGCGGCGGGCGATCTCGCTCACAGCTTCGAAGTCACCCTGCGAGGTGATCGGGAAGCCGGCTTCGATGACGTCGACCCCCATATCGTCCAGCAACTCGGCGACCTCGAGCTTCTCCTCGAAGGTCATGGTGGCGCCGGGGCACTGCTCGCCGTCGCGCAAGGTGGTGTCGAAAATGATGACGCGGTCCTTGTCGGACTTGTTCGCGGGGGCCATTGCAAATTTCCTTTTGAGCTTTTGCGCCGTCAGTCTGCTGGGCGCTTGAGGTGTCCGGTGATCTCGACCAACCCCTGAGTGCCCAGGCGCGTCGCGCCCAGCCGGCCCTCAGGGGCAAGTAAGAAGGAGGCCGCCAATAAGGAGGGTGGGCAGCAGCGCGGCCGGGATCGTGGCGGCGGCCAGAGCCACCCCCCCCGAAATCCCATCAATTTGGCCGCGAATCAGCATTGCCAGACCCTTTTGAGCCCCAAATCCTCGGTCAAAACCGTTGACGGTTGGTTGCCGGGAGGCTCAGTGACCCGTTTCTAGACGAGAAATAGCAGCAACTGCAACGCCAAAAGATGGTCAGGGGACCTGACCTGGTTGCAGGGTCTCGTGTCCCGGACGCGCTGCAACGCGAAGCGTTGCTGCGCAGAGCGGGGACCCAGGGGCGGCACGGCACGATGCGGATGGATGGACCCCGGCTCTGCAGCGCACCACCCCCGACGATGCTTCGCATCGCCGCGGGCGCTGCGCTGCGTCCGGGGCACGATAGCGGAGTGCGGCACCCGGTCTCTCCACCGTCATTGCGATGCTCCAATGCACATCCCAGCGTGCAGTGCCGTAGGGTGGGCAAAGGCGCACAGCGCCGTGCCCACCAATTCAATCGCGGTGCGAGGATGGTGGGCACGCTTCCGCTTTGCCCACCCTACGATATCGAGTTTGTGGCACACAGCTCAAGTCGCGGACACGCCTTCTCGTCCTCGCGGCTGAATTCACCCGAGCTTTGCCTGGTCTCGCTACCCTCCAATCCAAGAGGGCGCAGGGAAGGCCGGGTGCCAGCTCGCACCCGCGGTCCGCTGCGCGAAATGCACACGCAGAAAGAACCGCACAGCAGCATACAGGTGGTGCCGAACACTCGGCCTTCCCTGCGCGGTGGTCGGACGGCTTATGCCGTGCTCTCCCGGGAGCCGAACTTTCCTTCTGGCCTCCCTCGCCCCGCGAATTGGATGATGCAGTCTGCCCGGTTGGGCTCGCTCGCACCTCCGCGGAAGGCTTGACCGTAGCAACGACGGCCAGGACCACACGGTTTTGCCGTACGCGCGGCCCGCCATTTCGCCGCAGTTTTTCCTGGCCCCGTCGACGAAGCCGGAAACTTACAGACGAGACGAAGCCTAGCAGCGCCGTCGTCCGCACGAAGCCTCGGGCTCACAGGGACTACCCGCCCTGCCCGCGCCTCTCGTGCCGACGCTGCCGCGTCCACCGCAAGCCCGGCTCGCGACAGTGACGACCACATAGTCGCCCCTCTTGGGTGAGCCGGGATGGGCGACACATACGCCGAAACCGAATTTCGGTAAAGTGGAATATTTTTAGCGAAGTGGATTGACAGAGGGCGACACAGGCTCGGTCCCGCAGCCCGGATGGCGCCAACGGATCGGCGCGAAGCGCCGCCCGATGACAGGCTCCGCGCAATCCGGGACGGTGCGAGACGCCGGGCGAGCGCCCCGGATTACGCTTTCGCTCCATCGGGGCTACTGGCACTTCCGAACTTCGCCCTATCCCGCGCGGCGGGCGCGGGCCCTGCTTTCCCAGCGGTTCAGCATCTGGCCGAGCTCGCCGGTGACCACGGGGATGGCCGTGATGGCGCTGGGGATCTCGTTGGTGTTGGCGGGCGCGTTGGCGGGAAGCCAATCCGGCTCGGTATATTCGCGCCAGCGGCGCGCTTCGGCGCGTCTTTTGTTGGAGATGAATTCACGCGTGAAATAGCCGGCCGCGAACGCGATTCCCAGCAACACGATCAATACGATGACGCCAGCCACAATCAACTCCGTCCATCGCCCCCGGAGGGGTTCTGCGTGGCAATCAGCGCAAAATCAAGGCTTGAACTTCGCCGAACGGGCGGCCTGCCGCGCTTTGCCGCAAGCAAATTTTTGCTTCGATCCGCGGAACATTTTCGCGCCTTGCAAAGGGCACAAGGCGGACGCGGAGTGCATCCGAATATGACAGGATTGAGACCCGCGCGAATCCGATTCCACCCCTCGCAACCGGCGCCGGACCGCATTAACCTCCGGTTGCTCGGCCGGATCAACCGGCCAGCGAACATCATTGGGAGGACGCGATGACACGCCAAGAGGCTCGTGACCACACGGCTCGTGACCACGAGCAGCGTGACCAGGATGCTGCGCTTTCACGACGAACGCTTGTCCGGGGGCTTGCGCTTGGCGCCGCAGCCACGGTCGCCGGCCCCGCGCTGGCCCAGACCGGACCCGCCGCACCGCCGACCACCATCACCACCCCGCCGCGCGATTTCGGCCCCCACGGCGCCCCGACCACTTATTTCTGGGACCCCGACATCATCGCGGTCGATCCCTCCTTCAACGATCTCGCGCAGCCCAACACCGCGATCAAGCGTCTTTATACCGGCGTGCTGTGGGCGGAGGGCCCGGCGTGGAGCGCGCAAGGAAGGTATCTGCTCTGGAGCGACATTCCCAACAACCGCCAGATGCGCTGGAGCGAGGACGACGGCCGCGTCAGCGTGTTTCGCACGCCGTCCAACAATTCCAACGGCAACTCCTTCGACTTCCAGGGCCGCCAGCTCTCCTGCGAGCACCTGACTCGCCGGGTGACGCGCTATGAGCACGACGGCACCGCCACCGTGCTCTGCGACAATTACAACGGCAAGAAGCTGAACTCGCCGAACGACGTCGTCGCGCATCCCGACGGCAGTTACTGGTTCACCGATCCACCCTATGGCGGTCAGCTCTACGAAGGCGAGCCGGATGCGGCGGGCGGTCCGAGCAATGCGGGCGGCAAGCTCAATCCGCGGATCGGACAGCCGGCCGGTTTCCAGCCAGGCAAGCGCGAGTTGCCGACCAATTGCTATCGCATCGACCCCTCCGGCCGCATCGATCTCGTCGTCACCGAGGAGCAGGTCCCCGATCCGAACGGACTGTGCTTCTCGCCTGATTACAAGAAGCTTTACGTCGCCTCGACCGGCAAAGGGCCAGGCGATACCGGCCCCGGCGGCAAGGGCGAGATCTTCGTGTTCGATGTCGGCGGGGACAACAAGCTCTCCAACCTCAAGAAGTTCAGCGATTGCGTGGTCGACGGCGTGAAGTGCGGGCCGGACGGCGTGCGCTGCGACGTCAACGGCAATGTCTGGGCTTCCAGCAATGCCGGCCGCGCCGTCGGCTACAGCGGTGTGACGGTGTGGTCGCCGGAGGGCAAGCTGCTCGGCCGCATCCGCCTGCCGGAGGTGTGCGGCAACATCACCTTCGGCGGTCCCAAGCGCAACCGCCTGTTCATGGCCGCGAGCCAGTCGCTCTACGCGGTGTTCACGGCGACGCAAGGCGCAGGGCCCGGCTGAGCGAAGAGTGCACCGCTATCGTAGGGTGGGCAAAGGCGCAACGCGCCGTGCCCACCATCTCGTTCCGTATCAAAGGGATCGTGGGCACGCTTTCGCTTTGCCCACCCTACGGCACTGCGGATCGATTCATCCTTCGATCCCTCCCGCCAATACACTCTCGCAAACATGCCGGCGCACCTGCGTTTCATGACAGCTTGACGACGCGCATCCTCCGATGCGGCTCCTCGGCCGCAATCAAGCTGCACCGCGGGCCAATCTCCGCCATCAAACCAAAGAAGATACGTGACGCGGCACGGCCGCAGCGCGGTGCGCGGACATGAAGTCCGCCGCGATCCGCGCCTGACACGGACCGGGAGCCTACGCGATGCGCCGTATGCCAAACGATACGATCATCGTCAGCGTTGGAAGCCAGGAACTCGTGATCGCGTTCGGAGACCCCGGCCTGCCGGTCGACGGCCACGGCGGTAACGACATCATGATCGCAACGGTCGATGACGGGCCCAGCAGCCTGCTGTTTGTCGGTGACGAGGCGATCCTGAACGGCCGATCGCATGGCGGCAACGACCTTCTGGTTGCGACGGTCGAGGGTCGCTTGCCCTATGTGTCTTTTGATGGCGACGCGCAGATCATGTCAGATCAAGCCCATGGCGGCAACGACGTGCTGCATGTTGAGGCGTCGAACGCGACCTATGCAAACGTTTATCTCTCGGGCGACGCCGAGATCGCCATGACCGGGGATGCCAAGGGCGGCAATGACCTCATCACGGCAGAGATGGGCGACAGATCCTATGGCGCGTTCAGCGGCGATTCCGGATCGCTCATGAGCGGCAACGCTGAAGGCGGCAACGACATCGTCAGCGTGGTCCAGGCCGGATTCTCTGGCAACGCGTCGATATCCGGTGATGCCTTGGTGACCATGAGCGGCGATGCACGCGGCGGCAACGACATCCTCATATATACCGTCGGCGCCGGTGCGCGGTCCGGCGGCGCATCGCTCCTCGGCGACAGCGACTACATGAGCGACAATGCCCGCGGCGGGGACGACATCCTGATCGCAGCCGTCGCCGGCAATCCCGATTCGACCTCCATCGCGCTCGTCGGCGATGCCTCGCAGATGTCCGGCAACGCACAGTGTGGCAATGATATTCTCTACGGGAGCGATCGCGGCGATTGGATGTATGGCGATGCACGCATCTACACTCCCGCCGCGGCCGGCTCGATCACCGGCGGCCGCGACCTCCTGAACGGCGGAGGCGGCAATGATCAGCTCTGGGGCGGGCCGAACAACGATCTGTTCGTGTTCAACGCCGGCTCGGGCCAGGACGTGATCAACGATTTCAACCAGGGCAACAAGGCGGCCGGCAGCACGGCGCGGGAGCACGATGTGATCGACGTCCACGCTTACGACTTTGCAGGCTGGGCCGAGCTGAAAAGCCTGATCAGCGACGACAACGCCGGAAATGCGGTGATCCACCTGACCGCCAACGACACGATCACGCTGGACGGCATCCACGCCGCCGATCTCAACGCCAGGGATTTCATCGTCTGAGGTGCGGCGAGAGTCCGGTCGGCACCGGCAAGCCAACACATCCAGCAGGGCCCGTCGCATTTACCGCGGCGGCCTTCGCTTTGTGCAGAAACCGAAGCCCACGCTGGCACCGGAGGACCCATCCTGCGATCTTGTCGTTACCCCCCGTCTGGGTTAGAGGCGCGAGATGGATGATCGACCAAAGCAGACTGAGAGCCTGACCCAGGACGACGGCTTCGTTCACGTCCGGGGCGCGCGCGAGCACAACCTGAGAAACGTCGACGTTCGCATTCCCCGCAACGCCCTCGTCGTGTTCACGGGCGTGTCGGGCTCCGGGAAATCCTCGCTCGCCTTTGGAACGATCTACGCCGAGGCGCAGCGGCGCTATCTGGAGTCGGTGTCGCCTTACGCCCGGCGACTGTTCCACCAGATGCAAGTCCCTGAAGTCGACGACATCGAAGGCCTGCCGCCCGCCGTCGCGCTCCAGCAGCAACGCGGGGCGCCGACGACAAGGTCATCCGTGGGCAGCGTGACCACCATCTCGAACCTTCTGAGGATGCTCTATTCCCGCGCCGGCGATTACCCGCGGGGACAGCCGATGCTCTATGCGGAAGCGTTCTCGCCGAACACGCCCGAGGGGGCGTGCCCGACCTGCCACGGCATCGGCCGGATGCTCGACGTGACCGAGAAGTCGATGGTGCCCGACAACACCAGGACGATCCGGGAGCGCGCCGTCGCGGCCTGGCCGAGTGCCTGGCAAGGGCAGAACCTCCGGGACATCCTGACGACGCTCGGCTACGACGTCGACAAGCCCTGGCGCGAACTTCCTAAAAAAGACCGCGACTGGATCCTGTTTACGGATGAACAGCCCACCGTGCCTGTCTATGCCGGTTACGACGCCACTGAGGTCAAACGCGCCCTGCGCCGCAAGGAAGAGCCGAGCTATCAGGGCACGTTCACCGGCGCCAAGCGCTACGTGATGCAAACCTACGCCAAGTCCGAGAGCGCGATGATGAAGCGCCGCGTCGCGCAATTCATGATCACGCGGGATTGCCCGACCTGCCACGGCACCCGGCTCAAGCCCGAGGCACTCAAGGTCAGGTTCGCCGGCCTCAACATCGCCGAGATGTCGCACCTGCCGCTCAAGCAATTGCAGGAATTGGTCGAGCCGTTCGCAAAGGCCTCGACAGACAAGACGGAGAAGACCGTCGTCGCCAGGCGCATCTGCGAGGATCTGTCGGCGCGGCTCGCCGTCCTGCTCGACCTCGGCCTCGGCTATCTCGCCTGCGAGCGCAGCACGCCGACGCTGTCACCGGGCGAATTGCAACGGCTGCGCCTTGCGACGCAGGTTCGTTCGAACCTGTTCGGCGTCGTCTACGTGCTCGACGAGCCGTCAGCGGGCCTGCATCCCGCCGACACCGAGGCGCTGCTGCGGGCGCTGGACCGGCTGAAGCACGCCGGCAACTCGATCTTCGTGGTCGAGCACGAGATCGAGGTGATCAGCCACGCCGACTGGCTGGTGGATGTCGGCCCCGACGCCGGCGACGGCGGCGGACTCATCCTCTACAGCGGGCCGCCGGAAGGGCTCGGTGACATCGAGCAATCGCGAACCGCGCATTACCTCGGACGTCCGCGCAAGAAGCTGCCGCCGGCGCGCCGCGAGCCGAAGGGCCATCTGAAGCTCAGCGGCGTATCCCGCAACAACCTTCGTGGTCTCGACGTCGATATTCCGCTCGGCATTCTCACCAGCATCACCGGCGTGTCGGGCTCCGGCAAATCGAGCCTGATCAGCCAATTCCTCGTCGATACCGTTGCCGCGCATCTCGGCCATACGCTGGCCGCTGACGCCGATGACGACAGCTTGGCCCCGACGGTCGAGACGTTGGGCGGCAGGATCGTTGCCGGCCTTGACCAAATCAACCGCCTCGTCGTCGTCGACCAGAAGCCGATCGGCCGCACCCCGCGGTCCAATCTTGCGACCTATACCGGCCTGTTCGACCATGTCCGAAAACTGTTCGCGGCAACGCCGCAGGCAAAGTCCCGCCGCTACGATGCCGGACGCTTCTCGTTCAATGTCGCGAAAGGACGATGTGCGACCTGCGAGGGCGAAGGCTTCGTCTGTGTCGAGCTCTTGTTCCTGCCCAGCGTCTACGCGCCCTGCCCGACCTGCAAGGGCGCCCGCTACAACGACAAGACGCTCGAGGTGACAATCCGCGGCAAATCCATCGCGGATGTGCTGGCGATGCGCGTCGACGAGGCCTTCGAGTTCTTCGAGGGCGATGCCGCGCTGAACCGGTCGCTCTCGGTCGTGCGCGAGGTCGGCCTCGGCTATATCCGCCTCGGCCAGTCCGCCACCGAACTGTCCGGTGGCGAAGCCCAGCGGATCAAGCTGGCGACCGAGCTGATGCGTCCGCAACGGGGCCATACGCTCTATGTGCTGGACGAGCCGACCACCGGGCTGCATCCACGGGACGTCGAGCGGCTGATCGCCCAGCTCGAACGGATCGTGGACACCGGCAACAGCGTGGTCGTGGTCGAGCACGACATGGACGTCGTCTCGCACAGCGACTGGATCATCGATCTCGGCCCCGGTGCCGGCGACGAGGGCGGCCGCATCGTCGCATCGGGAACGCCGGACCAGGTTGCCAAGGCCGGCGGAAAGACCGCGCATTATCTGGCGGGGCGCTTGAAGCAGTAGCGCGCGACGATTGTCGGATGCGGTCGCCTCGCGGTCATTTCGCAATTGCGTTCCATGGCGCAGCTGACAGACCCGACTTTCGCGATGTTGACTTTCCGCCATCCCGCTCCCCATACTTCGCAAAAAGATAACAACCAATCATAAGACGGTTTTTGAGGGAGGATAGGATGCCGACTTCACGCAGGCAGCTGCTGAAGGGTACGGCGGCTGCCGCCGCCACACTCAGCCTCGATTGGACCAGGGCCCAGGCGCAGGCCGAGAATTTGCGCATCGGTCTGATCTACGACCTCACCGGTCCCTTCGCCGCAGGCGGCTCGGTCGCCTCCTCGGTCGGCGCGCAGATCGCCATCGACCTCGTCAACGAGAAGGGCGGCATCGGCGGCAAGACCAAGATCGTGCCGGTCGCGGCGGATTCCCAGAGCAAGGCGGATGTTGCCATCAACGAGGCCGAGCGGCTGATCAGCCAGGAGAAGATCGACATCATCAACGGCGTCTATTCCAGCGCGCATGCGGTGCCGATGGCGGCGAAGGTCGAGCAGCAGAAGAAGATCCTCTGGATCACGACCGCGGTCTCGACCGCCGTGTTCAAGGACAAGAATCTGCAATACGTGTTTCGCGCGCAGATCCATTCCGACCAGTACGGCCAGGCCTTTGCCGGCTTCATCGCCGAGCATGCGCAAGCCAAGCTCGGCATGGAGGCAAAGGACGTCAAGGTCGCGCTGATCCACGAGGACGGCCCCTATGGCGTCGGCGTCGCCGCCGCCGACGAGGCCTATGCCAAGCAGGCCGGCATCCAGGTGGTGATGCGCGAGGGCTATTCGGCGTCCGCGCCCGACCTCTCGGTGCTCGTGACCAAGCTCAAGCGGGCCAAGGTCGATGTGATCTCGCATGCCGGCTACAACCCCGACATCACCCTGTTCCTGCGCCAGGCCCGCGAGAGCGGATTGCGCTTCAAGATGCTGTTCGGCGCCGGCGCCGGCTACAGCCAGCTCGACAAGCTGCGCGCCACCTTCGGTCCCGACATCGACAATTTCTGCAACATCGACCCGGTGCCGGCGCAGCTGCTCGATGCGGCGAAACTCGCGCCGGGCATGGGCGAGCTGATCAAGACCATGGTCTCGCGCTACCAGACCAAGACCGGCGCCACCGACGTGCCGCCGCACTGCTCGATGGGTTTCAACCAGACCTGGGTGCTGCTCAACAACGTGCTGCCTGTCGCCAAGGAGAAGTACGGCAGCTTCGAGCCGGAGGCGATCCGCAAGGCCGCGCTCGACGTCGACATCCCCGCCGGCGGCACCATCCAGGGCTATGGCGTCAAATTCTTCCCGCCGGGCACGCCGCTGTCCGGCCAGAACGAACGCTCGACGCCGGTGGTGATGCAGAACGCGGGCGAGCACATCTCGGTGGTGTGGCCGACGAACATCAGGACGCAAGACCCGGTATTCCCGCTGCCGAAGGGCTCGACCTACGGGGCGTAGGGGCGGCTTGCTTCCACCCTCCCCTGGAGGGGAGGGTCGCTACGCATGCAGCGAAGCGGAATGCGTGGCGGGGTGGGGTGATCTCTCCACATGAACACTGCCCGTGTGGAGAGATCACCCCGCCCCGCTCGCGCTGCGCGCGATCGACCCTCCCCCTCCAGGGGAGGGTAAGAGAAGCGTACCCTACAACACCACCCGTCGCCCCTCCTCCGCGGCCCAATAGCCGGCGTAGTTCACCTTGATCGTCTCATAGGCGAGCGCAAGGTCGGACAGCGGCTGCCGCCCGGTCGCGACGCATTCCATGAAGTCCTGGATCTCCTGCAGATAGCCGCGCGTCCATTCCTCCTCGAGGCAGACATATTGCCAGCCGGTTTTGCGGTCGACCTTCTCGGTGATGTAGACGCTGGCGAGCTTCTCCTCGGAGGTCTGGTAGCTCATCAGATGGTTGTTCGGGGTAATGTTGGCGAACAGCGAGCCGCCCGACGTATAGGTCTCGACCAGATTGCGCACGCCGCCCATGATCATGTCGCCGGAGAACACGGTGGCCTTGGTGCCGTCAGAGAAAGTCGCGGTCAGCGTGCCCCAGTCCTCGACATCGACGGGATCGGCCTTGATGTAGGTGCGCTCCTCCGGCTTGAGGCCGGCTGTGACGTTGCCGACATCGCCGGTGACGCTGGCCACGCGGATACTCTCGCCGCGCGCCTTCGCTTCGACCTGCTTGAGGTAGAGCACGGCGGAGAGCGGATGGCAGCCCATGCGGATCAGCGAGCCGCCTCCGGTCATCGCCCATTGCGCGGCGTGGGCCGCGTGCGAGCCGGAATGGCTCTCCTCGCCCTTCATGAACAGGATCTTGTCCTTAGTCGCCTTGATGATCTCCGCGGTCTTGGTCACCGCGGGCGCGTAGATCCAGTCCTCGGCGTACATGAAGAGCTTTCCGGTGCGCTCGATCGCGGTGCGCGTCTTGTCCATCTCCTCCAGCACGCGCTCATACATCAGCGCCTTCGGCACGTGCTTGCCGATCGGCTGCTGGTCGCCGTCGCGGCCGAAATAGCCGGCGAACGGCTTTTCGCAGATCACGTGCTTGCCGGCCTGCATCGCCGCGACGATCATTTCGGCATGAAGATTGGGCGGCGTGCAGATGTCGACGACGTCGATCTCGCGGTCGGCGATCAGATCGGCAAAGCCGCGATAGACCCGCGGGATGTTGTGACGGCCAGCGAATTCGACGACGTGGTCGCCGCGCGCGGCCACCGCCGCGACTTCGACGTCCACGCCATAGACGCGCCGGAACGCATACATGTGCAGCTCCGACACGAAGCCGCAGCCGACGAGTCCGATCCTGATCCCAGCCATAGTGCCCCCTTGCTTTGGGCGGCACTATAGCGCGCCGGCCGGCCTATTCCACGGAGACTCGCACCACGCCGGCACTCATCATGCCGAGCGCGCGGGCGGCCGGCACCGAGAGATCGACGATACGGCCGCGGATGAACGGGCCGCGATCGTTGACGCGACACTGGATCGTGCGGCTGCCATAGGAGACCCTCAGCACGCTGCCGAACGGGCGCGTCCGATGCGCGCAGGTGAGCTCGCCCTTGCCGGCTTTTCCGTAGCTGTAGTAGGAGGCGAGCCCGTTTTCGGCATGGGCAACAGAAAATGGTGAAAACGAGAAAGTAGCGAGACAAAACAATAGCGTCGGCTGCGCGCGCACGGCACCGCTCCGGTTGGCCCAGACCCGTCCCGCAAACGTCAGTTTGTTCCCTTCAGTTCCTGGAACTGCCGGGACGGATCCCGGCAACGCCATCAAAGATTGTTACTGTCTGTGAAAAACCAGCGTGCGCACCTCGATGCTTTCGCGCGGCGCGGCGTCCAGCGGCGTGGTCGGATCGACGAAGGCGGTGTGCGGCCCGAAGCGGGTGCGGCCGTCGGTTGCGGAATCGTAGCATTTGAGCAGCAGCGCCTCGTCCGGTGTCATCTCCGGGAAATAGAACCAGCGATGATCGGGATTGTATTTCACCGAATAGGTCTCGCCGCGGCGGTTGGGATAGATCAGGTCTGACGCCACGAGATCACCGGGCGCAACCGTGGTGCCGTCGGCCATGGCGAGCGGTGAATCGCGCAACGGACCCCGGATCGGACGCCAGAGGTTGATCACCTGGACGCGGCCCTTCAGCAGCTCTTCGGCCTCGTCAGGCAGATGCTCGCGCACCCGGTTGGCGCCGGAGATGGCGGTCTGGTCGACATGGACGCGTGTCGCCGGCTGGCGCGGGCCACCGCCGCGGGTGTCGGCCGCGCCCTCGACGCGCTTGCGCACGGTATGGTCGAAGATGACGACGCGGTCGGCCTTCAGCGTCGCGCGCAGGAACGCCTCGACGGCGGGATAGTAGACCGCCCTCACCTCTGCGTCGTCGTAGAAATCCTTCACCCGGGTCGGATGGCGCACCAGCGCAAAGCCTTCGCGATCGAGCGAGAAATTGTTCGCGATCAAGCGCGCATCGAAGATCGGCACCTGATGCGGCTCCGGCAGCGACGTGCTCCTGGGCTCACCGGGCGGCGGGTCGAATGCGTAGGTTCGCGGCTTGCCGGATGTCGGCGCGAGATAGTTGAGCTCGGCAGTGACGAAGGGAAGCGATTCGATTCTTGTTTCTTGCAGGCCCATGGCCGGTCTCCCGATGTGGTCGTCGGATTGATTTTTGAGGGCGCGCGACGTGGCACAAGAGGTGCGATGCAAATAGCAATGAGGATGTTGTCGGGAGCGACGAATGCAGAAGGAACGTGTCGCGCAAGACGATTGCGCTGGAACGGGTTCTTCCTACTTCACGGATGCTTGAGTGTTGGTGATATATCGTGCCCCGGCTCTGCGGAGCAGCTTGCACCGCGTCCGGGACACGAGGACTTCGCTACAACCCCGCCTTCGCAATCGCATCCGCAAAGGAGCGATCGACGATCTCGGCGGCATCGAGCTTCTGCTTGATCAGGCCCCAGCGGAAATAGAGGTCGATCGTGCCCTGCTCGTCCGCGACGACGCCGTCGTCGATCGGCGCGATGCGGATTTTTGCGCGCGAGAGCCAGTTCTGCGGCACGGCGACCGGGATGTTCATCAGCCTGCCCCAGGTCGCGGCATAGCTGTCGACATTGTTCAGCGACCATGCGCGCGCCGCGGTGAGGCGGCGGATGAAGTCGGTCAGCTCGGCGCGCTTGTCCCTGATCGCGTCAGGCCGCGCCACCTGGAAGCTGAGGCCCGGCGTCAGGCCTTCCGAGCTGATGATGCGCCGCGATCTGAACAGCACCTCCTCCTGGCTGACATAGGGCTCCCAGGTCGACCACGCATCGACCGAACCTTGCGTGTAGGCGATCTTGGCATCGGACGGCGCGAGGAACGCGATCTGCACGTCGCTCGCGCTCCAGCCGTTCTTCTCCAGCGCCGCGAGGATCAATTGATGGCCGATCGAGCCGCGGCCGGTTGCGATCTTCTTCCCGCGCAAATCGGCAAAGCTCCTGATCGGCGAATTCTCCGGCACGAGGATCGCGAGCCCCTCGCGCGTCTGCCGGATGGCGGCGATCGCCTTCACCGGCGCGCCCGAGGCGGCGGCGAAGGTGAAGGGCGCGTCGCCAACGAGCCCGGTCTCGATCGCGCCCGCGCTGAGCGCCTCCAGCAGCGGGGCTGCCGCCGGAAACTCCTTCCACTCGATCTTGTAAGGAACGTCCTTGAGCACGCCGGCCGCTTCCATCACGGCCTGCGAATTGCCCTTCTGGTCGCCGACGCGCAAAGTGGTTTGCGCTGCCGTCAGCTCGAACGAGCCGAACAGTAGCGCGCCGGCCAGCATGAGACGGATCATTCCGCGGCCTCGCCGCGCACGGCCTGGCGCCTGGCGACCAGCTCTCGCGTCAGCGGGATCAGCTCACGACCATACTCGATCGCGTCGATCAAGGGATCGAAGCCGCGGATCAGTAAATGGCTGATGCCGAGATCGTAATAATCGCCGAAGACTTCGGCGACCTGCTCGGGCGTGCCGACCAGCGCGGTGGTGTTGCTGTTGGCGCCGGTGAACTTTGCGATCTCGGTCCACAGCCGCTTGTCGATGCGGCTGCCTTGGTCGGCCAGCGCGAGCAGGCGCCGCGCGCCGGCAGTGGCGTGGCCGTCGGCGGGCTTGCGATAGCCGGTCCTGTCCTGCAGCGCGGTGGCGCGCGCCAGGATTTCCTCGGCCTTTTCCCAGGCCTGCTTCTCGGTGGGGGCAATGATCGGACGCACCGACAGGCTGAAGCGCGGCGTCGGCCGGCCCTGCCTGACAGCGGCGTTGTGGACGCGCGAGGTCACATCGCGCACCTGCGCGTAGGATTCACCCCACAGCGCAAACGTGTCGGCGTGCTTGCCGGCAACGTCGATGGCCGCATCCGAGGCGCCGCCGAAATAGACGCGGATGCCCTCGGGCCGATACGGCTTCACCTGCGAGAAGGCGTTCTCGACCTGATAGTACTTGCCCTTGTAGGTGAACGGCTTGTCGCTGGTCCATTCCAGCTTGAGGATATCGAGAAACTCGGAGGTGCGGGCGTAGCGCTCGTCCTTGTCGTCGAGCGTGTTGCCGTCCTGCCTGAGCTCGGTGGCATTGCCGCCAGTGATGACGTGGAGCGCAACCCTGCCGCGGGAAAACTGATCGAGCACGGCAAACTGCCGCGCCAGCAGCGTCGGGGCGGTGAATCCCGGCCGCTGCGCGATCAGCACGTTGAGGCGGGAGGTCACGTTGAGGACGTGCTGCGCCACCTGGAGCGCGTCGGGCGAGGTCGAATGAAACGCCAGCAGCGCGCGATCGAAGCCGGCATTCTCATGCGCCTTCGCCACCGTCTCGATGTGGGTGGGGTTGAGCACCGGTCCCTCACGGACAACGGTCTCCGACGAATTGTTGTTGCTGATGAAGCCGATGAACTCGATCGACATGATCGTCTCCCTGTTGATGTCCTAGAGGCCCAGTGCGGCGCGGCCGAGGCCGATGCGCGTGGAATCATCCTGCGGCGTGTGCACCCGACCGCACAGCACGTCGCGATAGTGCCGCTCCAGCGGATTGGCGCGGGACAGGCCGTGATTGCCGGTGAGGGACAGTGCATCCTCGACCACGGCGATCGCGTTGTTGGTGACGGTGAGCTTGATGACGTTGGATTCGCCGGCAGAGAGTCCAACGCCGTCGTCGAAATCGCCTGCAAAGGAGGCGATCAGCCGCGCGTTGACCGCGAGCCTGGCTTCGATGGCACCGAGGATCTCCTGTGCGCGAGCCAAGGTCGCGAGCGGCGCGCCGAGGCTGGCGGGCACGCGCTGCTTCAGGAACCTGATCAACCAGTCGCGCGCCGCGCGGGCAACACCGTCGTAGATCGCCGCGACGAAGACCGTGTGGATGGCGGCCTGTGCAACGTCGGGCGCACGCCAGTCCGCCGGCTTGCGCACGTCGACCTCGGCATCGAGGGGGATCACGACGTCGTCGAAGATGACGTCATGGCTGCCGCTCGCGCGCAGGCCGTGATGATCCCAGGTCTCGACGATGCGGGTGCCCGGCAGGCCCGCCGGCACCAGGAATTGCCCGACGCGCGGCTCGGCCTCATCCGTCCGCGCCCAGACCAGGTACCATTTCAGGATCGGCGAGCCCGTCGAATAGATCTTGTGGCCGGAGAGGCGCCAGCCGGTCTCGGTACGCCGCGCGACCGTCGCCGGCAGGCCGCCACGGGCGGGCGAGCCGAGCTCGGGCTCGACCCGCAGCGCGTTGACGAGCGCAATGCCCTCGACGCTCTCGCGCGCAAGCTTGCGCGAGTGCCGCACCGGCCAGGTCGGGCTGCGCGCCATGACGAGATGGTTGATGTAGTGCATCGACAGCACCAGCGCGGTCGACGGGTCGGTCTTGCCGATGATGCCGATGACGCGCGCGGTGTACCTTGCGCCCGCGCCTGCCCCGCCATGGACCGCCGGCACCGTCAGCGACAGCAAGTTCGCTTCGGACAGCTCGCGAAAATTCTCGAAGGGGAAGCTGCCGGTGCGGTCATGCTCGGCCGCGCGTGCCGCGAAACCTTCGGCCAGCGCTTCGGCACGCGCGATGTAGTCGGGCTCGCTATGGGCCGCGCGCCCCTTGGCTACGGATGTCACCATGTTGCGTCCAATCCCAGCAGGCCGAGGATCTGGCGGCGCAGATCGGCGAGATAAGGATCGCCGCGATGACGCGGATAGGGCCGGTCGACGCGGATGTCGGCCTTCACGCGTGCGGGACGATCGCTGAAGACGATGACGCGGTTGGCGAGCACGAGGGCTTCCTCGGCGTCATGGGTCACGAGCAGCGTGGTAAAACCCTTGCGCTGCCAGAGCGAGACCAGCTCGGCCTGCATGGTGATGCGGGTCAGCGAGTCGAGCTTTCCGAGCGGCTCGTCGAGAATCAGGATCTTGGGATCGTTGACCAATGCACGCGCCAGCGCGACACGCTGCGCCATGCCGCCGGAGAGCTGGTGCGGATAGGCGTTGCGGAACGACGCCAGTCCAACCAGATCGAGCGCGGCATCGACACGATGACGCTGGCTCTTGAGAATGCCCTGGGCCTCGAGGCCCAGGGCGACGTTGTCCCAGACCGACCGCCAGGGAAACAGCGTCGGATCCTGGAACACGACCACGCGCGAGGGATGTGGACTCCTGATGCGCTCCTCGTCCTCGCGCAATCGTCCAGCCCTGGGTTTGTCGAGGCCGGCGACGAGGCGCAGCAAGGTCGACTTGCCGCAGCCGGAGGGGCCGAGCAGCGCGACGAACTCGCCTGGCTCGACCGAGAGGCTGACGTCGCTGAGCACCGGCAACTCTGCGCCGTCGATGTCGAAGGCGTGGCTGACCTGCTCGATGTCGAGCGCGGCGCCGGCGGCCGGATGCGTGACCACTTCAGCCAAAGCTGCGGCTACCATTTCACAGTCCCCTTCTGCCAGACCAAGAGACGATCGCGGATCGCAAACAGCAGCGTGATCGCACCGGAGCAGAGCAGCGACATCACGATCAGCGCCGCATACATGTTGGCGTAGGCCGCCCAGCCCTGCGCCCATTGCAGGTACCAACCGAGCCCGGCCTTGACGCCGATCATCTCGGCGACGACGAGCACGGCGAAGGACGAGCCGAGCCCCATGAACAGTCCGACGAAGACGTGCGGCAGCGCGGCGGGGATCGCGACCTTCAGCACCAGGAAGGACGGCTTGGCACCGAGCGTGCGCGCGACGTCGTAATAGGCATTGCTGACGCTCGCGACACCCGACCAGGTCAGCACGGTGACGGGAAAGCCCGTTGCCAGCGCGATCAGGAAGGTCGAGGCGCTCCAGCTCGACGGGAAGGTGAAGAAGGCGATCGGCAGCCAGGCCGTTGCCGGCAGCGGGCCGATGAAGCGCAACACCGGATGCACCCAATAGCCGACCGCGCGCGACCAGCCGATCGAGACGCCGGTCAGGAAGCCGACCGTGGCGCCGATCAGATAGCCGCCGAGCTGAAGCTTGACCGAGGCGAAGACGCTATCGAGCAGCTTTGGCAAATCGTCGGTATAGACCTCGATGATCGACTGCGGCGGCGGGAAGAACGGCAGCGGCAGCCAGGCGAACTTTGCCGTCGCGACCTCCCACAGCGTCAGGAAGGCGCCGAGCGCGACCAGCCAGGGCGCGCGCTTGTGCAGGGCCCTGCCCGCCGATCCCAGATAATCGGCACCGATGGTGCCGAACAGCGCGATGGCCGCGATGACGAAGGCGGCGATGCCGAGCGAATGCGTGCGCGACCAGTCGCCGACATCCGCCCACCACAGGCAGGACAGGCCGAAGGCGATCCAGGCGATGCTGGCGAGCACACCGGCGCCGGATTCCTTCGCCCAGTTCGCCAGCAACGGCGCGCGCGAGAGGCGCGGCGCGCCGGAGGCAAGGCCGTCAGACAGCGAATACGTCGACATAGATGCGCTCCGCGAATTTGGCCGTGTCGGTGCTCGGCTTGAAGACCTGCACGCTCTTGAGATCGTCGGCATAGGCCTTGAGCTCGCGCTTCAGCACATCGCCGACGGGATGATGATGGTGGGTGTGGTAGCGCACCATGCCCTCGATATCGGCGAGCGTGGCCGCCTTCGGCGCGTAGGGCTGGAACGATTTTGCGGCGGCCGTCGCATTCTGCGAGCTGAACATCGCGGCATCGAGCAGCGCCTGTGTGATGGCGCGCGCGACCTGCGGCTCCTCCCGCACCAGGCTGCCGCGCAGGCCGAGGATGCAGCAGCTCTTTTCACGGAATTCACCGTCGAGATTGGAGGCGACCTCCTTATACTGGGTGTCCTTGAGCCAGAGATAGGCCAGCGGATCGGAGGACAGGAACGCCTGCACCTCGCCCTTCTCGACGGCGACGTTAAGGAGGTTGCCGGGATAGGCGCGCCAGTCGACGTCCTTGTTCGGATCGATACCGAGCTTTGCCAATTGGATTGAGAAGAAGTTCTTGTCGGGACCGGCGAGATCGCCGACCGCGACGATCTTGCCCTTGAGATCGGCGAGCTTGGCAACACCGGAATCGGCGCGCGACAGCACGCGCATGCAGCCGCCATGGGTGCCGGCGGCGATCTTGACGTCAAAGCCCTGCTCCAGCGGCTTCAGCCAGCGCAGCGCCATGCCGAGACCGGCATCGCTCTTTCCCGTCGCGATCGCCTCGAGCAGTTGATCAGTCGAGCCGGAATAGTTGACGAGCTCGACGTCGAGATTGTGCTTCTGGAAGAAGCCATGCTCGATGGCAACAGGCACCGGCGCGAGGCAGACGGCGCCGGCATTCCACGACAGTTTCAGCTTGCGCGGCGCGCCGGTGAGCGCGGGCGCATCGGACGCCGTCCGGCACAGCGGAAACTCCGAGAAATCGATGCCGGATGCGATGCCGCGCGGCGCAAAAGCCTGCGCGCCCAGCGCGCCGAGCGGCGCGGCGAAAGCTGCCGCAAGCCCCGCCTGGAGCAGATGGCGCCGGTCGAGCCCCCGTCCGCCGCGCTTGTCGTCGTTGTTCATCAGTCCCCACTCCTGCGCTGGCACGACTCCGCCCTTAGCGCAACGCTTCACGTTGCGCATGGTCCGTACGGAGCTGCGTTGAGAGAAAATTATTCCGCCGGCGTTTGTCGCGCCGCGTTGATGCGATACGCAAATCATGCGGCGCGCTCGCCGCATCGTCAATGAAATGGAATTTCGAATGTGATGCGAAGCAGGGTCATTCTCTCCATCAGCTCGCGCGGGAACGATGAAACGATTTTCGTGAATGCGGTTGCTCCCCGCGATCGCCACAAGCGCGCATCTGCTCAGATCCCGTGCATCTTTCTTCCGCAGGACCATCGTGTTCTCGCGCGCAAGGATTCAATGAAACGTCCTTGCCCGATGCGCGCGCAATACGGTTGGCCATTTCATTGACTGCACTTCGCTCGGTCATAGACTCGATCGTCTCGCTGCATCGCTCGCTCACGCGTCGTGAGCCAAAGTCACAAGCACGCAACAAGACAGGCTATATGAGCATCAACTCCCACGATCATTCCATCACCCGCCGGCTCGCCGCTTCGCTATTCGCCGCCGCCATCACGCTATCGGCGACTGCCGCGTCGTTTGCCGCGGACACCGTCGTGCTGCGCGTCGGCGACCAGAAGGGCGGCAACCGCTCGCTGCTCGAGATCTCCGGCTATGCGAAGGACCTGCCCTACAGAATCGAATGGTCGGAATTCCCCGCCGCGGCGCCGATCCTGGAAGCGCTCAACGCCGGCGCGCTCGACGTCGGCTACACCGGCGATCTCTCCTTCCTCTCGGTCTACGCCGCGGGCGCGCCGATCAAGGCGATCGGCGGCACCAGGTCGGATGCGAAGACGCAAGCCATCCTGGTGCGTCAGGACTCGCCGATCAAATCGGCCGCCGACCTTAGGGGTAAACGCCTCGCCGGCACGCGCGGCGGCTGGGGCCAGTTCCTGATCGACGCGACGCTGGAGAAGGCGCAGATCAAGCTCGAGGATGCGACCTTCGCGCCGCTCGGCCCCGTCGATGCCAAGATCGCGCTGGTCGCCGGCTCGATCGACGCCTGGGCGGTGTGGGAGCCTTACGTGTCGTTCGCGACGCTGAAGGACAAGGCGCGGGTGATCGCCGACGGCGAGGGCCTGACGCCGACCATCACCTTCATCGTCGCCTCCGACAACGCCATCGCCACCAAGCGCGCGGTGGTGCAGGACCTGGTGCAGCGGCTGAACAAAGCACGGCTGTGGTCGCTGGATCACGTTTCCGAATATGCCAGGAACACCGCCGAGCTGACCAAATTGCCGGAAGACGTGCTGCTGTCAGCCTACACAGCGCAACGTACCAGCCCGATCGTAATCGACGAGAACGTGGTGAAGGAGGTGCAGGAAGCCTCCGATCGCTCGACGCGTTACGGCATCCTGCCCAAGAAGCTCGACGTCAGCAAAGCCGTCGACCGCAGCTTCACGGCTGCGGCGGCGGGATCGAATTAACTTCCAGCGGATGACACTTGACACCCCAACAAAGGTGCGCTCCCTCCCCCCTTGTGGGGGAGGGAGCGGAGAGAGCGCTGCTGTTGTCCGAACTCAATTCGACTTCAATCCTTCGCGCTCAGAATGGAGACGGCCTCGCCTCAAGGCCGGCCGGCTGCATCTCGCCGCGATCGTGCTCACGCATTTCGCCTGCATGAGCCTGATCGTGTGGCTCTCGCTGTAGCTTCGCGCGATCACCAGTATCCGCGATAATAAGGCCGGTAGTACGCGCGCGGCCGGTAATAGCCATAGCGGTAGCCGTAGTACGGACGGGGACGGTAATAGGAACGATATCCATAACCGTAACCCGGACCATAGGCGTAACCCGGTCCATAGCCGCCATAATAGGCGGGCGCATAACCATAGCCATAGCCGCCGTAATACGGACCGCCGCCGTAATAGCCGTAGCCATAAGGCGCGCTGCTGGCGATGGCGCTGCCGATGATCGCGCCGGCGAGGAGGCCACCTCCGCCCCATCCCCAGCCACGACCGCGCCAATGCACCTGCGCGACATCGTCACCGACAGCGGCCTTCATGGTCGCGACGTTTGTCGGCAGCGGTGCCGCTGCCGCCTGTTGAATTTGGCCGGCGATGACCACGCCGGCGACCGAACAAGCAATTGCCGTTTTCCAGATCCTCATCGACTTGCTCCCTGTCTGACGTCTTGCTTGGAAAAGGATCGCAGCGGCATGATCGGGCATCTTTGCGCCAAGTCAAAGCCCGGATTTTCAAGCCCGGATTTGCGTGCGGCGCACAAGCCTCGTCCAAGCCTCGTCCAAGCCTCGTCCAAGCCTCGTCCATGCCTCGCTGCGAGCCGGCTGCCGGCATGCGAGGCGAACCAACGTGCCCCGCTCTGCCCGACGTGACACCGGGGCGATGCCGGAGCCCCGCGGCCAAGGCAAAGCATTAAGCTTCTCGCCTGCGCAACCAACAACCTACTTCACGATTGACTATTCGTACCGTTACTATCGGTTCCAATGGCGCGAGGCTTCTCGCGACAAATAGCCTCGGCCTGCGCCGGGCGTGAGTGGGGAGGACGACATGAGTGCCGCGAGACCCGAGCCGCTTGCCCGTCAGGCGCTGGCGTTCGTCCTGGCCGGCGGACGTGGCAGCCGGCTCCTGGAACTGACCGACCGCCGCGCCAAGCCAGCCGTCTATTTCGGCGGCAAGTCCCGCATCATCGATTTCGCGCTGTCGAATGCCGTCAATTCGGGCATCCGCCGCATCGCAGTCGCCACCCAATACAAGGCGCACAGCCTGATCCGGCACCTTCAGATGGGCTGGAACTTCTTTCGCCCGGAGCGAAACGAGAGCTTCGACATCCTCCCCGCGAGCCAGCGCGTCTCCGAGAACATGTGGTATGTCGGCACGGCGGATGCGGTCTACCAGAACATCGACATCATCGAATCCCACGCCTGCCGCTTTATCGTGGTGCTGGCCGGCGACCACATCTACAAGATGGACTACGAGGTGATGCTGCGCCAGCACGTCGACAGCGGCGCCGACGTCACGGTCGGTTGCCTGGAGATGCCGCGGACGGAATCTTCGGGCTTCGGCATCATGCATATCGACGAGAACGGCTGGATTCAGGAGTTCCTGGAGAAGCCGAAGGATCCGCCGCCGATGCCGGGCAAGCCGGACGTCTCGCTCGCCAGCATGGGCATCTACGTGTTCGACGCGAAATTCCTGTTCGAGGAGCTCAAGCGCGACGCCGAGGACCCGAACTCGAACCACGATTTCGGCAAGGACATCATTCCCTACCTCGTCAAGAACGGCCGCGCGATGGCGCACCAATATTCCACCTCCTGCGTGCGTTCCGGCAGCGACCCCCGCGCCTATTGGCGCGACGTCGGCACGGTCGATGCCTATTGGGCCGCCAATATCGACCTCACTGACGTCGTGCCCGAGCTCGACCTGTTCGACAGCTCCTGGCCGATCTGGTCTTATGCGGAGATCACGCCGCCGGCGAAATTCGTTCATGACGAGGAGAGCCGGCGCGGCCAGGCCGTGAGCTCGCTGGTCTCGGGCGGCTGCATCATCTCCGGCGCCTCGCTGCGCCGATCGCTGCTGTTCACCGGCGTGCGCATCAACTCCTACGCCAATGTCGAGAACGCCGTGATCATGCCCTATGTCAGTGTCGGCCGCGGCGCTCGCCTGAAGAACGTCGTGATCGACCGCGGCGTCGAGATTCCGGAAGGACTCGTGATCGGCGAGGACCCGGCGTTCGATGCCAAGCGCTTCCGCACCACCGAGCAGGGGATTTCGCTCGTCACTCAGCCGATGATCGACAGGCTCAATACATGAGGCCTGTTCGCGTCCTCGCGGTCGCTTCTGAAGTCTATCCCATCGTCAAGACCGGCGGCCTCGCGGATGTCGCCGGCGCGCTGCCGATTGCGCTGAAGGCGCATGGCGTCGAGATGCGCACCTTGATGCCGGGTTATCCCGACGTGACGCGGATCGTATCGAACGCAGAGGAAATCCGGAGCTGGCCGGATTATTTCGGCGGACCGGGCCGGCTGCTCGCGGGCTCCCACGACGGGCTCGACCTGTTCGTGCTCGACGTGCCACATCTCTATGCGCGGCCGGGCAATCCCTATGTCACCACAGAGGGTGTCGACTGGCCGGACAATGGCGTGCGCTTCGCGGCACTGTCGCGCATCGCCGCCGATATCGGCCACGGCCTCGTCCCCGCCTTCGTACCCGATGTCGTGCACGCCCATGACTGGCAGGCCGGGCTCGCGCCGGCCTATCTGCACTATGACAATCGCCCGCGACCCGGCACCGTGATGACCATCCATAACATGGCCTATCAGGGCAAGTTCGCTCCCGAGCTGATCGGTGCGATCGGCCTGCCCTGGCACGCGTTCAACGTCAATGAGATCGAATATTTCGGCGGCATCAGCTTTTTGAAGGCGGGCCTGCAATTCGCCGATCGCATCACGACGGTGTCGCCGACCTACGCACAGGAGATCCAGAGCGACGAAGGCGGCATGGGATTCGGTGGCCTGTTGCGTGCACGCGCAAACGTGCTGAGCGGCATCCTCAACGGCATCGACGTCTCGGTGTGGAATCCGCAGGACGATCCGCACATCGCCTACCGCTACGGCGCGGAGGACCTCACCTTCCGGGCCGCGAACAAGGCGGTGCTTCAGCAGCAGTTCAATCTCGACTCCTCCGACGAAGCGCCGCTGCTCGGCGTCATCAGCCGGCTGTCCTGGCAGAAGGGGCTCGATCTGCTGCTCGAGGCCATTCCGACCATTCTGGCCGAAGGCATGCAGCTCGCGCTGCTCGGCAGCGGCGACCGCGATCTCCAGGATCGCTATCAGGCCGCGGCCCGCGCCAATCCCGGACGGATCGGCGTCGTGATCGGCTATGACGAGATCCTGGCGCACCTGCTCCAGGCCGGCTCGGACGCGCTGATCGTGCCCTCGCGCTTCGAGCCGTGCGGCCTGACCCAGCTCTGCGCGCTACGCTACGGCGCCGTCCCGATCGTCTCACGCGTCGGCGGGCTCGAGGACACCATCGTCGACATCGGAGAGGCCGACGCCGCCGACCGCGATGCCACCGGCTTCAAGTTCGCACCCGTGACGGCGGAGGCCCTTGCCGGCAGCTTACGCAAGGCCAACACCGCCTTCCACGACAAGCCGACCTGGCGCCAACTGCAACGACACGGCCTTGCGACCGACGTCTCCTGGCGCAACCGCGCCGGCGACTATGCCGCGCTCTATCGTGGGCTCACGGCGGAGCGTGCCTGAGGCGCAAAACTATCGTATGTAGAAAACCACCCTGCGGCGCATCCTTCGAGACGCCCGCTTTCGCGAGCTCCTCAGGATGAGGGTGGAGTACACGGCAACGAAGTCGGCAGCACCGGCGCTGCTTAGCCTCATCCTGAGGAGGCGCGTAAGCGCCGTCTCGAAGGACGAGGCGCGCGCGCAGACTGCCGCCTGGATGGCCGCTCCGGAAGCATGACCGTCGTCGAATCCATGCTATAGAGCCGGCATGGACCCGTTCGTGATCAAGCTGATCGGCTTTGCCGCCGCAACCTGCACCACCGTGGCCTACGCGCCGCAAGCCATCAAGGTGTGGAAGACCCGCTCCACCGGAGACATCTCGCTCGGCATGTTCCTGGTCATGGTGCTGGGCCTCGCGCTCTGGCTGATCTACGGCCTGCTCTCGGGCGATGCGCCGCTGGTCGCCGCCAACGCCATCACCATGCTGCTCGCCGGCGGCATTTTGTTCATGAAGCTGAAATACGGATGAGGTCGCGGGATGCCGTAGGGCGGATTAGCCGAAGGCGTAATCCGCCACCTTAATGCCGCACGACGGCGGATTACGCCGGCGGACTGCGCTTCGCGCAGCCGCGGGCTAATCCGCCCTACGAATTCATCCAAACACATACGACGCCATCGCCACGCCTGCGACCTCGTCGACGAAGACGCGCTTGCCGATATCGCTGCCGGCGGCGCCGGCGGCCACCATCAGCGGCAGCAGATGGTCCTCGCGCGGATGCGCCAGACGCGCGCTCGGTGCATTCTCCCAATCCACCAGCATCGCGTTGCGGCGGGCCGGATCCGGGTTGCTGATCGCCTCGTTCAGATAGGCCTCGAAGTCATACGAGACCGGCTTGGACTCGGGCCGGTTGAAGCCACGCATGTTGTGATAGGTCAGCCCGCTGCCGACGATCAGGATGCCTTCATCGCGGAGCGAGGCAATCGCCTCGCCGACCCTGATGTGCTCGGCCGCATCGTAAGCAGACTTCAGCGACAGCAGCACGATCGGCATGTCGGCGTTCGGATACATCAGGCCGAGCGGCACGAAGGTGCCGTGATCAAAACCCTGGTTGGGATCTTCCCGGCATTCCAGGCCGGCCCGCGTGAGCAGCGCCTTCACCTCGGTCGCCAGTTCGGGCCGGCCCGGCGCCGGATATTTGAGATGATAGGTATGCTCGGGGAAACCGTAATAGTCGTACACCATCGGCGGCTGCGCCGAGGTCGAGACGGTGAAGGCATCGGCCTCCCAATGGCCAGTGATGACGAGCACGGCCTTTGGTCTCTCCGGGAGAAGCTGCGGCAACCGGCCGAACTCTTCGGCGGTTCTGGCATATTGCACCCGCCGGTCCTCCATGAAGGGCCAGGGGCCGCCGCCATGCGACAGGAACAGGGTCGGAAATCGCGTCATGGGGCTTCGTCTCATCGGCACTCTGCGCGTGCCCGCGCGTCCGGCGGCGAGCATAGGCAAACCGGCATGGTTAGCAAGTCGTTAACGATTTGCCGCCCAAAATCCCCGGCGTGGCCGAAGCAGTCGGCCTGAAGACAAGTGAGACGTGAGATGAAGAAGTTTGCGCTGGGGGACGTCGTCAACAGTGACAAGGGCCGCCGCGGCATCGTTCGCGCCGCCTTCAAGTCGCGCGAAGGCCAGCAGTTCTATGCCGTCGAGAAGGACGGCGCGATGGACTATCTGGAGGAAGGCCGGCTGACGCCCGCGCCCCGCGTCGAGCTCGCCGCTTAAGTCCAGCTCATTTCTTGCTCTCGCCTGCGATACGGTCGAGACGCTCCGACCAGGGGTCGTCTCCGCTCGCGATGTGATCGTTCGCGATCAGCAGCAGGCGATCGCGGCCAGCGACGGAATCCCAATGCGGCAGACCGGGACCGTTGGGATCGCCGCTTCTGGCGAAGTTGATCCAATAGGACCGCATGCGGCTTGCGACCTCGCGATCAGCCCGCGAGAAGATGCCCGCTCCCGGCACGCCTTCTGCACCGAAGATGAACTGCAGCTCGCGCCCATGCCCAGGCCCAGGATTGGCGCGACGCGCCTCGGGCACATAGGCGAAGCGATAGCGAAAGGTCGCCGCGCCGCTTGCGGCATGCAGGCGCGCCAGCAGTCTTGCGGGCTCGGAAAAGACCTTGTCGGTGTAGAATCGTGCCGCAACATCCGAAGGCTTAACAAGAGAAGGCTTGGCGAGAGAAGGCTTGGCGAGATCAGGATAGAGCTTGCGCAGCTCATCGCTTGTGAGGCCTGACGCTGCAAGCTCCTCCTTGACATCGAACTCGCCGTCGAAACCCGTCTCGTCGTCGTTCGAGCCGATGATCAGGGGAATGCGGCTTTGGTGTCCGGCCGCAAAGCCTGCCGCGATATCCTCGGTCACCAGAGCTCCGTCCATCATCGGCGCGAAGCCGTACCGCGATTGCTCCAGCAGACGGCTTTCGGCGGCAAGCAGGCGTCGCGGTCCGGCGGCACGCAAATCCGCCTGCGGTCCGAGCGCCGCCACGAACTGCCGGCCCATCGCCTGCGCATCCTGCGCCGAGCGCAGGGGCGCGCGAGCGGGCACCGATTGCAGAATGGCCTTCTGGAACAGATCGCGCGACTGCGCGGACAGCATCAGAAGCGCGATCGATGTCGCGCCTGAATCGCTGCCGAACAAGGTGACATTGTGCGGATCACCGCCGAAGGCGGCGATGTTGTCATGAACCCAATGCAGCGCGGCGATCTGGTCCATCAGGCCGTAATTGCCGGAGCCGCCGTCCGTCAGCGCAGGATCAGTGAGCCAGCCGAGCACGCCAAGGCGATAATTTGCGGTGACCACGATGAGGCCGGCCTGCGCCAGCCTGGCACCGTCGAACAGCCGCTCATTCGCGGTGCCGCCGATGAAGCCGCCGCCATGGATGAACATCATCACCGGCAGCGGGCCGTCGACCCCGAAGGGACGGAACACGTTCAGCGTCAGGCAATCCTCGCCCGCATCAGGCAAGGACGGCTGAAGGCACGGCGCGCCGTAATCGTAGGCGGTGTGCATCTCCGAACTTTCGGGCGTCGGCTGCGGCGGTCGCCACCGCAGTGCGCCGACCGGCGGCGCCGCATAGGCCAGTCCCTTGAACGAGGCCACCTCACCCTCGACGGCGCCGAGAATCTGTCCTTCACGCGTCAGCGCGAACGGAAACTGTCCGACCGGCTGCGCCACGGCCGAGCCAGCGCAACACAGGACAATGGAGGCCGCAAGAAGCGCGAGCAGGGATCGCATCTTCGGTGCATCTCGATGCGCGGAACGGTTTCCTGCAGGTTACGTCCGCGGCCGTCGGCGGAGCAAGCCTGCCGGCTCACACTAACCGCGCTTTGCGAGAATCGCCGCCAGTGCGTGCCGCGCGACGATGCCGAGCTCGCCGAGCGTGGAGTGCCCGGCCCGCGCGGCTTCGATCAGGCGTTCGGCGATGAACCTGCGGCTGTCGTGATCGCCGCCATGCGGCAATTGCCTACACGTCTCCTCCAGGACGACGTCCATGTTCGCTTTGGTCCGCTCACTCAACTCTGTCATGACGCCCGGCCGGTACGCGTGGCTTGTAACCGCAAGCATACACAGGCGGATCGGGCATGATTAGCCCGGGCAATCACGGCCATTGTGCATCGCGGTGCGTGTAGTGCCGCAACATTCACGCGCCACGGTGACGCCGCAAACGCCTACCGAAGATTGCACTTGCTGTGATGACAAGCCGTGCATGTGGCGATAGCCTGCCGGCAAAACAAAACATACGGGAGGATGTCATGCCTGATGCGATGGTTGCCACACGTGCCTCCGATGAGCGCGGAACCGCTCAGCAGGTCGATGTCGCCGTGGTCGGCGCCGGCTTTGCCGGCCTCTATCTCCTTCATCGCCTGCGCAAGGCCGGCCTCTCGGCGGTCGGGCTCGAAGAGGCCGGCGACGTCGGCGGCACCTGGTACTGGAACCGCTATCCGGGCGCGCGCTGCGACATCCAGACCATCGACTACAGCTACACCTTCGATCCGGAGCTCGAGACGGCCTGGACCTGGTCGGAGAAATACGCCACCCAGCCCGAAATCCTGCGTTATCTCGGCTTCGTCGCCGACCGCTACGATCTCAGGGGCGACATCCGCTTCAGGACCAAGGTCACCGAAGCCAAGTGGGACGAGAAGGCCGAGCGCTGGCAGCTGACCACGGACAATGGCCCACCTGTCTCCTGCCGCCACTACATCATGGCCACCGGCTGCCTCTCGGCGCCGAAGCCGCCGGAGATCGACGGCGTCAAGGATTTCAAGGGTGAGGTCTATTTCACCGGACGCTGGCCGCATGGCGGCGTCAATCTCGCGGGAAAACGCGTCGCCGTGATCGGCACCGGCTCGTCCGCCATCCAGTCGATCCCGCTGATCGCCGAGCAGGCCGCGCATCTGACCGTGTTCCAGCGCACGCCGAACTTCGCACTGCCTGCGCATAACGGCCCGGCGCCATCGGACCGCATGAGCCTGCTGCAGTCCGATCGCCCGGCCTATCGCGAGCAGGCGCGCCAGTCGATGGCGGGCGTGCCCTATCCGCAGCAGACGGTCGTGAGCTGGCAATTGAGCGATGCCGAGCGTCGCGAGCGATTCGAACGTGCCTGGGCCGCCGGCGACCTCGTCCACATCCTGACCCAGCTCTGGGCCGATCAGGCCGTCGACGTCGACGGCAACAAGATCGTCCAGGACCTGATCCGCGAGAAGATCCGGGCGGCGGTCAAGGACCCCGAGACAGCGGCGGCGCTCACGCCGCACGATCATCCCTTCGGCGCAAAGCGTCCCTGCCTCGACACCAATTATTACGCCACTTACAACCGGCCGAACGTCACGCTGGTCAATCTGCGCCAGGAGCCGATCAAGGCGATCACGGCGAGTGGCATCTCCACGAACGGCCGCAGCGTCGACGTCGAAATCATCGTATTCGCGACCGGGTTCGACGCCATGACCGGCGCGATCCGCGCCGTGCATCCGATCACCGGGCGCGGCGGCAAGTCGCTGACAGATGTCTGGGCGCAGGGGCCGCAGACCTATCTCGGGCTCACCGTCGAAGGCTTTCCCAACTTCTTCATGATCACCGGGCCCGGCAGCCCGTCGGTGCTGTCGAACATGGCGGTGTCGATCGAGCAGCATGTCGACTGGGTGGTCGACCGGCTCGCCGCATTGCGCGATGCCGGCTTCACCACGATCGAGCCGACCGAGACGGCGCAGGCCGGCTGGGGCCGGCACATGGCGGACTGCTCGATGGTGACGCTGCATCGGCTCGCCAACACCTGGTACACGGGCGCCAACGTCCCCGGCAAGGTGCAGGGCCTGATGCCCTATACCGGCGGCGTCGGCCCCTATCGCAGCATCTGCGACGAGGTGGTCAGCCGCGGCATGCTCGGTTTCAAGCTCACCGGCCCTGGCGGTGCAGAGCAATGCAATGACGGCGAGGTGGTGCGGCTGCAGCCGGATGTGCGGCTGGTGCTGAACCTGCTCGCATCGCTGAACCTGCCGCAGATCGAGTCGATGGGCGCGCTCGGCGCGCGCGAGTTCGTGAACGAGTTCAACAAGGGCCGTCCCGCCGGGCGGCCGATCGGCGATATCGTCGATGGCACCCTCCCCGTCACCGATGGCGCGCTGCCATACCGCGTCTACAAGCCGGCAACGCCGGGACCGCATCCGGTCGTGGTCTATTTCCACGGCGGCGGCTGGGTGCTCGGCGACGAGCAGTCGGACGAGCCGTTCTGCCGCGACATGGTGCGGCGGACCGGCATGATGTTCGTCAGCGTCGGCTATCGTCACGCGCCGGAGCATCGCTTCCCGACCGCTGCCGAAGACGGCTATGCGGCCACGCGCTGGATCGCCGAGCACGCCACTGAGCTCGGCGGCAAGCCGGGCCCGGTGCTGGTTGCGGGCTGGAGCGCCGGCGGCAACATCGCCGCCGTCACCTGCCAGCTCGCACGCGACCGCGGCGGGCCGGAGATCGCCGGTCAGCTCCTGATCTGCCCGGTCACCGACTGCACCTTCGATCGCCCGTCCTATAACGACAATGCGACCGGCTACTTCCTGACGCGCTCGCTGATGTACTGGTTCTGGGACCTCTACTGCTCGCCGGCGGACCGCACCGATCCGCGCGCCTCGCCACTCCGCGGCAAGGTCGAAAGGCTGCCGCCGGCCTTCGTGACGACCTGCGAGTTCGATCCGCTGCGCGACGAAGGCATCGCTTATGCCGAGGCGATGGCGGCCGCAGGCGTCCCGGTCGAGCAGCTCAAGGCGCACGGCCATTTCCACTCGTCCTTCACCATGGTCGATGTGGTGATCACGGGCGTCTCGGGCCGGGTGCAGATGGCGGAAGCCTTGCGGCGCTTCGCCGGGCTGCCGCCGGAGGTCAGCCGCGGTGACGAGCACTGCCACGGGCTAGCCAGCCCGGGGCAGAGAATCGCGGCGGCGGCGAGCTGATCATGACATCGCGGCCGGGAACCTTTTCCCGGCTGCTGCGTTGTGGCGTCGAGATGCAGCGACAGGTATGGGCCCCGGTACGCAAATCCGCGTGCTGGGGTGTTTTTTGCGTGAGGTGGGACGATGGGGGACGCGGTTGCGGAGTCAAAGGTCGATTTCGGTGCGCTTGCGGCCCTGCATAAATGGCCGTCGCTCGCAAACCAGCGCCGGCCGGACCGGGAATCATACCCGATAACGGAAGGCACTCTGGACGAGTGCATCTCGGCGTTCATGGGGAAGCCGGCCACGACCCGGCATCTCTATGAGATCCGGACAGCGGCACAGCCGCCGCTCGTGACCGGCATCCTCTCGCCCGAACACGTCATCGAGCTCTCGCGCTGGAGAGAATTTCTCTGACGGCGCGTCACATGCAGGCGCGTAGGAACTTTCTGCCGGTTCTTCCCGTTAGGGGAGATCGGAAGTCAAGGCGTGAGTGCCTCACATGCTTGCAGCTGGCGTACTACCCCCGGTCGTGCCCTATGGCGCAGACAAGACCCTGTTCGTGGTGATCGACCGCCTCGACCAGGCGACTGAGATTCGCATCGAGCGGAGCGATCTCGAAGCCACGATCGGCGAGTTCGTCGCCGGCTGCTTCAACGACCCCATCAAGGTGATTTCGTTCAACACGCTCGAACATTGGATGAAGGACATCTCGACCGACGTCGCCGGCGCGATAAAGGCACGCTGCGACATCTATGGCATAGAGCTGCCCGACTATCTCAGCGACTTCGTCGAGAGCCATAGCTGAGGACACATCCACCTCATCGATTGCCTCGGCTCGCAGGAACAAAAAAAGCGCCGCTTCCGCGGCGCTTTTCGTGCGGCAACATTTTCAGTCGAGCATGATCTCTTCGGACAACCGCTTCGCGCTTCGCGCGAACGCGGCCCTCCGGGTCCGGATCATGCTTTAGTGGTGCCAGAACAATGCCAGCAGCAGAACGATCGGCAGCGGCACGCCAAGCAACCAAAGCAAAGCACCTCGTCCAAAACCCATGACGTCCTCCTCTTCAATCACTGTCATGACGCAGGAAAAAGGAAGAAGTTCCGCGCCTCTCAGCGAGGGCGAATGCGTTCAGCGCATGGATGCGGGAGTTAAGCGCGGCGGTGCTTGCCGGCGATGACCTCGATCTCGCGGCGGCGCTCGCCCGCGAAGGTCAGTAGCCTTTCGATCGTCAGCGTATCCGTGATCCGTTTGGCGAGCCGCTCGGCGCGCGCAGCCTGATCTTCGAGATACTGGATCGTGTTCAAGCGCCGCCTCCCCAGAAGACCCCGAACCTGGAGCCCCGACTTGTTGGACACCCATGGTGCGACAGAGCGGCTAACAGCCGGTTAAGTGCGGGGATCGACGGGCCGGGCCTCATTGCACGACGTCGAGCCGGACATTGGTGATGCCCCTGTCGACCATGCCGAGCGCCTCGGCCGCGGAAGGCGAGACGTCGACCACGCGTCCGCGGATATAGGGACCGCGGTCGTTGACCCTGACGGTCACGAAGCGGCCGGAGGAAACGTCGGTGACGCGCAGCTTGGTGCCGAATGGCAGGGTCGGATGGGCCGCGGTCAATTCGTTCTTGTCGAACTTCTCGCCGCTCGCAGTCTCCGTATCCGAATAGAAGCTGGCAACGCCGTGCGAGGCCGCTTGCTTTGCATCGCCATCGGGAATGCGCACCCGGCTGATCGGCCTTGGATGCAGCGCCGCCACCCGGTGCGGCCGCTCGACCGCGGCCTGCCGGCCGGTGGCCGCGAGATCGGCCTTCTGGCGGCCGACCGGCGATTGTGCGCAGGCGGCGAGCGAGGCGGCCCCGACGATGGCCAGCAGCAGCTGGCTCGAGGTTGCCAGTGAAATCCGGGCAGTTTCGGCACGTGCAATGCAAGACATGATGCGCCCTCCGAACTGCCCGGAATTTCGGTGGGCAATGAGGGCAGAACCTTGTCGGAACAAAAGCGGGCGTGGGGCCGCCGCCGTTTCGCGTCAGCTGTGACGATTCGACCACAGTGACGCGTCCTGAATCGGGACAGCCCGCCGCTGGCGGGCCCTCAGGATGAGGACGGAGTGTGCGGCAGCAGTCTTGACGGGCACCGATGCCGCTTAGCCTCATCCTGATGAGGAGACCGCGAAGCGCGTCGTCTCGAAGGACGAGGCGCGCGCTCAGCTGGCGGAAATGCCATATGCGATTGCCCTGACGGTGGCCGGCTCCAGCTCAGGCCGGAGGCGGGATCGCGCGCAGGACGTCCCTGAATATACCGAACTGGAGTTGAAACGCTTTCGGGCTGTAGTCCTGATAGTAACCCGCAGTCACTGCGACGACGAGATCGAGTTCCGGCACGATGCGGATCGACTGCCCGCCGCGCCCCAGCGCGCCGACCCAGGCGACCTTCCGGTCATTGAGGCGCGCTTGGCCGCGCCACCACAGATATCCGTAGGATTGATCGTCCGTCGCCTTGATCTTCTCCGCCGTCGAAGCCTCGATCCATGCCTTGGAAACGATCTGGCGGTCGTTCCAGCGACCGCCCGCAAGCACGAGTTGGCCGATCTTGGCCATGTCGCGCGGCCGCAGGCGCAATCCTCCTCCGGCATCGGTATCCCCCCTGTACCGGCCCCACGCCGTGCCGGTGATACCCAGAGGTTCGAACAAATTCTCGCGCGCAAATTCGTCGAGGGGACGTCCAGTCGCCTTGCGGATGATGGCCGACACAAGCGTGAGCGCGCCGGTGTTGTAGAAGAACTCCTGCCCTGCCGCGGCGGTCACGGGAAGACCGAGAACGTAGCGACACGGATCCCATGCCATATGCATCCGCGTCTCGTCATTGTCGTCGTCTCCCGTCGCGGGTGTCGCCTCGACCCACTTCAGGCCCATCGACATGGTGAGCACATGCGCCAGCCGGATGCGGTCCTTTTCGGGAGAACGCAAGTCGGACAGCTCGGGGAAGAAGCTGAAGATCGGCTCGTTGACGCCGCGTATCAGCCCGCGATCGATCGCAATCCCGACGACGAGAGATGCAACGCTCTTCGAAACAGACTTCATGTTGTGCAACGTATCGGCATCGAAGGCGATGGTTTCGACCCGGCGGCCGTAGATGTAGCCGGGTATCTCGTCGGCGCCCTTGAAGTAACGTTCGAACGCCAGCTTGCCGTCGCGGGCGACCAGAACTGCATGAATGTTGGCATCGCTTGATGCGAGCCGATCCCCCATCCTGCACAGCACGTCGCGGTTGACGAGCCCATCGTCGTTGACGGAGCCGGCAGGCCAGCCATCATCTCGCGCAAGCGGAACACCGCAGCCGCCAGATGGCTCCGCAGATACTGGCGGAGCGGAGAGCGGCGCCAGCGCGGCTGCCCCGAGAAGTGAAATGAACCGGCGGCGTCTCATCCAGGCTTCTCCTCATGTCCTTTGCGAGGCGGGGCAAATATCGACACGAGTCTCGCCGGACTCTGCCCCCTCCTCGAGAAGACGCGCGAACTCACGCCAATAGAGCCGTCGCCAAGTCGCCTTCAAGCTGGCGAGAAAATCGAGCTCTCGTTGCGTCAGCGTGCACATCGCGCTTCAGGCCACAAGGCCCCCCATCGGCTTGATGTCTGCGCTGCCGGGAAAGACCGTTTCCGCCAGCACTGTCTCTTCGACGCGCAAATGATCCCTCAGCAGGCCCTTGAGCACGGCGCGCAGATCGGTGGTCGGCTTGAGGTCGCGATCCTCGAACAGCTGCGCCGGCTTCAGCCCCGGCCAGTCCGCGATCACGCGGCCGCCGGCGAGCCCGCCGCCGATCAGGAAGGCGACCGTGCCGGTGCCGTGATCGGTGCCCTGCGTGCCGTTGATGCGGGCGGTGCGGCCGAACTCGGTGACGACGGCCACCACCGTCTCCTTCCAGGCTTCGCCCATGTTGCTCTCGATCGCGGCGAAGGCGCCGTCGAGCGCACCGAGCAGATTGTAGAGCTGGCCCGAGGCCGCGCCTTCCGCGATATGCGTATCCCAGCCGACGAAGCCCATGGCGCCGACGCGGGGGCCGTCGGGCTTGGCGAGATAGCGCGCGGCCGTGCCGGCGGCGTCGGAGAAGCAGGCGCGCACGCGTGCGATGCCCGGCGGCGCCAGGGTTGGATCGTCAGACATCGCCTCGCCCGTGCCCGGCGCCCCGCTGAGCGAAGCGAGCTTCATGCGCGCCTGCAGCACGGTCGCGAGCTTCGGGTCGGTGTGCTGGTAGAGATCGAGCAGGCGGCTCTGCGTGTCCTCGCTCGCCGGCAAGAGCCTTTGCGGCACCCACGTCATCACAGGCGCGGAGCCGCGCACCACCAGCGGCGTCACCGAGCCGATCCCGAGCGCACGGCTGCCGCGCGAATCGACGCGGCCGCCCGATTCCAGCGCGAGCAGCGCGCGGTTGAGCCATCCCGAGCTGGTCATACCGGGCTTGACAAGCCCGCTCTCCAGCACGTCCTGGCCGTCGAAATGCGAACGCTCGCGATAGGGCGTCGCAACGGCATGGACGATCGCCGCCTTGCCGCTCCTGTAGAGCCGGTGCAAATTCGGCATCGCCGGGTTGAGCGCGAAGAAGGCGTCGAGCGGCAGCGCCGGCGGCTTGCCGTCCAGCAGCAGCGCGCGATCGCCGCGCAAGGAGATCCAGTCGGGATCGCCGACCGGCGCGACGGCACCGAGGCCGTCGAGCGCGCCGCGCAGCACGATGACGAGCAGGCGCGGGTCGCGGCCTTCGGCGCGCGCGATCCTGGGCATCTGGCTCCATGCGAACAGCGCACCGGAGCCGACCAGAAGCTCGCGCCGCGTGGGCAGATGATTGACGCCCATGCTCACCTCCTCTGAAAATCCGCCGACATGAACAGCAGCGCCAGCGCCTGCTGCCGGCTCTCGGCGCGGCCGACCGCCTGCTTCACCTCGGCCGCGATCTCGGATGCAAAGACGTCCTCGACGATGGCTTGCGGATCGGCCATGCCGGATATGCGCTCGGCAAAATTGTTGGCGACGTCGAGCCGGCGGCCGACGCCGTCGATCCAGCTCGCTTCGTCATCCGGATATCCCTTGGGCGCGGACGGACGCCATAGCGGCTCGCCGAGCAGCTGCTGGCCGCCGGTGTAGAGGACGGGATCGACCTGCGTGATGCCGGTCGCACGCACCATGCCGACGACCCATTCGCTCGGACGCTTGAGCTTTGCCGGCGGCGCGCGCCACGCCTCGTCGGACGACACCATCGCGATCGCGATCTGCTTGAGATCGCCATCGGTCTCACGAAAACTCTTCGTCATCTGCTCGACCAGAGTGGGCGGCGGCGCGTCGGTGACGAAGTGGCGCGCGAGCTTGGTCGCGACATGGGTCGCGGTCGCCGGATGCGCGGCGAGATCGCGCAGCACGGCACGGCCCTGCTCGACATCCTCCTGCTCGTAGCGCTTACCGAGCACGGTCTGTCCGCCGGGCTCGTGCAGCCGCGGATTGAAGGTGAACTCGCCGCCATGTTGGGGATCGGCGCCGGGCGGCACCAGCGTCCAGCCGGTCATCACGTTGGCGAAGCTGATGACGTCGTCCTGGGTGTAGCCGGTGCGCACGCCGAGCGTATGCAGCTCCATGATCTCGCGCGCGATGTTCTCGTTGAGGCCGCGGTTGCGATTGATGCCGGCCGTCGAGTTGGCGCCCATCGATTCCAGATTGTCGAGATAGAACAGCATGGCCGGATGGCCTTCGACGGCCAGCAGGAGATCGACGAAGCGGCCGAGCGCGTTGGCGCGAACCGCCTCGCGCTCATAGGCACCGGACATGCTCTGGATCTTGTTGGCCGAGATGCAGAAATGGTTGGACCAGAACCAGACCAGCCGCTCGGCAAAACCGATATCGGCCGTGAGCGCGGCTTCCGTGCGGAGCTTGGCTTCCTGCAGGTAGACCGGACGCCCTGGATCGGGAATGGCGTCGGCCGCCTGCTTCGCCGCCATCTCGGCCGCATCCTTTTCCTGGGCATAGCCCTGTGCCTGCCCCTCGGGCCGCGCCTCGGCCTGATCGCCCGAGCCAGCCGACGCCATCTGCTGCTTCTTGGCCTGCTGCTGCGCCTGCTTGGCCCGCGCGGCTCGCCGCGCATTGGCATCGGCCACGGTGCGATAGGCTTTCGCACTGGGGGGCAGAGCGCTCGCCGCGGTGAGCGCGAGCGGGCGGTCGAGCTCGGCGATCAGCGCGCCGCGCGGGTCGCTCCCGACGGCGGCGATCGATCCCGGCCGCGGCCCCATCCCGAAACGATGCAGAGCCAGCACGGCTTCGGCCCTTGCGGAATTGCTCATGGCGAATGTTCCGGCTCTAAGCTACGATTTGTAATGCTACTGACCGTAGCATTCAAGGCACTGGCCGACAAGCGGAGATTGCAGCACCTCCGTCACGACATCGGGAGCCGCCGGCGTCCCTAGAAATTCGGCCCGAGCGCAATCTTCGTGATGGTGTCGTTCCTGACGCCGATGCGCCATTCCGCCGAACCGTTGGCGAACTGGGCGATGTAGATGTCGCTGTCGAGCGCGGTGACGCCGCGGAAGGACACCGCGCGCAGCGCGCCGAGCCGCGCCAGGATCGCCTGGTCGAACGGCAATTGCTGGCGCGTGATGTCGGCCACTTCCGACGTCATGTGCGCGTAGTCCGGCTGCCCCCTGCCGACGCCCTCGATATAACGGCGCAGCATCTCCTCGCCATTGGCGATCGGAACGGCGCGGCGCGCGGCGCGGCCCGGACGCGCGCCGATAGCCGAGGCTTCGACATTGTGGAAGCGGGTCTGCCGCCCCGGCATCACGATCTCCAGACACCGTCCGGACTTGTCGGCGATCATCCAGGGATTGTTCACGGTGGTGGTGGTGAACCAGGTCATGTTGGGCCTGACGATCTGCGCCTTGCGATTGCCGTCCGCATCGAGATTGAAGACCTGGATGTCGTCGGCCAACTCGTTATAGAGCATGATCCTGATCGGCGAGGTGCCGGCGCGGCCGCGGACGCTCGCCTCCTCCGCGCAAGACACCATGCCGCCGATCTCGTCATTGCCGTCGGCGCGGAAGAACACGTCGCCGGCCTTGCCGTCCGGCTCGATCATCAGGCGAAATTCCGCGCTGCCGTTCGCGAACTTCACACCATAGATGTCATAGCCGCCGGGCCCGACGCCGCGGAAGAAGATCGATTCCACCGCGCCGAGCGCCACGAAAGTCGTTTGCATTTCGGCGAGATAGCGGTGGACCTTGGCCGCGAGCGACGCGCTCATGCGATCATAGTCCGGCGTGCCGCGGCGAAGATCCTCGATGCCGGCCAAGACCATCTCCTTACTGCCGGCCGCCGGCACCTGCTCCCTGAATCTGTCGGAGACCTTCGCGAGGCGGCGCGCGAAATCCGCCTCGACCGCCTGGGCCACCGCCGGGTCGACGCGGGCTCCCAGGCGGGCACCGAAGATGGCGCTCTGCACCAGCAGGCGCGACACTTTCGCCTGCTCGTCGCGCAGGAAGATCACGAGATGATCGCCGCGGAAGGAGAAGGCGTCGGTGCCCTCGGGGAGCACCTGCGTTGCGTCCTGGCCGGTCTCCCGCAATGAGAGACGGTCGCCGTCGCGGCGCACGGTGAGCACGCGGTTTGGCGCAATCCTGTACCAACCGACATACGGATCGAGCGATACCGGCTCGGCTACCGCCGCCGGCATCTCGGCGACACGAACCGCACGAATGTCGCGGCCGTTCATGCGCAGCGTCAGCTCGGAGGAGCGGCGCTCCGCATCGAGCGCGAAGGTGATCTCGCCGGACGAGGCCGCGTAGGACGCCGTGCCGTCATTGCCGACCGTGAGGCGCAGCCTGCGCTGGCCCGTGAGCTGGCCGTAGAGCTCGTCGCCCTCACGGAAGATGGCGAACACCGAGGCCGGACCCATAGCGTAGAAATTGACGAACGGGCGGTAATGCTGGGCGGGCACCTCGCCGGCATCCGCGGCGGCGGGCGCCGCGTCCGGCGTGCGATAGGCGATCATGCCGGCGGACACGATCACCACGGGGACGATCGCAGCCGCGATCCACAGCCGCTTTCGCCAGCTGACCGCGACGGGCATGGCGGCAGCCGCGATGATGCGCTCGACACGGGCGCGCACGGTCGAGGCCCGCGCCATCGCTAGCTCGACCGGCCGCGGCTTCACGGTGCTGGCAAAATCGAGCAGGATTTCCGCATAGGACAGCCGATCGTCGATCACCTCGATCGCCTCGGCGTCGCTGATGATCTCGGCGAGCTCCGCAAGGCGCGCGAGCTGCCACCACGAGAACGGGCTGAACCAGAACACCGCGCGGTTGAGCGATGCCAGCAGGAGGACGTAGAAATCGCGATTGGCGACATGCGCGCCTTCATGCGCGAGCACCGCGAGGCGCTTCTTCGCGTCCCAGCCGGCGAATTGCGGCGGCACCAGAATGGTCGAGCCGAAGGTGACGGGGCCGCCGACATCGCGGCTGACGCGCACGTCGGCGGCGATCATCTGCAGGCCATTCATCGGCTTTGCAGCGCGCGCCAGACGCCAGGTCAGGCAGAGCCCGATCGCGAGCCGCAGCAGCAACAGGCCGGCGATGCCGGCATAGATGATGGTGGCAATGAGCCACCAATTGATCGAGAGCCCGCTTCTGGCTTGCGGCGCGATAGCAATGCCGGGCGCGACTGGCAGCGCGGGCTGCGGCGTCTCCGGCATCGAGATGTCGGCCGGCAGAAAATCATCCGGCACGACGACCGGCAAAGGCAGCCGGGTGATCGTGAGCGTCGGCCAGTGCATCACGAAGGGCATCGCCAGCGACGCCAGCAGCACGACGACCCACGCCGTCATGTGAACGTGCGGATTGCGCACGCGAAACAGATTGAGACCGAACCAGACGACGCCTCCCAGCACAAGGGAGCGCAGTGCCGCCTCCGCCAGAGTTGCGATCATTCTTTCTTCACTCCCCTCGCCTTCTTCGCCTTGGCCACCTGGTCGGCCAGCGTGCGCAATTGCTGCTGGTCGAGCATCTTGTTGTCCACCATGCCAACGAGGACCTCTTCCATCGAGCCGTTGCAGAACCAGTCGACGATGCGCTGCACCGCCTTGGCCGCAACCCGCGAGCGCTCTTCGGCCGCGTGGTAGACATAGGTGCGTCCGTCCACGGTGTGGTTAGCATAGCCCTTTTCTTCGAGCCGACGCAGCACCGTGCGCACCGTCGATTCCTTCAGACGCCGGGACAACCGCTCGCGCACGATTTCGGCCGTGACAGGACCATGGGCCCAAACCAATTGCATGACCTCGTGCTCGAGGTCGCCCAGTTCGGGCAAACGATCGTCCATGGCGGCTTACCTTGCGGATTGAGTTTTCTTGTAACGCTACAGATTGTCGCATATGCGGCCGCGCGAGGCAACGGCGATTCCACCTGTGATGGTGGCGCCGGGCTGACCTAATAGCCGCTTGAATTCAGAAGGTCGTCATGCCCGGGCTTGTCCCGCCTGCGCGGCCGAAGCCGCTTCGGCGAGGCGAAGGCCCGGGCATCCACGTTCTTCGTGCCACGGAGCACGGCGTGGATGGCCGGGACATAGGCAAGCGGAAGCGACGCCGTCCTTCGGACGGCTATGCCCGGCCATGACGGTGTGGAGGCACTCAGTAATGCGGCTCGTACATCTGTGACTGCACCAGAGCCTTGACGTCGTTGGGCGCGGGTCCGTCGGCGAGCCCGCGTTGATAGGCGACGTCCGCGACGGCCGCGGCGATGCGGACCGAGACTTCGCGGATGCGCGGCAGGGCCGGATAGAGGCTGCCCTGCGCGAGATCCTCCTTGCCGACGCAATTAGCGAGCGTATGGGCCGCCGCCATGAACATCTCGTCGGTCACCAGCTTCGAGCCGCTGGCGATGACGCCGAGGCCGACGCCGGGGAAGATGTAGGAGTTGTTGCCCTGGCGCGGCACGAAGCTGCGGCCGTTGAGCGTCACCGGATCATACGGACTGCCGCAGGCGAACAGCGCGCGCCCCTTGGTGTAGCGATAGGCGTCCTCCGCCGAGCATTCGGCCTTCGAGGTCGGGTTGGAGAGCGCGAACACGATCGGCTGCTCGTTGAGCTCGGCCATCGCCTCGAGCACCTCGGGCGTGAAGGCGCCGCCGACCGCGGCAACCCCGATGATCGCCGTCGGCTTCAGCGTCTTGATCGCGGTGAGGAAGTCGCTGATCGGCGCCTGACCGGTGTGCGCATAGCGCAGCTTGTGGCCGGAGAGGCCTTCGCGGCCGCCGACGACGAGGCCGCGGGAATCCACCAGCCAGTTGCGCCGCAGTGCTTCGGCTTCCGAAGCACCCTCCGCCATCATGGCAGAGACCACGAGATCGGCGATGCCGGTTGCCGCTTCGCCTGCCCCTAAGAACAGGATCTTCTGATCCTTCAGCTTGCCGCCATTCACGCGCAGCGCCGAGAACAGGCCGGCGAGCGCGACCGCCGCGGTGCCCTGAATGTCGTCGTTGAAGACGCAGGCTTCATCCCGGTATTTGTGCAGCAGCTTGAACGCCGAATGATTGGCGAAATCCTCGAACTGGATCAGCACGCCCGGGAAGGTCTTTCGCGCGGCTTGCATGAACTCGTCGACGAAGCTGTCATAGGCCTCGCCCGTCAGCCGCCGCTCCCGCAGGCCGAGATAATAGGGATCGTTCAAAAGCTCTTCGTTGTTGGTGCCGACGTCGAGCACGATCGGAAGGCACGCCTCCGGATGCACGCCGGCGCAGGCCGAATAGAGCGAGAGCTTGCCGACAGGAATACCCATGCCGTTGGCGCCGAGATCGCCAAGTCCCAAAATGCGCTCGCCGTCGGTGACGACGATCAGCTTGGCCGGATAGGGCCAGTTCTTCAGAATCTCGGCGATCTGCCCGCGATCGCGCGAGGAGATGAACATGCCGCGCGGCCGCTGGAAGATCAGGCCGAATTTCTGGCAGGCAAGCCCGACCGTCGGCGTGTAGATGATCGGCTGGATCTCGTCGATGTTGTCGACGACGACGCGGAAGAACAGCGCCTCGTTGCGGTCATGCAGCGCGTTCAGCGCGACGTATTTCTCCAGATCGGTCGGCAGCGTGCGCAGATTGGTGAGGACGCGCTGAGCCTGCGTCTCCATCGTCAGCACGCAAGGCGGCAACAGGCCGCGCAGGCCCAGGGCCTCGCGCTCCGCTTCCGTGAAGGCGGTGCCCTTGTTGAGCAAGGGATCGCGCAGCAGTGTCATGCCTTGCGGCGAATCGGACGACGTCGATTGGGCAACGACCCGGGCAGGTCTATTCACGAATTCCCCCAAAAAGCTTCACATTGAACCGCGGACATTGTCGGCCAGCGCTCCATCGAGATCAAGGACGTAGCGACCGAGGCATCGATTGTGATCTCGCACCGCAGCGAGACTCTCGATAACGACAGGCAGTTGCACGCGGGAAAAGGTTAACGCCGCGGCTATTCCGGCCTGATATCGGCAGCCTTCACGATCGGCCACCATTTCTCGGTCTCGGCCTTCTGGAACGCCGCAAGCGCTGCGGGCGTCTGCTGCGCCGGTAGCGGAATCTCCTGCCCCAGTTCGGCAAAGCGCTGCTTGACGGCGGGCTCGGCGAGCACGGCGACGATCGCCGCGTTGAGTTTCGTGACGATGTCCTTCGGCGTGGCTTTCGGTGCCCAGATGCCGTGCCAGTAGGAGATGTAGAGACCCGGCAGGCCCGCTTCGTCGACGGTCGGCACATCGGGCGCAGATGCGAGCCGCGTCGGCGAGGTCACAGCGAAGGCCTTGATCGCACCGCTCTTGACGTGCGGCAGCGAGTTCGAGGCCTGGTCGAACATGATGTCGATCTGGCCGGCCACGAGATCGATCATCGCAGGTCCTGCGCCGCGATAGGGCACGAACTGGAAGTCGGTGCCGGTCTTGTCCTTGAAGAAGACGCCGGCGACATGCGCGCCCGTGCCGGCCCCGGCCGTCCCGGCGGTGGCCTTGCCGGGGTTGGCCTTCAGCCAGGCGATCATCTCTTTCAGGTTGTTCGCCTCGAGTGACTTCCTGCCGACGATGAGCTGCGTTCCCATCGCGATCATCGCGACCGGCTCGAAATCGGCGACCACGTCATAGGGCAGCTTGAAGATCGCCCCGTTCAGCACATGGGTGCCCCAATGGCCGATGGTGATGGTGGTGCCATCAGGGGCCGCACGCGCCACGCGCGCACCGGCGATGCTGCCGGAAGCGCCGGCCACGTTCTCGACCACGACCGTGGTGCGTAGCTCGGCGGCGATCCGCTCGGACAGGATCCGCGCCAGCGTGTCGGTCGGACCGCCCGCGGCGAACGGTACGATGAGGGTGATGGGGCGTGAGGGAAACGGCTGGGCATGGCCCGGTGCAATCCACGTCCCACATCCGACCACGGCGCACAAGACGATCACGTGACCGCGCAAGGCGGCCCATAGCCCTCGTAGCATTCCACCCACCCATTTTCATCGCCCGCATGTCGGCAGCGGGCTGGAGGCCGAGTGAACGCTGCCGGGTGCGCGGAGGCAAGCCGGAAATTTCGACCGAGCGACTATCCGGCCGCCCGCCGCGGCGTCAGATTGGCCGCGCCATCTAGCGGCGGCACGACGTGCATCAAGATGGTCTGGGTGGCGGATGCGACGTCGATGCCGTTCTGCTGGAAGCGCAGCTTCATGCGGCGGTTGAATTCGCGCTGGACCGGCCAGCGCCCGGCCTCGGTGCAGCGGATCTGGCCGACGATCGACACCATCGCGCCGTCGACCTTGTCGATGCCCCACAGATCGAGGTCGCCGCGGATCAGCGGGCGGAATTCCGGTTCGCGGCGCATCTCGTCGACGATGTCCTTGAGGATCTGGCCGGCGCGGTCGGTGTCTTCCTTGTAGGCGACGTTGACGCTGACCGAGGCGTTGCCGGCGCCGCGGCTGGCATTGGTGATGGTCGTAACCGCGCTGAACGGCACGATGTGCACGGCGCCGTCGCCGGCGCGCAGACGGATGGTGCGGATCGAGACGTTCTCGACCACGCCAGACAGCCCCGACACGCTGACATTGTCGCCGACCTGGACCGTGTTCTCCAGCAGCAGGAACAGCCCGGTGATGAGGTCCTGCACCAGCTTCTGCGAGCCGAAGCCGATGGCGATGCCGACGATGCCGGCGCCCGCCAAAAGCGGCGCGACGTTGACGCCGATCTCGCTCAGCGCGGTGAGTCCGACGACGGTGGCGATCAGGCACAGCAGCGCGGTGCGCAGCATCGGCTGGAAGGTGCGCAACCGCGCGGCACGGGCGTAGTGCCCGTCCCGCGACAGCGTGTTGATCTGGCGGTCTAAGAGTGCGTTGCTGGCTTCCCAGGTCGCCGCCGCGATCAGGACGGCGACGCCGATCGTCACCACGGCCGAGATCAGCCGGCTGCCGATCTGGCCGCCATAGAACCAGACGATGGCGTCCACACCCCAGACCTCGAGCACGGCCACGAAGCCGATGAAGACGATCACGCTGGAGACGATCCGGCGCAGCAGCGGCAGATAGCGGTTGGCGCGGATCTCGAGGCCCGGAAAGCGCTGCAGGATCTCTGGCCTGATGCGGAAGCCGCGGTCGATCAGGCTCAGCGTCAGCATGATGGCGACGCGCGTGATCACCGCGACCACGATGGTGCCGACGAAATATTGCAGCAGCAGCGAATAGCCGTTGCGGATGTTGAGCGCCCACACCGCCCACAGCGCAAGATCCAGTGCGATGGCGAGATAATGCCAGCCGCCGGCGATGCGGTCGCGCAGGCGGGCCGCGATGCCCTGCCGCTCGGCCGGCGCACGGATGGCCTCGGCGACCTGCCGGCGACATTGCAGGATGATGACGACGATGAAGAGGTGAACGACCAGCATCACCATGCGGAGCAGCGCGGCATAACCGGCACGATGCAGACCGAGCAGCAGCGCCACATTGGCAAAGGCGATGCCGGAGACGCCGACGCCGACGATGCGGCGCGCCCAGATCTCGATATAGGCCGCGGTCTCGGCGCGCACCGGAAACAGGCCGAACGGCCCCGCCAGCGCCCGAACCAGGCAGATGAGCCCGCGCGAGAATGCGTAGGCGTTGACGACGGCGAGGATCACGAGGCGAACCGTCGTGGGCTCGCCGATCTCGGTGCCGAGCAGCGCCGTGGCAACGCCCACAAAGAGGACCACGGGAAGCAGTTCAAGGACGAAGCGCCCCAGCACGAAAGGCAGTCGCAGCATGACCTGCCAGACCCGCGCCAGGCTGTGGCGGCGCTTGTGCAGCTCCGGTTCGGCGATGACATCCGTCACCGATGACGGCGGATCGGCGATGGGCAGCGCTTGCGCCGGCAGGCGCGCGGTCTGGGGCACGCGTCCCTCCAGGAACGCAACCGGACGGCGGATCAGGCGGAAGATCACCCATTCGGCCGCGAGCGCGCAACCGAGCACCAGCGCGAGCTTCCAGGCGATCTCGATCAGGAGATTATAGGCCGCCGGATCGTTCGCGGTCCGCACGATCCAGTAGTAGAAGGCCGGGAAATGCGTGAGCGTCCGCGCCACGCTGGCGATCTCGCTCGAAATTTCGCCGATCTCCTCCGACACCGAGAGCAGCAGCTGCGCCCCGAGGCCGTCGGCCGAGAGCGGGATCGGCGACTTCTGCTCGGGCGCGGGCGGCGCAGGCTGCTGCTGACCGGACGCACTCGCGATCGCGCGCAGCGTATCGATCATCTGCGCGCGCTTCTTGTCGTCCTGGAGCGTCTCCAGCGCGCGCCTGGCTTCGTCGGGCGACAGTGCGGCAGCGTTATTCGTCGCCGGCCGAGGCGTGTCGGCGCGGACACCGGAGACAGAGAAGATCGCGAGGAAGAGAGCGGCGAGGACCGCCGGGGCAAGCTTATGCGACACGAGGATTCCCTGGAAAAAATGAATGAGCCGGCGGCGTCGGGACCGTCACCGCCGAAGCACATGCGTCATGTCGGATCGCAGCTATTCGCCCGGGGCCTGTGTCGGAAGTAGGCCTTTGAGGCGACATTCTCTTGGCATTTGCCGCAATGCGAAGATCGGGAACCGCAACATCGGCGCAGGTCAGTTGCCTGGCAATTGCGCTGCGGCCATCCTTCGAGACGCCCGCCTTATGCGGGCTCCTCAGGATGAGGACCGAGTGCGCGGCAGCCGTTTCAACGAGCTGCAATGCTGCTTAGCCTCATCCTGAGGAGACCGCAAAGCGGTCGTCTCGAAGGACGAGGCGCGCGCTCGGGCCGGCCGACCTGCCAAGCAACACCCTCCGTCATTCCGGGAGGCGGCCCGGAATGACGGCAAGGAGGAAGGTGGAGGAGAAAGGCAGGATGTCAAAACCACCTGTCGCGGTCAGCCTCGTCACGGCCATCCGGACACGATCGATGTGATGCAAAATACAGCGCCGGGAAGGTAGGGGCTATGCCTCACTGATGCAGCCCGCTAAACCTTGACCCGGCGTGCCGTTCGCGGTTTTCCGCCGCTATGCGATAGTCCGAACGAGCTCCATCGCACTTAACGCGGCTGGATTTGCGGAGGTGGAGTCATAGACCTCCCCTTGCTCATGAGGTGGACGTTGCGCGTCGCTTGTTGCGACCATCGGCATGCTCCTCCTGTGCCACAACACTGTCAAGCGGGATCAATGATGTGAGGGATCACATTTGAATGTGCCGGTTCCCTGGATAGGCATGGTGACATCAAGTCCCTGTTTTGCCCCGCCGCGTCAACTCGATTTCGCAAAATCAGCATTCATATGACACCCGCCGGCAAGCCATTGATTCCGCTGCGCCCGGCTACTGTGCATGGGGTCGTTTTCGTAGTTTTTGTCTGCGGCCTAGAGAAACATGTCGGCCAGATCCACCGTCGAGGCCATCCCGACCCGGTCGAAGTTGCGCGCCAGCCAGCTTCGCGCCGACGAGCGGCCCTCGTCGCGCAGGCGGCACAACAGGCCCCATTCGGGATGGAATTGCGTGGCCGTGCCGAGCTGCGACATCAGCTGGTCGTTGCCGATCCAGTGCATGTACATGCGGCTGTGCTTGCCGCTGTCGAGCTCGCCATCATCGATCAGCCGTGTGGCGAAGGCGATCGCGCGCATCTCGCGCATCAGGGACGAATTGAAGCTGATCTCGTTGATGCGATGGAGGACGTCGGCCGCGCTCGTCGGCAGCTCGTCGCGCCGGATCGCCGTGACCTGCACGATGACGACGTCGTGGCTGCCCTTGCGGTAGATCAGCGGATAGATCGCGGGATTGCCGAGATAGCCGCCGTCCCAATAATGCTCGCCGTCGATCTCGACGGCCTGGAAATAGGGCGGCAGGCAGGCCGAGGCCAGTACGGTCTCCGCGGTGAGATGCGGGCTCTGAAATACCTTGATCTTGCCGGTGCGGACGTTGGTCGCGTTGAGGAACAGTTGCGGCGCCTCGGGCGAGGAATTGAGCCGGTCGAAATCGACGACGCGCTGCAAGAGCGACCGGAGCGGATTGAAATGAAAGGGATTGAGCAGACCCGGCGGCAGCGTGTGCGTCAACGTGTGGATGACGGCGTGAACCGGATGATATTCCGGCGGCAGCTTCAGGGCCTGGATCCACTGGTTCAGCGGCGACATCAAATCGTACGCCATGTCCATGCGAGACACTTCGTACCAGAATGCGTGCAGGCTCTCCCGCGCGGCCTCCGCACCCCCGTGCGCCATGCCGGAAGCCATCGCCACCGCATTCATGGCACCGGCACTGGTCGCGCTGACCGCCTCGATCGCGAGCCTGCCGTCTTCGAGCACCTGGTCGAGCACGCCCCAGACGAAGGCGCCGTGCGCGCCGCCGCCCTGGAGCGCGAAATTGACGGTCTTGCGGTCGGCGGTCCGATTGGCTGTCACTTTGCTTTCTTCTTGCCTCCCGTCCCCTCTTTCTCCAAGGCCTTGCGCACTTGCTCGAACTCGGTCACCGAGGCCTTGTCGGCGCGGGGGAAACGCAGGTCGAGCTTTTCGAGCGCGGCATTGATCACCGAGCCGATCACGACGCGCGCGAACCATTTGTGGTCCGCGGGCACGACGTACCACGGCGCATGAGGCGTCGAGGTGTGCCGGACGATGTCCTGATAGACCGCCTGGTAGCGCGGCCACAGCGCGCGCTCCTTGATGTCGTCCATGGAGAACTTCCACTGCTTGGCCGGATCCTCCAGCCGATCGAGGAAGCGCTCGCGCTGCTCGTCCTTGGACACGTTGAGGAAGAACTTCAGCACCACGGTGCCGTTACGGCAGAGGTAGCGCTCGAACGCCGAGATGTCCTCGAACCGCTCCTTCCAGATGTTCTTGGTGACGAGCTTTTGCGGCAGCTTCTCCTTGGCGAGGATCTCCGGGTGCACGCGCGTCACCAGGCATTCCTCGTAATGGGAGCGGTTGAAGATGCCGATATGGCCACGCTCGGGCAGCGCGATCGCGTGGCGCCAGAGGAAATCGTGGTCGAGCTCCTTGCTGCTCGGCGCCTTGAAGGCATGGACCTCGCATCCCTGCGGATTGATGCCCTCGAAGATCGCCTTGATGGCGCTGTCCTTGCCGCCGGCATCCATGGCCTGGAACACGATCAGCAGCGACCAGCGGTCCTGGGCATAGAGCTTCTCCTGAAACCCGATCAGCCGCTTCTTGTTGGTGTCGAGAATCGCCAGCGCCTTCTCCTTGTCGAGATCGCCTTTCTCGTCGGTCTTGTGCGCCTTGAGATGAAACTTGCCCGAGCCGTCGTAGCGGAACGGCGTGATGTAGCGGTCAAGTTCCTGGGCGAGCGATTTGGACGGCTTCTTGCTCATGAGCGCGGGGCACCTTGCGTTGCGGCTTCAATCGGTCGAGCACGCTACCAAGGATGCCCTTGGGAAGGAATATGATGAAAAGGACCAGCAGCACGCCATAGACGAGGTTGTCCCAGCCGACCGCCTTGGTGCCGAAGCCGATGCGAAGGGTTTCCGCCAGCAGGATGGTGATCACGGCGCCGAAGGTCGGGCCGAGCGAGACGAACAGGCCGCCGACGATGGCTGCGAACACCATCTGGAGCGATACCGCGATGCCGCTGACGGTGTCGGGCGTGATGAACAGCTGGTACTGGCAGTAGATCGCGCCCGCAAGCGCCGTCATCAGGGCACTGAGCAGCGTGATCTTCAGCTTCTCCGCGGTGACGTCGACGCCGGCGGCGGCCGCTGCGTCCTCGTCCTCCGAGATCGCCTCCAGCGCGTAGCGGCTCATGCTGCGGTCGACCCAGTGCCAGACCACGATGCCGAACAGCCAGACCCCGAGCGCAATCAGATACCAGGTGATCTTGTCGTCGAACTGCAGTGCCAGCAGCTTGTTGCCCGAGGTTCGATTCGGCGTGTATCCGAGCGAGCCGCCGGTGTAGTCGCGCGTCGCCGTGATGACCTGGAGCACGATGCCTGACAGCGCCAGCGTCACCAGAACGAAATAGTGTCCGGTGATGCGGAAGCGGAAGCAGGGGTAGCCGACGATCAGCGCCAGTGCGCCGGCCGCGACCATGCTGACGGGAATGCCGATCCAGGGCGACACGCCGAGGTGGTTCCAGAGCAGCGCGGTGACATAGGCGCCGATCCCCATGAAGCCGCCATGGCCGAGCGAGACGAGGCCGAACCGCCCCATCATCGACCACGACGTATAGGCGAACGACCAGATCAGGATCAGCACCAGGATGTGCAGATGATAGGGATCGCGATAGACGAAGGGCAGCGCGACCAGCGCCGCCAGCCCAATCCCCCATGCTGCAAGCCGCCGTTGCTCGATCATCCCTTGCCCCATCATCGGCGCCTCGCGAGCAGGCCCGCGGGCCGGATGAACATCATGACGATGAAGAAGGCGAAGGCGAGCACATAGCCCCATTCCAGATCGGAGAACAGGCCGCCGAGCGAGATGATCTCGGCGAACACGAAGGCTGCGATGAAGCCGCCGATGAAATTGCCGAGTCCACCGAGCACGCAGATCAGAAAGGTGATCGGCCCGAAGGAGAGGCCGACGAAGGGATGCACGTCATATTGCAGCACCAGGAGGCAGGCGGCGAGCCCGGCCAACCCGCCGCCGATTGCAGAGGTGATGAGATAGATCCGCTTGGTGTCGACGCCCATCAGCGCCATGATCTGCCGGTCCTGGGAGATGGCGCGGATCGCGGTGCCGGTGAAGGTGCGGGTCATGAACAGATAGACCGCGACCATGCCGACCAGCGCCGCCAAAAATGACAGGAGTCGCGCGTAACTAAAGTTCATGTCGCCGAGGGCGAGCACCGGCAGGCGGATGCCGAGATTGCGGAAGTCGATGCCGAAGGCGACCGTGGCAAAGCTCTGCAGCACGAACAGCACGCCGCCGGTGGCAAGCAGCTGGTTGATCGGCGGCGCGGTCAGCAGCGGCGCGATCACGAGGTAATGCAGGGCCGCGCCGAGGATCGCGACCAGCAGGATGGTGAAGGGGGCGGCGACGAAATAGCTGACGCCGTAATACTGCACCATGAAATACATGGCGTACATGCCGATCATCACCAGCTCGGCATAGCAGATCCAGGTCACGTCGATGACGCCGAAGATCAGGTTCAGCCCGAGCGCGAGCAGCGCCAGCACGCCGCCGAGCAGGATGCCGTTGATCACGGCCTCCAGCAGGTAGATGTCGAAGATGTCCAAGAATGCCTGCATGCCCCCTCACACCCCGAGATACGCTTCCTTGACCGTGTCGCTCGCCAGCATCTCGGCGGACGTGCCGGATGCCCGGATGGTGCCCGCCTCGATCAGATAGGCGCGATCGACCACTTTCAGCACCTGCTGCACGTTCTGCTCCACGATCAGCACGGTCAGCCCGCTGGCGCGGATCCGCTTCACCAGCTCGAACACCTGCTGCACCACGACCGGCGCCAACCCCGCCGAGGGCTCGTCGAGCAGCAGCATCTTTGGATTGGACATCAGCGCGCGGCCGATCGCGCACATCTGCTGCTCGCCGCCGGACATGGTGCCCGCCATCTGGTGGCGCCGTTCCTTCAGGCGCGGAAACAGGCCGAACACCACTTCGAGCCGATCGGCATAGTGGCTGCGCGCCTCCTTCATGAAGGCCCCCATCTTGAGATTGTCGTCGACCGAGAGCTGCGGAAACAGTCGCCGGTTCTCCGGCACATGCGCAATGCCGAGGCTGACGATCTTGTGCGGCGGCGTTGCCACGACGTCGGTCCCCTCCATCCGGATCGACCCGCGCGAGGGCCGGATCAGGCCGGAGATGACACGCATCAGGGTGGTCTTGCCGGCGCCATTGGGGCCGATGACGCCGACGGCTTCGCCGGCCTTCACGTCGAGATTGACATCGAACAGCGCCTGGAACGTGCCATAGCCGGCATTGACGGCGCGGAGCTCCAGCATGCCTAGCCTCCCGCGCGGCGGCGCGCTTCGGCGGCCGCGGCCTGCGTGGTCTCGGCATCGGTGCCGAGATAGACCTCGATCACGCGCGGATCGCCCGCGACCGCGCTCGGCAAGCCTTCCGAGATCTTCTCGCCGTGATCGAGCACCATGACGCGATCGACGACGCGCATCAGCACGCCCATGATGTGCTCGACCCAGATGATGGTGATGCCGAGCTCGTCGCGGATGTTGCGCAACATGTCGGCGGCCTGATCCATCTCGGTTTCGTCGAGACCGCCGAGGCTCTCGTCGGCCAGCAGCAGCTTCGGCGCCGTGGCGAGCGCTTTCGCAAGCTCGAGCTTCTTCAACCCCGCTGCGCCGAGACCGTCGACGCTGGCATGGCGATCGGTCGGCAGGCCGACCATCGCGAGTGACCGTTCGGCCGCTTCCTCGGCCTTGACGCGGCTGTGGCGGCCCTGGCCGTAAAAGCCGGCGAGCGCGACGTTCTCGAAGATGGTCAGGCGGCGGAACGGCCGCGGAATCTGGAAGGTGCGGCCGACGCCGCTGTTGATGATCCGGTGCGGGGCGAGGCCCGCGATCTCGGAGCCGCCGAACACGATCGAGCCCGATGTCGGCGCCAGCGTGCCGGAGAGCATGTTGAAGATCGTGCTCTTGCCCGAACCGTTGGGGCCGATCAGGCCGAGGATCTCGCCCTGATCAACCCGAAACGACACGTTGTTGACGGCGGTGAAGCCGCCGAACCGCTTCACCAGCCCACTGACCTCCAGCACCAGAGCACTCCGCCGCTATTGGTTGCTGTAGGTGGTGCCTTTCGGCAGCGGCAGCACGGCTTCGCGCTGCGCCTGGCTCTTCGGCCACACCACGGAGGATTTGTCGTCGATGTACTGGATCACGACGGGGAACGAGCGCTCGTTCTGCCCGGCCATGGGGCTGCCCTCGCCGTAGAACTTCACGCCGAAGCCGAGCATGGTGCCGCCTTCGGGGATGTCGGTGTCGAGCGCCGCCTTGCGCAGCGCCTCGGGATCGACGCCGCCGTACCTCTTGATCGCGCGCGGCAGCACGTCGGCCATGAACACGTAAGTATTGGACGCGCCGATGCCGACATGGGCGGAGCGGATGGCAACCCCGGGCCTGATCTTGTCGAACTCCTCGCCGACCATCTTGATCACGGGCGGAAGCTTCGGATCCATGGTCTTCTGGTTGGCGAGCCAGATCGAGATCGGGTCGGTGTTGAAGATGTAGGTGGCATCCGCCCCCATGCCTTCCTTCAACTTCTCATAGACGCCGTAACCCGCGCCATGCCCCATCAGCGCGCCGAACTTCAGGCCCTGCTCGCGGGCCTGGCGGAGCAGCAGCGTGATGTCAGGGTTGTAGCCGGTGTGGAAGATCACGTCGGGCTTGGCGCGCTTCAGCTTGGTCACCAGCGCGGAGAGATCGGGCGCGGTCGCCGAATAGCCCTCCTTCATCACGACGTTGAAGCCGGCTTTCTTCGCGCCTGCTTCGTTGCCCTTCGAGACGTCGACGCCATAGGCGCCGTCCTCGTGGATGATGGCGACGCGCAGGTCCTTTGGCTCCTTGTCGAACTTCGCCTTGGCGTTCTGCGCGATGAAGTCCATCGTCATCATGCCGAACTGGTCGCCGCTGGCCTGTGGGCGGAAAACGTATTTGTAGCCCTTCTCGTTGAACACGGCGGACGAGATGCAGGTCGTCATCCACATGAACTTCTTGAGCTGCTCGACGCGAGCGGCCACCGGCACGCACTGCGCCGAGGAGAAGAAGCCGAGCACCATGTCGACCTTCTCCTGCTCGAGCAGGCGGACGGATTCGTTGATGGCGATGTCGGGCTTGCTCTGCGCATCGGCATAGACCGCCTCGATCTTGTAGCCTTCGACGCCCGTCCTGGCGAAATGGTCGAGGATGATCTTTGCGCCGATATAGCCGAGTTCGGAACCGCCGCCGGCCAGAGGTCCGGTCAAATCAAAAACGACGCCGATCTTGATCTTCTTGTCCTGAGCCTGGGCGGCCACCGCCAGGCTCGTCGCGGATATCGCGATCACCAGCCCACGTACCAATCGGGCAGCCATGCGCAGGCGCATCAAAACCTCCCTGGACGATTGTGCATTGCATTCGTCTTGCTTTTGGTTGCCCCCATCACATGGGCAGAGCGCAGGGATGTCAAGCCTCGCGCATCAGCGCGAGGCGAACTGCTGCTCGATAAAGGCCGTGACAAATCGCGGCATGGTCGGCGTGAGATCACCCATCCCGCGCACGAGATGAATGGCCGACAATTCAGGCTCGTCCTCGCGGGCGAGATTGGCTTCGATCCGGGCGCGAGCCTCGTCGCCGGGCATATCGAGGTTGAGCACCTGCATCATCGCAATCGCGGGGCCGCTGACGACGCAATACCAGTCCGGCTCGGCCTCATAGTCCGCCGCCGTCAAGCCGGTCTCTTCCTGAATTTCGCGCACGACGCTGCCGGGAATGTCCAGCGTCCCATCCCTGACATCGTCGAGATCGGGCGTCCCCGACGGGAAATAGATGCGCCCCGCGTTCGCGGTGTGCTGCGCCATCTCGCCCATCAGGAAGGCGCCGTCGGACGTGCGCAGCGCGCCCATGCCAAACCCGTTGAACACGGGCGCGCCGGGAAAGCCCCAGTCGCGCCAGGCAAGGAAGCTTGCGAAATCGGTCTCGAAATAGGTCGAGGCGAAATGGCCGTCCGTGAACACGGGATCGCACCCGAGCAGGACGCGGCCGTTCCAGATCTTCGGCCGTTCGCGCTGCTTCTCGGCGAAATGCGCTGCGATCTCGTCGCGACGCTCTTCGGCGAACGGCCAGACGATCGGCCGCACGGCAAGAGCAAGCGTCGTGACGCGATGAATGATCGGTGACGTCATGAGGGGGCGACTATCACGCCTTCGCGTCAGCTATTTGGCGTTCCCCGTGGTCTTCCTGGCCTGCTCGACGTACCTGTTGGTGAAGGTCTTGCTGACGTCGATCTTGGCGTTGGCCACCTCGGGCGAGCCGACGCTGAACACCGCGAGCACGGCGTCCGCGCCCTTCGGGTCCATCTTGCCGGTTTCAGAGAACATCGGGATCGTGTTCTTCAGTGCGGCGAGATAGAGATCCTTGTTCTTGCCGACCGTCTCCTCCGGCATCTTCGCCATGATCTCCTCAGGCGAATGCGAATGGATCCAGGCGAGCGTGGCGAGGATCGCGTTGGTGAGCGCCTGGGTCTCCTTCTCGTGCTTGGCAACCCAGGCCGCGGTCGAGTACAGCGCGCCGCCGGGATATTCGCCACCGAAGGTCTCGAGCGTGTCCTTCTGCGTGCGGGTGTCGGACAGGATGCGCAGATCCTTGTGGCTGCCCTGGAGCACGGTGACGGAGGGGTCGAGCATCACGGCCGCGTCGATCTGGCCCTGCTCCATCGCGGCGACCGCGGTGGCGCCGAGGCCGACGCCGATCACGGCGGCGCTGGTCGGATCGATGCCGTTCTTCTTGAGCATGTACTTCAGAAAGAAGTCGGTGGAGGAGCCGGGCGCGCTGACCCCGACCTTCTTGCCGGCGAGATCCTTGACCGACTTGATATCGTTGGTGCGCGAGGGCGCCACCACGAGCACGAGGCCGGGATAGCGGTCATAGACCACGAAAGCCTGGAGCTCCTGCTTCTTGGCAGCCAGATTGACGCAATGGTCGAAATAACCGGACACGACGTCGGCGCTGCCGCCGAGCACGGCCTTGAGCGCGTCCGAGCCGCCCTTGAGGTCGACCAGCTCGACATCGAGGCCGGCCTTGTCGTATTCGCCGAGCTGCTTGGCCAGCACCGTCGGCAAATAGCACAGGCAGGAGCCGCCGCCGACCGCGATGGTGACCTTGCTTTGCGCCGCGGCAAATCCGGTGGTGAGCGTCAGTGCGAGCAGTGCCGCGGCGAGCCTGGCAATCGTGTTCTTCATTGGTTTCCTCCGTTCGGCCGGCGGCACCATAGAGCAGCGCGACGGGCTTGAGAAGCGTGGCCTAAGGCACTGGCCATCGGCCTTTTGGCGCAATAGCATGCGGGTACAACAACAAACTCGTGATGGGGAGGATCATCCATGAATCGCCTTGCAATCGGGCTGTCGATCGCCGCCGCCTTTGCCGCCGGATGCGGCGCGAACCAGCTGCTCCGGCCGGCGCTCGCCGCCGAGAACATCACCGCGCAGATCATCCACACCGGAGAGATGGAAGGCGATGCGCTCGGGGCCGCCAACAATGTCGGCTACCGCTCAAAAATGTTCGCGAGTGCCGACGGCGCCACGATCTCGATCCAGGTCGGCAATGTGCCCAAGCACATGCATCCCAACACCAACGAGATCCAGTACATTCTCGATGGCACCGGCACGATCTGGCTCGGCGACAAGGAGGTCACGGTGAAGCCGGGCGACCTCGTCATCATTCCGAAGGGCACGCCGCATGGCGGCACCAAGCCGATCAGCGGACAGGTCAAGGCGATCGCAATCAAGACGCCGCCCCAGGCGCCCGACGACACCAAGCTGCTGGATTGAGGCTTCGCGACCGGGGGCCCGCGCCGATACGCGGGTCCCGCCTCGCGCCTAGCCTCGCCCATCCGATGCGGTCGGCCGCCACACCAACAGGCGCCGCTCCACCAGCGTGACCCCATAGTCGATCAGGATGACGAAGGCCGACAGCACGAACATGCCGGCGAATACGCCGGCGACGTCGAACACGCCCTCGGCCTGCTGAATGAGATAGCCAAGGCCCGCCGCCGAACCCAGATATTCGCCGACGACCGCGCCGACCACGGCAAAGCCGACCGAGGTGTGCAGCGAGGAGAACATCCAGGACAGCGCCGACGGCCAATAGACGTGCCGCATCAGCTGCCGCTCGCTCATGCCGAGCATGCGGCCATTGTCGAGCACGGTGCGGCTGACCTCCTTGACGCCCTGATAGACGTTGAAGAACACGATGAAGAACACCAGGGTCACGCCGAGCGCGACCTTGGACCAGATGCCGAGCCCCAGCCACAGCGCGAAGATCGGCGCCAGCACCACGCGGGGCAGCGCGTTGACCATCTTGACATAGGGGTCGAATACAGCTGCGACCAGCGGCTGGCGCGCGAACCAGAAGCCGACCAGCACACCACCGGCCGATCCGATCACGAAGGCCAGGATCGATTCCGCCAGCGTGATGCCGAGATGCTTCCAGATCACGCCGGAGGCGAACCATTTCACGATCTGGCTGAACACGTCGAGCGGGTTGGAGAAGAAGAACGGCGGCAGCAGGATCTTGCCGAACACGGGGACGGTCGACAGCACCTGCCACAGCACGATGCAGACGACCGCGACCAGGACTTGGAGCGCGAACAGCGTCGGACGCGACATCAGACCGCCTCCGCCGCTTGGGTGGATTGCGCGTAGCCCTTCATCACCTCGTCCTTGAGCACGCTCCAGATTTCGCGGTGGAGCGCGTGGAACTCCTTGTCCAGCCGCACCTCGAAGATGTCGCGCGGGCGCGGCAGGCTCACGCGCCAGTCGCCGATGATGCGCGAGGATGGCCCCGCCGACATGATCACGACGCGGTCGGCGAGCGCGATCGCCTCTTCGAGATCATGGGTGACGAACAGCACGGCCTTGCGGTCGGCATTCCAGAGATCGAGCAGCAGATTGCCCATCACCTGGCGGGTCTGTGCATCCAGCGGCCCGAACGGCTCGTCCATCAAGAGGATTTTTGGATCGCCGATCAGCACCTGCGCCAGCGCCACGCGCTTGCGCTGGCCGCCCGAGAGCATGTGCGGATAGCGACCCGCGAACGCGCCAAGGCCGACGGAGGTCAGCCATTTCTGCGCGCGCGGCAGTGCCTCGGCGCGCGGCGTGCCCTTGATCTCCAGCCCGATCGCGACATTGTCGAGCGCGGTCTTCCACGGGAACAGCGCGTCGGCCTGGAACAGGTAGCCGGCATCCCGGTTCAGCCCGGCGAGTGGCCGGTCGAATATCCTGACGCTGCCCGCGGCCGGCTTCAGCAGCCCGGCCGCGACGTTGAGCAGCGTGGACTTCCCACAGCCCGTGGGCCCGACAATGGCGACGAACTCGCCTTGCGCGACCGCAAGATGCGCCTTCTCCACCGCCGTATAGACCCGCCCGTCCCCGAGCCGGAACGCAACCTTGGCATCTTCCAGCGCCACTGCCGTTGGCGTTGACATATGTTCCCTCCGAACTTGGCCCGATGCCTTAGCCGCTCGCGCGGCCAAGTTCAATCAAGGCGCCAAGCGTGCTACGCATGGGTCTTCTCATTCCCTCCCTCCGTGGGCGGGTCAGCAAGGTGAGCCCCTGCCCGATGCTGTCCAGGCCGATGATTGGCTATGCCCACGTCACCAAGAGCTTCGGCTCGCTCAAGGCCGTGGACGATCTGTCGCTCGACATCGCCGAGGGCGAGTTTGTGGCGATCGTCGGCGGCTCGGGCTCCGGCAAGACCACGCTGCTGCGGCTCGCCAACCGGCTGATCGAGGCCGATGGCGGCACCATCACGATCGAAGGCGAGGACGCGCAAAGCGTCGATCCGGTCGCGCTGCGGCGGCGGATCGGCTACGTGTTCCAGAGCGGCGGGCTGTTTCCGCATTTGAGCGTCGCCGACAATATCGGGATCACGCCGAAACTGCTGGGCGAGCCGGCGGCCGATATCGCAGCACGTGTCGACGAGCTGCTGGGTCTCGTGCAGCTCGACCGCAACGCGCATCGCAGCCGTCTGCCGGAGGCGCTCTCCGGCGGCCAGCGCCAGCGCGTCGGCGTGGCGCGGGCACTGGCGGCGAGGCCCCGCATCGTGCTGATGGACGAGCCGTTTGGCGCGCTCGATCCCCTGACCCGCGATGCCCTCGGCGAGGATTATCGTTCGCTGCATCGCAAGCTCGGCCTGACCACCGTGATGATCACCCATGACATGACGGAGGCGATCCTGCTCGCCGACCGCATCGCGGTGATGCACAGCGGACAGCTGCTCGCGCAGGGCACCCCCGCCGCGCTCTCGAAGAGCAGCGACGCTTACGTGCTGGAGCTGCTGCGTACGCCGCGGCGCCAGGTCGAGCGGCTGAACGCGCTGCTGCCACAAAGCGGTGCGGCATGAGCTTCCTCGCCGATCCACGCTGGGGCGAGGCGCTGGCGCATCTGCCCGATTATCTCGGCAATCATGTGCGGGTGAGTCTTGCCGCGCTCGCGCTCGGCCTTGCCGTCAGCCTGCCGCTGGCGATGCTGACGCGCAACCGCCCGGCGCCGCGAGCCATCCTGCTCGCAATCGCCAGCATCGTGCAGACGGTGCCGGGCCTGGCGCTGCTCGCGCTGTTCTATCCGCTGCTGCTGCTGGCCGCCTCGGTGACGCTGGCCTGGTTCGGCGTGTCCTTCTCGGCGTTCGGCTTCCTGCCGGCGATGCTGGCGCTGGCGCTCTATTCGATGCTGCCGGTGTTGCGCAACGGCATCACCGGGCTCAATGGTATCGATCCCGCGCTGATCGAGGCCGCCAAGGGCGTCGGCATGACCGCGCGGCAGTCGCTGGTCATGGTCGAGCTGCCGCTGGCGCTGCCGGTGATGATGGCGGGCATCCGCACCGCCGCGGTGTGGGTGATCGGCACCGCGACGCTGTCGACGCCGATCGGCCAGACCAGCCTCGGCAATTACATCTTCGCCGGGCTTCAAACCCAGAACTGGGTGTTCGTGCTGTTCGGCTGCTTTGCCTCGGCCCTGCTGGCGCTCGCCGTCGACCAGCTGCTCGGCCTGATCGAGAGCGGCCTGCGCCGCCGCGGCCGCGCCCGAACCGCGCTCGGCGCGGCCGGAATGGCAGCGCTGGTCGCCGCAACGCTGGTGCCGACGATGGGGCGCTCGTCGCAGGGCTACGTCGTCGGCGCCAAGACCTTCGCCGAGCAATATGTGCTGTCGGCGTTGATGAGGGACCGCCTCCAGGCCGCCGGTCTGCCCGCGACGGCGCGCTCGGGCCTCGGCTCCAGCGTGATCTTCGGGGCGTTGAAGGCCGGCGACATCGATCTCTATGTCGATTATTCCGGCACGCTCTGGGCCAACCAGCTGCATCGCACCAACATCAAGCCGCGCGCAGAGCTGTTGACGGATTTGAAGACAAGCCTGGCAAAGGACAACATCACCCTGCTCGGCGAGCTCGGCTTCGAGAATGCCTATGCGCTGGTGCTTCCGAAGAAGCGCGCCGAAGCGCTTCATATCAGCACCATCGCCGATCTCGCCGCACACGCATCGACGCTGTCGATTGCCGGCGACTACGAGTTCTTTTCGCGGCCGGAATGGGCGGCGTTGCAAAAGGCCTATGGCCTTTCATTCCGCGCCCAGCGCCAAATGCAGCCCGACTTCATGTATGCAGCGGTTGCAAGCGGCGAGGTCGACGTGATCGCCGGCTACACCAGCGACGGGTTGATCGCGAAATACGATCTGGCCGCGCTAGACGATCCCAGGCACGCCATCCCGCCCTACGACGCCATCCTGCTGCTGGCCCCGAAACGTGCCGGCGACGAGCGGCTCAAGACAGCGCTGCAGCCAATGCTCGGCAAGATCGACATCGCCACCATGCGCGAGGCGAATCTACGCGCCAGCGGCAACGACGCGAATTCCTCGCCGGATGCGGTCGCGAAGTGGCTATGGGAGAAGGTAGGCGGGCGGTAGGCCCGGATTTCGTAGGGTGGGCAAAGGCGCGAAAGCGTCGTGCCCACCGTCTCTCAACACGCACGACGGGATGGTGGGCACGCTTCGCTTTGCCCACCCTACGATATGACGCCGCTTGGTGAGCACCTCAGGGTGGACGGTCAAAGAGTATCGCTTGCGGCCATAGCAAGCCGGCTACAGCCCCCTGATCATCCCCGCATTGATCAGCAGGCGGTTCAGCCGCCGCGCTTCAGCGCCGTCCTTGCAGCTGTAGAAAACGCCCTTGCAGCGGAGCATGATCTCCTTCTGCTCGGCGAAGGACGGATCGAGCGGGATGCCGGCGGCCTCCTGGATCACCAGCGGCAGATAAGGACCGTCGATCGTGTCCATCACGGCCTCGCTTCTGACCGGCTCGAAATTGACGGCATCGATCGCATAATAGGTCGCGTAGAGACGCGGATCGTAGGCGTCCAGCTTCTTGCCGAGAGCGCCCTCGTCGAGCCCGGGCTCGAGGATACCCGGTGCAAACTCAGGCTGATGATCGCCATAGCGCACGATCAGGAAGGGCTCGCCCGGGAACGTCTTCTTCAGGCCCGCGACGAACGCCTTGTATTGCTCGGCGCTGATCGCCTGCCGGCGCAGATATTCGTCGATGGAAGCCACATTGCCCGGCGCGCGCCAGTTCGGCAGCAGGTCGGGACGGAAGCGCGTCTCCCAGGGGAAATGATTGGCACCGAGATAGATGAAGGTGAACAGCGGCTTGTTGGGCGGCTGCTGGCCCATCAGCTGGAGCGCCTTGTCGTAGAAGAAGCCGTCGGGCTCGACGTCCTTGGCACCGAGGTCCTTGGCGTCGAGGAAGCGTTCGATGCCGGTCGTTATCTGGAAGCTGCGCGCGGCCATGAAGCCGCCATGGGCGGGATAGAGCGACATCGTGTCGTAGCCGCAACGGCGCAGCGCCAGCGGCAGGCCGCGCTCGACGCGGTTCGAGGCGATGCGCGTCACGAAATAGGCGAAGCGGCCGAACGAGCGCGAGGAGAGGCCTGCGAGCACGTTGTATTCGGTGAACCAGCTCGGCCCGCCATTGCTCTCGGCCAGGAACGTGCGCTGCCTGCCGTCCCAGGATTTGAAGTGGCTGCCATAGCCCTGCGGCACCTTGATGCCCTGGGCGGCGCGGATGTCGAAGCTCGATTCATCATGGATCATGATGATGTTCGGCCGGCGGCCGGCCGGATGGCAGGAATCGACCAGCGGCATGTTGAGCCGCTCGTTGGTCGCGGCGGCCGATTCCATGAAGCCGTATTGCACGAAATCGGAGACCGAGCTGACGCCGGAGCGGAAGAATTTCGACAGATAGCCGTCGTCGTAATAGCCGCGCCAGGCTTCGTCCGGATGATAGAGCGAATAGCCGACCAGCGCGGCAAGGCAGGCCAGCTTGCAGGCGAGCGCCGGCAGACGGCGGATACGGAACGGATCGAGCCACCACAGCGCATACATCAGCGGCAGCGTGACGAAGCCGGCCAGGATCACCGACCAGCGCAAATTCGGGAAGATCGTGAACAGGAACGCGACGGTGTCGCGGTCGATCATCATCAGGTCGATGAAGTTGACCGTCATCTGGACGACGTCGTGCTTGAGCCGCGACAGCAGCACCAGCACCACGACCATGGTCAGCGACAGCGCGCCGGAGAGCGCCGGCCGGCGCAGCAGCGTGATCCAGAAAAAATTGAGGATGCCCCAGGCCAGCGCGAAGGAGAGGCGCGAGCCGAAATCGGTCTCGGTCTGGTACATCAGCGCGAGCGCGGCCAGATGGGGCGCGGCAACCGCGAGCAGCCGCCAGATGCCGAGCGCGGCGACGCTGGCGAGGACGGCGGTGGCGGCAGAAGGACCTGGATTGGGCGCGGACGCCATCGACGACACGCAACAGCTGGTCCGGCGCAATGATACCTAGCCGTCTGGCCGGCCCAAGGCGGGAATAAGGGCGGCCAGGGCGTCCGGCGCAGCCGGAAAGCCTGCACCGTGTCATAAAACTGTAACTGAACGGTCAAGGACAGGCAACGCGCGCCGTGATCCGACCTTCGCTTAATGTTTCGCGGGCGGCGATGGGCCGCAGGCCGGACAGGCTGGACGGCTCGGGTCTTGGGCCGCCACCTGCTCTTCCGGTGCAAGCTGCAGCGCATCAGCACACGGCGGAGGTCGCCCGGGGCATGGTCAGGCTTCGACCGCGGGCCGGAGGCCGCGCGGCTTGCGGCCGGGGCGAACTGAGCGTCAGTCACCCCTGCGGCAGCAGCCCGAGCCGCTTGGCGATGATGCGATCGACCGTCCGTTTCGGCAGTACGGCGCCGATCAGATGGCGCAGCGGGTCGGGCGTGATCTGGTAGCGCACCTTGGGGCTTACCGCCGTCAGCGCCTCGAACACGATCTCGGCGATCCGCTCGGCCGGCAGGCCCTTCGCGCCGAGGTCCATCATGAAGGCCATGACCTTGTTCAACGCCGGCAGATAGGGCGAGTTCTGGTAAACGGACAGATCGGTCTGTTCGGCCTTGCTCCAGATCGGCGTCTTCACCGCGCCGGGGGCGACGATGATGACGTCGATGCCGAACAGCATCAATTCGCGGCGCAGGCTTTCCGAAAGTCCCTCGACGGCGTGCTTGGAGGTGCAGTAGGGCGCCGAGAGCGGATTGCCGTTCTTGCCCGCGACCGAGCTGATCATCACGATCCGCCCCTTCGGCCCCTTCAGCGACGGGTCCGCCCCGAGCAGCGGCCCGAACGCCTGCGTCGCGATCACGGGGCCGATGACGTTGATGTCCATCTGGCGGCGGAAATCATCGGCCGACAATTCGAGCACGGGGCCTGCGACCGCGATGCCGGCATTGTTGACGAGGCCGGCCAGCGTCTCGCCGCCCAGCGCCTCGCGGACTGTTCGCGCGGCAGCAAGGACCGCAGCCTCATCGGTGACGTCGAACAGCAGCGGCGCGAAATTGGCGCCGAGCTCGGCCTTGAGCCTGTCGGCATCGGCCTGCTTGCGGACGCTGCCGAACACGCGAAAGCCGCGCTCAATCAGGAATTTTGCTGTGGCCCAGCCGATGCCGGTGGACGCACCGGTGACGACGACAGATCGCATGATCTTCTCCCCTGAAGTTCACGCGATCATGCCTTGGATTCTTACCCATGTCCCGGACAAGCGCCGAGCCGGGACCCAGGAGCCGCATTGGGCCCCGGATCAGCAGCGCAACACCACAGTGCTGCGCTGCGTCCGGGGCACAACGGCTTAGTTCTTCGACTTGTCGACCAGCGCGCCCTTCTTGATCCAGGGCATCATGTCGCGCAGCTTGGCGCCGACCTCCTCGATCGGGTGCTGGGCGAGCTTGGCGCGGGTCGCCTTGAACGAGGTCTGGTTGACCTTGTTCTCGAGCATCCAGTCGCGGGCGAACTTGCCGCCCTGGATGTCGGCGAGAACGCGCTTCATCTCGGCCTTGGTCTCGGCGGTGACGATGCGCGGGCCGGTGACGTACTCGCCATACTCCGCAGTGTTGGAGATCGAGTAGTTCATGTTGGCGATGCCGCCTTCATAGATCAGGTCGACGATCAGCTTCACTTCGTGCAGACACTCGAAATAGGCCATCTCCGGCGCGTAGCCGGCTTCGACCAGGGTCTCGTAGCCGCCCTTGATCAGCTCGACCAGGCCGCCGCAGAGCACGACCTGCTCGCCGAAAAGATCGGTCTCGCACTCTTCCTTGAAGGTGGTCTCGATGATGCCGGCGCGGCCACCGCCGACAGCCGAAGCATAGGACAGGCCGAGGTCATGGGCGTTGCCCGAGACGTCCTTGGCGATCGCGATCAGGCAGGGCACGCCGCCGCCGCGCTGATACTCCGAGCGCACGGTGTGGCCGGGGCCCTTCGGCGCGATCATGAGCACGTCGAGATCGGCGCGCGGGTCGAGCAGGTTGAAGTGGACGTTGAGGCCGTGCGCGAACACCAGGGCGGCGCCCTTCTTCATGTTGTCGTGCAGGTGCTCGCGGTAGATGTCGCCCTGGAGCTCGTCCGGGGTCAGCATCATGACGAGGTCGGCCCATTTGGCGGCTTCGGCGACTTCCATCACCTTGAAGCCGGCGGCTTCCGCCTTCTTGACCGAGCCCGAGTCCTTGCGCAGCGCAATGGCGACGTCCTTGACGCCGGAATCCTTCAGGTTGAGCGCATGGGCGTGGCCCTGGCTGCCATAGCCGACGATGGCGACCTTCTTGCCCTTGATCAGGTTCAGGTCGGCGTCGCGATCGTAATAAACACGCATGGGTCGTTTCCTCGTTCAGGTGGCCAGAATCGGCCGTTGGTCAGGTCTTGGCAGTGAAATTTGCGGATTTCGGGGGCTGTCTAGAGCATTTTCAGCCCCCTGGGAAACCCGTTTCTGCATGGAAAACTGCGGCATCATGCATCCATGAAGACGGGGTAGAGGGAGACCAGCAGGAGGATCGCCATCAGGATATTGAAGGCGCGGACCAGCCGCTCGGAGGTCAGGACCGGCCGCAACGCGGTACCGAACAGCGCCCAGACCACGCACGACACTGACCCCACCAGCAGGCTGATCAGGGTCTGGATCGCGATGTTGAGCGGGAATTGGGCGATGGCCGCAAAGGCGGTCATGGTGCCGATCACGATCACCCAGCCCTTGGCATTGATCCACTGGAACATGGCTGCGCCCCAGAAGGTCATCGGACGGCGACCATCACCTTCACCCGGCTTGGTCGGGCCGGACATGGCAATCACGGCAGCAAGATAAACGAGATAGGCCGCGCCGGCATATTTCAGGAGAGTCTGGAGGATCGGGTAGGCCAGGAACACCGAGCCGAGCCCGAGGCCGACGGCGGCGATCATGAAGGCGAAGCCGATGACGACGCCGACAATGTGGGGGATGGTGCGGCGGAAGCCGTAGGTCAGGCCCGAGGACAGCAGCATGATGTTGTTCGGCCCGGGCGTGAAATACATCACGACCATGAAGATCAGGAAGGCGTAGAACAGCGACTGGGACATGCTCACCTCACGCCGTCTTCGGCAACGGTTCTTCGGGTAACGCCTTGGGCCGCTTCGCCAGCACCATCACCGCGATACCGCCGATCACGGTCAGCATGCCGGCAAGCCGCAAGGGTCCGAACCGCTCGCCGAACACGATGCTGGAGGCGGCCGAGCCGACGAACGGGACCAGCAGCGCGAACGGCACCACTTGCGCGGCGGGATAGTCGCGCAGCAGCCGGCCCCAGAGCCAATAGGCGATGCTGGTCGAGATGGCGCCGATCACCAGCAGGCAGATCAAGCCGGTCAGCGACATGTGGATCAGCGACTCGAAGGTCGGCATTGGCCCGTTGACGACCAGTGCAAGCGCGAACAGCGGCAACGCGGCGGTGAGGCAGAGCCAGGCAAACAAATCGAACATCGGCGCGCCGCGGGCGCCGCGCAGCAGGAGATTGCCGACGGCAAAGCAGATCGGAGCGATCATCAGCACCGCAAATGCAGCGACACTGAAATCATAACCGACCGTGCCGCAGATCATGAGCAGGCCGATCGCCGCGATGACGATGCCGAGCGTCTGGACCGGCGTCGGCCGTTCGCCGAAGGCGATCGCGGCAAATCCGATGGTGAACAGGGCCTGGCTCTGCACCACGACGCTGGTCAGTCCCACGGGCACGCCATGGGCGATACCATAGGCCTGGCTCAGGAATTGACCGAGGAACAACGTGAAGCTGATCGCGATCAAAAGCGACCATGCGACTTTCGGCTTGGGGATGAACAGGCACGGCAGCGCGGCGATGGAAAAGCGCATCGCGGTCATCAGTTCCGGCGAAAACTCGTCGAGCGCGATCCGGCTTGCCACGAAGGCAAGCCCCCAGATGATCGCCACCAGGATGGCGATGAGGATATCGGCCGGCTTCATTGTTGTTCTCGGTTCTGCCCTGTCGTGCAGCCCTGTTGTTGTCGTCTAGCCTTGCTCGCCGGCTCTTGGTTTGCGCAGCAGATACGTGCCGTGCATCGGTGCGTGGTAATCGGCCGAGACCAGCGTGAAACCGACATCGGTCAGCATCCGCTCCATCACCCAGCCGAAGGTGGAATATTCGTCGCGCATATGCATCACCACGCCCTCGCGCGAAAAATCGTGGTTCTTGATGTGGTAGTCGGCCCATTGCTCCACGTCGCGCTCGATCGCGTCGGGCATGGAGGCATAGACGATATCGCGCAAATAAAAGCTCGCGCCCGGCTTGAGCGCGCGAAAAATTCGCGACATCGCGACCGCCTTCCAGAAATCCGGCAAATGGTGCAGCGTGAATTCGCTGACGATCAGATCGTAGGATTCCGGCCGATAGGCGAAGCTGAGCAGGCCGGCGGACTGGGTGCGCACGGGCGCCTTGCGATCACGCGCGTAGATCTCGGCAAGCGCCAGCATCGCCGGCGAGATGTCGATGGCGTCGACCTCGGCACCCAGCAGCGCGGCTTCGGTCGCCAGCACGCCGTTGCCGCAGCCGATGTCGGCGATGCGCCAGCCGCGCTGGACTCCCAGCATTTTCAGCGCGGCGCGCGCCCGCAGATCGGCATCGTCGTGGGCGTCGTAGATCGAGGCCACCGCGGGCTCGATCCCCATCCGGTTCCGCTCGTTATAGTACCAGTCGCGCGCCAGCATGGTTCACATCCCTTCAGGCCCGCGGCCGATCGCGGCAACACCGGTGCGCGACACCTCGACGAGGCCGAGCGGGCGCATCAGGTCGATATATTGATTGATCTTGTCCGTATTGCCTGTGATCTCGAACACAAAGCTCTCGGTCGTTGCGTCGATCACCCGGGCGCGGAACGCATCCGCGAGCCTGAGCGCCTCGACCCGGTGCTCGCCCTGCCCGCGCACCTTCACCATCGCCAGCTCCCGCTCGATCGAGCGCCGGGTCTGGGTCATGTCGACGACCTGGTAGACCGGAATCATGCGGTCGAGCTGGTTCTTGATCTGCGCGATCACCATCGGCGTGCCCGTGGTGACGATGGTGATGCGCGACAGGTGCTTCTGGGCCTCGGTCTCCGAGACCGTAAGGCTTTCGATGTTGTAGCCGCGGCCCGAAAACAGGCCGATGACACGCGCGAGCACGCCCGGCTCGTTCTGCACGAGCACGGCAAGCGTGTGCGTCTCGTTCGGATCGTGACGCTCTTCGATGAAGTAGGCGGATGCGGGCTGGTTCATTGTCGTCCCCTCAAATGTCTCGCGTCACACCAGCGCCTTGCCGCCGGCGAAAGCCTTGGCGGTGGCCTCGTCGTTGGCTTGTTCCGGCAACAGCATCTCGTTGTGCGCCTTGCCGGACGGAATCATCGGGAAGCAGTTTTCCAGCGACGCGACGCGGCAGTCGAACAGCACCGGGCGCTTGACCGAGATCATCTCCTGGATGGCACCGTCGAGATCGCCGGGCTTGTGCACCTGGAAGCCGACGCCGCCATAGGCTTCCGCGAGCTTGACGAAGTCCGGCATCGCCTCCGAGTAGGAATGCGACAGCCGGTTGCCATGGAGCAGCTGCTGCCACTGCCGCACCATGCCCATGTACTGGTTGTTCAGGATGAAGATCTTGATCGGCAGCTCGTACTGAACCGCCGTCGACATCTCCTGCATCGTCATCTGCACCGACGCATCGCCCGCGATGTCGATGACCAGGCTGTCGGGATGGGCGACCTGCACGCCGACCGCGGCCGGCAGGCCGTAGCCCATGGTGCCGAGACCGCCCGACGTCATCCAGCGATGCGGCTCCTCGAAGCCGAAGAACTGCGCCGCCCACATCTGGTGCTGGCCCACTTCCGTCGTGATGTAGGTATCCTTGCCGCGCGTCGCCTCGAACAGGCTCTGGATCGCGTGCTGCGGCAGGATGATGTCGTTGCTCTTCTTGTAATAGAGCGAGTTGCGGGCGCGCCACTGCGCGATCTGCTGCCACCACGCCTTGATGTCGGGCTTCTTCGCCTCCGCCTTGAACACCTGGAGGATGTCGCCGAGGATGTTGCCGCAATCGCCGATGATCGGCACGTCGACGCGGATGTTCTTGTTGATCGAGGACGGGTCGATGTCGATGTGGATCTTCTTCGAGCCCGGCGAGAACGCGTCGACGCGGCCGGTGATGCGGTCGTCGAAACGCGCGCCGACGCACAGCATGACGTCGCAATCATGCATCGTCATGTTGGCTTCGTAGGTGCCGTGCATGCCGAGCATGCCGAGCCAGTTCTTGCCCGACGCAGGGTATGCGCCGAGACCCATCAGCGTCGAGGTGATCGGAAAGCCGGTGACCTCGACCAGCTCGCGCAGCAGCCTGGTCGCCTCGGGGCCGGAATTGATGACGCCGCCGCCGCTGTAGATCACGGGGCGCTTGGCATGGGCGAGCAGCGCCACGGCCTTGCGGATCTGGGTCGCATCGCCCTTGACGCGCGGCGCGTAGGAGCGGTGCACGTCGGACTTGCGCGGCGGATGATAGGTGCCAATCGCGAACTGCACGTCCTTGGGAACGTCGACCAAGACGGGGCCGGGACGGCCCGTGGTCGCAACGTAGAACGCCTCGTGCAGCACCTTGGCGAGATCGTTGACGTCGCGCACCAGCCAATTGTGCTTGGTGCAGGGACGCGTGATGCCGACGGTGTCGCATTCCTGGAACGCGTCGTTGCCGATCAGATGGGTCGGCACCTGGCCGGAGATGCAGACCAGCGGGATCGAGTCCATCAGCGCGTCGGTGAGCGGCGTCACCATGTTGGTGGCGCCGGGGCCGGAGGTCACCAGCGCAACGCCCGGCTTGCCGGTCGAGCGCGCATAACCTTCGGCGGCATGGCCCGCGCCCTGCTCGTGACGGACCAGGATGTGCTGGACCTCGCTCTGCTGGAAGATCTCGTCGTAGATCGGAAGCACCGCGCCGCCGGGATAGCCGAAAATGTCGGTCACGCCGTGATCGATGAGCGCGCGGACGATCATCGCGGCGCCGGTCATCTGGTTCGGATCGTGGCTCTTGTCGCTCATTGGCTTGCTCCGGATGCGCTGTTGTCAGCGGCTTCGTTCGTGTCGGGTTCGGGAAATAAAAAAGGCCCCGAAGAGGGCCCATGCACACCGCCTGTCATGTGGATGGCAGCTAGCCACCCCCGGCGGTGTGCCTGGGTACGACGGCGATAAGGAGTTTGGTAATAATGTTACGCATGGCAGGTGCCCGGCTTCCCAAAGGTTGCGCGAAACATAGCGGCCAAAGCCTGGATGTCAAGGCGATGCGGCCGTTCCCGCGCGATTTTGCAAGTGTAGCGGTGTTCCCCGGGTTCGGCGAGAGGTAAATTCGGGAACCCGGACAGAAAAGCGCCTCAGGCGGGGTCGCGGGCCGCGTTCACGATAGCGACGAGCCATCCCCTCGCCTCCCCGGGCTTCACCCATTCGAACTCAGGCAATTGGTGCCGGAACCAGGTGAATTGCCGCTTGGCATAGTGGCGGGTGTCGGCGCGGCCGATTCCTGCGGCGTCCTCCAGGCTGAGCTCGCCGCGCAGATGCCGCATCAGGGCCGGCACGCCATGAGCCTTCATCGCCGGCAGCAGCGGATCGAGATGCCTGGCGGCGAGCCGCTCGACCTCCCTCAGCGCGCCGGCGCCCAGCATGGCGTCGAAGCGGGCATCGATGCGGGCATAAAGCTCGTCCCGTTCGGGCGCGAGAAACACCGCGCGAAAACTGTCCTTCGCCAGCAGCGGAGGCTGGCCCTCCCGGTGCCAGTCGAGCAGCGAACGGCCGGTCGCCTCGACCACCTCGAGCGCACGCGCGATCCGGGTGCGGTCACGCAGGTTCAATCGCCCGGCCGCGCTGGGATCACGACGCGCCAGTTCCGCATGCAGCGCCTCCGCACCGTTGCGTTCCAGCCGCGCGCGCACGTCCTCGCGTATCTCGGCAGGAATTGGCGGCACCACGGAGAGCCCCGCCGTCAGGGCCTTGAAATAAAGCCCGGTGCCGCCGATGAAGATCGGCAGACGGCCTTCCGCTTTCGCCTCGTCGAGCGCCTTGGCGGCATCACTCACCCAGGCGCCGGCCGAAAAATTCACGGCTGCATCGATGTGACCGTACAGGCGATGCGGCGCGCGCGCTTCCTCGAATTGTGTGGGACGCGCCGTGATGATGCGGAGGTCGCGATAGACCTGCATGGAATCGGCATTGATGACGACCCCGCCCGTGCTGAGGGCAAGCTCCAGCGCCAGCGCCGACTTGCCGCTGGCGGTCGGGCCTGCGATAAGCACGGCCTTGCCAACATGGCTTCTGCTGACTTGCCCCTCGCTCACGAAAACCTCAAATGTCCCTCGTCGCCACGCTGATCTGCAATCCCGACAATCCCGCGCTCGACTCGACCATCGTCGATGGCGCCCGCGCCGTGCTGCCCCAGGCGGCGCCCGCGCACTGGCTGTTCGACGGGGTCGCGGTCGACATTCCCTTCGGCGCCGACAGTAACCTCGAAGGCGACCGTCACGCCATCGAGGAGCGGCTCCGAGAGCTTCGCGGCGACCTGCCCGTCGACATCGTCGTGCAGCCAGTCGGCGCCCGGCGCAAGAAGCTTTTTCTCGCCGACATGGATTCCACCATGATCGGCCAGGAATGCATCGACGAGCTCGCCGATCTCGTCGGGATGAAGGCCCACGTCGCCGCCATCACCGAACGCGCCATGCGCGGCGAGATCGAGTTCGAGCCGGCGCTGCGCGAGCGCGTGGCGCTGCTGAAGGACCTGCCCGCCGGCGTGGTCGACGAGGTGCTGGCCAAGCGCATCACGCTGACCTCGGGCGGCCGTGAGCTGGTCGCGACCATGCGCGCCCACGGCGCCTATACCTGCCTCGTCTCCGGCGGCTTCACGCTGTTCACGACCGCAGTCGCCGCCAAGATCGGCTTCCAGGAGAACCGCGCCAACGAGCTCGTCGTGCGCGATGGCAAGTTCACCGGCGAGGTGAAGGAGCCGATTCTGGGCCGCGCGGCAAAGCTCGCGACGCTGGTGGATCTGATGGAGTCGTTCGATCTCGACGACATCGACTCGGTCGTGGTCGGCGACGGCGCCAATGATCTCGCCATGATCCAGGCCGCGGGGCTCGGCGTCGCCTATCACGCCAAGCCGGCCGTGGCGGCTGCGGCTGCGGCCCGGATCGACCACGGCGATCTCACCGCGCTGCTGTATGCGCAGGGGTATCGGCGGGACGAGTTCGTGGAGGGGTAGCCTTTCTCGCGGCGCACTCCGCACCCGTAGGGTGGGCAAAGGCGCGCTGGCGCCGTGCCCACCATTCTTGCTGCGGCGGTGGAAAGACGGTGGGCACGCTTTCGCTTTGCCCACCCTACGAGACCGCGCCCGAAACTACTGCACGCTCAGCGCCACGAACCGCAGCTCGCCGTCGGCGTTCGACACCAGCAGCAGCACCGACTTCTTGCCGTCCTTCTTGAGCTGGTCGACCCGCTTCTGGATGTCCGCGCCACTGGAGACGGCCTCCTGCGCCACCTCGACGATGACGTCGCCGGCGGAGAGGCGCTTCTCGGCGGCGTCGGAATTGGCGTCGACATTGGTGACGACCACGCCCTTGACGCTCTCCTTGATCTTGTAGCGAGTGCGCAGATCCTTGTTCAGCGCCGCAAGATCAAGGCCGAGCGCCTTCTGCGTCACCAGCTTCTCGGGCGCGGGCTCGTCGGTCTTCACCGCGGCCTGCACCTTCTCGGGATCCTGGAGACGGCCGAGCGTGACCTTCTTGGTTTCTTCCTTGCCCTTGCGGATGATGATGACGTCGACTTCCTTGCCGACCGCTGTGTCGGCGACGACGCGGGACAGGTCCTTCGGATCCTTGACGTCCTTGCCGTCGAACTTGACGACGACGTCGCCCGGCTCGATGCCGGCCGGCTTGGCCGGGCCCTTGTCGTCGACGCCCGCAACCAGCGCGCCGCGCGCCGGCTTGATGTTGAGGCTTTCGGCGATCTCGTCGGTAACACTCTGGATCCGCACCCCTAACCAGCCGCGGCGCAGCTCGCCGAACTGACGGAGCTGGTCGACGACGCCCGCGACCGTCTTCGAGGGCACGGCGAAGCCGATGCCGATCGAGCCGCCGGAGGGCGAGATGATCAGCGTGTTGACGCCGATGACGTCGCCATCGAGGTTGAACAGCGGACCGCCGGAATTGCCCCGGTTGATGGATGCGTCGGTCTGGATGTAGCTGTCATAGGGACCCGAGGAGATGTCGCGGTTCTTGGCCGAGACGATGCCGGCCGTCACCGTGCCGCCCAGGCTGAACGGGTTGCCGATCGCGACCACCCAGTCGCCGAGACGCAGCTTGTCGCTGTCGCCGAACTTCACCGCGACCAGCGGCTTGGTCGGCTTGAACTTCAGCACCGCAAGGTCGGTCTTCTTGTCGACACCGACCAGCTCGGCCTTGATCTTGGTACCGTCGTTGAGGATGACGTTGATCTCGTCGGCATCCGCGATGACGTGGTTGTTGGTGACGACGACGCCTGATGTGTCGATGATGAAGCCGCTTCCGAGCGAGTTGGTCTTGCGCGGCGGCGGGCCGCCGTCTCCGCGCTCGCCACCCTTGCTGCTGCCGCCCGGACCTTTGCGGTTCTTGAAGAAGTCGTCGAAGAACTCCTCGAAGGGCGAGCCGGGCGGCAATTGCGGCATGGCGTTGCTGCCGCCGCCCTTGGCTTCGACGGTCTGCGAGGTCGAGATGTTGACGACCGCGTCGATCACCTTCTCGGCGACGTCGGCGATGCCCTCCGGTCCGCGCGCATAGACCGGCGTGCCGAACGCGCTGAAAGCAGCGACGGCGAGCGCGGCCAGCCCAATTCGCACACCAAGTCGCGAGCGGGACGGGGCAATGGTGGCAGCGGTCATTGTGATCTCCAGAGAGAGGGATTCGGCGCCAGACTGCGCTTGACGGGAGGACGGCGCAAGCGCGGAGCTTAACGGGCCTCAGAACCCCGATAATACGGCGAAAACCGGTCTGTCGCCTTCACTTTGGCGTTGGCGCGACGCCTAAATGGGGCGCCGCATAACCCAGATCAGGACCAGGCCGACGACGGCCGAACCGATCCCGACCGCCCGCAGGATGTTGTCCGGCGTGGCGATGGCGCTCTTCATGGCCTTGCGCATCCAGTTAGGACTTGCCGCGAACATCAAGCCTTCCAGCACGAACAGGATGCCCAAGCCGATGAGGAAGTCGGCGAACGCAATGGACCTCATCGGATTGGAACCTCCCGTTATGCTATTCTTGTCTGGACGAAGGGCGGCGAGATCCGCCGCCCTTTGTCTAGCTTACGGCTTCGCCGGCGTCTCGGTCGCCGTCTTGCCGGACGGGTTACTGAAGTACCGGAAGAAATCCGAGTCCGGCCGCAGCAGGAAGCGGGTGTCGTTCGACTTCAGCCCGTTCTCGTATGCCGTCATCGACCGGTAGAAGGCGAAGAAGTCGGCATCCTTGCTGTAGGCTTCGGCGAACAGGCGGTTGCGCTCGGCATCGCCCGCACCCCGGGTCTGCTCGGCCTGCGAATTCGCTTCCGCGACGATGACGGTCGCCTCACGATCGGCCTTGGACTTGATCTCCTGGGCCTTCTGGCCGCCCTGTGCGCGGAACTCGGCCGCCTCGCGCTCGCGCTCCGTCTTCATACGTTGATAGACCGCCTGGCTGTTCTGCTCCGGCAGGTCGGCGCGGCGGATCCTGACGTCGACGACCTGGATGCCGTAGCCGTCGGCCTCGCGATCGAGCTGGTCGCGGATGCGCTGCATCAGCTTCTCGCGATCGTCGCGCACCACGTTGATGAAGGTGACCTCGCCCAGCACGCGGCGCAGCGCCGCGTTCAGGAGCGTGGTGAGCTGGATGTTGGCAGCCTGGATCGAGCCGACGCTCTGATAGAAGCGCAGCGCATCCTTGATGCGGTAGCGCGCGAAGGCGTCAACCACGAGCCGCTTCTGATCGGAGGCGATCGCTTCCTGCGACGGGTTCTCCAGGTCGAGAATCCGCTTGTCGATGTTGATCACCGAATTCCACGGCGCCTTGAAGTGCAGGCCGGGTGCGGTGACGACGTCGACGGGCCGGCCGAACTGCAGCACGATGGTCTGCTCGGTCTGCTGCACCGTGAATAGCGACATGTAGCCGACGATCACGACGAGCAGGAGCCCAAGCAGCGTGACGATACCTGTGACCGGGGACCTCATCGGCTACCTCCGCTCGACTGCGGACCGGTGGTAGGCGGCCGCTTGGTCGTCAGTTCGCCGAGCGGCAGATAGGGCACGATGCCCTGGCCCGAGGGCCCGCCGTCATAGACCAGCTTGTCCGCGCCGCCGAGCACGCGCTCCATCGTCTCCAGATAGATCCGTTCACGCGTCACGTCGGGCGCCTTCTTGTATTCCTCGTACACCTTCAGGAAGCGCGCGCTCTGGCCCTTGGCCTCGGCAACCGCCTGCTCCTTGTAACCTTCGGCGGCTTGCATGATCTGCGCCGAGCGTCCGCGCGCCTGCGGCACCACCTGGTTGGCGTAGGTCTGTGCCTCGTTCTGCAACTGCTCGAGATTGGCGCGCGCCGCCTGGACGTCGCGGAAGGCGTCGATCACCTGCGCCGGCGGATCGACCTTCTGCATCTGCACCTGGCTGACCTGAATGCCGGCGCCGTAGCTGTCCAGAGTCTTCTGGATCAGCTCCTGCACGCCCTGCTCGGTGACGTTGCGCGCGCCGGTGAGGATCGGCTGGATCTGCGAGCGGCCGATCACCTCGCGCATCGCGCTCTCGGAGACCGCCTTCACGGTGCCTTCGGGATTCTGGATGTTGAAGAGGAAGTCGCCGACGCCATCCGGCTTGATGCGCCAGAGCACGGTGAAGTCGACGTCGACGATGTTCTCGTCGCCGGTCAGCATCAGGCTCTCTTCCGGCACGTCACGAATGGAGCGGCCGCGCCGCGCCGGATCGTCGATCAGCGTCATGCCGATGGAGATGGTGTTGACGCGCAGCGCCTTGGGCAGCAGCACTGTCTCGATCGGATAGGGCAGATGATAGTTCAGGCCCGGCTGCACGGTGCGAACATGCTTGCCGAAGCGCAGCACGACGCCGAGTTCTTCGGACTGCACGCGGAAGAAGCCCGACAGCAGCCAGAACGCGACGATCAGCAGCACGATCAGCGTGATGCCGATGCCGGAGAAATAGCCTCCCGGCATGATCTGCTGGAGGCGGTCCTGGCCGCGCCGCAGAAGGTCTTCCAGATCCGGCGGCCTCGGCCCGACCGGTTGCGGGCCTGAGCCCCATGGTCCCTTCGGACCCGAGCCCCATGGGCCACCGCCCTGATTCTTCCACGGCATTCGACGCTCTCCTCGGCAGGGTGGAATTGCCCCCGCCCGCTTTGTCCGGTCCGGCTTTATAGGGGACAGGCAAGTCCCTTACAACGCAGCGGTGCCCGTCTTCCGAGCTATGCTCGGGCACGAAAAAGTCAATGTAAACATTGACGAAAGCGGTTAATGGCCGCGCCGCCGACGATATGTCACATAGGAGAAGTCGGCGCTGTCGTCGGGGCCGGCAGCATGGCGGATACGTTCAACCTCGTCCCATTCCGCCTTGTCGATGTCGAAACGCGTGTCGCCTTCGGGGCGCGCGTGCACTTCGGTAACTTCGAGGCGATCGGCGCGGTCGAGCCATTGCCGATAGATCTCGGCGCCGCCGATCACCGCGATCTCGGTGACCGAACGCCGCAGGGCGTCGCCAAGCGCAACCGCGCCGGCATCCGCGGCCGATGTCGTGACAATGGCGCCGTTGGCGCGATAGGCCGCATCGCGCGTGATCACGATGTTGGTGCGGTCCCGCAGCGGCCGGGGCAAGGATTCGAAGGTCTTGCGGCCCATGACCACGGGCTTGCCGATCGTCAGCGCCTTGAAGCGCGCCATGTCGGATTTCATGCGCCACGGCATGGCGTTGCCGGCGCCGATGACGCCGTTCTCCGCGATCGCGACGACGAAGACGATCTCCATCAGGGCGCACTCCCGGCAAGCCGCGTCAGCGCCGGCCCGGTGACACGGCACAGCGTCCAGTCGTCCATCATGACCGCGCCGAGCGACTTGTAGAACGCGATCGACGGCGCGTTCCAGTCGAGCACCGCCCATTGCAGGCGGGACCAGCCGTTCTCGACGCATTCCTTGGCGAGATGGACCAGCAGCGCCTTGCCGAGGCCCCTGCCGCGGTGCGACGGCCGCACGTAGAGATCTTCGAGATAGATGCCATGGCGGCCGCTGAACGTGGAGAAATTCGCAAACCACACCGCGAAGCCGACCGGCTCGCCGTCCCACTCGGCGATCGCGCAATAGAGTTGCGGTCTCTCGCCGAACAGCGCGTCAGCGATGTCGGCCTCGGTCGCCTCGACCTCGTGCGAGAGCTTTTCGTATTCGGCGAGTTCTCGGATGAAAGCGAGAACGAGCCCGGCTTCGCCCGGGCGCACACGGCGGATGTTGAGCGACATCGGCGCTAGACCGCGACTTCCGCCTTGATGTGCGGATGAGGATCGTAGCCGACGAGCTCGAAATCCTCAAAGCGGAAGGAGAAGATGTCCTTCACATCGGGATTGATCCGCATCACCGGCAGCGCGCGCGGCGCGCGCGTGAGCTGAAGCCGGGCCTGCTCCAGATGGTTGGAATAGAGATGGGTATCGCCGAACGAATGCACGAAGTCGCCGGGCTTCAGGCCGGTGACCTGCGCCACCATCATGGTCAGCAGCGCATAGGAGGCGATGTTGAAAGGCACGCCGAGGAAGACGTCGGCCGAGCGCTGATAGAGCTGGCAGGACAGCTTGCCGCCTGCAACGTAGAACTGGAACAGGCAATGGCATGGCGGCAACGCCATCTTGTCGACCTCGGCTGGATTCCACGCCGAGACGATCAGGCGGCGCGAGTCCGGATTGCGCTTGATCATATCGACCACGTTCGCAATCTGGTCGATGCTGCGGCCGTCAGGCGCCGGCCAGGAGCGCCATTGATGACCATACACCGGGCCGAGATCGCCATTGGCGTCCGCCCATTCGTCCCAGATGGTGACGCCGTTATCGCGCAGATATTTGATGTTGGTGTCGCCCTTCAGGAACCACAGCAGCTCGTGGATGATCGCCTTCAGCGGCAGCCGCTTGGTGGTTAGCATCGGGAAGCCGGCCGACAGATTGAAGCGCATCTGATGGCCGAACACCGAGAGCGTGCCGGTACCGGTCCGGTCGGTCTTTTCGGCGCCGTCTGAAAGAATCCGCTCGAGCAGGTCCTGATACTGGTGCATGTGCGACTGAGCCTTTGGGGAGCCGGCGAACTTAGCGGCCGCCCCCGCGCTGCAACAGCGGCGATTCGCTGTCCGCTCCGATTATACCCGGAAAAGTGAGTCCTCCCGGCGCAAACGACAAGGGGCGGAACTTACGTCCCGCCCCTTGCCCTATCAGCTTGATCGCATTGCCTAAGTTGCCGGCTTCAGCACCGGGGTCCATTTCGCGATTTCGTTCTTCACGAGGGTGGCCAGCGCCTCCGGCGTCCGCTCCGCGGGACCCGGGATGACGCTGCCGAGCTCGAGCAGGCGCTTCTTCACGGTCTCGTCGTCGAGCGCCTTGTTGGCCGCAGCGTTCAGGCTGGCCAGGATCGCCGGCGAGGTTCCCTTGGGCGCGAACATCGCATTCCAGGCCTGGGCCTGGAATTTCGGCAGGCCCGCTTCTGCCGTCGTCGGCACGTTCGGAAGCGACGGATTGCGCTCCGGCGTTGCGATCGCATAGGCCTTGATGGTGCCGGCATTGATCTGCGGCACGGCATTGACGATCTGGTCGCACATGTAGTCGACCTGCCCCGCCACCAGCGCGTTCATCGCAGGTCCCGTGCCGTTGAAGGGCACGCCGACCGGCTTGATGTCGAGGATCGAGTGCAGCAGCTCGCAGGAGACGTGCGAGACCGAGCCGACGCCGGCATGGGCAGCGTTCACCTTCTCGGCGTTGGCCTTCACATAGGCCACGAACTCCTTCAAATCCTTCGGCGGAAAGTCCTTGCGCGCGAGGATCAGGATCGGGGTACCCGCGAGCAGCGCGATCGGCTCGAAGTCCTTCTCGGGATGATAGGCGAGCTTGGGATAGAGCGGCACGGAGGCGGCATGCGTGCCCATATGCCCGGTGATGAGCGTATAGCCGTCATTGGCCGCGCGCGCGGCGCGGGTGGTTGCGGTGGTGCCGCCGGCGCCGACCACGTTCTCGATGATGACGCTCTGTCCCAGCGTCTGCGCCATATGCCCGGTGACGATGCGCGAGATCACGTCAGTCGGTCCGCCAGCCGCGAACGGTACGATCATGGTGATGCTGCGCGTCGGATAAGTCTGCGCATCGGCGGGCGCAGCAAAAGCGCACAGCGAGGCGAGCGCTGCGGCACATGCGCTCGTGAGCGCGCGAATGAAGGTCATGTCGATCCCCGTCGTTCCCTTGGACACAAGCAAAATGCCGGCCCAAAGGCCGGCATTTTCATTTCACGAAGCCGTAACACAAGTCGATTCGACTTCCGAATGCGGCGCGCCGACGCAGGACCTAGTTCTCGGACTCCGTGAACACCTGGTCGCGCTTCGACCGCAACACAGGCAGCACCGTAAGCAGCAGCAGGCTCGCCGCGATCGCGAGCAGCACCGCCGACAGCGGACGCGTCAGGAACACGCTCCAGTCGCCACGCGAGATCAGCAGCGCACGGCGCAGGTTCTCTTCCATCAGCGGTCCGAGCACCATGCCGAGCAGCAGCGGTGCCGGCTCGAAATCGTGCTTGATCAGCCAGTAGCCGACGAGACCGAACACGCCGGCAAGGATGACGTCGACCGGCGCGTTGTTCACCGAGTAGATGCCGATCGCGCAGAAGATCACGATCGAGGGGAACATCAGCCGGTACGGCACGCGGAGCAACCGGACCCAGATTCCGACCAGCGGCAGGTTGATGATGATCAGCATCAGATTGCCGATCCACATCGAGGCGATCATGCCCCAGACCAGGTCGGGCTGCTTCTGCATCACCTGCGGACCCGGCACGATGCCGTGGATGGTCATCGCGCCCACCATCAGCGCCATCACCGCGTTCGGCGGGATGCCGAGCGTCAGCAGCGGGATGAAGGAGGTCTGCGCGGCGGCGTTGTTGGCGCTTTCCGGCGCCGCCACGCCCTCGATCGCGCCGCGGCCGAACCGCTTCGGATCCTTGGCAAGCTTCTTCTCGAGCGTATAGGCCGCGAACGAGGCGATGACCGCACCACCGCCGGGCAGGATGCCGAGGATCGAGCCGAGCACGGTGCCGCGCAGGATCGGCGGCGTCGAGTCGATCAGATCCTTCCTGGTCGGCATCAGGCCGGTGATCTTCTGCTGCACGAGGTCGCGGTTCATCTCGGCACCGGCGTCGAGATTGCGGATGATCTCGGCAAAGCCGAACACGCCCATCGCCACCGTCGCAAAGCCGAGGCCGTCGGCGAGCTCCGGAATGTTGAAGGCCATGCGCGAGGCGCCGGTCTCGATGTCCGAGCCGACCATCGACAGCAGCAGGCCAAACACGATCATCGCGATCGCCTTCAGCACCGAGCCCTTGGCCAGCACGACCGCAAAGATCAAGCCGAGCACCATCAGCGAGAAATACTCGGCCGGGCCGAACGCCAGCGCGAGCTTGGTGAGCGGCGCGCCGAGCACGGCAATCAGCACGGTCGCGACGCAGCCGGCGAAGAACGAGCCGATCGCCGCAATCGCCAGCGCCGGGCCGGCGCGGCCCTGCTTGGCCATCTGGTGACCGTCGATGGCGGTGACGACCGATGTCGCCTCACCTGGAATATTGACCAGGATCGACGTGGTCGAGCCGCCATACTGGGCGCCGTAATAGATGCCGGCGAGCATGATCAGCGCGCCGACCGGCGGCAATCCGAAGGTGATCGGTAGCAGCATCGCGACCGTGGCGATGGTGCCGATGCCCGGGAGCACGCCGACCAGCGTGCCGACGAGGGCGCCGATCAGGCACATCAGGAGGTTGATCGGAGAGAGCGCGACTGCAAAACCGTGAGCGAGGTTGGCAAAGATATCCATCACACCCTCACTGGATCAGGAAACGCGGGTACATCGGCATCGGCAGCCCGAGCACGTACGGAAACAGGATCGCGCAGCCGATCGTCAGGCAGGCGCCGACGATGGCGGCCTCCAGCCAGCGCGTCTCGTGCGACCCCGTCGCGGCGATCATGAAGCTCGCAAAGGCCGTGACCACGAGGCCGAGCGGCCGGATCGCCAGCGCGAAGAACAGGATCGCCGCCATCACGAACATCGGCCCGCGCCACGAGTAATGGGCCATCGCCGGCCCATCGGTCAAAAGGCCGGTCAGGGCGATGCCGGCGGACAAGGCGACCAGCAGTCCGCCGAACATCCGCGGCGCAGTGCCCGCGCCGAAGGAGAAGCCGCGCATCCCCTGCAGATCGCTCGAGGCCCACAGTGCAAACAGGGCCAGCGCCATCAGGATGACCCCGCCGACATAGTCCTGCGCCGACTTGATGGTCATGAACAGCGTGACGATCGCCACCGCAAAGATCGGATAGGAATAGATCAGCGCGAGCAGCACCTCGGACGACGCCTTCTTGGTGTCACCGGTGGCCGCTCCCATCAACGTACCGGGCGCACCGACGAGCAACGCGGTGGCGTGGCTGATCACGACCGTGGCCGGGCCGCGGCCCGCGCCCCAACCGAAAATCGTCCCTATCGACCAGATGAATTCGAAAATCTGCGGCGCAATCGCCAGCAGACAGAAGCCGAGCGCCACCGATGTGTTTCGGGTGGCAGTCGCCGAGTGGCCCATCGTATCGGCCATGCATGTCTCCTCCGCGACCCGTAAGTCACGAGCACTGTTGTTCTAAATCGGCTGGAAATGGATCCCCCGCCCGACCACTGCCTAGCGATTTTCATTACACAATGCCAGCAAAACCCAACAGTCCCCCGGCGAGCAGGAGCCAGAGTGGATTGATGCGCGAGACCGAGGCGATCACCGCAACCATTGCGGTCAGAAGCACTGCAGCAATTGTGCGATCGGTCGACTGGGCCAGGATCAGGGCACTCGCCGCCATCAATCCGATCGAAAGCGGAACCAGTGCAGCCTGGATCAAGCCGGGCCAGCGCGATTTGCTGGGCCGATTCAGGAGGCGGCTGACATAATAGGCAAGCAACGCGGTCGGCAGGCACATCGCCAGCGTCGCCGCCAGCGCGCCGGGGATGCCGGCGACGGCATAGCCGATTAACGTCACGATAAGCACGTTCGGACCTGGCGAGAGCTGCGCGATCGCATAGGCATCGGTGAACTGCTTGTCGGTCATCCAGTGATGCACCTCGACCGCGATGCGGTGCATCTCGGGCACCGCCGCCGCGGCGCCGCCGACGGCGAACAGCGACATCAGTCCAAAGGTGGAGATCAGCGCCCAGATCGGATTCTCAGGCTTCATGCTGCTACTTTCCGCCGCAGGAAAAAAGTGGCGCCGACACTGATGGGGATCGCGACCAGCAGCACCGCCGGAAGCGGCAGGCGGAGCACGCCGATGGCGAGGAACACGCCGGCCATCAGGATCAGTGCGAGGGGATCCGTCCTCTTCAGCAGCGGCGTCATCATGCGGAACACTACCGCGATCAAGAGACCGACCGCCGCGCAGGAGATGCCGGCGAGGCTGCGGCGCAGCACGTCGAGGTCACCGTAACGGGAGTAGATGATCGCAAGCACCGTCATGATCAGCGTCGGCGGCAGCAACAACCCGGCAAAGGCGGCAAGCCCGCCCGCGATGCCGCGCAGCCTTGATCCGAACACCATGGACAGATTGACGATGTTGGGCCCGGGCAGGAAATGGCAGAGCGCAAAAGTCTCGTTGAACTCGTCCGCATTCATCCAGCGGTGCTGCTCGACGATCGCCCGCCGGGCAAACACCAAGACCCCGCCGAAGCCGGCCAGCGACATCCGGGCAAAGGCCAGGAACAGCGCGAGCAGGCGGGGCGACGCGGCGCCGGCGGCCGGTTGATCCGGCACCTGATCTGGTTGTTGGGCCGCCGGTGCGGAATCGTCGGGCATCACAGGAGCTTAGAGGGCCGGTCGCCACGCCGCCAAGCTCCGGCCCCTGCCCGTCCGGAACCTATCCAAAGGGAACCCTGGGATCGCTGCGCGAAACACCTGTCATTCGAAACCTTTGCGCCCTATATTGGGGCTGCCGGTTCGCCGGCTATGGAAATAAACGGTCGTCGCAATAAACCATTCGGACCCGGGGGCGGTACCCGGCGCCTCCACCAAAGCCCACCAACGGGTCGTCCCGAAGCGGGCTTTGGCGGGGGCGAAATAGGATCGACGAGGGCGTAAAGGGCGAACTTTTTCCCGGTATTGTTCCGCCGTTATCGGGCTACTGCAATAGTTGCCAACGACAACTTTGCTCCGGTTGCTCAGGCTGCGTAACGCAGTTTGAAAGACCATCTTAAAGTCCTAACGGGTTAAGCTCCGTTAGGCGGGGTTCGGAGGCACCTGGCAACAGAAGCCTCCACTTTACTCTTGATTTCTTCCCCGGCGGGGACTCCTGCTGACCCGTCAGGCGCGGTACTATTGCGGCTTGGCGAGTCGGCACGGTCCGGCTTCGGGGATGCAACAGGACCACCATGGCGACCGATCATATCCGATACGATGTGCTGGCCCGCGACGCGCTGCGCGGCGTGCTGCGGAAGGTGCTGACCGATGCCGCGGCCCAGGGCCTGCCGGGCGAGCACCATTTCTTCATCACCTTCGTGTCGAAGGCCGAGGGCGTGAAGTTGTCGTCGCGGCTGCTGGCGCAATATCCGGAAGAGATGACGATCATCCTGCAGCATCAGTTCTGGGACCTGACCGTGCTCGAGGACCGCTTCGAGGTCGGCCTGTCCTTCGGCGGCATTCCGGAGCGGCTGATCGTGCCGTTCAGCGCCATCAAGAGCTTCCTCGATCCGTCCGTGAAGTTCGGCCTGCAGTTCGACACGTCTGACGTCGCCGAGGTCGCGCCCGAGACGCTGCCGACAGCTCCCGCGCCATCGGCCGTCGCCGTGCAGACGCCCGCCCCTGAAACGGCGGAAAGCACGGAGGAGCCGGCGGCCCCGAACCAGGGCGGCGCCGAAGTCGTGCGGCTCGATCGTTTCCGCAAGAAATGATCTAGATTAGGTTCGAGCCCGTCGCACGCGGCCGAACTCCCTATATAGAGAAGCACACGAAAGAGCCGCGCGGTGTTTCGCGCGGTAGAATGGATGTGCTCATGGCCAAAGCCGCCCGCGCGAAGACCGCCCGCCCCGCCACCCGCATCGAGACCGACAGTTTCGGTCCCATCGAGGTCCCTGCCGACCGCTATTGGGGCGCGCAGACCGAACGCTCGCGCCAGAACTTTCGCATCGGCACCGACCGCATGCCGATCTCGCTGGTACACGCGCTCGGCATCGTCAAGCTCGCCGCAGCACAGTCCAACCTCGAGCTCGGCCTGCTCGACCGGCGCCGCGCCAATGCGATCATCAGCGCCGCGCGCGAGGTGATCGAGGGCAAGCTCGATGAGCATTTCCCGCTCGTCGTGTGGCAGACCGGCTCGGGCACGCAGAGCAACATGAACCTCAACGAGGTGATCGCCAACCGCGCCAACGAGCTGCTCGGCGGCGAGCTCGGCGCCAAGAAGCCGGTGCATCCCAACGATCACGTCAACATGAGCCAGTCGTCGAACGATTCGTTTCCGACCGCGATGCACATCGCGGCCGCAAGTCGCATCACTGCCGATCTCATTCCTGCGCTCGATGAGCTGCTCCGCGCGCTGCGCAAGAAGGAGAAGGCGTTCGCAAACATCGTCAAGATCGGCCGCACCCACACCCAGGATGCAACGCCCCTGACGCTCGGCCAGGAGTTTTCCGGCTATGCCGCGCAGGTCGAAAGCGGCATCGCCCGGCTCAAGGTCGCGGTGAAGGACCTCTATCCGCTGGCGCAGGGCGGCACCGCCGTCGGCACCGGCCTCAACTCGAAGCCGCGCTTCGCGAAGCTTTTCGCCAAGCACGTGGTCGGGATCACGAAGCTGCCCTTCACCAGCGCCGCCAACAAATTCGAGGCGCTGGCCTCCAACGATGCCTACGTGCTGGTGCACGGCGCCATCAATTCGGTCGCGACAGGGCTGTTCAAGATCGCCAACGACATCCGCCTCCTGGGATCGGGCCCGCGCTCGGGGCTAGGCGAGCTTGTCCTGCCGGAGAACGAGCCGGGCTCCTCGATCATGCCGGGCAAGGTCAATCCGACCCAGTGCGAGGCGATGACCATGGTGTGCTGCCAGGTGTTCGGCAATCACACCGCGATCACGGTGGCCGGCAGCCAGGGCCATTTCGAACTCAACGTCTACAAGCCCGTGCTCGCCCACAACATGCTGCACTCCATCCGCCTGATGGCGGATGCGGCGCGGTCCTTTACCGAGCATTGCGTGAGCGGCATCCGTGCCGACGAAAAGCGCATAAGTGAGTTGATGCAGCGCTCGCTGATGCTGGTGACGGCGCTCGCCCCGAAGATCGGCTACGACAACGCCGCCAAGGTGGCCAAGACGGCCCATGCCAACGGCACCACGCTGAAGGAGGAGGCGCTGCGGCTCGGCTTCGTCTCGGCTGATGAGTTCGATCGCCTGGTACGCCCCGAGAAGATGACCAGCCCGGGATAGAACTCCGAATTCCGATAGCCATCCGTAATGATACGGACGCTCGGCGCCCTAGAAATGTGCGGCTTTGGGGGCGGGATTTGATTACCGTCAATGTTCCGGCAGGACGGCGTGCTACGCAGCCCTTCCGCCCCTCGACGGGGGCGAAATTCATCGTTTGATGGCCCTAGAGGCCGATTGACGAGGACAAGCGAATGGCGATCAAGTCTTGTGGGGCGCAGTGCGGCACCCTGTTTCTGAGTGTTTCATCCTGCCTGGAAAGGATCGGATGATGGAGACGCGGCATGGGGAACGTCATCAACCTGAATCGTTTCAGGAAGCGCGCCGAACGGGAAGCCTCGGCGAAGCAGGCGGACGCCAACCGGACGAAGTTCGGCCGCACGAAGGCGGAACGGTCAGCGCAGGAGACGCGCGCGGACAAGGCGAAAGCGCATCTGGATCAGCATCAGATCGATCGCGAGGAGCAGCCATGAAGTCGCCGGTCGTGAAACGGTCGATCGTCGTCGCCGGGCACAAGACCAGCGTCAGCCTGGAAGAGGCGTTCTGGAACGGCATGAAGGAGATTTCCGGCTTGCGCAACATGACGTTGTCCGAGCTGGTCGGCGAGATCGACAACAACCGCCAGCAGGGCAATTTGTCGTCGGCGATCCGCCTGTTCGTGCTGGACTACTTCAAGAGCCGGGCCATGGCCCCCCAGCCGGACAAGGTCGCGGCCCAGTAGCCAACCCAGCCCTCGGGGGCGCCTTCGACGGCGCTCCGCCACCCGCACTTTAAAATCACTCTAAGGTGCGGTTTCAGGGAGCGCGCGCGCTTGACCTCAATGCCTTGCGTTGAAAATACAGGGCATGACCGACACCAATGACACGCGCCCGCACATGCCGCTGGGTCTGGCCCAGCGCGGCTATACCGGCGTCATCCAGCATCTTTCCGCTCGCGAGGCGGGCTCGGCGCTCTCCGACATCGAGCTCGAGAGCCGCCTGATCGAGCTCGGCTTCGTCGAAGGCGCCCGGGTCGAGGTCCTGCACGAGGGGCTGGTCGGGCGCGACCCGATCGCCGTGCGGGTCGACAGCATCACGATTGCGGTCCGACGCCGCGAAGCCATGGCCATCATCGTCGCCTAGACAGCGACCGGACCTCTGATCCCGGACCAGTGATTCCATGGAATTACCCCTGCTGCATCTCGCCCTGGTGGGCACGCCGAACAGCGGCAAGACCTCGCTGTTCAATGCCCTGACGGGCAGCCGGCAGAAGGTCGCGAACTATCCGGGCGTCACCGTCGAGCGCAAGGAAGGCTTCTTCGTCACTCCGCTGGGACGTCAGGTCTCGGTGGTCGACCTGCCCGGCACCTATTCGCTGCGCGGCCGCAGCCCCGACGAGGAGATCACCCGCGACTTCGTGCTCGGCAAGGCGTCCGGCGAGACTGTGCCCGACCTCGTGCTGTGCGTGGCCGATTCGACCAATTTGCGGCTAACCATCCGCCTGCTGCTCGAGCTCAAGCGCACCGGACGGCCGATGCTGCTCGTGCTCAACATGTTCGACATCGCGGCCCGCCGCGGCATTACCGTCGACACGGAGCGGCTCGCCAAGGAGCTCGGCCTGCCCGTGGTCACCTCGATCGCGGTGCGCAAGGGCGGCACCGCCGACCTCTTGAAGCTGACCGACGAGATCTCGGCAAAGCTCGCCGCCGAGGCGGCGGCGAACAGCTGGCGCGCGCTCAGCGTCGGCGAACTACGCGCGACCCAGCGCGAGGCCGACCGCATCATCGCCGACTGCGTCAGCCTGCCTGCTAGGCCCGACACCTGGACCGCGCGGATCGACGCGATCGTGCTGCATCCGGTCGGCGGCCTCATCGTGCTCGCGCTGATCCTGTTCGTGATGTTCCAGGCGGTGTTCGCCTGGGCGCAACCAGCAATGGACGTGCTCAAGTCCGGCTTCGACGCGCTCGGGGAGCTCGTGCAGGCCACCCTGCCCGACGGCCTGTTGCAGAGCTTCCTGCAGAATGGCGTGATCTCCGGCGTCGGCAGCGTCATTGTGTTCCTGCCGCAGATCATCCTCATCTTCCTGTTCATCCTGCTGCTGGAAGATTTCGGCTATATGGCGCGAGCCGCGTTCCTGATGGATCGCATCATGGGCGGCGCCGGCCTGCACGGCCGCGCCTTCATACCGCTGCTGTCGAGCTTTGCCTGCGCCATTCCCGGCATCATGGCGACGCGCGTGATCGACAACAAGCGCGACCGGCTGACCACGATCCTGATCGCGCCGCTGATGACCTGCTCGGCGCGTATTCCAGTCTACACGCTGATCATCTCGGCTTTCATCCCTGCGAAGGACGTCTGGGGCTTCATCAACCTGCAGGGCCTCGTGATGTTCGGCCTCTACGCCGCCGGCATCATCAGCGCGCTTGCCGTCTCGTTCCTGATCAAGTTCTTCATGCTGCGCGACTTTGCGCCGGCGCCGTTCATGCTGGAGCTGCCGGACTACAAGATGCCGCAGCTGAAATCGATCGCGATCGGCATCTACACCCGCGCCAAGATGTTCCTGGTGCGCGCCGGCACCACGATCTTCTCGATGATGGTGCTGATCTGGTTCCTGGCCTCGTTCCCGCAGCCGCCGGCGGGCGCCACCGAGCCCGCCATCGACTTCAGCCTCGCCGCCATCATCGGCAAGGCGCTCGAACCCCTGCTCGCCCCGGTCGGCTTCAACTGGCAGATCGCGGTCGCGCTGATCCCGGGCATGGCGGCGCGCGAGGTCGCGGTCGCCGCCCTCGGCACCGTCTATGCGATCGAAGGCGGCAAGGAAGCGGCCGAGCAGATCGGCCAGGTGCTGGCGACGAAGTGGTCGCTCGCCACCGCGCTGTCGATGCTGGCCTGGTACATCTTCGCGCCGCAATGCGCCTCGACGCTGGCCGTGATCCGGCGCGAGACCGGAAGCTGGACCTGGATGGCCGTGACCTTCACCTACATGCTGGTGCTGGCCTATGCCGCGAGCCTCCTGACGTACAACGTCGCGGTGGCGCTGGGCGCCGGCTGAAGCCCTCAAAACTAAAATTGCGAAAACAACCCCATGCACAGTAGACCGGGGTTGTGAAATCAATGGCTTACGCGAGTGCAGGAATCATCCGGGCCAGGCGATCCCAGGAAACCGCGACCATTGATTTCGGTCAATGGTCCACCTCACCCGCCTGTCACGCTTTCTCGTCGTCCTGCAAAGGGAGAGAGCACATGACTGGACATGCCAAGCTGATCGGACTGTTCGTCACCGCCGCGCTGTTCACGGCAGCGCCCCTGTCGTTCCACACCTCGCCGGTGGATGCGCTCGCCGTGTCCGTTGACACCGCCGAGGCCCGCGTCGGACGCCCGCTCACGCCGGGAAGCGTTGCCGGCGTCAACCGCAGGGTCCATCGGCGGGCTTACTACGGTGCCGCAGCGGCGGGAGCTGCCGCCTATGGCGCCTATGGCTATCGCCGGGCTTGTGGATATCACCCCTATCCGCCCTGCTATTGAGGCGCCGGTTCGAGGGCGCACAAGCCGTTGAGCTAGATCAACACCGGGCCCCACTCCGGCGGCAGCGTCGAGGTCTGACCGCGTAGGACGGACCATGAACGCGCTGCTCAGGGAAATCCGGCACAGCCCGCTGCTGTGGCTGCTGGCTGTCGTGCCTGTCGTGATCGTGCTCGAGCATGTCATGCCGGACGCGCATACGCTGCTGTTCGTGCTGGCCGTGATCGCCATCGTGCCGCTCGCGAGCCTGCTCAGCCACGCGACGGAGGCCGTGGCCGAGAAGACCGGCGATGCGGTCGGCGGGCTGTTGAACGCCACGCTTGGCAATCTCACGGAGCTCATCATCGCGGTCACGGCGTTGCAGGCCGGTCAATACATGCTGGTCAAAGCCTCGATTGCGGGTGCGATCGTGACCAACTCGCTATTCATGCTGGGCGCATCGCTGTTTCTGGGCGGATTGAGGCATCGCGTGCAGGAATACAACCGGGCAGGCGGCAGGCTCCATTCCGCGCTGCTGCTGATGGCCACGATCGCCCTGTTGTCACCCTCGGCCGTGGCCGACCTCGACTTTCCCGGCCACGAGGCGACGGTGCAGCGCTTGAGCACCGCCTTGGCGGTCCTGCTGATTGCGGCCTACGGTCTCAGCCTGCTGTTCTCGCTGAAGACGCACAAGGAGCTGTTTGCAAGCAGCGACCATGGCGAGGCAGGCGGCCCGATACTGCCGATTGCGATCGCCGTTCCGACACTGGGAATCGTCACCGTGCTGGTGGCACTCGTGAGCGAGATCTTCGTGACATCGGTGCAGAAGGCCGCCGAAACGCTCGGCATGACCCCGGCATTCGTCGGATTCATCGTCGTTGCCCTGGTCGGGGCTGCGGCCGAGATGGCCGTGGCGTTTTCCGCGGCACGCCGCAACCGGCTCGACTTGAGCGTGAGCATCGCGCTCGGAAGCGCCAGCCAGATCGCCTTGTTCGTCGCACCCGTTCTCGTGCTGCTGAGCTACGTCGTCGGGCCGCAGCCCATGGACCTTCAATTCTGGCCGGGAGCGGTGACCATGGTCATGATCGCCACCGTGGTGACGAGCTTCGTCACCAATGGCGGACGCTCCGCCTGGTTCGTCGGTGCCCTCCTGCTCTGCATCTACACGATCTTCGCGATGACGCTCTACATGGTCCCGCCCGGCTCGCACGGCCCGGTCTAAAGCATGATCCGGAAAAGTGCGCGGCGGTTTTCCCGAAAGGACCATGCTTGAACAAAAACCTAAAGGCCGCGAGCCGGTTGACCTGTCGGGCAAAACAGCGGCACGATGGCATCATCGGCCTCAACAACATCCAGATCGCGACCAGCTCCGCGCGACACCCTGCTTCCATGGATCGCTTCAGTACCGACAACCTGACCGCCGAGAGGCTGAACGAAAGTCACCTCGCCGACCTCGTCGCGCTCCATCTGGATCCCGAAGCGTCGCGTTACATCGGCGGCGTGCGTTCGGCGGAGGCAACGGAGAAATATCTCGCCGTCAACATGGCGCACTGGGATCAATACGGTTTTGGCCTGTGGACCCTGCGCACGAAAGACGGCGCATTTGCCGGGCGGGCCGGCATCCGGCACATCCTGGTGGATGACGTGGACGAGATCGAGATCGCCTACGCGTTCACACCCAGTCTCTGGGGCCGGGGATTTGCCAGCGAGACCGCGACCGAGCTGACTGAGATCGGGCTGTCACAACTCGAGCTGCCGTCTCTCATCGGCATCGTCTATACCGCAAACGGCGCATCGCGCCGCGTGCTGGAGAAATCGAATTACCTGCTCGAGCGGCGCACGAGTCGTCACGGCGAGGACGTGGTGATCTACCGCGCAAGGCGATGACCGCCACGATGCGACCGGATCCACCTGCGGCGAGCACAGGAGCTTGTGTTCAGTTTTGAACCGACAGCACCGAGCTATCGGCACAGTCTATTGCGGCTCGTCCCTTGGACGCTCCCGACCCGCAACTGGCTTCTTGCACGATAGCTCAAGCCGGGGCCACCGATCGCCCGGGCAAACCTCTTTGCGGGAACTCGTTCCTGTCTGAAGAGTTCCTTGGAAGGACCTCTTCTTCGGTCCAACCCCGGCTGCCAGCCTCTGGGCGCTCGGGCAAAATCAGCTTCCGGAAGATATGCGCGAGGGGGTTCAATGACCGGTCCGTCGAGGGCTGCTCCAGACAGCGACCTTAAGGATTCGCCGAGAGTTTCGACCGGCAGCGACGGCCTGGATGACATCCTGGGCGGCGGCCTGGACGCCAATCGGATGTATCTTTACGAGGGCCGGCCCGGCACCGGCAAGACCACGATCGCGCTGCAATTCCTTCTGAGAGGTGTGCGTGATGGCGAACGCGTGCTCTATATCTCCCTGTCCGAAACCAAGAGGGAGCTGAGTGTCGTCGCGCGTCGGCATGGCTGGTCGCTGGACGGGGTCGACATCTTCGAACTGGTGCCACCGGAGACGACGCTCGACCCGGAGCGCGAGCTCACGGTCTTCCATCCCGCCGAAATGGAGCTGAGCGAAACCACCAATTTGATCTTCAGGGAGGTCGAACGAATTGATCCCACCCGCGTGGTGCTCGACAGCCTGTCCGAACTGCGCCTGCTGGCGCAGAACCCGCTGCGCTATAGGCGTCAGGTTCTGGCCCTGAAGCACTTTTTCACCAACCGCAACTGCACTGTCGTTCTCCTCGACGATCTCTCGTCCTCTCAGGACGACCTGCAACTGCATTCGATTGCGCACGGCGTGGTGATGCTCGAACAGCTCGCCATCGACTACGGGGCCGAGCGGCGCCGTCTTCGCGTGATCAAGATGCGGGGCATCCGGTTTCGCGGTGGTTACCACGATTTTACAATTTCGGAAGGCGGCTTGCGGATCTTCCCCCGGCTCGTCGCGGCCGAACATCACAAGTCCTTCGCCGGTGAGCCCATGTCCAGCGGCAACGCCGAGCTCGATCAGCTCTTGGGAGGCGGGCTCGAACGCGGCACCAACGCGCTTCTGCTCGGCTCTGCCGGTGCGGGCAAGTCGTCGGTCGCACTGACCTATGCCATTGCGGCGGCCGAACGTGGCGAGCACGCCGTATTCTTCGCATTCGATGAAGGCCGTGGAACGGTCGAAGCACGTGCACGGACACTTGGCTTGCCTCTGGAGAAACATCTCGCCTCGGGAAAAATCCGGTTTCAACAGATCGATCCGGCCGAACTGTCGCCCGGTGAGTTCGCGGCGACGCTCCGCCGAAGCGTCGAGGCCGACAACGCCCGCCTTGTCGTCATCGACAGCCTGAACGGTTACCTGAACGCGATGCCGGATGAACGTTTTCTCATCCTGCAGATGCATGAACTCCTGAGCTACCTGGCACAGCAGGGCGTCCTCACCATCCTGATCCTCGCTCAGCATGGGCTTGTAGGTCCCATGGATACGCCGCTCGACATCAGCTATTTGAGCGATGCAGTGCTGATGCTGCGCTATTTCGAATTCGGTGGAACGGTGCGGCGCGCCTTGTCAGTCGTCAAGAAGCGTAGCGGCAATCACGAGCATAGCATTCGCGAATTCCGGCTCGGCAGCAGCGGGATCAGGCTCGGCCCGCCACTGCAGGAGTTCAGCGGCATCTTTTCCGGCAATCCGCATTATACCGGCAGGGCACTGCCGGAAGGGCCATTCGAATGAGCCTCGACCCGGATCACCGCGTTCTCGTATTCGCCCCGATCGGCCGCGACGGGCCGGCATCGACCGAACTCTTTCGCGGCGCGAGCCTGGAGGCGGTCAACTGCCGCGATCTGTCCGCGCTCGTCAGCGCGATGACCGAAGGCGTGGGCGCGGTCTTCCTGGCCGAGGAAGGATTGTTCGGGAGAGACACGGCGCCGCTGGCACAATGGATCGAGCGCCAACCGCCGTGGTCCGACCTCCCTTTTGTCGTTCTCACCAGCCATCGAGAACAGCCGGCGGTCGTCGCGTGGCGACGCAGTATCGTCGAGCTTCTCCGTAACGTCTCGCTGCTCGAACGGCCGGTTCAGCCAATCACGCTGACCAGCGCCATCCAGTCGGCGATCAGGGCACGCCGGCGTCAATATGAAATCCGGGCTCTGCTCGAGGCCCGCGAGCAGACCGCGCAGGAGCTCGAGAAGCTGGTGGTCGAGCGGACGCGCGAGCTGAAGGAAGCCAACGAGCAACTGCGTCTCGAAATGAACGAGCGCGCTCGCGTCGAGGAGACGCTTCGCCAGGCTCAGAAGATCGAAGCCATCGGCCAGCTCACCGGCGGCGTAGCTCACGACTTCAACAACCTGCTGATGGTGATTTCCGGCGGCCTCGACATGCTCGACCGCCAGACGGACCCCAACCGCCGTCGCCGCTTGATGGACGGGATGATCCAGGCGGCGCAGCGCGGGGCCAGCCTGACCAAGCAGCTTCTGGCGTTTTCGCGCCGACAGAAGCTGCGCCCGGAACCCGTCGACGTCGCCGCACAGATCGGCGGCATGCGCGAGCTGCTCGATCGAAGCCTGAGAGGCGACGTCCATGTCGAGTTCGAATTTCCGGATTCGCTGTGGCCGGTGGAGGTCGATCCCGGGGAGCTCGAGCTGGTGATCCTCAACCTGGCCGTCAATGCCCGCGACGCCATGCCGAACGGCGGCACGATCCTCGTCCGCGGCGAAAACCTGCCCGAGCTGAACGACGCGGAGATCGCCGGCGACTATGTCCGGCTGTCCGTGATCGACACAGGTGTCGGCATGGCTCCGGAGATCCTGTCGCGGGTCTTCGAGCCCTTCTTCACGACCAAGGACGTCGGCAAGGGCTCGGGACTTGGGCTCGCGCAGGTCCATGGATTTGCGACGCAGTCTCGGGGCACGGTCCGCATTCAATCGGAGGCCGGCCGGGGCACCAGCATCGAACTGTACCTGCCGCGATCGTTCGATGTCCCTTCGAGCGAGCGGCACCTCATCGACCTCACCAGGGTGCGACCGAAGAAAAGCAACCAGGGCCGAATCCTGCTGGTCGAAGACGACGACGAGGTTGCCGCACTGGTCGCCGAGATGCTCGGCCAACTCGGTTACGAAGTCACACGCGCCGCCAGCGCTGCCGCGGCTCTCGGCGCTTTGGCCGATGGTCGCTCCGTCGATGTGATCTTTTCGGACATCATGATGCCCGGCGGCATGAATGGGGTTGAACTCGCACACGAGATCAAACGGCGTCGCAACGACATACCGGTTCTGCTGACCAGCGGCTACGCCGAAGCCTCCGTCCATGAGGCGCAGGCGGCGGGCATCCAGATCCTGGCGAAGCCCTACCACATCGACGAGCTGTCTGCGGCGCTGAGCGCGGCGAGGTCAAGTCTACGGCTCGATGCAGGATCAAAGCGCTCGGGTTCGTACTGACTTCGAACGAACGGGACGGCACCGAACCGCATCGCCGGCCGCCGTCACTTCCCGCGATGACGCAGTGCGTCGACGATGACCTTGAAGGCGGGCGAGTTCTGGCGCCGGCTCGGATGGTAGATGTGGTGGCCGTCGAACGTCGGAGACCAGTCGTCCAGCACCAACGCGCGGTCGCCCCAGGCGATGTGCGCCTTCATGATGTTCTCCGGAACGTAGGCGATGCCGTATCCCCTCAGGGCCGCCTCGACCTGGGTGTAGGAGCTGTTGAACGTCAATTGCCCGTCGACCCAGACGCGAAGCTCCTGGCCGCGCTTGGCGAATTCCCACGCGTAAAGCCCGCCCGCCCGTTCCATTCGCAGGCTGATGCAACAGTGCCCTACGAGCTCGTGGGGATGCTTGGGCGCGCGGTGCTCGGCGAAGTAGCCGGGTCAAGCCACAGCCACCAGGCGCCAATCCGGCTCGATCCGCACCGCGACCATGTCCTTCTCGACGCTCTCGCCGAGACGGACGCCGGCATCGAAGCCCTCCTGGACGATGTCGCGAAATCCGCTGTCGAGGCTGACTTCGGGCTTGATGTCCGGATAGTTCTTCAGGACCGGCTCCAGCTTCGGCCACACCACGCTCTCGAATGCATGGTTCGAGATCGTCATCCTGGTCCGCCCGGACGGCTTGTCGCGGAACGCCATGAGGTCGGCGATGTCGGCCTCGATCTTCGCGATGCGCGGTGCCATCGCTTGCCGCAGCCGCTCGCCGGCGAAGGTCGTTGAATCCTGCCTGGCCATCGCCTTCCACCGCCGAGAGTTCCCATTCATGCCTCCCATCGATCAACGCAAGCGGATTAATCCATCTAATCGGATCGCCCGCCGGGCGTTATGTCCAATGGCGGAGGCGGCCGCGGCTCTCGTGCCCTCCGGCCCCGACCACAGGCGCATGTATCATGTCCAGACGTTGCTTCACGCGCCGGACCGTTGTCGGCGGCCTCGTGGCCATCGCCGCGGTTCCCGGCTCCGTCGCCGGCCTCACCGTGACGAACGCCGCCGGGCGGACGGGAGCTGCGAACATGCAGATGCGATGCGCCTTCGACCGCCACAGTTTTACGGCAACCCTTCTGGACAACCCGTCGGCGAGGGACCTCGTCGCTCTGCTGCCGCTCGACCTCGCCATCGAGGACTATTCGACCAACGAGAAGACCGCCTATCTGCCGCGCAAGCTGACGGAGCTCGACAGCGTCCCGTTCGCCGACGAGGCGCCGGGCGATCTCTGCTACTTCGCGCCCTGGGGCAATCTCGCCTTCTTCCACGGCAGCTATCGCTACTCGAAGGGCTTGATCCGTCTCGGCCATCTCGACGGCGGCGCTCAGCCCCTGCTCACGCGCGGAAAATATCCGCTGCGGCTCGAGCTTCTCTCCTGACGATCAAACCCGAAAGGTTCAGCCATGCTGGCAGCACTCATGTATGGTCCCGGCGACATCCGCTGCGAAGAGGTCGACGATCCCAAGATCCTCAAGCCCACCGACGCCATCATCAAGCTGTCGGCAACCTGCATCTGCGGGTCCGACCTCTGGCCCTATCGCGGCCTGCAGCCGATCGACGGTCGTGCGCAGCACATGGGCCACGAATATTGCGGCGTGGTCGTGGAGGTCGGCAGCGCGGTGAAGACGGTGCGACCCGGGCAGTTCGTCGTCGGCTCGTTCTGCATCTCCGACAACACCTGCCCGCATTGCCGCTTCGGCTTCCATTCCTCCTGCGTCCAGCGCGAATTCATGTCGGGCGCGCAAGCCCCCTACGCGCGCGTTCCGCTGGCCGACGGCACCCTGGTCGCAACCGCTGAGCATCCGTCACCCGATCTCATTGCCGACCTGCTCGCGACCTCCGACGTGCTTGGCACCGGCTGGTATGCCGCCGATGCCGCCAACGTTCGCAAGGGATCGACCGCGATCGTAGTCGGCGACGGCGCCGTCGGCCTGATGGGCGTGCTGGCGGCCAAGGAGATGGGCGCCGAGCGGATCATCGCCATGAGCCGACACAAGACGCGGCAGCAGCTCGCGGTCGAATTCGGCGCCACCGACATCGTGGCCGAGCGCGGCGAGGCGGGAATTGCCCGCATCAAGGACCTCACCGATGGCGTCGGCGCCGATTCCGTTCTGGAGTGCGTCGGCACGCAGGAATCGATGGCGCAGGCGATCGCCTGTTCGCGGCCCGGCGGATCAATCGGCTATGTCGGCGTGCCGCACGGCGTGACCTTCGACGGCCAGGCGATGTTCTTCGCGCAGCGGCGCATGCTGGGCGGACCGGCCCCCGTCCGGCGCTTCCTGCCTGACCTGATCGGCCGCGTCCTCGCCGGCAAGATCAAGCCGGGAAAGGTGTTCGACCTCAAGCTGCCGCTGTCCGATGTCGCCGAGGGATACCGCGCCATGGACGAACGGCGCGCGATCAAGACGTTGATCACCCTCTAAGATGGGGCGACGCCTCACGGCGAAGCGAGAGAGATGATGACGGTGTGGGAGGCAGCTTACCGGAAATACCCCAGCACGAGATCGATGTCCGAGCTTCCGGCCACCGTGCCGTTCAGCTCGGCGTCGATGACACGCCGGCAGGCGTCGATCGCGGCGTGGTCGCCGAGGTCGTTGGCGGCCTCCAGCACGAGCCAGGCGGCGTCCACCGACGCCTTGTCGGGCGCTCCCGCGCCGAGATCGGCGGTCACGGCGCTGTTGAGGTTCTTCTTGCGAACCGCGGTGCCGAATTGAGGCAACATTGCAAATACTCCCCTTTGAAGTCCGGGACGATGCTCAGTGCACCTGTTCAGTGGACCTGAAGCTCGGGCTGACGGCCGCCCGCGGTGGAATCGCCGGCGGTCTTGCGCGACTGGTAGAACTTCAAGACGCTGCGCGAGGTCTCGATCTTCAGCCGGCCGAAATCCCGCTCGTTGTCGTGCAGCTCGCGCGCCGTGATCAGATGATCCTTGGCGCCGAGGAACAGCAGCGACATGGTCGTGTCCCAGGAGAAGTCGAGCGCCTTGCACAGCACCAGAATCATCTCGCGGTTGCGGTCCATCATCGCGCGCTCGATCACGTCGACCGGCAGCGCCGACAGCAGCGACAGGCCGATCTGCACCTCGTCGAAGCGGTGCTGGCGCGCATAGTTCGAGATCGAATCCTGGTTGAGGTTGCCCTGGCGATACTGCGTCGTCACCACGCGCTTGGCGACGAAATAGCTGCGCGAGGACGGGCCGAACTTGGACTGAAGATCGCCGGTGACCTCGGTCACCGAGCTCTGGATCTGCGCCATCATTTCGGGCCGCTCGGTCTCGAGGCGGCGGCGGACGTCTTCCGACGCCTTCGAGATCAGCTGCTGGAAGATGTGGCGCGGCACGTCCTTGCGCAGGCCGAGCTGCTCGGCGAGGATCGAATCGCCTTCGGCGCGGCGGACCATGTGCAACAGGCCCGAACCGGAGAAGCGCGCGCCCTCGTTCCTGGCCACCGAGGTCACGACCTCCTGATCGCCGCGCTTGACCAGCACGTCGGTGACGGCCTCGCCGATCGATTTGCGCTGGGCGATTGCGAGTAGATGCGATTGGCCCTTGGTCATGGCGCTCTCGACCAGCATCTTCTCGTCGAGACGAGTGGAGTCGCGCAGCACGGGACCGGCGACCTCGATCTCGTCGTCGAGCGCCAGCTTTTCGATGACGTTGAGCGGAGCGTGATCGCATGCCGACATCAGCTCCGAGAGCTGCGCGCGCGCGGCGACCTCGATCTCGTCGGCGAGCCGCCCGATGACCTCGCCGAACATGCTGATCTCGTCGTCGCTGTAGCGGCCGGTGATCAGAATGTCGGTCGCATGCCACAACGCCTTCGCCCGGCTCTCGTCAGTGCCGCGCGCGATCGCGTCGTCCAGATCCTGTAGAAGCGTTTTCGCCCCGTTCATCTCGATAACCCCAGTTCTTGGCGAGTAATTCTTGGCAGTTCTTTTGGCGCGGCGCCCCGCCACTCGTGGCGGGACACCGGATTCCTCTGGGAACTGACGCTAGAGATCAAACGCGAGAATTCGGTAAAATCGGCAAATCAGTTTTGCCGGGCAAAATTCATTCAAATGCGAGGGAATGGATTCACGGGCGGACAAGGCGGCTCGGAAGGTGCGCTCCCTCTCTCGCTTGCGGGAGAGGGTTGGGGAGAGGCTGTCTCAACGGAGAGACTCCCAATGTGGAGAGAGCCCCCACCCGGCGCTTCGCGCCGACCTCCCCGCAAGCGGGAGAGGTTGAACCGAGCCCGCGCGTTCATCTCACTAAAATCACCCTTACGGATTCTGCGGCGTCAGGACCAGCGGCGGCTTCGGCTTGGGCTTGGCGGGCGGCGGACCCGGTGCAGGCTTCACGTCGATGGCCGGCGGCAGCGGCGCAAGCTGTTGGGCGAGCGGCGGGCTTGGCGCGGCGGGCGCGGCCTGCGGGGCCTTTGGCAGCGGCGCGGCTTTCGGCTTTGACGGTGCGCGGCGCGGATCCTGGCCCGGCAGCGGCACATTGACCGGCGCCTGCTCCGGCGCGGGATCGGGCGAGACCAGCGTCGGCAGCGCGGCGGTCGCCGGCGGCGGCTCGCCGCGCTCGATGGCGTCGAGCCGGCGCGTCTCGCGGTCGATCGTGCGCACCGCAAGCCACGACGACAGCGGCGCAAGGTCGATCGTGCGATTGAGCCTGTCGGGCGGGCCCGCCGCGAACAGCTGGATTTCGGGCGGCGCGCCGGAGAGCCCGGTCATGATCGGCGTCAGGCTGGCGCGGATGTCGGCCTGATCGGCGGGAATGTCGTAGCCGCCGGAGACGATGGCGCGGGCATTCTTCGCTTCGAGCGGGGTCGCGCCGACGCGTAAGCGTCCGTCGCGGATCGTGAACGGGATCTGCGCCGAGGCCACCGCGATCGGCGCGGCGGCAAGCGCGGGCTCGACGAGCTGCCGCAGGCGGTTGTCGTCGGCGACCTGGCCACCGTCGCTGGCGCGGATGGCGATCTCGAAGGCGCGCGGATTGAGGCCGCCGATTTCCGCGGAGTCCAGCGTCACCGTGCCGTTGCCGGCGAGCGCGCCGGTGAGCGCCGCGACGCTGCGGCCCTGGCTGGTCAGCGCCATCTGCACCGTGGCGCGCCCCTTCGGCAGCGCGAGATCGCGATAGCGCAGCGTCGCCGCATCGACATTGCTGAGATCGATGCGCGCGTTCAGCGCAAGACCATTCGCGCCGTTGCGTGCGTCGAAGCTCGCCGACATCTCGCCGCCACTGAGGCCGCCCTTCAGCGCATCGAGTGCGAGCGACTGGCCGTCGCTTCGAAGCGTGCCGCCGAACGGGCGCAGCTCGATGCCACCGGGCAACATCCCGCGCAGCGCCTGGAAAGCGATGCGGCCGCGCCAGCCGCCCAACAACCCCGCACTCAGCGGCTCGCCGGACTCGTGCCCGGCGGCGCCGATCGCCATCGCGAGCGCGGGCGCCAGATCGAGCGTATCGAGGCCGACTTCGCCGTCGACGCTCCTTTCCTGATCGAGCGTCACCGCAAGATGACCGCGCAAATGCGAGCCGGCCGCGTTGCCGTCGAGATCGTCGAAGGTCAGGCGGTTGCCGGAGAGCGTGAGGCGGGAGGACAGGCTCACGGCCTGCATCGATTTGTCGGCCGGGCTGGTCCCGAACAGCGGCGCCAGATTGGCCTTGCGCACGCGCAGATTCACGCTGGCTTTCGACTCCGACAATTCGACGCTGCCCTGCGCATCGGCGTCCAGCCCGCCGCCGCTGAGCTTGGCATTCAATTGCAACGGCCGCCGCCACGCTCCGGTCAGCTTGCCTTCGAATTGCGAAGCGCCCTCGCCTGCAGCCACCACGCGATCGAGCCCGAGCAGCACCAGCAGCGCGCCGGCCTGCGGGGCCGATACCTTCGAGTCCAGCGTGAAGTCGCTGTTGCGCAATTTGTCGATATCGACGCCGTTGACCGCCGCCGCCGGCATCTGCGCGGCCAGCGTCGCCGTCGCCTTGAGCTGCGGCGCGTCGAGATCAAGCACGGCGCGGGCATTGCTGCGATCGGCATGCTCGGCATTCTTGTCGAGGCTGAGATCGAGCTTGAGGCGGGTCGCGCCTGGCAATGACGGGATGGCATCGAAACGCGCGCGCACCGCGGGCGCAAACGGCTCGACTAACGCGGTGAGCTCGCGCAGCGAATTGGCCGAGGATTTCAGCGCGAGCTTGCCGGTGGCTTTGGTGCGGTCGAAGCTGCCGCTCGCCTCCGTGGTCACGCCGCTGGCCTGGCCGAAGCGCAGCTGCTCCAGCGACAGCGATGCGGGGCCGAAAGCGAGCTTTGCCGCGAACGGCCGCAGCTCCTGGCCGGCGGAGATCGCGCGGCCGATATCGAGCGAGAGCTTTGCCTCTTCCGGCCATTCGCCTTGCGGCCCCGCAAGCGCGCGCACGAAGCTTGCGGCGGTATCGAGGTCAAGACGGTCGGCTTTGAGCTCGGCGTCGATCCGCGAGCCCTTGCTCGCGCCTGTTTGCACGAAGGCGATGCGGCCCTCGACGGTGCCGCCTTCGATGTCGGCCTTCAGCCTGTCGATGGCGAGATGGTTGGCGGCGATCGTCACGTCGCCGGCAAGACGCAGCGGCCGCGTGCTGCGGCGGTTGATCTCGCTGCGGCCCTGGAGCCAGGCCACCAGCGCGTCAGGATCGGAGGATTCGACGCTGAGACGGCCGCTGAAACTGTCGGCGCCCGGGGCTGCGCCGTTGAGCGAGAGCTGCGTCATGCCGGGCGCGCGCAGCTCGAGCCGCTGGAAGGTCCAGGATCGTCCATCGGTCTGAAGCTCGGCCGCGATGTTCTGCAGCGGGCGGCCACCGAGCATGATCTGGTCGGAGTTGAACTCGATCTGCGCCGGGATCGGCGCCTGCGGAATGGCAGCCAGCCCCGCGCGCAACGCCGGCAGGATGCGGAGCGGCTCGGCATCGTCCTTGCCCGCGAGCTTGTCGGCATCGACCTGGCGCGCCGACAGCACCGCGCGCAGCAGCGGCGCGGCGCCGAATCTGAGGTCGCCGACGCCGCCGAGCTTCAGCGCATTGTCTTCAGCGCCGAAGTTCGCGTCGATCTGCTCGAACTTCGCGCCGGCCGGATCAGCCTTGAGCTTGGTCGTGAGCTTCCACGGCGTCGGACCCGCCTCGCCCGCCTTCTTGACCGCCGGCACGGCCAGCGTCAGCGCACCGTCGAATTTCGGCAGGCGGTTGTCGAAGGCGAGCACGCCTTCGAGATCGGCGAGGATGGCGCGCTCGCCAGGATCGATGTTGAGGTGGAGACGGGTGGCGCTGCCGTCGGCGCTCGGGCCCGAGGAGACGCGGAACGGATAGCGCACCCCGGCGGCGGTGAATCTGCCGTCGCCGCGCACCGAGCCCGCGAGCGAGCGGACGTCGCCGGAGAAGGCGATGTCGTTCAGCTCCAGCGTCGAGCGGCTGGCGGCATCGTGAAGCGCAATGCGGCCGGTGAGATTCAGCCGCTCGATGGCGAGGGAGGCCAGATTGAAGGTGCCGCTCGCGGTGGAGGGCAAATCGACCCGCCCCCGGGCATCGAGGCCGAGGTCGACCGCCATGCCGCCCACCGAAAGCTCGGTGGCGCGCCATTCGCCGCGCATCAAGGAGCCCAGGCTGAACTCGACGTCGAGCTTGTCGGCGCGCAGGCGACCGAGATCGTTGTTGCCGCCGAAGGTGACCTGGCGCAGCCGCAGCGTCGGCGCCGGCAACAGCCGCGCGTCGAGCTCGCCCGCGACCCGCACCGGTACGCCGATGATCTTGCCAGCCTCCGCCTCAAACTGGGGCCTGAACTGGTTCCAGTCGACGTAGTAAGGCCCGATCAGCGCGGCCAGCAGCGCAATGATGAAGGCAATCGCCAATCCGAGCAGCGTCGTCTGCACGGGTCTCCCCTCGGCCAAACCGGCATCCGGACCAAACCCTGGCCTTAGTGGACTTCAGGCGCGCCGGAACAGCCCCTTATATAGAGGGAAGTGTGGCGAAGTCACAGCGACTGTTGCGCGCGGAGGTTAATGCCGGGCCGCCTCACCAGCTCGCCGGCAGCCGCTTGAGGCCACGCAGCACGAAGGTCGGCCGCCATTCCGGGTTTTCGACGTCGTCGATGCGCAGATCGGGCAGCCGCCGCAGCAGGGTGGCAATGGCGATCTCGGCCTCGATGCGCGCCAATTGGGCACCCAGGCAGAAATGGATGCCGCCGCCGAACGACAACGGTTTCACGTTCTGGCGGGTAACATCGAGCCGGTCCGGCCGGTCAGGATAGACTGCGGGATCGCGGTTGGCCGAGCCCAGCAGGCACAGCACGGTCTCGCCCTTGGGGATCCTCTTGCCGCCGAGATCCTCGATCTCCTCCAGCGCGACGCGGCCGGTCATCTGCACCGAGGAATCGTAGCGCAAAAATTCCTCGATCGCGCCTTCCATCAGCTCGGGGCGCGCCTTGAGCAGCGCAAGCTGGTCCGGATTGCGGTGGAGCGCCAAAAGGCCGTTGCCGATCAGGTTCACCGTGGTCTCGTGGCCGGCGCCGAACAACAGGATGATGTTGGCGGTCAGCTCCTCGTTTGTGAGCTTGTTGCCGTCCTCCTCGGCCTGCACCAGCTGGGTGGTGAGATCGTCCCCGGGATTTTTGCGGCGCAGCTCGAACAGCTGCTGGAAATACATCTGCGCCATCAGGTTGCCCTCGTTGCCCTTCCTGATCTCCTCGGCAGTGAGGGGCACGGGGTCGAGTAGCCGGCCGCCGTCACGCGAGCTCTTGTAGAAGACCTCGCGATGGTCCTCGGGGATGCCGAGCATCTCGCAGATGATGGTGACGGGCAGGCGGAAGGCGAAATCCTCGATCAGGTCCATGTGGCCGCGATCGATCACGGCATCGATGGCCTGGTCGACGATCGCCTGGATGCGCGGCCGCATGTCCTCGACCCGGCGCGCGGTGAAGGCCTTTACGACGAGGCCGCGCAGGCGGGTGTGATCCGGCGGATCGGCCTGCAGCATCCAATGGCTCATGCTGCGGAACACTGGCTCGTCCATGATCTTCTCGCCATAGCGGCGCGTCGTGCGCTCGACGAAATCCTTGCCGAAGCGCTTGTCGCGCATCACGAGGCTGACGTCGGCGTGGCGACTGGTGACGAACTGGCCGAACGGCGTCACGTGGATCGGATCGTTCGTGCGCAGCCGTTCATAGTGCGGATAGGGATCGCGGATGAAGTCCGGCGACAGCGGGTTGAACAGCGGCGCGCCGCCGGCGCCTTGCACGTGCTCGTTCATGGTGACCTCAAAATTGGTTGCCGATGACACGAATACGCCGATCGCAGCCCCACTGCCCGGCGCAACCATCCCCAAGATTTATCAACTCGATACATTGTTGTATCGAGTTGCATTCTGCCCTAACCTCATCCGATGTCAAGGCTGAGAACCAGGCCGACCAGGGACGACACGCGCGACAAATTGTTCGAGGCGGCCGCGCGCGTGTTCGAGGAGGACGGCATCGGCGGCGCCAGCATCGAGGCGATCGCGGCGGCGGCGGGCTTCACCCGCGGCGCGTTCTATTCCAACTTTAGAAGCAAGGACGAGCTGATCATCGCCATGCTCGAGGACCATGTCGAGCAGTCGATCCGGCGCAACCTCGACATCCTTGCCCGGCACGACAATCTCGACGACTTCATCGCGGCGTTGAAAGCGATGGACCGCACCAGGCAGGATCCCCTCGCCCGCTCGCCGCTCCTGCACATGGAGATGATCCTGTTCGTCGCGCGCGCCGAGAAGCGCCGCCCCGAGCTCGCCAAACGCCTGCGCGCGCGGCGCAAGCTGGTGGCCGACATCGTCGAGGCGACGTTGAAGAGCAACGGACGGAACGACAATCTGAACCCGCCCTGGATGGCCTCCGTCGTGCTGGCGCTCGAAGACGGCTTTCGCCTGCACCGGCTGATCGATCCCGAGACGACGCCCGCGGACAGCTTTCTGCGCGCGATCACGGATTTGCGGCGGAGGACGGGGCTGGCATCGGAGTAAAGTCCTGTCGCTATTGAACGACAGCCCTGCCCCTGAAATTTCCCGCCGCCCGGCATCGTGCTACGCGGCATCGATTTCAGGCCCTAGAGCACGGCAACACCGCGACGCCCGATGCAAGGCAGAAGGCCCCGGTATCGCCGTCACATGGTCCAAGGTCTTCTCTACTCCGTCCGTGCTTTGACTTCCGGCAAAGGCGGCTTGCGTTCAAAGGGCTTCTTTTTCGGCGGCGCGGGCAGCAACCCCTCCCTGATCGCCTGCTTCCGGGCAAGCTTGCGGGCGCGACGAATCGCTTCAGATTTCTCGCGGGTCTTTCTCTCTGACGGCTTTTCATAGGAACGCCGTTGTTTCATTTCCCGGAAGACGCCCTCGCGCTGCATCTTCTTCTTGAGAACACGGAGTGCCTGCTCAACATTGTTGTCCCTGACAAGTACGTGCAATTGATCCTCCTGACTGAGGCTGCGAATGCGACACGTCCTGCCGGCAGCCAAATTGCGCAGGAGCTTCATTGCGATTTTTGAGGATAGTAGCGGCGACACTCGTCGCGGCTTCGGACGAGCCGATCCTGCCTGTCACGGCGAAGCAGCTTGGTGAGGTCCACGTGACCATTGTCGTGCAGCGCTGTCAATCGACAACGGCTTGCTTGCAGGTCGGCAGACACACGCGAAACCGCCTCGACGGGGAACACCCAGAACTGCTCCGCAACAACAAGCCGCCTTCGCTCCTTGCAAAATCCCGAAAGCCCCTTATATCGAGATGATTCCATTAGCCGCTGTGCCTTGTTGAATGCGCCCGCGGGCTCCTTTTCCGACGACATCGACGAAGTTGAAGATAACCGCGTGATCGTCACGTGGAACGCGTTTGCGCGCTTTGGAGAAGAAGATGACGACAGGTACCGTCAAGTGGTTCAACGGCCAAAAGGGCTTCGGTTTCATTCAACCCAACGACGGCAGCAATGATGTGTTCGTTCACATCAGCGCTGTTGAGAGAGCTGGCCTTGCCGGCCTCGCAGAGGGGCAAAAGGTCAACTTCGAGACCAAGACCGACAAGATGCGAGGTAAAGTCAGCGCCGAGAACCTCTCGCTGGCTTGATATCGTGGCGCCGTTTCACGGATGTACTGAAACGGTCGTTTTGCCCGCTCAATCTCCGGATTGAGCGGGTTTGGTTGTTTGCGGGGCCGGGTGAGAGTCAAACTGGACGGCGGAACCATCACCTTCCTTCTTGCGTTTGGCGCAAGCCGGAAGACGTGCCGGCTTGCCACCACATTCAACACGCAGAAGCAGGCCTTCAGCTACCTCCAGAAGCATCGCACGGAGTTCGAGCGTATGGCGCGGGTGCGCCTCGCTTCAGGGGAACTCGAAGACGGGATCATCGTGCTTTCGCTGCTCTAGCCAGACCCATCAGCGGGCATGCCGCTTGTGGTGATCTCAATTGACCGGCTGGTCTCTTACGCAGACGGATATCGCTCTCAACACCAGACCGCTCGCATCCCGGACATTGATGGCCAGGCCATCGCTGCTGGCGACGGCTCAAGCTGCTTGGCAATGTCGGCAAGAGACAACGCGGCCTCGACCTCCGCGGCCCGTCGGCTGGCCAGATCCAGGCCTTCTTCGTCTACGACGATCGCTTCACCGTCCCAGATGTCGAAGTAGAATTGCGACATCTAGGGCCCCCCTCAGAGATGGCGGTGCCCATGCGGCGGACGCCGCGGGACCAAACCGCCGGCCGCCGATGTGTTCCTACCGGCTGGGAATATCTCAAAGGCAACTAGGCCGACTTCCGCACAGCGTCGCTCTCCGCCGCCGTCACATCCAGCCGCCCCAGCATCGCCCTCGCCTGCTCGGCGCAGTGCTCGATCAGCCAGCGCTCGAAGGCAACGGGGGGAAGTGCGGGTGCGTAGAAGAAGCCCTGCACGACGTCGCAGCCGAGCTCGGCCAAAGTCTTGCGCTGGCCTTCGGTCTCGACGCCCTCGGCGACGACGGTCATGCCGAGGCCCTGACCGACGCGCACCACCGCGGTGGCGATCGCAAGCGCGCTGGCGTCACGCTCGATGTCGCGCATAAAACTGCGGTCGATCTTCAATTCGCGGATCGGCAGATGCGCGAGACGGCTGAGGCTGGAATAGCCGGTACCGAAATCGTCCAACGAGAGCCCAACGCCGAGCTCGCGGATCGCGTTCATGGTCTCGAGCGCGGCGACGCCATCCTGCATGAATGCGCCTTCGGTGATCTCCAGCATCAAGGCGTCCGCCGACAGATCGTATTCGGCGAGGATGTCCTTGAGCCGCGCCGCCAGCGTGACGTTGCGGAAATTGATCGGCGACAGGTTGACCGACACGCAAGGGATGTTGAGCCCGGCGCGGCGCCAGCTCGCCATCTGCCGGCAGGCCTCGCGCACCGACCACAGGCCGATCTGCTCGATCAGGCCGCATTCCTCGGCGAGCGGGATAAATTTTGCCGGCGAGACGTCGCCGAGCACGGCATCGCGCCAGCGCGACAGCGCCTCGACGCCGTGGATGGCGCCGTCGCAGCTGCGGATCTGCGGCTGGTAGCTGAGAGTCAGCGCGCCTTCGGCGATGGCACGGCGGAGCGCCGCGATCAGCGCCAGCCGCTGCTCGGTGAGCCCGTTCATCTCGGCGCTGAAGATACGATAGGTCGAGCGGCCCGCCTGCTTGGCCATGTACATGGCGGCATCGGCCTGCTGCATCAGGGTGTCGATGTCGGTAGCATGGTCGGGATAGAGGCTGATGCCGATGCTGGCCGACATCGGCATCAGCTTCGATCCAAGCTTCAAGGGTGCAGCCAGCGCCTCCGTGATGTCGGCCGCGACGCGCGCGGCGCTCTCGGCGTTGCGTTGCGGCAGCAGGATGACGAACTCGTCGCCGCCGAGCCGTCCCAGCATGTCCTCCGGGCCGATTTGCTCGCGCAGGCGCTGGGCGAGCTGGATCAGGAGTTCGTCGCCGGCGGCATGACCGAGCGTGTCATTGACGTCCTTGAAATGATCGACGTCGAGGAAAGCGAGTGCGACGTGGCTGCCGGTCGGGCAGGCATCGATCGCCGTGGTGATCAGGTTCCGCAGCTGCGCGCGGTTCGGCAGGCCGGTGAGGATGTCGTGATAGGCGAGCCGCGCGATCTCGGCGCGTGCTTCCTTGCGCTCGATCGCGAAGGCGCCGAGATTGACGCAGGCCTCGACGATACGCCGGTGCCAATTGCTCGGCGCGCGGGGTTCTCGATAGTAGAAGGCGAAGGTCGCAATGACCCGGCCGTCCTTGGCCTTGACCGGGGTCGACCAGCAGGCGCGCAGCCCGATCGCAAGCGGCATGGCCTTGTAGGGCTGCCAGCGCGGATCGGTCTCCAGATCGGTCGCCAGCACCGGTTCGCCATAGAAGGCGGCGGTGCCGCAGGAGCCGACGTTGGGGCCGATGGCCACGCCGTCCAGCGCGAGGGAATAATCATCGGGCAGGCTCGGGCCGCCGAGCGGATGGATCAGGCCCGCGGCATCGACATGGAGCAGCGAACAGACGACGTCGGGCGCGATCTCCTCGACGCGACGGCACAGCCTGTCGGCGATCTCGCCGATCGGCACCTCGTCGGCGAGCGCGCCCATGATGAGCTGCTGCAACGAGCGCAGCTGCTTGGTTTCGGTGATGTCCTCGAGTAGCGCGAAGATGTGCCTGACCCGGCCCTTCATGTCGCGGAAGGCATCGATCCGGGCGCAGACCCAGATCTCCTCGCCGTCCTTGTCGTAGGCCAGCACCTCGGCTTCGCCGCGGCGACCGCCATGCATCAGGCGCTTGATGAGCTTCGCGATCGCCTTGCGATCGGTGTGCCGGCCGGCAATCAGCTCGCCTGCGCGGCGGCCCTCGGCCTCCGCGTCGGTGTAGCCGAACAACGTCGTGAAGGCGGAATTGACGTAGACGATGTTCTGCTCGGTGTCGCTGATGATCACCGCCCGGTTGGTCTGGTCGGAGACGGCGTGGAGAAGTCCAATCCTGACGCGCCGCTCGGCTTCGATGGTGACGTCGCGCGCAAACACGATGTAATGATTGGCGCCGCCGATGGTCACGGAAGACAGCGCGACAGCCGCCCTGATGCGGCTGCCGTCAGGGCGCACGAGACTGATCTCGTCCCGGAGATCGGTCACCTGCTCGGCCTGGAAGCCCTTGAGGGTGAGAATCTCGGCATCGCGACCGAGCACGTCGGTGCGCGCCAGCTTCCAGATGCGCTCCGCGGCGGCGTTGAAATGCGTGATGCGATGGGCGTCATCGACGATGACGACGCCATCCTCGGCGCGTTCGAGCGCGGCTCGCAGCACATCCGGAATTTCAGTGAGACAATCGAAGGCGGACATCGTTTGACCCGGCGAGCGGGAAAATGCGGCAATCGCTCAGACGCTAACGCTCCGATGGTGTCCAAGACGTTCTTGCTGCGCCATCGCCCCCTCGCCAAGAGGCGGCATGCTTAACGATCCGCGAAAACGACGACGGTATGTTGAAGCGTGCGGAACCTAATCCGCGCCAGTTCCAGCCTTGAGCTTGTGCAGCCGGCCGGCGACGGCCCGCACCTTCCGCGGCGCGGCCTGCCAGATCGAGAGTGCCGACAAGGCGCTCACGATCATCGCGATGGCGAAGGCGAGCGTGTAGTCACCGGTGCGATCGTAGAGGAAACCGGTCACCCACGGTCCAGCCGCACCGCCCGCCAGCGCCGCCAGCATGATCGTGCCGAAGATGCTGCCCTGGTGCTTGCCCTGGAAAATCTCGAACACCACGGCGCCCATGATCGAGGTGAGGCCGTAGCCGAGCGCGCCTTGCGTGAACACCATCACGTAGACCAGCCATAGCGACGGCTGGAACTTCAACGCCATCAGCGCCGCAAAGCAGATCACAAAGCCCGCGCAACTGATCGCCCACACCCATTCCCGCCCGATCCGGTCGGAGACATGGCCGAGCAGGATCTGGCCGGGAATGCCGAGCAGGCTGACGATCCCGAGCGCCCACACCGCGACACCGGGACTGAAGCCGATGTCGAGCAGGAATTTGGTCTGGTGCACCTGCACCGCGTACCAGATGTACAGGCCGCAGAAATAGCCGAGTGCGATCCACCAGAATCGCGCGGTCGCCACCGCGCGTTTCAGCGTCCAGTCGGTCCCGACCCAGACGGGATCGACGACGTTGGAGATCGGTTCGGCCGCGCCCGCGGCCGAGACGGCATCGCCGTCCGGCTCGAGGCCGATGTCCTGCGGGCGCTTGTGCAGCAGCAGATTGACCGGCGCCAGCACGACCAGGATGAGCAGGCCCATCGCGGTGCAGGCGGTGCGCCAGCCGGTCTGCTCGATCATGTGCTGCACCCAGGGCAGCAACGTCACCGAGCCGATGCCGACGCCGGCGAAAGCGATGCCGATGGCGAAGCCGCGCTTGCGGATGAACCAGTTCGGCAGGAACAGCGACTGGCCGGAATAGCCGAGACACACCGAGCCGGCGCCGACCATGACGCCGATGGTGACATAGAGATGCCAGGGCGCGCTGGTGAGCGGCGCAAGCAGCAGCCCACCGCCCATCAGCACGACGCCGAGCTCCATCACCGCGCGCGGGCCGGCGCGGTCCATCAGGCGGCCGATCAGAGGGCTGACCACGCCCGACACCACGAAGCCGAAGGAGAAGGCGCCCGCGGTGACGCCGCGCTCCCAGCCGAATTCGGAGACGATGGGAGGAAAGAACAGTGAAAAGGCGGTGCGCGCGTTGACGCCAATGGCCATGGTGACGAAGGTCACGGCGACCACGACCCAGCCGTAGAAGAACGGAAGCCGCATATTTGTGTGTTTCATCCCTGGACGGTCCTACCGACCATCCGGGGGTGCCCGGGTCAAGCGAATTCCGCGCATGCCCGTCGGGCGAGATGCTTCAGGGCGATCTCAGGCGGCGTCCCGCCGTGAGGGTTTGGCCGGCGCGTCGAACAGGATCCGCTCGATCGGCTGCGGGCGGCCGAACAGATAGCCTTGCGCGAAATTGACGCCGAGCGCCTTCAGCCGCTCGTACTCCTCGCGGGTCTCGACGCCCTCGGCGGTGACCGACATGTCCAGCCCACGCGCCAGCGTCACGATCGAGGAAATGATGGCGGAGCTGCGCGGCTGCTGGGTGAGGTTGCGGATGAACGACTTGTCGATCTTGATCTTGTCGAACGGGAACGCCGTCAGATAGCTGAGCGAGGAATAGCCGGTGCCGAAATCGTCGAGCGCGAGCTCGACGCCGAGCTGCTTCAGCCGCTGCATGAAGGCGTGGTTCTCGCCGCCGCGCTCCAGCAGCACGGATTCCGTGATCTCGATCTCCAGCCGCTGGGGTTGCAGGCCGGAATCGGCGAGCGCCGCACAGATCACCTCGAACAGCCGGGCTTCCTTGAACTGGATCGGCGACAAATTGACGGCGACCGCGAGGCCGGACGGCCAGCCGGCCGCATCCGCGCAAGCACGCCGCAGCACGAACTCGCCGAGCGGCACGATCAGCCCGGTCTCCTCCGCAAGCGAAATGAACTGGTCCGGCGGAATCAATCCGCGTGTCGGATGCCGCCAGCGCACCAGCGCCTCGAAGCCGCGCCGCGCGCCGCTGAGCGCGTCGACGAACGGCTGGTAATGCACTTCCAGCTGGCACCGCGCGATGGCATCGCGCAGATCCCCCTCCAGCGTGTTGCGCGCCTCCAGCTCCGCTGACATCGCCTCGTCATAGATGGTGAAGCAGTTGCGGCCTGCCGATTTCGAACGGTAGAGCGCAAGGTCCGCCTTCTTCAGCAGCTGCTCCTGATCGCTGCCGTGATCCGGCGCGATGGCGATGCCGATGCTGGTGCCGATCTCGACGCGGTGACCGGGCAGCAGGAACGGTTCGGTCAAGAGCTTGGCGATCCGCGCCGCCAGCTCGGTCGAGCAGGCGCGCTGATCGGCGCCGGTTTCCTGGATGATGGCGAACTCGTCGCCGCCGAGCCGCGCCAGCACGTCGTTGGCGCGCACGGCGGATTTCAGCCGCTGCGCCACCTGGCGCAGCAGCGCATCGCCGGCACCGTGACCGAGGGAGTCGTTGACGTTCTTGAAGCGGTCGAGGTCGAGCATCAGGATCGAGAACGGCAGGCCCCTTACGCTCAGCTGGCTGTTCATCTCGTCGAGCCGGGTGAGGAAGAAGGCGCGGTTCGGCAGTCCGGTCAGGATGTCGGTCTGGGCGAGCTCGAGCACCCGCCGGTTCGCCAGCGACAGCCGCCGCGAATTGCGGCTTGCGAGCATGAGATAGGTCGACAGCGACAGCGTCAGCAGCATGCCGACGATCAGCACCGCGCCGGCGCGATCGTAAGTCGTCTCCAGCGGACCGCCGGCGGTTGGAACCGCCCGCACCTGCCAGTCGGTATCGCCGATCTTGAGGCTGCCTGCCCAGTGCAGCGCCCGCGCGACGTCCCGCATCGATTGCGGCGCCGTGGCCGCCGAGGAATAATCCGGCAGCATCTGCTCCAGGCTGACGATCTGCGCCGTGAAGGGCGGATAGACGTTCATGCTGACAGCGGGACTTGCCCCGGTGGTGACGCGAATGGCCTGGATCAACAGCGGCAGGTCGAAGACGCCGACCACGAAGCCGGCGAGATTGCGGCGCCGGTCCGCAACCGTCTCGCGCGACGTTCCCTTGGCGTAGACGGGAATGGCAACGAGAACGTCGGGCAGCCGGCCCCCCTCCTTCGGCTCGAACAGGCGCGTGCGAATGGCTGCGACCTTGTCGCTGTCGCGCGCGCGCTCCAGCACCGCGCGGCGCTCCGGAACGGTGGCGTAATCCATGCCGTAGACCGGCGAGGTCTTCGGCTGGGTCGAGTAGAACACCGGAAAGTACTCGTCGCTCTGCGGCGCCGTGGCAAAGCCCGCGCTCTGGAGCGACTTGATGCGATAGCCGGACACGCCGTCCGCGATCGCCGCGGTCTCGTATTCGGCGCGCTCCTTGCGGTTGACGCGCGGCAGCCAGGCAATGCGCAGCATGCCGGGATGGCGCTCGAACAGACGCGCGCTGAAGGTCTCGAACTCGCTGCGGGTGACTTCGTCGTTGGTCGATTCGAACAGCGTGCGCAGCGCGACGAGCCTGGAGATGTATTCGCCCATGCCATTCTGCACGACGATCGCTTCGGTTTCGGCCGCGTTCTCGAACTCGATCCTGTTGACGCGATCTTCCCACCGCGCCACGGCAGCCGCGCCGACGACCGAGAACAGAAGACCGACGCCGACCGCGACGAGCGCAGGGCGATACAGCCCGAGCAGCGGCGCGGCACGCCACCATCCGGTCATACGCCTCCGATCCTGATCGTTCTGATCGCGATCGCCCATCTTGAAGCCGCCGTCCCCCTGTCCGCGACGAACCGAACCTCTGGTTGAGGTACCGGCGCCGCTATCGGAACAAGACCGCGGTTAAGAACTGCACAATTTCGGAACCCGACCATTCCGCAACGCGTGAATTAGTTAATGAACTGCCCGAATGATCCGGCATTGTTGAAACAACTTGCCGGTTTTGCCCGGAGTACTACGGGCTGCCGACGCGCCGCCGGTTAGCGAGCTATTCAGGCTCGCAGGAATATGTTGCGCGAGGCTCCTCCCCATCATTCGGCAAGACTTCCCCGATGTATCGATTTCGATCAGCGACATCCCTCGTCCTGACCATCGCGCTCCTCGCCGCGACCATGCTCGCAGCGAGAGCTGACGAGGCCGGCGTCAGCGAGGATGCGATCCTGTTCGGCCAGGCCGCCGCGCTGGAAGGCCCCTCCTCCGCGCTCGGACAGCGCATGCGGCAAGGCATCGTCGCAGCATTCACCGAGATCAACGCCAAGGGCGGGGTCCACGGCCGCAAGCTCCAGCTCATCAGCCGCGACGACGGCTACGACCCCGATCGTTCGGTGGCGCAGACGCTGCACCTGATCGAGGACGACAAGGTGTTCGCGCTGATCGGCGCGGTGGGCACGCCAACCGCGATGGCGACAATCCCGATCACCAGCGCCAGAAACGTCCCCTTCATCGGTCCGTTCAGCGGCGCCGAATTCCTGCGCGACCTCGAGCTTGCCAACGTCGTCAACATCCGCGCGAGCTACGGTGCGGAGGCCGAGGCCTGGATCAAGCACCTCACGGAGGATCGCCACTTCACCCGCATCGGCATCTTCTACCAGGACGATTCCTTCGGCCGCGACGGTCTGGTCGGCGTCAAGCGCGCGCTCGCCAAGCGCGGCCTCGAGCTTGCCGCCGAAGGCACGTTCGAGCGCAACACCCGCGCGGTCACCGCAGCCTGGCGGGTGATCAGGCGCGCCGAACCCGAGGCGATCGTGATGGTCGGGACCTATGGTCCCTGCGCGGAGTTCATCAAGCTCGCGCACCGCAGCGGCTTCCATCCGACCTTCGTCAACGTCTCCTTCGTCGGCGCCAATGCGCTGGCCAGGGAGCTCGGTCCCGACGGTGAAGGCGTCATCGTCTCGCAGGTCGTACCGTTTCCATGGGATCGCTCGCTCAAGATCGTCGCCGACTACCAGGCGGCGCAGAAGGCGTTCGATCCGACGCTGACACCGGACTTCGTGTCGCTGGAAGGCTATCTCTCCGGCCGCCTCGCGGCCGCGGCGCTGGAACAGGCCGGGCCGAAGCCAACGCGCGCAAACCTGCTCCGCGCCATCAACGATGTCGGCCGCTTCGACATCAGCGGCAGCGCCGTCACCGTCGGCCTGCGCATGATCGACACGCCGCCGAAGGTGTTCTTGACGGTGATCCAGAAGGACGGAACGTTTAGGGCGGTGGATCGGCTCTAGGGCCGCCGCGTCCATCGCTCGGCGTTGACCGCGCCCGGCGGGATCTCGCTCTTGACGATCGCTTCCACCTGCCGAACCGTCTCCAGCGACTGATATTCGATCGCCTGCGGCGTCAGCCCGCCGACATGCGGCGTCGCGATGACGTTGGGGAGCTTCGCCAGCTCCGGCGTCGGCATCTGATCAGGCGCGCGGCCGACGTCCATCGCCGCGCCGGCGATTTGGCCATCGCGCAACGCCCGCGCCAGCGCCGCCTCGTCGACCAGATTGCCGCGCGAGAGATTGATGAAAACGGCATGCTTCTGCATGCGCGCCAACGCCGCCGCGCCGATCAGGTTCTCGGTCTGCTCGTTGGCGATCGCAAGGCAGACGACGTAATCCGACGCGGCGAGCAGTTCGTCGAGGCCGACCTGCCGGATCGCGGCATCGTTGACGGTCGCGAAGGGATCGGAGACCAGCACCTCCATGCGCAGCACTTTTGCGACCTCGGCGAGATAGCGGCCGATGCTGCCGTAACCGATGATGCCGATTGTGCCGCCGGCGAGCTGGCGGCCCATCCGCGCTTCGACCTTGCGCCCGGCCTGGTAGTCCGCCGTCGCCCGGGATATGCCGCGGGAGAGATCAACCATGAAGCCGAGTGCGAGCTCCGCGACCGCCTGCACGAAGCCGGGGCCGGCCCGGGTCACGAGCACGCCGGCCTTTGATGCCGCCTCGACGTCAACGTTGCGGATGTCGACGGCACAGCGGACGAAGGCCCGCAGACGCGGCAGCTGCGCAAAAATCTCGCCGCGCCCTTCGGTCATGCGATCGGCGACGATGATGTCGGCATCTTTCGCGGCGCGCACGAGGCCGGCGGCGTCCAGGGTTTCGTCGCTCTCGTGCAGGATCACCTCGGCGGCCGCGCGCAGGCCGCTCAGGCTGCGATCCCCATAGTAATTGCGCCGCATCTCCGGCGTGTGAGCGAGCAGAACCTTCACGACAAAACTCCTTCAGTAACCGAATGCCCGCGGCAGCGCGGTCGACAGCCATGGCACGAAGGCGATGACGAGCAGGCAGAGGAACAACAGGCCGAGATAGCCCATGATCGGCTTCACCGTCTGCTCGATCGGCACGTTGCCGATCAGGCAGGCACCGTAAAGGCCGAGCCCGAGCGGCGGCGCGAACAAACCGATGCCCATGGCGATGACCAGCACGACGCCGAAATGCAGGGGATCGACGCCGAGCTGCACGGCCACCGGCAACAGCAGCGGCCCGAAGATGATCAGCGCGGCGGCGCCCTCCAGCACCGAGCCCATCACGATCAGCACGGCGATCGCGAGCAGGATGAACAGCCAGACGCCTGAGGTCTTCGACAAACCGAGCATGAAATCGCCGACCGCATGCGGCACCTGCTGCAAGGTCAGCGTGAACGCGAGCGACTGCGCGGCGGCGACGATGAACAGCACGAGACCGGCGCGCGTCGCCGCCTGCACGAAGCTGTGCGCGGCCGATTTGAAGCTGAGCTCGCGGAACACCACGCTGCCGACGACGAGCGCATAGGCCACCGCGAAGGCCGAGATCTCGGTCGCGGTGGCAAAGCCGCTCTTGAAGCCGAAGAAGATCATGAAGATCAGGCCGAACGAGGCGATCGCGCCGCTCCACAGCCCCGACACCGGCATCTGCGGCTCGACGTCCTCGACCTTGTCCGGCCGCTTGCCGAAGATGATGGACACCGCAATCAGCACCAGCGCCATCAGCGCCGACGGCAAGAGCCCCGCAACGAACAGGCCGCCGATCGACAAGTTGGCCACAAAGCCCAGAATGATCAGGTTGATACAGGGCGGGATGGTCTCCGCCATCACCGCGGACGCCGCCAGCAGCGCCACTGCGCCGCCGGGGTTCTGCTTCGAGCGGCGCGCCGCCGGGATCAGCACCGAGCCGACCGCGGCGACATCGGCCATCTTCGAGCCCGAGATGCCCGAGAACAGCACCATCGACGCCACCATCACGACGTTCAGTCCGCCGCGCATGCGGCCGACCCCGCGCTGCAACAGCTCGATCAGGCGCACCGACATGCCGTTGGCTTCCATGAGATAGCCGACGAGGATGAAGAACGGGATCGCAAGCAGCACGAAATTGTCGATGCCGCGCGCCATCTGCTGGGCGAAGATGACGCCGGGCAGCGCGCCCTCGACCCAGATGAAGATGAGCGCGGCAAGCGCCAGCGCAAAGCCAATCGGCAATCCGCCGAACAGCGTCACGAAAAAGCCGATCAGCATCAAGGTGCCCGCCGACGGCACCGAGGACGGCGACAGATAATCCCAGGCGAGATAGAGCCCGGTGACGACGATGATCGCAACGATCCCCCTGACGATATCGGGAAGCGGCCTCGCGCAGAGATGGTCGATGGCGAACACCGTCATGAACAGCGCGCCGACGCCCATCGGATAGAACGTCAGCTCCAGCGGCAGGCCGGAACCGGTGGTCTGGCCTGCAGTCAATGAGCCCAGCTTGATGGCATTATAGGCGACGTAACCCGAGATCAGCACCACCAGCAGAGCGCCGGCGGCATCGACCAGCGCGCGCAGGCGCAGCGGCAGGAGATCGCGGAAGAACGACACGCCGACATTCTCGCCGCGCGCGAGCGCGCTCGCCGCGCCGAAGAAGGCCGAACCGACCATCAGCCCGCGCGCGACGTCGTCGGACCATTCGACCGGCGCGTTGAAGAAGAAACGCAGCAGCACCGAGACGCAGACCACCACGAGATCGGCGGCGAGCAGGATGGCCGCGATCGCGTCGCTGAGCTGAAGCAGCAGGGCGATGCTGCCGTGGCGGCCGGCCGAAACGGGCACGGCGGCCGTCACCACCATCTCAGACCTGGCCATCAGGCTTGCGTCGCGCGGATGATGTCGATGACGGCCTTGGATTCCGGCCGGGCCTTGATGAAGTTCTCGGTCTGCGGCGCGACCCGCTTCTTGAAGGCCTCGCGGTCGCATTCGGCAACCGTCACGCCCTTCTCGGTCAAGGCCGCCAGCGCCTCCTTCTCGACCGCAAGCCCATGGGCACGCGTGTCGGCCGCGGCCTTCTTCGCAGCATCGAGAAAGCCCTCGCGCAGCTTCGGGTCCATGCGGTTGTAGGTCATGTCGCTGAAGTAGATCGCAAGCGGCGAGAAATTGTGCTGCGTCAGGGCGTAGAATTTCGCCGTCTCGAAGAACTTGCTGGCCAGGATCGTCGGCGGATCGTGCTCCAGGCCGTCAAGCACGCCGGCCTGCAAGGCCGTATAGATTTCGCCGAAGGCCAGCGGCGTCGCGGCGGCGCCCATCAGCCGCAGGCATTCCGTGATGACCGGGTTCGGCAGCGTCCTGATCTTGAGGCCGGCGAGATCTTCCGGCGTTTTCACCGGCTTCTTCGCCAATACGCTGCGCGAGCCGAAATTATAGGCCCAGGCGATGATGCGGATGTTGCCGCCCTTGAGCAGGGCGTCCTCGATCGGCTTGGCGGCGCCGGCATCGAACGCCTTGGTCTGCTGCGGGAAGCTGGAGAACAGAAAGCCGAGATCGTAGGTGCCGACCAGCGGCACCAGATTGGCCGAGATCGAGGAGCCTGACACCATGAGATCAATGACGCCGAGCTTCACCGAGTTGATGACGTCGATCTCCTGGCCGAGCTGGTTGTCGGGGAAGAACGCGACCTCGACTTGCTCGCCGAGCCCGTTGCCCTTCAAATTCTTGACGAGGTTGTCGTAGTAGACGCGGCCGTTGGCGAACTTGGGATCGTTCGGCAGCGAGGAGGAGCATTTCAGCTTGAGCGTCGCGGCTTCGGCGCGGCCGATGATGGCGGGGGAGAGCACGAGGCCGGCGGTGACCGCCGCCGATGACTTGATGAACGCGCGACGGTTCACGGGCACGATGGTCATGGTGCGGTCTCTCCCACATTATTTTTTGTTCGCCGCGGTCGTTGCCGTGGCCTGTTGCGTGGACTGTATGGCCAAAGCGACGGCGCAGGCAAGCGTGGCGGCCGGCCGCCGCAGAGCGCGCCCGCGGCGCGTTCCGTCAGTCCGCGAGCGCTCCAGAACGACTGTGATTCCCGGCATTTGCGATGCGGATCGGCCTGCGGCCTCATCTGCGCGAGGGCGCTTTCGCGTAGACTTGGCATCGATCCAATTGGAGCATGGATCAATGCGCAATTCACATGGATGTGCCCAGAACGATGCCCTTCCAGCTCCGGCAAACGTTCTGCCCCATTTTGCCGCACGCCGAGCGTGATCCAGTGCACAGACAGGCGCATGGCGGCCCCCTAGAAAAAGTGACATCATCGCACGTATTGCCGATGGAGGTGACATCATGCGCCGTCCAGCCCTTCCCAATTTGCTTCTTGCTTCCGGTTTTCTTGCGCTCGCACAGTTGATGACACCGACGGGGGCCGCGGCCGAAGCGCGGCTCGCGCTGGTGATCGGCCAATCCGCCTATCGCACCGTGCCCGAGCTGCCCAACGCCGCCAACGACGCCAAGGGCATGACGGAGCTGCTCGGCAATGCCGGCTTCACCGTCACCACGGCCTCCAACCTGGCGCAGAGCGAGATGCGCGCGGCGATCTCGGATTTCGCCGGCAAGGTCAGCGCCAGCGGCGCCGACACGGTGGCATTGGTGTTTTATGCCGGCCATGGCCTGCAGATCGACGGCGAGAATTATCTGGTGCCGGTCGATCTCGATCCCAAGCGCGAGGCCGACATTCCGCTCCAGGGCGTGCGGCTGAACGACATGCTCAACACGCTCGGCGCGCTGCCGACGCGGGCGCGCATCTTCATGCTCGATGCCTGCCGCAACAATCCGTTCCCGGCGCTCAGCGGCGCCGGCCACGGGCTTGCGATCGTCGACACCAAGGCCGGCGCGCCGGGCTCCTTCATCTCCTATTCAACCTCGCCCGGCGCCGAGGCCGAGGACGGCAGTGGCATCGACAGCCCCTACACCACGGCAGCGCTGACCGTTGCCAAGCAGCCCAATCTACCGATCGAGGAAGTGTTCAAGCGCATCCGCGTCGCCGTCGCGCAATCGACCGACGGACGGCAGATCCCCTGGGAAAGCTCTTCGCTGACAACCGACTTCAAGTTCTTCGGCGAGAGCAGCGGCAGCCAGCCGGCCATGCCGGGCGCCTCCTCGATGGCGCTCGCCAGCGGCACGCGCAGCGTCGAGGACTGGCGCAGGGACTTACAGGGCAAGCCGGCCATGGTCGCCTATGAACTCGTCATCACCGACGACACGGTGCCGGCGTATCAGGCCTATATCGAGCTCTACGCTCAGGACACCCGCACGCCGCGCGTGCGCACGGTGCTGGAACGGCGACGCCAGATGCTGGCCTGGGAACGCGCAACTGCGATCAACACCCGCGCTTCGTTCGAGGCCTATCTCGCCAACTGGGACAACAGCGATCTCGCGGCAACCGCGCGCAGGCTGCTGCTCCGCGTGCAGAACCGCAACTACGGCGTCCCCATCGCCGCCGCAGCGCCCCCGGTCGCCGTCGCGATGGGCCCGACCTGCCCGTGCTCGACGCCGTCGAGCCCGGCAACGCCGGTCACTCCGAGCGTCGCGCCCGTGATCAAGAAGCGCGTCGACGACACCCCGCCCAAGCGCAAGGTGGTCGAGACACCGCCGAAGCGCCGCCCGCCGCCCGAGGAAGTGGTCTACGAGCGCGCGCCGCCCCCCGGCCCGCCGCCCGGCGCCGTGATGCAGGGTATCGGCATCGGAATCGGGATCGGCATGGGAATGGGCGGCCGCGGCGGCGGCGACCATTATCGCGGCGACTACCGCAGATACTGAGACTGTCCGGCATAGACATTGATCTGGCTCGCGCCCGACGCGCGAGCCGGATCTACTGCGCCAGCGCCGGATAGTCGTGTTGGACGGCCTCCCGGATCCAGCCCGCCTGGATCGCGCGAAACAGGATCTGCGCCGTCTTGATATCATTTGCCTTCACGCAGAGGTCGACGATGCGGCGGACCGCATCGTCGCGCATCAGATCGTCTGCGATCTTCATCGCAATTTCCATCGCGACGCGGGCTGCACGTTCAAAGCGCTCACGTTCGCGCTTATCAGCCTGTGCGGAGCCTCCGACAGCCTCCGCGCCCGCTCTCGCAGCCTCGCAGATGTTACGAATGCGCTCCGCCGCGTCGATATCGCCGATCGGTCCCTGGATCGGCTCATCCCAGATGTCGGCCGGCTGCCGCCTTGCAAACCACTTCATTGCCCCACCCGTGGCCTTTATTGGCTTGCACTATTCAGGACGTGCGGCGCGGCCCGATCGCCTCGAACTGCGCCTTCTGCTCGTCGTTGAGCGTGGCGTAGAAATCATCGAGCGCCGCGCGCACCGACTTGATCCCGTCCAGCATCGCATCGAGCCGTTTGCGGATTGTGGCCATGCGTGCCGGCGGTGTCATCACATCATTGGGCTCGCAGCCCGCCTTGAGCGATGCGCTGACCTTGGCGCTGGTATCCTGGAGCACCTGGAGCGCCGCACGCTGGGTGTCGCTCGGACGAAGCCTCTCATCGATCGCAGCACCGGGCCAATCGAACGCGGCGGTCACATTGCAAGACTGCACCGACGCTTCCCTCGCATTGTTCGGTGCCGTCGCACGACGCTGATCCTCGGCCAGCGCATTGAAGCGCGCCTTCTGCTCGTCGTTCAACGAGCCATAGAATTGGTCGAGCGCGGGCTGGACCAGCTCGACAGCCTTCTGCATCGCCTCGATGCGCTGCTGCATCGCTGCGAGCCGGCCGGGCGCCGTCGCTGCGGCCTGCGTCGGACAGGATGTGCGGATCAGCGCTGCCGCGTCGACTGAGGCATTGCCGAGCGCATCGAGAGCGGCGCCCTGCGCATCTGTCGGCTGCACCGCGGATGCGATCTGATCGATCGGTAGTCCGGCGATGGCACGGCGGTCACTGCCGCAGAGCTGATCGAGCGGTGCGCTACGCCCCCGTCGTCGTCCCTGCGGTTGCTGCGGCAGATAGGCCGACAGGCGATCATAGCCATAGGGGCCGAAAATGCCTGCATAGATGTCCGGATAGCCGTACCCCCAGAAGCCGAGCCCGTCGCCCCAGATCGTGTAGTCGTAAAGGTCGTTATAGGCGAACGGCCAGAACAGCGGCCCGACCCAGCCATAGCCGCCGCCCGCATGCTGCCACCATCCGCTGCTTGCGCCGCTCCAGCCGGCCAATGCGGCTGCTGCCACGATCTGTGTACGCGCTGCCGGATTGCTGATCAGCCGGCCGTTCCGGAATGCGCTGGTGTTCAGGGCATTGCGGAAGCTCGCGGGGCGGATCGCCGCATTGCGGATCTGACCGAAGTTGGGCCCGCCGCGTCGGACCCCGGACGTGAACCGCATGCCGCGATGATGCCCGCCGGCATGCCCATGTCCACCGCCGTGGCCACGGAAATGTCCGCCGCCGTGATGGCCACCGCCATGCCCGCCTCCATGGCCACCGCCATGTCCGCCCTTCGCCAGAGCCGCGCCCGCCAGCATGCAGGCAAGCGCCATCGCGGCAATTCCAATGACCGGTCGCACCATCGCATCCTCCCGCAGAGCCGCGCCATTGAGGCATCGGAACTTGGCGGGAATTGGAACCGACAGGATTGCCGAAAGTTCCCGCCCCCCGACCGGTGGACGGCATGGGCCCTGCGGCGGCTTTGTTGTGCCGAAGGCCTACGCCTCCGGCACGATCTTGCCGGGGTTGAAGATGTTGAGCGGATCGAGTGCCTTCTTCAGTGCCCGCATCGCATCGAGCGCCTCGGGGCCGAGTTCCGCCTTAAGGTATTTCTGCTTGCCCTGGCCGATGCCGTGCTCGCCGGTGCAGGTGCCGTCCATCGCCTGCGCGCGCTCGACCAGGCGATGCATGAACTCTTCGCCGCGCGCCATCTCGGCCGCGTCGTTGGTGTCGCAGACCAGCGAGCAATGGAAATTGCCGTCGCCGACATGGCCGACGATCGGCGACAACAGATTGAGGCGCTTGAGATCTTCCTCGGTCTCGCTGACGCAATCGGCAAGCCGCGAGATCGGCACGCAGACGTCGGTTGCGACCACGCCGATGCTGTCGCCGGGCCGCAGCGCCTTCACCGACCAATAGGCGTCGTGCCGCGCCTGCCACAGCTTCGTGCGATCCTCCGGCTTGGTGGTCCAGGAGAATTCGCCGCCGCCGCAATCCCTCGCAATCTCACCGAACGCCTTGGACTGCTCGGCGACCTCGATCTCGCTGCCGTGGAATTCCATCAGGAGCAGCGGCGTCTCCGGCAGCGTCAGCTTCGAATAGGCGTTACAGGCTTGCACCTGCGCGGCATTGAGCAGCTCGATGCGCGCCACGGGAATGCCGGTCTGGATCGCCAGGATCACGGCCTGACAGGCCCCGTGCACGCTCTCGAACGACACCGCACCGGCCGCGATCGTCTCGGGGATGCCGCGCAGGCGGATGGTCAATTCCGAGATGATGCCGAGCGTGCCTTCGGCGCCGACGAACAGATGGGTGAGGTCGTAGCCGGCGGATGACTTCTTGGCGCGCGTGCCCGTGGTGATGATCTCGCCGTCGCCGCGCACCACCTTCAGCGCCAGCACGCTCTCGCGGATGGTGCCGTAGCGCACTGCATTGGTGCCGGAGGCGCGGGTCGAGGCCATGCCGCCGAGCGAGGCATCCGCGCCGGGATCGATCGGGAAGAACAGGCCCTGGTCGCGTAGATGCTCGTTGAGCGCCTTGCGGGTGACGCCGGGCTGGATCACGCAGTCGAGGTCCTCGGCGTGGACCGCGAGCACCTTATTCATGTCACGCAGGTCGATCGAGATACCGCCGGCCGGCGCGTTGACCTGGCCCTCGAGCGAGGTGCCGGTGCCGAAAGGAATGACGGGGACGCGGTTCTTGGCGCAGATCCGCACCACGTCCTGGATGTCGGCGGTCTCCTGCGCCATTACCACGCCATCAGGCGGCTGGTTGGGAATCCAGGTCGTGGTATGGCCGTGCTGCTCGCGCACGGCCTGCGAGGTGATGAGGCGGTTGCCGAAGCGTGCGGCAAGCTGCTCCAGTGCGCTCGCGAGGGCTTTCGGCTCCGGCCGCGGCGGATTATTGGTGATGGTCGTACCCACGGAATTCCTCCCGACAGAAGAACCGTGGCAAAGGACATAAAACCGGTCAAGTCAAGCGACCGGACGCATAGCTGGAAGGAAACATGCCGGAGACCGCCGCCTCAGCGCCCCAAGCACAGCCATTCCGCGCCTCGATCATGCAGATCGAGCCGCAATGGATCGATTATAACGGCCATCTCAACATGGCCTATTACAACGTGATGTTCGACCGCGCGATCGACCAGCTCTGGGCCGAGCTCGGCATCGGGCCGACTTACATGAAGGAACGCCACGGCTCGACCTTCACCGCCGAATGCCACGTGCGTTACTTGCGCGAAATCCACCTCGGCGATCCCGTGCAGATCTTGGTCTGGCTGCTGGAGGCCGACGACAAGCGGCTGCACACGTTCGAGGAGATGCGGCACGCAAGCGAAGGCTGGCTGTCGGCGACGTCCGAGAACATGTCGCTTCATATGGACATGAACTCGCGCAAGGTTGCGCCTTTTCCGCCGGATATAAGCGAGCGCATCGCTGCGGTCACAAAGGCCCACAGCGCGGTCTCGCGCCCCGAGGGCATCGGCCGCAACGTGGCGATGCCCTCGAAGCGGTAGCGCGTGATCCGGCGCACTAGACCCTGTTGCGGCCGCGGGCCAGGCCGACCACGGCCGAGACCAGGAACAGAACGACCGCGATGAAGAAGATGATCTTGGCGATCTCGATCGAGGCGCCGGCGATGCCGCCGAAGCCCAGGATGCCGGCGATCAATGCGATAACCAGAAACGTCACAACCCAGCCAAGCATGGTCAAATCCTCGTCTTGATGTCTGTCTGCGTTTGGCGCGGCTGGCCGCGCCACCTGCCCAGACAATCTCGAGGCGGGAACGATGGTTCCGATCCGCGCAGGGTGGAAATTCGAAAGGCCCGCAGGAACAAATTGGCCTGCCGCGCACGTGGAAAACCTCATTCCGCCGCCCCATATAGGCACCATCCCTGTTAGAAGGCTCCCTTCCGCCACCCCGCGGTGCCATCGTGGGGCCAATGATTCGCATGACCGAGCCGAGCAAGATCACGTCCCAGAACGTCCCCGACCACCAACCCGCAGCCGGCGGCATCGCCGCGCGTGCGCGCGCCTCGGTGGGCCCGAAATATCTGTCCGGGCTCAATCCCGAGCAGCGCGAGGCCGTGGAGACGCTGGACGGCCCGGTCCTGGTGCTGGCCGGCGCCGGCACCGGCAAGACGCGCGTGCTGACGACGCGGATCGCCCATATCCTGAGCCAGGGCCGCGCCCGCCCCGCCGAGATCCTGTCGGTGACCTTCACCAACAAGGCGGCGCGCGAGATGAAGCACCGGCTCGGCCAGATGCTCGGCCATGCCGTCGAGGGCATGCCGTGGCTCGGCACCTTCCACTCCATCGGCGGCCGCATCCTGCGCACCCATGCCGAGCTGGCGCAGCTCAAGTCCAACTTCACCGTGCTCGACACCGACGACCAGGTGCGGCTGCTGAAGCAGCTGCTGCAGGCCGAGAACATTGACGACAAGCGCTGGCCAGCACGCATGCTCGCCGGCCTGATCGACGGCTGGAAGAACCGCGGCCTGATGCCGTCGCAGGTGCCGTCAGGCGAAGCCGCCGTCTTCGGCAACGGCAAGGGCGGCAAGCTCTATGCGAGCTATCAGGAGCGGCTGAAGATTTTGAACGCAGCCGATTTCGGCGATCTGCTTTTGGAAGATATCCGCATCTTCCGCGAGCATCCGGATATTCTGCGGCAGTACCAGCAGCGTTTCAAATTCATCCTGGTCGACGAGTACCAGGATACGAACGTCGCGCAGTATCTGTGGCTGCGGCTGCTGTCGCAGGCGCCGTCGTCCCCGTCCTTCGCCTCTCCCCGCTTGCGGGGAGAGGCCGACGCGCAAAGCGCGGCGGGTGAGGGGGACTCTCCGAGCACCGCGCTCGTGGAGACTCCCCCTCACCCCAACCCTCTCCCCGCAAGCGGGGCGAGGGAGCAGACGCCCCCCACCAAAAACATCTGCTGCGTCGGCGACGACGACCAGTCGATCTATGGCTGGCGCGGTGCCGAGGTCGACAACATCCTGCGCTTCGACCACGATTTTCCCGGCGCCAAGGTCATCCGCCTCGAGCGCAACTATCGCTCGACCGGCCACATCCTCGCCGCCGCCTCGCACCTGATCGCGCACAATGAAGGCCGGCTCGGCAAGACGCTGCGTACCGAGGACCAGGACGGCGAGAAGGTCACGGTCACGGGCTCGTGGGATTCCGAAGAGGAGGCCCGCGGCATCGGCGAGGAGATCGAGCAGATCCAGCGCAAGGGCGAGAAGCTCAACGAGATCGCGATCCTGGTGCGCGCCTCCTATCAGATGCGCGAGTTCGAAGACCGCTTCGTCACGCTCGGTCTGCCCTATCGCGTCATCGGCGGCCCTCGCTTCTACGAGCGCGCCGAAATCCGCGATGCGCTGGCGTACCTGCGCGTCATCAACTCGCCGGCCGACGACCTCGCCTTCGAGCGTATCGTCAATGTGCCTAAACGAGGCCTTGGCGATGCCACCGTGCAGATGCTGCACGACCACGCCCGCAAGCGCCGCATTCCCTTGTTCGAAGCGGCGCGCGCCGTAGTCGAGACCGACGAGCTGAAGCCGAAGGCACGCGGCTCGCTTCGCGAGGTCGTCGCCCAGTTCGACCGCTGGCGCGCCCAGCGCGAGGTCACCGCGCACACCGACCTCGCCCAGATCGTGCTCGACGAGAGCGGCTATACCGAGATGTGGCAGAAGGACCGTTCGGCGGACGCCGCAGGCCGGCTGGAGAATTTGAAAGAGCTGGTGCGCTCGATGGAGGAGTTCGAGAACCTGCAAGGGTTCCTCGAGCACATCTCGCTGGTGATGGACCGCGACAGCGGCGCCGATGAGGACGCGGTGTCGCTGATGACGCTGCATTCGGCCAAGGGGCTCGAATTCGACAACGTGTTCCTGCCGGGCTGGGAGGAAGGCCTGTTCCCGAGCCAGCGCACGCTGGACGAACAGGGCCGCGCCGGCCTCGAGGAGGAGCGCCGGCTCGGCCATGTCGGCCTGACCCGCGCCCGCCGCCGCGCCATGATCTATTTCGCCACCAACCGCCGGATCCACGGCACCTGGTCGACCACGATCCCGTCGCGCTTCCTCGACGAACTGCCGGCGGCCAATGTCGAGATCACCGAATCCAAGGGCGGCTCGGCCTGGGGCGGCACCGGCGGCTACGGCGCCTCACGCTTCGACGACATGGAGGCGTTCGGCTCCACCTATTCGACGCCGGGCTGGCAGCGCGCCCAGGCCAACCGCAACCGGGGCGGCGGCCGCAATGGCGGCGGTGGCGGCAGCGTTGGAAGCGGCGGCTTCGAGGAAGAGGCTGCGACGTTCTCATCCTCCTCGTCATCAGGCCCCGACTTCGGCAGCTTCTCCTCGCGCCGCCGCGGTCCCCTGACGATCGAGGGCGAGCTGGTCGCCAAATCCACCGGCACAACTTCCGAATTCTCGCTCTCCGACCGCGTCTTCCACCAGAAATTCGGCTACGGACGCGTCACCAAGATCGACGGCAACAAGCTCACCATCGCCTTCGACAAGGCCGGCGAGAAGAAGGTCGTGGACAGCTTTGTGCAGCGGGCGTGAGCGCCCGATATGGCTCAGTATGTTGCCATCATCGAAGACACCGATCCCGACGCTGTCAGCCTGTGGTTTCCCGACCTGCCCGGCTGCATCTCCGGCGGCGACGATGTCGAGGAGGCCCTGGAGAGTGCACCCGAGGCACTCGCCTTCTATGCGCAGGAGCTGATCGCGGACGGCCGGCAGCTTCCTCCGCCCAGAACATTGGACGAGCTCAAGGTCAACCCTGAGTTCGCCGACGACCTCAGGAAACACACGGTCGCCCTGATCGAATGGCCGCCCCGCGACGACGCCGACGAGTGAGGACTGTTCGCCGCACTCGCCGGGCCTTCGACAGTTCTCGTCCGAACAGCCCTTGACCAGCCCGAACTTCCCCGTATCAGATGCAGCCATGGTCCGGGGCTCCATCACACTGATCTTGCTGGCATTGGGGATGCCGTCGCTTGCAGCGGCGGAGACCATGAGCTTTGGCGATTCGATCGGGCTCCTCGCCAAGAGCTGCGGTGCGGAAATCGTCGCCAATTGCCGCGGCGTCAACCCGGACTCGACCCGCCTGAAGGAGTGCCTGTCGCGCAACCGCGACGTGCTGTCCCAGCAGTGCGCGAGCGACTATCTCGGCGCGTTCGACGCCATCCAGAAGCGCGTCGCCGCGCGTGTTACGGTGGCGAACGCCTGCCAGCGCGAGATCGTCAAGGTCTGCGGCGGCTCGACCAAGGAGACCAGCAAGTCGATCCCCTGCCTGGTTTCGACGCCCAAGGGCATCAGCAACAACTGCCTGAAAGCCGTCGACGACGCGGGGTACCGCTGATGCGCGCGAGCAGGCTTTTCATTGCCGGAACTGCGGTCGCGCTCGGCCTCGCTTTGCTCGCGGGCGCTGCCGGTGCCCAGACGGCGGCGCCGACCCGCGACGACATCGTCGGCAAGCTCAACCATTTCGAAGAAGCCGCCGAGGTCGACCTTCCCGCGCTGAAGCAGCAGGTGATGGAGCGCGCCAAGGCCAGGATCAAGAACGATCCGGGTCCGGTGAACCGGCCGCCGATCGCGCCTGACCTCGCCAAGCTTCCCGCCTTCAACGCGCAGATCCAGTTCGATGCCGACACGCCGATCATCCAGCCGGCCTCCTACCAGACCGTCGGCCGCATCGCGGACGCGCTGGTTCATTCCTCGCTGCTGCCCTACACGTTCCTGATCGTCGGCCACGTCGAATCCAACTCGAAGACGCGCGAGGCCAACGCGATCCTGAGCCAGCGCCGCGCCGACGCGATCCGCGACGTGCTGGTGAACACGTTCAAGATCTCGACCAAGCGGCTGCATCCGATCGGGCTCGGCGAGGAGCAGTTTCTCGACCGGGCCAAGCCGACCTCGGCCGTCAACGGCCAGTTGCAGATCCTGACCTACGCCAAGGTGCCCGAGGAGGCGCCTGCGCATCCGGCTGCGGCGCCTGCGCCTGCGGCGAAAAAGCCCGCCAAGAAGCGCTGAGCAAACGCAACTTCGCACCCGACGGAACCCTTTGAAGTCCCGATCGTTTTGTAGCCTGTTCGGGGCGCACAAATGCGGTTTCACGCGACAAAAGCGCCGGTTTGTGCACCGCCCGGTCCAGTGCTATAGCCTCTGTTCGCCCTTCCCCGACCCCGTGCTGCATGAGACCGAAATGGGTGGCTATTTTCAGCGCCAACTTGCCGTTTATGTCGAGTACCATCGCGACCCCCGGAACACGGCGATGCATGTGGTCGGTATTCTCCTGTTGTTCACCGGCGCCGTGATGCCGCTGACGCTGGTCAGGCTTCCGCTGTTCGGTTTCGATGTCAGCCTCGCGGTGATCCTGGCGTTGCCGGTCCTGATATATTGGCTGCTGCTCGATGTGGCGCTCGGGATCGGCATTCTGGCGGTCTCGATCGTGCTGTTTTCCGTTGCGACGACCGTTGCGGCGCAAGTCGGCACCGCGACGATGTGGGCGATTTTCGCCGCCCTGGTGGCGCTCGGCCTCGCCGCGCAGGCCATCGGTCACAAGGTTTTTGAGGGCCGCGAAGCCTCGTTGTTCACTTTTCCTTCGCATCTTTTGCTTGGACCGATGTTCGTGATGGCAAAATTATTCATTGCATTGGGCTTCCGTCGCGACCTTGCCGCGATTCTGGCGCCTCTTCCGGCCAATTCCCTTTCAACCCGATAGCTCTAGACGCGAAACAGCAACCTTCTGCATGGCTCTCGTACTGGTTACCGGTGGCAGTGGCTTCATCGGACATCACCTCGTCGAAGCGCTCCGCGCCCGTGGGCAGCGGGTGCGCGTTCTCGATGTCCGCGCGCCGGCCGCGGCCAACGCGGACGTTGAATTCGTCCACGGCTCGGTGCTCGACGGCGCAGCAGTCGATACTGCGATCGCCGGGGTCGATCAGGTCTATCACCTCGCCGGCCTGCCCGGCATGTGGGTCGCCAACAAGCAGGACTTTCACGAGGTCAACTGTCGCGGCACCGAAATCGTGCTCGCGGCCGCAATGAAGCGCGGCGTGTCGCGCTTCCTGCACTGCTCGACGGAATCGATCCTGTTCCCCTATTCCGACCTCAAAGGCGCAGCCGCCGAAGAGGCGCTACAGCCGGCCGACGCGATGCCGGGCGCCTATACGCGGTCGAAGTCGCTCGCCGAGCATCATGCCGCGAACGCGGCGGCCAGCGGCTTTCCGCTCGTGATCGGCACGCCGACCATGCCGATCGGCGCGGCCGACCACAATCTGACGCCGCCGACGGCGATGCTGTGGTACTTCCTGCAGAAGAAGGTGCAGCCGCATCTCAACTTCCTGGTCAACCTCGTCGACGTCCGCGACGTGGCCATGGGACTCGTGCTGACCATGGAGCGCGGCCGCATCGGCCAGCGCTACATCCTCGGCGGCGACTGCGTCCCGCTCGGCAACATCCTGCGGATGATGTCGGCGATGAGCGGCCGCCGGCAGTTCCCGGTCGTCGTGCCCGGCAAGATCGCCGAGCTCTCGGGCATCATGCTCGAATACCTCGCCGATCGTGTCACGCGCCGGCCGCCCAACGGCACCGCCGAGGGCGTGCGCATTGCGCTCGCGGCGAGCGACCTCTCGATCGGCAAGGCGCGCACCGAGCTCGGTTACGCGCCGCGTCCGATCGAGCCCGTGCTGCGCGAAACCATCACCCATCTGCTCGCCCGCAACGGCCAGCAGCCCTCCGGCGCCATCAAGCATCACGCGCTCTCCTCGCGCGCGAGCTGAAGCCGCCGCCCAACGCAAAGAACCTTCATGTCCTTCGATTTCAGCAAGCTTCTCTCTGTCGCCTGGGGTGGCTGGACCACGACCTGGCCGACGCAACTGCTCGCCCTGATCTGGCTCGCCTGGCTCGCCAGCTGGGTCGGCGCCTCGTTCTGGCAGGGCCGCACCCAGAAGCAGGTGCTGACGCTGGAGTCGGGCCGCTATCGCATCCCGATCCTGGTCGGCGGCATCCTGTTCACGCCGTGGACCGCGGAAGTGCTCGGTGAGAAGCCGCTCTGGGTGTTCAGCAATACCGCCGTCTACATCACGGCGCTGATCGTGCTTGCCGGCATCTCCTTCACCTGGTGGGGACGGCTGCATCTCGGAAAGTTCTGGTCGAACACCATCACCCACAAAGAAGACCACCGCGTCGTCGACACCGGGCCGTACGGCATCGTGCGCCATCCGATCTACACCGGCCTGATCGCGGGCATGCTCGCCACCGGCATCGCAGTCGGCACCGTCACCGCGATCCTCGGCGCGATCCTGATCTCGCTCGGCATGTGGCAGAAGGGCCGGATGGAAGAGGTGTTCCTCTCCAAGGAGCTTGGCGAAGACGCCTACGGTGCCTATTGCCGCCGCGTGCCGATGATCATCCCGTTCCTGTCGCCGCGGTGAGGGCTTAGCAGCTCGCCTCACTCTCGTGTCCCGGACGCGCTGCAACGCCCTTGGCGTTGCTGCGCAGAGCCGGGACCCAGATAGCGACGTACTACATGGCGGTGAGATGGGCCCCGGCTCTGCATCGCACCGCGAAGACGCGCCGGGCTGCGTCCGGGGCACCAAGCGCGTGCTTGGACGCACCAAGGAACCGCCCCTCCCCAAGCCCGTTATCCCTCGACAGCTGCCACCTGCGCGAGCATCGAGCCATGTCGGACGCCTACGATTATTTTCGCGAGCATGCGATCGCCGCTGTCCGCAAGGCGCGGGCGCTGCCGCGCGGGCGACCGAAGCAGAAGCAGCGCACGGTGGCGCGGGTCTATCATCTGCTGTCCAAGGAGGCCGCGCTGGTGCCGAACATCCATCACCTCAACGATTTTCGTGCGGCACGGCGACTGGAGCGGCAGATCCCTCGCTGATCTCCGGGCAAGCCCCGCCAGCGTTCGTCCCATGCAAAATCGATCGGCTGCCATTCCGCGGGAATAGGCCCGGCCGGCGCCTCGCACAGGTTGACGTCTGCCCCGTCAGCCAGTTGGATGCGCGCGCAAACAGGGGCCCTCTCATGACCTTCTCCAGCATCTTTGCGCAGTTCGTTGCGCTCCTCGGCGGCGTCGCACTGCAATGGCGGAAGCTGTCGGGCACCGTGCCTGCGCCGGCCTGGGGAGAGAAGCCCGCCATTCCCGAAGCCAAGCCGCAAGGCGCGATCCCGACCTTGAAGATGCCGACCGCGCGCGGCTGGAGCGAGGGCCAGAAGCCGACGGTCGCGCCCGGGCTCAAGGTCAACGCGTTCGCGACCGGGCTCGACCATCCGCGCTGGATCGAGGTGCTGCCCAATGGCGACGTGCTGATTGCGGAGGCAACGCAGATCGCGGGCGCACCGCGCAGCGTGTTTCATTACGCGATGCAGGCAACGATGCGGCGCGCCGCGGCGCTCGGCGTGTCCGCCGACCGCATTACGCTGCTGCGTGACAAGGACGGCGACGGCGTCGCCGAGCAACGCGGCGCCTTCATGGAAAATCTCAGCCAGCCGTTCGGCATGGCGCTGGTCGGCGAGACCTTCTATGTCGGCAATACCGACGGCGTGATGGCGTTTCCCTATGTCGCGGGTGCCGACCGCATCACCGCGCCGGGCAAGCGGCTCACGACGTTCAAACCAAGCGGACACTGGACCCGCAGCCTGCTGGCAAGCCCCGACGGCAAGAAGCTCTATGCCGGAGTCGGCTCGCTCAGCAACATCGCCGAGATGGGCATGGAGGTCGAGGAAGGCCGCGCCGCGGTCTACGAGCTCGACCTCGTTGCCGGCACGCACCGCATTTTCGGCGCGGGCCTGCGTAACCCGGTCGGGCTTGCGTGGGAGCCGAATACGGGTGTGCTCTGGACCGTCGTCAACGAGCGCGACGGGCTCGGCGACGAGACGCCGCCGGATTATTTGACGTCGGTGCGCGACGGCGGCTTCTACGGCTGGCCCTATTGCTATTGGGGCAAGACGGTGGACGACCGCGTGCCGCAGGATCCTGCGATGGTCGCCAAGGCGCTTCAACCGGACTACGCGCTCGGCGGCCACACCGCCTCGCTCGGCCTGTGCTGGATGCCCGCAGGCACGCTGCCGGGCTTCCCCGACGGCATGGTCATCGGCCAGCACGGCTCGTGGAATCGCAGCACGCTGTCCGGTTACAAGCTGGTGTTCATCCCGTTCGAGAACGGCAAGCCGTCCGGCCCCGGTCGCGACATCCTGTCGGGCTTCCTGTCCCCGGACGAGAAGGAATCCTACGGCCGCCCGGTCGGTGTCGTGATCGGCCCCGACAAGAAATCACTGCTGATGGCGGACGACGTCGGCAACGTGATCTGGCGCGTCACGGGCGCGTAAAGGATCACGTCCCCACACACAGCGTGGCGCGCTGCTTCTTCAGCAGCGCGATCACCGACAGCGCGGTGATCAGGCCGGTCTTTGGATTTTCGGATGGGATGTTCTCGATGCCCATCGAGAACCGCGCCGAATCCGCCTCGACCTCGATGCGGTGAACGTTGCGCGTCACGGTCGGGTCGGCCCAAACCTGGATCTCGGTACGATCGGGCCCTATTCCCGCCAGCGACAGCGCAACGGCGACATTGACGTTCGCCGGAAAGCCCTTCGCCGCTTCGCGTGCGCTGCCCTCGAACAGCTTGAGCGGCTCGCCTAGATTGTCGATGTCGATCTTGTTCTGCACGATGAAGGGCGCGCCCTTCAGCCCGTCGATCGGCTTGCGCGTCACCATCTTCACGGAATGAATGGTGCCGATTGCGGCGGCGTTGACGGCGTCGAGCCCGATCAACGCGCCGGTCGGCACGATGATGCGGCCGCCATTGGCGCGGGCGAGATCGACGAGATCGAAATTGTCGAGCAAGCCACCGACGCTCACGACGACCACCGCCTTGCCGCGCTTCACGGCGGGCTCGACGATCGCGCGCAACTGGCTGCTCGGTGCGCACTCGACCACGATGTCGGCGACCTCGCCGAGCTGATCGATCGGCAGGATCTTTGGCGGATGACGCAGACCGCCGATGAAGGCCTGATGCTTGGCGGGATCGCGCACAGCCGCCGCCGACAGCGCCAGTCCCTCAATGCCCTGATCGAGCGCGGTCGCGATCTTCGTGCCGATCGAGCCCAGCCCGGCAATGGCGACCCGCAACGCGCTCGAAGCTCTCTGTTCAGTCATCGCACTCACCTCTGGTCCGAGCTTCCGTCATAGCCCCTCACGCCTCCCGCGCATAGCTGCGCAGGCGCGCCTCGAGCACCGCCAGCATGGCATCGCGGGCCGGATCGCGCGAGCCGCGCAACCACGCGGCGGCGAGCGGCAGCCGGCCGACCGGCCCGCTCTGCCTTGGCCGCAGCGGCACGAAGCGCACGCCCGTGACCGCCATGCGCGCCGTCCAGCGCGGCACGATCGCAACTCCGAGCTTCGTGGCCACCAGGTTGATGATGGTCTGTTTCTCGTCGGCGACCTGCACGATGCGCGGCGTCAGGCCTGCCTGCTCGAACAGCTTGATCGTGAGGTCATGGCTGTGCGGCCGCGAACGGCGGTCCGGCACCAGCATCGCCTCGTCGGCGATGTCGGCCAGCGTGATCGACTTGCGCGCGGCCAGCGCGTGGCGCTGCGGGAACGCCACGATCGCGGTCTCCTGGAGCAGATCGCGGAATTCGAGCCGCTTGTCCACACGATCGGGCCGGCGAACGAAGGCGAGATCCAGCGCGCCGGTCAGGATCTTCGGCAGCAACCGGATGGTCTTGTCCTCGAGCAGCTGCACCGCGATGTCAGGATGCTTGGCGCGGAAGTCGCGCAAGAGCGGCGGCAGCAACCCGGCGGCTGCGCTGTCGATGGCGCCGATCCGGAGCCGCCGCGCAGTCCCCGCCCGGGAGCGGTTGCGCAGATTGCTCTCGACCGCCTCGACCTTGGCGAGGATAGCGCGGGCATCGCGCAGCAGCGTCGCGCCGTCCTCGGTGAGCGACACTGCACGCGTCGTCCGCGCGAACAGCCGCGTGCCCAGATCCTCCTCCAGCAGCCTGATCTGGCGGCCAAGCGCGGAAGGCAGCATCTGGAGCTGCTGCGCCGCCCGGCCGAAATGCAGCTGCTCGGCCGCCGCCACGAAGCACCGGAGCTGATGCAATTCCATTCCGCAAATCCTCTCGCCTCGCGAGGATTATATCATTTTTTTGTATAAACCAGCGCCAATTGAGTCCGCCCTGCACTGCCGTCTAGATTCGCTGGCGACGCAGACAGCCGGATATGCCGGCGCGATCTCTCACACGGAGCATTCTCATGCGCACTCATTCGATCGCAGCCATTCCCGCCGACGGCATCGGCCCCGAGGTGATCTCGGCCGGGATCCGCGTGCTGGAGGCGCTGGCAAAACGCAGCGGCGACCTCGCCTTCAGCGTCAGGACGTTCGACTGGGGTTCGGACTATTACAAGAAGCACGGCGTGATGATGCCGGCCGACGGCCTCACCGAGTTGAAGAAGTTCGACGCGATCTATTTCGGTGCGGTCGGCGCACCTGATGTGCCCGACCACATCACGCTGTGGGGCCTGCGCCTGCCGATCTGCCAGGGCTTTGACCAATATGCCAATGTGCGGCCGACCAAGATCTTGCCCGGCGTCGCCTCGCCGCTGCGCAATGTCGGTGTCGGCGATCTCGACTGGGTGATCGTGCGCGAGAACTCGGAAGGCGAATATGCCGGCATGGGCGGCCGCGCCCACAAGGGCCTGCCGGAAGAGGTCGGCACCGAGGTCGCGATCTTCACCCGCGTCGGCGTCACCCGCATCATGCGCTATGCGTTCCAGCTCGCACAGTCGCGCCCGCGCAAATTCCTGACCGTCGTGACCAAGTCGAACGCGCAGCGCCACGGCATGGTGATGTGGGACGAGATCGCGGCCGAGGTCGCGACCGAATTCCCCGACGTGACCTGGGACAAGATGCTGGTCGATGCCATGACGGTGCGCATGACGCTGCATCCGAAAAGCCTCGACACCATCGTCGCGACCAATCTCCATGCCGACATCCTGTCTGACCTCGCCGGCGCGCTGGCCGGCAGCCTCGGCGTGGCGCCCACCGGCAACATCGATCCGCAGCGCCGCTTCCCCTCGATGTTCGAGCCGATTCACGGCTCGGCCTTCGACATCACCGGCAAGGGCATCGCCAATCCGGTCGCGACCTTCTGGACCGGCGCGCAGATGCTCGAGCATCTCGGCGAGAAGGACGCCGCTTCAAGGCTGATGGCGGCGGTCGAGCGCGTCTGCGCAGCGGGCGTGCTGACGCCGGATGTCGGCGGCAAGGCGACGACAAAGGAAGTGACCGATGCCGTGATCGACGCGATCAACGGCTCGAATGTGTGATCGCCCCTCGACGTCATGGCCGGGCTTGTCCCGGGCATGACGGGTGTGAATTAACTACCTCCGCCCCGCCGGAGGAGCCGGCGTCGCCATCGCGGCGGCCGGCTCCGGCGGTGCCAGATGGCGCGGCACGATGATGGTCTGTCCGGGCGTGAGCTGCGCGTTCTCTGCAAGCGAGTTGCTCTGCGCGAGCGTCCACAGCGGCACGCGATTGGCGGCGGCGATGCTCTCCATGGTGTCGCCGCGCCGCACCGGCACCCGGACGCCACTATCCCACAATTCGACCAGCGTATCCGCAGGCACCAGATAACGCAGCGGCACGGCACCGGCCTGGGTCTGCGGCGGAATGCGCGGCAGCTGGGTCACCATCTCGACGATCTGGCGATGGATGTCGTCGGATTTCTCGATGTTGATGTGCGAGACGCGGCTGTTTTCCTTCAAGTCGTAGCTCGCATAATGGCCCCGAAAGCCGGGGACCGCGACGACGTCGCCGCCGCCGAGCACGCTGTCGGACAGGAAGATGTTGATGAAGCGCTCGACATTGAGCGGCACGTCGCCGGTCGCATGCGCGGGATCGATGGCGATGACGAGGCTGATCGGGATGCTCTCCTTGGCCGCCATCTCGGAGATGACGATCGAGCACAGACCACCCATGGAGTGCCCGATCAGCACGATCGGCGCCGCCTTCTCCTTGTAGCTGGCGATGACGCGGTTGCCGATGAACCGGCAGAGGGTGAATTCGTAGACATCGGCGGAAAAGCCGGCCTGTGTCAGCTTCTCGCCGAGCCGGTCCATGCCGGTCGAGAAGATCGGGCCCATGGCGCCGCGGAACAGATAGACGTTCGGGGGCGGCAACGGCTCGAACGGCGGCGCGGCGGGTGCGGCGGGTGCGGCCGCGGTGGCCTTGGACTTGGCAGGAGAGGCGGCGGCCATGCCGGGGCTCAGGGCGAGCAGCGCAACGGCTGCCAGCGCGACTAGTCGCCTCAAATCAATCATCAATCCAGCAGTCCCACGACGGGAGGCGATCACCTCCCCCGCCGGCTTAGTGACGGCCGATTGGGTGGAATTTGGGGCACGGAACCGGCTATCTCCTCCGAGTGCGAACTCTCACCGCACGCCTGGCGGCGCGACCGGACTTTGCGACGATTGGCCCCAGTCCTCGCGCGCGAACGGCTAAAATGGCAGCATCCGGTTCAACAATTCGAGCAGCGTGCGCTGCTCGGCCTCGCTGAGCGGCGCCAGCATCTTCCGATTATAGGGCTCCGTCAGCCTTGCACCCTCCGCAATGAGCTTTGCGCCCTTCGGCGTCAGCATGAGCTCGACGGCGCGGCGATCGGACTTCGAGCGGTTGCGCTTGATGAAGCCGGATGATTCCAGCTCGTTCAGGATCTTGATCAGGTTCGGCAGCCGCAGCCGCAGCAGGCCGGCGAGGCTGCTCGGCGGCACGCCGGGATTGTCGCGAATGACGGCGAAGATCGCATAGGTCGCGGGCGTCAGGCCCAAGGCGGCGAACTCCTCGTAGAAGCCCTCGAAGAATTTCAGCTGCGCCAGGCGCAGCATGAAGCCGGGGGTGCGCTGGAGCGCGCGCAGGTCCAGCGATTTCTCCGTCTGCTGAGCGGACTTTTGCGGAGCGGATTTGGCTCCGCTTAGAGGCTTCGGGCTCATGATTCTCAATCTCAGGGACGGTCGAATTGACACTCTCAAAAATAGCTATAAAATATAACTATTATTCAGCGGCACCAAGACCGCCTATGGGAGGGACACAATGAACAGCAAATTCCTGCACAAATTGTGCATTTTGGCCGCAACGCTCGCCACGGCGCCGGCGTTGGCCCAGGACGTCGTGAAGATCGGCATCCTGAACGACCAGTCGGGTCCGTTCGCGAGCTACCAGGGCATCGGCTCGGTCGTTGCCGCCAAAATGGCCGTCGAGGATTTTGGCGGAAAGGCCGCCGGCAAGCCGGTCGAGGTCGTCGCGGCCGACCACCAGAACAAGACCGACATCGGGATCGGCATCGCGCGGCGCTGGTACGAGAACGACAGCGTCGATGCGATCTTCGACCTCCCGAACTCGTCGATCGCGCTTGCGGTGGCCGGCATGAGCGCCGAGAAGAACAAGGTCTTCGTCGGATCGGGCGCCGGAACAGTGCTGCTGACCGGCGAGAAATGCACGCCGAACACCGTGCACTGGACCTACGACACCTATTCTTACGGCCGCGGTCTCGGCAAGGCGATCGTCCAGCAGGGCGGCAAGAAATGGTTCTTCATCACCGCCGACTACGCCTTCGGTCATGATCTGGAAAAGCAGGCTGCGGAGGCCGTGAAAGCGGCCGGTGGCGAGGTGCTCGGCAGCGTACGGCATCCCTTGGGAACGGCCGATTACGCCTCTTTCCTGCTACAGGCCCAGGCGTCGGGCGCGAACGTCGTCGGCTTCGCCAATGCCGGTGACGACACCATCACGTCGATGAAGCAGGCCGCCGAGTTCGGACTGACCAAGGACCACAAGCTGGTCGGATTGATCCTCGGCATGAACGGGCTTCCCGCACTGGGCCTGAAGTTTGCGCAAGGCGCGCAGATCATGAACCCGTTCTACTGGGATCTGAACGACGGCACGCGGGCCTTCGCAAAACGCTTCGCCGAACGGATTCCTTCGAAGGCCTATCCGAACGACATGCAGGCCGGCGTCTATGCCTCGGTCATTCACTATCTCAAAGCGGTCGACAAGGTCGGAGGCGCCAAGGATGGCAAGGCCGTCGTCGCCGCGATGAAGGAGATGCCGACCGACGATGTTCTGTTCGGCAAGGGCTATATCCGCAAGGACGGACGCAAGATCCACCCGCTCTACCTGTTGCAGGTCAAGTCGCCCGAGGAATCGACCTCGGCGTGGGATCTGCTGAAGGTCGTCGCCACCATCAAGGGCGAGGACGCGTTCCGCTCGGAGAGCGATGGCCAGTGCCCGCTCAGCAAACCATAGACGCGGAGCTGACCATGAGCGGCATCGCCTCCAGTCAGGTCGACCCGTTTGCGCCTGACTTCCTGTTGAACCCCTATCCTGCCTATGAAGCGCTACGCGCGCTCGGGCCCGTGTTCGCGCTGGAGCGTTACGGCGTGTGGGCGATGGCGGGCTATGGCGAGGTCGAGCCGGCCTTGAAGGACTGGAAGACGTTCATCAGTGGCGAGGGCGTCGGGCTCAACGGGATGAACCCTGCGCTGCCAAAGCCGCTGACGCTCCAGATCGATCCGCCCGATCACGACAAGGGCCGGCGGGTCCTCGGCCGCACGCTGTCTCCGGGCGTCGCGAGGAAGCTGCGCGAGACGTTTCAGCAGGAGGCGGAGAAGAAGGTCACGGAGCTGATCGACAAAGGCACGTTCGATGCCGTCACCGATCTTGCCGAAGCCTATCCGATGAAGGTGTTTCCGGATGCGATCGGCATCCGGGCGGACGGCCGCGAGAAGCTGCTGGCCTGGAGCACATTCGTGTTCGACAGCTTTGGCCCCGAGAACGAGATGCTAGCGGCTTCACGCAAGGAAGGCCTCGCCGCCCAGAGCTGGATCATGGACTGCTGCGCACGAGATGCGTTGCGGCCCGACAGCCTCGGCATGATGATCTACCAGGCAGCCGACGACGGCGAGATTACCGAGCACGAGGCGACGCATCTGGTGCGGCCGTTCCTCACGGCGGGGATCGACACCACCGTCAACGGCATCGGCAACACCCTGCTCGCGCTCGCCACCCATCCGGATGAATACCGCAAGCTCCACCACAGGCCGGAGTTGGCGCGCAACGCTTTCGAGGAAGGCCTGCGCTACGATTCACCGGTGCAGACGTTCTTTCGAACCACCTCGCGCGACGTCGAGATCGGCGGCGGCGTGATCCCGGCACACCGCAAGGTGCTGCTGTTCATGGCCTCCGCCAACCGCGATCCGGCCCGATGGGACGGAGCCGATCGCTTCGAGGTCGAACGGACCGCGACCGGCCATGTCGGCTTCGGCGCAGGCATCCACGCCTGCGTCGGTCAGATGATCGCGCGTCTGGAAGGCGAATTGATCTTCAGCGAGCTTGCGAGGCGCGTGAAGACCATCGAGCTCACGGCGGAGCCGAAACGCAGGCTCAACAATTCCCTGCGCGGGCTGGAGAGCATGCCGGTCCGCGTGACGCCCGCTTAGGCGGCATCACGCGGGGGAGGATGCGACGGCTCAGTTCCTTGCCGGCGCCGTTGCGGCCGCCGAGCGCGCCTGCCGCGGTGCGCCGGGTTCGGCGATCGGGACCGCCGCCGGCGCGCGCGAGCGCATGATGGCGGCGTCGATCTCGGCGATGACGCGGCGCTGGATCGCCTCGTTCTTGTCGATCGAGATATGGCCGACGCCGGTGCCGCGCACGTCGACATTGTCGAGCTTGCCGCGGAAACCGTCGGCACGCTTGACCGGCTCACCGGGGCCGTCGCCGATATAGATGTTGATGTAACGCTCCGCGCCGGTCGAGAGCTTGGTCTTGAACACGGAATCGAGGCCGATCGCCAGCTTCACGGGCACGCCCAGCCGGTTGAGTTTCGCGATCATGTCGGGCAGCGCGGTCGCGCCGGAGGAATGGCCGACCAGGACGATGGTCTTGAGCCGGCCGGCCTTGTAGGCGGTTGCGGCTTCATCGGCGAGCGAGGACCAGGAGACGAAGTTGGCGACCGTCACCGGGATGCCCTGCGCCTGGAGACGGGCGCCGATCGTGTCGAGGCCGAGCGAGAAGATGTTGAGCACGCCGCGGAGCAGATAGACATGCGTGGTCGCGACCTGGGCCTGGCTCGGGGCCGCCCGGGCCGTGGTCGGGCTGATGGCAACAGCTGACAGCAGGAGCAGGCCCACCGCCCATACACGGAGGGCGGACAACTGGCTGACGCCGGCGGTGTGACGGCCGTTCGGTCTCATCGATCTTTTCCCTGGGGACAATACGCTTTGCGATTGGTCGGAATCGTAGCCATGGCCTGCTCGCAGACGCAACAAAGAGCCGCGTGAATGGCAATCTTAGCCACAGCCCGTGACCATCGCGCAACACCTGCCCGAAACCTGCCACCGAAGGGCCTGTTTTGAGACCATTTTTCTCTCGCCAATTGCGACCCGGCAAAGGCGTTCTTATCTCAGGGCTCCGCTGACCCGCCCTTCCCGGCAGGTTCCAGCCTCCCTCCCCAGCCTTTGCCCCCTCAGCCTGACGGCCATCCATGTCCTCCATCATCTCCGTCGCCAACCTGTCGAAGACCTATGGGTCCGGCTTCAAGGCGCTCAAGAACATCAATCTCGACATCAAGCGGGGCGAGATTTTTGCGCTGCTCGGCCCGAACGGTGCCGGCAAGACCACGCTGATCTCGATCATCTGCGGCATCGCCAACCCCAGTGAAGGCAAGGTTCTGGTCGGCGGCGAGAACATCCAGACCTCATACCGCAAGGCGCGCTCGCTGATCGGCCTCGTGCCCCAGGAATTGCACACCGACGCCTTCGAGAGCGTGTGGGCGACCGTGAGCTTCTCCCGCGGCCTGTTCGGCAAGCCCAAGAATCCTGATCATATCGAGAAGGTGCTGAAGGACCTCTCGCTGTGGGACAAGAAGGACAACAAGATCATCACGCTCTCCGGCGGCATGAAGCGTCGCGTGATGATCGCCAAAGCGCTATCGCACGAGCCGCAGATCCTGTTCCTGGACGAGCCCACTGCCGGCGTCGACGTCGAGCTGCGCAAGGGCATGTGGGAAGTGGTGCGCACCCTCCAGCAGTCCGGCGTCACCATCATCCTCACCACGCATTACATCGAGGAAGCCGAGGAGATGGCCGACCGCATCGGCGTCATCAACAAGGGCGAGATCGTGCTGATCGAGGACAAGGCGACGTTGATGCAGAAGCTCGGCAAGAAGCGGCTGACGCTGCATCTACAGGGCAAGCTCGACGCGCTGCCGGAGAGCCTTGGGCATTACGAGCTGGAGCTCTGCGATGCCGGCGCGACGCTGGTCTACGATTACGATACCAAGGGCGAGCGCACCGGCATCACCAGCCTGCTCGGCGATCTCCGCACCGCCGGCATCCGCTTCAACGATCTCGACACGACGCAATCGTCGCTCGAGGACATCTTCGTCGATCTCGTGAGGACGTCATGAACCACCGCGCCATCCGCGCCATCTATCTGTTCGAAATGGCGCGCACCTGGCGCACGCTGCTGCAAAGCATCGTCTCGCCTGTGGTCTCCACTTCGCTCTATTTCGTGGTGTTCGGCGCCGCGATCGGCTCTCGCATCAGCCAGGTCGAGGGCGTCAGCTACGGCACCTTCATCGTGCCGGGCCTGATCATGCTTTCGGTGCTGACCCAGAGCATCGCCAACGCCTCGTTCGGCATCTACTTCCCGAAATTCACCGGCACGATCTACGAGATCCTGTCGGCACCGATCTCCTATTTCGAGATCGTGCTCGGCTATGTCGGCGCCGCCGCGACCAAGTCGATCATCTTGGGCCTGATCATCCTGGCGACCGCCGGATTATTCGTGCCGCTGCATATCCACCATCCGATCTGGATGCTGGCCTTCCTGGTGCTGACGGCAGTGACGTTCAGCCTGTTCGGCTTCATCATCGGCATCTGGGCCGACGGCTTCGAGAAGCTGCAGATGATCCCGATGCTGGTGGTGACGCCGTTGACCTTCCTCGGCGGCAGCTTCTATTCCATCGACATGCTGCCGCCCACCTGGCGCACGGTGGCGATGCTCAACCCGGTCGTCTATCTGATCTCCGGCTTCCGCTGGAGCTTTTACGAGATCGCGGACGTCAGCATGTCCGTCAGCGTCGGCATGACGACGGCGTTCCTGGTGATCTGTCTCGTCGTGATCTGGTGGATTTTTCGGACGGGGTATCGGCTGAAGAATTGACGCGACCTCACCGATAGCAATGGAAGCGGTGATAGCCGTCGTAATAGCCGTGGCAGCGGTGACGGTAGTGACGATGAGGAATGCCGAGCACACCCTCGACCGCACCAACGGCGCCGCCGACACCGGCACCGACGACGCCACCGACCGCACCGCCCACGGGGCCGGCAATCCGGTTGCCCTCGTAAGAGCCTTCCTGGGCGCCGCGGACGATGCCCTGGGCGTGGCCGGCCTGCGGCAGCGACAACAGCGCGAGCAGGATGGCGGCGGCTGCGAACACCAGGCGGAAGGCTAAACCGGCCGGCGACGGCGCGGCGGCGATGCGGGCTTTGTTCATCTTCGATCCCAAACGGTGAATGGCGGCGAGCGCCGCCTGTCGAGGCAGGTGATCGTCAACGCACCGGGCGGCCAAATGGTTGCGCCTTTGTGACGAATTGTCGGCGTTATGAACGGCGCGCCGCTCGCGAAAATGTCAGCGCCACCGCGCGCGGCGCGGCACAAAGCGGCCTTGCTTACGCCCGGCGCCGCGTTAACGATGGGCGGGCAGGCCGCTGGAACGAAAGCCGGATTGCAGGCATATTGCACGTCGGGGACGGAGAGCCGCGGCGCCTAGCGTGAACAGGCCGGAGGCCAGGATTCAAATGCGTTTCCAGATGCGTTCATTTTTTATCGCTTTCACCTCACTGATGCTTTTGAGCGCAGGCAGCGCGCAGGCCAAGGTCGAGATCACCGTCGACAAGGACAATCAGCAGATGACCGTCGCGGTCGACGGCGTCGCGCGCTACCACTGGCCGGTGTCGACCGGCATCCCCTCGCGCGAAACGCCTAACGGCGCGTTCCGCACCTTCCGGATGGAAGAGGATCACTACTCCAAGGAATTCGACGACGCGCCGATGCCGCACGCGATCTTCTTCACCAAGGTCGGCCACGCCATCCATGGCACCGACTCGGTCGGCCGTCTCGGCTCGCCGGCGTCCCACGGCTGCGTGCGGCTGTCGCGCCAGAATGCCTCGACACTCTATGCGCTGGTGCAGCAGCAGGGCGTGCTCAACACCACGGTGACGCTGACCGGCTCGGCGCAGGTGGCGCTGGCGCGCAATCCGCGCGGCCGCACCAACAATGCCGTCGCCCGCGCGCCGCAGCAGCCAGCCGAAGAGCAGTACGCGACCACGGGCGATCCCGTGAATCTGACGCCGCCGGCGCAGCCCGCCCGCCGCTACATGCCGCAGGACGACAATTACATCTATCCGGCCGACGGCAGCGACACCGGCGCACGGTATCCGGCACCGCGCGGCACACGCCCGCTCTATGATGCGCAGGTTTACCAGCAGCAGCCGCGTCCCTATTACGACCAAGGCTCCGGCCAGCAGGGCTATTACTATCAACCGCAGCCGCGGCAGGTTTACCAGCCGCGCGGCTATTACTACCAGAACTGACGCGGCCGCAGCTCCGTCACCGTCGTCAGTCGTCAGCGCGAACAACAGGATAGCTATTCGAGGCACCATGCCGTCACGTGCCACGACCATTCTGACTGTGCTCTCAGTTCTGATAACGGGGCGGGTCATGGCCTTTGATATCGAGGCGCATCGCGGCGGGCGAGCGCTGTTGCCGGAAAACACCCTGCCGGCCTTCGCCAACGCGCTCTCGATGGGCGTGGACACGCTGGAGCTCGACGTCGGCGTGACCGCTGACAGCGAAGTCGTCGTCTCGCATGAGCGCGGGCTCAATCCGGATCTCGCGCGCAGTGCTGGCAGGACTTACATTGCTCCGCCCGGCACGCCGTTCGTAAAACTGCGGCTGGACGAGGTCAGGACCTATGACGTCGGCCAGATCCGACCGGACAGTGCCTATGCGAAACAATTCCCCGACCAGCGCGCCGTGCCGGGGACACGCATTCCCACCCTGAGCGAGCTGTTCGCGCTGGTGCGGAAATCCGGCAACTCGCGTGTGCGCCTTAACATCGAGACCAAGATCGATCCGAACCATCCGGACGAAACGCTCGATCCGCAGGCCTTTGTCGCGAAGCTGCTGGGATTGATCGACGCCGAAACGTTTTCCGATAGGGTCATGATCCAATCCTTCGACTGGAGGACCCTGCAGCTCGTCCAGCAGCAGGCGCCGAAGATACCGACGGTGTACCTGACGCTCCAGCGCGGCACAGGCCAGACAGTCGTGCTGGACAAAGCCACCAACTGGACGGCAGGCTTCAGCCCGGCCGATCACGTCAGCTCGCTGCCACGGACGATCAAGGCGGCGGGCGGCGCAGTCTGGTCGCCCTATTTCGGCGATGTGACCTCCGCGCTGGTCGCGGAAGCCCACGAGCTCGGATTACGCGTCGTGGTGTGGACGGTCAACAAGCGCGAAGACATGGCGCGGATGATGGAGCTCGGCGTCGACGGGATCATTTCCGACAGGCCCGATCTGCTGCGCGAGGTCGCCGGCGAGAAGGGCATTGTGCTGCCGGCGGGGACGCCGATCGCGCCGTAACCGTCGGTCTCGTGTCCGGACGCGGTCAGCATGCAACGCTGCTCCGCAGAGCCGGGACCCAGAGCGCCGCGCCATCAGCCCCGGCTCTGCAGCGCACCGCTGAACTGGACGATGCTTCGCATCGCCAGGGAAGCGCTGCGCTGCGTCCGGGGATGGAGACGGGTGCCGCCCTACTCTCCATTCTTCAAACGCCGGTACAGGGCGCCCAGGATGTTGGAATAGTCGTCGGTCCAGACCCGTACCCTGTCGTCGGCTTCGGTCTGCTCCCAGACCTTGGAGGACGCGAGCCGACCGACGTCGGCCTCCTCGCGCGCGGAGATGACGACGTCGGTCGAGAAGATGTAGTCGCCATCACGCCCGGAATCCTCGTTGAAGACCCAGCTCTTGAGATCGTTGGCGTCCGCGATGCCGACCACGACGGTCTCGAGATCGAGATGCCGGTTGGAGACGTGCATCACCACAGCCCCGTTCGGCGCGAGCTTGTCCTTGTAGATCTTCATCGCCTCTTCGGTGGCGAGATGAATCGGGATCGCATCCGACGAATAGGCATCGACGATGATGAGGTCGTAGGCTCCGTCGGGCTCCTTTGCGAAGGTGAGGCGCGCATCGCCGATCACCGGCTTCATGTCCGGCAGACAACTCGAGATGTAGCGGAAATTTTTGGGGTCACGCGCGGCATCCACCATCGACTGGTCGATCTCGAAAAATTTCCAGTCCTCGCCAGGTTCGGCGGCGCAGGCGAGCGTGCCCGATCCGACGCCGATCGCGGCGACCTTGAGCGGCGCGCCCTTGCGCTCGCGGATCGCGCTGACGGCCTGACCGATGCCGCCGTCCTTGTGATAATAGGTGATCGGCTCCGGCCGGCCGGTGACCGGCGTGCCGTCATTGTTGCGGAAGCGCTCGGCGCCGTGGATGGTGGTGCCGTGCATCAGCACGTGGAAATAGCCGCCGGGCGTCACCACGATCTTGTGCACGCCGAAGAAGCTGCGCACCGTCGTGACCCGGCCTTCGTCCGCCGGATAGACGCGGATCAACGCCAGCGCGAGTGCGACGGTGGCGAAGATCTTCCAGCGGCCGGCATTGAGCGCCAGAGCGAGCAGCGCGGCGAGCACGCCGACGGCGCCGGCGACCCAGACGCGGTGATCCTCCAACCAGGTCGGGAGGCCGCCGGTGGTATAGGACGGCGCAACCAGCGCCATCGCGAGCGCGGCAAGCACCAGCCAGTACCATTTGACGACACCTGCGAGACGCTCGTTCGCGGACGGCCGGCACAGCGCGGCAAGCGCGATCAGGATCGGGTATTCGGCGATCCACGAGAAGGTGAAGGGAGCAACGAGGCCAGCAAAGAGACCGCCGACCATGCCGCCGAACGACAGCGCGACATAGAAACCGGTGAGATATCTCGCCGCCGGCCGCGTCCGCGCCAGCTCGCCGTGGCAAGCCATGGCGATGACGAAGAAGCAGAGTTGATGGCCGCCGAGAGTCAGCAGCAAATTCTGCTCGCCGCCGAAGGCGAGCAGGACGACGACGCCCGCGATCGCGACCGGCTGCAGCATCAGCATCCATTTGTGCGGCAGCAGCGGCCGCGACTGGAACACCACGACCCAGGTGAGCAGATACAGCGACAGCGGCAGCACCCATAGCAACGGCGCCGCGGCGACGTCGGTCGAGATGTGCGCGGTGACCGCGATGAGCAGACCCGAAGGCACCGCGGCCAGGAAGATCCAGCGCAGCCGCGTCACGATATCCGGCGCCGGCGCATTGGCGTCCTCGGTCCGCGCATCGGCCATTGCGAGCTTCGGCGAGCGCAACAGCAACACCCCGCAGGCGGCGATCAGGAGGATCAACAGGCCATAGCCACCGGTCCAGAACCGGTTCTGCGCATGCAGCGTGAACATCGGCTCGAGCAGGAACGGATAGGACAACAGCGCGAGGAAGCTGCCGATGTTGGAGGAAGCGTAGAGGAAGTAGGGATCGTGCCCAGCGGGATGGCCGGTGCGGACGAACCAGGCCTGCAGCAGCGGATTGTTGGCGGCGAGCGCAAAGAACGGCAGGCCGATCGAAACCACGAACAGGCCGAGCAGCCAGAACGCATAGCCCGAAGCGGGCGGCTCGCCATAGGCGGAGGCTATTCCGAGCGGCAGCGTGGCGAAGGCCAGCACCAGCAATACCAGATGCACGGCCACCGGCACGACGCGGCTCCTCGCCTGCATCAACAGATGCGCATAGGCGTAGCCCGCCAGCAGCAGCGACTGGAAGAACACCATCGCCACCGACCACACCGCCGGCGAGCCGCCGAGCCGCGGCAGCACCATCTTCGTGAACAGCGGCTGCACCGAGAATAGCAGCAGCGCGCTGACAAAGATCGCAGCGGTGTAGACCGTCAGCAGCAACCGGTTGCGCGAGGACGACGGCTGCTCCGTGGCGGCAGGTTGCACGATCGAATCCATGGAAGCTCCAGCCTACATTCCCCGGCGGGCGCCGGACGCGCGCAATGGAGCACAAGGCGCCTGAACGGGCAATAAAGGCGCTCGTGATGTTGCAGCGAGGAATGCTTGATATAGAGATGTCGTTCCGGGGCGATGCGAAGCATCGAACCCGGAACCTCGATATTCTCCGGTGCGGAGCCCGCACCATAGTTCGCGCTTCGCGCGCCCCGGAAAGACACCAGGGAATCATGAGCGAAACCGACGTCCTCATCATCGGCGCGGGGCATAACGGCCTCACCTGCGCGGCCTATCTCGCGAGCGCAGGCCTGCGCGTGCGCGTGGTCGAGCGCCGCAAGGTGGTCGGCGGCGCCGCGGTCACGGAGGAGTTTCACCCCGGATTCCGCAATTCGGTCGCGGCCTACACTGTGAGCCTGCTCAATCCGCAAGTGATCCGCGACCTCAAGCTCGCCGAGCAGGGCCTCCGTATCGTCGAACGGCGCGCCCAGAACTTTCTGCCCTCGCCGGATGCCAGCTATCTCCTCACCGGCGAAGGGCGGACGAAGGCATCAGTCGCGCGGCTGAGCGCGCATGACGCAGACGCGCTCGACGGATTTTCGCGCGAGCTGGAGGACATCGCCGACGTGCTGCGGCAGTTCGTGCTCCGCGCGCCGCCGAACCTCGTCGACGGCTTTGGCGCGGCAGCCGTTCGCGAAGGCGTCAACGCCTGGAAGACGGCCAACATCCTGCGCGGTCTCACGCTGGAACAGAGCCGCAGCCTGCTTGATCTCTTCACCCGCTCGGCCGGCGAGATGCTGGACGAGCGCTTCGAGCATGATCTGGTCAAGGCCCTGTTCGGCTTCGACGCCATCGTCGGCAACTATGCCAGCCCCTACGCCGCCGGCTCAGCCTATGTGATGCTGCATCACGCCTTCGGCGAGGTGAACGGCAAGAAGGGGGTCTGGGGTCACGCCATCGGCGGCATGGGCGCGATCGCGCAGGCGATGGCGCGCGCGGCACAGGGCCGCGGGGTCGTGATCGAAACGGATGCCGGCGTCCGCGAGATCATCGTCGAGCGCGACCGCGCCGTCGGCGTCGTGCTGGAGAACGGCACGGCCATCCGCGCCAAATATGTCGCAGCCAATGTCAATCCAAAGCTGCTCTACACGCGGCTGGTCGCGGCCGACGCGCTTCCTGCGGACTTCCTCGGCCGCATCCGGCACTGGAAGAATGGCTCCGGCACCTTCCGCATGAACGTTGCGCTGGACCGCCTGCCCTCCTTCACGGCGCTGCCCGGCGAGGGCGATCATCTCAGCTCCGGCATCATCCTGGCGCCAAGCCTCGGCTACATGGACCGCGCCTGGCTCGATGCGCGGGCGCAGGGCTGGAGCCGGGAACCAGTCGTGGAGATGCTGATCCCCTCGACCCTCGACGACACGTTGGCCCCAGCTGGAAAGCACGTCGCCAGCCTGTTCTGCCAGCACGTCGCACCGGAGCTTCCCGATGGAAAGTCGTGGGACGACCATCGCGACGAGGTCGCCGATCTCATGATCGCGACGGTGGACAAATACGCGCCTGGTTTTGCGGCGAGCGTGCTGGGCCGCCAGATCCTGTCCCCGCTCGATCTCGAACGGCAGTTCGGCCTCCTCGGCGGCGATATCTTCCATGGCGCGCTGACCTTGAACCAGTTGTTCTCGGCGCGGCCGATGCTTGGCCATGCCGATTATCGCGGGCCGTTGAAGGGCCTCTATCATTGCGGCTCCGGCGCCCACCCCGGCGGCGGCGTCACCGGTGCTCCCGGCCATAACGCCGCGCAGGCGATCTTGAGAGATCACAGGTCGCTGTTCGGAAGCCGTGGATAGGTCTGTGGATGAGCTGTGGACTGGCTGCTGAATGGCCTGTGGTCAGACAGAGGATACATGGGCCAGAACGTCGGGACCGAACTTGGGGAAAGCCGGTGGACAATCGTGGGACAAGCGGGTGGACGGCGTCCCGGCAGGCGGTGGACAATTTGTGAAGAGCACTGAGAACGCTCGTCCGGAAACGACCTCGCCCGCCAGGGGTATCCCCTCGCGGGCGATGATCAGGAATAGCCTCAAAGAAAAATAGCCCCCGCTGGGAAATGGAGGCGGATATTACTTCAAGGAGCTGCTAATCGAAGTGAACTTGTCGTTCAGGGTGACGCCCAGGCTGTTCACCACGGTGATGATCGCCAGAGCGATACCTGCGGCAATCAGGCCGTACTCGATCGCGGTTGCACCGGACTCGTCCGACCAGAACTTTTGAACCATGCGCTTCAAGACTCGTCTCCGTTTCAATTCCAAGCTGTGTTGGTTGGCTTCGACATCCGCAAAGATACGGGGCGCAACCTACAGCCCGGTTAACCGGGGAACCGCAACTTATGCGGAAAATTGGCGACGAAAGTTCCAAAAATTGAACTCAACGGAACCCTGAATGCAGCCTTCTCCCACCCATCGCGCCAGCTTTTCGATCGGCAGCGAGGCCGACGCCAGGCGCGTCGTCGACGTGCTCACCGAGGTGTTTTTCGACGGCGATGCGGCGGTTGCCGCCTTCGAGCGGCCGGACGGACCATGGGACGTCACGCTCCATTTCGCCGAGGCGCCCGACCAGGCTTGGCTGCGCGAACTCGTTGCAACTTCAGCAGGAAATGCGATCGCCGCGACGCTTCTCTTCGACACCGTCGAGGCCAAGGACTGGGTCAAGGCCAGCCTGGAAGATCTCGTCCCGGTCCCGGCCGGGCGCTTCGTCGTGCACGGCAGCCATGACCGCGATCGTGTGGCGCCGAACAAGCTCGCGATCGAGATCGAGGCGGCGCTTGCCTTCGGCACTGGCCACCACGGCACCACCCGTGGCTGTTTACTGCTGCTTGACCATGTCCTTAAGAGTTCCCGTCCGAGGAACCTGCTCGACCTCGGCACCGGAACCGGCGTACTCGGCATCGCGGCCGCCAAGGCCCTGCATCGCGCGGTGCTCGCCTCCGACATCGACCCGCCGTCGGTGCGGGTGGCGGCCGAGAACGCGGTAATGAACGAGGTCGGCAACCAGGTCCGGGTCATCCGCGCGACCGGCTTCGCCGCCCCGGATTTCGGAAAGGCCGGTCCGTTCGACCTGGTGCTGGCCAACATCCTCGCCAACCCGCTCAGGCAATTGGCGGGCCCGATGGCGCGGCATCTCGCGCCCGGCGGACGCGTCATCCTCTCCGGCCTGTTGACACACCAGGCCCCCGCCGTGATCGCCGCTTACCGCGCGCGCGGCCTCGTGCCGTTGAAGCATCTGCGGATCGAGGGGTGGAGCAGCCTGTTGCTGCGGAAGGTGGATTGAGCGAAGCGCCGTAGGGTGGGCAAAGCGCAAGCGTGCCCACCATCTCGCCCTCGAATAGAAGATGGTGGGCACGGCGCTACGCGCCTTTGCCCCACCCTACGGCATCATCGATGCCGCTACTCTGCTGCCTTCTCATCCCGCTGCAGCGCGCGCTCATCCTGCAAGGTACGCTTCGCGCGGCGCTCGGCGATACGATCAATCATCTGGCGCATGACGCCGCGCGGCTTCTTCGGAGCCGCCGCAGTCGGGGTGCGACGCACCGGCGGCGTAATCTTCTCAAACGTGAACGCTGGCATCGTGTGTCCCCTCGCCATTGAGATGAACCACCTGCTCGAATTTCCCTGTCATCCGGACGAAGCGCAACTGCCGCATCCTTTACTCCACTCAATTCGAATGGAACCATTCAAGCACAGTCCATGCCAGATGCGACGCGAATGCGTCCAGATTGCGGACTCGTCCCCATGATCCTAAAGTGATCCACCATGTTCGAAGCACACTTCCAGACATTCGAGGAGCCGGAGGCCGGCGTCGCATTGACGGCACGGCTCGCCGCACTTCGCGAAGAACTCGCCCGCCGCAAGCTGACCGGCTTCGTGATCCCGCGCGCCGATCAGCAGCAGAACGAATATGTGCCGCCGTCGGAAGAGCGGCTGGCCTGGCTGACCGGTTTCACGGGCTCGGCGGGCCTCGCGGTGGCGCTGACCCAGGAGGCCGCATTGTTCGTCGACGGCCGCTACACGCTTCAGGCCGCCAAGCAGGTCGACGCAAAGGCCTGGGCCGTGGAATCGCTGATCGACCCGCCGCCGGAGAGCTGGGTGTCCGCGCATCTGAAAGCCGGTGACCGCCTCGGATTTGATCCGTGGCTGCACACTTTTGCGGCAGCCGAGCGCCTGTCCGCCGCATGCGCCAGGGCCGGCGCCGAGCTCGTCGCGGTCGACAGCAATCCAATCGACGCAATCTGGCAGGACCGCCCGCAGCCACCACTCGCCCCCGTCGCCGTGCACAGCCTGCAGAATGCCGGCGTCACTGAAGCCGAGAAGCTGACGCAGATCCGAAACGAGATCGGCAAGCTCGGCGCCGACGCATTGGTGCTGTCGGACAGCCACGCGGTGGCCTGGACCTTCAACATCCGCGGGGCCGACGTCGCCCACACCCCGCTGCCGCTGTCCTATGCGCTGGTGCCGAAGGACGGCCGTCCCACCATCTTCATCGACCACCGAAAACTCTCCAACCTGACGCGCGACCATCTCGAGCAGTCCGCCGACGTGCGCGAGCCCGATGCGATGGCGCCGACGCTGATGGCGCTCGCCAAGAGCGGCGGATCGATTGCGCTCGACAGCGCCACCGCGGCCGACGCACTCAGCCGGCTGATCGCGGGGGCCGGCGGCAAGCCGGTGCGCGGTAGCGATCCGATTGCACTGCTCAAGGCGATCAAGAACGCCACCGAGATCAAAGGCACGCAGACGGCGCATCGGCGCGACGCCGTGGCGCTGGCGCGCTTCCTCGCCTTCATCGACCGCGAGGCCGCAAGCGGCAAGCTCACGGAGATCGACGCGGTCGAGGCGCTGGAGACGTTCCGCCGCGACACCGGCGCGTTGAAGGACGTCTCGTTCCCGACCATCTCCGGCACCGGCCCGAACGGCGCCATCGTGCACTACCGCGTCACCCGCAAGAGCAATCGGCGGATCGCACCCGGCGACCTGCTGCTGATCGATTCCGGCGCGCAGTACGAAGACGGCACCACCGACGTCACGCGCACCATGGCGGTGGGCGAACCCACCGCTGAGATGCGCGACCGCTTCACCCGCGTGCTGCGCGGCCATATCGCGATCGCGCGCGCCGTCTTTCCGGACGGCACCACGGGCGCGCAGCTCGATACGCTGGCGCGGCAATATCTCTGGGCCGCCGGCGTCGATTTCGAGCACGGCACCGGTCACGGCGTCGGCAGCTATCTCTCGGTGCACGAAGGGCCGGCGCGGATCTCGAAGCTCGGTACCACGCCGCTGAAGCGCGGCATGATCCTCTCCAACGAGCCCGGCTATTACAAGACCGACGGTTTCGGCATCCGCATCGAGAACCTGGAGCTGGTGGTGGCCGCCGACATCAAGGGCGCCGAGAAGCCGATGAACGCGTTCGAGACGCTGACGCTAGCGCCGATCGACCGCCGCCTCATCGATGTCGCGATGCTGAGCCGCGACGAACTCGGCTGGCTCAATGCCTACCACGCGCGCGTCCGGACCGAGGTGCGGCCCGCGCTGGACGAGGCGACGCAGGCCTGGCTCGATCAGGCGACGGCGGAGCTGAAGGCGTAGGGTCACCCTGCCGCAGCGCGCATGGCGCTACGCCGTATGCGCAACGCTGTTTCCCGACACGGAGGCTAAAGCGAATATCGGGCCTTCAGCATAACCATCCCGGAATCCGTATAGCCGCATTCCGAAACGCCGATATCCGTCTTGCGCGAGCGCGCTACAGTCGATCCGAACTCGAAAGACGGACACAATGCACGGCATGATCAGCAAGCCGCCGGGAGCGGCGGCGAACCTCGCGACGTCGCGCCTGGTGCTGCTGTTGCTGGTCGTGATGACCGGGGTCGCGCCGATCTCGCTCTACATCCTGGTTCCGGCACTGCCGGTGCTGGCGACGAATTTCGGCAGCGACATCTCGATCGCGCAGATGACGGTGTCGCTCTACATGGTCGGCATCGCGCTGTCGCAGCTGATCATGGGACCGCTGTCGGACCGATTCGGACGGCGTCCGGTGCTGCTCGGAGGGCTGGCGCTGATGGTCGTGGCCAGCGTCGCGTGCATCTTCGCCGAGACCTTGCCGCAATTGATCGCCGCACGCTTTTTCCAGGCGCTCGGCGGCGCCTCCGGCATGGTGATCAGCCGTGCCATCATCCGCGACATCTACGAGCGCGACCGCGTCGCCTCGATGATCAGCCTCGTGGTCGCGGCGCTGATGATCGGGCAGATGGTTTCCCCGCTCACCGGCGGCCTGATCGAGACCGCGTTCGGCTGGCGCGCGATCTTCTACGCCATCACCATCGCCGCGATCATTGTCGCCGTCGGCATCGCGGTGGCGCTGCCCGAAACGCGGCGCAGTCGCGGCGCCGGCAGCGGCTTCCGTGGCGACGTCGGCATCCTGATCCGCAACCGCGCCTTCGTCGGCTATGTGATGTGCCAGGTGCTGGCCTCGCAGATCATCTTCACCTTCGCAGGCGGCGGCCCCTACATCGTGGTGACGCAGATGGGCCGCAGCAGCGCCGAATACGGCGCCTGGTTCGCGACCTCGGGCTTTGCGTTTCTCGTCGGAAACCTGCTCTGCGTACGCTTTGCGCCGCGGCATTCGCTGGAAAAACTGATCTGGTTCGGGCTCGCCCTCCAACTCGCCGGCAGCCTTGCGAACCTGCTGTGGAGTATCATCGGCTGGAACGAGGCCCCGGCCTGGCTGTTCGGCACGCAGATGATCGTGATGGCCGGCAATGCCTTCGTGATGGCGAATTCGGCCGCCGGCGCCATCAGCATCCGCCCCGAGGCCGCCGGCACCGCCTCCGGCACGATGGGCTTTCTCCAGCAGGGCATCGGCGCGCTGATGTCGCAATTCGGCGCCTATCTCGGCGGCCACTCCGCAACGACGCTGCCGCTCACCGGCGCAGTCCTCGCGATCTCGCTGCTCTGTGCCTGCGTGATGATCTTCGTCGTCCCCCGCCGCGAAGTGGTGGTGAGCGAGGCACTGATCGAGCAGGCGGAAGAGGAAGAGAGCGGGATGATGTGAGCTTTCGCTATGCGACGGCTTTCACGACACGCTCGGTGTCATCCTCCGCGAAGGCGGGGGATCCAGTATTCCAGAGACGCTGCGGGGATGCGGATAGGCTGCGGCGTACTGGATTCCCCGCCTTCGCGGGGAATGACGGCGGAGTGTGTGGCGCAAAGCGCGAACCCTCACTCCCCGATCAGGGTCAGCCACTCGTCCTCGGTCAGCACCTTGACGCCGTGCTTGTTGGCCTCGGCCAGCTTCGAGCCCGCGCCGGGGCCGGCGACGACGAGATCGGTCTTCTTCGACACCGAGCCTGAGACCTTGGCGCCCAACCGCTCCGCTGTGGCCTTGGCCTCGTCGCGCGTCATCTTCTCCAGCGAGCCCGTGAACACCACCGTCTTGCCGGCGACGGCCGAGTTGCTCTTCGGCTTCTCGGCGTCGACGATCTCGACTTCCTTGGTCAGCCGCTCGACGATGCCGCGGTTGTGGCTCTCGCCGAAATAATCGGCGATGCTCTTGATCACGGTGTCGCCGATCTGGTCGAGCGCGTCCATCTCGGCCATCGCCTCCTCGTCGCCCTTGGCGACCTTGAGGCAGGCATCGTGGAAGGCGTCCCACGAGCCGTAGCCGCGTGCCAGCGCCAGCGCAGTGGTCTCGCCGACATGACGCATGCCGAGCGCATAAATGAAGCGCTCGAGCGCGATTGTGCGCCGAGACTCGATGGCGCCGAACAGGTTGCGCACCGAGGTCGCGCCGTAGCCTTCGATCTCCTCGAGCTTCAGCTTCGCGTTGCGCTTCTCCAGCGTGAAGATGTCGGCGGGCTCCTTGACCCATCCCTCGTCGAAGAAATACTGCAGCTGCTTCTCCCCTAAACCGTCGATGTCGAAAGCACGGCGCGAGACGAACAGCTTCAGGTGTTCGATCTTCTGATAGGGGCAGGCGAACTCGCCGCTGCAGCGGGCGCGGGATTCCTCTTCGCCGGCGGCGGTTGCGCCGCGGACGACGTCGGTGTGGAGCGGGCACGGGCACTTCTTCGGGAAAGAGAATTCCCTGGCGCCTTTCGGCCGCTTGTCGAGGACGACGTCGACGATCTGCGGGATCACATCGCCGGCGCGCTGGACCACCACGGTGTCGCCGATCCTGATGTCGCGCCCCTCGCGCAGCACCTCGCCCTTGTTGCCGATGCCCTTGATATAGTCCTCGTTGTGCAGCGTGACGTTCTGCACGATCACACCGCCGACGCCGACCGGTTCGAGCTTGCCGACCGGCGTGAACGAGCCGGTGCGACCAACCTGAATCTCGATGTCGCGCAGCACAGTCATGGCCCGCTCGGCCGGGAATTTATGCGCGATGCCCCAGCGCGGCGTGCGCGAGACGAAGCCGAGCCGCTCCTGCCAGTCGATGCGATCGACCTTGTAGACGACGCCATCGATATCGTAGTCGAGCTCGGCGCGCTCTTCCTCGATGCTCTGGTGGAACGCGACCAGCTCCTCGACGGAGTGGCACAGCCTGGTCAGCGGATTGGTCTTGAAGCCGCAGCGCTCGAACCAGCCGATCATGCCGCTCTGCGTGCCTTCCGGCATCGCGCTCATCTGCCCCCACGCATAGGCGAAGAAGCCGAGGGGGCGCGAGGCGGTGATGGTCGGGTCCTTCTGCCGGAGCGAACCGGCGGCCGAATTGCGCGGGTTGGCAAAGATGGTGTCGCCGGCCGCCTTCTGCCGCTCGTTGAGCGCGAGGAACGCCTTTTTGGTCATGTAGACCTCGCCGCGGACCTCGCAGATGTCGGGCACGTTGCGCCCTTTCAGCTTCTGCGGCACGTCTTCGAGCGTGCGGATGTTGGCGGTGACATCCTCGCCGACCGCACCGTCGCCGCGCGTCGCCGCGGTGACGAGCTCGCCGCCCTCGTAGCGCAACGACATCGAGAGGCCGTCGATCTTCGGCTCGGCGGAGAAATTGACCTTGTCGTCGTCGAGCTTCAGGAAGCGCACGATGCGGCCGACGAAGTCGCGCACGTCCTCTTCTGCAAAGGCGTTGTCGAGCGACAGCATCGGAACGGAGTGCCGGACCTTCTTGAAGCGGCCTGACGGCGCCGCGCCGACCTTCTGCGAGGGCGAGTCCGAGGTGACGAATTCAGGAAAGCGCTTCTCGATCGCGTTGAAGCGCTGGCGCAGCGCGTCGTACTCGGCGTCGGTGACGGTGGGCGCGTCCTCTTGATAGTAGCGCTCGTTGTGCCCCTCGATTTCAAGCGCCAGCCGCATGTGCTCGACCTTGGCCTGGGCCTTGGTGAGGTCGGCGACGTCGCGAAGCGGTGTTGCTTTGGATCTTGCTGCTCTGGCCATGGTGCTTGGATACGACGGAGCGGGCGGAAGGGTAAAGATGGGCGGAGGACTTGTTCCCCGGACGCAGTGCTGCGCTTCTTCAGCGGTGCACTGCAGAGCCGGGGCCCATGCGGCGGCATTCTGGGTCCCGGCTCGCGCTATGCGCGTCCGGGACACGAGGTCTAACTTGCCGCCTTGAGCAGCCTCTCGGCCGCCGCCCTCGCCTCGGCCGTGATCTCGGCGCCGGCCAGCATGCGGGCGATTTCCTCGCGGCGGTGGTCGGCGGCCAGCGCATTGACCCGGGTGGCGACGCGCTTGCCCTTGTCGAGGGCGTCCTTGGAGATCAGGAGGTGCTGGTCGGCGCGGGCGGCGACCTGCGGGGCGTGGGTCACGGCCATCACCTGCACCTTGCCGGCAAGCCGCGCCAGGCGCCCACCGATGGCGTCGGCGACCGCACCGCCCACGCCGGTGTCGATTTCGTCGAACACCAGCGTCGGCGCCGAGCCGCGGTCGGACAGCACGACCTTGAGCGCCAGCAGGAAGCGCGACAGCTCGCCGCCCGAGGCAACCTTCATCATCGGTCCCGGCTTGGTGCCCGGATTGGTCTGCACCCAGAACTCGACGCGGTCGAAGCCTTGCGGTCCCGGAGCTGCCTCATCGGTCGCGACCTGGGTCATGAACTTTGCGCGTTCGAGCTTGAGCGGCGCCAGCTCGGCGTTGACCGCCTTGTTGAGCTTTTCCGCCGATTTCTGCCGCACCAGCGACAGTTTCTTGGCGGCGGCGGCATAGCGGCTATCTGCCTCGATCGCGGCCTGCTCCAGCTTTTTCAGCCGCGAGGCGCCGGCATCGATCAGCACGACGTCGGCGGCATATTTGGCGGCCAGCGCGGCGAGCCCGTCGACCGGCGTCGAATATTTGCGCGAGGCGGCCCTCAGCGCGAACAGGCGCTCCTCGATACGTTCGAGCTCGGTCGGATCGAAATCGGTCGCCGCGAGTGCCGCCTGCAGATGCTGGTCGGCTTCCTCCAGCGCGTTGATCGCCATGTCGATCGCCTTCACGGCGGGCTCGACCAGCGCCGGCGAATTGACGCCGCGGCGTTCCAGTCGGCGTACCGCCGCCGACAGCGTCGAGACCGGCGAATGGTGGCCACCGACAGCCTCCTGCGCCTCGCGCAAATCGGAGGCGATCTTCTCGCCCTGCATCATGGTGGTGCGGCGGTTGGCGAGCGAGGTCTCCTCGCCGTCCTTGGGCGCGAGCTGCTTCAGCTCGGCGGAGGCGTGGCGTAGATAGTCGGCCTCGCGCGCGGCGCGCTCCATGCCGGCGCGATGCTCCTCCAGCGCGGTATTGGCAGTCCGGCGTGCGTCCCAGAGCGATTCGACCGCGGCAACGTCCTTCTCCAGGCCGGCGAACGCGTCGAGCAGGCGGCGGTGGGTGGCGGCGTCGACCAGCGCGCGCTCGTCATGCTGGCCGTGGATCTCGACCAGGGCGGCGCCGACCGCCTTCAGGGTCTGCACGCTGATCGACTGGTCGTTGATGAAGGCCCGGGTGCGGCCGTCGGCGAGTTGCACGCGGCGCAAGATCATCTCGCCGGTGTCATCCAGGCCGTTCTCGGCAAGGATCTTCGTCGCGGGGTGATTCTTGGGGACATCGAACACGGCGGTCACCTGCCCCTGCTCCACGCCGTGGCGCACGAGGCCGGCGTCGCCGCGGCCGCCGAGTGCGAGCGCAAAGGCATCGAGCAGGATGGATTTGCCCGCACCGGTTTCGCCGGTCAAAACCGCGAGGCCGGTGGCGAATTCGATATCGAGCCGTTCGATCAGGACGATGTCACGGATCGACAGACGCGCCAGCATGGAACCAAATTTCCTAGCCGAGACCCATCTTCTTGAAGGTCCGGCTGATCCAAGACCCCTGATTCTCGCTCGGTTCGAGACCGCCGGATTTTACAAGATTATAGGCGTCCTTGTACCAGCGGCTGTCAGGAAAATTGTGCCCAAGCACGGCCGCCGCGGTCTGCGCCTCCCCGACGATGCCGATCGCCATATAGGCCTCGGTCAGCCGGAACAGCGCTTCCTCGACATGGCGGGTGGTCTGGTACTGCGTGACGACGGTCTTGTAGCGGTTGATCGCCGCCGTGTAGTCGCGCTTCTGCGCGTAATAGCGGCCGACATTCATTTCCTTGCCGGCAAGCTGGTCGCGCGCACCCTCGATCTTGGCCTTGGCGGACGTGGCGTATTCCGAGTTCGGATATTTGCGCACCACCTCTTCGAGGGCGGCGATCGCCTTCTCGGTGCGGGCCTGGTCGCGGCTGATGTCCGGAATCTGGTCGTAATGGGAAGCAGCGATCAGATATTGCGCATAGGCCGCATCCGGGCTGCCGGGATGCAGTGTGACATAGCGGGTGGCGGCGCCGATGCAGCCGTCGAAGTCGCCGCCCTGGTAGGACGCATAAGCCGACATCAGCAGCGATTTGCGGGCCCAGTCGGAATAAGGATGCTGGCGGTCGACCTCTTCGAACTTCTTGTTCGCCGCCTTCATGTCCTTCTTCTCGTTCATGAGGTACAGGCCCTCATTGTAGATCTTGTCGGCGGGCTCCTCGACGAAGGTGTCGTCCTTGGCGGTGAACTTGTCCCAGAGCGAGCCGGTGCCGCAGCCGGCCAGCGGCAGCGCGAGCAACATGAAGGTCACGGCCTGCAGCAGCCCACGGGCCCGCGACGAGACCGAGAAATATCCGCGCGTCGTACGCTGTGCCGACATGAGTTTAAGCCCTGACGCCCTGTGATGCGGTGCCGCCAGCCCATGAACCCCGTCATGGGCGCGAAATGTAACCGTGGTGCCTGCCATGCGACCACGCCGATGTATCCGAAAAGCGATCTTTAACCAACCGGATAGGCAGGCATTCCGCCCGGATTAAGGCGAACGTGCCGCAATCCTAGCCGATCATGGTTACCAGGAGTTTCCCGGGGTAAGCCGCTGCCTGAGGCCGGCGGCAACAACTCTGTTCAGGACACGTCCGGCCCGTAGGCCGCAGCGATCCGGCCGCCGACGATACCGCGACCGACCTCGCCCACAGGACGCGTGGTGCGGCGGGCCGCCTCGCCCTCGACCACCCGCCAGGCGGTACGGTCGGCGAGCAGCGCGGTCAGGACAGCGTGGTTGAGCTTGTGGCCGCCACGCACCGAGCGGTAGGCGCCAAGCAGCGGCAGGCCGGCCAGCGACAGGTCGCCGATCACGTCCAGCACCTTGTGGCGGGCGCATTCGTCGGCGTAGCGCAGGCCCTCGGTGTTGAGCAGCCGCTCGTCGTCGAACACGACGGTGTTGTCGAAGGAAGCGCCGAGGGCATAGCCCGCGCTCCAAAGCCGCGCGACGTCGCTCATCAGACCGAAGGTCCGGGCCCGGCCGACTTCGCGGCGGAAACGCTCCGGATTGAGGTCGAAGGCGTAGCTCTGCTGGCCGATGACAGGATTGGTGAAATCGATCTCGACCTCGACGCAGAACCCGTTGGCAAAGGGCCTGATCTCGCCGAAGGAGTCGCCGATCTTGACCGAGATCGGCTTCAAAACCTGAATGAAGCGGCGCTGTGCCGGCTGGGTAACGATGCCGGCCTGGTCGATCGCCGCAATGAAGGCCGCCGCGCTGCCGTCCATGATCGGCACTTCGGGACCGTCGATCTCGATGGTGGCGTTGTCGACACCCATACCCCGCAGTGCAGCAAGCACGTGCTCGGCGGTGGACACCAGCGGACCGTTGCGATCGCCGAGGACGGTAGCGAAGTCGGTCGCGATCACCTGCTCGGCGGTCGCCTGAACTTCGCGATCACTTCCCTCGAGGCCGGTGCGGACAAAAATAAAACCCGCGTCGACAGGCGCAGGCCCAAGGGTGAGAGTGACGGGAAGACCGGAATGAACGCCCACGCCTGCCACGGAGGCTTGCGCACGAAGCGTTGTTTGCCGGCTAAATTTCATCAGGAACCCGCCCCACTACGACCCACTGCGACTTATACGAGACCCACTTGGCCGGCCAGTGCCGACCTCCTGCGAATCCGTATCCCCAAGTCACGGCAAACCATAGTCACTGCCTCAAACAGCGCCAACTCACGCTTTTTTACCGATTGTTACCCCAAACCTGCCGTATTCGCGCCAAGGCTTAACCAAATTGCGCCGAGGTTTCGGGTCGCTTCCGGCAGTTTGACTGAACACCCAAACACGTAATTAATTATTTAAAATCAGTTGCTTGTCTGCGCAATCCGGATATGCACGGGACAAAAGGAAAGGTCCCGGCAAGCTTGTTGCCGGGACCTTTTTTCGTCTGCCTTATTGTAACAATCCTCAGGTCGCCTGCCGCCGCAGGAAGGCCGGGATATCAAGATGGTCGTCGCCCTGTGGCGCCGGCGCAACAGGCGCCGGACGGCCGTGCATGTCCAGCCCCTGCGGCGCGGGACGGCGGGCATACTCGGATACCGGCTCGCTCGACGCGATCTGCTGCGCCACGGTCTTCTGCTGCCGGCGCTCGGGCAGCGGCGGCATCGCGGGACCGGCGGTGCGGGCCGCGACCGGCGGCTCGCTTTCCTCGTCGCGACGGCCGAGGCCAACATTGGCGAGGCGCTGCAGCAGCGACAGGCGGGTCTTCTGCGGGGTCTCCTCCTCGACCTCGCCGCGGGCCTGGCGAATCTCGGCCTGGGCCGGCATCGGCAGCTCATCGAGGCGCGGCATACGCGGCGCACGGACCGGCGCACGCTCGGCCTGCGGCGGGATGAAGTTTTCCGGCGTCATCGGCTCCTGCATCGCGACCGGGGCCATGTCGGGCTCCGGAAACAGCGTCGGCTTCTGCGCGATCGGGCGCACGGTGACGTCGCCATAGGTCTGCATCGGCGCGGGCGCCTGCGGGACCTCCGCAACGGCGGCGGCGATGGCGGCCAGCGCGGCGCGCTCGACATTCGGACGGGGCGCCATCGGCGCGGCAGCGACCGGGGCTGCGGCCGGAATCTGGCCTTCCAGCTTCTGGGCGCGCTCAGCCATACGCTGATTGTCGGCGCGGAGCCGCGCGGTCAGGTCGGCAAGACGGCTCTCGGCGGCGACGGCCGGAACTGCGGGCGCCTGCTGCGCCTGCGGCGCCGCGTTCGCAACCGGGGCGGAGGTCGCCTGGCTGTTGCGGGCGATCGCGGCCTGCTCGATGCCGGTGGCAACGACGGAGACGCGGATCAGGCCGTCGAGCGCTTCGTCGAAGGTGGCGCCGACGATGATGTTGGCGTCCTGGTCGACTTCCTCGCGGATACGGGTCGCGGCTTCGTCGACCTCGAACAGGGTGAGGTCCTTGCCGCCGGTGATGGAGATGAGGAGGCCCTTGGCACCCTTCATCGAGCTATCGTCGATCAGCGGGTTGGCGATCGCGGCTTCGGCGGCGGTCAGCGCCCGCTTGTCGCCGGAGGCTTCGCCGGTGCCCATCATCGCCTTGCCCATTTCCCTCATCACCGCCCTCACATCGGCGAAGTCGAGGTTGATCAGGCCTTCCTTGACCATCAGGTCGGTGATGCAGGCAACGCCCGAGTACAGCACCTGGTCGGCCATCGCGAAGGCGTCGGCGAAGGTGGTCTTCTCGTTGGCGACCCGGAACAGGTTCTGGTTCGGGATGATCAGCAGCGTATCCACGACCTTGTGAAGCTCGTTGATGCCGGCTTCCGCCGTGCGCATGCGGCGGCCGCCCTCGAAGTGGAAGGGCTTGGTCACGACGCCGACGGTGAGGATGCCCATATCGCGCGCGGTCTTGGCGATCACGGGAGCTGCACCGGTACCGGTGCCGCCGCCCATGCCCGCGGTGACGAACACCATGTTGGCGCCCGAGAGATGGTCGCGCAGCTCGTCGATCACCTCTTCCGCCGCCGCCGCGCCGACGTTCGGCTGCGAGCCGGCGCCGAGGCCTTGCGTGACCGCCGTGCCCATCTGCACGATGCGCTGCGCCTTCGACATCGTCAGCGCCTGCGCGTCGGTGTTGGCGACCACGAAGTCGACGCCCTGGAGGCCCGCCGTGATCATGTTGTTGACGGCGTTGCCACCGGCGCCGCCGACGCCGAACACGGTGATCCGGGGCTTCAACTCGTGAATATCAGGAACGTTGATGCTGATGGTCATGTTTGCCTCTCGATCACGTGCGCGTGGGTTCGCCCCGGCCGGCGGCCGCGGGAGTTGGTGAAAGTCGGGAATTGCGGAAATGAATCATCAGAAGCCCTCGCGTAGCCATCGTCCGACCTTTCCGAAATAACCGCCGGTCCCTGTCCTGACCTGCTGCCGCGTATGCCGCGGTTCGACATGTTCGTGGTGAACATATTGCGGGTAGACGAGGAGTCCGGCGGGCACCGCGAACGCGGCGTTCTTCGCCTCGTTGGGCAGCCGGCCGAAGCCGAGCGGACGTCCGACCCGCACGGGCCGGCCGAGAATCTGGGTGCCGAGTTCGACGAGGCCGGTCAGCTGCGAGGCGCCGCCCGAGAGTACGACCCGGCCGTTGGGCTCTGAGGCGAAGGGCGAATCCTTCAGCTTGTCCCGAACCATTTCGAAGACTTCCTCGGCACGGTGCTTGACGATGTTGGCGATGGTGGCGCGAGAGACGATCTGCGGCAGATCCTGCTCGTCACCGGCTGTCGGCACAGACATCAGCTCACGCGAGTCCGATCCGCCGGTGATGACGGTCCCGTATAACGTCTTGATTCGCTCGGCATCGGCAATGGTCGCGGAGAGCCCCCGCGCCAGATCCATCGTGATGTGTTGCCCGCCGACCGCAAAACCCGCCGCATGCACGAAACGGCCGCCCGAATAAACGGCAATCGTTGTGGTGCCGGCGCCCATCTCGACGACCGCTGCGCCGAGATCGGCCTCGTCGTCGGTCAGCACCGACAATCCGGCGACATATGGGCTCGCCGCCATGGCTTCGACATTGATGTGGCAGCGTTCGACCGCCAGCATCAGGTTCCGCGCCACGGTGGCGTCGCAGGTGACGACGTTCATGTCGACGCCGAATTGATGGGCGACCATGCCGCGGGCGTCGCGGATACCCTTGACGCCGTCGAGCGTGTAGCCGACCGGCAGCGCGTGCAGCACGGTGCGGCCTTCGCCGGTGGCGTGACGCATGCCGGTCGAGGTGACGCGGCTGACATCGGCCTGCGTCACGGCGCCACCACGGATGTCGGCGGCGGCCTCGACCAGTTGGCCGGAAAGCCGGCCGCCGGAGACCGAGAGCAGCACGGACTCGACCCGCACCTTGGCCATTTTCTCCGCGAGCGCGACGGCCTGGCGCACGGCCTGCTCGCATTCGGTAAGGTCGATCACCGCCCCGGCCTTCATGCCGCGCGACTGGATCTGGCTGTAACCGATCAGTTCCACCGCATGGGTGCGGCCGCGCAGCGCCTCGCTCGGCGGTGACGGCTTCAGCCGCGCGATCATGCAGGCGATCTTGCTGGTGCCGATGTCGAGACAGGCGACGAGGCCGCCGCGCTTGTGCGGCATCGGGCGCGTCTTCGGCGTCTGGGTGCGATCGAGACCGGTCATGCGGCGTCCCCGGCCTTCTTTTTCTTCTTGTCCTTGAACAGCTCCTCGCGCGCCTTGGCGGCGTCCTCGGACAGCTGCACCACCAGACGATCAGGCAGGCGCATGTCGACGGCGACGATGTCGCGCGAGAACAGCCTGTCCTCCTTGTCGAGCTTGGACAGCACCGCCAGCGCGTTGCCGACGTCCTGCTCGGGCAGGCGGATGTCGAGACCGTCCTTGAGCCTCAGGTTCCAGCGCCGCTCGCCGACGAAGATCGCGGCCTTGGTGATCGAGTTGACCTGCGGATAGCGCGCCAGCAGCGCGAGGAAATCGCGGGCCTGGCTCTCGGCGCCCTTGCCGACCACGAGCGGCAGCGACAGGAAGCGGCGGGAGACATAGGGTTCCAGCACGGCGCCGTCATCGGCGATCACCGAGAGCCGGCCGGCCTCCTGCCACAGCGCGAATGGCTTGCGCTCGGTGAGCTCGATCATCAGCTGGCCCGGATAGAGCTTCAGCACGGTCGCATCGGCGATCCACGGATTGCCCTTGAGCTTGTCGCGCACCGCGTCAGCATCGAGGAACAGCAGCGAGGAACGGCCGCTGACGCCGCCGATCGCCAGGATCTCGTCCTGGGTGAGCTGCTTGCGGCCATTGATCACGACGGAGGTGATGCGGAAGCCGGCGGAATTGGCCAGCGCGTTGCGGGCATCGCTGACCGCGGTGATGAAATCCTGGAGATGGCCGCCCTTGACGATGCCGAAACCGCAGCTTCCGATCAGCAGCAGCACGGTCATGCTGATCCCGACCCGGCGCGGCAGATAGCGCTCGATCAGCGCGACCACGCGCGGCGGCGGCTCACGCTCGACGATGGCCTTGGCCTTGATCTTGGCGGCAGCACGGGCGGCGTGAAGTCTTTGCTGGCGCTTGTCCTGCAGCCACTCGCGCAGAAGCACGACCGCTCCGACAGCGGCCGCCTTCAGGTCGGCTTGGGGCCTCAGCGATCTGAAAAGCGACCGGGTGAGGCTTCCTGCTCCATCCATTGCACGAGCTCGTCAACAGTTTGCCCGCGACATCGCGCGGATCCTGGCGAACATGACGTCTTCGACGTGCCGGGCCGGGTGCTGGTCTTCAGCAGAAGAAGCCTCTCCCCTTCAAAGCGTTCGCTGGAGGTGACGTCACCCCCGAGAGCTCACGCGCCGGCAGCCAAAGCGCCATATGCGCCGCCAGCGTTAACCTTCGGACGTCCTGGTAAACAAAAGGTAAAGTTCGTTAACGTCCGGCGCATTTTGCCCCGCGATGTGAGGCATTTGTGCCGCGATGTCCGGCATTTTACCGGTTTTGGACCCCAAACCGGCCCGTTTCGCCGATTCGGCCGTTAACCAGTCCTAATTATTTCCGCACGCGCTGCCCGGCGAGCTCCACCAGGCCGCGCAGGAAGTCGACGAATTCGATGCCCTCGGCTTTCAGCGCCTTGGGGTAGAGCGAGGACTTGGTCAGCCCGGGCAGCGTGTTGGTCTCGAGATAGATGAGGCCCTTGTCCGAGACGATGAAGTCCGACCGGGAATAGCCGGCGCAGGACATCGCGCGGTGCGCCAGCATCGCCTGGGCCTTCAGCGCCGCGGTGATCTCGGGTGCGAAACGACCGGGGCAGATCTCCTGGGTCGACTTCAGGAGATATTTTGCGGCGTAGTCGAAGCTGCCCTCGCCCGGAATGATCTCGATCGGCGGCAGCGACATGATCGAACCATCGGTGCGCTCCAGCACGCCGCAGGTCGCCTCGACGCCGGCGATGTAGGGCTCGATGACGTACTCTTCGTGCTTGGCCGCGTTGCGGACGGCGACGAGATCCTGCTTGGCGTTGACGAAGATCAGGCCGTAGCTCGATCCGTCGCGCGCCGGCTTTGCGATCAGCCTGCCGTATTCGGCAAATGCCTCGTCGATCTCGTCGAGCGCTATGTTTGCCGGTGACGTCACGCCGCCGAGCGCGGCGAAATGCTTGGCCGCGATCTTGTCGAAGGCCAGATGCGAGGAGGCCGAGCCAGAGCCGGTGAAAGGCACGCCGCGCGCTTCGCACATCACCTGCAATTCGCCGTTCTCGGCGCGCCCGCCATGCAGGCCGAGCACCAGGACGCGACCTTCCGCCTTCGCCCGGTCGAGTGCCTGCTCCAGCGGGATGCCGCGCGTTCCGGGCTTGAACTCGTCCTCGAAGGGGCGGGCATGTTCGAGCAGTTGCTTCGACTGCACCACATGCACCTTGTCCTCGACATCCCACCACCACAGATCGGCCTCGGGCAATGCCTGATGCAGGGCCTGGGCCGAGGCGACCGAAACCAGACGCTCGCGGTTGGAGCCGCCGAAGAGGATGGTGGTGCGCATGTCTTTTGTTACCTATCCTAGCCAGTCGTCGTCATTCCGGGATGCGCCGTAAGGCGCAGGCCCGGAATCCATAACCACGAGCCGGGGTTATGGATTCCGGGCTCGCGACTGCGTCGCGCCCCGGAATGACACTCACACGGAAACCCCGATCCGCTTGATTTCCCAGTGTAGCTCAATTCCGGAATTTGCCTTCACGCGTTCGCGCACGGTCTCGCCCAGCGTCTCGATGTCGTGTGCGGTGGCATCGCCCGTGTTGATCAGGAAATTGCAGTGCATCTCGGAGACCTGCGCGCCGCCGACACGCAAGCCGCGGCAGCCGGCGGCATCGACCAGCTTCCAGGCGGAATGGCCGGGCGGGTTCTTGAAGGTCGAGCCGCCGGTCTTCTCGCGGACCGGCTGTGCGGTCTCGCGATGGCTCTGCACCTCCGCCATGCGCGCGCGGATCGCATCGGCATCCTTGATCTCGCCCCGAAAGCGCGCAGAGGTGAAGATGATGGAGGGATCGACGCCGCTGTTGCGGTAGACGAACTTCATGTCGGCATTGGAGAAGGTGTGCTTGCTGCCGTCGCGACCGACGCCGCGCGCTTCGACCAGCACGTCCTTGGTCTCACCGCCATTGGCGCCGGCATTCATGCGCAGCGCGCCGCCGATCGTGCCGGGAATGCCGAAGTAGAATTCGAGCCCGCCGATATTGGCCGACGCGGCCACCTCCGCCACGCGCTTGTCGAGCGTGGCAGCACCGGCAGTGACGATATCGCCGCTGGCGCTGGCCTCGCCGAAGGCGCGCGGCGCCAGCCGGATCACGACGCCCGCAATGCCGCCGTCGCGCACGATCAGATTGGAGCCAACACCGACGACGTAGACGGGAATGTCGGGCGCAAGATGCGCGAGGAAGTAAGCGAGATCGTCCTCATCCGCCGGCGTGAACAGCACCTGGGCAGGGCCGCCGACGCGAAACCAGGTCAGCTCGGCCAGCGACTGGTTGGCCAGCAGCCGCCCGCGCAGCTCCGGCATCGCGGCTTTGAGCTCGGGCGTGATGTCGGGAAAGCTCATGCCACTTCCTCAAGTGAAGAAGGCACAATCTCTCCGTTCCCTCCCCCCTTGCGGGGTCCGAGGCGAGCGAAGCTCGCTCTCGAGGTCAGGGAGGGGGGTAGCCACGAACTCAGAGCTCGCCCGGGGCCACCCCTCTCCCCCGCCCTCCCCCGCAAGGGGGGAGGGAGCGCAGTGTGCTCCGTGGCGAATAGTGAAATCAAAATCACCGCCCTATCCCAGCGCCTTCAGTTGGTCCGGCAGCGCATACGCCCATTGCGTGATGTTGCCGGCCCCTAAGCACACGACGAGATCGCCGGACTTCGCCAATCCCTTGACGATGCCCGCGAGCTCGGAGGATGCCGGCAGTGGAATCACCTCGCGATGGCCATGCGCGCGCAGGCCCGTCACGAAATGATCGCGGTCGATGCCGTCGATCGGCGCTTCGCCGGCGGCATAGACGTCGGCGACGACAACCGCATCGGCATCGTTGAAGCAGGTGCAGAATTCCTCGAACAACGATTGCAGGCGGGTGTAGCGATGCGGCTGCACCACGGCGATGATCTTGCCAGTGAAGGAATCGCGCGCCGCCCTCAGCACCGCCGCGATTTCCACGGGGTGATGACCGTAATCGTCGATCACGGTGACGCCGTTCCATTCGCCGGTCTTGGTGAAGCGGCGCTTGACGCCGCCGAAGCCGGCGATCGCCTTGCGGATCGCTTCGTCGGACACGCAGAGCTCGCGCGCGACCGCAATCGCGGCCGTCGCGTTGGAGGCGTTGTGGCGTCCCGGCATCGGCAGCATGAGGTCGGCGATCTCGTGCACGGCGCCGGTCTTGCGATCGCGGAACGCGACCTTGAATTTCGATCCGCCGCCCATCGGGGTCAGATCGACCAGCCGCACATCGGCCTGCGGATTTTCGCCGTACGTGACGATGCGGCGGTCCTCGATCTTGCCAACGAGACTCTGCACGACCGGGTGATCGATGCACATCACCGCGAAGCCGTAGAACGGCAGGTTCTCGACGAAATGGCGGAACGCGTCCTGCACGGCCTCGAAGGTCTTGAAGTGATCGAGATGCTCGGGGTCGACATTGGTGACGATCGCGACATCCGTCGGCAGCTTCAGGAACGTGCCGTCGCTCTCGTCGGCTTCCACCACCATCCAGTCGCCCGCGCCAAGGCGCGCATTGGAGCCATAGGCATTGATGATGCCGCCGTTGATGACGGTGGGATCGAGACCGCCGGCGTCGAGCAGCGTTGCGACCATCGTGGTCGTCGTGGTCTTGCCGTGGGTGCCGGCGATCGCGACGCAGCTCTTCAGCCGCATCAGCTCGGCCAGCATCTCGGCGCGGCGCACCACGGGAATGCGCCGCTCGCGCGCCGCCATCAGTTCCGGATTGTCACGCTTGATCGCGGTCGAGACCACGACGACCTCGGCGCCATCGACATTCTCGGCCCTGTGGCCGACCGAGACCTTTGCGCCCTTCTTGCGCAGACGATCGAGATTGTAATTGTCGGAGGCGTCCGAGCCCTGCACGGCATAACCGAGATTGACCAGCACCTCGGCGATCCCGCTCATGCCGATTCCGCCGATCCCGACGAAGTGGATGGGTCCGATCTCGCGCGGCAGTCTCATGCTCTGTTCCCTGACCTCGCCGCCTGAAACGGCGGTATCTGGCGAAGGTCACGGCCAAATCAGCCGCGCCGTTCTTACTGGATGCCCCGCTTTAGAAGGCGAAGACAAGGGCTTTTTCGCGTCAGATTCCCGCGACTTTGACCACCAGATCGGCCAGTCGCTCGGCGGCGTCGAGCCGGCCGGCGCCGCGGGCGGCCTGCGCCATGGCGGCAAGGCGCGCGGGCTCGGCGGCGAAGGCGGAGATTTCGGAGGCCAGCCGGTCGGAGCTGAACTCGGCCTGCGGGATGCGGATCGCGCCATCCACCTTGACCAGCACGCCGGCATTGGCGAACTGGTCCTGGTCGATCGAGCCGGGCAGCGGCACCAGGATCGAGGGCCGGCCGATCGCCGCGAGTTCTGCCACTGTCCCGGCGCCGGAGCGCGATACCACGAGATGATTGGAGGCAAGCCGTGCCGGCAAATCGGTGAAGAACGGCGCCAGCTCGACCTTGATCTTGAGCTTGTCATAGACTGCGCGCACACGCGCCATGTCCTCGTCCCGCACCTGCTGGGTGAGGACAAGACGGCCCCACAGCGCAGGCTCGAGCCGCTCGATCGCGCCGGGCACGATGTCGGCCATAATGCGCGCGCCCTGGCTGCCGCCGACGACGAGCAGGCGCAACGGGCCGTTCACGTCGGGCGCGGCGTAAGGCACGGCAGCCGCGGCAAGCACCGCGGGCCGCATCGGCGTGCCGACCGTCGTGGTCTTGCCGGAGAGTGCCGGATCGCGGTCGAGCACGCCGGGCAATGACGTCGCGATCGCGCGCACGCGGCTCGAGAGGAACCGGTTGGCGCGGCCGAGCACGGCGTTGGCGTCGTGGATGATGCCGGGCACGCCGGCGAATTTCGCAGCGACCAGCGGCGGCAGCGTCGGATAGCCGCCGAAGCCGACGACGGCGACGGGCTTCAAGCGCTTGATCAGGGCGTAGGCCGACAGCGTGCCGGCGGCGAGCGTGAGGCCGGCATAGGCGAGCTGGAGCGGATTGCGGCCGCGTGCGGTCTCGCTCGCGACAACGTCGATCATGTCCTTGGTGAACAGCCCGCTGTAACGCAGCGCGCGTTCATCCGTGACGAGGCGGACGCGAAAGCCACGCCGGATCAATTCGACGCCGAGTGCCTCGGCCGGAAACAGATGGCCGCCAGTGCCGCCCGCGGCGAGAAGAATCAGGGGGGAATTGTTCATGGTGGGGGAGTTTTACCGGGAGTTTTCCGTCATTGCGAGCCGGCTACGAAGGTGTTCGTTCCCCGGGGCGCAGCGCAGCGCGCTCCTGGCGATGCGAAGCATCGTCCAGTTCAGCGTGGTGCGCTGCTGAACCGGGGCGATTGGTGCGGCATTCTGGGTCCCGGCTCTGCGCTCCGCTTCGCGGAACTGGTCCGGGACACGAGAGCGGTCAGGCGTAACTCCGCATCGCGTCGGCGTGGCCGCTGGCCTCGACCTCGGTGCGTGGGCGCAGGCGCGTCAGCGCCAGCATCATGCCGACGCCATAGGCGAGCGACACGATCGAGGAGCCGCCATAGGAGATGAACGGCAGCGTCATGCCCTTGGCGGGGATCAGCTGGAGGTTCACTGACATATTGATCGCCGCCTGCACGCCGAACAGGATGGCAAGGCCGGAAGCCGCGAAGCGCGAGAACATGTCCTCATTGGCATAGGCGCGCGACAGCGTGCGGATGACGACGAAGGCGAACAGCGTCAGCATCGCTAGGCACAGGATGATGCCGAACTCTTCGGCCGCGACCGCGAACACGAAGTCGGTGTGACTGTCCGGCAGGCTGCGCTTGGCGATGCCCTCGCCCGGTCCGAGCCCGAACCAGCCGCCGTTGTAGAAGGCTTCCATGGCGGTATCGACCTGGAAGGTGTCGCCCGAGGCCGGGTTCATGAAGCGCTTGATGCGGCCCGCGACATGCGGGACGAACAAATAGGCGCTGAACAGACCGGCCGCACCGAGACCCGCGAGGCCGAACACCCAGATCATGCGCATGCCCGCGATGAAGAACAGCGAGCCCCACACCATCAGGATCAGCATGGTTTGGCCGAAATCCGGCTCCATCACCAGCAGCGCGACCAGCATCATGAGAAGCACCAGCGCCATCGAGGTCGCGGGCATCTCCGGGCGCTTGGTCGATTCCGCGAACAACCAGGCGGCGATGACGACGAACGACGGCTTTGCGATTTCAGAGGCTTGGATGTTGACGCCGAGCAGCGTGATCCAGCGCCGCGAGCCCTTCACTTCGGGCCCGATCGCGAGTGTCAGCACGATCAGGATGATGCTGGCCGCGAAGATGATCAGCGCCGAGCGGCGGATCGCGCGCGGCGACAGGAAGGAGACCCCGAGCAGCACCAGGCAGGACGGGAGAAGGAACATCACGTGGCGGCTGAAGAAGTGGAAGGGATCAAGCCCGATACGGGTCGCAACCGGCGGGCTCGCCGCCAGCGACAGGATCACCCCGGTCAGCATCAGCGCCAGGATGGCGCCCATCAGCGGCTTGTCGACGGTCCACCACCACTCGGAAAAGGGGGTGCGTTCTTCACGGGAGAGCATGGGCGGCCGCTTTCGGACAGAGGTCCGTCCATTGGTCGCCGAGGTTGGTTACCGGGGGGTTAAGGAAGTGGATGAAGTTGTGCACAGTCTCGTGCCCCGGACGCAGCGCAGCGCCATAAGCGCGTTTACGCGCGTCTTCGACACGCTATTGCGGTGCGCTGCAGAGCCGGAGGCCTAGCAGCTTCTGGGTCCCGGCTCGCGCTACGCGCGTCCGGGACACGAGAACTCGCTACACCACCGGCTTCACGCCCGGCAGCGCCTGCACCAGCTCGCGGAACTTGGTCCCGCGGATCTCGAAGTTGCGGTACTGGTCGAAGGAGGCACAGGCGGGCGAGAGCAGCACGACGGCATCAGCGAGCCCTGAGGCTTCCGCATCGCGCGCGGCGTGCTCGACGGCGACGTCCAGCGTCTGGCTGATCTCGTGCGCGACTGGGCCCAGCGTTCCCGAAAACTCGTGCGCGGCTTCGCCGATCAGATAGGCTTTTCGGATGCGCGGGAAGTAGCCGGTCAGGCCAGTGATGCCGCCGGCCTTCGGCTTGCCGCCGGCTATCCAGAAGATGTCGGCGAAAGACGACAGCGCATGCGCGGTGGCGTCGGCGTTGGTACCCTTGGAGTCATTGACGAACAGCACGTTGCCGCGGCGGCCGACCTGCTCCATGCGGTGCGCAAGGCCTGGAAAGCTGCGCAGGCCATTCTGCAGCACGTCCTGGCTGATGCCCATCGCGAGCGCGGCGGCGGCGGCGCAGGCCGCGTTCTGGGCATTATGCTGGCCGCGCAGCGAACCGATGCCGCCGAGCTTTGCGATCTCGCTGCGGGCGCCGCCCGCGGTGCGCACGATATTGCCGTGCTCGACATGAATGCCTGAAGCCAGCGGGTTCTTGACGGAGATCCGCACCACGGTCTTGCCGGCGCGGTCGAGCCGGTCGGCGATGTCGCGGCAGAAGCGGTCGTCGACGCCGACGATCGCGGTGCCGCCAGCTTGCACGCCGGCAACGAGGCGCTCCTTCACCGCAGCGTAGTGCGCGATGGTGCCGTGGCGATCGATGTGGTCCTCGCTGACATTGAGCAAAATGCCGACGGAGGGATCGAGCGAGGGCGTGAGGTCGATCTGGTAGGACGACATCTCGATGACGTGGACGCGGCCCATGCGCGGCGGCTCCAGCGACAGGATCGCGGTGCCGATATTGCCGCCCATCTGGGTGTCGTAGCCGGCGACTTTGGTCAGATGCGCGATCAGCGCCGTCGTGGTCGATTTGCCGTTGGTGCCGGTGATGGCGACGAACGGCGCATCCGGTGCATGGCGGCGCCGCTCGCGGCAGAACAGCTCGATGTCGCCGATCACCTCGCAACCTGCCTCGCGCGCCTTCAGCACGCTCCAGTGCGGCACCGGATGGGTCAGCGGCACGCCGGGCGCGAGCACGAGCGCGGCAAAATTCGCCCAGGACACGTTGCGCAGATTCGCGGTGATGAAGCCGGCCTGCGCGGCCTTGGCGACATTCTCGGCATTGTCGTCGGCGGCGATCACCTCGGCGCCGCCGGCCTTCAAGGCGTGGCAGGAGGCAAGCCCCGAGCCGCCGAGGCCGAACACCGCGACGGTCTTGCCGGCGAAGGATGTGACCGGGATCATCGCGGTACCATCACCGCAGCTTCAGGGTGGAGAGACCGGCCAGCGCCAGCATCACCGAGATGATCCAGAAGCGGATCACGATCTGCGGCTCGGTCCAGCCGAGCTGCTCGAAATGGTGATGGATCGGCGCCATCCGGAAGATGCGCTTGCCAGTCAGCTTGAACGACACCACCTGCACGATGACCGACACCGCCTCCAGCACGAACAGGCCACCGATCACCGCGAGCACGATCTCGTGCTTCACCGCGACCGCGATGGCGCCGAGCATGCCGCCGAGCGCGAGCGAGCCGGTGTCGCCCATGAAGATCGAGGCCGGCGGCGCGTTGAACCAGAGGAAGCCGAGGCCGGCGCCGAGCAGCGCGCCGCAGAGCACCGCGAGCTCGCCGGTGCCGGCGACATATTTGATCTGCAGATATTCGGCGAACACCGCGTTGCCGGCGAGATAGGCGATCATCGCGAAGCTCGCGGTCGCGATCATCACGGGAACGATGGCGAGGCCGTCGAGACCGTCGGTGAGGTTCACCGCGTTGCCGGAGCCGACGATGACGAAGGCACCGAAGATGACGAAGAACCAGCCGAAATGCAGCACGGTGTCCTTGAGGAACGGAATCGTCAGCGCGGTCGATGCGGGATCGCGGTTCAGCCGCACCAGCGCATAGCAGGCCACCAGCGCGATCGCCGCCTCGATCAGCAGGCGAAGCTTGCTGCCGAACCCGGTCGTGGTCTGCTTGGTCACCTTGAGGTAATCGTCATAGAAGCCGACGAAGCCGAAGCCGAGCGTCACCGCCAGCACGATCCAGACGTAGGGATTGAGCGGATTGGCCCACAGCACGGTGCCGACCGTGAGGCCGGACAGGATCATCAGCCCGCCCATGGTGGGCGTGCCCTTCTTGGCGAGGTGCGATTGCGGACCGTCGGTCCGGATCGGCTGACCCTTGCCCTGACGGATGCGCAAGTGATCGATGATCCAGGGCCCGAACAGGAACACGAACAGCGCGCCGGTGACGACGGCGCCGCCGGTACGGAAGGTGATGTAGCGGAAGACGTTCAGGAAGGTGCGAACGGCACCGAAGCCCGGAAATGTGTTGGAGAGCTCGATCAGCCAGTAAAACATTCAGACGGTCCTATGGCGCCTTTGCACACGCGGTCTCGGCCTTGATCTTGGTCTTTACCTTGGCCTCAACGTGCCTCACGCGCATTCGCTGGTCTTCATCATGGGTCGCGACCTCCGGGAAACCGGACGGCTTCGCGCCGCAAAGGGTGGGATTCGGGAACGGCGCCTTCCAAGCAGTTTACGCCTTTGCCTGCAAGGCGGCCACCAGGCCCGGCACAAACTTGTTGACCCAGAACATCTTCTTGCTGCCCTTGACAACCACGACGTCGCCTGCCTTCAGCAGGTTCGCGACCTCACTCGGCTTCAGCGTGGCGGGATCGCCGTGCCAGCCGAGGCCCTTGCCGGCCGGGAGCACATCGTAGAGGTGGCGCATCAGAGGGCCGACGCAGTAGATTCCGTCAATCCCGTCGAGATGCTTGGCAAGGCCGGTGTGATAGCCTGGTGCATCATCGCCCAGCTCCAGCATGTCACCGAGCACGGCAACGCGGCGGCCGCCGGTCACATTGCGCGCCTGGAGGCTTTGCAGCGCAGCGGCCACGCTGGCCGGATTGCCGTTGAAACTGTCGTCGATCACGGTGATACCGCCGACCGCCTGCTCGACGCCGCGGCCAGTCATGATGCCGACCCGATCGAGCTTGATCGCCAGCGTCGCCGCATCGAGACTCGCGGCGCGGATGGCGGCGAGCGCGGCCAGCGCATTCTGCACGCGGTGCGGCGCGCCCGGCGTCAGGCTGAAGGCGATCTGCTTCTTGCCGATCATGGCCACGACCTGCCAGCTCTCGCCATGCGGCGCGTGCGTGACCTCATGCACCTCGGCATGTTCGCCAAAGCGCACCACCTTGCCCTTCCATTCGGATGCCTTTAGCCCGGCCGGCAGGACCAGCACCCCGTCCTCGGGCAGGCCGAGCGCGATCGACACCTTCTCGCGGCGGATGGCTTCGAGCGAGCCGAGCTTCTCCAGATGCACGGGCTGGACATTGACGACGAGTGCGACGGTGGGCCGCGTCAGTTCGCTGAGCCGCGCGATCTCGCCTTGCTGGTTCATGCCCATCTCGACGACCCAGAGACTTGCATCGGGTCTGGCATTGCACAGAGTCAGCGGCACGCCCCAGAAATTGTTGAAGCTGGACGGACTTGCATAGGCGTTCGGATAGGCCGCCAGAAATTCCTTGGTGCTCGTCTTGCCCGCGCTGCCGGTCAGCCCGATCACAGGCCCGCGGAAGCGGGCGCGAGCGGCGCGCGCGAGGCCCCAGAGGCCGTCGATCAGCGTGTCCTTGACGACGATCTGCGGAATGCGGATGCCCGCGATCTCGTGCGGCACGATCATCGCGACTGCGCCGGAAGCTTCTGCCTTGTCCGCGAACTCCCAACCGTCGCGCGCGCTGGCGAAGGCCGAGATGAAGCCGCCGCTCGGCGTGCCGCTCAGCGCGACGAACAGGCTGCCCGGCTTCACCAGCCGGCTGTCCTGGGTGACGAAGTCGATCGGCGTGTCCGGGAACGAACCGGCAGCGCCCAGCGCGCGCGCGACGTCGGCAACTGTCCATATCGGCGCGCTCATGCAACCCTCGACGCTAATGCGGCGGCGACCGCCTCGTGATCACTGAAGGGCAAAACCTCTCCGCCGACGATCTGCCCGGTCTCGTGGCCCTTGCCGGCGACGAGTAGGGCATCGCCTTCCTGGAGTTCCTCGATCGCGGTTCGGATTGCCGCGGCACGGTCGCCGATCTCGCGGGCGCCCTTTGCGGTTGCGAGGATTTCGGCGCGAATGGTTTCGGGCTTCTCGCTGCGCGGATTGTCGTCGGTGATGATGATTCCGTCGGCGTTCTCGGCCGCGATCTCGCCCATGATCGGACGTTTGCCGGCATCGCGATCGCCTCCGGCGCCGAACACGACGACCAGCTTTCGTTTCGCATAGGGCCGCAGCGCCTGCAGCGCCTTCGCCAGCGCATCGGGCTTGTGCGCGTAGTCGACGAAGATCGGCGCACCGTTGCGCTCGCCGACGCGCTCGAGCCGTCCCTTGGCGCCTTCGAGACGCTCCAGGCTTGCGAACACGTTGGCGGCATCGCTGCCGGTACCGATCGCAAGTCCGGCCGATACCAGCGCGTTCTCGATCTGGAATTCGCCGACCAGCGGCAACCGGATCGCATAGCGCTTGCCGCGATGTTCGACTGTCAGCCTTTGCGAGAAGCCCTCGACCACGGCCTCAGTGAGACGAATGCCCTCGCCTGCCCCGTCGCCGTTGCGACCGACCGCCATCACGCGCAGGCCGCGCGACTTCGCGGCATCGATCGCTTCCGCCGAGCAATCATGATCGGCCGAGATCACCGCGGCGCCATCGGGCGGCACCAGTTCGCGGAACAGGCGGAGTTTCGCCGCGAGGTAATGCGCAACGGTCGGATGGTAGTCCATGTGGTCGCGCGAGAGATTGGTGAAACCGCCGGCGGAGACGCGTACGCCGTCGAGGCGATACTGATCGAGCCCGTGCGAGGACGCTTCGAAAGCGAGATGCGTCACGCCCTCGCGCGCGATCTCATCGATCTGTCGGTGCAGCGCGATTGGATCCGGCGTCGTCATCGAGCCGTAGACCGTGCGCTTGGGCGAGACGAGGCCGATGGTGCCGATGCTGGCGGAGGCATGCCCCAGTCGCTCCCAGATCTGGCGCGTGAACGCGGCGACCGAGGTCTTGCCGCTGGTGCCGGTCACGGCCGCGATGGTCGCCGGCTGGGCGGGAAAGAAACTCGCCGCGGCCAGCGCCAGCGCGCGGCGTGGATTGGCAACGCTGATGAACGGCACCTTGCCACCGTCGGACGCATGATCACCCACGACAGCGACGGCGCCTGCGGCGACCGCGGCATCGACGAAGCGCGCGCCGTCGGTCTTGCTGCCGGCGAGTGCGAAGAAGAGATCGCCCGGCTTGACGACGCGGCTGTCGAGCGCGAGCCCGGTCACCTCGAGCGCGGCGATAGCGGGCTCGATCGCGGCATTGCCTGACAGATCTTGGCCTAAGAGGTCGCGCAGCTTCATGGTCTTCCAGTCGACATGCCCTGCCGGAAAGCCGAATCCCACGGAAAATCCCGACTCAGCCGCGGCGAAGGCCTACCCCGTTGATTACTGGGTTGTCCTGGATGCTGCAAGAATAAGGCGCTCCGCAGGCGGCAGGTCGAACCGCGGCTCGACGCCCAGAAGCGGCGCGATCCGCTCGATCACCTTGCCGCCGGTCGGTACCGTGTTCCAGCCCGAGGTGATGAAGCCCTTCGTTTCAGGAATCGCCTGCGGCTCGTCCAGCATGATCAGGATCTGATATTTCGGATCGTCGCAAGGCATGATGGCGGTGAAGGAGTTGAGCACGCGCTTCTTGGCATAGCGGCCGTTGATGACCTTTTCGGACGTGCCGGTCTTGCCGCCGACATAGTAGCCCTTGACGTCAGCGGTCTTGGCGGTGCCGATTTCGGCATTGAGCCGCATCAGGAACCGCATCTTGTCGCTGGTCTCCGTCTTGATTACGCGCTTGGCCATCGCCGCTGCTTCGGATTCGCTGCGCTTCATGAAGGTCGGCGGAATCAGATAGCCGCCGTTCACCAGCGCGTTGATGCCCATCACCGCCTGCAGTGGCGCCACCGACATGCCCTGGCCGAACGCGATGGTGACCGTGTTCAGCTCACCCCAGCGGCGCGGGATCAGCGGAGCCGCGCTCTCCGGCAGCTCGGTGCGCAGCCGCGTCAGCTGGCCCATCTTGGCGAGGAACGCCTTGTGGGCCTCGACACCCTGGCCGAGCGCGATCCGCGCGGCGCCGATGTTGGACGAGAAGGTGAACACTTCCTTGGTGTTGATGAAACGCCCGAGCGGATGGCTGTCGTGGATGGTGAACTTGCCATAGTGCAGGTTTCCACGGGCATCCCACGACGTGTTCAAATTGATCTTGCCGGAATCGAGCGCCATCGCCAGCGTGAACGCCTTGAAGGTCGAGCCCATCTCGTAGACGCCGGTGGTCAGGCGATTGATGCGGTCGGGGTCGTGCGCTTCCTTCGGATTGTTGGGATCGAAATCCGGAAGCGAGACCATTGCCACGATCTCGCCGGTCTTGACGTTGGAGACGATGCCGGAGGCGGCCTTGGTGTGGTACTTCTCCTTGGCCTTCAACAGCTCGTCGCGCAGCGCGTGCTCGACGCGCAGATCGATCGAGAGCTCGATCGGCTTCTGCAGCCGGTCGGTGGCAAAGCCGGCACGGTGGAGATCGGCGAGGCCCTGATTGTCGAGCCACTTCTCCATGCCGGCGATGCCCTGGTTGTCGATGTTGACCAGACCGATGAGGTGGGCGACCTCGTTGCCGGTCGGATAGACGCGCTTGTTCTCGCGCAGGAAGCCGATGCCGGGAATGCCGAGCTTGTGAATCGCCTGCTGCTGCTTGGCCGTGACCTCGCGCTTGAGCCAGACGAAGCCCTTACGCGTCCTCAGGCGCTCGCGCACCTCGGCCTCGTCGAGATCGGGCACGGTCGCCGTGAGCAGCTCGATCGCCTCGTCCTTGTCGATGATGCGGCGCGGCTCGCCGAACAGGCTCGCCGCCTTGACGTCGGTGGCGAGGATTGCGCCGTTGCGGTCGACGATGTCGGGCCGTGCGGTTGCCACCACCTCCTGCGCCGCGGCGCGGCGCGCGCCGTGGGCATCGGCGCCGATGGCGAACATCACGAGCCGGCCGCCGATCAGGGCGTAGACCGAGGCGAAGGCGAGCATGGCGAGACCAACGCGCGCGCGCGCCTTCGCGGCGCGGTCGACATTGCGCCCGTAGAGCAGGCTGCGGATCAGCCGCTGGCGCCAGGGTTCCGTAGGTTTGGCCGGAGTCGCAGCGCTCATTGCTTGTCCTCGGGCTGAGGCACGGAGCCCGTCACATTGTCGGGATCGCTCGCGGCTTCGATGGTGTTGAGCATGGCTCCGATCGGATCGGGCTCGCCAGGCCTGAACATCCGCGGCGGACGCTCCGGCAGGTTCTTCAGCGAATCATATTGCGTGCCGTTGACCGGCTTGAGCTGCAGATGCCGGTCGGACAGGCCCTGCAATCGGTGGGGCGCATCGAGCTTGGCCCATTCGGATCGCAGCGAAGCGATCGCGTCGCGCTGCTCGCGGATCTCCGCATGCAGCCGCAGCACCCTCTCGGTGCGCGCCGTGGAGTCCATCTTGATCCTGTAGACATAGGCCGCCGCGAAGACCAGCGCGCCGATGACGAAGAGGTGGATGATGCGCATGCCCTAGCCTCCCCTCATCACGTCGGAGAGTTTTGGCCATGACGATGGCTCGCCATCGTCATGCGCGGGCGCCGAGGTGCGCTCGGCGGCGCGAAGCTTTGCGGAACGCGCGCGCGGGTTATGCGCGACTTCGTCCTCACCGGCGACTACGGGCCGCCGCGTCAGAAGCTGGAAGCTCGGCGGAACTTGCGCCACCTCCGGCAGGTGCCGCGAGCCGCCGCCGGTTTTCGAACGCTCGGAGAGGAAATTCTTGACGATGCGGTCTTCCAGCGAATGGAAGGAGACCACGACGAGGCGTCCGCCCGGCTTGAGCACGCGCTCGGCCGCAGCGAGCGCGGTCTGCAGTTCCTCGAGCTCTTCATTGACGAAGATGCGCAGGGCCTGGAATGTCCGCGTCGCCGGATGAATATCGCCGGGCTTCGAGCGCACCACCCTGCCGATGAGGTCGGCGAGCGCGCGCGTGGTCGTGAACGGCGCCTCCTGACGGTCCGCGACGATGGCGCGGGCGACGCGGCGCGAATGCCGCTCCTCGCCGAGGAGATAGATGATGTCGGCGAGATCGCCTTCCGAAGCGCGGGCAACGACGTCGGCCGCGGTCGGCCCAGCCTGCCCCATCCGCATGTCGAGCGGACCGTCGAGGCGGAAAGAGAAACCGCGGCCGGCCTGGTCGAGCTGCATCGAGGACACCCCGACATCCATCACGACGCCGTCCACGGCCTCGACGCCCTGCGCCGCGCAGACCTCACCGAGGTTGGAGAATCGGTCCTCGACCAGCGTCAACCGGCCCGCGGAACGTTCGACCAGTTCCGCACCGCCCGCGACCGCGGTGCGGTCGCGGTCAATGGCGATGAGCCGGGTTCCCGGCACGTCGAGGATGGCGCGGCTATAGCCGCCGGCGCCGAAGGTGGCATCGACGTAGATACCGCCATCGCGCGGGGCGAGATGGGCGATGGCCTCACGGCCAAGAACGGGAATGTGCGGAGCCGAGCTCATGCGCCAGACCTGCTGGAGGCCCAGCCTGACGTCCAAGCGAGATTGGGGACGAACAAGCCCATGACGCCTCGAATGACTCCGTATCGCGGCGGTTCCACGACCGCACCGCCCAGCATGGTTACCAAGCCCGGTCGTCCCGGGCGGCAAACCCAGTGTTCCCAGCGGAATTTGTCGGGCAGCCATGGGATTTCGAGCCAAAATACGCTTTGGCCGCCTCCGGACGCGGGTCGGCTCTTCATCCCTCAGTAACGGCCCTTAGCGTTAAGAAAGCGTTGCTCGGCTCGTGACAAGTCGAAAAGCTGGTGAGGCGGTGATGCTTCATCCACACACTTCGCCAAAATGCATGCGTTAACCGCGACGCGCGATTGCGCACGGTGGAGGGTAAAGGAATAGTAAAGAGAAGGGCTTGGCCCACTCTCCGTCCGACCTTGGTTTGTCTATGCCGCCGTCCGGTTCGTCCACACCGTCTGGATCTGATTCGAAGCGTCAACGCGTTCTCCCGGTTCCCAAGGCCGCGGCGAGCATGAGGGCGTTCGAGCCGGATTCCTCGATCGTGTCCGACATCATCCCCTCGCCGAACTATGGCGAGCGCAACAAGGCACGGCAGCCCGACATGATCGTGCTGCACTACACCGGGATGCCCGATGTCGAGGGCGCGCTGGCGCGGCTGTGCACGGCGGGAACCGAAGTCTCGGCGCATTACGTCGTGCTGGAAGACGGCCGCATCGTGCAATGCGTGCCCGAAACCAGGCGCGCCTGGCACGCCGGCGTCTCGTCCTGGGCGGGCGAGGACGACATCAACTCCTGCTCGATCGGCATCGAGATCATCAATCGCGGCCACGACTGGGGCTATCCGGAATATCCGCTGCGCCAGATCGCCGCCGTGATCGCGCTGTGCCGCGGCATCATGCTTCGCCGCAAGGTGCCGGCCCACCGGGTGCTCGGCCATTCCGACGTCGCGCCCGCGCGCAAGAAAGACCCCGGCGAAAAGTTTCCGTGGCACTCGCTGGCCAATTCCGGCGTCGGTCACTGGGTGACGCCGGCCCCGGTCGTGCGCGGCGAGACCCTGATGCTCGGCACCATCAGCGACGAAGTGCTTAGCCTGCAGCAGGCGCTCGCCAGATACGGCTACGGCGTGCCGCTGACCGGCAAATACGATGCCGCGACCATGGAAGTCGTCACCGCCTTTCAGCGCCACTTCCGCCCCGCGCGGCTGGACGGTGTCGCGGACCACTCGACGCTGTCGACATTGCAGGCGCTGCTGGCGAGCCTGCCGGCAGAGGGGACGACCGTCGCGTCGAAGTGACGGCGATGGCCGCGCAGTTCGCTCTCGTCCCGGACGCGCAAAGCGCGAGCCGGGACCCAGTCGGCGACACGTCACGCTTCGATAGGATGGGCCCCGGCTCTGCAGCGCACCGTCGAAGAGACGCTGCGCTGCGTCCGGGGCACGAGCCCCTACCCCATCTCCCTCATCCGCCGCGCATAGAGCCGCCGCAACGGCTCGAGCTGTGTCGCCGCGGTCGCTGTCTGATACGCCTCGCACGCTTCATCCTTGCGGCCGAGCCTTCGCAACAGATCCGCACGCACTGCGGGCAACAGCTCATAGCCGCGCAGCCCGCCTCGGGCGCTGATCGCATCGACGAGATCGAGCGCACGTGCCGGCCCATCGACCATCGACACGGCGGCAGCGTGGTTGAGCTCGATCACCGGAGAGGGAGAGATGCGCAGCAACACCTCGTAGAGCCCGGCGATCTGACGCCAGTCGGTCTGCGCAAAGCTCGGCGCACGGGCATGCAGCGCGGCGATCGCGGCCTGCACAGCATAAGGCTGCGGCCGTCCCGGCACGCGTAGCGCATCCTCGACCAGGCCCAGGCCCTCCTCGATCTGCGCGCGATCCCACAGCATGCGGTCCTGCTCCTCGAGCAGCACGATATCGCCGGCCGCGGTCTCGCGTCCGGCGCGGCGCGCATCGTGGAGCAGCATCAGGGCCAGCAGGCCCTTGATGCCGCCGCGATCCGGCATCAGCCGATCGAGCAAGCGGCCGAGCCGGATCGCTTCAGTTGCAAGATCAGGCCGCATCAGATCCGCGCCCTCGGTCGCGACATAGCCCTCGGTGAAGACCAGATAGATCACGGCGAGCACGCCATCGAGCCGCGGCGCCAGCGTGTCGCGCTCGGGCACCTCGTAGGGGATGCCGGCGAGCCTGATCTTCTGCTTGGCGCGGACCAGCCGCTGCGCCATTGCCTCCTCGCCCACGAGAAAGGCGCGCGCGACCTGCGTGGTCGACAGCCCGCAGACGGTGCGCAGCGTCAGCGCGACTTGGACCTCTGGCGCGAACGCCGGATGGCAACAGGTGAAGATCAGCCGCAGCATGTCGTCGTCGAGTGTTGCCGGCGGCTCGTCGACCGTTTGCGCGTTGAGCTCGATCTCGTGCAGGAGCGCCTGCTGCTTGCCGCGGAAGACAGCCTGGCGCCTGACACGATCGATCGCCTTGTGCCTGGCGACATTGACCAGCCAGGCGCGCGGATTGTCGGGGACCTCGCACGCGGCCCAGCGTTCCAGCGCGACGGCAAAAGCATCCTGAAGCGCGTCCTCGGCGAGATCGAAATCGCCGACGAGGCGGATCAGCGTGGCCAGCGCCCGCCCCGCCTCGTCGCGGAAGATCTTGTCGATCTCGCCAGGGGTCATGCGGCGACGCGCGGCTCGGCCGTCACTTGTCGTAGACCCAGATCGGCCGCACCTCGATCGAACCGACGCGCGCGCTCGGAATCCGCGCCGCGATCTCGATCGCGGCGTCGAGATCCTTGGCCTCGATCAGATAGTAGCCGCCGAGCTGCTCGCGGGTCTCCGCAAACGGTCCATCGGTCGTCAGCATCTTGCCGTCGCGCACACGCACCGTCGTCGCGGTCGTGGTCGGCCGCAGTCGATCGCCGGCCTTGAAATTGCCGTTCCGGATGATGGATTGCGTGAAGGCTTCATACTCCGCCGACATCTTCTGGCTGGTTCCCGTGTCAATCTTCGCGTACTCGGCCTCGTTCTGGTAGATCATCAGCAGATATTGCATCGCTTCACTCCTGTTGTTCGGCTGTGTCGCCGACATCCAGTCGAACGGAGCACGCAGCAAACGACATCTTCAGGATAAATTATTTCGGGCGGATCGTGGGCCGCGATATCGGCTTGACGAAACCGTCACAAATGCCCCATGCGTTGTCAGTCAGTCGGCCGGACGGCCGCTCCGGCAGGTGCCGAAAGGCCGCCGGGGAGGAAAGTCCGGGCTCCCTTGACATACGGTGCCGGATAACGTCCGGCGGGGGCGACCCCAGGGAAAGTGCCACAGAGAACGAACCGCCCCGCTTCGCCTTCGGCTTCGCGGGGTAAGGGTGAAAAGGTGCGGTAAGAGCGCACCGCGGGTCCGGCAACGGAGCCGGCATGGCAAACCCCACCGGGGAGCAAAACCGAATAGGGACGGCGTAGCGGGCTGTTCGCGAAAGCGATAACGCCGCGGGGCGATGTCAGGCCCGCCGTCCGGGTAGGTTGCTCGAGGCCATGTGCAAACATGGTCCCAGAGGAATGGCCGTCACGTATCGTTCGCGCAAGTGGACGGTGCCTTACAGAACCCGGCTTACAGGCCGGCTGATATCTTGCAACGAGGGGTTCGATGCTAGCGCATCGGGCCCCTCACCATTTTGGCTTGGCCCGCTGTCATTCCGGGGCTTGCGCAGCGGGAGCTATGATGCGCAATTGCGCATCTGAGAATCCATCGGGCGGCAAAGTTGGTGGATGAATCGATTCCGGGTTCGTGCTGCGAACGCCCCGGAATGACGCCCGGTTAGCGTTGTCTTGCCTTCACCAGCACCGGCGCAAGCTCGTCCGCCTCGCGCCGCTGCTTGCTCGCCTCGAAACCGTGCATGCCGACCTGCCATTGCAGCCCGACGATGGCGCCCTTGGTCGGCTGCAGCAGCGCGAGCGAGGCGAACAGCGTCACCGGCAACCACACCGCCAGTTGCAGCCAGACCGCCGGTGCATAGGCGGTCTCGACCGCGAGGATCGCCGGCACAACGAGATGGCCGACTACGACGATCACGAGATAGGCGGGGAAGTCATCGGCGCGCTGGTGGAACAGCTCCTCACCGCAACGATCACAGCTGTTTGCGACCTTCAGGAAACGGCTGAACAAATGGCCTTCGCCGCAGTTCGGGCACTTGCCGCGAAAGCCGCGCCACATCGCCTTCGCCAGAGAGACTGAACCTGCCGCCATGACCCCACCTCTTCCTTTTCGACGATCCATACAATAATATCTTGCATCCATACATTCAAAGGAAATGGGCTTAAATTGCATGGATTGGAGCCCGACAATCTCGGAGCTATCAGGGCCGCGCTACCAGCGCATCGTCGAGGCCATGGAGGTCGACATCGCCGCCGGCCGGCTGGTGCGTGGCCAGCAACTGCCGACGCAGCGCGCGCTTGCAAAGGCGCTCGGCGTCGATCTCACCACGGTGACGCGCGCCTACACCGAGGCGCGGCGACGCGGGATCATGGAGGCGCGGGTCGGACAGGGCTCGTTCGTGTCGGAGACCAGCGCGCGCCGCGCGGTCGATCTGCCGCATCCCGTCGCGATCGATCTTTCGATGAACGTGCCGCCGCATCCGCTGGAGGCGCAACTCGACGAGCGCATCATCGCCGGGATGGAAGCGATCCGCGCGCAATCGGGCCTGACGGCGTATCTCAATTATCAGCCGCCCGGCGGCAGCGCGCATGAGCGCGACGTCGCCGCGCGCTGGATGCGTGCGCGGGTGCCGCACGCGCATGCCGACAAGCTCGTGGTCTTTCCCGGCACCCAGACGATCCTGTTCAACCTGCTCGCCCATCTGGCGCGGCCCGGCGACATCGTGCTGACGGAGGCGCTGACATTCCCCGGCATCAAGGCCGCAGCAGTGCGGCTCGGCATCAAGCTCGTCGGCGTCGCCATGGATGATGGCGGCATCCTGCCCGACGCGCTGGCAAAGGCGTGCCGCACGCACAAGCCGAAGGCCGTCTATCTCATTCCGACGCTGCACAATCCGACCACGGCGACGCTTGCCTCCGAGCGGCGCAGTGCGATCGCAAAGATCATCGGCGATACCGACACGATCCTGATCGAGGACGACGCCTACGGCCTGCTCGACCGCTCGGCATCGCCAATCGCCAATCTCATTCCCGAGCGGACTTATCTTGCGACCACGCTGTCAAAATGCATCTCGCCGGCGCTCCGCGTTGCCTATCTGGCGACGCCCGACAGCGAGGCGCAGCGGGACATGCGGACATATTTGCAGGCGACCGTGCAGATGCCGGCGCCGCTGATGGTCGCGCTGGTGACGCATTGGATCGAAAGCGGCATTGCCGATCGTATCATCACCGCCATCCGCAGCGAGGCGGTCGGCCGTCAGCAGCTCGCGCAGCGCGCATTGAAAGGCTTCCAGTTCCTGGCCAAGCCCGCGGCGCATCATCTGTGGCTGCGGCTGCCTGAGGACCGGCCCGATGTCGCGGCGCATCTGTTGCGAAACGGACTTGCGGTCGTCGCCGGCGAGGCCTTCACGGTCGATGGGACACCGCCGCACGCGGCGCGCGTCTCGCTGGGCGCGGCACGCAACAGGTCAGAATTGACGGAAGCGCTACGCATCCTGGTCGGCGCGCTGCAGAAGCCCGCCGACACCAGACAAATCGTCTAGATCATCGACGATGACGGCGATGGGTCGAGCGCACGACCGGCGCCCCAGGCGACGGATAGGCCTGCAAAGCATATGCATCGCTGGGCGTGCCCTGCTGGCCGAGAGCCGCACGCGCCGCAGGCGTGAGCTGGCCGCCGTTCAGCACGTCGCGGTCGGGATGAGCCGCCTGATACGCTGCAGGCTCGGAAAGCTGCGCCTGGGCCATCGTCGGCATCAGCGTCGCCGCCAACAGCGCGGCTGCAGCGGCGATCTTGGTGCGGGTCATGGTCATTCTCCATCATCGCATTCGGGTCCGACCGATCCGAGTGCAGGATGGCGGTGGGGGGGCCCCGGGATTAAAGTACGACCGTCATGTAGGCATGTCTTTCGCGAACGCCCGGCGCCGCAGATCACGCTTGCGTGCAGGGCGGATTGACTTGCACGGCAGCAAGCATGCTATGCGGGCGACGGCGATCAACAGTTCGAGATCGCCCCGGCGACGAGGACATTCTGTTGGAAACGCTCACCTACGCGCTGCTGCTGCTCGGCGCATTGGCCGGCGGCTTCGTCTCGGGCCTGGCCGGGTTCGGCACGGCGCTGATGGCGCTCGGCATCTGGCTCTACGTACTGCCGCCCTCGCTCGCAGTGCCGCTGGTGCTGATCTGCTCGGTGATCGCGCAGACCTCGACCTTGCCCTCGATGTGGAAGATCTTCGACCTCTCGCTGGTCTGGCCGTTCCTGATCGGCGGTCTGATCGGCGTACCGATCGGCACCATGCTGATCGCCTCGGCCGATCCAAAAGTGTTCAAGCTGAGCGTCGGCATTTTAATTCTGATGTTCTCGAGCGCGCTCTATCTGAACAAGAGGCCGCTCGCGATCAAATTCGGCGGCCGCCTCGCCGACGGCGCGATCGGCTTTGCCGGCGGTATTCTTGGCGGCCTCGCCGGGTTGTCCGGGCCGCTGCCGATCCTGTGGGCTAACATCCGCGGCTGGAACAAGCATGAGCGGCGCGGCATCTTTCAGCTCTTCAATTTCACGGTTCTCGCGACAGCACTGGTGCTGCAGACCGCATCGGGTCTCGTCGAGATCAAAGTGGTCTGGCTCGCGCTGGTCGCGTTTCCGGGCACCCTGATCGGCGCCTGGGCCGGCGCCCGCGTCTATCACGCCCTCAACGACAAGCATTTCGGCGATGTCGTGCTCGGCCTGTTGTTCCTGTCTGGCCTGACCCTGGTCTGGAACAGTCTCGGCGCGCTCTAGAGAGCGATGCGATCAGGATGAATCGTCATCGCGCTTTAGGTTGTTGTTTAAGCATGATCTTCTCGGAAAGCCGCTGCGCACTTTTCCGGATCATGCTCTAGCTCTCGCGCCCTCTTCGCGAGCGCCATGCCGCCGGCGACACCGACGCCGAGGACGTAGACCCAGCCCGGCGTGAAGTCGAACAAATGCGTGTTGAGCAGCGAGGTCAACATGTTCTGCACCACGACCAGCAGGCCGATCCAAGAGGCCAGGCCCTCGGCGCGAAACAGCGAGAGATGCGCAAACCAGAGCGCGTAGAGGATCAGGACACCGACGATTCCCCACTGCACGGCCACGCTGAGGGTCTGATTGTGTGGGTTGCTGACGATCTCGCCACGCAGCGGATCGATCTTCGCATCGGCGGCCACGCTTGCGAACAGGCCGCGGATCGAGCCGGTGCCGTGACCGACCAGCGGTGCATCGGCGATGAAGCGAAGGGACTTCCGCCAATATTCCAGACGTGAACCCATGCCGCTGACCTGACTGTCCTGCACGCTCGTCTGATAGTCGGCCTGAAATTTCGCAACCGTCGTCCGCAGATGCGGCGACACGCCGAAGAGCAGCACCGCCGACAGCGCCATCGCGCCGGCGGCAAGCAGCGCCGCACGCAGGCGCAGATACAGCAACGCGAACAGCACCACCAGGATCGGCAGCGTCACCAGCGCCGTGCGCGACACCACGACGAAGATCATGTTGGCGAGGAATCCGATCGCGAGCGTCGCGAACAGCGCCGCGATGCCGACGCGGCGTTGCCGCAGCAGCGCCACGATCGGATAGACCAGCGCGAGCACACAGAGCGCGAACTCCTGGCTCTGGTCGATATAGTTGCGCACCGCGATCCCGCTTTCGACCTTGTAGGGCCCGCGCGACAGATAGAGCTTCAGCGAGAGTGCGGGGTCGATTGCGACGGCGAAGGAATAGAGCATCAACCCCGTGCAGGACGCCAGGAAGGCGAAAAACACCCAATGGCCGTACGGCCAACGCTCGAACTGGTAGATCATGAGCGGAATGACCAGCAGCTTCGCCGCCGGCCCGATCGCGTGGATTCGCTCCGGCCATGGCGCATCCGACCAGAGCGTGCCCACGGCGGCGAGCGCGACCAGCGCGATGGGCAGCAGGCAGATCGGGCGAAGCAGCGAACGCGGAAACGCGCGCAGATCGACAAACGCGAAGGCGATCAGCCAGGGTATGAGCGCGAAGGTCAGCCCGGTCGTGGTCCACGGCAGCAGCAGAGCGATCAGCGCGACGAAGCGGGCCGGCGTGCGATAGCGCGCCGCCCAGATCGCGGCGAGCCATGACGCCGCCCGCGGCTCGTTCGTCACTCCGGTCATTGGCCCTTCTGCAGCCCACCATCCACCCCGCCCGGCAAGTTAGCCGGAGCAGCCAGGATGGAACAAGCCACCGTTACGCAGGCTCGCGGGCGAGAGGCGCAATGGGCTCGGCGCTCTCCTGCTCTGGGTCCTTCTCCTTCGGCGCCGAAATCAGGCGCTTCCTGAACTCGCGGCGCAGCAACCACAGGCTCAAGCCCGCCTGCAATATTGTCGCCGCGACCGACAAATACCAGACATACTCCATGCGAAAGCCCGGCCGCGTCGACAGCCAGATCGCCGGCAGTGAGTAGGTGAACACGCGCGTCGCCGAGCTCAAGAGCACCGGCCTGGTGTTGCCAAGGGCCTGGAACATGCTCGAGCAGGTGAAGATCAGCCCCTGTGCGACCATGTTGAGCGAGATGATCCGCAGGAACAGATAGGCGATGTCCATGGTCTCGCGGTCGTTCGAGAATCCGGCGAGCAGCAGCTCCGGCTTCACTTGCGCAAGGGTCATGAAGCCGGTCATCACGATCGTGACGATCAAGGCGGCCTTGAGGAAAGTTTCCCGCACGCGCGCAGCGTTGGCTGCGCCGACGTTCTGGCCGGCGATCGGCCCGGCCGCCAGCCCGACCGCAAGCGCCGGCATGTTGATCAGGCCGAGCACGCGCTGCCCGATGCCGAAGCCGGCCTGCGCCGCCGCGCCGAAATCGCGCAGCACGTAATAGACCACCGCCATGAAGATGAACATCATCGCGAACTCGCCGCCGGCCGGCAGGCCGACATTGAGAATGCGCTTCAAATGGTGCGGCTGCGGGCGCCACTGCGCCGGATTGAAGGCGACATAGCGCTCGACCTTGCGGAAATACGCCAGCAGCACCAGCACGCCGATGGCGACCGCGATCGAGCTCGCCAGCCCCGCACCGACGACCCCGAGCGCATGGCCGGTACCCCAGCCCGTGATCAGGACCGGCGCCAGCGCGATATTGATGGCCACAGCAAACGCCTGCACCAGCATGGTGGGACGCACGATACCGGTCGCGCGCAGCGCAGCCCCCATGACTTGGGTGGCGAACTGCAGCGCGAGCGCCGGCATGAACCACAGCAGGTAAGTGGTCCCGGCCTCGATCGTGGCCTGGTCCGCTGCGATCGAGCGCATGTAGGCGCGCGACAGCGCGGCACCTGCGAGCAGGGTCAACAGTCCGAACAGCACCGACAGCACGATCGCCTGGTTGAAGATCAGGTTCGCATCCGACCGGTCCTTGCGTCCCACGGCATGCGCGATCAGTGCCCCAGCGCCGACACCGAGCACCTGCATCAGCCCGTTGACGAGAAAGCCAGCATTGCCGGCCGCGGCGACGCCCGCCACGGCGGCATCGCCCAGGCCCGACACGAAGTACAGATCGACCAGTTGGCAGACCATGATCGATATCATGCCGGCCATGATCGGAGGTGCCATGGCCAGGATGTGTCTCACGATGGAGCCGTTGGTCAGGTCTTTCATCTCATTCCATCCTTGACGCATTCCTTGGCGGCGCGACTGCGGGACTTTCGTCCCGCAGTCGCGCGCCTCACTCCGCTGCAGCGATATGCCCGAGCTCCACCACCTGGCGCTCGAACAAGCCGCGATAAATGCCGCCGGGTCTGGCCGCGAGCGTGGCGTGGGTGCCCTGCTCGACGATCTCGCCGCGGTCGAACACCAGGATGCGATCGAGGCTCCTCACCGTCGACAGCCGGTGCGCGATCACGATCGAGGTGCGGCCCTTCATCAGCCGCTCCATCGCCTCCTGGATCAGCGCCTCCGATTCCGAATCCAGGCTCGAGGTCGCCTCGTCCAGGATCAGCACCGGCGCATCCGCCAGGAACGCGCGCGCCAGCGCCACGCGCTGCCGCTCACCGCCCGACAGCTTCACGCCGCGCTCGCCGACCAGCGTGCCGTAGCCCTTCGGCAGGCGCAGGATGAAGTCGTGCGCATTCGCAAGCCGCGCCGCCTGCTCGATCGCCTCGAGGCTGGCGCCGGGCCGGCCATAGGCGATGTTCTCGGCGAGCGAGCGGTGAAACAGGATCGGGTCCTGCTGCACGATCGCGATCTGGCTGCGCAGCGATTGCTGTGTGGCCAATGCGATGTCCTGCCCGTCGATCAGCACACGGCCGCCGGTGACGTCGTAGAGCCGCTGCACCAGCTTGACGAAGGTGGTCTTGCCGGAGCCGGAGCGTCCGACGAGGCCGACACGTTCACCGCCCCGGATCGTCACCGACAACCCGTCATAGAGCGGCGCGCGATGGCCGCCATAGTGGAACGTCACGTCGTCGAACACGATCGCGCCGCCCTCGATCGCGATCGGCCGCGCACCGGCCGCATCGGCGATGCCGATGGGCTCGGCATGGATCGCAACCAGTTCGTCCATGTCGTTGACCGAGCGCTGGAGGTTGTTGATGTGCATGCCGACGTCACGCAAATAGGCGTGGATGATGTAGTAGCTGGTCAGCACATAAGTCACGTCGCCAGGCGAGGCATGTCCCGACATCCACAACAGCACCGCGCCGCCGATCACGGACGTGCGGAGGCAGAGCAGCAGCGACAGCTGCGCCATGGACGTGTAGTTGTAGCGCAGCCAGGTCCGCCGCACCCGCACGCGCCATCGGTTGATGACGCGGCCGAGCCGCGTATCCTCGCGCGCTTCCGCGCCAAACGACTTCACCACCGCGTTGCACGTCAGGGCATCCGCAAGCGTGCCGCCGACCTTGGTGTCCCAGGCATTGGAGACTCGGGCGGCCGGCGCGATGTAGCGCGTCGAGAACACGACGGTGATGGTGACGTAGAAGAACGCGCCGACCGCGATCACCACGCCGAGCGAGGCCCAGTGCATCCCGATCAGGACCATCGAGCCGATCAACACCAGCAGCGAGGGCGCTAGCGCCATCAGGATGGTGTCGTTGAGCAGGTCGAGCGCCCACATGCCGCGCGTGATCTTGCGCACGGTCGAGCCCGCGAAGGAGTTAGCGTGCCAGTCCGTGGAGAAGCGCTGCACACGGGTGAAGGCCTCCTGTGCGACGTCCGACATGGTCTTGAGCGTGAACGGCACGATCGCCTGCAGGCCGGCCAGCCGCAGCACCACGGAGGCCGCGCCCAGCCCCACGATGGCGCCGAAGGCAACCAGAGCGGCATGCCGCGCATCGGGATCCGACGGGCCGCGCGTCAGCGCATCGACCAGCCGGCCCGAGAAGACCGGCATGAACAGGTCGGCGATGGTCGCACCCAGCAGGCCGCCGGCCACGATGAGCCCCCGTCCCGGCTGCTTCAGCCAGTGCCGGAACACGAAGGGCAGCACCAGGCGGATCGCCGCGGGCTTTTTTGACAGAGCGGTCATGACATCATCCGGCCGCCTTTGGCGCGGGCCGGCTCCATCGATGGACGCAGGCCGGCCGCGAGGGCCGAGACGGCGTCACTTAAGGTTGGCTTTGACTTGGGAAAGAAAGCGATCGGGACGCTTGGTCGGAAACTTGGCCCAATCGAAACTGGCGGAGGAGGCCTCTAACAGGCCGCGTACATACCGAACCAGAACATCATCGAGCGCGGGCGTACGATCTGCGAATGCGACGAAATCATGCAAATCTCTCCCCGGTTCGAGCGAATGAGGTGCGCTTTATAGATGTGTCGTTCGCGACTTGCAACGGGGCTCGCGCGAGATCACGGATGAGTGTTGCAATTTGGTGCGCGCGGCCTTGGTGCGCTCCACAGCCGCCCCGCCCTCCGCCGTCATGCTCCGCGAAAGCGGGGCATCCAGTACGCCGCGGCGGATGTGGTGAAGAGCGAGTTCACCAACGCCGGCCTCTGGAATACTGAATCGTCCGGTCAAGCCGGACGATGACACCGCGTGTGTGGCGGGCTCAATGCGCGTCGCCGCCCCCGGTCAGTGGGGCCGGCTTGCTCAGCAGCGTCACCAGCAGGGTGAGGCCGAGATAGAACAGCGTCAGCACGAAGAAGGCATCGCCGAAGCTCATCACGACGGCCTGGCGGTGCACGAGCTGGGAGAGCTGCTTCATCGCCATCAACGTGGAATCGCCGAGGCCCTGGAACTTCTGCATGAACATGGTCAGGGTTTCGCTCGCGGTCGCATTGCCCCAGGTCACGCGCTCCTGGAGGCGAGTGATGTGCAAATCGGTGCGGTCGTTGAGCACGGTGTTGATGACGGCGAGGCCCACGGCGCCGCCGAGATTGCGCATCAGGTTGAACAGACCCGAAGCGTTCTTCACCCTATCAGGCGCCAGCGTGCCGAGCGCGATGTTGTTGGTGGGCACCATCGCGAACATCATGCCGATGCCGCGCAGGATCTGCGGCACCAGCAGCTCGTAGAAATCGTAGTCGCGCGTGATCCATGTCATCTGGTAGGAGCCGATCGCGAACACGACGAGGCCGAATGCGATCATGTAGCGCATGTCGACTTTCACCATGAGGCGGCCGACCAGCGGCGCGACCAGGAACATGGTGATCCCCGAGACGAACATGGTCTCGCCGATCATCAGCGCGCTGTAGCCGCGCACTTCGGCGAGATAGCGCGGATAGATGTAGGTCAGGCCGTAGAGGCCGATGCCGATGCAGAACTGCAGCACGCAGCCGATCGCGAAATTGCGGTTGGAGAAGGTGCGCAGGTTGACGATCGGCTCGGCCGCCGTGAAGACGCGCCAGAAGAAGGCGATCGCCGAGATCGCGCAGATCCAGGCGCAGATCGCGACCGAGGTATCCTGCATCCATTCATATTGCGGCCCCTCCTCCAGCACATATTCCAGCGTGCCGAGGAAGCCCGCCATGAACAACAGACCCCACCAGTCGAAGCGGTCGAGCAGCTCGAAATGCGGCTCGTCGAAATCGACCAGCGCCAGCACGCCCAGGGTGATGCCGATGCCGGGCACGACGTTGATGAAGAACAGCCAGTTCCACGACATCAGATCGGTGATGTAGCCGCCGACCGTCGGTCCGATGGTCGGCGCCAGCGTCGCGACCAGCCCGATGATGGGGCCGACGATGTGGAATTTGGAGCGCGGAAAAACGGTATAGGCCGAGGCGAACACCGTCGGGATCATGCCGGCGCCGAGAAAGCCCTGCAGCGCGCGCCAGAGGATCATCTCCTCGATGGTTGTGGCGAAGCCGCAGAGCAGGCTCGAGGCGGTGAAGCCAGCCGCAGAGATCGCGAACAACAGCCGCGTGCCGAAGGCGCGCGACAGGAATCCGGACAGCGGGATCGCAATGACCTCCGCAATCAGATAGGCGGTCTGGACCCAGGAGACCTCGCTGGAGCTCGCTGACAATCCGGCCTGGATTTCGCTCAGGGAGGCCGAGACGATCTGGATGTCCAGGATCGACATGAACATCCCGAACACCATGATGATGAAAGCGAACAGCCGCTTCGGCGCGATGCGCTCCGAAGCGGCGTCCGCCATCATGGCGGGTGAAGCGGTGGTGGCGTTGGCCATGGTCTGACCTCGCAGCGCTGAGGCTGTGGCTACTGCGGGTGGATCGCGGTGGGATCGTCGAGGTCGACCTCGCTGTCGGCGTCGGCCGCGCCCTTGTTGGTGTCGACGGTCGCATAGACCGACATGCCGGCACGGAGCAGGTTCTGCTTCGCTACCGACTTTGGCACGCGAATGCGGACCGGCACGCGCTGCACGATCTTGGTGAAGTTGCCGGTGGCGTTGTCGGGCGGCAGCAGCGTGAACACCGAGCCCGCGCCCGCCGCGATGCTGTCGACGACACCGGAGAACTTGCGCATGCCGTAGGCATCGACCTTGATCGTCACCGACTGGCCGGGACGGATGCGCTTGAGCTGCGTTTCCTTGAAATTGGCGTCGATATAGACGGCGTCCAGCGGCACGATGTTGCCGAGGCGCTGGCCGACCGCAACGAAGTCGCCCGCGTTGACCAGGCGATTGGAGAACGTACCGTCGACCGGCGCGCGCACCGCGGTGAAGCTGAGATCGCGCTCGGCCTTGGCGAGCGTGGTCTTGAGCTCGGCGAGCTGGGCCTGCGCTTCGGCCTGCTGCGCCTTGGCGACGTCGACATTGCTGATTGCAACGTCGTAGGCGGCCTGCGCGGCCTTGACTGCGGCGGCGCCCTGGTCGCGTCCGGCTTCCGAGCTCTCGAAGGTGGCGCGCGAGGCAAACCCCTTGTTGCTCAGGGCCTGCTGGCGCTCATAGTCGAGATCGGCGCGCTTGAGGCCCGCTTCAGCCGAGACGAGTTGCGCCTTGGCCTGCGCCACCTGGCTGTCGAGCGCGGCGACCTGGCGGCCGATGCGATCGATGGTGGCCTGCTGGGTCGCGATCCTGGTCGCGGCGGCATCGACCGCGATCTTGTAATCACCGTCGTCGATGCGGAAGACAATGTCGCCTGCTTTCACGGTCGTGTTGTCGCCGGCAAGGATCGAGGCGATGTGGCCGGAGACGCGCGCGCCCAGCATGGTGTTGTTGGCGCGGACATAGGCGTCATCGGTGGAGATGTAGAAGCGGCCAACCAGCGTGTAGTAGCCGGCATAGCTCGCGGCCGCGAGCGCCAGCACGAGGCCGACGCCCATCAGGACGAACTTGCGCTTGCCGGATTTGGGAGCGCCGGCGGCGGGTGCCTCCGGCGCTGGCGCGGCCGGCTTGTCGGTCACGGGCTTCTCCGGCGCCTCGGCGGTGCGGCGCCTGGCTTCCTCGGCCACGTGAGAGCGCAATTGCTCGGCAAGGGGTGCAGCGTTCTCGATCGCAGCATCACCGTCCGCGTGCTCCTCCACCGTTTCCTGGCGAAGGACGCGCGCAGCCTGGTCTCTCGATACGGCCATAAAGGCCTCCCCAAAAAAGCGCGATCAAAGAGACAGCCGGCGTGCGGACTGTTCCCTCTCGCTAATCCAAATACCATTGACCGAACGGTTCGGTCAATATACATAATAATCCCGGCCGGACCCTACTGACGAGAATCCTTTATTCGGGTTTCATGGCCGCAGACCCGACTCAAAAACCTGCCGAGACCCTGAACCAATGGTTGTAGCCGGCCGCGATCATCTGCACGTCATCCAGGAGGAGGACGGCTCCAAGCGTCGCCAGATCCTGGACGGCGCCCGCAAAGTGTTCATGGATCTCGGCTTCGACGGCGCCAGCATGGGCGAGATCGCGCGCGCCGCGCAGGTCTCCAAGGGCACCCTCTACGTCTACTTCGCCGACAAAAGCGCGCTGTTCGAAGCCATCCTCGAGCAGGAGGCGCTCCAGTTCGGCCAGGTCGTGTTCAATTTCGATCCGGCGCGCGATGCCGAGACCACGCTGAAGGAGTTCGGCCGGGCCTACATCCATCTGCTCTGCCGGCCCGGCGGCGGATCGGCGATCCGCACCGTGATGGCGATCGCCGAGCGCATGCCCGATGTCGGCCGCCGCTATTATGCGCGGGTGCTGGACAAGTCGATCAACCGCCTCTCCGACTATCTCAAAGCCCATGTCGCCTCGGGCCATCTCAAGATCGACGATTGCAACCTTGCCGCCTCCCAGTTCATGGAGCTGTGCAAGGCGTCCCTCTTTCTGCCCTTCGTGTTCCAGGCCGCGCCCGCGCCGTCGGAACAGCGCATGACCGAGGTCGTCGACAGTGCGACGCGGATGTTTATGGCGGCATACAAGGCGAAGTAGCTGCGCGTTGCGCAGGCCCGTCAGGCGGCACTATATTTGCGGTCATGTCCCGTGATCTTCGCCCGCCCGTCGATATCCTCCATTACGAGATCGTTCAGGAACAGGCCTCGGCGCTTGGACGGATGGGCCGCACACTCGAACAGGCGCTAACCCGCTTGCGCGAGTTCGACGCCGCCCACGCGCTCTCGGAGCTGCCGGCCTCGATGCAACCGGCCAGGCGCAAGCTGGTGATGGAAGCCGGTCAGGCGCTCTGGATGTTCGTGGTGCAGCGTGAGGCGACCGGCCTGCGCGACAGCCGCCATATCATGCGCACCTACAATGTCCCGGGCGAGGTGCAGCTCTGCATGGGGTTGGTCCCCGCACCGGCGAAGCGGACGTAGATCGTAGCCCGCGTGAGTGCAGCGACATGCGGGACCATTATCCCCGGATATCGCGGAGCCTGTCATCGGGCGGCGCTTCGCGCCGACCCGTTGGCTCATCCGGGCGACAAGAGCAGCTGCGTCCGTCTAATCGTCGGTGTAATCGTCTTCCTCGCGCTTGTGCCCCGTGCTCTTGCGCACACCGAGCGAGCCGGTCACGGAAGGCTCGCGCGCATTCGCGTACGGCCTGCGCGACTGCGCGCGCGAGGCCACCTCTTCACCGGAGACGGCGGCGGGCTGACAGATCAGGCGGCGGCTGGCACGGCGCATCAGATCGACGTGGATGTGATCGTAGTGATAGACGTTCGACCCCGGCGCGAGCACGGTGGTGAAATGCGCGCAAGCGCCCGACTGTACGTCGCGCAAAAATCCCTGCTCCTCCGGCATGCCGCGCCAGCCGTCCTTCACGGTGACGCGGCGGCCGTCGGCGAGCACGAAGGCGGCAATGTCGAGCGCGTTGCCGAAGGCGTGTTCGGAGATGTGAGAATGCGGATTGCCGTTCATGCCGCGGCAGGAATAGGCGGAGATCTGCTTGATCTCGGCGACGCGGACGCCGAACCAGCGCATCGCCGAAGGCTGCACGGTGTCGGCGAGCCAGCGGTCGAGCTCGGACACGATCGGACAGGCGAGCGTCGCGGTCGGCTTGATCGCGACCGGACCGACGGCCGTGACGGGATTGCCCTGCGCCGGGCCAAGGCGCGGCGGCGGCTGCTGCGCCGGCGCCTGCGAGTAAGGTGCCGGCCGCGCCGGATAGCTCGGCGAATTCATGTAGCGCGCCGCGCCCGCGGCATCGGTGCCGTCGGGCGGCAGGTCGATCTCGTCCTCCTGCGCCGCCACGCCGGGCGCGTTCAGTGACACCGGCCCGCTTGAGCTGCCATAGCCGGAGGGTTGGCGCACCGCGCTTTCGGGATAGTTCGATCGTTGCGGATAGGACGATGCCGGATAGTTCTGGCTCTGCGGCGTAGTCGACCGCGGCTGCGTCACCGGCCAGCGCGGTTGGCCGCCGATGCTGCCCGGCGGGCGCAGTTCCTCGTCGGCAAAGCCGTAGCTGCTCGAGGCTTCGCCGATGGCGGCGACCTTGAGCGGAAACTCGGCGCCGCACATGCCGGGCCCGGAGATCGGGTCGATGCGGACGAGATCCGGCCCCTCTTTCACCGCGCCCGATTTCAGGCATGCGGCTTCGGCCTCGGCTCGCCACGGTTCGCGTTCGGCCTGGAAGAAGCCGCGTCCGCAACCCGCTAGCGAAACAAGGACGATGGAGCCGACGAGATACAAACGAACTCCGCGCGTCATGCACGCACGTTCGGTGAATTTACTTAAAGACTCTTCAACACGTTGATTTCAGAGTTCTTTAACCATACGGGCCCGGAGCCGGCAGGCTGAGCGACAGCAAGCCTGACTTTTTCGCAAGGAGACTCTCTGTTAACCATGATGCCTGCGCGCAAAGCGGCGCGCATGGAGGGAGCGACCTCATGACGTTCGCCGGGAGACTGAGCGTTGTCGCCGCATACCTCGCCATGGCCTTCGTCGGCGCCATCGTGCTCGGCATGATTTAGCGGCTTATCGCTCCGATACACGCTCTTCGTCCCTTCTCCCGCAAGGGGAGAGGGGGAGAAAAACTACGACCGCGCGCTCCATTGCCGCGACGTCGTGAGCATTTGCTCTCGCGGCGCCTCGATCCGCGTCCAGTCGTTGCCGGAGCACCAGAAGCGGCCGAGCGCGCAGGCTTCGACGTGGAGCCGGCCGGAGCTCTTCAGCGTCATGGTCGCGTAATAGGTGTTGCCGCTGGAGCGGCTGTAGATGTTGCCGGTCCAGACGTCGTGCGACTTCGGCTTCATGTTGACGAGCACGCTCTCGCCGCGGCTCGACGCCTCCGTCAGCGCGTAACCGCACAGTGCGGGGCCACAGCGTTCGATGCGAACCGTGCCCTTGGCGCCGGGGCTCTCCCATTCGCCCAGTGGCATATAAGCCGGCTCATCGTCGCTGCGCTGTGCGACCGTTGCGGTCTGCTTGATCTCGGGACTTGGGAAGGGCGGCGGCTCCATGCGCGGCGGATCGAGCGTAACGATCTTCGGCGGATCCATTCGCGGCGGGTCGATCCGTGGCGGATTGAGGCTCGGCGTGACGAGTGTCGGCGCCTCGACCCTTGGCGGCGGCAGGACAACGGGCTGCGACGTCGTCGCGGTGACGACAGGGCCGGTCGGCGCCGGTGGCGGCACGACGATGGTTGCTTGCGCCGGTCGGACGGGAGCTGCGGGATAGGCCGGCTGCAGCGGTGCGACCGCAGGCGGCGCGGCTGATGTCGTGTCGACATCGTCTGTCGATCGAAGGCTGCGGCTGGAGACCGACACACAAGAGGCCGACCGGCAATTGCGCGGCGACTCGACATGGAACCGGTGACCGCCGATCGAGAAGGAATAGGAACCGGCCACGGCCGCGGGCGTGATCGCCATCAGTGCGATCAAGGTGCCAAGCGAAGTCGCAAGCCGTTTCATCCACACCTCCTTGAGTGCCGCCGCGAGCTTACACAGAGGCGGCACGGCTGAATGTGCGCTGCCTCACCCAGACGGCGCGGCACCGTTGTGACCCCCATCACAGAACGCCCCGGCCAGTCCGGCGTAGGGTCGAACCACGCTTCATCCACCAGCGACTTCAGTCCATCGGGACCACGCCATTTTCGGAGGCTGTCATGAACAAGCTCACCATCGTCGCCACCGCGCTCTTTCTGGCGTCGACCGCCGCCGCCCATGCCGGCGGCAACACGATCTCGTTCCAGATCGAAGGCCAGCACATCCGCATCGAGACGCCGCGCAACTGCGCCTCGCTCAACTGCGTGACCATCGTGGCACCGGGCCTGTCGGACAAGCCGATCAAGCTGAACAACATCAACCTGAAGGGCCTTGGCGGCTCCAAGGACGATGACGACACCACGCCAAGCACGGCGACTGCGCAGCCCGCGCCGGCTCCGGTGCAGCAGCAGCCGGTGCAGCAGGCGCCGGCGCAGGCGACCGCGCCGGCCGCGCCCGCGGTCACGGCTCCCGCCGCTCCGGCCGCGACGGCTGCTGCCGCGCCGTCGGTCGGCTTTGACGCCAATACGCAGCAGGCGCCCGTCGCGGCTCCTGCTCCCGCGCCGGTCGCGGTTGCTCCGGCGCCTGTGGTGGTTGCCAACACGCCGATCGGCGTCTGGGCCACCGAAGAGAACAAGGGCAATGTCCGCGTCGAGCAGTGCGGCGCCAATCTCTGCGGCTATGCCGAAAAGACCAATGCGCGCATCCTGATCAACATGAAGCCAGAGGGCTCGAAGTGGAGCGGCCGCATCCACGATCCCGACTCCGGCCGCAATTACGACTCGACCATCGCGATGAAGGGTCCGAATGCGATGCGCGTGCAGGGTTGCGCCTTCGGCGGCATGTTCTGCGGCGGCCAGACCTGGAAGCGCGTGAGCTGACATTATCTCCGTCATCCCGGGCGATGCGAAGCATCGACCCGGGATCTCGCGCGACAGCCTCACTCTATCCCCTCACCCTGAGGAGCCTGCATAGCAGGCGCCTCGAAGGGCGAGGCCTGGATCGACAGCGGGGCCTGCATGGTTCGAGACGCGCGCAAAGGGGCGCGCTCCTCACCATGAGGGGAGAGAGCTCCGTTTTTATGTTCGGCCCTCCTCCTACCACACACGTTCATCCGCCATTCAGGTCCCCCCGGCTGATATCAACCGATCTCGCCTCGCGTTCTCACCGGGACTTCCTCGTGACATCAATGCTGGCCTGGCGCCGCTTCGTGTTCGCGCTCGTGCTGCCGGCATTGCCGCTGGCAGGCGCGAGCGTTGCGATCGCATCCGATGCGATCGAAGTCGCCCAGGCCCAGCCACAAGCGCAGCCGGCGCCAGCGCCCTCCCCAACGCCATCGGCTTCACCGACACCGGCCGCGGACGCACAACCCGCCGCCGTCGAGCCGATCGGCAACGTTGCGACCGTCACGGGCATCGCGACCGTGATCCGCGACAAGAATTCCTATCCGCTGCGCGTGCGCGACGACATCTATCTCAACGACGTGGTGCAGACCTCGTCGAACTCCACGGTCGGCATCACTTTCGACGACGCCACCACGTTCAATCTTTCAGCCAGCTCGAAGATCACCATCGACAATTACGTCTATGAGGACGGCGGCAGGCAGAACTCAGGGATATTCGACGTCGGAAAGGGCACAGTGGCCTTCGTTGCAGCTGCGGTGGCGAAGACCGGTAACATGAAAATCACGACGCCGACCGCGACGCTCGGCATCCGCGGCACCACCGGCGTCGTCGAGGTGCCTGAAGGCGCGGCAGCGAGCAGCGCGCGCAACGTCAACATCAAGCTCTATCCCGACGCCGACGGCCGCGTCGGCCACATCGACGTCGACGACCGCACCAGCGGCACGCGGCTCGGCGCGCTGACGCAAGGCGCGAGCGGCTTTGCGATCCGGCCCGGCGCGGCCACTGCCGGAATCATGCGCTTCGCCGCGGTGCCGATCACGATTCCCGCGCAACAGATCGCACGCGACCGCGGTTTCGTCGGCCAGGTGCATCTGGCGCAAACCACGGGCCGCCAGATCGTCACCGAGCAGCGTGACTTCCGCCGCGCCAATCCGACCGCGCTCAGCCGCATTCCGCGGCCGGCCCAGGCGCCGCAGCAACAACAATTGCGGCCGACGACCGCACCTGGCCAACAGTTGCAGCGGCCGAACGGCCAGCCCGGTCAGAACAACCGTCCGGGTCAGCAGCAGCCGGGCACGCCGGGCCGGCAAGGAACGCAGCAGCCGCAGCGGCAAGGACAACAAGGACAAGGCGGCGCCGTGCAACCAGGCACGCCGCGTGCGGGCCAGGGGCAACTGCCGCGAGGACAACAGCAACAAGGCCAGCCGCAGCGCGGCGAGCAGCAAGGCGCAGGGCGTCCAACGCGCCCTGGACAAGCCACCCCGCCGAACGCCACGCCGCAAACACAGCCGCAGCGTGGTGGGCAAATTCAACCCGGAGGAGTCGTGCCGTCACAGCCGGGCGGGACTCATCCGCAGCCGCAACTGCCGCGCACCGGCATGCAGCCGGCCCAGCCGCCCGCAGTCCAACCGCCGGGCATGCAGCGACCCGGCGGCTTCCAGCAGCGCCTCCCTGCCGCGCAACGCCCCGTAGCGCCGCGCAGACCGGCGCCGGCTCCGAAGGAGAAGGAGCGGCGGTAAATTTCGGCGTGCATGAGCGCGCTCGGTGCGCTCCCTCGCCCCGCACTTGCGGGGAGAGGGTTGGGGTGAGGGGCTGCTTTCGCAGAAATAGTGGCAGTGAGACTCGCGGAGAGTCCCCCTCACCCGGATTGCATCTACGATGCAATCCGACCTCTCCCCGCAAGCGGGGCGAGGTGAAGACAACTCACGCCTCGCCGCGCAGCCAGGCCTTCACCTTCTGCAGGAGACCATGCCGCAGCTCCTCGACGGATGCGGCTTCGGCCGGCGTCAGCGTCTGCAGCGTTGCATCGATATCGTCGGCCGCGAGCGGCGGCGTCGGCTGGGGCGCGGGCGGCGACGCCAGCCCCGCTGCCGCAAGCGCGATCGGGCCGATCTGGGTCAGAAAGGCGCGCTCATATTCGCGCGACAGGCGCGCAAGCGCGTCGTCCAGCGGCAGCCAGTCGACCGCCTTGATGTCGTTCATCAGCTTGCGGACCGGACCGCCCTCAGCTTCCATGCGCCAGAAATGCACGACCTTGGAACGCCCGCCGGACTGATAGACGAGCGTGCCCAGGAATTCGTGGATGGCGACGTCGTGTCCCGTTTCCTCGAGCACCTCGCGGTGCGCGGCCTGTTTCGGCGTTTCGCCGTCGTCGAGCTTTCCCTTGGGCAAAACCCATTCGTTGCGCTTGCGCTGGCGCACGACCGCGATCAGCGGCACAGCTCCACGCCGCAGCACAATACCACCCGCCGCCATGACCGGCGCTCGCGCCATCACTCACATCCGTGTCGATCTATGCATCCCCGCAGGACGATATAGGCGTCGGACGCGGCGGATTGAAGGCTATCCTCTCCTCAACAGCGCCTGACCGGCGCGAATGCGCGTGCCCTCGGCGATGCCGTCGCAGAAGGTGAAATCGCCGGGCGCGAGGATGATGATGGTCGAGCCGTGCTCGAACCAGCCGAGCTCCTCGCCCTTGGCCACGTTGACGTCGCAGGGGAAATTGACCGGGCCGCGGGTCTGCGCGTTCAGCACCATGTCGAGGAAGTGCAGGCGGATGCTCGCGACCAGGATCGCGGCAACCGGCACCAGCGTCACGGCCTCGCCGGTCGCTAGACGCGTCCGGATCACGGCGCGCTCGTTCTTGCAGAACAGACGCTCGACCCGCTTCAAGGCGATCGGGTTGACGTTCCAGACATCGCCGTGGATCAGCGTGACGCGCTCGATATGCGCGTCATAGGGTGCATGGAAGCGGTGATACATGCTCGAGGTCAGCCGCAGCGTGACGAAGGAGCCGTTGCGGTGCTGGTCGACCAGCGCGGAATCGCCGAGCAGGTCGAGCAGCGAATAGGGCGCGCCCTTGACCTGAAACAGCTCGGTGTCGGCGATCTTCCCGTGGGCACCGACGATGCCGTCGGAGGGGCTGGCGACAATGGAGGGGTCGGGATCAAAAGGCCGCAGGCCCGGCTTGAGCTCCCGGGTGAAGCAGTCGTGCAGGCTCTTGAAATGAGTCTTGCGCGCCTCCGACAGATCGAGGTCGGAGAACAGCTTCCACAGAGCGATCGAGAAGTCCCGCACAAGCGGATTCTCGATCTTGGAGAACCAGCCCATGAAGCGGGTTAGCGCGGCGCGGGGGATGCGGTTGGTCAACAGGAAGTTGAGGTCTTCCTGCTGGGTGAAAGAGGCGATGAGGGCTTTGACTGTCATGAATCTGTCAGCTCACAGTATTAGCGCTTGTTGTCATGGAAACGACACTCCCGATTCTCTCGATGTCCGTGGCCGCCGCAGCGTCTGCTGCCGCCGTCCTCCCGAAGCTCAAGGCGCGGGTCGAACTGTCCCGCGCCAAGCACCGGTCGCTCGCCGGGCACTCCAAGATGTCGCGCCGGGTGGCAAAGCTGCTCCCGTTCTACGAATTCGAGGGCGACAAATATTTCGGCTGCGACGGCGCGCCTGATAACGTGGTGGCGCAGCGTAAGGACGCCTTCTTCCGCCTCGCCAAGCTTTACGCCGAGCGCTACCCCAGGGGTCGCGCGATGACGAAGGAAGCGGCGGAAACCATCTCCGACCTGAACTTCACCGAGAGCTACCGCGTGCCGTTCCAGTTCTCGCGTCTCGTCCGCGAGCATCTGGGCACCTCGACCTTCATGGAGTCCTCGAGCGGCGTCACCGTCACGGACGTCGACGGCAACACCTCCTACGACCTCACGGGCTCCTACGGCGTCAACATCTTCGGCAACGACTTCTACAAGGAGTGCATCGAGGGCGCCGAGAAGCGGGCGCATGCACTCGGCCCCGTGCTCGGCCCCTACCATCCCGTCATCCTCGAGAACGTGCAGCGGCTCCGCCAGATCTCCGGCCTCGACGAAGTCTCGTTCCACATGTCCGGCACCGAGGCCGTGATGCAGGCGGTGCGGCTGGCGCGCTACCACACCAAGCGCACGCATCTGGTTCGTTTCGCCGGCGCCTATCACGGCTGGTGGGGCGACGTGCAGCCCGGCGTCGGCAACCCGATTCCGGCGCACGAGACCTACACCCTCACCGAGATGTCGGAGAAGACGCTGCACGTCCTGCGCACGCGCAAGGACATCGCCTGCGTGCTGGTCAACCCGCTGCAGGGCCTGCATCCCAACGCCAACGCGCCCGGCGATTCCTCGCTGGTCGACTCGTCTCGCGGCGGCAATTTCGACCGCGCGGCCTACACTGAATGGCTCGCGAGGCTGCGCGAGGTCTGCACCGAGCGCGGCATCGTGCTGATCTTCGACGAGGTCTTCGTCGGCTTCCGTCTCGCCGCCGGCGGTGCCCAGGAATATTTCGGCGTGCGCGCCGACATGGTGACCTACGGCAAGAGCCTCGCCGGCGGCCTGCCGGTCGGCGTGGTCTGCGGCAAGAAGGAATTGATGCGCCGCTTCCGCGACGACCGCCCCGCCGACGTCTGCTTCGCCCGCGGCACCTTCAACTCGCATCCGTACGTCATGACGGCGATGGACGAGTTTTTGATCCGCCTCGCCTCCCCGAATTTCCGCGCCATCTATGACGGGCTGGATGCGACCTGGAACGGCCGCGCGCAGATACTCAACCAGATGATGACCGACGCCGGCCTGCCAGTACGGTTCGCCAACTTCTCGTCGATCTGGACGGTGAAATACACCACCCCGTCCCGCTACAACTGGATGCTGCAATATTACCTGCGCGCCGAAGGCCTGTCCTTGAGCTGGGTCGGCACCGGCCGGCTGATCTTCAGCCTGAACTACACCGACGCCGACTTCAGCAAAGTCGCCGAGCGCTTCGTCCGCGCCGCCGGGAAGATGAAGGCCGACGGCTTCTGGTGGCACGATGGCGTGCTCACCAACAAGAACATCAAGCGGCAGATCTTGAAAGAGATGCTGGCCAAGCGCTTCGGGCGCTGAGGCCGGCACTCCGACCACATTCACCGTCATTCCGGGGCGAGGTCTCTCCTCTCCCTCTCCCCGCCTGCGGGGAGAGGGTTGGGGTGAGGGGGACTCTCCGCGCAGTCGGTGAGAGTTAGTGCGCGACCATCTGGCGGCACCCCCGCGGAGAGCCCCCCTCACCCGCATCGCATCTTCGATGCGCTGCGGCCTCTCCCCGCACGCGAGGAGAGGCGAGGAAGCAGCCCCCAAGACGTGGATGCCCGGGACAAGCCCGGGCATGACGTAGACCATGGACATTCGCGATCCGGGCAACGGCCGTGTCAGGCGTGCTGCTCTTCGAGCGTGGGCTCGCCGATGAGGCCCAGCGTGTGCTCGGGATTGAGGTGCAGGCCGGGGTCCATCAGCTCGCCTCGCATCAGGGCGAGCGGCGCGCTGCGATAGAGCATCAGATCGTGGAAGGGATCGGTCAGGATCTTGGTCATCCAGACGAGGCCGGTCTCGACGTCGCGAATGAAGAACAGGTGCACGGTGCGGAACAACAGACCGCCGCCGCCGACCACGAGCCAGATCTTGGCAACCTGCCGCATGAAGTCGGTCGCGGACGCCCAGGGGGTGAACAGGCCGAACAGCGAGGGATCAGCGAACAGCACCAGGGGCGAAGCCGCCCAGATCGCCATCAGCACCACCTTGCGCTGAAGGTTGTAGCCGACCTTGATCTCTTCCTTGTGCTCGTGGGTGGCCTGGTTGATGTGGTCGTAGCCGTGCGGCTCGAAGAAGAAGTGACCGGCCTGGCGCGAGGTCATCGAGACCAGCCAGCCGACCAGCGCGGAGACGACAGGGTCGATGAACAGCCAGACATAGGCGAAGAGAAAGCTCAGCGCGCTGATGAAGTGCAGGCTCTGGTTGATGCGGCTGTGGTGATAGTAGCGATGGTCGTCCCAGCGCTGGATCCGCAGCTGCTCGAGATAATTCTTGATCATGCTCTCCCCCAAAATGCTTTCGGGTACGGGATTACAGGGATTCGATGTAGGCCGTGTGACATCATCATTTTGTCATGCGACGATGTGCAGCGGCGCGATGACGCACGCGACGCGTGAGCTTCAGCTCACGCCGCTTTCGCGACGTCGACCTTGCGGAAGCGCACCAGTGAGAAATGGCCGAGCGGCGGAATCAGGCGGCGCTCGGCGAGCTCGATGCCGTGGGCGCCGGCCAGCCATTGGGCATAGCGCGACCAGGCGAACTCGGCGGTGCGGAAGCCGAGCGGACGCACCACCGGCTGCAGCTTCTGCTCGATGAAGCGGCGCATGCCGGCATCGGCGCTGACGCGGGTGAGGATGATCAGCTCGCCGCCGGGCCGCAGCACGCGGGCGAATTCGTCGAGCGCCTTCTCGGGGTTCGGCACGGCGGTGACGACATATTGCGCCATCACGACGTCGAAGGAATTGTCGGGGAATTCGAGCTTCTCGGCGTCCATCACCGCGAGGCCCTCGACGTTCTTCAGCTTGCTCTCGGCGACGCGCTGGCGCGCCTTGTCGAGCATCGCTTCCGAGATGTCGGTGCCGAAGATGCGCAGGTTCGGTGCATAGAGCGGCAGCGAGATGCCGGTGCCGACGCCGACCTCGAGCACGCGGCCGCCGATCTTGTTGGTGGCCGCGATCGCCGCCTGCCGGCCCTTGGCGAACACGCCGCCGAACACGAGATCGTAGACGGGCGCCCAGCGGTCATAGGCCTGCTCGACCGTGCCACGGGTGAGATCGAGCTGCTGGGTGCCGTCAAGGTTCATGATCTTAGCCATCGATGAGGTTCTCGCTGTGGGTCAGACGTTTGGGATCAACCGCGCACCGGCCGCCGCGCCATCCGAGGCGAGGCGCGCAAGGCGCGGCTGGGCTGAAGTGAGGTGAGATTGCCGACGAACTGGCGCGCGCTGTTTTCCCAGGAACGCTCCAGCGCGAAGTTGCGGCAGGTCTCGCGCGACATGGTGAGCGCGCGCATGCACGCGGTACGCAAATCGTGGTCGATCGCGCCGATCGGATGATCGGCGATGACGTCCTTGGGACCCGTCACGGGAAACGCCGCAACCGGCGTGCCGCAGGCCAGCGCCTCCAGCTGCACCACGCCAAACGTATCGGTCAGGCTCGGAAACACGAACACGTCGGCGGCGGCGAGATGCGCGGTGAGATCCGCGCCCTTCTTCTCGCCGCGGAACACCACCTCCGGATATTTCTTCTGGAGCGCCGCCTTCTGCGGGCCGTCGCCCACGACCACCTTGGTGCCGGGCAGATCGAGCGAGAGAAACGCTTCGAGATTCTTTTCTACCGCGACCCGGCCCATGGTCATGAAGATCGGCCCCGGCAGATCGAGCCGTGCCGGCGAGTCGGGATGAAACAGCTCGGTGTTGACGCCGCGCGTCCAGAAGCCGAGCCGCTTGAAGCCGCGCTCGGAGAGCTCTTGCCGCAGCGAGGGCGTCGCCACCATCGTCATCGCGGCGGCATCATGGAAGTGGCGCAGCACGGCATAACCGACGGCGGCGGGGATGCCGGTCCGCACCGAGACATATTCGGGAAAGCGCGTCGTGTAGGACGTGGTGAAGGCAAGCCGGTTGCGACGGCAATAGGCTCGCGCGGCCCAGCCGATCGGACCTTCGGTCGCGATGTGGAGCGCGTCCGGCGCAGCCTTCTCGATCCGCCGCGCGATCTCCTTTCCACTCGGCAGCGCGATGCGCAGGCCCGGATAGGTCGGCAGCGGCCAGGACGGAAAGCCGTCCGGCGTCAGGAAGTCGATCTCGACATCGAGGGCCTTGGCGGCATTCGCCAGCGAGGTCAGGGTGCGGACCACACCGTTAACCTGGGGATGCCAGGCGTCAGTCGCGATTAATACCCGCATGGGGAAATCCCGAGAGTTTGATGATTCTCGGTTTCCGACCATCAACGAAGGATATTTCAGGCGTGTGACGTCACAGAAGTGTCGGCCCACCGTTTTGTTCGTTAACGGGCGCCTGCGGCCACGAAACTGTCATGAAACAATCCTTGCCGCCGTGAAACCGTTTTCGGTTTTCCGCGCAAATGTCCCGAAACGTTTTGCGGTTAGTGATCTCAGCAACAGAGCACCGCAACGGTGCCGCGGTGGCCGAAACCACCGAGCAAACAGGGGCGATCACATGTTCAATCTGGATACGTTCAAGACGTTTTCGCGCGCCGTTGCGCTTAGCGCAGTCGCGGTCTCCGCGATCGCATTCGCGGGTAGCGCCAAGGCCGCGCCGGTGCAGCTCTTCCCGTTCTTCCAGCCGCTGCCGCCGTTCGCCGCGCCGCCGCCGATCCAGCCCTATCAGCCATACCAGGCGCCGACCTATCAGACCGAGCCGTCCGAGGACCAGGACGCCGTGGAGATGCCGGCGCGCTTCCGTCGCCAGACCGTCTCCTACGCGACGCGTGAGGCGCCGGGCACCATCATCATCGACACGCCCAACACCTATCTCTATTATGTGCTCGGAGGCGGCCAGGCGCTGCGCTACGGCATCGGCGTCGGCCGCGACGGCTTCACCTGGTCGGGCACGCAGTCCGTCACCAGGAAGGCCGAGTGGCCGGCCTGGACCCCGCCGCCGGAAATGATCGCCCGCCAGCCCTATCTGCCGCGCCACATGGCCGGCGGCCCCGGCAACCCGCTTGGCGCCCGCGCCATGTATCTCGGCGGCACCATCTACCGCATCCACGGTACCAACGCCCCCGACACCATCGGCAAGCGCGTCTCCTCCGGCTGCATCCGCCTGACCAATGATGACGTTTCCGACCTCTACTCCCGCGTCAACGTCGGCACCAAGGTGATTGTGCTGCCGATGACGGAACGGAGAGCGGAGCTCGGAACCGCGACGCGCTGAACCGACAGGACATTGTGACGCAAACGGCCCCGGAACATCCCCGGGGCCGCCTTCGTTTGCCCTCGACATTCCGGCGCGCGCTTGCTGCGGCGCGGGTCCCCGATGGAGGCGCAAATGCAACCACGCCTGCAATCCTCGCCGTTTCAGTGGCTACGCCCAGTCGCCGGTGCCGGAGCATTAACGCTGCTCGTGTCCGTACCCTCCTCGCTCGCGCAGCAGCCGGCGAGCGAAGCGGCAGCTCAGCAGGCCTTCAACAATTCCTGCCGCACCTGCCATTCCGTGAAGGAAGGCGACAATCGCCTCGGTCCCAATCTCAACAAGATCGTGGGACGCAAGGCCGGCTCGCTGCCGGACTACAACTACTCGTCCTCGATGAAAGAGGCCGGCTTCGTCTGGGACCAGGACAAGCTCACGCGCTTCATGGTCAAGCCGGACGAGGTGGTGTCGGGCAATAAGATGCAGCCCTATGGCGGCGTCTCGGCGGAGGACGCGGCGAAGGTGGTGGCGTATCTGCAGGCGGCGGGCGGGCAATAGTCGCGTGGGCGCCGCGTGTGAGGCTTGCATTCGAAATCTCAGCGCATCCTTCGAGACGCCCGCCTGCGGCGGGCCCTCAGGATGAGGGCGGAGTGTGCGGCAGCTCGTGCTCACGCAGCTATTGCACCAGGGCGCGAATGCCAGTCAGCCTCATCCTGAGGAGACCGCGAAGCGGTCGTCTCGAAGGATGAGGCGTTCACACCGGCGGAACTCGCTCATCCGCCGGTCCTCTCAGAGACCAATCGCAGCCACGCCGCTGAATGAAACGCGCTCATCAGCAGATACATCGGCACCATCTCGCCGAGCGAAGACCCGCGCCCGGCGGCGCACAGCATGTCCGCCTGACCGCCGCCGATCATGGCCGTCAGCCCGGCCATGATCGCAAAGGTCGGCGTGGCCGCGAGGCCGAGCCATCTGGCAAGGCTGGCGGCACTAGTCACGACCTTCCGCCGCCTCCTGACGAAACGCCTTCTCGCCGGCGTCCGAGATCTCGACCCATTTCTTGTCGGGCGCCCCGCCGTCCGTGTAGCTGTCGTGCCAATTCCACCATTTGTAGGTCGGCGTCTGCGGATAGCCTTTTGGCGAGTCTTCCCAGACCTCCTGGCGGCCGAGCGGCGTGATGTCGAGATAATTCCAGGTGCCGCCCATCTGCTCGTCGCCGCGGCTCTTGACGAAATAGGTGCGGAAGATGCGGTCGCCGTCGCGGTAGAACACGTTCGTCCCGTGCCACTCGTCGACGCCGAAATCGGCGTCAAAGCTGTCGGTGACGGTGACCCACGGCATGGTCCAGCCCATATGCTTCTTCAGCCTGATGATGGCGGCCTGCGGCGCCCGCGAGGCGAACACCAGCGTGGTGTCGCGAGCGTTGAGATGCGCGACGTGGGCGACCTGGTCGGCCACCATGGAGCAGCCGCGGCAGGCGTGATCGGGCCAGCCGAACACGCCGGGCTCGAAGAAGGCGCGGTAGACGATCAGCTGCCGTCGGCCCTGGAACAGGTCGAGCAGGCTGACCTTGCCGCCGGGCCCCTCGAACGAATAGGTTTTGCTCACTTCCATCCACGGCATGCGCCGGCGCTCGGCGGCCAGGGCGTCGCGGGCACGGGTATGCGCCTTTTCCTTCACGAGCAGTTGCTGACGGGCGGCCTCCCAGTCCTGCGGCGACACCACCGGCGGTGTTTGCATGTCGGCCTGTCCGTTGTTCCGTTCGTTTTGGGCTAATGTCATCATGACTCTCCGAATCTCTTGCCTGACGTCTTGCCTGGGCGATCATTCCGCGTCTCGTGGAACCGCTCGCCCTTCACCGCACCTTGTCGGCCGTCAACGAATTCTGGCACCTCGTGGTTGCGCGGTGGGAGTAACAAGTGTGGCGGGATTGACATGGAGTCGCTGATCACGGCCGCAGCGCGCGCGCTCGAGGCCGGCGATCCGCTCGGCGCGCTGAACCGCGTTGCGTTGCGCAACGATGCGCCGTCGCTGGCGCTGCGCGGCATCGCGATGGCGCAGCTCGGCGATCTCGCAAAGGCGAAGACGCTGCTGCGAAGCGCCGCGCGCGCCTTCGGTCCGCGCGAGGCGGTGGCGCGCGCGAGATGCGTGGTGGCCGAAGCCGAGATCGCGCTGGTTTCGCGCGATCTGAGCTGGCCGACGAAGACGCTCGCGGCGGCACGGACGACGCTCGAAAAGCACGGCGATGTCGCCAATGCCACGCATGCAGGCCACATCGAGGCACGCCGTCTTCTTCTCGTCGGACGGCTCGACGAAGCCGAGCGTATCCTCGCCGAGCTCGGCACCTCCCCGCTGCCGCCTGCCCCGCAGGTCGTCCGCGAGCTCGTGGTCGCCGGCATCGCAATACGGCGGCTCAGAACCAAAGACGCGCGCGCGGCGCTTGCCCGGGCAACCCACGCAGCGAGCCTGGCGGGCATCCCAGGGCTGACAGCCGAGGTCGAGAGCACGAACCGCGTGCTCGATACGCCCGCGGCACGCCTGATCACGCATGGCAACGAACGTCCGTTGCTGCTGGAGCAGGTCGAGGAGCTCGCGGCTTCGGACGCGCTGGTCGTAGACACGTTCCATCATTCGGTGCGCAGGCGGGGCACGATCGTCTCGCTCGGAACCCGCCAGGTGCTGTTCGCACTCGCCCGCGTCCTGGCGCAGGCCTGGCCCGCGGACGTCTCGCGAGAGGCGCTGATGGCTGGGGCGTTTCAGGCGAGGCACGTCGATGAATCGCACCGCGCGCGCCTGCGCGTGGAGATCGGCCGCCTCCGCGCCAAGCTCAAGCCTGTGGCCGATGTCACTGCGACGAAGCAGGGTTTTGCACTGACGCCGCGCAAGACGCGGCACGTCATGGTACTGGCGCGGCCCGTCGAGGAGAAGCACGCCGCTGTCCTCGCCTTCCTCTCCGACGGCGAGCCGTGGTCGAGCTCGGCGCTCGCGCTGGCACTGGGAACCAGTGCGCGCACGGTTCAACGCGCGCTCGACGAGCTGGCGCGATCGAACAAGGTGCAGTCGTTCGGACATGGGCGGGCGCGGCGCTGGATGACGCCGCCTGTCCCGGGTTTCCCGACAGGCTTGTTACTCCCGGGACCGCTCCTGAAGACGTAAGGTAGGAGCACATCACAGGGAGCGATCACATGAAGCGTTCAGCCGCCGAGATCATCAGGGAGTACGGACCTTTTGCCGGCGTCGAGGCCGTGCATGGCGTCACCTATGACGGCAGCCATGTCTGGTTCGCATCCGGCGACAAGTTGAATGCGATCGATCCTGATAGCGGCAAGGTCGCGCGCTCCCTCGATGTCGCAGCCCATGCGGGAACGGCGTTCGACGGCCGGCACCTGTTCCAGATCGCCGAGGATCGCATCCAGAAGATCGATGCGACCTCGGGCAAGGTGCTCGCCAGCATTCCTGCGCCGGGTGGCGGTGGCGATTCCGGCCTGGCCTGGGCCGAGGGCTCGCTGTGGGTCGGGCAATATCGCGAGCGCAAGATCCATCAGGTCGATCCGGACACGGGCAAGGTCCTTCGCACCATCGAGAGCAAGCGGTTCGTGACCGGGGTGACCTGGGTCGACGGCGAGCTCTGGCACGGCACCTGGGAGGGCGAGGATAGCGATATCAGGCGGATCGATCCTGACACGGGCAAGGTACTCGAACAGCTCGACCTGCCGGCGGGGACGATGGTGTCAGGACTGGAGTCCGACGGCGGCGACCGCTTCTTCTGCGGCGGTGGCGCTAACGGCAATGTGAGAGCGGTCCGCCGTCCCCGGCGCGGGGCCTGAATGCACGGCAGCGATGCGGTCGCTGCCGTTAGCCCATTCGCCCCAATTCCACCCCATCGGTGCGCTCTAGCGCCCTCCTCGCCTGCCCTGTAGAATCCCTGCCGGGGCGGCTTGGGGGATCGATGCGACTGACGTTGAATCTGAAGACCATCACGATCGCCGTCGTAGTGCTCGCGGCGTCGTTCTTCATCAGCTTGAAGGCCATGGACTGGCTGTCGCCGCGTGCGACGAATTCCGCGCCGCCGGTGGCGCAACTGCCGCCGTTGCCGCCGGTCGCGAAGAGCTCGATCGTCGTGGCACCAGTCGCCATCGCGCTGTCGGCGATCCGCGACCAGGCCGAGAAGGCTGCCCCGCGCAATTTCGCAGGGAAGGCCGACAACCCGATCTCGCAAATCCTGGAGAACGCCGACATCGGCTGGACCGCCGTGCGCGGGCCGATGGCAGCTGCCGGCGACAAGGACGTGCTGACGATCTCGACACCGCTCAGCGGCAAGCTGAACGTGACGGGCTCGCTGTCCTCGAAAGCCACCGGCGCGCTCGGCGATGCGCTCAGCGGCGTGCTCGGCGGTGACGCAGCGAAACGGATCGGCGCGGTCAACATCAAGAATCTCAACGCCAGCGCTGAGATCAAGGGCAACGTGATCGTCACTTCGCGGCCAAAGCTCGCGGCCAACTGGCATATCGAGCCCAATCTCGGCGCCCAGGTCAATCTCGGCGACACCAACCTCAACGTCGCCGGCGCCAAGGTCAACGTGCCGGCGCAGGTCAAGCCGCTGATCGACAAGAATGTCGGCGAGCAGATCAACATCATCTCCGAACGCATCCGCAACGATCCGAGCCTGCGGGAGAATGCGAAGCTGCAATGGGCCAAGGCCTGCCGCTCGATCCCGCTGCAGGGCTCGGGCTCCTCGGCCGCGCTTCCGCCGCTCTGGCTGGAGATGAAGCCGATCCGCGCCATTGCCGCGCAGCCGCGCGTCGATGCCCAGGCCGTGACGCTGCTGATGGGGCTGGAAGCGGAGACGCGCGTGACGTCGACGCAGACCAAGCCGGACTGCCCGTTCCCCGACAAGATCTCGATCGTGCCGCCGACCGGCACCGGCGTGAGCATCGGCGTGCCCATCGACGTGCCCTTCACCGAGATCAACAAGCTGATCGCCGCGCAGATGGTCGGCCACACCTATCCCGAGGACGGCTCCGGCCCGGTCGACGTGACCGTCAAGAGCGTCAACGTGGTCCCGTCGGGCGAGCGCCTGCTGATCTCGCTTTTGGTGCGCGCCAAGGAAAAGAAGAGCTGGCTCGGTCTCGGCGCCGAGGCGACCGTGCACATCTGGGGCCGGCCGGTGCTCGACCAGGGGCAGCAGACGCTGCGGCTCACCGACATCCAGCTTGCTGTGGAATCGGAAGCCGCCTTCGGCCTGCTGGGTGCCGCGGCGCGCGCGGTGGTGCCGCAGATGCAGCAAGCACTGCTGCAGAGGGCGACGCTCGACCTGAAGCCGATCGCCGCCAACGCGCGCGAGAAGATCGCTGGCGTCATCGCCGACTTCCAGAAAAGCGAGGATGGCGTCAAGGTCGACGCCAAGATCGACAGCCTGACGCTCGCCGACATCGCCTTCGATTCCAAGACGCTGCGCGTGGTCGCGGAAGCCGGCGGCACGCTGAATGTGTCGGTGACGAAGCTGTCGGGGATGTAGCTCGCCTTCATTCGCCGCGCTTGGACGCCTCTTGATCGGTTGCGCCGCTGGCATTCTGATCGGAGGATGCTAAGCTGTTCCTCGCAACCTCGAATGAGGTGCCGACGGCACTGTAGTGGGTAAACGCGAGGTCAACATGGAAGCCGGCATGGTCACGCCTGCGCCGGCACTGGTGCGCTTTTCCGGCATTCAGAAGACCTATGATGGCGAGCATCTCGTGGTGAAGAACCTCGATCTCGACATCAGGAAGGGCGAGTTCATCACCCTGCTCGGCCCGTCGGGCTCGGGCAAGACGACCACGCTGATGATGCTGGCCGGCTTCGAGGTTCCGACCCAAGGCGAGATCTACCTCGCGGGCCGGCCGATCAAGAACATGCCGCCGCACAAGCGCGACATCGGCATGGTGTTCCAGAACTATGCCTTGTTTCCGCACCTGACGATCGCGGAGAATATTGCCTTCCCGCTATCCGTTCGCAAGACGAACAAGGCGGACGTGCAGGAACGCGTTGGATCGGCGTTACGCATGATCAAGATGGAAAACCTGGCGCACCGGCGGCCCGGACAGCTGTCCGGCGGTCAGCAGCAGCGCGTGGCGCTGGCCCGCGCGCTGGTCTTCAATCCGCAGCTCGTGCTGATGGACGAGCCTCTGGGCGCTCTCGACAAGCGCCTGCGGGAGCAGATGCAGCTGGAGATCAAGCAACTGCACGAGACGATGGGCATCACCGTCGTTTACGTCACCCACGATCAGAGTGAAGCGCTCACCATGTCGGACCGCATCGCCGTGTTCAACGACGGCATCGTGCAGCAGATCGACAAGCCCGACGCGCTGTATGAGCATCCGGTGAACAGCTTCGTCGCCCATTTCATCGGCGAGAACAATGTGCTGGCCGGCACCGTCGAGACGGTCGACAAGGACTATTGCCGCGTCGCGCTGGCTGGCGGCGGCACTGTCACCGCACGGGCGGTCAATGTATCAGGCGCGGGCGCATCGACCTCGCTGTCGGTGCGGCCGGAGCGGATCACCATTATCCCGGACGGCACCTCCAGCGACGGACCGAACCGGCTGCCGGCCAGGGTGCAGAACACCATCTATCTCGGCGACCACGCGCTGGCCGTGCTCGATGTCTCGGGAAATGCCGAGTTCATGGTCAAGCTTCAGCCCGGCGCACATGACAGCCTGACACACGGTGCAAACGTGTTCGTCACCTTTCACCCCGAGGACTGCCTCGCCCTCGATCCCGTCTGATCCAGCGATCGAACTCAACGCAACGCACATGAAGAAGGAACCATGACCATGCTGAAGCGCAAGATTGGCAAGATTGCTCTGGGTTTCGCCGCGGCCTTCACCGCTAGCGCCGCGCTGGCCACGGTCGGGCAGGCGCGCGACCTCACCGTCGTGTCGTGGGGCGGCGCGTATCAGGATGCCCAGAAGAAGGCCTATTTCGAGCCGTTCAGGAAGGCGGCCGGAATTGCCATGAACGATGAATCCTGGGACGGCGGCGTCGGCGTGCTGCGTGCCAAGGTGCAGGGCGGCGCCGCCACCTGGGACGTCGTCCAGGTCGAGAGCGACGAACTCGCGGTCGGCTGCGAGGAAGGCCTGTTCGAGAAGCTGGACTATTCCAAGATCGGCGGCGAGGCCGCCTACATCCCGCCGTCGGTCAATCCGTGCGGCGTCGGCGCCATCCTCTATGACTTTGTTCTCGGCTATGACAAGGACAAGCTGAAGGAAGCGCCCAAGGGCTGGGCCGACTTCTTCGACACCAAGAAGATTCCGGGCAAGCGCGCCCTGCGTCAGGGCCCGAAGACCACGCTGGAGATCGCTCTGATGGCCGACGGCGTCGCGCCGAAGGACGTCTACAAGGTGCTGGCGACCGACGAAGGCGTCGAGCGCGCGTTCAAGAAGCTCGACACCATCAAGGGCGACATCGTGTGGTGGAAGGCCGGTGCCCAGCCGCCGCAACTGCTCGCCTCCGGCGAAGTCGCGATGACCTCGGTCTATAATGGCCGCATCGACACCGCGAACAAGAATGAGAAGAAGAACTTCGGCATGGTCTGGGACGGCGCGCTGTTCACCCTCGACAGCTGGGTCATCCTGAAGGGCAGCCCGAACAAGGACGCCGCCTACAAGTTCCTGGACTTCGCAGGCAAGGCGGAGAACCAGTCGAAACTGTCGGAGAATATCTCCTATGGCACCTCGAACAAGGACGCAGCCGGGCGGCTCGCGCCGGCCGTTCTGAAGGACCTGCCGACCGCGCCTGACAACATCAAGAATGCGGTCGAGATCAACGTTGCGTTCTGGCTCGAGAACATCGACCGCCTGACCGAACGCTTCAACAAATGGGCCGCGAAATAGCGCGCCCGGCAAGGCTCGACGAATGACGGATGCGCTCCTGTCCGGCGCCAATGCGTCGACCGAGGTGCCGCTCAAGCGCCGATTGCGGCGCGCAGAGCGGGCACGCCAGGTCAAGGCATTGGCGCTGGTCGCGCCGCTTCTCGTCTTCCTGCTCTTCACCTTCGCAGGCCCCATCGCCGGCATGCTGTGGCGCGCGGTCGATGACCGGGAAGTGCGTCAGGTTCTGCCCCAGACGATCGCCGCTCTCGCCAGCTGGGACGGCAAGGACCTGCCGGCCGAAGAAGCCTTTGCTGCGCTGGCAAGCGACATCATGGCGGCGCGCGCCTCCGGCACCATTGCGATTGCGGCCAAGCGGCTGAACTACGCACTCAACGGTTTTCGCACGATCCTGACCAGCACGGCACGCAATCTGAAGACGATGCCCGAGCCCGGCACGGCCAAGGAGACGCTGGGCAAGATCAATCCGGCCTGGCGCGAACGCACGACCTGGACGACAATCCGGGATGCCAGTGGCCCGGTCACGGGCTTCTACCTTCTGGCGGCGCTCGACCTTGTCAGGAACGTCGACGGCGTGATCGTCGCGGCCCCGCCGGACCAGGCCATCTATCGCAGCCTGTTCACCCGCACCTTCATCATCAGCCTCAGCGTCACCGTACTCTGCCTGATCCTCGGCTTCCCGGTCGCCTACCTCTTGGCGACGCTGCCGCCGAGCCGCTCGAACCTGCTGATGATCTTCGTCCTGCTGCCGTTCTGGACCTCGCTCCTGGTCCGCACCTGCGCCTGGATCGTGCTGCTGCAGAGCAAGGGCGTCGTGAACGACAGCCTGCACTGGCTCGGCATCATCGACGAGCCGTTGCGCCTGATCTACAACCGCTTCGGTGTCTGCGTGGCGATGACCCACGTTCTCCTGCCATTCATGATCCTGCCGCTCTACAGCAGCATGAAGGCGATCTCGCCGGCTTACATGCGTGCCGCGGCCTCGCTCGGCGCGCCACCGGTCACCGCCTTCCTGCGAATCTACCTGCCGCAGACCCTGCCCGGCATCGGCGCGGGAAGCCTGCTCGTGTTCATCCTGGCGCTCGGCTATTACATCACACCTGCGCTCGTCGGCGGCGCCGCCGATCAGATGATCAGCTACTTCATCGCGCTCTACACCACCGAAACCGCCAATTGGGGCCTTGCTTCGGCGCTCGGTGCGGTGCTGCTGCTGGCCACCCTTCTGCTGGCACTGGTCTACGGCAAGCTGGTGCAGGGCCAGCAGGTCACGGGAGGGATGAAGAATTGAGCGACAATGCTCCCCTCCGCACGCCCAGCCAGCGCATCGCGTGGACCGCGACCATCATTGTCTCCACGCTGGTGTTCATCTTCCTGATCGCGCCGATCCTGGCGATCATGCCGTTGTCCTTCAGCTCGGGCTCGTACCTGACCTATCCGCTGCCGGGCCTGTCGTTGCGTTGGTACGACGACTTCCTCAATTCGCCGCGCTGGATGAATTCGCTGAAGAACAGCATGATCATCGGCGTCGCCTCGACGCTGCTGTCCATGGTGCTCGGCACGCTGGCCGCGCTCGGTCTGGCGCAGTGGAAGAGCCGGTTCAAACCGCTCGTGCTGGCCTTCGTGCTGTCGCCGGTCGTCGTCCCCGGTGTCATCACCGCGGTCGGCCTGTATTTCTTCTTCGCGCCGATCGGACTGACCGGCAGCTATCTCGGCTTGATCCTGGCCCACACCGCGCTGGCGACGCCTTTCGTGGTGATCACGGTCGGCGCGACGCTGCAGAGCTTCGACACCAATCTGGCCCGCGCCGCCGCCTCGCTCGGCGCCTCGCCGCTCGAGGCGTTCCGCCGCGTGATCCTGCCGCTGATCCTGCCCGGCCTCGCTTCGGGCGCACTGTTCGCCTTCGCGACCAGCTTCGACGAGGTGGTAATCGTTCTGTTCATGGCAGGTCCGGAACAGCGCACCCTGCCGCGCGAAATGTTCAGCGGCATCCGCGAGAACATCAGCCCGACGATCACGGCAGCGGCGGTCATTTTGACGACGGTCTCGGTGATCCTCCTCGCCACCCTCGAAGGCCTGCGCCGCCGCAATGAACGGCTCAAGGGTGGCGGCTGAGAGCCGGGCGTGACTTCTCTCCTTCCCAGCAAGGACGGCGGCAGTATCGTAGGGTGGGCAAAGCGAAGCGTGCCCACGCTTCTATCGCAATGTTGGTGAGATGGTGGGCACGGCGCAAGTGCGCCTTTGCCCACCCTACGATCCTGATCCCGCTGATCCTGCTTCGCGGAGAGAGGCGAAGGGGAACACCGCCCGCCCCTTCTCTTTTTGCATTCCGCTATGGCGCACACCGCTTAGCTGCCGTGACTGATTGTCGCTAGAACAGTCCCCGCAACAAAAGCCCGAATAACAACACACAGGGAGAAGAACAACCATGCAAAAACTCATCGCCGCCGTCGCGGCCGGTCTCGCTCTCGCCGCAACGTCCGGCACGGCGCAGGCGCAGATTTCCGACGACGTCGTCAAGATCGGCGTGCTCACGGACATGTCGAGCCTCTATGCCGACGCGACCGGCAAGGGCTCGCTCGCCGCGGTCGAGATGGCGGTCGCCGATTACGGCGCCAAGGCCGCCGGCAAGCCGGTCGCCGTGGTCGCGGCCGATCACCAGAACAAGCCCGACGTCGGCGTCAACATCGCCCGCAACTGGTATGACAACGACAAGGTCGACGCGATCTTCGACGTTCCGACGTCGTCGGTGGCGCTGCCGGTCTCGGCCCTGACGCGCGAGAAGAACAAGATCCACATCAATTCGGGGGGCGGCTCGTCCGACATCACCGGCACCGCCTGCTCGCCCAACACCGTGCACTGGACCTACGACACCTATGCGCTATCAAACGTCGCCGGCAAGGCGATGGTGAAACGCGGCGAGGACAGCTGGTTCTTCGTCACCGCCGACTACGCCTTCGGCATGGCGCTGCAGCGCGACGCCGCCAACGTCGTCAAGGAGAGCGGCGGCAAGGTGCTCGGCGAAGTCCGCCATCCGCTCAACTCGTCGGACTTCTCCTCCTTCCTGCTCCAGGCCCAGGCCTCCAAGGCCAAGGTGGTCGCATTGGCCAATGCCGGCGGCGACACCACCAATGCACTGAAGCAGGCGTCCGAGTTCGGCCTGACGCAGGGCGGCCAGAAGATGATCGCGCTCTTGCAGGAGATCACCGACACGCATTCGCTCGGCATCAAGGCGACGCAAGGCCTGATCGTCACCGACGCCTTCTACTGGGACATGAACGAGGAGACTCGCGCCTTCTCCAAGCGCTTCAACGAGAAGGTCGGCCACATGCCGACCATGATCCAGGCCGGGCTCTACTCGGCGACCATGCACTATCTGAAGGCGATCGACGCCATCAAGAGCGACGAGGCGCCGAAGGTGATGGAGCAGATGCGCAAGACGCCGGTCAACGACTTCTTCGCCAGGAACGGCAAGATCCGCATCGACGGCCGCATGGTCCACGACATGTATCTGTTCGAGGTCAAGAAGCCCGAGGAATCCAAGGGCGAGTGGGACCTCTACAAGCTGATCGCCACCGTGCCCGGCGACGAGGCCTTCCGCCCGCTCGACAAGGGCGGCTGCCCGCTGGTGACGCACTGAGAGCCGTCTCCCTCGCCCCGCTAGCGGGACGAGGTAAGAAATAGACACGACAGCGCGCCCGGCGAAAACCAGGCGCGCTTCGTTTAGGCAGTTACGCGGGCTGCATTACTCCGCGTACTTGAACTCCGGCATGTTCTTCAGCTCGTCCTTGCTGGCATTGAACACGGCATGGTCCGGATACCACTTCGAGGTGGACGACGTCGTGGTCGCAGCCGGCCTGTCGGTGCCGGTCGCAGCGCCTGTCGTGGTGGACGCGGCGGGCTTGGCGCCCGGGTTCGTGCCGGTGCCGGTATAGGCGACGGCCTCGTTGACGAACTTCAATTTCTCATAGGGCACGGCGACCAGATGCTCGCCCATGCCGAGGAAGCCGCCGACGCCGATCACGGCAATCTTGACGTTGCCGCTCTTGTCCATCAGCAGCTCGTTGATCGAGCCGATGTTCTCGTTGGCCTCGTTATAGACCTTCAGGCCCGACATTTTCGACGTACGCCACTCGCCGGAAGCGGTCGTGGTGGCCGTCGTCGCGGTGGCCGCGGTCGGCGCCTTGTCGGTGGTGGCGGTCGGCGATTGCGCGAACGCCACGGTCGCAAGCAGTGCGGTGCCGGCGAGGCCGGCGGCGATGGATTTCGTCAGCATGTTGTCCTCTCCTTCACAGAAAAACTCGTGTAGAGAAAACAGCGCTGATCACACGCAGTTCCGTGCGCGCCGCAATTTCGTCGCGCTATGCGCGAGCGCGCAAACCTCGCAGGGACTGTTCCTGCGTCACCCAGGAACATTTTGCGGCGCACGGTTCCCCGCCGACGATCATGCGCCCTGGGTGAAGCATGATCGCGGCGAGGACCCGCGCCGACCCGCGTCGCTCAGGGTCAGCTCTTGTAGTCGATCAGAAGCGCGGAGAAGTCGGAATTGCCGGACGAGCCGCCGTTGGCGCCGTAGGACGGGCTCGATGATTGCGACTGCTGCAGCGCCTGCAGGAACTGCTGGAGGATCTCGGCGGTGGTCTGGTCGCTGGAGGTACTGCTGGTCGAATCCGTGGACGACGCCGAATCCGTGGAGCTGTCGTCCGGCGGCGGACCGGGCGGAGGTCCGCCTGCACCACCGAGGCCGCCCGCCCCGCCCGGACCGTTCGCGAAGGCGGACTGAAACACGTTCTTCAGCTCCTCGGCCTGGTCCGAGGTCAGCGTGCCGTTCGACACCTCTTTCGAGATGAGGTCGTCGATCTTCGACTGCATCTCGTCCTTGGAGGGGCGCGTGCCGCTGGACTGGTCGCTCGACCGGCTCTGCTGGAGTGCCGTGTCGATGTCGGTCAGCGCCGTCGAGAGCGCCGACTGGTCCGAAGACGAGATCGTGCCGGCGGACACTTCCGATTGCAATTCCTGCTGCAGCCGCTGAAGCGGCGACTGGTGGTTGCCGGCGGAGGCCGCCGAAATCGAGGTCATGATGGCTCCTTGGATTTTGCGGGGGTTTCGTCGCGGACCACGCCACGCTATGGTTAACGGCCTTAACGAGACCTTGCCCTTTCGCGACGGCGCGATTGCCGCCTGTTGCGGGAAGCCAACCAGAAACAATCCGAAACAAAAATCTTCGCCATTTGGCCCGAATCCTGGACAAACAAAGCGCATGGCCATTCCCAATCCCAACATCCTGGTCGTCGAAGACGACCGCGAAACCCGGACGTTGATTGCGAAGTACCTGCGCAACAACGCCTGCAACGTCACCGCCGTGAGCGACGGCCGCGAGATGTCGCGCGCCATGGCCGATCACCGCGTCGACCTCATCATCCTCGACGTCATGCTGCCCGGCGAGGACGGCCTCAGCCTGTGCCGCAAGGTGCGTGCCGAGGCGCAGACGCCGATCATCATGCTGACCGCGCGCGGCGAGGACGTCGACCGCATCGTCGGCCTCGAGATGGGCGCGGACGACTATCTGCCGAAACCATTCAACCCGCGCGAGCTGCTCGCCCGCATCAACGCCGTGCTGCGCCGCCAGGCCGCGGCTCAAGCGGCAAGCTCGATCGAAGGCGCGAGCACGCTCACCTTCGAGGGTTGGCACATCGACCTGCGGCTGCGCGAGCTGCGCAATCCGGAAGGCGCGCGCGTCGCGGTGACCAGCGCCGAATTCGATCTCCTGCGCACGTTCTGCGAACGGCCCGGCCGCGTGCTGTCACGCGACAGCCTGCTCGACCTCACGCAGGGCCGCAACACCGGATCGTTCGAACGCTCCATCGACGTGCTGGTCAGCCGCATCCGCCGCAAGATCGAGCCCAATCCGGCCGATCCCACCCTCATCAAGACGGTGCGCTCCGGCGGCTATCTGTTCACGCCGCGAACGCAGGTTGCAGGCCCTCAAGCAGCAAGCCCTCAAGCAGCGAGCACTGAAGCGGTTGCGGCGCCCCTGAGCAGTTGAAGCGGGCGCCGAGGATGAAGCCGTTCGGATTCTTCCACCTCAAGGGGATCGGCGGGCAGATCGCCGCGCTGGTGCTGGCTTCGACGGTCGCGCTCCATCTCGTCGTCACCACCGCCTTCCTGATCAGCCGGCCCGACCGCCCCGACACGCCGCCGGACGGCGCGCATCAGTTGACCGATGCCGCGCTGCTGCTCGGCTCGGCCGAGGCCGGCGAGCGTCCGCGCCTCGTCGCCGATCTCGCGCGCGCCTTCCCCAAGCTCGGCATCGAAATGCTCGCGCCCGGCACCGCAAGCGTCGAGGAGAACGACAATCAGCACCTGCGCGGGATGCGCCGTCATCTCGGGCGCGGCTACCGGGCGGTCCAGCTGACCTCGGACGGCACAGTATCCCGCGTCGGCGTCGCGTTGCCCGACGGCACCATGATCGCCGGGCATGTCGAGGGCGGGCCGCGGCCATGGTTCTGGGGCGCGCCGTGGCTGATGGCGCTGATGTCGGCTTTCATCTGCGTCAGCGTGCTCGGGCTGTGGGCGGTGCGCGCGCTGGCCGCTCCGCTGTCGTCCTTCGCCAAGGCCGCCGAGAATTTCAGCCTCGATGGCGGGGCGGAGCCGCTGCCGGAGCGCGGCCCGGAAGAGATCCGCTCGGTGGCGCGCGCGCTCAACCGCATGCATGAACGGATCGCCCGCCTGATGTCGGATCGCACCAGGATGCTCGCTGCGATCAGCCACGATCTGCGCACGCCGATCACGCGGCTGCGCCTGCGCGCCGAATTCATCGAGGACGAGGGCAACCGCAAGCGCATGCTGGTCGATCTCGACCAGATGCGCGCGATGCTGGAATCGGTGCTGTCGCTGCTGCGCAACGACCGCAAGGTCGAAGCCGTGACGCTGGTCGACATCGCCAGCACGCTCCAGCTCGTCGCCGACCAGTTCGGCGACATGGGCCATGTCGTGCATTATGACGGGCCGGCGTCCATGACCGCCGCCGCGCGGCCCGACGATCTGCATCGCGGCGTCACCAACCTGGTCGAGAACGCCGTGCGCTTTGGCGCCGAGGTGACGATCCGCCTCGACATCTCGGGCACCACGCTCGTCATCGACGTCGAGGACGACGGCCCCGGCATTTCAGATTCGCGCAAGCAGGAGATGCTCGAGCCGTTCGTGCGCGGCGACGATGCGCGCACCATGGACGAATCCACCGGCTTCGGGCTCGGCCTGTCGATCGCGCGCGCTATCGCGCTCGCCCATGGCGGCGAGCTGTCGCTGCACGACCGCAACCCACATGGACTAATCGTACGGATGCAATTGCCGCTCTGGCAGCAGCCGCGGCTCGCCGCCTGACTCAAGCCGCGAGCGGCGGGTGCTCGATGGCGGTCTCGTCGAAGATGGCCACGGCCTCGAAACGATAATTGCAGGCGTGGCAATTCCAGAGATAGGAGACGCGCCCCTCACCCGGCTCGATCCAGTCAGGCTGCGGGATCGGCGTGCCGCATTGGGCACAGGGGTTTTGTCTGGGGATGTCGCCGGCATACAGCCTGGCCATGTTTGATTTTGTCATGGCACCTCTCCCGATTTGCAGCGTCTTCTTACTCGCTTTCGCTGGCACGCGCGAATAGACAGGCGTGCTGCCGCGAGCGGGGGTCGTCCGCCCCCGAAGCTCTCTTGCGCCAGCTTTGAGTCGTAACAGCGGCTCGGCACCGCAAAATCGGGCGATGGCGGCGTTTGGTCACATCATCGCCGCGTTCGGAAGGCCTAACGACGACTGGGCGCAGGTCACTCTAGGGGACCTCAGGGATATCTGATGAAAATTGTACGCATTGCCGCGCTGCTCGCGGCCGGATTGACATTGCCGCAGGCCGCAATCGCGGGTGAAGCTGAATATGCCGAGATGGTCGCGGCTCATGCCCGCGCCAACGGCGTGCCGGAAGCGCTGGTGCATCGCGTGATCATGCGCGAGAGCCGCTACCAGCCACACCTCGTCGGCCGCGGCGGCACCATCGGGCTGATGCAGATCAAGCTCGCGACCGCCCGCGGGGTCGGCTACACCGGCGACGCCGCCGGTCTGCGCGATCCCGACACCAACCTCACCTATGCCGTGAAATATCTCGCCGGCGCCTATCGCGCCGCCAATGGCGACCACGCCCGGGCCGTGCGTTATTTCGCCGGCGGCTATTACTACGCCGCCAAGCGGCAGCGGCAGGAGACCGTGCAGATCGCCAATATGGGCGTTACCAATATGGGCAATATGGGCCAACCCTGGCTCGAGCCGAATGGCAACCCGCAGCCGATGTTCGACAGCGTCCCGCATAAGAAGCTGGCCCAGCGCGTCCGCAACGCGCGGGCGCAGGCGCTGAAATAACTCCCATGTCCCGGACGCGCTGCGACGCGAAGCGTTGCTGCGCAGAGCCGGGACCCCGCATCCCTGCATCAGCATGGGCCCCGGCTCAGCAGCGCACCCCTGCGTGATGCGCTGCGTCCGGGGCACGGCTGCAGTTCCCGTCAACACGCGTTGACCACCCCGCCCCACTGTCCTACATTAGAGCCGTTCCGAGGGGTGCTCCGAGGAGGAGCTGAGATACCGCTAAATGGGCAATACCGCCCAGGACCGCGGTGACCCTTTGAACCTGATCCGGGTCATGCCGGCGAAGGGACAGGGATGTTGCAAACGACCAAGCGACAGGATTCACCGGTATCCATCATCGGCGCAGGCATCGCGGGTGCCTGGCAAGCCCTGCTGTTCGCGCAGGCCGGCCATGCCGTGACCTTGCACGAGCGCGGTGACGAGGCGATGACGGACGCCACCAGCCATTGGGCCGGCGGCATGCTCGCGCCCTATTGCGAGGCCGAGGTCGCCGAACCCATCATCAGCCGCCTGGGGCTGCGCTCGCTCGACCTCTGGCGGCGCGAGCTGCCCGATACGCCGTTCAACGGCTCGCTGGTCGTCGCCCATCCGCGCGAACGCAGCGACTTCGAGCGCTTTGCGCGCATGACCGAGGACCACCGCCGGCTCGATGCCTCAGGCCTCGCCGCGCTCGAGCCATCGCTGGAAGGCCGCTTCCGCGACGCGCTGTTCTTCCCGGCCGAGGGCCATGTCGAGCCGCGCCGCGTGCTGCCGCAGCTGCACGAGCGCATCCGCGCCGCCGGCGGCACCATCAAGTTCTCCAGCGACGTCGCAGCCGGGGATCTCGACGGCATCGTGATCGACTGCCGCGGCCTTGGCGCCCGCGACGAGCAGAGCGAGCTTCGCGGCGTCAAGGGCGAGATGATCCTGATCGAGACCAGCGAAGTGCAGCTTGCGCGCCCGGTGCGGCTGATGCATCCGCGCTGGCCGCTCTACGTGATTCCGCGCGAGGACAATCTGTTCATGCTGGGCGCGACCTCGATCGAAGCCGAGGACACCGGCGTCAGCGTCCGCTCCGCGCTGGAGCTCTTGGGCGCCGCTTACGCCGTGCACCCGGCGTTCGGCGAAGCCCGCATCGTCGAATTCGGCTCCGGGCTTCGTCCCGCCTATCCCGACAATCTGCCGCGCATCGGCATTCGCGGCCGCAGGATCAGCGTCAACGGCCTCTATCGTCACGGCTTCCTGATCGCGCCGGCGCTCGCCGAGCTGACGCTTGCCTATGTCGAGCGCGGCCAGATCGACAACGAGGTGATGCAATGCGTTTGATCGTCAACGGCGAGCAGCGCGAGGTGACTTCGGGAAGCGTCGATGCGCTGCTCTCGGAGCTCGACTACGAGGGCACCCATTTCGCGATCGCGCTCAACTACGACGTCGTGCCGAAAAGCCGCTGGGCCGAGACGGCACTGAAGGCCGGCGACGAGATCGAGATCATCACGCCGCGGCAGGGAGGGTGAGGTGATGGTGGCACGCTCTATCCACTTGTCGTCCCCGCGAAGGCGGGGCCCCATAACCCCAGGGAGCGGTTATGGCGCTCAGTCTCTCCCCGCGTGCCCCAGGAGAAATCACGCGGTATGGATCCCCGCCTTCGCGGGGATGACAACTGCATTTGAGGAGACACCGTCAACATGGTGACCTTCTACGGCAAGACTTTCGCCTCCCGCCTGCTGATCGGCAGCGCGCTCTACCCCTCGCCGGCGATCATGCAGGAAGCGATCCGCGCCTCCGGCTCGAACATCGTCACGGTGTCGCTGCGGCGCGAATCCGCCGGCGGCAAGACCGGGGACGCGTTCTGGAATCTGATCCGGGAGCTCGATGTCACGGTGCTGCCGAACACCGCGGGATGCCGCAGCGTGCGCGAGGCCGTGACCACGGCAAAGCTCGCCCGTGAATTGTTCGGCACGAGCTGGATCAAGCTCGAAGTCATCGCCGACAACGACACGCTGCAGCCCGATGTCGTCGGCCTGGTCGAAGCCGCCGGCATCCTGATCAAGGACGGCTTTGAAGTGTTCCCCTATTGCACCGAGGATCTCTCGGTCGCCAACCGCCTGGTCGATGCCGGCTGCAAGGTGGTGATGCCGTGGGCCGCTCCCATCGGCAGCGCCAAGGGCATCACCAATCGCGACGCGTTGAAGCTGCTGCGCGAGCGCCTGCCCGATATCACGCTGGTGGTCGACGCCGGCCTCGGCGCTCCCAGCCACGCGGCGCAGGCGCTCGAGCTCGGCTATGACGCCGTGCTGCTCAACACCGCAATTGCAAAAGCCGCCGATCCCGTCGCGATGGCAAAAGCCTTCCGCCTCGGCTGCGATGCCGGCCGCACCGCTTATGAAGCCGGGCTGATGAACGCCCGCGACTTCGCCTCCCCCTCCACCCCTGTCGTTGGGACTCCGTTCTGGCATGCCGTATCCTGATCGATTTTATCCCGTCGTCGACAGCCTCAAATGGGTCGAGCGGCTGACAAAGCTTGGCGTCGGCACCATCCAGCTGCGCGCCAAGGAGCTCAACGACGCCGACGCGCTGCAGATCGTCACCGACGCGCTGGCGATCACCAAGGACACGCAAGCCAAGCTGGTCGTGAACGACTATTGGCGCGCCGCCGTCGTCGCCGGCGCGAAGTACCTGCATCTCGGTCAGGAGGATCTGGTGGAAGCCGACCTCAAGTCCATCCGCGAGGCCGGCCTCTCGCTCGGCATCTCCACCCATGACGATGCCGAGCTTGAAACCGCACTCAAGGCAAAGCCCGACTACGTCGCGCTCGGCCCGATCTTCTTCACCACGCTCAAATCGATGCGTTTCGAGCCGCAGGGCATCCCGAGGATCACGGAGTGGAAGAAGCGCATCGGCACCATTCCGCTGGTCGCGATCGGCGGCATCAAGTTCGAGCAAGCCGCGGAGATCTTTGCGGCGGGCGCGGATTCTATCGCGGTGGTGTCCGACGTGACGCAAAACGCCGACCCCGATGCCCGCGTGCGGCAATGGCTTGGCCTGTCCACGGAGGCTGCGTGATGTGCGCTCCGCTCTCACCCCACACTCCGCTGTCATCGCCCGGCTTGACCGGGCGATCCAGTACGCCGCGGCTTCTCGGCTCCAGCGCACCGCCGCGGACTACTGGATCCCCGCCTTCGCGGGGATGACAGCGGTAATTGCCTCTCGCACAGCGACATCAACGAATTAAACCGGAGGATCCCCATGAACATCCGCTCCAACCCCGAAAAAGCCATCCCCGCCGTCACCACCGGCCCCCTTCCCTCCTCGCGAAAGATCTTCGCCTCCCCCGACGCCGCGCCCGACCTGCGCGTACCGCTGCGCGAGATCATCCTGTCGGAAGGCGCCGGCGAGCCGAACCTGCCGGTCTACGACACCTCCGGCCCCTACACCGATCCGAGCGTCACCATCGACGTCAACGCCGGCCTTGCCCGCAACCGCAAAGCCTGGGTGCTGGAGCGTGGCGGCGTCGAGGAATATCAGGGCCGGCAGATCAAGCCGGAGGACAATGGCAGCGTCTCCACCGACAACGCCGCGCGCGCCTTCAGCGCCTATCACCAGCCGCTGCGGGGCCTTCCCGGCCACAAGATCACGCAGCTCGAATTCGCCCGCGCCGGCATCATCACCAAGGAGATGATCTACGTCGCCGCGCGCGAAAACCTCGGCCGCAAGCAGCAGCTCGAGCGCGCGGAAGCCGCCCTCGCCGACGGCGAAAGCTTCGGCGCCTCGGTGCCTGCCTTCATTACCCCGGAGTTCGTGCGCGACGAGATCGCGCGCGGCCGCGCCATCATCCCCTCCAACATCAACCATTCCGAGCTCGAGCCGATGATCATCGGCCGCAACTTCCTCACCAAGATCAACGCCAATATCGGCAACTCCGCGGTGACGTCGTCGGTCGAGGAAGAGGTCGAGAAGATGGTGTGGGCGATCCGCTGGGGCGCCGACACCGTGATGGACCTCTCGACCGGCCGCAACATCCACACCACCCGCGAATGGATCCTGCGCAACTCGCCGGTGCCGATCGGCACCGTGCCGATCTACCAGGCGCTGGAGAAGTGCAACGGCGATCCGGTCAAGCTGACCTGGGAGCTCTACAAGGACACCTTGATCGAGCAGTGCGAGCAGGGCGTCGACTATTTCACCATCCACGCCGGCGTGCGCCTGCAATACATCCACCTCACCGCCAGCCGCGTCACCGGCATCGTCTCGCGTGGCGGCTCGATCATGGCGAAGTGGTGCCTGGCGCATCACAAGGAGAGTTTTCTTTACACCCACTTCGACGAAATTTGCGACTTGATGCGCAAGTACGACGTCTCCTTCTCGTTGGGCGATGGATTGCGTCCGGGCTCGATCGCCGACGCGAATGATCGCGCACAGTTTGCCGAACTCGAAACGCTCGGCGAACTGACAAAAATCGCGTGGGACAAGGGCTGCCAGGTCATGATCGAAGGTCCCGGCCACGTGCCGATGCACAAGATCAAGATCAACATGGACAAGCAGCTCAAGGAGTGCGGCGAGGCGCCGTTCTACACGCTTGGACCGCTGACCACCGACATCGCGCCGGGCTACGACCACATCACGTCAGGGATTGGTGCGGCCATGATCGGCTGGTTCGGCTGCGCCATGCTCTGCTACGTCACGCCGAAGGAGCATCTCGGCCTGCCCGATCGTAACGACGTCAAGGTCGGCGTCATCACCTACAAGATCGCAGCTCACGCCTCCGATCTCGCCAAGGGCCACCCGGCGGCGCAACTCCGCGACGACGCCCTCTCCCGCGCGAGGTTCGACTTCCGCTGGAGCGATCAGTTCAACCTCGGCCTCGACCCCGACACCGCGAAAAACTTCCACGACGAGACCCTGCCGAAGGAAGCCCACAAGGTCGCGCATTTCTGCTCGATGTGCGGACCAAAGTTCTGCTCGATGAAGATCACGCAGGACGTGCGGGACTATGCGGCGACGCTGAATGATCCGAACTCGGTGGGCATGTCGCTGAGCGGCACGGCCGAGGACGGCATGGCGAAGATGAGCGCGAAGTTCAAGGAGATGGGGAGCAGCGTTTATCTGGATGCGGAGAAGGTGAAGGAGAGCAATCGGGTGTTGTGAGGGTTACCCGACCGAAGGTCGAAAAATGGTCGGGAGACGCGCTTCCCGACCATTATAGGCGCAACCAGAACGCGACACGATCCGATCTTTCTTGTTCGTTTTGCAAGAGTTGCGCGCAAACCGCTGTCGATGGCAGGAATTTCGTCACTAGGAATTACTCTGGAATGGCTCTCGCGGCAGGAAGCGCAGCTCAACGGGATTCCAAAATTCGGCGCAACCAAAATCCCCTCTTGATTGCTGCGTTCACGAATACGAACAAGCCTTCAGATGCGCTGAGGCACTAGCGCGGCGAGCATGGGACGCAGCAAACAAAAATGCCCCTTTTCTTCGTTTTCGTTGCATCAAACGATCACCAAGACGCGACATGCCCGGGTCCGCCCCCCACCGCCTCCCCGACCAACTCCGCCCCAACCTCCGCCTCGTCTTCGTCGGCACCGCCGCCTCGACGCGCTCGGCCGCGGTCGGGCACTACTACGCCCATCCCGGCAACCGCTTCTGGCGCGCGATCCATGAGGCCGGGATCACGCCGCGGCGGTATCAGCCAAGCGAATTCGCATCGCTGATCGAGCTCGGCATCGGCTTCACCGATCTCTCCAAGTCGGGCGCCGGGATGGATCACCAGATCGCGGCTGAGACGATCGACGTATCGGGCTTCAGGGCGAAGATGGACAAGTATCGGCCGCGGACGATTGCGTTCACGAGCAAGAAGGCGGCGAGCTTGTTTTATGGCAGGCCGTCGAGCGGGATTGCGCTGGGGCGGCAGCTGTCGGATGCAAGCTGGCCGGAGATTTTTGTGCTGCCCTCGCCGTCCGGTGCTGCGTCGGGGAGTTGGACTCTGGAGCCGTGGCGGGAGCTTGCGGCGTGGATTGGTCGTGAGGTGAGCTGACAACGGCGCGTCACACTCCGCCGTCGTCCCGGCGAACGCCGGGACCCATAACCACAGGGAGGGGTTTGGCGAAGACTGTTCGTTTCGGGAAGGGGACCAACCGCAACAGATAAATCACGCGGTATGGGTCCCGGCGTTCGCCGGGACGACACCGTTTGTTTGGCTACACGCGGGAGAAGGAACGAACCGTTGTCGGAATCCGCGCTGCCCGTTCGTCCTCGAACCAAACGCGCGCCACATGGAGCCACTTATGCCCCCCACCATCACTGCCTTCGAAAGCTCCCCCGACCGCGGCCGGGGCCAAGCGCGCGACATGCGGGTTCGCTGGGCGTTCGAGGAGGTCGGGCAGCCCTATGACGTTCGGCTCCTCTCGTTCGCCCCGATGAAGGCGCCGGCGCATCGCGCGCGGCATCCGTTCGGGCAGATCCCGACTTATGAGGATGGCGACCTCACTCTGTTCGAGTCGGGCGCGATCGTGCTGCATATCGCCGAGCGCCATGCCGGCCTGCTGCCGAAGGACGCCAATGCCCGCGCCCGCGCGATCGCGTGGATGTTCGCCGCGCTGAGCACGGTGGAGCCGCCGATCGTCGAGCTCGGCATGGCCATGCTGTTCGAGCGCGACAGGAGCTGGTACGCGGAGCGGCTGCCTATGCTCGAGGAGCGCGTCCGTACCAGGCTCGGCGAACTGTCCCGCCACATCAGTGGTGCCGACTGGCTCGATGGCGCCTTCAGCGCCGGCGATCTCGTGATGGTGACGGTGCTGCGGCGGCTGAACACATCCGGCCTGCTGGACGAATATCCTGACATCGCCGCCTATGTCGCGCGCGGTGAAGCGCGGCCGGCGTTCCGGCGCGCGTTCGACGCGCAGCTGGCGGTGTTCAAGGCTGCATCACAGTCGTAGGGTGGATTAGCCCCGGGCTGCGCGAATGTCCCTCGGCATAATCCTGCAACCGTCTCGCGCCGCCTCACTGAAACCGATACGTCATGGCGAACGTCGCCAGATGCGCCCGCATCGCGACGTCGTAGGTGTTGACGGACGGATCGAACTCGGCCCGGCCGCTCGACCGTGCGACGGTGAAGCCGGACTTGCCGTAATCGGCATAGCGGTATTCGGCGCGCGCGAGCCAGTTGCCCCACACGACTGTCTCCAGGCCGCCACCGAGCGTCCAGCCCATCTTCGTGGTCGACGAATTGATGATCGGCGACGACAGCGCGAAGAAGCCGCTGCAGTTGCGGCTGGTGCAGGTCGAGGTCAACTCGAAGTTCTGCCAGGCCGCGCCGGCGGTGGCATAGAGCATGGTCTGCGGGCTCACGAGATAGCCGCCGCGCGCGCGCAAGGATGCGTCCCAGCGGCTGCGGATCGACAGGCTCTCGCCGCGCGCCTGGGAGTCGGCGAGATGGACGCTGGTAAAACCTTCGCGCGTGGTGGTGCGGTCGGCAAAACCAAAATCGCCCTCCACGCCGGCGGTCCATTGCGAGGCGAGCTGCCAGAGATAACCGGCATAAGGGCTGGCGCGGAACGCGGTGTTGTCCATCGGCCGGTTGTTGGCGCGCTCTGCGAGGTCGAACGCAAAGCCGCCGATCGTCTCCGATGTAGCGGTCAGGTCGGTGCGCGTGGCGCGCGCACCGAGACCAAGGCCGAGATACGCACCGGTCCAGGACGGCAGCATGGCGGCCTGCGCTTGCAGCGGATGCGAACCGGCGCTGGTGACGGGAGCACCGAACTTGTAGGCGAGGCCGACGCTCGCCGTGTGGGTCCGCAGCCTGGTGTCGAAATTGTCGACCGTCAGCGCGGGCCCCGCGCCGCTTCTGGTGCGTGCCATGGTGAACGGCGTGGTGCCGAAATCGGCGTAGCGATAGTCGGCGCGCAGCAGCCAGTTGCCCCACAGCGCGGTCTCGAGGCCGCCCCCGAGCGTCCACCCGGTTCTGGTGGCGGAGTTCGACACCACGGCAGGCAGCGCATTGTTGCAGGTGGCGCCAACACAGACCGAGGTGACGTCGAATTGCTGCCAGGCAAGTCCGCCCGTCACATAAGCCATTGTCGCGGGCGTCAGGAGATAGCCGGCGCGGCCGCGCAGGCTCGCATCCCAGCCGGCCGTGAGTGCGAGGCTGTCGACGAGGAAGCTGGACGAGCCGGCCCGCGGCGAGGCGCGAAACCCCTGGAGGATGGTGGTCTGGCGACCAAAACCCACATCGCCTTCGACGCCGAGGACCCAGCTCGGCGCCACCTGCCAATTGAAGCCGGCATAGGGATTGACGCGAAGGCCCGGGCCGTCGAACGGCTGACTGACGACGGCATCGCTGATGTCACGGGGAATGCCGTCCTCGAATACCGATGTGGTGGTGAGGTCGGCGGCGGTCGATCGGAAGCCGAGGCCGAGGCCGGCATAGAAGCCGGTCCACGACGAGATCGCGACCGGCGGCGCCTTGGTGAGGGGCTTTACCGCGATATCCGCAGCCTGTGCCGATGCTGCAAAGGCGAGCCCGACCAGAAGCGCGCCGCCGAAAGACAATGCCGGCATGTTTCGGCGGGTCAGTGAGCATCGCATGTCGGGGCCCTGGCGCAATAATTTCAGGCCGAATCCATACTGCGAACGGGCGATACCTCGCGTCCTCCGATCGAACGACACCGCCCACAAGGCGCCGGACTGTTGCAAGCCTGTCACTGCGGCGATACGACTCCGGGTGGAAGGGAGCCCGCCCATGCTGACCCTCTATTCCTACCCGCAACTGTTCGGCGTTGCCGACAACAACGGCTATGGCCTCAAGGTCTACGCCTTCCTCAAGCTCGCGGGCGTGCCGCTCGTGCACGAGCACATCTTCGACGCCTCCGCCGCGCCGCGCGGGCAGCTGCCCTACATCGTCGACGACGGTGAGGCCATCGGCGACAGCGAGGCGATCATCGCGCATGTGATCGCGAAATATCGCCTGACGATCGATGCCGCGCTCTCGAGCGAGCAGCGCCGCACCAATCTCCTCGTCACGCGCATGCTCGACGATCTCTATTGGGTGATGTCGTATTCGCGCTGGAAGGACGAGCGCTATTATCCGGCGTTCCGCGACGGCTTCATCGCGCAACATCCGCAAGTGAGTGCAGAAGGATTCGAGAAGGCGAAGGCGTATAATGCGCAGCGCTATCATTACCAGGGCATCGGCCGCTACACGCCGGAGCAGGCTTACGCGCGCGGGCTCGCCGATTTGCAGGTGCTGGCCGAAATCGTGCCCGCCGCGGGCTTCGTGCACGGCGCCGCGCCAACGAGCGTCGATGCCGGCATCTACGGCTTCGTCGCGAACATCTATTATTTTCCGATCCCGACGCCGCTGAAGGCGTTCGTCGATGCGCAGAAGAATCTCGTCGCGCATTGCGAGCGGATTCATGCGGCGATCGGAAAATCGTAGGGTGGGTTAGCGCAGCGGCTGCGCGAAGCGCGGGCCGATGCGCGTAACCCACCTCTTCTCCTTCCGCGGTGACAGAAGTGGTGGGTTACGCCAAGGGTCTAACCCACCCTACGGCGGCACCCTGCTCTACCGCATCGTGATCGCGAGGCCGCTGAGATCCGCATTCGCCATCAATCCCACCTGGGTGCCGGTCAATTCCAGCACGGCGCCCTTCTGGTTGGTGAGCACGATGGCGCGGGCGCCGCGGCCGACGGCAAGGCCGGCACCGGCGGCGCCGTAAACGCCGGCGACATCGGAGGGACGATTGATGTTGGAGACGCGGCCGCGCAGCACCGTCTTGGAACCGCCGAAGACGAGACCGTAGTCGAGCCCGCCGGTGGACAGCCCATAGGAGCGGCCGCGGAAGTTGAGCACGCCGGAACCGCCGGAGCCGCCGATGATCCAGCCCGCCTTGTAGATCGTCAGCACCACGGTGCCGCCGTCGGCCATCGCCGAGGTCGAGAGCCCGGCCAGGGCGGCAATGGCGACCAGCGCGGCGCGGAAGGTGGATGCGATCTTCATGGATATCTCCGGGGGCTATTTTTCAAGGAGGGATTCGAATCAGACGCAGCGAATCTATCCGATGGATCGCGGCGGCAAAATGATGGGGCTGCCATGACGCAAGGCGCGGCGTCGCACTCAACCGTCATCGCCCGGTCCAAACATCCAACCGGGCGATCCAGTATTCCAGAGGCGGCGGTGACTGAGCCGAGAGGCCGCGGCGCAATGGATGCCCCGGTCAAGCCGGGGCCTGACGGCGGAGGTTCGGGCACAAAGTCGCGCATCGCCATCATCCCATTCCGCCCCTGTCTTGCCCGACGGAGCAACTTGGAGGTTTAGCCTTTACCGAATTGTAAAAACTCAATGATCTCCACATGATCTCTACTGTGCATGGGGTTGTTTTCGCGTTTTTGTTCTTGCCGGTCTCCGCAACCCGATTGCAAGTCTCCCGCATGTCGCTACGCTCATGCGGGCTACGCGCCCGTTCCTGCATTCGAGGTGATGCCATGCCGATCCAGCATTTCGCGCCCCCGCCGCACGTGAAGGCGCCGCCGCTGTCCTTTGCGACGCGCGTCGGTGATCTCCTGTTCGTCTCCGGCATTCCCGGCTTCGATGCCAATGGTGCGCTGCCCGACGGTTTCGAGGCGCAGTTCGCCAATGTCGTCGTCAACATCAAGCGCGTGCTGGGCGAGGCCGGCGCCGGTGTCCGCGACCTCGTCAAGGTCAACGTCCTCTTGACCCGCGCCTCCGACGTCGCCGCCATGAATGCGCTCTATGCCGGCGCCTTCGGCCCGCCGCCCTATCCGGCGCGCACCACCTGCGTGGTTCACGCCCTGCCCGACCCGAGCATGCTGATCGAGATCGAGGCGGTGGCGTCGCTGGCGAAGTGAGCCACTGAGCGTGTGGCTTGCCGGGCACGCGGCCGAACCAAATGCTTGGGGAACAGCTGACATGTCCGTGAACGGCAGCTCCCCGGCTTGCAAAGGACCTGCTTTTACCGCACGAATTTTTGCGTCCCACTTCCCCACAAGGAGATATTTCATGCGTCGCGTTCTCGCCCTCTGTGCCGTTGCCGGCATCGCCACCTCCGTGTTCGCCGTGCCGGCCTCGGCGGCGGTCGGCTATTACGTGATCCGCTGGGACAACACCGGCATCTGCCAGGTCTGGAACGAGGACCTGAAGTACAAGCCGTTCCAATGGGGCGTGTCGACCTACAAGGTCGTCAGCAAGCCGCTCCCGACCTTCCAGGCCGCTTCCGACGTCCAGATCAAGATGCGCGCCGAGCGCCGCTGCACGCTCTGAGCTTTTGCAACGGACCGGATTTGGAGGGCGGGTCGCGCGAGCGATCCGCCTTCTTCTTTTGCGGGACCGCGCGTTTTCCGGCCGAAATCAGCCATGTCCCGCTCGCGCGCTTTGAACCTGACCGGCCTGCGGAACTACTCACATCTTGTCCGGGGCGCATCCCCAGCGTCCGGCACCAGCCCTCCCCGCATTGCCGGGAGGCGCATCACATCATTCATTTGAGGAGCTGATCATGCGTCGTATTTCCGTGCTGTGCGCTGCCGCCGGTCTTGCCGTCACCGCCTTCGTCGCGGCGAACCCAGCGGAAGCCAGCTATCACCTGATCCGCTGGCAGGACACCGGCCTCTGCCAGATCTGGGACGAGAGCATCCCGACCACGCCGTGGCCGGCCGGCTATCATCGCGCCAGCGCAACCGTGCCGACGTTCATCGACGCACTCGCCGTGAAGGACGCAGCGCTGAAGAACGGCCAGTGCACCTGGTAAGATTTCGATCGGCGGACGAAGAGCGGGCAAGGACGCGGGCATGCGTTCTTGCCCGTTTCTCTTCGAGATGTCGCAGGGTGGGCAAAGCGCAAGCGTGCCCACCGTTTCCATCCACCACGAAGATGGTGGGCACGGCGCTTGGCGCCTTTGTCCACCCTACGAGATATCGTCGAGCACCTCACGCGTCCTTGTGCGCGCCGGGATGGATCAGGACGTCGCGCGCGGCGGCGAGGTCGATGAAGGCTTGCGTGCTGCCGCCGTGGTCGGGATGCATGCCCTTGGCGGCGCGGCGATAGGCCTGGTTGATGTCCTCGCAGGTGAGCTGCACCGCGAGCGGCAGGCCGAGCATCTTGCGGGCACGATCCTCGCTGGACAGCTGTTTCGGCGTGGCGTTGCGCCGGCCGAAGCGCGGCGCGGTCAGATCATGAACGACTTCGAGAACGACGCCGATGCGGCGCTGGGCCGCCAGCGTGACGCCGTGATCGTCATTCTCGACCGCCTGGCGCAGCACCGGAAGCGCCTGCTCGGCGGCCTGGCGCAGCGTGGCATCGACGCTCGTCCGCGCGATCTCGGCCACGAGCCGGCCCGCCTCGGCCCAATCGGCCGATTGCGCCGACCGCAGGCGTTCAAGGGCGAGTTTCCAGGAGTCGAGCCGTGTGTCGAGCCGTTCCATCATGCGCGCAACGTTTAGCAATGAAGATCAGTATGCCAAGGCTGCCGTTTCCGTCCCCTTAATTTCGAGTTAGCGTTTCGTGAAACTTCGAAACGAAATCGGGAGAAAAATGTCATGGCATTGCTCGCAAACCACATCGCCGTCATTACCGGCGCCGGCTCCGGCATCGGCCGGGCCATCGCGGCCGGCTACGCTCGCGAGGGCGCGCAAGTGGTGCTGCTCGACGTCAATGCCGACACGGTCGCGGAGGCCGCCCAGGAGATCAGCAAAGCGGGCGGCAGGGTCGAGAGTTTTGCGCTCGACGTGACCCGGCGCGAGGACTGTTTTGCGCTCGCCAAGCAGATCGCCGACAAGGTCGGGCAGGTCTCGATCCTCGTCAACAATGCCGGCATTACTCGCCGCAACGCCTTCACCGCGGAGACCGAGACGGTGGCGAAGGACTGGAACGACATCATCTCGCTCAACCTCAACGGCGTCTTCAACATGACGCAGGCCTTCCTCGCACCCTTGCGCGCGAGCAAAGGCCGCATCGTCAATATCGGCTCGATCCAGTCCTTCGTGCATCTGCGCACGCCGAGCTCGGCTGCCTACACGACCTCGAAACACGGCGTGCTCGGCTTCACCAAGGCGCTCGCGGTCGAGCTCGGCAAGGAAGGCGTGCGCGTCAACGCGATCGGGCCGGGCTTCATCGAGACCAACATCAACGCCAATGTGCGCGCGACCAATCCGGCGCTGGTGCAGGCCTTCGTCGACCACACCCCGCTGGCGCGCACCGGCAAGCCCGAGGATATCGTCGGGCCCGCGATCTTCCTCGCGTCGGATCTGTCGGCCTATGTCACGGGAACGATCGTGATGGTGGACGGCGGCTACCGGACGGTGTGAGGCGCGACTCACTATCCCCGCGCACGGGATCATCGTCCGCCTTGTCGGCAATTGCGCCACTGGACCGGACGATGACACCGCATGTGTGGAAGAGATAGTCCCGCATCACGATGCATCTGGCGCCAATCGCGGCGGCTTAGCGGCATTCCTGGGGTCAATTGGTGCGTTCGTTCGCGATTAACCTTTCATTAACCAAACCCGCCCACCGTACATCTACGGCTTGGGGGTCGTTGGTTCTCGATCCGCTTCCAAAGATGGCAGCGGGCGTTGATCGGGAGGTGTGTTGATGACCACTGTTCATGTCGCTGCGTCCGAGTCGGGCGCGCAATTCCTTGCTCCCAACCAGATCGTTCCGCTTCTGATCGGCGCCACCGTCGACGAAGTCGAGCGCGAGCTCGTGCTTCAGACGCTTGCGCGCTGCGACGGCAACCGCACCCGCGCATCGCGCGTGCTCGGCCTGTCGGTGCGCACGCTGCGCAACAAGATCAGGATCTACGCGGCGTCCGGCATCGACGTGCCCGCCTATCAGGATTAGCGTCCGAGGACGCGCCGCTGAATCAATCCGCCGATGATGACCGCAAGCGCGATCATCACGACCGAGGCTGCGATCATCTCGATCGCGCGGAGGAAGAAGGCCGTCATGACAGCCCATGACGGCTGCGGCTCCTCGGCGAACGCGACCGGCACGACGTCGGGTACCAGTTGGTGCGCGAGGCCAAGCGCTGCTGCAAGGACGGCAGCGAACAGCCAAAGGATCTTCCACGCTGCGCGAATCGGTCGCTCCTCGCAAGAGATGTGGCCGTGCGATCGATGACACAGCAGCGCGTGCCGCCGATTGATGTTGATCAAGCGTGGTGAGCTGTCCCGGCGGAATTGCTGCTGTCGTCAAACGCCGCTAAGTAGCTTGCTTCCGGTCAAGGGAGCAGCGGCGTGGCAGACGAACAGAAACGGCAGGGATCTCAAGGGCCGCGCGGACGGCAGGGCGAGCCGGGACGGCCGGGACCGCAGGGTCATCCGGGCCGGCGCGGTCCCGACGGCGCGCGCGGCAAGCCGGGTCCGCAAGGCAAGCCGGGGCCGATCGGAAGGGCGGGACCTCAGGGCAAGCTCGGTCCGCAAGGCAAGCAGGGCGAGGCTGGCCCGCGTGGGGCCGCCGGCGCGCAGGGACCTGCCGGACCGCAGGGGCCGGCGGGGCCGCAAGGCCCGCGCGGCGAGGCTGGGCCTGCCGGTCAATTGCCCTCGATCGAACAGGTGCTGCCGTGGCTCGAGCAACTGTTCGACGCCTGGGACGAGCGCCGCCGCCAACGCGAGCGCGACGCCGCCGAGCGCGAGGCGCTGGAGGCCGCCGTGCAGGAGCCAGATGAGGCCATCGTCGACGACGAGAGCGACGAAGGCGAAAGCGACGAGCACAGGAAGAAGAAGAAAAAGAAGAAGCACCGGGATTAGCGATGCCGGTGCCCCGGACGCAGCGCGGCATGCAATGCTGCGCTGCTGAGCCGAGGCCCTTATCGCCGGGAGCTGCGCTGACGATGACTGGGTCCCGGCTCTGCGGAGCGGCACTTCGCGCCGCACCGCGTCCGGGACACGAGCCAAATCAAGACGCGCCGGAAGCGTCATCCTTGCGCGGCAGCATGCCCATGCGCTCGAACTGCCAGCGCATGGCGCGATACCAGAGATAGCCCACTGCCGCGCCGCACAGGGCCAGGATGATCACGTTGGCGCTCGAGAACGAGCCGCTCCACCACATCATCCACGCAGTCCACAGCAGCGTGAAGACGATGGCACCTGCTTTCAGCGGAAGAAGGGGGCGGCTCATGATCCTGCTCCGGGCTGTCAAAATCCCGGCGGACATCATTGCAGGACGAGGCGCCCCATACCGTGAGCCAGATCACGGAATGCGAAGCTGCAGCCCTCTAACCGAAGCGCAGCCGCGAGCGCTCCTTCGCCCTTTCCGCCTCGACCTCGCGGTCCCGCGCCGGCGCATGGGTGTGCAGCGAGGTCAGGAGATTTCGCGCAGCCTGCGAGACCTCGGCCACTGCACGGTCGAACGCCGCCTCGTTGGCCTGCGACGGCTTGTTGAAGCCGGACAGTTTTCGCACGAACTGGAGCGCACTGGCGTGGATCTCATCCTCCGTCGCCGGCGGCTCGAAGTTGAACAGCGTCTTGATGTTGCGGCACATGCAGGGGCCTCTTCCGGATGTTTCCTTGAAGACGATCGGCGGAGCCGAAATCCTACATCCTTCCGCGCACTTCTGCTAAGTTCCGCTCCAACGCGGCCGCCGACCATGAGCCGCAATGGGGAGAGAAACATGAAGGCTTCCTGCGCCGCGCTGTCGGCTGTCCTGCTGTCCTTTTCAATGCCGGTCCTGGCCGCCGATTATCCGGCACCCAAGCAGGGCGACTGGATCGCCAGGGACTTCAAGTTCCACACCGGTGAGACCATGCCGGAGCTGAAGCTGCACTACACCACAATCGGCGAGCCCTCAGGCCAACCGGTGCTCGTGCTGCACGGCACGGGCGGCTCGGGCACAAGCATGCTGTCACCCGCCTTCGCCGGGGAGCTGTTCGGCGCGGGGCAACCGCTCGACGCCTCCAAATATTACATCATCCTTCCCGACGGCATCGGTCATGGCAAATCGTCAAAACCCTCGGACGGCATGAAGACGAGCTTCCCGAAATACGATTATGACGACATGGTCGAGGCGCAGCATCGCCTGGTGACGGAAGGACTCGGCGTCAAGCATCTGCGGCTCGTCATCGGCAATTCGATGGGCGGCATGCACACCTGGCTGTGGGGCGAGAAATATCCGAACGCGATGGACGCGCTGATCCCGATGGCCTCGCAGCCGACCGAGATGGCGTCGCGCAACTGGATGCTGCGGCGGATCATGCTCGACACCATCCGCAACGACCCGGACTACAATGGCGGCAATTACACCAGCCAGCCGCGCATGATGAGATATGCCATCACCGCCTACGGCATCGCCAGCATCGGCGGCACCCTGGCCTACCAATCGCAGGCGCCGACCGCGGCCAAGGCCGACAAGATCGTCAACGACCGGTTGGCGACGCCGATCACGGCGGATGCCAACGACTTCGTCTACCAGTGGGAGTCCTCGCACGACTATAATGCCGGCGAGAAGCTGGAAGCCATCGAAGCATCGCTGCTGCTGATCAATTCCGCCGACGACGAGCGCAACCCGCCCGAGACCGGCATCACGGACGCGGCCATGAAGCGGGTCAAAAACGGCCGCCTCTATCTGATCCCGGCGAGCGCCGAGACGCGCGGCCACGGCACCACCGGCAATGCGAAATTCTACAGCGAGCAGGTGCGGCAATTGCTGGAGAGCACGCCGCAACAAACGATCGAATCGGCGCGTCGCTGATTTTGCAGCGCATCATGTGCGGCACTTCGGAGCCGCATATTATTTGGGCATGCAATGCGCTGACAGCTCGGGCTTAATCGCGTCACCGATGGAATCGACGCGAGCAAGACTCGCGCGCGAATAGCGGAACGCGACGAGGAGGGATCGCATGCACAGGCTCGCACTGTGCGTTTGGCTGGTCGCGATGACGGCGCTGACCAGCGCCGCACTCGCATTCGACAACGGGCAATATGACCACATCCCGCCCGATATCCGCGCCTGGTTCAAGAGCGTGATCGCGCCGAACGGCGTGCCCTGCTGCGATGTCTCGGACGGCCATCGCACCGACTACGATGTGCGCAGCGGCGCTTATTGGGTGCCGATCGAAGGGCAATGGATGGAGGTGCCCGAGCGCGCCATCATCCGCGACCGGGGCAATCCGGTCGGCCAGGCCGTGGTGTGGTACGTTCGCCACCGCGGCGCCATCATCATCAGCTGCTTCGTGCCGGCCGATGCCGTGTAAAACGTCTTGATCGATTCCATTGGCTGGAGGCGGCCCGATTGGGTAGCTTGCCGCCAAGCTGAAGCGGAGGCACGCCATTGACCGATCTTTGCGCCGAAGACCTCACCACCATCTACGCCAAGCCGAGCCCGCGCGTGATCGCGAAAGCGCGTCCCGCGATCGACGCGCATGCGAGGAAGTTCATCGAGATGTCGCCGTTCTGCGTGCTCGCGACGTCGGGCGCGGACGGCAGCGTCGATGCCTCGCCACGCGGCGGCGGCACCGGCTTCGTCCACGTCGCCGGTCCGAACCAGCTATTGATGCCTGACCGCTCCGGCAACAACCGGATCGACAGTTTCCGCAACGTCGTCGAAGGCTCGGGCTTCGTGCATCTGTTGTTCTTCGTGCCCGGCATCGACGAGACGCTACGCGTCGGCGGACGCGGCACGCTGTCGGCCGATCCGGATCTGCTCGCTTCCATGGTGGAATTCGGCAAGCCACCGCGGGCGGTGCTGAACGTCGCCGTCAGCGAAGTCTATTTCCATTGCGGCAAGGCGCTGATGCGCTCGAAGCTGTGGTCGCCGGAGAAAGTGCAGCGCTCGGTGATGCCCAGCATCGTCACGGTCATCCACGACCAGACCGGCCTCGGCGAACCGGCGAGCCAGGAGACCGTGGAAGAGATCTACAAGACGCAGTTGTAGGTGGGGCGACAATCACGGTGTCGTCCCGGACAAGCGCAGCGCAGATCCGGGATCCATAGCCACAGGGAGTGGTTTTGCGAAGACTCGCAGTGAAGAACTCGTCCCACGGTACTCATACCGGCGCATCCAGATAGATCACGCGGTATGGGTCCCGGCTTTCGCCGGGACGACACCGAGTATGCGCCAGAGCCGAAGCTTAGTGCCCCTCACCCTCGAGCCCACCGACGTGCTTCTGGGTGTAGAGCTCGAGGCCGATGCGGCCGATCAGGTCGAGCTGGGTTTCGAGGAAGTCGATGTGGTGCTCCTCGTCGCTCATCAGCTTCTCGAACAAGTCACGCGTGACGTAGTCCTTGACGCCGTGGCAGTAGGTCGCCGCTTCCTGGTAGAGCGCACGCGCGCTCATCTCGGCAGCGAGGTCGCACTCGATGATCTCCTTGACGTTCTGGCCGATGCGCAAGGGATCGAGCACCTGCATGTTCGGAAAGCCGTCGAAGAACAGGATGCGCGCGGTGAGCTTGTCGGCGTGCTCCATCTCCTCGATGGACTCCTTGCGCCAGACCTTGGCCATGTCGAGGAGGCCCCAATTGTCGAGGAAGCGGTAGTGCAGCCAGTACTGGTTGATCGCAGTCAGTTCGTGACGCAGTGCCTTGTTGAGATAGTCGATGACTTTTGCGTCGCCCTGCATGGTTCACTCCAGCTCTTGCAGTCCAAATCGGCCCAAAACCGAATTTAGAACGCTTCTAAGTCAGTTTACGAATGAGGGCAACTGGCTACGGCGGCGCGGCCGGGGAAATGCTCAACCGAGCTGCGAAGGCTTTCAGCAGGCCGCGAGGGCGAACTGGGCGGGCTCAGCCGCTTCGTCATTGGCAGCCACAGTGTGGTTGTGCGGACAGCCGGCACAGCAGGACTGGGCGCAGGGGCCAAGGGCTTCGTCGATGATGGTCTTGATCGTCCGGGCGCAGCGACCGCATTCGGCGCTGCAGCCGAGGCATCCATAGACCTGCTTGGCATGGCGCACGGCGTCGTCGGACTCGGCGACGGCGGCACGGATGTCGTCATCGCTCAGCACGTTACAGGAACAAACGATCATGGAAGCGGCAGGCCCTTCGGTGATGCGTCATCATCGATATTTAACGAGCCCGCCGGATGCAAAAGGAAAAAGCGGTATTTGAAGCTATTCCAAACTGGCCCAAAAGCAGCCTAGAACGGCCCTAAATTTCAGCGTTGCGCTGGATCAAGATTGGAGCGGATCTAATCGCCGCCTCCGCCTCCCCCACCATCGCCGCCGCCTCCGCAATCGCCACCACTGCTGCCGCTGTCGCTGCTGGAACAGCTGCCGCTGTCGGCCGAGCTGCCCGAACTGTCGCTGGAAAACCAGCTTCCCAGCGAGAAGCCGTTATTGCTGCCCGAATAGGTGTCGCCGCTGCTGCTGCCATCGCCACCCGCCCCGGCGCGGGAGCGCCGCTGGCCGCGGTTCTGGAGATGGGTGAGCCAGCCGTAACCGATCGCGGACACGACCCCGGCAGCAATCAATGCATTGATCATCGCGTTGCCCATCGTCGCCTCCTGGCCGAGCCTGCGGTTCACATCAATTGGTCGCCCGCCACCAAGGTGCCGTTCATTGATCATTCAAACGAAGTATGGAACTCTGCTCCCAAAGGGTTCCCGCGTGTTCGTACGAAAGGTCAAGCCGATGAAGAAGTTGCTCCTGACGGTCGCCGCCGTCGCCTCCCTGGCCGTTGCGGCCGGAACCCCGGCCCATGCACAGCGCGGCGTCGCGGCGGGCGTAGCGGCCGGCATCATCGGCGGCGCCATTGTCGGCGGCGCGCTGGCCTCTCCGTATTATTACGGACCCGGACCCGGCTATTACGAACCCGGCTATTACCCGCCCCGCTACTATGCGCCGGGCCCGGGCTATGTCTCTGACGACTATTACGGCGGCGGCTGCGTCTGGCAGAAGCAGCGCTTCTGGGACGGCTATGCCTGGCGCGTCCGCCGCGTCAGAGTCTGCGGCTGAGGCGACTCGAACCGGTCCATCGCGACCACATCGGCTGACCGGTTCACTACGGATTCGCCGTTCATCTCCGGGCCTGAAAAAGACCGCTTTTTCTCGTCACAGCTCCGTGTGCGTTTACCGTGGGTTGACCAATTGCGCGCTTCCTAGCTGCACGGCCAATTCCATCAGCGTGTGCGTGAACCTTTGAAACCCGGGCGCCTCTAACAAGAGGAACCCATCTCCCAGGAGAGCCAAGAGCATGAAGAAGACTTTAGTTGCCGCCCTCACGGTTGCGACGGTCGCCGGTTCGCTGGTGACCGCCACTCCGTCCGCCAAGGCCCATGACGGCGTTGGCGCCGGCATCGCGGCCGGCCTGATCGGCGGCGCCATCGTCGGCGGCGCCATCGCGTCGAGCCGTCCGGCCTATGGCGGCCCCGTTTACGTCGCCGAGCCCGGCCCGCCGCCCCCGCCCTGCTACTGGCAGCGTCAGCGTTATTGGGACGGTTACGGCTGGGTCGTTCGTCCGGTTCGCGTCTGCTACTGATCTGATCGCACCGGCGCTCGTGAGCGCCGCGATCGAAGCCCGGCCGAGACCATCGGCCGGGCTTTTTCTTTGGTCGCGCGCTATCGCGCCGCCTGGATCGAGCGCAGCACCTCTTCGCTGGGCCAGCAATCGACCTTGAGGCCCGCCGACTTCTGATAGGCACCGAGCGCGGCGCGCGTCTGCATGCCGGCCTTGCCGTCGATCTTGTCCTTGTAGAGCCCGACGCGCGTAAGCCCACGCTGCATGGTCTCGACATCCCTGGTGCGCAATTGCTTCGAGGCCGCCCATGGCGTTGCGAACGGAAGCGGGCTCGTCATGCGGTCGGCCAGATGACCGACGAACAGCACATAGAGGTCGGAGAAATTGTATTCCTTGATGACGAAGTAGTTCTTCGTGGTCAGGAATGACGGGCCATAGATGCCTTCCGGCTGCAACAGCGAAGCCGGCTGCGCCTGCTCGGTGGCACTAAGCTTCTGCCCGCGCACCGGCACAAGGCCTTCGCGCAACCACTGGCCCAGCGGCTTCGTCACCTCGGGCACACCGGTGGTGCAATCGACCTTGGCCGGCGCCTGCACCTCGTAGGCCCAGCGCACGCCGCTCTGCCAGCCCTTGTTGACGAGTTGCTGCGCGGCTGAGGCCAGCGCATCCGGCACCGAATGCCAGATGTCGATGCGGCCGTCGCCGTCGAAATCGACACCGTGCTTGTAATATTCGGACGGCAGGAACTGCGTCAGCCCGGTGGCGCCGGCCCAGGACGAGCGCATGTCCTTGCGCGTCACCACGCCTTCGCCGAGGATCTTCAGCGCAAGGATGAACTCGGTGCGGTATTGATCCTTGCGTCGCCCGACATAGGCCTGCGTCGCCAGCACGCGGACGAGATCGTAAGGCAGCGTGTAGCGGCCGTAATCGGTCTCGCGGCCCCAGATCGCGAGCATCACGGTTGCCGGCACGCCGGACTTCTTCTCGATCTCGCTCAGCGAGGCGCGATATTTCTGCAGCAGCCGCTGTCCTTCGCCCGCAAGCCGCGCGATCGAGGCTTCCTTGACGTAGTCGGCCGGCACCTGCACGAACTCGGCCTGCGACGGCGCACCTAGCGCGGGCCGTCCGGGCAGGATCAGATCGGGCAGCTTGTAGTCGGGCTCGAGCCCGCGCGTCTGCTCGTCGAACGTCTTGCGCGAGACGCCTTCTGCCTGCGCCTCCGGCCACAGCGAGGCGATGAACTGGGTGAAGGCGGCATCGGCGGCGCGCGCGGACGTCCAGCCGCAGGTGACCACGATCACCGCAGCGATGAGCGCCCGCCGCATCATGCCGAAATCACCGCGTCAGCTTCTTGTACTTCACGCGGTGCGGAATGATGCTGTCCTGGCCGAGCCGGCGCATCTTGTCCTTCTCGTAATCCTGGAAGTTGCCTTCGAACCATTCGACATGGCTGTCGCCTTCGAAGGCCAGGATGTGGGTCGCGATACGGTCGAGGAACCAGCGGTCATGGCTGATGATGACGGCGCAGCCTGCGAAATCCTCCAGCGCCTCTTCGAGCGCGCGCAGCGTGTCGACGTCGAGGTCGTTGGTCGGCTCGTCCAGCAGCAGCACGTTGGCGCCGGACTTCAGCATCTTGGCGAGATGCACGCGATTGCGTTCACCGCCGGACAGCGCGCCGACCTTCTTCTGCTGGTCGGCACCCTTGAAGTTGAACGCCGAGCAATAGCCACGCGAGTTGACTTCCTTCTTGCCGAGCAGGATCAGCTCGTTGCCGCCGGAGATCTCCTCCCACACGTTCTTGCTGCCGTCGAGCGCGTCGCGCGACTGGTCGACATAACCGAGATGCACGGTCTCGCCGACCGTGATGGTGCCGTTGTCCGGCTGTTCCTGCTTGGTGATCATCTTGAACAGCGTGGTCTTGCCGGCGCCGTTGGGGCCGATCACACCGACGATGCCGCCGGGCGGCAGCTTGAAGGTGAGATCGTCGATCAGCAGGCGGTCGCCGAAGCCTTTGCTGAGACCTTCGAAGTCGACGACGTTGGCGCCAAGCCGCTCGGCGACCGGAATGATGATCTGCGCGGTCTGGGTCTGCTTCTCGCTCGCCTGCTTGAGCAGATCCTCGTAGCGCTGATAGCGCGCCTTGGACTTGGCTTGGCGTGCCTTCGGTGACGAGGCGACCCATTCCTGCTCGCGCGCGAGCGTCTTCTGATGCGCTGCGTCCTCGCGTCCCTCCTGCTCCAGCCGCTTCTGCTTCTGCACCAGCCAGGACGAGTAATTGCCCTCGTAGGGAATGCCCTTGCCGCGATCGAGCTCGAGAATCCAGCTCGTGACGTTGTCGAGGAAGTAGCGATCATGGGTCACGATCAGGATCGCGCCGGGATAGTTGCGCAGATGGCCTTCGAGCCAGGACACCGACTCGGCATCGAGATGGTTGGTCGGCTCGTCCAGCAGCAGCAGCTCGGGCTGGTCGAGCAGCAGCTTGCACAGCGCGACGCGGCGGCGCTCACCGCCGGAGAGCTTCGTGACATCCGCATCGTCGGGCGGGCAGCGCAGCGCGTCCATGGCCTGGTCGACCTTGCTGTCGAGATCCCAGAGGCCCTGGGCCTCGATCTCGTCCTGTAGCTTGGTCATCTCGTCGGCGGTTTCCTCGGAGTAGTTCATCGCCAGCTCGTTGTAGCGATCGAGGATGGCCTTCTGCTTGGCGACGCCCAGCATGACGTTCTCGCGCACGCTGAGTGCCGGATCGAGGTGCGGCTCCTGCTCGAGATAGCCGACACGGGCGCCCTGCGCGACCCAGGCCTCGCCGTTATACTCCTTGTCGAGGCCAGCCATGATCTTGAGCAGCGTCGACTTGCCCGAGCCGTTGACGCCGAGCACGCCGATCTTGGCGTCCGGGTAGAACGACAGATGGATGTTATCGAGCACCTTCCGGGTCGGGTAGCTCTTGGTCAGGCCCTGCATGAAATAGATGAACTGGCGTGCCATCGGTCCCGAAAACCTTCGATTTGAGGAAATTTGCTTAGCCTGCGATGTAGCGATCCCGCCCCCAAAGGGCAATGTTTTCCGTCCGTTCACCACGGATGAATACGGGACGGACACCATCCGGTCACCGATCCGGACAATTGAAACCATCTTTTAATAAATCAGGCCGAAAGCTCGGTTTCGCGCGGAAACAGCGCCACCCGCTCAGAACGAACGGGAGCACAGCGAGGCCGCATCATGGCTCTGATCGAGACCCATTCTCTTCCTGTTCCGGCAGAAGCCGGCCACGTCTCCGGCTTCGTCTCGGAGATCAAGGGATTCTGGAAGCGCTTCTTCGCCACCGCCTTCAATCCCTACCGGCCCGAACTGCACTACATGCGTGGCCCCGGTCCGGCATGGCGCGCCAAGCACGGCATGGATGCGCCGTTCCGCCTGAAGCCCCGGGATCTCTGAGCGCCTCCTTCCTATCGGACTTTTGAAGACGCAAGCGGCTTGCGCGCCGTCCTGATTGCGCGCAACCATGGCCCGGTTCCGACGATGGCGCGCGCCCAGCGCCCTCACCTCTCGCCATCAACTCTGGCCCTGGATGAACGCTGATGAGCCGGCTGCGCTGTGCAATTCTCGACGACTATTTCAATCTCGCGCTCGACGTCGCCGACTGGCAGAAACTGTCCGACCGCCTCGACGTCACCGTGTTCAGCCATCCCTTCGCCTCCGAGCGGGCTGCGGCCAGCGCGCTGGCCGATTTCGAGATCATCTGCGCGATGCGCGAGCGCACGGCCTTCCCGAAGAGCCTGTTCGAGAGCCTGCCGAAGCTGAAGCTGCTGCTCACGTCGGGCATGCGCAACGCCGCGATCGACATGGAAGCCGCGAAGGCGCGCGGCGTCACCGTCGCAGGCACGCAATATTCGCGCGATCCCACCGCACCGCTGACCATGGGCCTGATCCTGGAGCTGACCCGCGGCATCGGCCGCGAGAACGCGCGCATGCATGCTGGCGAGCCCTGGCAGACCTTTGCCGGCGTCGAGATCGAGGGCATGACGCTCGGCATTGTCGGGCTCGGCAAGCTCGGCAGCAGGATGGCCGGGATCGCCAAGGCGTTCGGCATGAACGTGATTGCCTGGAGCCCGAACCTGACGCCGGAGAAATGCGCGGCGGCCGGCGTCGGCTACGCCACCAAGGAGGAGCTGTTCGCCAAGGCCGATATCGTCACCATCCATGTGGTGCTGAGCGAGCGCTCGCGCGGGCTGGTGAGCCGCGACGATCTCGCGCGGATGAAGCCGACGGCCTTCCTCGTCAACACCGCGCGCGGGCCAATTGTCGATGAGGCGGCGCTGCTCGAGGCCTTGCAGCAGCGCAAGATCGCGGGCGCCGGCATCGACGTGTTCGCGGTCGAGCCGTTGCCGGTCGACCATCCCTTCCGCAAGCTCGACAACCTCGTGCTGACGCCGCATCTCGGCTACGCGACCTCAGACGGCCTGCGCATCCATTACGGCCAGATGGTCGAGGCGATCGACGCCTTCACTGGGGGCCGCGAGCTGCCGCGGAAGCTGGCCTGAAACGATGAAGGGCGCGCCGATGGCACGCCCTTCGCAATCTGAATTGCCTCGCGGCGCGCTTAGCGCACGGTGACCGGCGCGGGTAGCGGCGGCACCACGGTCGGCTGCGTGCCCGGGACCGGACCGGCCTGCGCGGCCATCGGAGCCGGACCTGCGGCAGGACCGGGCGCCGGCGCGGCGGACGCCGTCGCGGTTCCCGGCGGCGGACCACCCGGCATCACCACCACGCGGGTGCCGACCTTGACGCGATCGAACAGGTCGGAGACGTCCTCGTTCAGCATGCCGATGCAGCCGGACGAGACGAACTTGCCGATGGTCGAGGGCTGGTTGGTGCCGTGGATGCGGTAGACGGTCGAGCCGAGATACATCGCGCGGGCGCCGAGCGGATTGCCGGGGCCGCCGGCCATGAAACGCGGCAGATAGGGCTGGCGCTCGATCATCTCGGTCGGCGGATGCCAATCCGGCCACTCGGCCTTGCGGGTGATCTTCTGCACGCCGGTCCAGGTGAAGCCGTCGCGGCCGACGCGGACGCCGTAGCGGATCGCTCGGCCGCCACCGAGCACGTAATAGAGGTAGGTGTTGGGGGTATCGACCACGAGGGTGCCCGCGGGCTCCTTGGTCTGGAACGAGACCTCCTGGCGGCGCAGGTTCTGCGGCAGCTGCACCGGCGCAGCATCGGGCTGCTCCTCAGGCGGCAGCGCGGCCATCGTCATCGGCCTTCCGTCAGCGCCGACCGGCGGCTGCCCGGCCTGGACCGTTCCGGTCGCGGCGGGACCACCAACGGCCTCCGGCGGACGCATGCCGTCACCGGCGGGAGCCTGCCCCTGCTGGCCCGGACGATTGGCATAGATCACTGGCGGCGGACCCGCGGGGCGGCCGTAGCGGGGATCGTCGGGCGACATCACGGGGCCCTGCGACGGTGCGGCCGAATAGACCGGCGCCCCAGTCGGGCGGCCATAACGCGGATCATCCGGCGACATCACCGGACCCTGCGGCGGCGCGGCCGAGTAGACCGGGGGAGCACCGACCGGACGGCCATAGCGCGGATCGTCGGCTGGGCCGGGCGGCGGCAACGATGCCTGCGGCATCGCGTCGTCGTCATCTTCCAGCGCGTCGAAATTCGGCGTGCGGTCGCCGGGCCGATATTCGGCCGGGGCGCCGTAGCTCGGCGCCTGCTGAACCGGATAGCTCTGAGCCTGCGCGAGCGAGGTTCCCGCCGCAGCGACTGTTGCGGCAGCGCATATCGTCAGAAAATGTTTGATCATCATCGCTCTTGTATAGTCCCCAAGCCCGATCGGACCGTTAACGGCCAGATGGCCGAAGATAGCGGCACATTCAAGACATATCAGGCTTATTTGCGCGGGACCTGCCGATTTGTGATCCGCAAGACTACCGTTGCCCCGTTGCATCACGGGGCGGAAATCAGCTCATGGCGTCAATTGCCGGAGTCTTCGGCCCCGTTTTTTGCGGAACGGGTCGGAATCGTTGCGGTATGTTCGAATCAGCCTGATTCGCCGCCCATTTGAGCTCCCGATCCCCGCGTGGCGAACGCGGCAAACAGTACCGTCACCGCGTTCAGATGGCTCTTGGGCCCTGGCCTCTTCGCCGCCGGGGCGGAAATTCGCAATCGCTCGATGCTTCCCGGCTTTCGCTTCCTGTTTGCCGCGATCCTGCTGTCAGTCTCCATCCTGGTGTTCGGCCTGGGCGCCGCCGCACTGCTGCGGGCGAGCCACGAGCAGTATGTCAGCAACCCCTCCTGGCGGAACGGCCCGCAGGAGCAGGTGTTCGCGCAGGCTCCCGAGCCGGCCCAGCCGGTGCTCGCGGTCCTCCGCGCGGAGCCGGAGCCGACCGCCGAGCCCGAGCCGTCGCTGCGCGACAAGGTGCCGACCATTGGACTACCCGAAAGCGAGCCCGACCAGGTCGCCGTGCTGACGACCGAGACCGAGGCCCAGTCCCAGGTCGCGGCACCTCCGGCTGACGTCCCGGTCGCAGAACCGGCCAAGGCCGAGACAACGAAGGCCGAGACGACGACGGAGGCCGCAGCGCCGGCGCCCGCCGACACGCTCACCCCGGCCGACACCACGGCGTCGATCCCCGCGGCCGAGCCTGCCGCGACCGCCAGCGAGCCAGCGCCGGTCGATCCCAGCGCGGCCGTGGCCTCCTCCGCACTCGATGCCGCCTCGGCCAAGCTGGCCGCTTTGAACGAGCCGGCGACGACGGCCGTGAAGGATGCGCCGGCGAAGGCCAAGACCGAGAGCAAGGCAGATACCAAGGCCGACGACAAGGCGACCAAGCGCAAGGCGAAGGCCAAGAAGCGGCATCGCGTGGTGCGTCGTCCGCCGCCTCAGCAGTTGCAGCAGCAGCTCGATCCGTTCGGCCAGCCGCAGACGTTTGCGACGACGACAACGCGCACGCGGTGATCTTCACCGCGCCCCGCTTGCGGGAGCGATTTCGCTTGTGGCCATCCTTCGAGGCGCGCGCTCAAGGCGTCGAGAGCGCGAGGGCGCGCACCGTCATCGTGACGCTCACGCCGGCCCGGTCGCGATGGCCGGGCCGCCCTCCTGGCCCCATTCCGACCACGAGCCGTCATAGAGCGCGGTGTCGGTGATCCCAAGGCGATAGAGCGCGAGCGTCAGCACCCCGGCTGAGACGCCCGAGCCGCAGCTCGTCACGATCGGCGCATCGAGCTTGACGCCGGCGCTCGTGAAGGCGGCGCGCAAGTCCTCGAGCGGCTTCATCGTGCCGGTCGCGGCATCGAACAGCTGATTGTAGGGCACGTTGCGCGCGCCGGGGATGTGGCCGGAGCGGATGCCGGCGCGCGGCTCGGGGGCGCGGCCCTCGAAGCGGTCGCCGGCGCGCGCGTCGATCACCTGCTCGGCACGGCTTTCCACATTGGCGATCAGCTGCTGCATGCTGCGCACGCGATTTGAATCGTAGCTCGCCTTGAACGTCGCTGGCTTCGGCTTCACCTCGCCGCTCTCGACCGCTCGCCCCTCGGCGCGCCACTTCTTCAGGCCGCCATTGAGGATGCGCACGTTGCTATGGCCGAAGGCCAGGAACATCCACCAGGCGCGGGGCGCGGCGACCCAGCCGCCGGCATCGTAGAGCACGACGGTGTCGGCGTTGGAGATGCCGAGATTGCCGATGTCACGGCCGAACTGCTCGGCGCTCGGATACATGTGCGGCAGCGGGTTGGAATGATCCGACACCGCATCGACGTCGAAGAACACGGCGCCGGGCAGGTGCGCGGCGAGATAATCGTCCTTGGGCAGCGGCAGCACGCCCGGCAGCTTGAAGCTGGCGTCGAGCACTTTGACGTTGGAATCGTTGATGTGCGCGGCGAGCCATTCGGTGGAGACGAGGGGGTCGGTGGGGGTGTCAGTCATTGATGTACTCTCTGGCAACTTTGTCGGTCGTCATGCCCGGGCTTGTCCCGGGCATCCACGTCTTTCGGCGCGCGAGCAAGAACGTGGATGGCCGGGACAGGCCCGGCCATGACGGAGTGTGTGGTACGCGCGGTATCCAATTCACCCCTTCTTCTTCGGTTCCCACGCTTCCGTCGGCCCACCGGCATCGCGCCAGGCGGCGTAGCCGCCGGCGATGTGGGCGACGGGCTTCAGGCCCATGTCCTGCGCGGTCTTGGCCGCGAGTGCGGAGCGCAGGCCCCCGGCGCAGTGGAAGACGAACTTCTTGTCCTCCTGGAAGACCGGCTTGGCGTAGGGGCTCTGCGGGTCGATCCAGAATTCCAGCATGCCGCGCGTGCAGGCGAACGCGCCGGGGATGCGACCGTCGCGCTCGATCTCGCGAGGGTCGCGGATGTCGACGATGACGACGTCGCCATTCTTGGAGATCTCGATGGCGTCCTTGGCGTTGAGCGTCTCGATCTCGGCATTGGCCTCGTCGATCAGCGCCTTGATGCCGCGGGTGATGTTTTGGGGCATGGGTCTTCCCTCTTGTTGTCATTCCGGGGCGCGCGCAGCGCGAGCCCGGAATCCATTCCTCTACACGCACTGCGGCCCGATGGATTCCGGGCTCGCCCTTCGGGCGCCCCGGAATGACGGCGGAAGCTAGTGCGTCAATTCCTTCATCGCACCCTCAAGCCCCTCGATCGTGATCGGGTACATGCGGTTCGCAAAAATGCGTTTGATGATGGTGGTCGATTCCGAATAGTCCCAATGCTTCTGAGCGACCGGATTGAGCCACACCGCATGCGGATAGGTGCGGATGATGCGGTCGAGCCAGACCGAGCCCGGCTCCTCGTTGACATGCTCGACCGAGCCGCCGGGCACCATGATCTCGTACGGGCTCATCGACGCATCGCCGACGAACACGATCTTGTAGTCGTGCGGGTATTTGTGCAGCACGTCCCAGGTCGGCGTGCGGTCGGTGAAGCGGCGCTTGTTCTGCTTCCACACGCCCTCATAGAGGCAGTTGTGGAAGTAGAAATACTCCATGTGCTTGAACTCGCTCTTCGCCGCCGAGAACAGCTCCTCGACCTGCTCGATATGCGCGTCCATGGAGCCGCCGATGTCGAAGAACACCAAAAGCTTCACCGCATTGCGCCGCTCGGGGCGCATGTGGACGTCGAGATAGCCGTGATTGGCGGTCTCGCGGATGGTGGTGTCGAGATCGAGCTCGTCGGGTGCGCCGGTGCGCGCGAATTTGCGCAGGCGGCGCAGCGCCACCTTGATGTTGCGGATGCCGAGCTCGACATTGCCGTCGAGGTCCTTGAACTCGCGCTTGTCCCACACCTTCACGGCGTGGTTGTTGCGGTTCTTCTCCTGGCCGATGCGCACGCCCTCGGGATTGTAACCGTGGGCGCCGAACGGCGAGGTGCCGGCGGTGCCGATCCACTTCGAGCCCCCCTGGTGCCGCCCCTTCTGCTCTTCGAGGCGCTTCTTCAGGGTCTCCATGAGCTTGTCCCAGCCCATGGCCTCGATCTGCTTCTTCTCTTCGTCAGTCAGGTATTTTTCGGCGAGCTTCTTCAGCCACTCCTCGGGGATCTCCGCCTTCTCCATGGCGTCGAGCAGGTTTTCCAGCCCCTTGAACACCGTGCCGAAGACGCGGTCGAACTTGTCGAGGTTGCGCTCGTCCTTCACCAGCGAGGTGCGCGACAGGTAGTAGAAATTCTCCACCGAATAATCCGACAGGTCAGCGTCGAGCGCCTCCATCAGCGTGAGGTATTCGCGCAGCGTCACGGGGACCTGCGCATCGCGCAGAGAAGTGAAGAATTGCAGGAACATGGGTGACAGATTGCCCGTCGGGTGGCTGACGTCAAGGGGCGGAGACCGCCGCGGGGTGCTGGACCGCGAAGCTTTTTGCTCTAGAATTGGGGCCCTCACGGGGTTGTTTTGGGGACGTTTGCAATGGGAATTGTCGCAGCACTCATCATCGGTGCGATCGCGGGCTGGCTTGCGGGCAAGATTGTCCACGGGGCGGGATTTGGACTGATCGGCAACATCGTCGTCGGCATCATCGGTGCGCTGGTCGCAAGCTGGGTGTTGCCCCAGCTGCACATCCAGCTGGCAACGGGCACGGTCGGCGCCATCGTGGACGCCACGATCGGCGCGGTGATTGTGCTCGTCATCCTTTCGCTGATAAAACGGGTCTGAAAGCCTGACCGAACCAGGAACAGCCGCCGCGAGCGGCCGTTCGCTTGTCGCGACGGGGCCGACGCCTCTCGCCGACGATGACCCAAGGACACGCGATGAAATTTACCGGCACCAAGGACTATGTTGCGACCGACGATCTCAAGGTCGCCGTCAATGCCTCGATCGTGCTCGAGCGCCCGCTCCTCATCAAGGGTGAGCCCGGCACCGGCAAGACGGTGCTGGCGGAGGAAGTCGCGAAGGCTCTGAACGCGCCGCTGCTGACCTGGCACATCAAGTCCACCACCAAGGCGCAGCAGGGCCTCTACGAATACGACGCGGTGTCGCGCCTGCGCGACAGCCAGCTCGGTGATAGCAGGGTGTCTGACATCAAGAACTACATCAAGCGCGGCAAGCTGTGGGACGCCTTCACCGCCGAGCAGCGGCCGGTGCTCTTGATCGACGAGATCGACAAGGCCGACATCGAATTCCCGAACGACCTCCTGCTCGAGCTCGACCGCATGGAATTCCATGTCTACGAGACCGGCGAGACGATCAAGGCCAAGCAGCGCCCGATCATGATGATCACCTCCAACAACGAGAAGGAGCTGCCGGACGCGTTCCTGCGCCGCTGCTTCTTCCACTACATCAAGTTCCCCGACGCCGACACGATGGGCCGCATCGTCGACGTCCACTTCCCCGGCATCAAGAAGCGCCTGGTCGAGGAAGCGCTGCGCATCTTCTTCGAGGTGCGCGAGGTGCCCGGCCTGAAGAAGAAGCCGTCCACGTCGGAGCTTCTGGACTGGCTCAAGCTGCTGCTCAACGAGGACATGAGCGTCGAGCAGCTGCGCGAGCGCGACCCGCGCAAGCTGATCCCGCCGCTGCACGGCGCGCTGCTGAAGAACGAGCAGGACGTGCATCTGTTCGAGCGGCTGGCATTTTTGAGCAGACGGGAAGTGTGACCTTCCCGTGTCCCGGACGCGCTGCAGCGTGCAACGCTGCTGCGCAGAGCCGGGACCCAGTAGGCGACACGGTACAATGCGGCGACATGGGCCCCGGCTCTGCAGCGCACCGTCAAGAGACGCTGCGCTGCGTCCGGGGCACGAGAGTAGAGTTCGGTGCGCCGCTTTCTCCACACCGTCATTGCGAGCGCAGCGAAGCAATCCGGAATCCCTCCGCGGTGACAGTCTGGATTGCTTAGCTGCGCTCGCAATGACGGAGTATGAGGCAGCAGTTGCCCTTCCGACTCGCATTTTGAATCGCAGACACACCTTCGCAGCCTCGCGACGCATCTCGCCCGAGCTTTGCTCTCTCCGTCGCCCCCAAGGAAAGAGGGCGCAGGGAAGGCCGGGTGCCGGCTTGGCACCCGCGGTCCGCTGTGCGCAGATAGCGCAAAAGGACTGCACAGCGGCATACAGGTGCGGCCGAACACACGGCCTTCCCTGCGCGATGGTCGGACGGCTTATGCCGTGATCTCCCGGGAGCCGAACTTTCCCTCTGGCCTCCCTCGCCCCGCGAATTGGATGATGCCGTCTGCCCGGTTGGGCTCGCGCACATCTCCGCGACAGGCTTGACCGTAGCAACGACGGCCAGGACCACACGGTTTTGCCGTACGCAGCTCATCCGGCTTCGCCAAGAGGCTTCGCCGGACTTCAGCGCCGCTCGTCCGCACGAAGCCTCGGGCTCACAGGGACTACCCGCCCTGCCCACGCCTCTCGCGCACGACGCTGCCGCGTCCACCGCAACCCGGCCCGCGTTTCGAACGACTCGCGAACCGCCCCTCTTCGTCGGGCCGGGCTGCTTCGATGTATGCCGCAATTCCGAATTTCGGTAAAGTGGAATATTTTTGCGAGAAGGGGTTGACGGGTTGCGGGTGTTTTGCCCGACGGGACACGAAAGATGGATTGTTCAGGCTTCCCCCGAAGATCGCGGGGCAACATCCCTCCGCATCGCCCATCTCGGCCATCACGGCGCCTTGCGCTTGACCGCCTTGCGCAAGGTCTCGTCGATCCGCGATTGCCAGCCCGGCCCGGTCGACTTGAAATGCTCGACCACCTCCGGGCTGAGGCGCAACGAGACGAGCTTCTTCGTCGGCGCCTTGTTCGGGCCGCGGCCCTTCCGGATGGATGCGCCGAGATCTGGGAAGACCTCGGCAAACGGTCGCGCCTTGGCAAAGTCCGCCTTTGTCAGCTCCGGATTATCGCTGACTGCGCGCAGGTCCCTCTTTGTGTAGCCTGACTTCTTCCTAGCGTTCGGCATAGAGTTTCCTTTCGCTGCGGCTTGCCGGTCGCATGCTGATGATGCTGACGCCCTCGCGGCCGAGCCGGGCGAATACGACAACAATGACGCCACGGATGCTCACGCCGACCGCGATCCAGCGCTTGCTCTTGTTGTGCGAGGGAATGACCAGCGCGGTGTCGAAGAACGCTTCGTTGAGATCGGCAAAGTCCAGCCCGTGCTTGTCGAAGTTGGCGAGCCGCTTCGGTTCGTCCCAGACGATCTTCATTGCCTTTAATGTAGCTACGATTTAGCCGTCTGTCAATATCTTGTAGCTACAAAATAGCTCGTAGGGTGGGTTAGCGTCAGCGTAACCCACCTCTTCCGTTTCCGCATCGGCAGAAGTGGTGGGTTACGCCAGCGAACTGCGCTTCGCGCAGCCCGCTAGCTAACCCACCCTACGCAGATCCTCACGCCACCGCGGCGTCCGGAATCCTTGCGGCTTCCATCGGCGCCTTGCCACGGATCAGGTCCGAGGCACGATCCGCGATCATCATCGTCGACGCATTCAAGTTGGCCGAGATCATGCGCGGCATCACGGAGGCGTCGATGACGCGGAGACCTTCGAGGCCGTGGACGCGGAGCTGGTCGTCGACCACCGCCCAGGTCGAATCCGCCGGGCCCATGCGGCAGGTGCAGCCGGGGTGGAATGTGGTGGTGCCACGCTCGGTGGCGGCCGCCAAAAACTCGTCGTCGGTGTTGATGTTGGGACCGGGGAAATCCTCGTAGGCGTAATAAGGCGAGAGCGGCGCACTCTTGAGCAGGCGCCGCGCGAGCTTCATGCCGCCGACGATGACGCGGCGGTCGAGCTCGGCGTCGAGATAGTTGGTCTGGATGATCGGCGGCGCGAAGGGATCATTGGAGCGGATGCGGACATAGCCGCGGCTCTCCGGGCGCTGCTGCCAGGAGGCGACCGTCATGCCGGGCTCGTCTTCGAGCTGGCCCTGCACGCCTTCCTTGTAGGACGCCGGCGTGAAGGTGAGCTGGAGGTCGGATGAGTCGGCACTCTCGCCGGAGTGCCAGAAGCAATAAACCATGGTCGGCGACAGCGAGAGCAGGCCGCGGCGCGCGGTCGCCCATTTCAACGCCTCGATCCACAGCGAGACACCGCGGCGGAGCTCGTTGATGGTCTTGATGTCCTTGACGCGCGCCACCGTGCGGGGGGCGTAGTGGTCCTGCAGGCCTTCACCGACCGGCAGCGCGTGACGCACTGCGATGCCGTGCGCGGCCAGCAGGTCCGGCGAGCCGACGCCGGAGAGCTGCAAGAGCTGCGGCGAGTTATAGGTGCCGCCCGACAGGATGACTTCCTTGTTGGCGCGCACCTCCACCGGCGTGCCGCCCCGGCCGCCCTTGGTGTAGCGCACGCCGACGGCGCGCTTGCCCTCGAAGATGATCTCGGTGGCATGCGCGTGCGTATGCACATGCACGTTGGGCCGCTTCATCGCGGGCTTGAGGAAGGCGGTCGAGCCGGAGACGCGCAGGCCCTTGTCGATGGTGCGCTGGCAGTACGAGACGCCCTCTTGCTTGGCGCCGTTATAGTCGGGGTTGCGCGGGATGCCGAGCGAGACCGCGCCTTCCATGAAGGCCTCGCAGAGCGGGTCGCGCCACTCCATGGTCGTGACCGTGAGCTTGCCGTCGCGGCCGCGGAAGGTGCTGTCGCCCTCGCCGACCCGCTTCTCCAGCCGCTTGAAGTAAGGCAGCACGTCGGCATAGCCCCAGCCGCGATTGCCCATCTGCGCCCAGGTGTCAAAATCCATGCGCTGGCCGCGGTTGTAGATGTGGCCGTTGATCGAGGAGGAGCCGCCGAGCGTCTTGCCACGCGGCGCATAGATGCTGCGCCCGCCGGTCCAGGGCCCCGGCTCCTGCTGATAGGCCCAGTTGATGCTCTTCATGTGGAAGGTCTTGATGAAGCCCGCCGGCAGATGGATGTAGGGATGCCAGTCGGACGGGCCGGCTTCCAGCACGCAGACGCTGACGTTGGGGTCTTCGCTCAGCCGGCTGGTGAGCACGCAACCCGCAGAGCCCGCGCCGACGATCACATAATCAAATCTGTCCATGGTGCCTCGGCCGCTCCTAGCGCGGCTTGTCGTTGAGTTGAAATTCCAGATGCGTCCGCACCGTCGGCCATTCGGCGGCGGTGATGCTGTAGACCACAGTGTCGCGCAAGCTGCCGTTCGGCGCGACCTGATGGCTGCGCAAAATGCCGTCCTGCTTGGCGCCCAGGCGCTCGATGGCGCGGCGGCTCTGGTGGTTGAAGAAATGGGTGCGGAATTCGACCGCGATGCAGTTCAGCGTCTCGAAGGCGTGGCGCAGCAGCAAAAGCTTGCACTGCGTGTTGAGCGGGCCGCGCTGCGCGCTCTTGCCGTACCAGGTCGAGCCGATCTCGACGCGGCGGTTGGCGGCATCGATGTTCATGTAAGTGGTCATGCCGACGATGTTGCCGCCGGCGTCGAACACGGTGAACGGCAGCATCGAGCCCGCAGCCTGCAGCCCCAGGCGCCGGTCGATCTCCTTGGCCATGTTGTCCGGCAGCGGGATCGCGGTGTACCAGAGCTTTGACAGCTCGCCATCCTTCACGGCCGTCACCAGCCCGTCGAGATGCTGCTGCGACAGCGGCTCGAGACGGGCGTGCTGTCCACGCAGGGTGATGGGATCGGGCCAGGGCATTTCTCACTCCATATTGACTGCTGTCATTCCGGGGCGACGCGAAGCGGCGAGCCCGGAATCCATAACCACCGCCCGGGGTTATGGATTCCGGGCCTGCGTGCTGGCGCACGCATCCCGGAATGACGACGGATGTATTGGCACGGCTCGTCCAGATACATTCACTTGTTCAAAAAGTTCAACGGCAAACCGCCACGCGGCCAGTCCATGGCGACGAGCTCGCCCTTGCCCGATAGCGTGATGTAGGCGGTCTTCAGCGCGGGGCCGCCGAAGGCGATGTTGGTGGTGACGCGGTCGCCGGTCGGGACCTGCTCGACCAGCGTGCCGTCGGGCGCGATCACCGAGATGCAGCCGGAAACGAGGGTGGCGACGCAGACATTGCCGTTCGCCTCCACCGCGAGCGAGTCGAACATCTGGTAGCCGCCGAGGCCGCAGATCGGCTTACCCCGCTCGCCGCGATAGATCACGTCGCGCGGCTTCAGCGTGCCGGGCGCGGAGAGCTCGTAGGCCCAGAGCCGGCCGGTCGGCGTCTCCGCGATGTAGACGGTATACTCATCCGGCGACAGCCCGATGCCGTTCGCCGGCAATATGCCGTGCACGACCTCGACCAGCTCGGTCATCCCAGGCTTGAGGTAGTACATGCCGCCGACGTCCATCTCGCGGGCGCGGCGCTTGCCGAGATCGGAGAACCAAAGGCCGCCCTGCTTGTCGAACACCAGATCGTTCGGCCCGCGCAGATCGTGCGCGCCGCATCTGGTGACGACGGTCTCGACCTTGCCGGATTGCAGATCGACGCGCTGGATCGAGCCGCCGAGGTAATCGTCGGGCTGCGGGCCCGGCATGATCATGTTGCGGGTCGGGATCCAGGAGAAGCCGCCATTGTTGCAGATGTAGATCTTGCCGTCGGGGCCGAGGGCGGCGCCGTTCGGCCCGCCCGGAATTTTCGCGACGATCTCCTTGCGGCCGTCGGGATAAACGCGCGTCAGGCGCTGGCCGCGGATCTCCACCAGCACCACCGAACCATCAGGCATCACGACTGGCCCTTCGGGAAATTCGAGGTCGGTGGCGAGAACGCGGACGTTGGACGTGGCGGTGGACATTGGGGCCCCTCCCGGCTGATTGTTATGACTTGCACGGGATGTCCGGCACGGGCCTCACACGCAAGATTTGCCTGCGGTTATGACAAAGACACCCCGGCTTGCCAAGCAAGCGGGATGGTATGCCAGCGTTGCGGAAGCCTACGGCTTCACCGGCAGCCAGATCTCGAAGCCGCCATTGCCGGTTGCGGGATCGAACGCCTCGTCGTAGCGCTCGAAACTCGGCGCGTCCGCGGCCGTCAAACCCGAGGCGGGCAGCCATCGATTCCAGATCGTGTTGACGGTGCGGCGGATCGAGGCGACGTGCTCGGTATGCGTGAACACGGCATAGCGCTGCTCGGGGATGCGGATGCGGGCGAAGCGTCGCGGCAGGTCCGAGAACTCGGCGACCTCGACGCCTGCGATGTAGTCGAAATTGCCGGAATCGTCGCCGTTGCAGCAGACGCCGTAGGCGACCTGTCCGACCCTCGAGGGAATATCGGCGACCTCCTGATGAAAGCGGTGCCACAGGCCGGGGATGACGGCGCCGTTGTCGCAAGAAATGCGCTCGCCGGGACCGGCGACGAGCAACGCCCGCGCGGTCTCGAAGCGCGGCGGGGCGAGATGGTCGAGCATGGTGGAGTCCATGAGGATCGGCTCCTGAAGCTTGAGGTCATTGGCGCACATTGCCGCCCTGACCGCTTCGGGCGTGGTGCCGAATTGGTCGCGGAACGCGCGGGTGAAAGCTTCGTGCGAGCCGTAGTCGGCCTCCAGCGCGACGCTGAGGATATCAGGCGCGCCGTTCGCGAGAAGACGCGCCGCCTCTGTCAGCCGCCGCGCGCGCAAATAGCGCATCACCGGAAGTCCGGTGGCTGCGGCAAACGCGCGCACGATGTGGAACCGCGACACGCCCGAGATCGCAGCGATCTCGTCGAGCGTCATCGGCTCGGCCAGATGGCTCTCGATATACCAGAGCGCGCGCTGGGCAGGGTTCATGGCGGCTCAACCCTCGTTCGAAGCGTGACGATGATGCGCCGTCAGCGCCGGCTTCGCTTGATCGGCATTGCTGTCCTCGCGGGAGGATAGCCCGGGAATGGCCACTGGCAACGCCCTGGCGTTCGCGGCTAGACTGTTTGGAAACCGCTCACGAGAAAGAGGAACCCGCGTCATGGAAATCACCGATGTGCGGGCACACCATATCCGCATCCCCTATGACGCCGGCGTTGCGAGCTTCCGCCAGGGCGCATCCGCGATCACCGCGCTCGACATGGTGCTGGTCGAGGTCACCACCGACGCCGGGCTGACCGGCTGGGGTGACGCCTTCGCCTATGTCTGCCCGCGCACCACGCGCAGCGCCGTCGAGGAGATGATCGCGCCGCAGGCCCGCGGGCTGAAGGTGCCCGATGCCGCCGGCATCCCCGCCGCGATGGAGCAGATCCAGCGCAATCTGCATCTGTTCGGCCGCTACGGCATCACCATGTTCGCGATCTCGGGGCTCGACATCGCGCTCTGGGACCTCGCTGCCAAGGTCGAGGGCGTGCCCCTGCATCGCCTGCTCGGCGAGACCAGGCGCACGGCCATTCCCGCCTATGCGAGCCTGCTGCGGATCGGCTCGCCCGACAACATCGCGGCCGAATGCAGGAAGGCGCTCGCGCTCGGCTATGGCGCAATCAAGCTGCACGAGACCACGGCGCCTGCGGTGTTCGCCGCGCGGGAGGCGATCGGGCCGGCCATTCCGCTGATGGTCGACATGAACTGCCCGCTCACGGCCGAGCAGGCGATCGCATTCGCGACGTCGTGCCGCGATGCGCGGCCGATGTTCCTGGAGGAGCCGGTGTGGCCGCCGGAAGACTTCGCCGCGCTCGCCGAGGTCCGCAGCAAAGGCGGGCTCGGCATCGCCGCCGGCGAGAATGCCTGCACGGAATATCAATTCCGCCAGATGATGGAGGCGGGCGCGGTGAGCCACGCCCAGCCGTCGGTGACCAAGGTCGGCGGCATCACGGAATTTCTGAAGGTCGCGGCGCTCGCCGATCAGCTCGGCGTCAAGATCGTTCCGCACTCCCCGTATTTCGGTCCGGGCCTGCTCGCGACGCTGCATCTCCTCGCGACACGCGACGACGGGCTGGTCGAGATGTTCTATCTCAAGCGCGAGGCCTGCCTCTGGGGCGACCGCGCGGACAGCGATGCCACCGGCCATGTCGCGGTGCCCTCGGGCGTGGGGCTCGGTTATGAGCCCGATCGGGACGTGATGGAGCGATATCGCGTGACGTGACCGGCGCGCTCATTTCGCGTCCTTCGCCGGCGGCGCGTCCTGCTTCTTCTTCAGATCCTCGGCCGTCTTCACGTGGGCGGCCTGGAGATCGAGAAGCGTCTTCTGCAGGCCCACGAGGTTCGTCTTCAACGCGTCGATCTGGCGGTTTGCTGCATCCAGCTTCTGCTGGTGGTCGAGCGTGAGCTTGGTGATCGTCTTCTGCAGGAAGTCGACATTGCTCTGCAGGCAGCTGGTGCGCCGCTCCATGGTCTTCTCGACCGTGCAGATCTCGATGCCGGGCACGTCCTGCGCGTGCACCTGCGCATTCGCCAGCGTTGCGAGCAGCAATATTGCGAAACAAATGCCGGCGTTTCGAAGCAGCATGAGAGGTTCCTCGTCCAATCGATCACGGCAATGTGCGCTTTTTGCGCACAGCCACTCAGGGCTACCACACTCGTACCGCATTCTCGCGTTGAGCTTGCATCGTTCCCTTGGACGGGGAACGATGATCGGCACGCGGAAGAAGTGGGCGCTGTTCCGCGGCTTTGTTTAGGGGAGATTTTTGGAATGGCAACGCGCGATAGACGACTGGCGGAATTCGACGGCGCCGGAGAACCACCGCCGGGGCTTGCGCTCGAAGTGCTGTGCGAGGACCACAGCGGAACGTACCAGCTGCCGTTCGCCTGCCGCTATGTCGAGGGACGCTGGCAGAACCACGAGGCCGGCATCGCGGTGGAAGCGACCGTCATCGGCTGGCGCCTGCCGCGCGTGAGGCAGCGCGGGGCCGCCTGACGCCCATATCTGTTCCAAAATGCAACGCGGCCGCGCTCCGCCTTAACCTTCGGAACGCGGCCCGAACGAATCACGTCCGAATCGGCCGAACGGCTGCGTACGCAGCTGTTCACGGCTAGATGTCGATGCGGCTCTACCGGCGCGTACAATATCTGCGCAGCGCGGCGGATGGCCCGGGCCGGGCACGGGCGCCAAAGGTTAATCGCGACAAGGGTATAGCGCGCAAGACCACCCTGGCCGGCACCCGCCCCCGAAACAGGCAGGGCCAGGCAAGGACTGCCTAATATTCGACCTCGAGCTCCTCGATCTCGGCCGGCTCCTCCCTCGCCGCCGCGATCCATTCCTTCATCTCATCCATCGCCATGACGGTGTCGGCGTAGGCCTTCAGCTGCGGCTCGAGCTTGACGTCATAGGTGACGAAGCGCGTCACCACGGGCGCGTACATCGCATCCGCCATGGTGCGCCGCTCGCCGAACAGGAACGGGCCGCCGGATTTCTCCAGGCAGTCGCGCCAGATCGACCAGACCCGGTCGATGTCGGCCTGGGCGCGCGACCAGATCTTGAAGCCGGGAAAATGTCCTTTCAGATTGACGGGCAGCGAGGCGCGCAAGGTGGTGAAGCCGGAATGGATTTCGCCGCAGATCGAGCGGCAATGGGCGCGCTGCACGCGGTCGTCAGGCAGCAGGCCGGCTGACGGCATCGCCTCGTTGAGGTATTCGGCGATCGCAAGCGTATCCCAGACCACGGCACCGTCGTGCCGCAGACACGGCACCAGGATCGACGACGACAGCAAGAGGATTTCGGCACGCGCCGACGGATCGTCCGGCGCGGTGACGATTTCCTCGAAATCGAGCCCGGAGAATTTCGTCAGCAGCCAGCCGCGCAGCGACCAGGACGAGTAGTTCTTGCTGCTGATGGTCAGTGTCGCCTTCGCCATATGGCCCTTCCCTCACGCCTGGGAGCGCGCTGCCGGGCGTGCGCGCCCCGTCCTTCCCACCCAAAGAGCAGCAAGCGACGTGCCAATTTTGCCGGCGGTCCGGCCCCATCTGGCTTCGATATTGCATCAAGACGGGGGACAGGTGGGCACTTCAGTATGATGTCGATGTATTATCAGGCCTTTCAGAACCAGATGGACCTGACTGCGCCGTGGCGCGCGGGGGCTTCGTCCGCGCTCAGATTCCTCAATCTGGTGCCGCAGGGCATGTCGGATCAGGTCGTCGGCCGGCTGTCGGCGGCGCTGGAGCTGATCTCGCGCTCCACCCTCACCTATCATCGCCCGGCCTACGGCATCGACAGCGTCATGGTAGGCAATCGCGAAGTCGCCGTCACCGAGGAGATCGCCTACGCGACACCGTTCGGCTCGCTGCTGCACTTCAGGAAGGACGGCGTGACGGAGCAGCCGCGCATGCTGCTGGTGGCGCCGATGTCCGGCCATTTCGCAACGCTGCTGCGCGGCACCGTGCAGACGCTGCTGCAGGACCACGACGTCTACATCACCGACTGGCACAATCCGCGCGACATCCCGCGCAGCGAGGGCCGCTTCGGGCTCGACGACTACACCGAGCATCTGATCGATTTCCTCGGACAGCTCGGCCCGCGCCCGCACATGGTCGCGATCTGCCAGCCGTCGGTATCGGCGCTCGCGGCCGCCGCGATCATGTGCGAGGACAACCATCCCTCGCGCCCGGCGACGCTGACGCTGATGGCAGGGCCGATCGACACCCGCATCCAGCCGACCAGGGTCAACGACTTCGCCAAGAGCAAGCCGATCGAATGGTTCGAGCAGAATCTGATCAACTATGTGCCGATGCAGTGCCGCGGCGCGCTGCGGAAAGTCTATCCCGGCTTCGTGCAGCTCACCGCCTTCGTCTCGATGAACCTCGAGCGCCACATCAAGCAGCACATGGACCTCGCCAACCACATCGCCAAGGGCGAGAAGGACAAGGCCGCGACCATCAAGACCTTCTACGACGAATATTTCGCCGTGATGGACCTGCCGGCCGAGTTCTACATCGAGACCGTGCGCGACGTCTTCCAGGAGCACCTGTTGCCGCAAGGCAAACTGATGCATCGCGGCCGCCCCGTGAACACCAAGGCGGTCAGCCGCATGGGGCTGATGACGGTCGAAGGCGAGAAGGACGACATCTGCTCGATCGGCCAGACCCTTGCAGCCCAAGACCTCTGCACCGGCGTGCGTGCCTATCGGCGCGTCCACCACATGCAGGCCGGCGTCGGCCATTACGGCGTGTTCTCAGGCCGGCGCTGGAATAACGAGATCTATCCGCTGCTGCGGGATTTCGTGCACGTGAATTCGTGACACCACGCCGCGGCAGCTGGAATTGCTCTTCAAGCCCGTATCGAGCCGGGCCACGCGACGACTTGCCCTGACATCACCAGGCGGTTGCGTCCGCCCTCCTTGGCGGCGTAAAGCGCCTTATCCGCAGCCGCTATCAGCGACGAGCAATCCGCCTTGTCGCCGAACGAATTATGTGTGGCGCCACCAATACTGAGGGTGACCTGCCTGGATGACGCGTTGAGCGCGTGCAGGATGCCGAGGTCCTCGATCGCCTGCCGGATTCGCTCGCCGACCTGCTCGCAACCTCCTGCATCGGTATTCGGTAGTAGCAAGGCGAATTCCTCACCACCGTACCGGGCCGCCACGTCTGCCGGCCGTCTGGCCTGCTGCGCCAGGACCCCCGCGATTGAGCGGAGACATGAATCGCCCGCTTGATGCCCGTACCGGTCGTTGAAGCTCTTGAAATGATCGACGTCCATCAGCAGCAGTGACAGAGGCGTTCCTTCCCGCCTGGCCCGGTCCCATTCCGCCTCCAGCCGCTCGTCGAAGTGTCGGCGGTTTGCCAAGGCCGTCAGGCCGTCCGAACGGGCGAGAGCCGCCAGCCTATCCTCCAGATCCTTGCGTTCGGTCATGTCGCGCGAGATCGCCACCACGCCGTTGATGTGTCCACTCTGCGCACTCCTCGTGACGCGCAGTGCAGTTTCGACCCAGATCTCTTCCTTCTCACGATGACGGGTGCGATACGTGATTCTCGCCTCCTCGGCTTCGCCGTTCATCAATGCGGAGAGCGTTTGCTCAACTCGGGCCAGATCCGCGGGATTGATGCCGGCGAGGGCTGATGTATCCACCAACTGGTTTGGAGCCCAGCCAAGGATTCGAGCGGTGGACGGCGACGCATAGAGGATCCGTCCATCGACTGCGACGCGCATGACCATGTCTCCCGACTGCTCTGCAAGGAGGCGAAAATCCGCCTCCTTGGCGACCAGGGCAGCGGCCATCTTCTGCCGCAGGTGCAACTGGCGCACCAGAAAGAGCCCGGCAACACCGAGCCCAGCTGTCAGCGCCAGGACTGCGGCAATGCGCGTCAGCGCGGCTCGGCGCCAGGGGGCCAAGACGTCATCTTCCGATTCCGTAGCAACGAGGAGAACGGGGTAGCGACTGCTGAGTTGATAAAAGCTCAGACGCCGGACGCCGTCGAGAGGCGACGTGAAGTAGTAGACGTCCGCGGCCGGCCGCTCACGGATAATCCTGAAGAGCGGAGCACCCGACAGATCGCGGCCCGTATATCCGTTGTCCGGGCTACGCGCGAGGATAATGCCGTTCGCTGTCGCCAGTGCAATTGAACCGCTCTGGCCGACGTCGAAACCACGATAAAACTGCAGAAAATAGTCGACGTCGATCGTGGTAAGGGCAACTCCGGCAAAACTGCCGTCAGGATGATTGAAGCGCCTCGACGCGGCGATGATCCATTGCCCGCCCGACCTGCTCCTCACTGGAGACCCAATGAAGGTGCCCCGGTCAGCCACGGCACGATGATGCTGGAAATACTCTCGGTCGCTGTTGTTGAGGCCGGCGAAATCCACAGGCTCGCTGGTCGCGAGCCAGCGGCCGGTCTCGTCATAGACGAACACGGCGCGGATCCGGTTCGCGGCTTTGCGCCGGGAAAGAAAGGTCTGAATCTTGGCGATTGCCGCCGGGCTGGTTCCCTCGAGTTCGAGTTGGCCAACCAACACATTGAGAACGGTGTCCGCGAGTTCGAACGTATCGTCCGCGTGCTGCGTCACCGACCGGGCCAGATTGGCCATGTCTGTTTCGGAGCCCTTCAGCACCGTCTGTCGCGAGGACCACTCCCGCCAACCGCTGATTGCGACAATCGCCAAGCAGGCGACCACGACGAATGCCGAGGCCCAGAGCGTCAGACGCCCCTGGCGAACATCACTACGGTGATCGATCAAGAGACGCAGCCAGGTTCAGTAAAACTCGTCGGATGCAGGCTTCGAACTCCGGCAAGATGTGCCAAATCGTCGATCCGCGGTTGAGGCCGAATGACCAGGCTCTCTGCCGGCAGACGCACCGTCGGCGAGAGCGATGCGGGCTTCGCGCCAGTTGTAACAATGTGAGGCAACGGCGCGGCCATTGACCAGATGTTCTTGAGCATAGCCCTGTTCACGGAGCATGCGATGACACCGTTCCCCTTCAGACGGGCGACGGTAAAGAGCTTGCGGATCAGCAGGTCTCGTTCAAGCGACTGCGGCAAATGGAACTGCAGCCCGATGAGATGGCCTCTTCGTTGCACGACCATCGCGTCGATCCACCCCACCTGCGCGATGTGCACGCGCAGCGGTTCTCCACCGCGAGGACAGTCAATGCCGGCGCCGAGCAGAACGCCGGCGCCAGAGAGGGAGATGTTGCTCACGCGCCCGGAAAGCCGCTCGCCGGTGCCAGTCTCGATCAAGACTGATTCATCGAAGTCGAAACGCTCCTCGGCGCGTCCCATCCGTGCCTGCAGCGAGGTCATGCAGACGAAGAAGAGCACGACGATGTTCACCACCGACCAGAAGGCGACCATCGGTAAAGCGGCCGGATGATCGATCATCCGCCATTCCGGGATGGTGTTCACAACCAGGCCGACAACCGTCAACGCCATCAAGGCCGCTGACGGCCAGAATATCTCCGCGGCGTAGCTTGCGCACCGCGCGGCAACTCCCTTGGGCGTCACCCTGAACGCATGTCCCGTCGGCTTGACGAGAGTCCCAAGCACCGTCGGCAGAATCTTGAAGCTCTGGATCGTCGCCGACACCTGAGCGGCGAGCGGAAAATGCGCGTGCGGCGCAAACCACGAGATGCCGCCGTTGAGCGCCAGGATCGCGGGGAATAAGTAGTAGAAGACCGACTCAGGGGTAACGTCGACGACAGGCGCGAGCCCAGTCCACATGAACACGATCGGAACCACCACGACCGTGAGCGCCCGCAGGCCCAATGAGAGCCAATGGGTCGGAAAGAACAGGAGCCGATGCATCAAGCCCAATCCGGGGCCGAGCGGGCCGTCGGCGAGATACAGCGTCTGGATCGCGCCACGCGCCCAGCGTTGCCGCTGCACGAAAAAGGCGTCAAGGCTTTCCGGCGCCAGTCCAATCGCCAGCGGCTCGTGTAGATAGCGAGTGACGTACCCCTTGCGCAGCAGGACCAGCGTCAGCAGGATGTCTTCCGTAATGGACTGGGTCGGCAAGGCATCGCCCACGGCGCGGAGTGCTGCGCGACGCGTGACGGAGTTGGAACCACAACAAAAGGCACCATCCCAGCCGTCGCGCGCTGGCATGATGGAATCGAAGAAGAACCGTTGCTCGTCCGGCAGCCCCCTGTGCAGGCCAAGATTCGCCTGCATCGGGTCCTCATTGTAGAAGGTGTGCGGGATCTGAACGATTCCGATCTTTGGATCAGCGAAGAAGCCCATCGACCGCATCAGGAAATTGCGCTGCGGCACGAAGTCCGCGTCAAAGATCGCGAAGAACTCGCCGCTCGTCTTCGTCAGCGCATGATTGATATTGCCGGCCTTGGCATTCAAGTTGTCGGCGCGCGTGAGATACCCGGCGCCCTTGTGTTCGCAGAGTTCCTTGAGCCAGGGTCTGCGACCATCATCCAGGACCCAGACGTGGATGTTTGGATAGTCCAGACACAACGCGCCAGTGATCGTCTTTTCCAGCACCTCGAATGGCTCGTCATAGGTCGGAATAAAGACGTCGACCGAGGGCAGCTCGTCATCCGGCAGGCTGCGAAGCCGATGCTCGTGCTGATCTGCTTCGCTGCTGCGATCGGTCCTGCGAAGGAACGTCAGATAGAGAATGAACTGATCTGTGAAGGTCAGAAGCTCGACGAAGAGACAGAACCAGATCCAGCCGACCTGATACCAAGTCCCGCTTGCCGGCAGCACGGTTGTGAAAATACGCCATTCGAGATAGCGGGCGACCACAAGCCAAACCACGATAAAGACCGCGACACGCGCCCAAAGGCGCGCGACTGGAAAGGTCGGCGCCAACAGGTACATCGCCGCAAAGATGCCCAGCATCGGCGCGAACAGCTGAGAGAGAGGCAGAGTCATGGCCTGCATGGAACATCTCGCTCACAGGGACGAATGATCGAGCTCCAGGCGCGCGGTCAGCCATTTCAACTTCGAGCTGACCAATCGTAGCAGGCCGTCGGCGCTACGCTCGAAGCGCACCTCAGCCAACCGTCCGATATCGCAGGAGCCGTTATGGTCGGCCGACGTCTCATTGGGCGGAAGCGATATCTCAACGGTAATGTTGCCCGGATCGGGCCGCGGCACCCGAGCCGCAAGCAGCCGATCATCGCCGTACGCTGCCGATCCGCGGACTTGCCGGATCTGGCCGGTCTTCCATTCGCGGCTCCCAATCAGGCGCACGGTAGCCGCATCTCCGGCCTTGATCTTCTCGAAATCGCGTTCGGGGAGTTCAACAACGATAAATCGGCGTTCGCAATCTGCAAAATCAAAGACCGATTGCCCTTCCGTGACCATCGAGCCCGGGCTGGCCGCGACCGACCAGACCACATGGGCTGCGGGCAAGGACAGATCGTAGTGATCGAGACGATCGAGCCGAGTGCGTTCCTCTGCGATTTCCGCGGCCAGCTGCGTGGCACGTGAGCTGTTCTGCAACAGGTCTGTCTCGAGCTCCTGGCGGCGGAGGACAAGCCGCTCGCGCTGCTGCTGAGAATACGGCACGTCATTGGCGTCGCCACGAAGATAAATGCCCTTCTCGGCCGCCCCCAACTCGGTCTTGAGGCGCTGCAGGCGTTCATCGGCCATCTGGCACCGCGTTGCGGTTGCCTCCTGCGAGGCCTGGGCCTCACCGGAGCGGATTTGCGAACTGATGCCGAGCTTCACGAGCCTCTCCATCCGGCCCGCGACATCGTTCCGCTGCCGCGCCTCGGCGAGACAGCCGCCTTTTTCAACTTCCGTTTCGCCGATCTCGTGGTTCAGGCGCGCGACCATCCCCAAACGATAGTCCTCGCTGCGCTCGCCGAGCTTGCGATCGAGCCCGGCGATTTCCTCGAGTTGCCGACGTGCGAGCTCGGCGCGTTTGGTGGACATGGCAAGCTGCTGATCGAGGTCCATGAGGTGCCGGCGATCCGGCGACCGCGCCCCGACCATCGGCACCACCCGGCTCTGCTGGAAATATTCACCCTTGCGTGGAAGATCAGGCGAGAGCTGACCCGCGAAGGGTGCAGTCACCCGCATGAGCTCGGCATTGACGAATGCGGAGGGAGCGATTCGGTAGGTCACATACGGCAACAGGGCCCATCCGCTCAGCGCGATGATCCCGAGCGCCAGGGCTCGACGAACAACCCGGCTACGAATGAAACGTTCGACGTGCAAACGAACCACGACTGGATCTCCAATGGGCTTTGGTCGCTGCGCCAGCCGCAGCGAAGGCAAGCCAATCGCCGCATGGCCCGGCGCTGGGATGACGTCTGCGCCTTGAGGCAAGGAGCAATCCGACAACATTGCCGCCAGCCGAAATCAGGATTCGCCGCCGCGGCAGACTCGCCTTCGCAACCACGAGAAGCATATCTAGCATTCACCACAACAGGTTAAGCTGTGTCAAAACCGGATAACTACGGCTGCCGAGTCGAGGATCGAGATATCGACCCATTCCGGCTTGAAGTCGGCGCGGCGTTTGCGCCGATCGAATGGCGGCGCGGCTAACGCCCGTTCCCAAGCAGCTCTTTCGCTTCTACGACTTCGGGAAGATTTCGCTCCGCATCGAACTCGGCGAGCAAGGGAGCAAGCACTTCAGAGACCGCGCCCGCTCGGTCCCTTGTCTTGTGCAGGCGAGCAAGTCCAAGGGCGCTGCGCAACTCGAACGTCTTCGCCTGCTGGCGTCGTGCGATTTTCAGCGCTTGCTCGAAGGCATCTTCGGCACCGGATTCGTCTGGAGGATCCTGACGCAACAAAAGCTCGCCATAGACGCGGTGCAGCTCGGCATCGAGCCAATGCTGGCCGGATTGCGCCACCCATGCGATCGATTCGCTCAGGATTTCCAGCCCGGTTTCGACTTGGCCCGACTCTGCGTCCGCCATGGCGACATGCATCCCCCAAAACGGTTCACAGAGGTAGCAGTCATTTTCGTGTAGCAAGGTCCAGCCGCGGCGCATTTCCGTAAGTCCAGTGGCTCGGTCGCCGTCGCGCCACTTGGCCAGGCCGTTCAGGTAGGTGCCCGCGGCCACATACAGCGGCATCGTGTGGTCGCGCGCGAGACCGAGCGCCAGGATCGTCTCTGTTTGCTGCAACATGCCGCCGCATACTCCGTCGAACACGGCTCGATGCACAAGCGCATTGGCCTGGGAAAGCGCCCGTTTTTCTCCGGAAGCACTCACCGCTTCGGCGGCGAGGCGGCGTGCCCGGGCGATCCTGCCAAGCGGCCAAAGCACCAAGGCGAGAAACCTCATGATCACGAACGGAAGATCCAGCGCCGAGGCCCTGAACGTCGCTGGATCCGGCTCGGCGCCATAGATGTCCAGTGCCTGCTCGAGATGCACCCTCGCGTTCAAATAGTCGCCCCCGAACCAACAGGTCACCCCGCCGGTCCAATGTGCAACGACGGCGGCCACCGGTGAGTCCGGTCGTCGGTCGGCCGCGCTCTTGATGGCATCCGCCAGCTCCCGCATCGGAGCGAGTTCGCCGTGTGTCAGGCAGGCATTGAAGAGGCCCGAATGGATCGGCGCAAGTTCAACGGGATCATTGATGTCGACTGCGAACTGGCGCGCTCGCGTCCATGCCGCGACCGTTTCCGGAGCACTGTGGCCGAGGCTGCCCCGTAATGCGCGGCCATAGGCGATTTGAAGATGCAGCCTGCTCATCATCCGGCGAGGCTCGTCGGGCAACTCATCGGCAATGGCAATCGCCTTGCCGAGATGCGCAATCGCCTCGGAATAGGCCGAGCGTTTCAGCGCCTGCTGGCCCGCCTTGCGCCACCACTCGAGGGCGACCTCGTTCAGCCCAGCTTCGGTGAAGTGGTGCGCCAGAACTTCCGGCTCAGTCTCGGCCACGGCTGGAAACTTTTCGCGCAGGACATCACCGATGCGCGTGTGAAGCACCTGCCGTTTGCTCTTGAGCAGGCTCTCGTAGGCCGCCTCCTGAACGAGAGCGTGCTTGAAACTATAGCTTGCTTCGGGCGGAGCCCCGCGACACACCAGCAGTTCGGCCTCTTCGAGTTGCCCCAGCGCAGCGCTCAGCGTCAGATCATCGCGTCCCGCCACATATCTCAGCAGCGCGTACGAGAAATCGCGGCCGATGGCGGCGCCTATCTGCGCCACCTCCTTGACCGGAGCCAGCCGGTCGAGCCGCGCCATCAGCGAATCCTGCAGCGTCGCGGGAATAGCCAGCGGCGGGAGCGGACTTTCGAGGCGATAGCGCCCGGCACCTTCGACGAGCCATCCGGACTCCAGCACCATCTTGGTCAATTCCTCGACGAAGAGCGGGACGCCATCCGTCCTGTCGATGATCTGCTTCAGCATCTCGCGTGGCAGCTGGCGACCAACGGTCACCTGCTCGACCAGCGCGCGCGTGTCCTGCCGGTCGAGCCGGTCGAGCCGCAACAGACTGACGTTGGCAAGGCCCGACCAGGAGGGCTCGAATTCCGGCCGCGATGTCATGAGCACGAGTATCGGCAGCCCCCTGATCCGATCGACCCCGAGATCGAACAGTTCGAGTGTCGTGGCATCGGCCCAGTGCATATCCTCGCAGACAATCAGCAGGGGCTGCTCTCGCGCCAATCCCTCGAGCTGATCGAGAAGGGTGGCAAAGGTCTGCCGCCGCAGCTGCGCCGGGCTCAGACCGAGCGGCGGATAACGGTCGCCGGTTGGGATCGAAAGCAGTGCCGCAATGAGAGCTGTCGCCCGGGCAACCTGCTGCGTTCCAAGCGCCAGCATCGCCTCGAGCTTGTCGAGCTTTTGCCCGGGCGTGTCGTGCGAGCAAATGCCGGCAGCGCGCTCGAGTTGCGCGACAAAGGGATGAAGCGAACTGTTGGTGTGGTACGGCGAGCACTGATATCGCACCCGGCGGTGCGTCCCCAACACGGGGCTTTCGGACAGCATTGCGACCATGCGCGACTTGCCGATGCCGGCTTCGCCGGAAATCAGCACCATCTGCCCGTGCCCCTGCCATGCCAACCGCTGGCGCGAGAGCGTGAGTTCGATCTCCTCCTTGCGGCCGACAAAGCCGATCGAGCGCGCCGCGTGGACCGCCTCGAAGCGGCTTTCCGATGCGGGCGCTCCCTCGACCGCCCAGACCGCGATGGGTTCGGATATCCCCTTGACCTCGCGGCGGCCGAGGTTGCGAAACGTGAAGAGATCACCGAGCAGCCGGCGCGTCGACGAGGCAACGACGACCGCTCCCGGCTCCGCCAGGCTCTGGAGCCGGGCAGCGAGGTTTGGTGTATCGCCGACGGTTGCGCGCTCCTCTGACGCATCTCCGCTGATGAGGTCGCCGACCACCACAAGCCCGGTCGCAATTGCGATCCGCAGTTCAACCCGTTCGTCGGCGCCCATCTTGAGCTGGCGAACCGCGGAGATGGTGTCAAGGCCGGCCCGCACTGCGCGCTCCGCATCATCTTCGTGGGCGCGCGGATAGCCGAAATAGACGAGTATTCCGTCACCGACGAACCTGGCTATCCTGCCGTCATAAGCAGCAACGACGCTCGCGCAGGCGGCGCGATAGGCCCGGATCACTTCCCACATATCCTCGGGATCGAGACGCGCCGAGAGCGCAGTCGAGCCGACCAGATCGCAGAACATGACAGTGAGGTGGCGACGCTCGGCGTCGTGAGGAGGCGTCGGCGATGCGATCAACGCGGCTGGATCAAGGTCGGCAATCGCACGCAGCATTTTGCGGCGATGCCCGAGCAGGACTCCGAGCTTGTCGAAGTCCTCGACCATCAGCTCGGGAAGGACGCCCATGTCGATCCCATTTTGGACAAAACGCTCTGCGTATTGCCCAAGCCCCAGCTTCTCGAGCCACTCCGCAATCTGCATTGGCTCCACCGATCGTGTGGTTGGCGGTGAGCAGAATTTTGGACCACGGCGCGCAGGGACAATATCCCAACCTCACCATGATGGCACGTCTTGTTTGTTGCGCGATAACTTAGGTTGCTTGGTACCGATACCGCTTCCACGCTGGGACATTGCTTGATGCGAGCGGCTGCGCTACCAAAAATCGTCTGCACGCCGCATTGGACGACAGAAGTTGCGATGAGTCGTCGGTCACTCGCTTTCAGGCCCTAAGCCTGATCCCGGTACCGGGCTTGTGCCCACGTCACGACGCCAAGCAGACGTTTTTCCGTGAGCACAATTATCTTTAGTCCTTGTTGTCGGGCACTTCGCAGTTACGCGCCATCGCTCCCGCCGCAACTTGAAGCGAAGAGCCAACCACCCAGCAGCCAGCGACGAAGGCTACCAGGCCGTTGGGGAGGTTTTGATCAAGGACAAGGATGCTGACGGACAGGGCTGCTGCAATCGCTGCGCCGAACGTTCCGGCCGCACTCATGATCTCAACCATCTCGGAGCCATCGTATTCTTCGGAGGTACTCGAAATCGACCTCCGAGCGATCGACCGGGACAAATCAATTCCGACATAATAGCTGAGAGCGCCGTAGAGCACCGTCAGCAGCACGATCCAGCCGCTTTCAAAAAGTCCGCCCTTCTGACGCAATAGGGCCGCACCCACATAGAGGCCGCAGGAGGCCCCGACGGCTGCAAGCCCAATTCTTTCAAGAAGATGGGCCGACCTGATCAGACTGGAACGGGCGATCCGAAGATTGCCGGCGTACCTTGTCAGGGAAAATGCGCTGGGTGCTGCGTTGCTCGTCTTCATTGGGTACTCCTTACTAAGTAGCAGCCTACCGGCCGACCCCCGAATAGGAGCTGCGTGGACGCGTTTCGCGATGTCCTTGCTTCCAATTTCTGAAAGATCTTTGCTGAGTGATGGGGTTGGCTTGCTCGTGACCAAGACGAGAGCCAATCCAAAGCTGCGAGCACGCGGCTTCGCAGGCATTGTCTCTCACCCGTGTCTGTCAGTTGGCGCCGGCTGCGACAATTTCTTGCGGGAGTGATAGCTGGAAAAGAGAGTGATGGAATATGAGGCAATTCACATACCGCAGTTCCCTGTCGCTCCATCCAGTCACAATTTCAGGAGGATAGATCCTCATCGTCGCGCCTCGACCTCGACGACGGGAATCCATCATCCCTCGAGCATGAGAGGTAAAGAGGAGCCCGGGGCTGCTGGTGTTCCCATTCACCTCAGTAACCGCGGCTGCGATCGACACGCCCCGGCAACTCCTCGCCGCGGCGGTGACGGTCGATGACATCGAGCACGAAATCGACAGCCGTGTCCGGCGTCGTCATGCTGGCATTGTGCGGCGTCAGCAGGATGCGGGGATGGCGCCAGAACGGATGTCCCTCAGGCAGCGGCTCGGGCTCGGTGACATCGAGCACCGCGCCGGACAGCGCGCCGCTGTCGAGCGCCGCAAGAAAATCGGCCTCAATGAGATGCGGGCCACGTCCGACATTGACGAGGGACGCACCGCGCGGCAGGCGTGCGAACAAATCCGCGTTGAGGATGCCGCGCGTCTCGTCGGTCAGCGGCAGCAGGCAGACGAGGATGTCGCTCTGTGCGAGGAAATCCGGCAAGGTGTCAGCACCCGCGTAACAGGTCACGCCCTCGATCTTCCGCACCGAGCGATTCCACCCCGACAGCGGAAAGCCGAACGCCTTGAGCCGTTCGAGCACGGCCTGGCCGAGCTGGCCAAGTCCCATCACGCCGACACGCCGCCGTTTCGCCGGCGTGATCCGGATCTCGCGCCAGACCTGCTGCTTCTGCTGATTGATGAAATGCAGGAGGTCGCGATGCAGATCGAGCACAGCCATCGTGACGTACTCCACCATGGTCTCGGCGATGCCGGGCTCCAGCATGCGGATCAGTGGAATGTGCGCCGGGACTTTGGTGGCATCGAACTGATCGACGCCCGCGCCGACCGAGAAGACCAGCTCGAGATTGGGGAACGTCGTCGCGATGTCGTCGGGCGGCACCCACGCCACGAGATATCGGATATCAGCGGGATCGCCGATGTCAGGCCAGAGCCGGAATGGGACGTCGGGTGCGCGCTCCGCGAAGAAGCGCGCCCACTCGGCGCCGCGAACCATGTTGGCCTTGTAGAGAACCGTCATGCGAGCCCTCAGAACGGGCTGACCGGCGCGAGCCGGCGGCCGTCGATCATGCGCTTGTGGCTGTAGGCCACGGGATCGACCAGCGGCGTGGTGCCGGTCACGATGTCGGCGGCGAGCTTGCCGGCGGCGGGGCCGATGCCAAAGCCGTGGCCGGAGAATCCGGTGGCGAGGAAGAAGCCCGGCAGCGCGTCGACCGGCGAGATCACCGGGATCGTATCGGGCGTGCAGTCGATGGTGCCGCCCCAGGCTTCCGCGATCTCGACATCCTTGAGTTCAGGGTTGGCCTTGATCAATGAAGCGAGCGCAGCATTCACCAGCGACATGTCGGGCTCGGGATCGCGCACGCGCTCGGTCTCGAATGGCGACGGCTTGTCAAAGCTCCAGCTGGTGCCGCGCACGATCTGGTCGAAGAAGGACTTGCCGAGCGACAGCTTCAGTCCGTTCTTGCGATGCAGATAGGTCGGCCAGAAGGTGCGCGCATAGCGGAACAAATCGGGCGACAGCTCCACCGTGCCGCGGTTGCGCAACGCCAGCGTAAAGCCGCCGTCAAGGCGGCGGCGGACGCAGTAGAGATCGGTGCCCAGCGCGCCCGAGGTGATCTCCGGTCCCGGCGTGGTCCGGCAGGCCGTCGCGTTGACGAGACCGATCGGCAGCTCGATGCCGTGACGGCGGCAGAACAGCGACGACCACGCGCCGCCCGACAGCAGCACGGATTGCGTGCGAATGGTGCCCTTCTCGGTGACGACGGCGCTGACCCGCCCGCCCGTCGTCTCCAGCCCGCGCGCGGCGCAGCCCTGATGGATGGTGACGCCGTGTTTTCGCGCGGCGGTGGCGAGCGCGGGCACCGCCATCGACGGCTCGGCGCGACCGTCGCTCGGCGTATGCAGCCCGCCGACCCAGGTGTCGGTATTGCCCGGCATGCGCGCGGCGACCTCCGCCGGCGTCAGGACGGTGGAGTGGACCTGCATCTCGCGCGCGACCGCGGCCCAGCGCTCCCAGCTCGCAAGCTCGTCCTTGCTCTTGGTCAGGAACAGCACGCCGGTGCGGCGGAAGCCGGCATCGACGCCGGCGTCGTTCTGCATGTCCTCCCAGAGCCTCAACGCTTCACGGGCGAGCGGAATCTCCTCGCGCGCGCGGCCTTGCTGGCGGCACCAGCCCCAATTACGGCTCGACTGCTCGCCGCCGACATGGCCCTTCTCGACGAGAGCGACCGAGAGGCCCTTCTTCGCCAGATGATAGGCCGCGGAGACGCCGATGACGCCGCCGCCGATGACGACGACATCGACCTGCTGCGGCAGGCGTTCGTCGCTGTTGATCCGGTTGAGCGGCGGGGACATGGGCACTCCTGGAGTTCAGTTCGAACGAACATGACTGAATACAGCTGTCAATCGCATTGATTGTATGCGCGCCTCCTCGCCATGCGATTCGCCCGCAGGTTGAGGCCGGAGAAAGGCTGGCGGCCGACACCACCGCAAATTGCCCCTCGACGCCGCCGCGCGGAGTCTGTAGCTCACATCAAAGCGGCACCCGGGACCGGGCGGCCGATGCGGTAGTCTTCTTTGGTGGGAGACCATGAAACTCAGGGGGCTTCTGACACTCGCGATGGCCGCACAGGTCGTGGTGACCGCGGCGGCCCTCCTCGCCTCCTATGCCATGGCCGGAGCCGGCTTCGGCATTCCCCAGCTTGTTGCCCTAATGGCAAGCGCTGCCGTTGCGGCGCTGATGGTTCGCCTCTGCGCCCGCGCGATCGAGAGATCGGAGGACAAGCGCGCCGCCACGCAATCGACCGAGCTGGCGCGGGCGCGCAGCGACAGCGCACAGATGACACAAGCCGTCATCAAGACCGCGCTCGATGCCTTCATTCAGATCGACGACAGCGGCGCCGTGCTGGAGTGGAGCTTTCAGGCTGAGGCCCTGACCGGATGGACGCGCCAGGAGGCGCTCGGCGCCGACGTCGTCGATCTCATCGTCGCCGAGCCGCTGCGCGCCGCCTTCAGGCAGCGCATGGCGCGGCTGGTGCCGGAATTGTCGGACACCCCGTCCGGCTTGCGCTTCGAGCTCGCCCTGATCCACCGGAACGGTGACTGGATCCTGGCCGAGGCCTCCAGCACGGTCATGCGGCTGGGCGGACGCGCCATCGTCAACACCTTCGTCAGGGACATCACCCAGAAGCGCGCCGCCGAGGAGCAGCTGGTGCAGTCGCAGAATATGGAAGCGGTCGGGCAGCTCACCGGCGGCATCGCGCACGAATTCAACAACATGCTCACGGTGATCACAGGCACGATCGAGATCCTCGCCGACGCCGTCAGGGACAACCCGCCGCTTGCGACCATCACCAAGCTGATCGGCGAGGCCGCCGATCGCGGCGCCGCGCTGACGTCGAGCCTGTTGTCCTTTGCCCGCAAGCAGGCGCTGCAGCCGGCCGAGATCGACGTCAACGAGCTGCTGGAAGAGCTCGCAAAGCTGCTGCTGGCGACCTTCGACAAGAAGATCGAGATCGTCACCCGGCTCGACCGCAACGTCTGGCTCGCCTACGCCGACCGCGGCCAGCTCAGCTCGGCACTGCTCAACCTCGCGATCAACGCGCGCGATGCCATGCTGGACGGCGGCAGGCTGACGCTGACGACGCGCAACGTCGTGTTCGGCGTCCGCGAGGCGGTCGCGGTCGGCGCCGGCTATGCGGGTGACTATGTCGAGATCGAGATCGCCGACACCGGCACCGGCATTCCGCAGGCCATCCTGGAGCGGATCTTCGATCCGTTCTTCTCCACCAAGGAGGTCGGCAAAGGCACAGGGCTCGGGCTCAGCATGGTGTTCGGCTTCGTCAAGCAGTCCGGCGGCGGCATCAAGGTCGCCTCCGAAGAAGGCCGCGGCACGATCTTCACGCTCTATTTGCCGAAGGCGGAGGCGAGCGCGCTGCGCCCGACCGGCTATGACGACCGCAAGATCATCGGGGGCAAGGAAACCGTCCTCTGCGTCGAAGACGACCGCGACGTCCGCCACTACGTCACGGTCCAGCTCGAAGGCCTCGGCTACAAGGTCATCCCAGCCGCCAATGCGACCGAGGCGCTTGCGATTGCGGCCGAAGGCAAGCCGTTCGACCTGCTCTTCACCGACATCGTGATGGCCGGCGGCATGAACGGACGCGAGCTCGCCGAGCAGATGGTGGCGGCGCGCCCTTCCCTGCGGGTTCTGTTCACGTCGGGCTACGCCTACGATTCGCTGCACGCACAGGGGCGCGCGACGATGGGCGCGCCGCTGCTGAGAAAGCCCTATCGCAAGGCCGAGCTCGCACGCATGCTGCGCCGCTGCCTCGACACCGCCGTCGATTCCGCCGGCGACGCGATCCCGACGCCCTATTCGGTGCAGGCCGATGTCGAGGCGTTCCTGCGCAAACAGGCGGCGGAAGACAACGGCAGAACGCGGCCACGGAAATAGCTCTCTCGCGCTAGCTCATCCTTCGCCGCAGCGTCGCCGACGGCGTCTCGCCGAATTTTTCGCGATAGGCGCCGGCCATGCGGCTGAGATGGGTGAAGCCGAGATCGAAGGCGATGTCGGTGATGGAGGCATCGGGCGCGGCCTGCGCCAGGCGGGCGTGCAGACCGGCGAGGCGCATGTCGAGCAGCATCCGCGAGATCGACAGGCCGAAGTGATGGCGGAAGCCGAGCTGGAGCGCGCGGATGCCGATGCCGGAGGCGCAGGCGAGCTGCACAAGGTCGAGCGGCTCGCCGGCATTGTCCGCCAGGTGGTCGCGCGCAGCGCGGAGCGCGCGCGGCAGACGCTCGGCCTGGCCGGAGAAGTTCTGAATCGCATCCGACAGGCCATGGCGCTGGCCATTGAGCAGGTGATCGAGCAGCAGTTCCCGCCAATCGGCCATCGCGACCGGTGACAGCCGGCGGGAGGGACCGAGACGCTCGGCGAGCATCATCAGCTCGGCCAGGCTGGTCCGCAGCGCCCGCCCGGTCGGCGCGTCCAAATCGATCACCGGATCGAACTCGACCGTCCCGGAGACCCTGCCCGACAGCGCCGCGGCGCGCTGCTCGACCATGCGGCGGTCAAACAGCAGGATCGCCTGCGCGCAGTCGCGCCACATCATTCGGGTCGGGATCGTCGGCGACAGCAGCGACGCCGTCCGCTCCGGCGCGGCGTCAAGCTCGGTCGTGCCGGCGCGAATGTAGGCCGTGCCCGTGAGCGGGACCTGCACCAGGAAGAAGCGCTCGAGGCAGCCGGGGTCGATGCCGACCGATCCGCCATAGGCGACGTAATTGATGGAAAAGCCGTCGAAATCGGCGCAATTGTGCCGGGCGGAGAAGCCGGAGGCGCGCAGCCGTGCCGGCTTGAGATCGTGCGGGCAGAAGATGCGCCCAATCTGTTCGGCCGCTTCGTCGACATCGTCAGTGGTGACGCGGGCGAAGTCCGCGAGCCGTTCGGCCGCGGGCGCCCTTGCGCTCATTTCCAGCACGGCTGCGGACATGGTCGACCACGCTTCGCGTCAGGGAATTGCTTTAAGCCTATAATAGTTCCCCGGACGCGAAAAGGGCAGCGCCGGCGAAATAGTCATGCTGCATGGCAACAGGCGTTCGCGGATTCGTTTAGCGGATAGACAGGCACCCCACCGCTGGCTGAAGCTCCATTCCCGCCGGAATCCAACAGGAGCGCGCCATGACTGCACTCGAAAAGGGCATTACCGCTAGCGGCACAGGCTACGGCGGCAAGAGCTGGAACATTCTTGGCCAGGTCTACTTCCCCAAGGCCGTCACCGACTCCACCTTCGCGTTCGAGACCAACAGCGATCCCGGCCAGTTCGTGCCGGTGCACATCCATCCGACCCAGGACGAATTCATCCTGGTGCAGGAGGGCACGCTCGACCTCAAGCTCGACGGCAAATGGGTCAAGGCCCATGCCGGCGACCTCGTGCGCATGCCCCGCGGCATTCCGCACGGCTATTTCAACAAGTCCGACAAGCCGTGCCGCGCGCTGTTCTGGGTCTCGCCGATGCAGAAGCTGGAGGCGCTGTTCAACCAGCTGCACAATCTGACGGACCCTGCCGAAGTCGTGCGCATCTCGGCGCTGCATGAGGTCGACTTCCTGCCGCCCGAGGCCAACGACTAGGCGCGCCCCCTCGTCCACTTTCATCTGCTTGCAGGTCCGCCGGCCGCGCCTTGCGGCCGAACGAGGCCGCTTGCGCGCGGAAAACCCATCGTTTGCGAGCAAATCCATGGTCAGCCCCAAGCATATCTGCGTGATCGGCGCCGGCGTCTCCGGCCTTGCTGCCGCCAAGGCGTTCTCCAGCCGTGGCCACCGCGTCACCATCGTCGAGCGCAGCGCCGATCTCGGCGGCGTCTGGGAGCCGGCGCGCTCCTATCCCGACGTGCAGACGCAGAGCCCGAAAGAACTCTACCGCTACACCGACCGCGCCATGCCGGAGGCCTATCCGGAATGGCCAACCGGGCCGCAGGTCCACGCCTATCTCGCCGACTACGCCAGGAGTTTTGGTCTCGACCGCATGCTGCGCCTTGGCACCGAGGTCGCCGGCATGGCGCGCCGCGCCGACGGCAAGCCCGGCTGGACGCTCGCGCTGAAGGACAAGCACGGCACGAGCACGAGCGAGGATTTCGATTTTGTCGCGGTCTGCACCGGCCAATTCAACGAGCCGCGCGAGCTGCATTGCCCTGGCGAGGATGAATTCCTCGCCCAGGGCGGCCAGATCCTGCATTCGTCGAAATACGGCGATCCCACGCTGGCGAAAGGACGCCGAATCGTCGTGCTCGGCGGCTCGAAATCGGCGACCGACATCGCGGTGAACGCGGTGAAATCGGGCGCGCGCGAGGTCACCATCGTGATGCGCGAGCCGGTCTGGCGCATCCCCTATTTCATCGGCGGGCTCGTGAACTTCAAGCGCATCCTCTACATCCGCGCGCAGGAGGAGATGTTTCCGGGCTGGGGCATCGGCGCGATGACGCGGCTCGCGCACCGCATCGCCGCGCCGCTGGTCTGGGCGAACTGGCGTGGGCTGGAGAGCCTGCTCAAGGCGCAGCTCAAGCTCGGCCGCTGCAAGATGGTGCCGAAGGAGCGGATCGAGGACGGCGTCAACTGCTCGGTGCCGATCGCAACGCCGGGCTTCTATCCGATGGTCGCCGACGGCCGCATCAAGGCGGTGTTCGGCACCTTCGACCATTACGACGGCGACAGCATCGTGATGAACGGCGGCGAGCGCGTGAGCGCCGACGTCGCGGTGCTCGCGATCGGCTACAAGCTCGGCGTGCCGTTCCTGCCCGCGGCTTACAAGCAGAAGCTGGTCGATGCCGACGGCCAGTACCGGCTCTACCGCCTGATCGCCAACCCTGATCTGCCCGAGCTCGGCTTCGTCGGCTTCAACTCGTCTTTCTGCACCGTGCTCTGCGCCGACCTCGCCGCCAACTGGCTGGTACGCTATGCCGACGGCCAGCTCGCCAACCAGCCGACGGCGCAGCAAATGCACGACAACATCGAGATGATGCTGCACTTCAAGCGCGTCGAGCGGCCGGCCGCCGGCGTCTATGGCGGCCTCTGCGTCGCGCCCTATCACTACCGCCATTTCGACGAGCTGATGGCCGACATCGGCGCCAAGAACCAGAAGCGCGGCGGGCTCAAAGGGCGCTTCCAGCCGCCAAATGCGGATGCCTATGCGAAATTCCTGGCGACGGCGCCGGACTACCGGGCGGCATAAGAATTCCGGCTGAGCGGGATTTGCATCTCGCCAGCCCTCGCCTCTGATGCTTACGATCTCCCTGGCCACCGAATCGACAGGAACCGGCCATGGGATCGAGACGTCTTGCCGCCCTTGCGGTTGTTGCCTTCTTCGTCGCGGCGCCCGCCGTCGGACAACAGCGCGCGCTCACGCCTCGCCAATCCGAGGCGGTCGCCACCTATGACAAGGCGCTCGCCGAGTTCAAATCGATCCTCGCCGAGCGGCGGCGCCAGATCGAGGCGAAGCAGCCGCTGCCGAACCTGCCGGGACAGGCGCTCTACCTCGCCCGCGTCGCCGTCATCAGTTCTTACAAGGATCTCACCGACGCCATGCCGTCGCGGATCGGCAGGCCCAACAAGTTCGAGATTCCTCCGGCCTATTTCGACGCCGAGATCGAGCCGCTGATCGACGAATATTCTGAGCTCTTCGACGTGATGGAGGCGCCGCCCGCCAATGCGCAGAACTCGCCGACGCCATTCAAGGACGTCGTCGATCTCGCGACGGTGATCGCGCGCGCCAAGGGGCTTGCGCCTGACCACGCAGCCGCTGCGGGGCGCATCAGCCTCGGGCTGTTCTTTGCCGAGACCAACGGCAAGCAGAACGTCCGCAACGGACGCTCGAACACCTATATGGGCAGCTTCCAGACCGGCCCGTCCGAGGACCGCAACGGCCGCAGGAAGTGGGGCACCATCAAGGGCGAGATCGCCGCGATCGATCCCGCCTTAAGCGCGCGCGACGACAAGGAAGAGGCGCGGGCCCGCGGCACCGATCTCCGCTTCAATCACTGGACCAACGTGCGCGACGGCCTGATGAACGCACATGCGGATGTGTTCCGCGAGATCCCTGGAATCGTGAAGACGCTGCCCGACCCGATCGACCAGATGAAGCTGTTCGAGCTGATCCAGATCGTTCCCACGCCGACGAGATCGGCGCTCAAGTCCGGCGACCTCCTGAACTACAGGGTGTCGAGCCCGACGATCATGAAGCATCTGCGCAACAACAGCATCTTTGCCTTCGGACAGGCCGACCGGGCGCGCACCTCGGCAAGCTTCCGCGAGATCCTCGCCGCGATGTGGCTGTTCAACCGCAAGTTCGAGAAGGCGATGGCGAAATATGCGGAGATCAAGCCGCGCTGACGGAGTTGCAGCGACAACCAGTAATTGTATTATTGCGGGATCTCCTTTGCAGCACGGACCGTCACATGCGCATTCTCATTCTCGGCGGCAGCCAGTTTCTCGGGCGGGCGATTGCGGCCCATGCATGTGCTGCCGGTCATGAGGTGACCTGCGCCGCCCGCGGTCTCGCGGGTCCGATTGCGGCAGGCGCGCGTCTCGTCCGGATCGACCGTGATGTGGCCGGCGGGCTTGCGCCGCTCGCAGGCGAGTCGTTCGATGCCGTGGTCGACGTCTCGCGTCGTCCCGGCCAGGTTCGCCGCGCGGTCGCGGCGCTGACGCGACCAAATGTGCATTGGACCTTCGTCTCGACCATCAGCGTGTATGCGGACAATCGGATACCCGGACAACGTGCCGACACGGCGCCGCTGCGCGAGCCTGCGGCCGAGGATGTGGAGCACAGCACCGATGCCATTTACGGCGCGGCCAAGGTCGCCTGCGAACAGGTGGTCGGCGGCGATGCCTTCATCTGCCGCGCCGGCCTGATCGCAGGCCCGGAGGACCCGACGGGGCGCTTCGCCTATTGGCCGACACGGCTTGCACGCGGCGGCGAGGTGCTGGCGCCGGGATCGCCTGACGATGCCGTCCAGTTCATCGATGTCCGCGACCTCGCGCAGTGGATCGTGCATGCGGCGGAGATTCGTCTCACCGGCATCTATGACGGGATTGGACCAATACGCACGCGCGGCGAGTTCCTGGCTGAATGCGCATCGGCGCTGAACACGTCCTGCACGTTCACCTGGATCGATCGCGCCTTCCTCGAGGCACACGACGTGCGGCGCTGGGCCGGTCCGCGGTCATTGCCGATGTGGCTGCCCCTGCCCGACTTCGCGGGCTTCCTGACGCGCGACACCTCGCCGGCGCGCGAGGCCGGACTGACCTCGCGACCAGCGGGAGACACCGCGCGCGACACGCTGCATTGGCTTCACGTCAGCGGCGGCCCGGTCGTCGGGCTTTCCGCCGATGAAGAGCGGGACGTGCTGGCGGCCTGGCATGCCGAAAGGACACCGGCAACCGGAACCTAGCCCAATCGCGCAAGCCGGCTGACAGTCTACTCCGTCCGGATCGGCGAATCCTTCAGGCCGTTGTCATCATAGGCCTTGCGCAGAGTGCCGTTCGTCGTGGCCTCGGTCATGAATTTGGTGACGAAGGCCAGTGCCTGGCCGTGGCCGAGCGGCACGGCGACGGCGGTCACTGTCTTCTTGAACGTCTCGTCCAGCACCTTTGTCCCCGGAATCTTCTGCGCCATCTTGTTGAGCTGGTCGCGCGACAATGCGAAGGCGTCGATCTCGCCGCTCCTGAGCAAGCCGAAGATCTCGTCATAGGTCTGATAGCCGGTGACCGTTGCATGCTTCAGATGCGCGATCGCGCCGCGCATGGTGGTGGTGGCGTTGACGGCCGCGACCTTGATTCCGGGTTGGTCGAGCGTCGCAAAATTGGTGACGTTCGAGCCGGGCTTGACGATGTAGGTGGCGTCGGCGACTTCGTAGATCGGGCCGAACAGCATCTTGGTCTCGCGCTCGGGATCCCTGGGGAGCCAGGTGACGTCCCACGTTCCTTTTGACGCAGCGTCGGTGATCTGTCCGGAGTTCTGGTGGACGACATATTCGACGGGGACGCCGAGCTTGGCGGCCATCGCCTTGCCGAGATCGACGGGAACGCCGGCATAGCCGGCTTCGATCTTGGTCGACCAGAATGCGCCGCCTGCGGGGCTGATTGCGATCGCGACGCGCAGCTTGCCGGTCGGCGCGATCTCGTCCTTCAGACCGTCTGCTAGCGCCGGCATGGCGACCATCGCTGCGAGAACGAGGCCGGCAAGGCCCGACTGGAGGGACGTGGGCATGTCATGTTCTCCTCACCTTTTCTTCTTGGCTTCTTCCCGGCTGGCTCGCGCACCGTCACACGGTCTTTGGCACAATTCTGGTCGATCGTGCTCTCGGTGAAAAGCGGTTTGTCGTGACAAATCTGTCAAAGGCCACACCGCCCTGTGCAGCGCAAGGCCGGCGACTGCCATGGCTATGGTGTTCCACGGCCGGACATTTGTTGGTAGCCTGCCGGACCGACAGACGATACTCGGGGGCTGCCGAATGACCTCATCGAATCCCGCATCTGCTGCACGGCGCAATGAAGCGTGGAGACAGGCCGGGCGGACACTGGCCGCCGCTGCGGCCGTGGTCGCACTGGCGGGTTGCGAGGACAAGAACACGTTCGTCGCACCGCCGCCGCCCAAGGTGGACGTGGCAACGCCGGTGCAGCGTCCGGTGACGCGCTACATCGAGGCCACCGGCAACACCGCGCCGATCAAGAGCGTCGATCTCGTGGCGCGGGTGCAGGGTTTCCTGCAGTCGATCGACTATCAGGACGGCACCTTCGTCAAGCAGGGCACCCAGCTGTTCACGATCGAGCCCGAGACCTACAAGCTCAAGGTCGAGCAGGCGAAGGCGGCCGAGGTCGGTGCGCAAGCCACGGTCAAGCAGGCCGAAGCCGATTTCAAGCGGCAGGTCGAGCTCGTGCAGCGCCAGGCGGTCTCGCAGTCCACCCTGGACACCTCAACATCGACCCGCGACAACGCCCAGGCCAACCTCCAGCAGGCCCAGGTCAATACGAGGCTGGCCGAGGTCAATTACGGCTACACCAGGGTGACAGCGCCGTTCGACGGCATCGTCAGCGCCCACCTGGTCTCGATCGGCGAGCTCGTCGGCGTCTCCTCGCCGACCCAGCTCGCGACCATCGTCGCGATGGATCCGATCTGGGTGAACTTCACGGTCAACGAGCAGGACGTGCTGCGCATCCGCGCCGAAGCGGCCCGCCGCGGACTGACCCCCGCCGACATGAAGCAATTCCCGATTCAGGTGGGACTGCAGACCGAGACCGGCTATCCGCATGAGGGCAAGCTCGACTACGTCTCGCCGACCCTCAATACGTCAACCGGCACGCTCGCGGTGCGCGGCGTCGTGCCCAACGACAAGCGGGTGCTGCTGCCCGGTTATTTCGTCCGGGTGCGCGTGCCCTTCGACCAGGAGAAGAGCGCCCTGCTCGTCCCCGACACCGCGCTCGGCAGTGACCAGGGCGGCCGCTATCTGCTGGTGGTCAACGGCGACAACGTCGTCGAGCAGCGCAAGGTGCAGATCGGCCCGGTCGACAACGGGCTGCGCGTCATCGAAAGCGGCTTGAAGCCGGACGACCGCGTCGTCATCGCGGGACTGCTGCGGGTGATCCCGGGCCAGAAGATCGATCCGCAAACAACGAAGATCGAGCAGCCGCAGGCGTCTGCCAAGTAGGGAGCTGCCTGCCATGATCTCAAAGTTCTTCATCGAGCGGCCGGTCCTGTCGAACGTCATCGCGCTGTTGATGATCCTGATCGGCGGCGTCGCATTGTTCAATCTCGCCATCGCGCAATACCCCGATGTGGTGCCGCCGACCGTGCAGGTCACCACGCGCTATCCCGGCGCCAGCGCCAAGACCGTGATCGACACCGTTGCCTTGCCGATCGAGCAGCAGGTCAACGGCGTCGAGGACATGCTCTACATGCAGTCCTACAGCGGCTCCGACGGCACCTATACGCTGACCGTGACCTTCAAGATCGGCACCGACCTCAATTTCGCGCAGGTGCTGGTGCAGAACCGCGTCTCCAGCGCATTGTCGCAATTGCCGAGCGCGGTGCAGAACCAGGGCGTCACCGTGCAGAAGCGGTCGACCTCGATCCTCCTGTTCGTGACGCTGACATCGCCGGACTCCAGATACGACAGCCTGTATCTTAGCAACTACGCCACCATCAACATCCGCGACGAGCTCTCCCGCCTGCCCGGCGTCGGCAACGTCACCGTGTTCGGCGCCGGCCAGTATTCGATGCGGGTCTGGCTCGATCCCAACAAGCTGCAGGTTCGCGGCCTCGTGCCGCAGGACGTCATCAACGCGATCCAGCAGCAGAGCCAGCAGGTCTCCGCCGGCCAGGTCGGCGCGCCGCCGACGCCGCCGGGCCAGGCGTTCCAGTACACGCTCAACGTCAACGGACGGCTCGACGACACCAGCCAGTTCGAGAACATCATCGTCAAGTCAGGCACCAGCGGCGACGTCACGCGGGTGCGCGATGTCGGCTGGGTCGAATTGGGCGCGCAGACCTACAGCCAGATCTTCTCGCTCAACAAGCAGCCGGCCGTCGGCATCGGCGTGTTCCAGTCGCCCGGCGCCAACGCGCTCCAGGTCGAGCAGGCCGTCGAGAAGAAGATGGCGGACCTCGCCAAGCGGTTTCCGGAAGGCATCAAATACGACACGCCGTTCGACACCACGAAATTCGTCGAGGCCTCGGTGCACGAGGTCTACATGACCCTGATCGAGGCCGGCCTTTTGGTGCTGGTCGTGATCCTCGTCTTCCTGCAGGACTGGCGCGCGATGCTGGTGCCGGCGACAACCGTGCCTGTCACCATCATCGGCGCCTTTGCGGCGATGGCGGCGCTCGGCTTCACCATCAACATGTCGACGCTGTTCGCGATCGTGCTCGCGATCGGCATCGTTGTCGACGACGCCATCGTCGTGGTCGAAGGCGCGGCGCACAACATCGAGCAGGGCATGAACGGCCACGATGCCGCGATCAAGGCGATGGACCAGCTGTTCGCGCCGATCGTCGGCATCACGCTGGTGCTGATCTCGGTGTTTTTGCCGGCCTCGTTCCTCGCGGGGCTCACCGGGCGCATCTATTCGCAATTCGCGCTGGTGATCGCGGCGACTGCGCTGCTATCCGCCATCAACGCGGCGACGCTGAAGCCGACGCAATGCGCGCTGTGGCTGCGACCGACGGTGCCGCCCGAGCAGCGCAACTTCTTCTATCGCGGTTTCAACGCGGTCTATGACCGGGTCGAGCGCGGCTATACAAGGCTGATCACCTTCCTGTGCCGGCACGCCACCGTCTCGGTTGCGTTCGCGCTGCTGGTGATCGGAGCCAGCGGCTACGGTCTGTCGCGGGTGCCGACCGGCTTCCTACCGATCGAGGACCAGGGCTATCTGATCGCCGCCGTGCAGCTGCCCGACGGCGCCGCGCTGGAGCGGACCCAAGCCGTGCTCGACAAAGCGAGCGGGCTGATCAAGGAGACGCCGGGCGTGGCGCAGGTCATCACCATCGCCGGCATCTCCGCGCTCGACAACAGCGCAAGCCTGGCCAATGCCGGCGTCGCCTACATCATCCTGAAGGATTGGGACGCACGCAAAGGACCCGGCGAGGATCTGCGCTCGCTGGTGTACGGGCTCAATGACAAGCTCGCGACCATCATGGAGGCGCGCACGCTGGTGCTGCCGCCGCCGCCGATCCAGGGCATCGGCAACGCCGCCGGATTCTCGATGCAGGTCGAGCTGCGCGACGGCAACAGCGATTTCGCCAAGCTGCAGGCGATCACCGGCGCGATGGTCAGTAACGGCCAGAGCCAGAGCGCACTGCAGCGCGTGCAGTCCTCGTTCCGCTCCTCGGTGCCGCAATTCAACGTCGAGATCGACCGGGTCAAGACCCAGACGCTGCACGTCACGACCGATCAGGTGTTCTCGGCGCTGTCGACCTATCTCGGCTCGTCCTATGTCAACCAGTTCAACAAGTTCGGCCGTGTGTTCCAGGTCTACACCCAGGCCGATCCCGCCTTCCGCGTCACCGAGAGCGACATCGCCAACATGCAGGTGCGCAACTCGAACGGCGACATGATCCCGATCGGCACCGTCGCCAAGATCACGCCGGCCACCGGCCCCTCGCTGATCAGCCTCTACAACCTCTATCCGTCCTCGACCGTGATCGGCCTGCCGGCGCAGGGCTACTCCTCCGGCCAGTCGTTGAAGCTGATGGAGGAGATCGCCGACAAGACGCTGCCGCCTGGCACCGGCTATGAATGGACCGCGATGTCCTATCAGGAGAAGGCGGTCAGCAACCAGATCTACTGGGTGTTCGGCCTCGCCATGCTGCTGGTCTATCTCGTGCTCGCCGGCCAGTATGAAAGCTGGTACGCGCCGATCTCGGTGATCCTCGCGGTGCCGCTGTCGCTGCTCGGGCCGATGCTGATCCTCTCCGGGCTCAAGATCGACAATAACCTGTATTGCCAGATCGGGCTGATCCTCCTGATCGCGCTGTCGGCCAAGAACGCGATCCTGATCGTCGAGGTCGGGCTCGAGCTCCACGGCCGCGACGGCAAGCCGGTGCTTGAGGCCGCGATCGAGGCGGCGCGCGCCCGCTTCCGCCCGATCCTGATGACCTCGTTCGCCTTCATCCTCGGCGTGGTGCCCCTGGTGCTCGCGACCGGCGCCGGCGCCAGCGCGCGCAAGTCGATCGGCATCACGGTGTTCTCAGGCATGCTGGCCTCGACCTGCCTCGCCGTGCTGTTCGTGCCGGCCTTCTTCGTGGTGGTGCAGCGCTTCGAGAACTGGCGGGCGAGCAAGAAGGTGGCGAAGGTGGAGACGGCGGCGGAGGTGAAGCCCTAAGAGCCCACTGCGGAAACACCTCTCCCCACCCCTCTCCCGCGAGCGGGAGAGGGAGCGCACCGTCCACGCGGCTACAGCCACATCCTAAGCCTTCTCCACCACCGCCTGCCGCGCCTCGCCGCTCGACACCAGCAGCACCGAGACTTTCGACTGCCTGAGCACGGCGTCGGCGACGCCGCCGAAGGAGAGATGGTCGGCCTGGATGCGGTCGACGCCCATGACGACGAGATCGACGTCGGTGGTGTCGATCTCGCGCAGGATCGCGGCCTCCGGCGCCCGGTTCACCCGCAGCGTGGTGGTGATGTCGACGTCGTAGCGGGCGGCGAGATCGCTGGCGTCCTTGAGGATGCCCGCCTCCTGGCCGAGGCCACGGGAGGCGCCGCGCTGCGCGCCCTTGTCGCGCGTCGTCGCGACATAGATCACCCGGAGCGAGCCTGACCCGGCCTGCGCCAGCGCGACCGCCACCTCGGCGCCGCGCTTGGAGATGCCGCTGCCGGAGACGGGAACGAGGATGTTGAGCGCATCGGGCGCCGGCTGCTTCAGGTGCTTGCCTTTGGCCGCGACGATCGCAAGCGGTCCTTCGAACTTCGCGGCGATGTCGTCGATCCTCCGGTCGAAACGGTCCTTGGCCGTCACGACCTTGTCGACGCCGACGACGAGAAGATCAAAACCCTTGCGCGCCTCGTCGGCGATGGTCTCGCCGAGCTCCGCCTGCCTCGCACGGGTGACGACATCGACGTTGCCGGCCCCGCCGTCGCCATGGGCGGAGACGACTTCGGCGGCCTTCTTCACCACCGCTTCGTGGCTCTCCTCCTGGTCGCGGCCCTTCTCCTGTTCCTTGGCGCTCTTGCCGATATGCAGCACGGTGATCGGCAGCCCGCGCATGCCGGCGATCAGGCCGGCGATGTGGGCGGCAAAGGTGGCGTTGACGCTTTCGTCCACCGCCAGCAGAGGGCGCTCGAGATTGGCGAGGAAGCCGCGCTTCTCGAATTCCTCCCGCTCCAGCCGTTCCTTCTCGTCCTTGTTCATCGGCAGCCTTGCCAGCGCGGCGCGCAGCATCGGCGGCATCGCCATCGTGGTCACGATCGCCATGGTCACGATCATCGTGAACAGGTTCTGGCTCAGCACGCCGATGGACAGGCCAATGGTCGCGATGATCACCTCGGTCGAGCCGCGGGCATTCATGCCGCTCGCCAGCGCCAGCGACTCCCGATTGTTCAGGCCGCCCAATGTGCCGCCGACGAAGGCGCCGCCGAACTTGCCGACGCTGGCGATCACGACCAGGAGGCCGGTGAGCATCAGCAGATTGGGATCGCGCAGCACCGAGAGATCGGCACTGAGGCCGGCGAGGCCGAAAAACACGGGCATGAAGAAGCTGGAGATCAGCCCGCGCAGGCGCTCGTCGATCTGCCGCGTCAGGATCGGTGATTCCCCGACCAGGATGCCGGCGACGAAGGCACCGAGCACGGTATGCACACCGATCAGATGCGTGATCAGCGCCATCACGCTCATCAACAGCAGGATCACCGTGATCACGGCCGCGGCGCTGACGAGATTGTCGTTGGCCCAGCGGATCAGCTGGAACACCAAGCGGCGGCCGATGGTGAAGCTGACGGCGAGGAAGGCGAGCGTGCCCAGCACGGCTTTCGCCACCGAGGCGATATCCAGCGTGCCGTGCGAGGCCAGGCTGAAGATGACGGCGATGATGATCCAGCCGATGGTGTCGTCGATCACGGCGGTCGCGACGATGATCTGACCGACATTGCGGCGCATGAAATTCATCTCGCGCACCACCACGGCGACGATCTTCACGGACGAAATCGACAGCGCCGTGCCCATGAACAGCGAAGCGACCAGGCGCTGTTGCGGATTGGGCAGCAGCGCATCGGGCAGGAACTCGCCGAGCGCGAAGCCGCAGGCGAAGGGCACGAGGATGCCGGCGATCGAGATCGCGATCGCGGCCCTGCCGACCTTCCTGACCAGCTTGAGGTCGGTCTCCATGCCGGTGAGCAGCAGCAGGAGCAGGATTCCGAACTGGGCAATGCCGTCGAGCATCGCCTTCTGCTCGGGTGCCTTCGGGAAGATCGCGTGCTGCGCTTCCGGCCAGATCCAGCCGAACAGCGACGGTCCCAGGATGATGCCGGCGAGCAACTCGCCGATCACCGAGGGCTGGCCGACGCGCTGCATGATCTCGCCGAGACCGCGACCGACCGCGATCAACAGCACGATCTGCGCCACCAACAGGAATTCGGATGGGCCAGCCGATTTGCCGCCCTCGGCACCGGCCGCAATGGTGGTGAGGACAAGCGCCGCGGGGACGAGGCCGGCCGGTCGAAGCAGGCGCCATGGCATGCTGGTGTCTTTCCCCCTTCACCCCCGGTGTCGGGGCCACGGGGATAGAACCCTCGGGAGGTGGGGCGGGTTCCACCCCGCTGGTGCCCCGGAAGCAGCGCAGTGCCTCTTCGGCGGTGCGCTGCAGAGCCGGGGCCTATGCCGCCGAGAAACTTGCCCGCAATTTTCTCGGTCCCGGCTCTGCGCCGCAACGCTTACGCGTTGCAGCTTGCCCGGGACACGGGCCCTCACACTGCAGCCGGCGTCCTGATCTCGCGCGGCAGGATGATCGCCGCCGCGATCGCCAGCAGGCAGAGCGCGGCGAAGGCGTGCAGCATGGTGACGAAGCCGCCCTGCTCGTAGAGCCAGGCGACCAGGCCGACCGAGGCGCCCGCCGCGGTGAACCCGATGAAATAGCGCACGGCGTAGGCGCGCGAGCGCCATTCCTCGCTGGTGTACTTGCCGACCATTGCATCGTTCACCGTGACCTGTCCGAACGCACCCATGACGATGCCGATCGAGACCAGGATCAGCGGCAGATTGTTCAGGCTGGCGGCGAGATAGAGGAACGGCGCCAGCATGAAGGACAGCGGCAACGCCACCGTCTTCAGCGAGTAACGGTCGAGCAGCCGGCCGATCGTGTACTGCGTCATCGCGCCGAACACGTAGACGCAGGCCGCGATCACGCCGAGCAACGCCGGGCTCTTGGTCAAATCGGCGAGACGCTCCGCGAACAGTTTTGGCAGCGCGACGGTGACGGCGTTGAACGTGGTGGAGATCGCGATCACCACGATCAGCAGCGACAGCACCACGCGCCACATGTCCTGTTTTGCCACCCGCGCCTGCGCCGCCGCCTGCTTCGAGCCCTTGCGGTCCTCGTGCACGACCAGCATCGCAAAGGCGATACCGATCAGGATCGTGACCACGCCGGGAACGATGAAGGCGAAACGCCAGCCGAGATATTGGCCGATCACGCCGGTGACCAGCGCCGAGGAGGCAACGCCGAGATTGCCCCAGACGCCGTTGATGCCCATCTCGCGGCCGAGCCGGTCGGCATACGACACGATCATGGCGGTGCCGACGGGATGATAGATCGAGGCGAAGATGCCGATGGCGAGCAGCGCGGCGCCGAGCTGCACGGGCGTCTGCACGAAGCCGACCGAGATCATGGAGGCACCAATGCCGACGAAGAAGATCAGCATCATGTGGCGGCGGCTCCAGCGGTCCCCGAGCCAGCCGGTCAGCAGCGAGCCGGCACCGAACGCGATGAAGCCCGGCGTCGCGTAAGGCAGCAGCTCCGAATAGGCCATGCCGAGCGCCGGCCCCATGATGATCACGGCGGCGGCAAAGATCAGCATCGAATAATGGTCGATGAAATGGCCTGCGTTGACGAAACTGATGACCCGGCTGGGGCTGTTCATTACGAATCCTCTCCTGCTCCAAAATGAGTTATATGTCGGACCCATGACGGGATGCTGCCAATGACTGTCTTGGAAACGCCAATCTTGGAAACGCCAATCCTGAGGGAGGTCCGGAGCAACCACCGCTCGCCCGCGGGCGTGCACCTGGTCGCGCGCGACTATCCCAAGGGCATGCGGATCGATCCGCATTTGCACCGCGAGGCGCAGCTGATCTATGCGGCCAAGGGCACGATGCAGGTGACGACGCCCGGGGGGCGATGGCTGGTGCCGCCGGATCGCGCGGTCTGGGTCCCGGCCGGGCTCGAGCATGCCATCGATCTGCTCGCCGACATCGAGATGCGCACGCTGTATTTCGACCTGTCCTGGCTGAAGCGCGAGCAGCGCTATGTCGGCCTGACCCGGGAATTCGTGGTGCGGGTGTCGCCGCTGCTCAATCAGGCGATCCTGGCGCTGTTCGACGCGCGCAACACGGAGGAGCGGACCGAGCTGCTGGTGCGCCTCGTCATGCTGGAATTGCACCAGGCCGAGGATTCCGCGACCTTCGTGCCGCTGCCGCGCGAAGTGCGCTGCCGCCGCGCCGCCATGATCGTGCTCGACGATCCCACCGGCCTGCACGACATCGACACGCTGGCGCGCGAGGTTGGAACTTCCGCGCGGACGCTGTCGCGGCTGTTCTCGACGGAAACGCAGCTGAGCTTCAAGAGCTGGTGCCAGCGCGCGCGGATTGCCGCGGCGATCCAGCGGCTCTCGACGGATGCCAGCGTGTCGGTGAAGCAGCTTGCGACCCAGCTCGGCTATGCCAGCGTGCCCGCGTTCTCGGCCGCGTTCCGCCAGGTGACGGGGCGCACGCCGACTGAGTTTGCGGGGAAAGTGTAGCTGGTCGATACGAGCGCAGAACTCGTAGGGTGGGCAAAGCGGAGCGTGCCCACGCATTTTTCGCAATCGAGAGAGATCGTGGGCACGGCGCAAGTGCGCCTTTGCCCACCCTACGGTAGGGGGGCCCTCGGTGGCATTGCCGCAAAGGCAGGCATGCCGGCATTCTCCAGACGCACGGCCCAACTAAAGTTGCCGCATTCCTCCGCTTGATTGTGATCGGTTTCTGCCCAAATCCCGTGTAAGCTTCCGCAACGCACAAACCCGACACGAAAGTCCCGATGGCCAACGCCTTCTTCTCCGACCTGCTCGCCACGATCTCCGAGCGCGGCCGCACGCTGCTTCGTCGGGGAGATTCCGCCGACACCAGACGGGACGCCGACGGGCTGATCGATCTCTGCGACGCGCTGCTGTCGGGCCGGGGCGAGGCATCGGGCATCGCCATCGCGCGTGAGGTGCTCGACATCTACCGGGAGCTGGATGCGGCGGGACGCCGCGCCTTCTTCGACGGACTGGTGCGCGATTTCGGCCCGGACCGGGAGCGCCTGTCCAAGGCGATCGAGAAATGGCGCGCCGCGCCGAGCGACGAGGACGCGAGCTCGCTGCATTTCGCCTCGGAGCCGCGGCGGCAGGAGCTGATCCGCCGCCTCAACCGCGCGCCCGGCGGCACCGGCGATCTCGTCAACATGCGCGCCGATCTGCTCGGCATGATGAACGGCCACACCGAGCTCGCCGCGCTCGATCGCGACGTCTCGCATCTTCTCTCTTCGTGGTTCAACAGGGGGTTTCTCGTGCTGCGCAGGATTGACTGGTCGACCCCGGCCAACATCCTCGAAAAAATCATCCGCTACGAGGCCGTGCACGAGATCTCCGACTGGGACGATCTGCGCCGCCGCATCGATCCGGTCGACCGCCGCTGCTACGCCTTCTTCCATCCCGCGATGGTCGACGAGCCCTTGATTTTCGTCGAGGTGGCGCTGACCGAGACGATCCCCGGCGCGATCGCGCCGCTGCTCGCGGTCGATCGCCAGTATCTGCCGATCGAGCGCGCGCGCACCGCCGTGTTCTATTCGATCTCCAACACCCAGCGCGGTCTTGGCGGCATCTCCTTCGGCAGCTTCCTGATCAAGCAGGTGGTCGAGGAGCTGCGCCGCGAAACGCCCAAGCTCGACACTTTCGTGACGCTGTCGCCGGTGCCGGGTTTCATGCCATGGCTGAAGCAGGACAAGGACCTGCCGCTGTCGGACGAGGACCGCGAGGTGCTGAAGCGCCTCGACGACCCCAAATGGTTCGAGAGCCCCGAGACGACGGCACAGCTCCGCGCCGTGATCGAGCCGCTCGCGGCGCACTACTTCCTCAAGGCGCGCACGCCGAAGGGCAAGCTGATCGATTCCGTCGCCCGCTTCCATCTCGGCAACGGCGCAAGGCTGGAGCGCATCAACTGGCTCGGCGATCTCTCGCCGAAGGGCGTGCGGGAATCCGCCGGCGTGATGGTCAACTACCTCTATCGCCTCGACGACATCGAGAAAAACCACGAGGCCTACGCGAATGACGGCGAGGTGGTGGCGTCGAGCGCTGTGAAGAAGCTGCTGAAGGGCGAAGGAAGGCGGCTGCTGGACATGCGGTTGTCGTAGCCGCAAACTCAGTCGTCGTCCCGAACAAGCGAAGCGCTGATCCGGGACCCATAGCCACAGGGTTGGGTTTGGCGAAGATTCGGAGTTGCCGGCCCGCTCCATAACCTCTCCCTGGGGTTATGGGTCCCCGCGTTCGCGGGGACGACACCGAGTTGTTGGAGACGCCGTCGACCCTACTCCGCCAGCGCCTTCATCTCCTTGTAGAGATCCGACTTGCCTTCAAAACCGATGCCCGGAAGGTCCGGCATGGTGATGTGGCCGTTCTCGACGCCAACGCCATCCGGGAAGCCGCCGTAGGGCTGGAACAGGTCGGGGTAGCTCTCGTTGCCGCCTAAGCCGAGGCCGGCGGCGATGTTGAGCGACATCTGGTGGCCGCCATGCGGGATGCAGCGGCTGGGGGACCAGCCGTGGGTTTTCAGGACTTCCAGCGTGCGCTGGTATTCGCACAGGCCGTAGGAGAGCGCGCAGTCGAACTGCAGCCAGTCGCGGTCCGGGCGCATGCCGCCGTAGCGGATCAGATTGCGGGCGTCCTGGTGGCTGAAGAGATTCTCGCCTGTGGCCATCGGGCCTGGATAGAATTCGGCGAGCGCGGCCTGCAGCGCGTAGTCGAGGGGATCGCCGACTTCCTCGTACCAGAACAAGGGATAGTCGCGCAGCATCTTGGCATAGGCGATGCCGGTCTCCAGGTTGAAGCGGCCATTGGCGTCGACGGCGAGCTGCGCGTCCTTGCCGATCTCCTTCAGCACCGCCTCGATGCGGGTGCGGTCTTCTTCAATTGGCGCGCCGCCGATCTTCATCTTCACGACGTTGTAGCCGCGATCGAGATAGCCGCGCATCTCACCGCGCAGCATCGAGAGGTCCTTGCCGGGATAGTAATAGCCGCCGGCGGCGTAGACGAACACGCGCGGATTGGCTTTGACGCCGTGCCGTTCGGCGAGCAGGCGAAACAGCGGCTTGCCCGCGATCTTCGCCACCGCGTCCCACACCGCCATGTCGATGGTGCCGACTGCGACCGAGCGCTCGCCGTGGCCGCCGGGCTTCTCGTTGGTCATCATCGCGCCCCAGACCTTGTCGGGGTCGAGATTGTCGCCGGCCGCATTCAGCAGCGACTTCGGATCGGCCTCGGTGATGCGCGAGGCAAAACGCTCACGGATCAGGCCGCCCTGCCCGTAACGGCCGTTGGAGTTGAAGCCGTAGCCGATCACGCGCTTGCCGTCGCGAACGACGTCGGTGACGACGGCGACGAGGCTCGTCGTCATCTTGGTGAAGTCGATATAGGCGTTGCGGATCGGCGATGAGATCGGCTTGGTGATCTCGCGGACGTCGACGATGCGGACGGACATGGGGGGCCTTTCGATTTGTTAGCCCGTCATTCCGGGATGGTCCGAAGGACCTGACCTCAGGTGCGCAATTGCGCACCGGGGAATCTCGAGATTCCGGGTTCGATGCTTCGCATCGCCCCGGAATGACGGCTTCGCCGTCACTTCTTATCCCTGAAATACGGCTCCACCGGCCCGTGCACCTTGATGGTCAGCGGGTTGCCGTGGCGGTCCTTGGCGTTGCCGGCGGTGACGCGGACCCAGCCTTCGCTGATGCAGTATTCCTCGACATTGGTCTTCTCGACGCCCTTGAAGCGGATGCCGACGTCGCGCGCCAGGATGTCTGCGTTGTAATAGGGGCTGTTCGGATCGACCGACAGGCGGTCCGGAAATTCGTCGCTCATGATTGTCTCGCTCATAACAGGGTCTCGATTTGATTCCGCAATCCTTCGGGCCGTGCGGTCGGCGCGTAGCGCGCGATTACGCGGCCCTGACGGTCCACCAGGAATTTGGTGAAATTCCATTTGATGGAGGCCCCTAACAAGCCCGATTGCTGGTGTTTCAGGTACTCATACAGAGGGTGCGCATGGGCGCCGTTGACGTCGATCTTCTCGAACAAGGGAAAGGTGACGTCGTAATTGGTCGAGCAGAACGCCTGGATCTCGCTCGCCTGCCCCGGCTCCTGCGCGCCGAACTGGTTGCAGGGAAAGCCGAGCACGGAGAAGCCGCGCGGCGAGAGATCGCGATGCAGATCCTCCAGACCGCGATATTGCGGCGTGAAGCCGCATTTGCTCGCGGTGTTGACGATCAGGAGCACCTGCCCCTCGAAGCGGCGGAGCGCAACCTCCTCACCCGCAAGCGAGTTGGCCTTGAAATCGTAGATCGCGGACATCGCTAACCCACGGGATCGATCGGCGACGGCGGCACGCCGCCCGCCTCGATCGCTTCGCCTGCGAGCAGGCAGAGGTCTTCGCGGTAGCGGCCGGAGACGATGTGCACGCCGACGGGCGCCTTGCCGACCAGACCCGTGGAGACCACGAGGCCCGGCAGACCCATGAAGGGAATGGCGATCTGCGGCAGCTGCGCTTCCCAGACGCGCTTGAAGGACTCATCGTCCTTGCGATCGAGATGATCGGGGAACGGCAGCTCGCCGGACACCGGCGTCAGCAGCACCGCGTATTTTTCGAAGAACAGCATCCAGTCGCGGGTCAGAGTGGCCCGCCGCGTCAGCGCCTTGGCGTAATTGGCCTGATCCATCGGCGTGACCCTGCCGCGATTGCCGCGCAGGCACGCCAGCGCACCGGGATCGCCCTCGCGCTCGGCCATCTCCAGCTGCGCTTCATAGCCGTCGCCGAGCCAAAGCTTGATCTGCCACTCGACCGCCTCGCGCATCGACGGCGTGTTTTCGATCGTCTCGACCGTCCAGCCGGCACGCTCGAGGCGCTTGCCCGCATCGATCACCGCCGCCTTCACTTCGGGCGTGGTGGCAAGGCCGTCCGGATTGAGGCAGAGCGCGGCGCGCTTGTCCCGTGCTGGGCCTTCCAGCGGCACTGGTGCGTACCAGGGATCGCGGATGTCGCGGGCCGACATCGCAGCCAGTGAAATCCTGAGGTCGTTGACGGTGCGCGCCAGCGGACCCGAGACCGCCATGATCTGCGGTCCGATCGGGCGCTCCGGCAGTGCCGGATTGAAGGCGGGGATGCGGCCCAGCGTCGGGCGCAGGCCGTGCACACCGCAGGCATAGGCGGGGTAGCGGATCGAGCCGGCGATGTCGGTGCCGTGGGCGATGTGGCCGATGCCGGCCGCGACCGCCGAACCGGCGCCGCCGGACGAGCCGCCCGGGGTCAGAGAGGCGTCACGCGGGTTCTTGGTGTCGCCATGGACGAGGTTGGTGGTGAACCAGCGATAGGAGAAGGCCGGGCAATTGGTGCGGCCGAGCAGGATGGCGCCGGCTTTGCGGAAATTGGCGACCACCGGATTGTCCTCGCGCGCGATCAAATCGCGCTGGAGCTTGAGGCCGTTGGTGGTGGCAAAGCCCTCCTGGTCGACATTGGCCTTGATGGTGACGGGCACGCCGGCGAGCACGCCGGGGTCCTCGCCCCGCGCGATGGCGGCATCGACGGCGTCGGCCTGCTTGAGCACGTCGTCCGGCCGGTGGTCGATCACCGCATTGAGCTGGGGATTGACGGCGTCCAGGCGGGCGAGACCGGCCTTAGCGGCCTCCCTGGCGGACACCTTTTTGGACTTGACGAGGGTGGCGAGGTCGGCAGCCGACAGGCGCCAGAGATCTTGCATGGCTTGCTCCGTGTAACCGGCGTCTTTTAGCGCCGGGAACGCGGCAAAGCCATGCGGATTTCGCAGGGGCGAAGGCGCTGAGGCGCCGGGTGGTCCCTCGTCATTGAATTGCGAGCGCAGCGAAGCAATCGAGAAATCCCTCCGCGGAGGCAGTCTGGATTGCTTCGTCGCAAGGGCCAATGACGGGGAGAGAGTGGGGGCTAGTGCCGCGTCGCGGACGCGTCCGGGATGTCCAGCAGCGCCTCGGTGAAGGGGAACTCCAGCACGATCTCGCCTTCGGCGTCGGTCACCTCGATCACGGCGTCCAGCAGGGCGCGCTGGGTGCCCTCGGATTTCACCACCTCCAGGATCATCTGGCGGGCGACCTCCCAGGCGCGGTCGGGGTTGCGCAGGTCCTCGCCTTCGGGATCCACGATCAGTTCGTCGCCGATACGGGTGTTGAAGTAGTATCTGGGCATCATCGAAATCCAGTTGGGTCGCCTGTACCGGATTGAAAGCTGCACTGCACTCACAACTGCTTTATCAGGACAGGGTTCGCGACCGAATGCGCCGAACGCAAGGCAGCGCCCCAGAAGTGGTGTTCCCGAGGGCTTTTTTTCGCGGCGCAACATGGGCTTCTCGGGAAAATTTCACTGGCGAACTTCTCGGCGCGCATTAATTTAACGGGTGGGCGGATACGTCCGAATTCGCGAAAATGGAGTGCCAAAATGGCCTGGAAAGCCCCGAAGATCGTCGAAGTGCCCTGCGGCATGGAAATCAACATGTACGTGAGCGCCACCCGCAAGTAAGCGGTTGGTGATCTGCGTTCAGCGCAGGTGGATCTTTCGGTCACGACCGGTTTCCGAATGATGGAAATCGTGTCGGCCTGAGATCCACCTCCGTGACGTTGCTTCCAGGAGACGGATCATGCTTCGCGTCGTCGTCCTGGGCGCCGCAGCCGGCGGCGGAGTGCCGCAATGGAATTGCGGCTGCGAGGGCTGCCGGGCGGCCCGTGAGAACGGCCATGAACTCTTGAGAACCCAAGCCTCGGTCGCCTTCAGCGGCGACGGCGAGCACTGGTTCCTGATCAATGCCTCCCCGGACCTGCGGCAGCAATTGAATGCCACGCCGCAGCTGCACCCCAAAGCGGGCGCGCTGCGCCATACGCCGATCGCAGGCGTTATCCTGACCAACAGCGAGGTGGATGCGGTGGCAGGCCTGCTCTCGATGCGCGAGGGCTCGCCCTTCACGGTCTATGCGCACGAGAAGGTGCTGGCGATCCTGAAGAGCAACAGCATCTTCGACGTGCTGAACGAAAAGAACGTGCGGCGCCAGCCGATCGACATCAGCGAGCCGTTCGAACCGCGGCTACCGGATGGCGCGCGCTCCGGGCTGGAAGTGCTGGCCTTCGCAGTCCCCGGCAAGTCGGCCTGGTATCTGGAAGGCAAGGCGCATCCCGGTGGCGAGAGCGGCGACGGCGACACGCTGGGCCTGAAGATCACCGACAAGGCGACCGGCAAGTGCTTCTACTTCATCGCGGCGTGCGCCGAGGTGACCGACGCGCTGAAGGCCGAAATCGACGGCGCTTCGCTCGTGTTCTTCGACGGCACGGTCTGGCAGGACGACGAGATGATCAAATGCGGGCTCGGCCACAAGACCGGCAAGAGCATGGGACATGTCGCCATGTCCGGCCAGGACGGCGCCATCGCACGGCTGGCCGACCTTGCTATCGACAGGAAGATATTTCTGCATATCAATAACTCGAACCCGGCGCTGCTGCCTGCCTCACCCGAGCGCAAGGCCGCTGAGGCGGCGGGCTGGCAGATACCGGCGGATGGAACGGAGATCGTGCTGTGAATGCGGCGTCAATGACTGGAATGACTGCGCTCTCGATCGGCAAGGACATCAAGCTCACGAGCGCCGAGGAGCTGGAGGCGGCGCTGCGCCATATCGGGGCGACGCGCTATCACAGCCTGCATCCGTTCCATAAGCTGCTGCACGGCGGCAAGCTGAACAAGGGCCAGGTGCAGGCCTGGGCGCTGAACCGCTACTATTACCAGAGCACCATCCCGATCAAGGACGCGGTGGTGATCTCGCGCTTCCGCGACCGCGCCACGCGCCTGGAATGGCGCCATCGCATCGAGGACCATGACGGCGATGTCGGCTCCGAGGGCGGCATCGAGCGCTGGATCAAGCTGACGGAAGGACTCGGGCTCGACACGGCTTACGTGGAATCGACCGAAGGCATCTTGCCGGCGACGCGCTTCGCGGTCGAAGCCTACGTCCACTACTGCCGCGAGAAGAGCCCGCTGGAGGCGATCGCCTCCTCGCTTACCGAGCTGTTCGCGCCAAATCTGCATGAAGAACGCATCTCCGGCATGCTGGAGCACTATGATTTCGTCAATCCTGACATCATGAGCTACTTCAAGCGTCGCCTGACCCAGGCGCCGCGCGATGCCGGCTTTGCGCTCGACTATGTCAAGGCGCATGCAAGGACGCCGGAAGAGCGCGCCTCCGTCTGCAACGCGCTGATCTTCAAGACCAACGTGCTATGGGTGCAGCTCGACGCGCTCCAGCACGCCTATGTCGAGGGCAACATTCCGCCGGGCGCGTTCGTGCCCAAAGCGAACTGAAGAGGAACTGGAATGGCCGGGCCGCGGAACATCAGCGTCAGCGAGGCAAGCCGCCCGGTGCTGCCGCGGCATGCCAAGCTGAAATATGACGAGACGCGAAAGGTCTGGGTGATCCTGGCGCCGGAACGTGTTCTGGCCCCGGACGAGATCGCAGTCGAGGTCCTGCAGCTCTGCAACGGCGAGCGCAGCGTCGGCGACATTGCGGACGCGTTGGCGGTCAAATACGCCGCGCCGCGCGAGGCGATCCTGGCCGATGTCATCGTCATGCTGCAGGATCTCGCCGACAAGGGCTTTCTCACGGAAGCCCGGGAGAAGACGTCATGAGCGATGTGCTCGGCAATCCCACCGTCCCGCCCAACGCCAGCGACAGCCTCGCGGTGCTGGAGAAGCAGCGCTCGACAGCGGAGACTTTTGGCATTCCGCTCGCGGTGCTGCTGGAGATCACCCATCGCTGCCCGCTGCAATGCCCCTACTGCTCCAACCCGGTGGAGCTCGATCGCTCGGGCAAGGAGCTGACCACCGAGGAATGGAAGAAGGTCTTGAGCGAGCTCGCCGAGATCGGCGTGCTGCAGGTGCATTTCTCCGGCGGCGAGCCGACGGCGCGCAAGGACCTCGTCGACCTCGTCAAGCATGCCAGCGACGTCGGCCTCTACACCAACCTGATCACCTCGGCCGTACTGCTGACGCGCGAGAAGCTCAGCGATCTCGCCGATGCCGGGCTCTGCCATGTGCAGATCTCGTTCCAGGGCATCGAGGAAGGCCTCGCCGATCGCGTCGCCGGCTACAAGGGCGGCCACCGCAAGAAGCTCGAGGTCGCAAAGTGGACGCGCGAGCTCGATTTGCCGCTCACCGTGAACGCGGTGATGCACCGGCAGAATTTGCACCAGCTGCCTGACATCATCCAGATGTCCGTCGATCTCGACGCCGACCGGCTCGAGGTCGCCAATGTGCAGTATTACGGCTGGGCGTTGAAGAACCGCGCCGCGCTGATGCCGACGGTGGCGCAGCTCGACGAATGTACCCGCCTCGTCGAGGAGGCGCGCGAACGGCTGAAGGGCACGCTTGCGATCGACTACGTCGTTCCCGATTACTACGCGCTGCGGCCGAAGAAATGCATGGGCGGCTGGGGCCGTCAGTTCTTCAACATCTCGCCCGCCGGCAAGGTGCTGCCCTGCCACGCCGCCGAGAGCATCACCGGGCTCGACTTCGAGTCGGTGCGCTCCAACCATTCGATCGCCTGGATCTGGCAGAACTCCGAGGCCTTCAACCGCTATCGCGGCACCGGCTGGATGAAGGAGCCGTGCAAGTCTTGCGAATTCCGCGAGATCGATTTCGGCGGCTGCCGCTGCCAGGCCTTTGCGCTGACCGGCGATGCCGCCAACACCGATCCGGCCTGCGCGCTGTCGCCGCTGCACGAAACCATCTTCAAGCAGGCCGAGCGTGAGGCCGAGGGCGAGACCAGCCGCTTCCTCTATCGCAACTTCGCCGGCGGCACCCTGGAATCCGAGAATGGGGCCTGACGCCGACGCAGGCACAGCGGCGAGGCGCGCTGATCCCTTTGCGCCGCTGACCTCCGACATGCTCGACGTCGGCGACGGCCATGAGCTCTATGTCGAGAGCGTCGGTCGCAGCGGCGGCATTCCCGCGGTCTACCTGCACGGCGGGCCCGGCAGCGGATGCCAGCCCGATCATCGCCGGCTGTTCGACCCTGATCGCTTCTGCGCCGTGCTGTTCGACCAGCGCGGCTGCGGCCGCAGCCGTCCCAAGGGATCGCGCGAGCACAACACCACGGAACATCTGATCGCGGACATGGAGATGATCCGCGACAAGTTCGGCTTCGAACGCTGGATGGTCGTCGGCGGCTCCTGGGGCGCGACGCTGGCGCTGGCGTACGCGCAGGCCCATCCGGAGCGCATCTCCGGCATTGCGCTCCGCGCGACCTTTCTGGGCACGCGGGCAGAGGTCGAGACGGCCTTCACGGTGCGCCTGCCGCAATTCTATCCCGCGCTCTACGAGGATTTTCTGAGCGTGCTGCCGCCCGGGGAACGCGCACGCCCGGTGGAAGCCTATTATCGCCGCATCCTCGATGCCGATCCGGCCATTCACGGACCTGCGGCCCGCGCCTGGCACGATACCGAGCGAGCCCTGTCGGAGCACAAGGCGGCGAAGACGCGGCTGGACCTGGCGTCACTGAACGTGTGGCGCACGCTGCCGGCGACGCCGTTCATGGAGGCACATTATTTCATCAACAACTCCTTCATGAACCAAGACCAGCTGCTGCGGAACGCGGACCGGCTCGCCGGCATTCCCGGCATTATTGTGCAGGGCCGCTACGACCTGTTGTGCCCTCCTGAGACATCACACACGCTCGCGAAAGTTTGGCCGGGTTCCGAGATTCGCCTCGTGGAAGAAGCCGGACATTCGCTCTATGATGCCGGCGTGAGGGATGCGGTGATGAAGTCGATTGCCGACCTTGCGTCGAAGGCCGCGCGCTAATGCGCGAAAAAGGACAACAAGAAAATGCCGCTCGCCGGAAAGGGCATGCTGCTGACGTCGATGAACATCGACGCAGGCAATGAGGCCGATTTCAACCGCTGGTACGATCGCGAACATCTGGAAGAGCGCGTCGCGATCGAGGGCTTTCTGGAAGCGCGGCGCTATGTCGCGCATGCCGCCAATCCCAAATATCTCTCGCTGTACTCGACCGCGACGCTCGACGTGCTCGACAGTCCCGCCTATCGGGCGCGGCTGGCCAACCAGACCGAATGGTCGCGGCGGAGCATGGCGCATTTCAAGGACATGCTCCGTGTCGTCGCTCGCATTACCATCAGCAACGGCACCGGCCGCGGCGCTGCGCTCGGCGTGGTGCGCCTGCGGCCGACGCCCGACAATGCCGGCGCATGGCGTGATGCACTGCAAGAGAAGCTGGCGCCGGAGAAGCGCGACGGCATCATCTCCATGCATCTGCTCGAGAGCGAGCCGGAATTGTCCGGCGCGACAGCGGACATTCCGGCGGTGCGCAACGAAGGCGTCCGCGACTGGTTCGTGCTGATCGACGGCACGCATGTCGGCGCTGTCTCGGCCGTGATCGCCGAGCGCTTCACCGGCCCTGCCGCATCACCCTTCCCGCTGCCCGTCTCGGTCGGGACTTACAGCCTGATGTGGGATCTCGCGAAGAGCGATATCGCGCGCGGCTGAACAACCATCTGCATCGCAACATATTGCACCGCACGCGCATCGCGCACGGCCGTTAATGCTGTGCGCGCGTAGCTCCCATGAAAGCGGGGACGCGCCGAACTTTGCCGTTGTACTTCGGAAAGGTTCTAATAAGCTAACCCAATGACGTCATTCAGAAACCAGATCGCAGCGCGTTAAGCGTTCGCCAAGCTCAGAAGAGGCCGCCGGGTCTTTGAGCCTGCGCGGACAGGGTAGGAATGAAACCGACCGATATCGCGGCCCCCGACTACTTTCACAAAGTGGTCGATTGCCAATGGGCCTGTCCTGCGCACACCCCGGTTCCCGAATATATCCGACTGATCGCACAAGGCCGCTACAGCGACGCCTATATGATCAATTGGAAATCGAACGTGTTTCCCGGAATTCTGGGACGCACCTGCGATCGTCCATGCGAGCCGGCGTGCCGCCGCGGACGCGTCGAGGAGACGCCGGTCGCGATCTGCCGGCTCAAGCGCGTCGCCGCCGATTTCAAGGACGACATCAGGCAGCGCCTGCCGCGCCCCTCGCCGAAGAACGGCAAGCGCGTCGCCTTCGTCGGTGGCGGCCCCGCCTCGCTGACGGTGGCGCGCGATCTGGCGCCGCTCGGCTATCACTGCACCGTGTTCGATGCCGATCCCGAAGCCGGCGGCATGATGCGCACGCAGATCCCGAAATTCCGCCTGCCCAATTCGGTGATCGACGAGGAGACCGGCTACATCCTGGGTCTCGGCGTCGACTTCAAGGGCAGCCACCGCATCGAGAGCATGAAGTCGCTGCTCGCGGAGAAATACGACGCGATCTTCGTCGGCTCCGGCGCACCGCGCGGCCGCGAGCTCGACATTCCCGGCCGCAAGGAAGCGGCGGGCAACATCCATATCGGTATCGAATGGCTGGCCAACGTGTCATTCGGCCATGTCGACAAGATCGGCAAGCGCGTGATCGTGCTCGGCGGCGGCAACACCGCGATGGATTGCTGCCGCACCGCGCGCCGCCTCGGCGGCGAGAAAGTCACGGTGATCGTGCGCTCCGGCTTCGAGGAGATGAAGGCCTCGCCGTGGGAGAAGGAGGACGCAATCCACGAGGATATTCCGATCCTCAATTACATGGTGCCGGTGGCATTCAAGCACGTCGCCGGCAAGCTCATCGGCGTCACCTTCCAGCACGTCAAAGCCGAATTTGACGCCAAAGGCCGCCGTAACCTCGTGCCTTCGGGCGACCCCGATCAGACCATTCCCTGCGACGACGTGCTGGTCGCAGTCGGCCAGGAGAACGCCTTCCCCTGGATCGAGCAGGATTGCGGCATCGAGTTCGACAAATGGCACATGCCCAAGGTCGATCCCAAGACATTCGCCTCGACCAATCCAAAGGTGTTCTTCGGCGGCGATGCTGCATTCGGCCCGAAGAACATCATCTGGGCGGTGGCGCACGGCCATGACGCCGCGCTGTCGATCCACAAGATGCTCTCGGGCGAGGACATTACCGAGCGTCCGCTGCCCGACGTGCATGTCTCATCGCAGAAGATGGGCATCCACGAATGGAGCTATGACAACGACATCTCGATCGACAAACGCTACAAGGTGCCGCATCGCGACAAGGTGATCGCGCTGAAGGACATCCGCGCCGAGGTCGAGCTCGGCTACGACGTCAAGCTGGCGTTGGGCGAAGCCGAGCGCTGCCTGAATTGTGACGTCCAGACCGTGTTCTCGACCTCGCTCTGCATCGAGTGCGATGCCTGCGCCGACATCTGCCCGATGGATTGCATCACATTCACCGGCAACGGCGAGGAAAGCGATTTGCGCCAGCGCCTGAAGGCACCCTCGCCGCATCCGGACCAGGACCTCTACGTCTCCTCGGATCTCAAAACCGGGCGCGTAATGGTGAAGGACGAGGACGTCTGCCTGCATTGCGGGCTGTGCGCCGAGCGTTGTCCCACCGGCGCCTGGGACATGCAAAAATATTTCATCGAGATGACCCACGCAGGTTCGACATGCCCGACAAAAAGCCGATCAGCAGCGTAAACGACTTCGTCGTCCGCTTCGCCAACGTCAACGGCTCGGGCTCGGCCAGCGCCAACGAGATGTTCGCGCGCGCGATCCTGCGGCACGGCGTCCCGGTGTCCCCACGCAACATCTTCCCCTCCAACATCCAGGGCCTGCCGACCTGGTACGAGGTGCGGGTGACCGAGGACGGCCATCTCGGCGCCCGCGGCGGCGTAGACATGATGGTGGCGATGAACCCGCAGACCTGGGACAAGGACGTGGCCGGCATCGAGCCCGGCGGCTATCTGTTCTACGATTCCACCAAGCCGATGCCGTCGACCAAATTCCGCGACGATATCACCGTAATCGGCGTGCCGCTCACCGCCATCACCAACTCGACCTACACCGATCCGCGCCAGCGCCAGCTGTTCAAGAACATCATCTATCTCGGCGCACTCTCGGCGCTGCTCGACATGGACCCGAAGCTGATCGAGCAGCTGATCGGCGAGCAGTACAAGGGCAAGGAAAAGCTGCTCTCCTCCAACGTCCATGCGCTGCATTTGGGGCGCGACTGGGCGCTGCAGAATTTGAAATGCCCGATTGGCCTCAGGGTGAAAAAGTCGGACAAGGTCGGCGACCGCATCTTCATCGAGGGCAACAGCGCCGCCGCGCTCGGCGCCGTCTATGGCGGCGCCACGGTATGCGCGTGGTATCCGATCACGCCGTCCTCCTCGGTGGCCGAAGCCTTCACCGCGCACTGCAAGAAATACCGGCACGATCCTGAGACCGGCAAGGCGAAATACGCCATCGTCCAGGGTGAGGACGAACTGGCCTCGATCGGCATCGTCATCGGCGCGTCCTGGAACGGCGCCCGCGCCTTCACCGCGACGTCGGGCCCCGGCATCTCCCTGATGACCGAGTTCATCGGCCTCTCATACTTCGCCGAGATCCCGGCCGTGATCATGAACATCCAGCGCGCCGGCCCCTCGACGGGCATGCCGACCCGCACCCAGCAATGCGACATCATCGCCTGCGCCTATGCTTCGCACGGCGACACCAAGCATGTGCTGCTGTTCCCCGAGGATCCCGCCGAGGCCTTCGAATTCGCGGCCGCCGCGTTCGATCTCGCCGAGCGTATCCAGACCACGATCTTCCTGATGCTCGACCTCGACATCGGCATGAACCACCGGCTCTGCCGCCCGCTGAAATGGGACGACGCAAGGCAATACGACCGCGGCAAGGTGATGACCGAGGAGATGCTGGAAGAGGGGCGCGACTTCGGCCGCTATCTCGACGTCGACGGCGATGGCATCCCCTACCGCACCTATCCCGGCACGCACCCGACCAAGGGCTCCTATTTCACCCGCGGCACCTCGCGCGACCGCTATGCGCGCTACTCCGAGGAAGGCTCGGTCTACGCCGACAACATGCAGCGCCTGATGCGCAAGTTCGAGACCGCGCAGGACCTGGTACCGCGACCGCTGCAGGCCAATGCGGAACGGCCGACCAAATACGGCGTGATCTATTTCGGCTCGACCTCACCGGCGATGGACGAGGCGATCGGCCTTTTGGAAGCGCGCGGGCATCAGCTCGACCGCCTGCGCATCCGCGCCTTCCCGTTCCATTCGAGCGTGGCGAGCTTCCTCGCCGAGCACGATTTCGTCTACGTCGTCGAGCAGAACCGCGACAGCCAGCTCCGCCAGCTGATCGTCAACGAGAACGGCATCGACCCGGTGCGCCTCGTGCCGATCGTGCACTATGACGGCTCGCCGATCACCGCCCGTTTCATCGCAAAAGCCATTGGCGACCACCAGGATCACCTCAAGGTGACCCCGCTCCGCAAGGCCGTGTCATGACCGACGCGTTGCTCTCTCCATCGTCATGCCCGGACTTGATCCGGGCATCCACGCCTTTCTTCTTCCCGGCCAAGACGTGGATGGCCGGGACAAGCCCGGCCATGACGGGCTTGGGATCGCAGGTGCTCTCATGACCTACATTGCAAAGCCGAAATTCCATCATCCCGGCCTCAAGAAGAACGAGCTCGGCTACACGCATCGCGACTACGAGGGCAAGATCTCGACGCTGTGCGCCGGCTGCGGTCACGATTCGATCACGGCTTCGATCATCGAGGCCTGCTACGAGCTCTCGATCGAGCCGCACCGGGTGGCGAAGATCTCCGGGATCGGCTGCTCGTCGAAGACGCCGGACTATTTCCTCGGCAATTCGCACGGCTTCAACTCCGTGCACGGCCGCATGCCCAGCGTGCTGACCGGCGCCAACCTCGCCAACCGCGATCTGATCTATCTCGGCGTCTCCGGCGACGGCGATTCCGCCTCGATCGGGTTCGGCCAGTTCGCACACTCGATCCGGCGCGGCGTCAACATGACCTACATCGTCGAGAACAACGGCGTCTACGGGCTGACCAAGGGCCAGTTCTCGGCCACCGCCGACCGCGGCTCGAAGTCCAAGAAGGGCGTCACCAACACCGACAACGCCATCGACCTCGTTGCGATCGCGCTGCAGCTGGGCGCCACCTTCGTCGCGCGCAGCTTTTCCGGCGACAAGACCCAGCTGGTGCCGCTGATCGCGGCCGCGATCCGCCACAAGGGCGCGTCCTTCATCGACGTCATCAGCCCCTGCATCGCCTTCAACAACCACGCCGGCTCGACCAAGAGCTTTGATTATGTCCGCGAGCACAACGACGCCGTGAACCGGCTCGACGTGCTGGTCGGCCGCGACCCCATCGCGGTGGACTATGCGCCGGGCACGGTGCAAATGGTCGAGCAGCATGACGGCAGCAAGATCGCGCTGCGCAAGATCGACGCCGACTACGATCCGCATGACCGGCTGGGCGCCCAGACCTTCCTCGCGCGGCACGCCGCCAAGGGGCAGATCGTCACCGGTCTCCTTTACGTCGACCCCGACGCCGAAGATCTGCACGAGCATCTCAACACGGTCGAGACGCCGCTCAACACGCTGGAAGCGGACACGCTGTGCCCGGGTTCGGCCGTGCTGGACAAGATCAACGCCAGCCTGCGGTGATCATTTGCTCCGGGCCGCAGCCGGCGACCTGACGCGTATCGTGATCTTCTCCGACACGACCGGCGGTTCGAACGGATAGTGCTTGGCGTCGCCGAGCACCAGCTGCAGGGTGTGAGTCCCCGGCGCAAGGTCCAGCATGGTCTCGGTCTGCCCTGCGCCGAAATGCAGGTGCGACTTGTCCTGCGGGATCGGCTCCTTGGGATCGATGGGATCGTTGACGTCGACCAGCAGATGATGATGACCGGCATTCTGGTAATCGTCGCCGGCATGCGTCACGCCCATGTTGCGCAGCCCGAACCGGACCCAGAATCCACCGCGAACCTTCTGCCCATCGTGCGGCGTAATGAAATAGAGCTTTGCGTCCTTTGGCGCGGTCTTTCCCTGCGAGTAGGCTGCGCCCGGGTGCACTGCGATCGCCGTCGCCAATGCGACACAATGAATGATCTTCATCAAATCCACTCCAGCACTTACGGACCGAGCGCGACGCGGAATCCATGCGTGGGATAACGGACATTGGTGTCGTAACCATCGCGATTGGATGGCCTCACATATCTCGCATCGTTCTTCCACGAGCCCGAGCGCAGGACGTGCGAGCTGCAGTCCCCGCCACTCCATGCCGAGCCGTCGGTGGGCGCGCCCTGATAGGTCTTGTGCCAGCAGTCCTCGACCCATTGATCGATACCGCCACCCATGTCGTGGAGGCCGAACGGATTCGGCTTGAAGCTGCCGACCTTCGCCGGCTGCTCGGCCGCGAGGTCACCGCAATCCTTGCATCCGGCCATGCCTGGCTGGAGCTTGTCGCCCCACCAATATTTGCTCTGCGTGCCGCCGCGCGCGGCGTATTCCCATTCGGCTTCGCTCGGAAGCCGGTAGGGCTTCTTGGTCGCCTGCGCCAGATACCCCGCATATTGCTGCGCGTCGGTCCAGCTCACATTGCTGATCGGCGCATCGTCTTTGCCGGTAGCGGTGAAGCTGCACGCCTTTGCGGCCGCGCATTCGTTCCATTCCTGCACGGTCACCGGATATTTGCCGATCGAGAACGGCTTGACCGTGACCTGGTGGACAGGACGTTCGGTCGGATCGTCATTGCTTCCCATCGCAAAGCTGCCGCCGCGAATGGCGATCATCTCGGGTTCGCGGGGCGGCGTGGCCGATGGGCTGGGCGGCGCGACCGACGGGCTGGGCGCCGGTGCCGGAGACGACGCCAATGACGGAGATGGTTGCGGCGTTTGCGTCGCCGCTTCGCGCGGCGGAGCCAGCGGGCTCGGGGAAGCGACCGGGGATGCGGCCGGCGTGGCGGCCTGCTCGCCCACTCTACCCCGCGGCTGCGCCAGCAGATACCACAGCGCGCCGGTCGCAATCACCAGCAGCGTGATGCCAAGGAGAAAGATCAGAGTATTCTCGCGCCGTCCTCGCGTCCTTCCGACGGCATCTGCGTCCGGCAGCACGCGATAGACGCGCACCGGATCCGTGATGTTCTTGACCTTGCGGTCCCCGAGCGACTCATAGCCGCACACCACCTTGTGCTTGATCTGCTCGTAGATCGCGCCCGAGATATAGACGTGACCGGGCTCGGCGATACCCTCGATACGTGTGGCGATGTTGACTCCGTCGCCATAGACATCGTCCGGCTCCACGATCACGTCACCGAGATTGACGCCGATCCGGTATTCGAGCCGGGAGTGCTTCGGAAGCGAGGCATTGCGGCCGATGAGGTTCTGCTGGATGACGATGCTGCAGCGAACGGCCTCGACAGGACTGTCGAAGATCGCGATGAAGCCATCGCCCGTCGTCTTCACCAGCGCCCCATGATGTTCGACGATGCTGGGCTGGATGAGATCACGCTCGATCCGCTTGACGCGGACATGCGTGCCCTCCTCGTCGGCCTGCATCATGCGGCTGTAGGAGGCGATGTCACCGACGATGATGGCTGCGAGACGACGAGGCATTGAGCCGTGCGGAGGCGGCTCATCCTGACTTCCGGGTCTGAAGTTGCGAATTTCGCCCATTGCGGGGGGACTCCACAAACCTACAAAGGCAGCCCCAGCTTGCGACCGCTAAAGGCGATCGTCTGTGAAGGCTATCACATTGATGAAATGGAGCAATGTCGAACGACTCGCAGGGATCGAGTTCCGGACGGCGAAGGCGTCGCATCGGTTGAACCTTCCTCGCCCTCCCGGTGACTAACGCCGTGCCTGGAACTATCCATCCCACTCCGCGCTGCGATGATCATGCGCGACTTGCGCGCGTTGAACGCGTCGCACTTGGGCCGCGTCTAAAGCCTACAGCTCAGCTATTGCGCTCGAGGCCATCATGAAGCTCTCTCTCCTGACTGCCCTCGCCGTTGCCGCACTCATCAGCGCGGCCCACGCGGATGAGGCTGACGACATCCGCGAAGCCAGCAAGGCCGAGGCCGAGACCTTCAACACGCGGATGTATGCGGGCACCCCCGGCAACAAGGCCTATGCCTGCTTCGTCCGCCGCTACGATGCGGAGCATCTGGCGCGGCATCCGAAACAGAAGGTCGCTTCGATGAAGCTGCTGATCTCAGCCGAGTTGGACAAGGAAGACAGGGAGCTGCACAATTCCTTCCGCCTGGGCTTCAGGTACCGCCATCGCTCCGGCGATTTCGACTCCAGCGGTTCTTGTAACCACGCCGTATTCACCAAGGACGGCAACGAGGTTCGCCTCGGTTGCGGTGTCGATTGCGAGGGCGGTGGCATCGGCGTTGCACTGTCCAAAGACGACAGATCGGCGATCGTGCGGCTCGAACGGGTCCGCGTCTGGCAGAACAACAAGCCGGATGACGAGGCCGAGCAGTCGCTGGTCGGCGGTGCCGACGACCGGATTTTCCGCCTCGACCGCACCGACAACAGCGAGTGCGCTTCGCTGGTGACCGACCGCAAGGAACTCGCAGCGCTCCGCCACAAATGATGATATGTCTCCGGCGAATTCAGTCCAGTCGAGGGAGATCGCCATGAACCGGCGGAACATCTTGTGGAGCGCAATCTCGGCCCTGGGCGCGGCATTCGGTGCCTCCAGCGCGAAAGCCGCGACGGAAGCGGGCGCGGGCAACAAGCTCAAAGTGGTCTACCATCTCAGCGATGCCGAGAAGGTCAATTTCGTGCTGGGCAACATCCAGAACCACATCGACGGCGTCGACGGTCCTGATCACGTCACGATCGCGCTGGTGATCCACGGGCCGGCGCTGAAGGCATTCCACTCGGCGCAGGCCAACCCCGACATCAGCAAGCGCGTCGGCGAATTCTCCAAGGATGGCGTCGAGCTCGCCGCGTGCGGCAACACGATGAAGGCGCAGAACGTGACGCTCACCGAGCTGCTGCCGGGCTTCGTGAGCGCGGAAAAGGGCGGCGTGGTTCGTTTGGCCGAGCTGCAGTCGCAGGGGTATCTGTACTTGCGGCCCTAGGGCATTGCGGTTGCCACGAGAAAGGTGCGCCCCTTCCCCGCTTGCGGGGGAGGGCTGGGGAGAGGGTGTCTCCGCAATGAAGAACCCCCAGAGGAGAGAACCCTCACCCGACGCTTCGCGTCGACCTCTCCCGCAAGCGAGAGAGGTAAGTCGCGCCCGCGGATGCCTTCCGCTGCAAAGCTCCCGCCGCCGCCATCATGCTTGACTTACCCATAACCCAACGGTTATGAGTTAAACCATAACTTCCCGGTTATGGATTCCCATGTCCCTCGCCCCCGACCTCCTGTTCCGGACGCTCGCCGACCCCACAAGGCGGGCGATCTTCGAGCGGCTGTGCCGCGAGGGGGAGCAGACGGTCGGGGCCCTGACCGTGAGATCCGGCGTTTCCCAGCCGGCAGTCTCGAAACATCTCGGCGCGTTGAAGCTGGCCGGCCTGGTGCGCGACCGCCATGAGGGACGGCAGACCCATTACAGCGCGCAGCCCGGCGCACTCGATCCGCTGCTCGACTGGACCAGCCAGATGACCGGATTCTGGCAGAGGCGGCTCGACGCACTCGACGATCTCCTGAAGAGGATGGACCAATGACCGAAGCCTCAAGCGAAACGCGCTCCGTCGTGATCGAGCGCGAATTCGCCTTCCCGGCCGAGCGGCTCTGGCGCGCGCTGACGCAACCGCATCTGATCGAGGAATGGCTGATGAAGAACGACTTCAAGCCGTCAGTCGGTCATCGCTTCAATCTTCGCGGCGAATGGGGCGGCGTGCTGGACTGCGAGGTGCTCACCATCGAGCCGCAGAAGACGCTCGCCTACACCTGGAATTTCTCGCATGAGGACGCCGCGTTCGACCTCAAGAGCGTCGTCACCTTCACGCTGACTCCGACCGGCGCGGGCACGCACTTACGCGTCGAGCAGGCGGGCTTCAGCCCGACGCAGAAGCAGGCTTACGGCGGCGCGCATGCCGGCTGGAAGCAGTTCCTTGCCAAGCTGGACGAGGTGCTGGCGCGGGGAGAATAGCTCCGGCCGGCCATATCCATTCCAATCATCTCTAGAAGGAGACCCCAGTGAGCACAGACATGCGGATTCGTCAGATCCATCGCTGGCTGTCGATGGCTTTCACGCTTGCCGTCATCGCCAACATCGTCGCCATGACCATGCAGCTCCAGGCCGTCTGGATCGGCTTCCTCGCGCTGGTCCCGCTGATCCCGCTGCTGGCGACCGGGCTCTATCTGTTCGCGCTGCCCTATCTCGGCCGCCGCGGCAACGCGTGACACGAGGCGAGACGATGAAGAAGGCAGTAGCGGCGAAGAAGACCAGCACGAAAGACGCGACTGGGCCGTCGCCCTCCAAGCTGATCGACGGCAGGATCAAGGAGCTCGGCGACTGGCGCGGCGAAATGCTGACGCGGGTCCGCGGCCTGATCAAGCAGGCGGATCCCGAGGTCGTCGAGGAATGGAAATGGCGCGGCGTTCCCGTCTGGGAGCACGACGGCATCATCTGCACCGGCGAGACCTACAAGGAAGTGGTGAAGATGACCTTTGCCAAGGGCGCCGCGCTGGACGACCCGGCCGGCCTGTTCAATTCCAGCCTCGAGGGCAATGTCCGGCGCGCGATCGACATTCGCGAGGGCGAGAAGATCAACGAAAAGGCGTTGAAGGCGCTGATCCGCGCGGCGGTGGAGTTGAATATGAGCAAGGTGAAGAAGCCGGCGAAGCGCTAAGGGGTAGCGAGTTCAAAGCGAGTTCGGAGCCTCTCTCCGTTCCCTCCCCCCTTGTGGGGGAGGGGCAGGGAGGGGGGTGCGACACGGGGATTCTTTCCGTCGCGCGATCACACTCGGTGCATCATCAACAACCAGCACCTTTTGCTAGGTACCCTCTCCCTAACCCTCCCCCACAAGGGGGGAGGGAACGCACCTCCGCCGGTGCGCTAGTTGAGGGTAACCCATCAGACGTCCGGCACAGTCAGCCGCCTCAAGCCACCGCCGCCGGGATCGGGCGCGGGCTGACGACGTATTCGCGCATGACCTTGTCGTTGGCATCGACCTCGATCAGCGCGACGTCGTAGGTCCAGAGATCGGCCAGGTGCTGCAGCACCCGCTTGGCATCGGTCTCGTTGAGCTGCGAGCCCTTGATGACGTGGTGGTGCAGGATCAGCCGGCGGTCGCCGGAGAGATCGACGTCGACGACCTCGATATTGGCGTCGATGAAGCCGACATCGTGCTGCCGCGCCAGCTCGCGGCGGACACGGCGGAAGCCGCGCTCGTCGTGGATGGCATCGACCCGGATGCCGGCACGCTCCTCGGGATCGTCGTGCAGATGGAACATGCGGAAGTGCCGCATCAGCTTCGGGCTCAGGAACTGGGCGATGAAGCTTTCATCGCGGTAGTTGGCCCAGACGTCGCGCAGCACGCCCATCACGTCGCCCTTGCCGGCGATGTCGGGGAACCATTCGCGGTCCTCGTCCTCCGGTTTGGTGACGATGCGCTCGATGTCCTGCATCACGGCAAAGCCGAGCGCATAGGGGTTGAATCCGGAGAAGCGCGGGTCGTCGAATTCGGGCTGGAACACCACGTTGGTGTGGGATCCCAGGAATTCCAGGAAATTGCCGTCGGTGATGCGGCCCTGCTCGTGCAGCTTGGTCATGATGCGATAGTGGACGTAGGTGGCCGTCCCCTCGTTCATCACCTTGGTCTGGCTCTGCGGATAGAAATATTGCGCGATGTGGCGGACGATGCGCAGCAGCTCGCGTTGCCACGGCGCCAGCCGCGGCGCACTCTTCTCCAGGAAGTAGAGCAGGTTTTCCTGCGGCAGGCCGAGCAGCTTGCGGCGGCGCTCGATGCTGAGCGCTGACCGGCTCTTGGCCGCGCCCTTGGGGACGGTGCGCCAGAGGTCGTTGAAGACCTCCTCCTCGTGCTGGCGGCGCCGCCCTGCCCGCTTCTCCTCGGCGCGCAAGTCCAGCTTCTTCTTGCCGGGATAGCGGTCGATGCCGTGCGACATCAGCGCATGCGCGGCATCGAGCGTGCGCTCGACCTCGACGCGGCCGTAGCGCTCCTCGCATTGCATGACATACGTCTTGGCGAAGTCGAGATAATCCAGGATGCCGTCGGCGTCGGTCCACTGTTTGAACAGGTAGTTGTTCTTGAAGAAGTGGTTGTGGCCGAAAGCGGCGTGCGCGATCACGAGGGTCTGCATCGTCGCCGTGTTCTCCTCCATCAGATAGGAGATGCAGGGCGAGGAGTTGATCACGATCTCATAGGCGAGCCCCATCAGGCCCTTGCGATAGGATGCCTCATGGAAAGCGAATTGCTTGCCGAACGACCAGTGCTTGTAGAACAGCGGCATGCCGACGGAGGAGTAGGCATCCAGCATCTGCTCGGCGGTGATGACCTCGATCTGGTTCGGGTAGACGTCGAGCCCGAGATCTTTCGTCGCCACCATCTCGCAGGCATCGGTGATGCGCTGCAAGGTGTGGAAATCCCAATCCGCGCCTTCGAACAATCGTTCCGTCATGGAGCGGCTTTCTCCTGGGCAGTTTCGCGGCGCTGGAACAGATCGTGGAACACCGGAAAGATCTCGCTGCGCTCGCTGACCTTGCGCATCGAGAGCGGTGCGCCGCCGTTGCGCAGGCGCTCGTAAAGGGTCCAGAGCGAGGAGTCGGAGAGATCGAAGGCGCTGCCGCCGGATTCCCCGACCTCGAGATAGGCGAAGAACTGACAGACCGGCAGGATCTTGTCGGTCAGCAGGAGCCCTGTGAGCTCGCCGTCGGAATAGGAATTGTCGCCGTCGGAGGCCTGCGCGGCGTAGATGTTCCAGTCCGACGGGTTGAAGCGCTCGCGCACGATCTCGTGCATCGCCTGCAGCGCGCTCGAGACCAGCGTGCCGCCCGAGGCCGGGCCATAGAAGAAGGTCTGCTCGTCCACCTCCTCGGCGCGGTCGGTGTGGCGGATGAAGACGATCTCGACGTGCTTGTAGCGGCGCTTCAGGAACACGTAGAGCAGCATGTAGAAGCGCTTGGCGAGATCCTTCATGTGCTCGGACATCGAGCCCGACACGTCCATCAGGCAGAACATCACCGCCTGCGCCACCGGCTTCGGCACCGTCTCGAAGCGGCGGTAGCGGATGTCGAGCGGATCGATGAAGGGAATCCGCTTGGACTTCGCCTTCAGCTTTTCGAGCTGGGCGAGAAGCTCCACGCGCTCGTCCTCGTCCGTACACGCGGCGAGCGCGGCTTCCAGTTCCTCGATCTCCTCCTTGCGGGGACGCTTGAGCGCGATGCGGCGGGCGAGCGCCAGCTTCACCGTCCGGCTCACCGAGATGTTGGCGGGCGAGCCCGACGTGGTGTAGCCGGCGCGCTGGATGCCCTCGCTCTCGGTCTGCGCGATCTTGCGCTTGGCGAGATCCGGCAGTTCGAGATCGTCGAGGAAGAGATCGACGAACTCGTCGCGGGAGAGCACGAAGCGGAAGGCGTCCTCGCTGTCGCCTTCGCCCGGGCCGGAATTCTTGGCGCTGCCCTGGCCGGAGCGCTGCAGATAGTCGCCCTCGATGAACTTCTTGTTCCCGGGCAGCACCATGTCGCGCGTTCCGCCTTCGCGGCGGAAGCGCGGCTCGTGCATGCCGTCGAGCGGGATCGTGACCTCACCACCCTCCAGGACGTCCTTGATGTCGCGTTCCTGCGAGGTCTTCTTGACGGCGCCCTGCACCAGGGATTTGGCCCGACGCAAGAACCGCTGGCGGTTCTCAAGACTCTTGCCGCCTGGATTCAGGCGCCTGTCAATAATGTGAATGGGCACTTTACCATCCGCCTCAACCGGCCTGCTTCACACGCATGTACCATTCGACGAGCCGGCGAACCTGACGCTCGGTGTAGCCACGCTCCACCATGCGTGCGACGAACTCGCCGTGCTTCTTCTCCGTCTCGCCGTCCTTCTTCGATCCGAAAGAGATGACCGGAAGCAGGTCCTCGACTTGCGAGAATATCCTCTTTTCGATCACGTCGCGAATCTTCTCGTAGGAGGTCCAGGTCGGATTTTTGCCACCGTGCTGGGCTCGCGACCGTAACGAGAATTTGACGACCTCGTTGCGGAAGTCCTTGGGGTTGGCGATGCCCGCCGGCTTCTCGATTTTGGTCAGCTCCTGGTTCAAAAGCTCGCGATCGAGCAGCTGGCCGGTGTCGGGATCCTTGAAGTCCTGGTCCTCGATCCAGGCGTCGGCATAGTCGACGTAGCGGTCGAACAGATTCTGGCCGTAATCCGAGTAGGATTCCAGGTAGGCCTTCTGGATCTCGTTGCCGATGAACTCGGCGTAGCGCGGCGCCAGATCCGCCTTGATGAATTCGAGATAACGCTTCTCGACCTCCTCCGGCAGCTGCTCGCGGCGGATCGACTGCTCCAGCGCGTACATCAGATGCACGGCGTCGGCGGCGACCTCCTGCGGATCGTGGTTGAAGGTCGCGGCCAGGATCTTGAAGGCAAAGCGGGTGGAGACGCCGTCCATGCCCTCGTCGACGCCGGCGGCGTCGCGGTATTCCTGGACGCTGCGCGCCTTCGGATCGGATTCCTTCAGGCTCTCGCCGTCATAGACCCGCATCTTGCCGAACAGGGTGGAGTTCTCGTGCTTGCGAAGGCGCGACATCACCGAGAACCGCGCCAGCGTCTCCAGCGTCGAAGGCGCGCAAGGCGCCGACGCGAGCTCGGAGCCCTGGATCAGCTTCTCGTAGATCTTCTGCTCCTCGGTGACGCGCAGGCAGTACGGCACCTTGATGACGCAGATGCGGTCGATGAAGGCCTCGTTGTTCTTGTTGGCCTTGAAGCTCGACCACTCGGCCTCGTTGGAATGCGCGAGGATGACGCCGGTGAACGGGATCGCGCCGATGTTTTCGGTGCCGATATAGTTGCCTTCCTGCGTCGCGGTCAGCAGCGGGTGCAGCATCTTGATCGGCGCCTTGAACATCTCGACGAACTCGAGCACGCCCTGGTTGGCGCGATTGAGGCCGCCGGAATAGCTGTAGGCGTCGGGGTCGTTCTGCGCGTAGGTCTCGAGCTTGCGGATATCGACCTTGCCGACCAGCGAGGAGATGTCCTGGTTGTTCTCGTCACCGGGCTCGGTCTTGGAGATCGCAATCTGGCGCAGCCGCGACGGCTGGATTTTTGCGACACGAAACTGGGAGATATCGCCGCCGAAGGCTTCCAGCCTCTTGTAGCACCACGGGCTCATCAGGCCGGTGAGACGACGGCGCGGAATGCCGTATTTCTCTTCCAGCATCGGGCCGAGCTGATCGGGATCGAACAGGCTGAGGGGGCTCTCGAACACGGGCGAGAGTTCATCGCCGGCCTTGAGCACGTAGATCGGATGCACTTCCATCAGCGACTTCAGGCGCTCGGCGAGCGAGGATTTGCCGCCGCCGACCGGGCCGAGCAGATAGAGGATCTGCTTGCGCTCTTCGAGACCTTGCGCCGCATGGCGGAAGAAACCGACGATGCGCTCGATGGTTTCTTCCATGCCGTAGAAGCCGGCGAAGGCCGGATAGGTACGGATCGTACGGTTCAAAAAAATACGGCCAAGGCGGGTATCCTTAGCCGTGTCAATCGTCTGGGGGTCACCGATCGCCGCTAGCAGTCGCTCGGCCGCGTTCGCGTATTTCATGGGATCGCTTCGACACGATTCCAGATATTCCGCCATCGACATGTCGTGTTGGCTTCTCGCCTCGAACGACTTAGCGAAAGCGTTGAATAGAGAATCGTTGTACATGATCCCTCTCCGCGTGAGTTCCGCTACAAGCTGAAACGAAAGCAGTTGCCGGACCGTTCCTCAGGCCGTTTCGAATCAGCGTGAGCACATGACGATCATTGGACACCCGGGTGCAGACACGACGCAACGCACAACGTAGGCACTCGTTGAGTTACGAACAGGCACCTGCCCGTATTTTGTGCGAATCTCTGTCTATATTGGCTCATTTCCACAAAATGTCACTCGGTCGCAACATCCGGGCGTTACCGGGGATGAGACCATCCGGCGTTGCAGCATAGCGATCGGCGAGCGGCGATCTTATGACGCTTGTACGGCGAAGCCTTGAGCGCCGCCTTGGTTACCACCTTGGGTGCCGCGTTCATCTTCCTGCTGCAATGCGGCGCGCGGAGTGCTGGCAGCGTGACAGTCGCGGCAAGCGCGCAGCAATGTATCAAAATCGGTCGCCAGGCCGTCCGACAGGATGACGATGCGATCGTTTCGCGCGCAACGGGCCAGATCGCGGATGCCGCAGAGCTGCTGCTGCAAAGCCGGCGTCGGCGTCAGCACGATCATCTTGTGGCCGCGGCTTTCCTCAGCCGAAATCTCTGCAATCGAATCCCACGGCAGAAATTCATTGCCGATGCGCAGATCGCGGATGCCGTAGGGGGTGACGACCACGACCGCCCCCCGTTCGGCGGGCAGCATCCAGATCAGCCGGCAGGTCACCAGGCCGAACAGCACGACGCCGGCATAGCCGAGCGTCGTGTCGTAGTCGCCCAAACCGTCCCACAAGTCGAAAGCGAGGCTCGCGCTGAGCAGGGTCATCGCAAACCCCGCTGCAACCAGCAGCCGCAACTGCGTCGCGCATCGCCTGATTTCGAGATCGCGGGATGCGTCGATGGTCATGGCAGATTGCTGGCTGTCGGCGACAGCAAACGCCAGACCTTCAGGATGGGCGTGCATGCTCTTCCCCAGCATGGCCATTCGCGGCCGAACCACGATGCACCAGACGGACCGGAATCCGCTGATGGCACTCCACGCAGCCACTGGCTGACGACGAAGCGGCCGGCGTTACGCAAGGAGACCCGGCCGAACCTTCGGCCAACGACTTTTTACGCAACAACCGCTACTGCCGCCCGGATCGCCATGATCGCGACGGAGTTACACTGGAGGGTATGACGCCTGTACCCTTGATTGGTTCCCTCCCGGGAGCATGTAAGCTAGAGGATAGCGCGTCAGGACCGGCGCGGAAACCCCTCGCCCGCAGGCTTGGAGATAAATAAGCATCATGAATCCCGTCAAAGAACTGGAAAAGCACGGACAAGCCGTCTGGCTGGACTTCCTGGCCCGCGGCTTCATCGCCAAGGGCGACCTGAAGCGGCTGATCGAGACCGACGGCGTCAAGGGCGTCACCTCCAACCCCTCGATCTTCGAGAAGGCGATCGGCAGCTCGGACGAATATGACGCCCCGATCGGCAAAGCGCTGAAGCGCGGCGACCGGACCGTGGCCGACCTGTTCGAGGCCGTCGCGATCGAAGACATCCAGAACGCGGCCGACGTGCTGCGCCCGGTCTATGACCGCCTCAAGGGCGGTGACGGCTATGTCAGCCTGGAGGTCTCGCCCTATCTCGCCATGGACACATCAGGCACGGTCACTGAGGCGCGCCGGCTCTGGAAGGACGTTGGCCGCAAGAACCTGATGGTGAAGGTGCCGGCGACGCCGGAGGGCCTGCCGGCGATCGAGCAGCTGATCGGCGACGGCATCAGCATCAACATCACGCTGCTGTTCTCCAAGGCGGTCTACCTCCAGGTGGCCGAAGCCTACATCGCCGGCCTCGAAAAATACGTCGCAGGCGGCGGCGATCCCTCGCATGTCGCGAGCGTGGCCAGCTTCTTCGTCAGCCGTATCGACTCCGTGGTCGACAAGCAGCTCGACGACAAGATCGCCCGCGCCAACGATCCGTCCGAGAAGGAGCGGCTCGCCGCGCTCAAGGGCAAGGTCGCGATCGCCAACGCCAAGGTCGCCTACCGGGACTACAAGCGCCTGTTCTCGGGTCCCCGCTGGGACAAGCTCGCCGCCAAGGGCGCCAAACCGCAGCGGATGCTGTGGGCCTCCACCGGCACCAAGAACAAGGATTACAGCGACGTCCTCTATGTCGAAGAATTGATCGGCCCCGACACCATCAACACCGTGCCGCCGGCAACGCTGGATGCGTTCCGCGACCATGGCAAGCCGCGCGACAGCCTGGAAGAGAACGTCGAGGACGCCTACCGAGTGCTGGAAGAGCTGGAGCGCTCCGGCGTCTCGCTCGACGCCATCACCGAAGAGCTCGTCAAGGACGGCGTCAAGCTGTTCGCGGACGCCGCCGACAAGCTCTACGGCGCCGTCGCCCACAAGCGCGCCACGGTGCTTGGGCCCGCGCTCGACCGCCAGTCTCTCTCGCTCGGCGACGGGCTCGGCAAGGCGATGGCCAAGAGCACGGAGGAATGGCGTGCATCGGCCAAGATCCGCAGGCTGTGGCAGCGCGACAAGTCGGTCTGGACCGGCACGGACGAGGACAAATGGCTCGGCTGGCTCGACAGCGCCGCCAAGGCCGACGTCGCCGATTACGAGGACTATGCCGGCCGCGTGAAGGGGCAAAAGTTCTCCGACGCCGTCGTGCTCGGCATGGGCGGATCGAGCCTCGGGCCGGAGGTGCTGGCCGAGACTTTCGGGAAAAAGCCCGGCTTCCCAAAATTGCACGTGCTGGATTCCACCGATCCGGCGCAGGTGCGGGCGATGGAGGCCCGGATCGACATCGCCAACACCGTGTTCATCGTCTCCAGCAAGTCGGGCGGCACCACCGAGCCGAACGCGATGAAGGACTATTTCCATGAGCGCGTTGCGCAAGCGCTCGGCCCGAAGGCGAAGACGGGCTTCCGCTTCATCGCGGTGACCGATCCCGGCTCATCGCTGGAGAAGGCCGCCAAGAAGCTGAACTACGCCCGCATCTTCCATGGCGAGCCCTCGATCGGCGGACGCTATTCCGTGCTGTCGCCGTTCGGCCTCGTGCCGGCGGCGACCGCCGGCATCGACGTCAAGACCTTCGTCAAGCACGCGCTCGCCATGGCGCGCTCCTGCGGACCGGACGTGCCGCCGAGCGAAAACCCGGGCGTGCAGCTTGGCCTTGCCATCGGCCTCGCCGGCCTCGAAGGCCGCGACAAGGTGACGATCCTGTCGTCGAAGAAGATCGCCGATTTCGGAGCTTGGGCCGAGCAGCTCATCGCGGAATCGACCGGCAAGGAGGGCAAGGGCCTGATCCCGATCGAGGGCGAGCCGCTGGGCGACCCTTCCGTCTACGGCAACGACCGGTTCTTCATCGACATCCGCGTCGAAGGCGAAGCGGACGCCGCCCACGACTCCAAGCTTGCCGCGATCGAGGCGGCCGGCCATCCCGTGGTGCGCATCGTGATGAAGTCGATCGACCATCTCGGCCAGGAGTTCTTCCGCTTCGAGATGGCGACCGCTGTGGCGGGCTCGGTCCTCGGCATCAACCCGTTCGACCAGCCGGACGTGGAAGCCGCCAAGATCAAGACCCGCGAGCTTACCGCGTCGTTCGAGAAGACCGGCGCGTTGCCGGAAGAGCAGCCGGTGGTCAGCACCGATGAGGCCGATCTCTACACCGACGAGGCCAACGCCACCGCGCTGCGCGCCGCCGGCGCCAACGGCGACCTCACCTCGTGGCTGAAGGCGCATCTGTCGCGCTCCGGCGACGGCGATTACGTCGCCCTGCTCGGCTATGTCGCGCGGGACAAGCTGACCATCGACGCGCTCCAGGCCATGCGGCTCGAAGTCCGTGAGAAGCGGCAGGTCGCAACCTGTGCCGAGTTCGGACCGCGCTTCCTGCACTCCACGGGGCAGGCCTACAAGGGCGGACCCGACAGCGGCGTGTTCCTCCAGATCACCGCTGATGATGCCAAGGACCTGGCGGTACCCGGCCAGAAGGCGAGCTTCGGCGTGATCAAGGCGGCGCAGGCACGCGGCGATTTCGACGTGCTCACCGAACGCGGCCGGCGCGCGCTGCGCGTCCACCTCAAGGGCGGGCTCAAGAAGGGCCTCGCGGCACTCAATGCGGCGCTCAACGACGCGCTGAACTAAGGGAATATTGCAGATGCAACTCGGCATGATCGGCCTCGGCCGGATGGGCGGCAACATCGTTCGCCGCCTGATGCGCCAGGGACATTCGACCGTGGTCTATGACAAGGACGCCAAGGCCGTCGCGGGCCTTGCCGCGGACGGTGCGGTCGGCTCCTCGACGCTCGAAGACTTCATCTCGAAGCTCGAGCGGCCGCGCACGGCCTGGGTGATGCTGCCTGCGGGGCACATCACCCAGACCACGATCGAGACCATCGCGGGCGTGATGCAGGCGGGCGACGTCATCATCGATGGCGGCAACACCTTCTGGCAGGACGATGTCCGCCGCGGCAAGGCGCTGAAGGAACGCGGCATCCACTATGTCGACGTCGGCACGTCGGGCGGCGTCTGGGGCCTCGACCGCGGCTATTGCATGATGATCGGCGGCGAGAAGCAGGTGGTCGACCGGCTCGATCCGATCTTCGCCGCGCTGGCGCCCGGCGCCGGCGACATTCCACGCACGGAAGGACGCGAGGGCCGCGATCCCCGCATCGAGCAGGGCTACATCCATGCCGGCCCGGTCGGCGCCGGCCATTTCGTCAAGATGATCCACAACGGCATCGAATACGGCCTGATGCAGGCCTATGCCGAAGGTTTCGACATCCTCAAGAACGCCAATATCGAGGCTCTCCCGGCGGATCACCGCTACGATTTCGATCTCGCCGACATCGCCGAAGTGTGGCGGCGCGGCAGCGTAATCCCGTCCTGGCTGCTCGACCTCACCTCGACGGCCCTCGCCGACAGTCCGCAGCTGACGGAATATTCCGGCTTCGTGGAAGATTCCGGCGAAGGACGCTGGACCGTGAACGCGGCGATCGACGAGGCCGTGCCGGCCGAAGTTTTGACCGCGGCGCTCTACACACGTTTCCGTTCCCGCCAGGAACACACCTTCGCCGAAAAAATTCTCTCCGCGATGCGCGCAGGTTTTGGCGGCCACAAGGAGCCGAAGCAGCCGGGCGCCGCGAAGTCCAAATAAGAGCTCAGTAAGCGTACCAAGCGAAGGCCGACAATTCGTGACAAAAGACCCGCAAGTAAAGCGCAAGCCGGAAAATTGCGCCTTCGTCATCTTTGGCGTGACCGGCGACCTCACTCATCGGCTGGTGATGCCGTCGCTCTACAATCTGGCGGCCGAGCATCTGTTGCCGGAAAAGTTCTGCGTCGTCGGCGTGGCCCGCAGGGGGCAGTCGGATGACGAACTGCGCAACAGCCTGTTGAAGGGACTGCGCCAGTTCGCGACCCGTCCCGTGGACGACGACATCGCAAAGAAGCTGCTGGAATGCGTGACCTTCGTCGAGGCCGATCCGAAGGACCCGCCGTCGTTCGATCGCCTGCGCGAGCACCTGGATTCGCTGGAATGCGCGCAGGAAACCGGCGGCAACCGACTGTTCTATCTGGCGACGCCGCCCACTGCGTTCGCACCGACGGCGCGCGAGCTCGGCCGCACCGGCATGACGAAGGAGAACGGCGCCTGGCGGCGGCTGGTGATCGAAAAGCCGTTCGGGACCGACCTCGCCTCGGCCAAGGCGCTGAACGCCGAGTTGCTGAAGATCATGGACGAGCACCAGATCTACCGGATCGATCATTATCTCGGCAAGGAGACCGTGCAGAACATCCTGGTGCTGCGCTTTGCCAACGGCATGTTCGAGCCGATCTGGAATCGCAACCACATCGACCACATCCAGATCACGGTGGAGGAGAAGCTCGGCGTCGGCCACCGCGGCGGCTTCTACGATGCCACCGGGGCGCTGCGCGACATGGTGCCGAACCATCTGTTCCAGCTGATGTCGCTGGTGGCGATGGAGCCGCCGGCGCGCTTCGACGCCCATTCCGTGCGCTCCGAGAAGGCCGAGGTGCTCACGTCGATCCAGCAGCCGAGCCGGGAGGATGCGCTGAAGAACTCGGTCCGCGCGCAATATCTCGCAGGCCGCGTCGGCGATGACGAGATCCCGGACTACCGCAAGACCCAGGACGTCAAGCCCGGGAGCAGCACCGAAACCTTCGTTGCGCTGAAGCTTATGATCGACAATTGGCGCTGGGCCGGCGTGCCCTTCTATTTACGCACCGGCAAGGCGCTGGGCCACAAGCGCACCGAGGTCGCGATCAAGTTCAAGCAGGCGCCGCTGTCGATGTTCTCAGGCACGACAGTCGATCGCCTGTCGCAGAATTTTCTCACCATCGGCATCGCACCGACCGAGACCATCGAGCTGCAGTTCAACGCCAAGATCCCCGGACCGAGCGTCACCATCGACGGCGTCGAGATGAAATTCCGCTATGGCGATTATTTTCGGGCCGATCCCTCGACCGGCTACGAGACGCTGATCTACGACTGCATGATCGGCGACAACATCCTGTTCCAGCGCGCCGACGGCATCGAGGCCGGATGGCAGGCGGTGCAGCCGTTCCTGGACGCCTGGAAAAGCGCGGGCACCAACGGCATCGAGACCTACGAAGCCGGCAGCGACGGCCCGGCCTGCGCCGACGAGCTGCTGCGGCGCGACGGACGAAGCTGGCGGAAATTTTCGTGATGGCGGCGGCCGGACCGCCGGAGCTGATCGTCGCGGCCGACGCCGGGGCGCTGGCGCAGGCCGCGGCCGAACGGGTGATTGCGCGGATCACGGCCAACCCCTCCCGCATCGCGATCTGCCTCACCGGCGGCTCCAGCCCGAAGAAGCTCTATCAATTGCTCGGCAGCGACCCCTGGCGGGGCAAGATCCCGTGGGACCGCGTGCACTGGTTCATCGGCGACGAACGCTTCGTGCCCGACAGCGATCCGCTCAACAACATGGCGGTCGCGCGCGCGACCTTTCTCGACCGCAATGCGCCTTCCGGCCATATCCACCCGATCCCGACCACGGCCGACAATCCAGACCGAAGCGCTGAGGCCTATGCGCGCGAGCTGCAGGCCTTCTACGGTTCTGAAAGTCTCGATCCGGCGCGGCCGCTGTTCGACCTGGTGCTGATGGGCGCCGGCCCCGACGGCCACACCGCCTCGCTCTTCCCGGGCTTCCCCGAAATCGAGGAGACCGAACGCTGGGTCGTCGGGGTGCCCAAGGCCAATGTCGCGCCTTTCGTGCCGCGGGTCTCGCTCACTTTGCCCGCTTTGGCGTCCTGCCGCGAAATGCTGTTCGAGATTGCCGGGCATGACAAGCAGCCGATCTTGACGCGCATCGTCAATGGCGAGACTCTGCCGGCCTTACGCGCGCGCTCGAATGGTGAGACCGTCTGGCTGGTCGACAGGGCCGCGCTTCCGGAGGACATTCGTGGCGGGCGTTGAAGCACCTTGTGCATTGATCGTGATGGGCGTGTCGGGTTCGGGCAAGAGCACGGTTGCGGAAGCGCTCGGCGAGCGGCTCGGCTGGCGCTTCGAGGACGGTGACAGCTTTCATCCCGCCAGCAACGTCGAGAAGATGCGGGCCGGCCATCCCCTCACCGACGAGGACCGCTGGCCCTGGCTCAACGCCATCGCAGACGAGATCGCACGGGTGTGCGACGAGGGCGGGCATATCATCATCGCCTGCTCGGCGCTGAAGCACACCTATCGTGACGTGCTGCTGCGTGGACGCGACGACGTCCGCTTCGTGTTCCTGAAGGGCACCAAGGAGCTGATCGCCGAACGGCTCGCGCAGCGCAGGGGTCATTTCATGCCGCCTGGGCTACTGACGAGCCAGTTCGACACGCTGGAGCCGCCGGAGGCGGGCGAGCACGTCATCACCGTCTCGATCGACGAAACCGTCGAAGCGATCGTGGACGGGATCGTACGGCAGCTGAAGCTGGGCGGGGCGAAGCGCTGAGATTTGGAAACCTGAAGGTTCTGTCATGACGCAAATCTCCCTCGTGGTCTCCGACGTCGACGGCACGCTGCTGACCAAGGACAAGACGCTGACGGAACGCGCGAGGGGTGCGGTGCAGCGGCTGCACAAGGCCGGCATCGGCTTCACCATCACCTCCAGCCGTCCCGCCATCGGCATGCGCTTCCTGATCGAGCCGCTGGCGCTCTGGCTGCCGGTCGGCCCCTTCAACGGCTCCTCGATCGTCGATCCCGAGATGCGGCCGGTCGAACAGCACCTGATCCCGGCCAGTGCGGCCGAGCGGTCCTTGCAGATCCTCCGCGAATTCGGCGCCGACATCTGGCTGTTCACCACCGACAAGTGGCTGATCGACAACCCCAGCGGTAAATACGTCGCGCACGAGCAGCATACGATCCGCTCCGATCCCACCATCGTGACGGACTTTTCGCCTTACCTGTCGAGCGCCTGCAAGATCGTCGGCGCCAGCGCCGACGCCGCCGGCCTCGAGGCTTGCGAGAAGGCGATGCAGGAGGCGCTCGGCAGCGAGGCCACCGCGGTGCGCTCGCAGACCTATTATCTCGACATCACCCCGCCGGGCTTCAACAAGGGCACATTCGTGGAGGCGATGGCCAGGCGCCTGGGCATTGCGACCGGCGCCGTCGCCACCATCGGCGACATGCAGAACGACCTTGCGATGTTCGCCGTCAGCGGCATCTCGATCGCCATGGGCAACGCCACCGACTACGTCAAGGACCAGGCGACGCACGTCACTGCGAGCAACGAGCAGGATGGCTTTGCCGAGGCGATGGAGATGATCTTGAAGTGGAATGGGGTGGGCTGAGCTTGATGTGAAGAGCCTCGACAGGCTCCTCCACTGCCGTGCGTTCCCTCCCCTCTTGTGGGGGAGAGAACGGAGAGAGCGCTACTACTTCGACCGCTGCACCGCCGGCTTGTCGCACTGCTGCCTTGCCGCCGACAGATTGTGCGCGGTGTTGATCAGCGCGATGTGGGTCAGCGCCTGCGGGAAATTGCCGGTCTGGCGCCGGGCGACTGAATCGTATTCCTCGGCCAGCAGCCCGACGTCGTTCGCGATGCCGGCCACGCGATCGAGCAAGATCTGCGCCTTGTCGAGATCGCCGGCGAGCACATGGGCATCGGCGAGCCACAGGCTGCAGGCCAGGAACGCGCCTTCGAGCGGCGGCTGCCCTGCAGGCAGCTCGCGCGGATCGTGCCGCAGCACGAAGCCGTCGCGCACCAGGCATGTCTCGACCGCGGCGATGGTGCCACGGATGCGCGGGTCCGACGGCGGCAGGAAGCCCACGGCCGGCAGCAGCAGCACGCTGGCATCGAGCAATTTCGAGCCGTAGGATTCGACGAAGGCATTTTCCTCCACGTCGAACCCCCGGTTGCAGACGTCGCGATGAATGGCCTCGCGCAACGTACGCCAGTGCAGCAGCGGCGCCTTGAAGCCGAAGGTCTCGGCGCTCTTGATGCCGCGGTCGAAGGCGACCCAGGTCATCACCTTGGAGAAGACGTAGTGCCTGGGCTGGCCGCGCCGCTCCCAGATGCCGTGATCGGGCCGGTCCCAGACTTCGGCCAGATGATTGAGCACGGCACATTCCAGCGCCCATGTCGTTTCGTCGTCCAGCTTGAGCTTGGCCATGCGCGACTGGTGGAAGGCGTCGATCAATTCGCCATAGACGTCGAGCTGGAGCTGCGCATGGGCGGCATTGCCGACGCGCACCGGCTTGGCGCCCTCATAGCCCTCGAGCCAGCCCGCCTCCCATTCCAAGAGCCTCCGCTGGCCCCAGATGCCGTACATGATCTGCATGTTCGCCGGCGAGCCGGCCGCCGCGCGCAGCAGCCAATTGTGCCAGGCCAGGGCTTCCTCGGTGTATCCCGAGTTCATCAGCGCCAGCAGCGTGAAGGTGGCATCGCGCAGCCAGCAGAAGCGATAGTCCCAGTTCCTGCTGCCCCCGAGCTTTTCCGGCAGCGAGGTGGTGGGTGCCGCGACGATGCCGCCGGTCGGCGCGAAGGTCAGCGCCTTCAGCGTGATCAGCGAGCGCATGACGAGGTCTTGATAGTCGCCGTCGCGGGTGCAATGGCCGCACCAATCCTGCCAGAACTTTTCGGTGTCCTGAAGCGCGATCTCCGGATCGATCGGCGCGGGCGGCTCCAGATGCGAGGGGCCGTAGGTCAGCACGAAGGGTACCGTCTCGCCGGCCTTCACCTCGAAATCGGCAACCGTGGTCAGATCCTCGCCGCGAGTCTCGACAGGCGTGCGCAGCACGGTCATATCCTGGCCGGCGATGGCCATCAGCGAATGGTCGATCCGCCGCACCCAGGGGATATCGATGCCGAAGCCGAAGCGGATGACGAGCTCCATCCGCATCTTCACCGCGCCGCTGACGCCGCGGACCAGCCGCACGATGTCGGACGCCTTGCCGCGCGGCGGCATGAAATCGATCAGCGCGACGGTGCCGCTCTTCGTCTCGAAACGCGTTTCGAGGATGAGAGTGTTGCCGAGATAGCGGCGTGAGATGCTGGTGACGTCCTCGGCCGGCGTAACCAGCCAGCGGCCGTTCTTATCGCTGCCGAGGATGGCGGCAAAGCAGGCATCGGAATCGAAGGCGGGCCAGCACAGCCAGTCGATCGAGCCGTTGCGCCCGACCAGCGCCGCGGTCTCGCAATCACCGATCAGCGCATAGTCCTCGATCCTCTGAGACAACGTCGTGCGAGCCTTGAAAACAGCCCCTGGAAGCCCTTTACGCCGTCAACTCCCGCCATTCAACGAACGTTCCCGCGTCGCTGCTCGCAAGGCCGTGAGATCGACCTTCGCGGCGATCTTGTCGAGCGCAACAGGCAGGCGCTGGCGCCAGTTCGGATGCTCGTCGATCGTGCCGGGAATGTTGGGCTGGTCGATCACGCCGAGCAGATCCTCCATGGAGACCGCGAGCAGCCGCGACGGCGTGCGCGACAGGAAGGCGAGCACCGAATAGAGGTCGTTGGCACGAATGCCGTTCTGGCGCAGGATCTCGTCGAGCCTGCCGAGCGCATCCCAGCGCGCCTGGTCGTTCTCGCCGGGATCGAGCCCGAGCGAGCGCTTCATCTTCAGGTCGCCGAAGGAGCGCCAGCCGGCATAGGTCGACAGGTCATGCGTGTTCAGCGTGACCAGCGCGTTGGGCCGGTAATGGTCGACATTGCGGAAATGGCCGGCATCGTCGCGCTCGAACATCATGACCAGATAGGACCAGATGCCGAAATCCTGCATGGTCTCGCGAAAACCTTCCGGCACGGTGCCGAGGTCCTCGCCGATCACGATGCATTTGTGGGCCGCGCTCTCGCGCGCCACGGCGCCAAGCAGCGCCTCGAACGGCATCTGCACATAGGCGCCGTTATCCGGCTTGAAGCCGCGCGGCACGAGATAAAGCCGCTTCAGGCCCAGCACGTGATCAAGCCTGATCGCGCCGGCATGGCGCATCGAGGCCGCCAGCATGTCGGCGAACGGCACGAAGGATTGCGCTTCCAGGCCGCCGGCGTTGAAGCCGGCAAGGCCCCAGTCCTGGCCGATGGTGTTGAGCACGTCGGGCGGCGCGCCGACGGCGAGATGACGGGAGATCGCCATCTGCTCGTTCCAGGCATCGAAGCCGTTGGACTGCACGCCGACGGCGACGTCGAGATAGAGCCCGACGCGCATGCCGAGCTGGCTGGCAAGCTCCTTGGCAGCATGCAGCTGGCTATCTGCGGTCCATTGCACGAATTCGACGAACTCGACCTCGCGCTTGTCAGGCCCATTGCGCAAGCTGGCGCATTTCGCCTCGTCCGGTTGCTGCCATTCAACCGGCCATTCCCACCATGGCGCGGTGAAACGATGGCGCAGCACCTCGAAGCAGGCGAAGCGGGACAATAGCGGCGCGCGGGCGGCGCGGAAGGCGTCGAACGCCTTGCGGCGCGCCGCGCTTGCCGTCGTCACGAAGCTGTCAAAGGCGGCGCGCAGGCCCAGCCATTTCAACGCCGCCATGTCGGCATAGGGGACGCGATCGCCTTGGCGCAGACGGGCCGCGGTCGCGGCCGCGTCGGGCACGAGGTCTGCGGAGAATTCGGGAATGGCTTCGACGTCGATATAGAGCGGATTGAGGAACAGCCGGCTATTCGGCGAGTAGGGACTGCAATCGGCCGGGTGGTCGTCGAACAGGACATGCAACGGATTGAGTCCGACACCGTCAGCCCCCAGCTGCTTTGCGAGCCGGACGAGATCGGCGAGATCGGTGAAATCGCCGATGCCCCAATTGCGGTCCGAACGGACGCTGTAGAGCTGCACGGCAAGCAGCCAGCCGCGATCGAAATCGCCGCCGAAGGCGCGCTCGGGCGCCACGATCATCGGCACCTCTTCCGTCACACCTTCGGCATCGGTCAGTGTCAACCGGTGATAGCCGAGCGGCAGGCCGGCAGGCCAGGCGATCACGGGCTCGCGCGTCTCGCCCTCGGCGGTCACCTCCCCCTTTGCGGCCAATTTCCACTTCAGCGGCGGCGCGCCGATCGTCGCCAATTCGGTGCGCGGATGCCCCAAGGCGCGGACCACGACCGGCCCGCTGACGAAGCGGTAAACCCGCTTCTCCGGCAGGGCATCGAGAATGGATTTGAGGGCCACGGGATCGGTGACCCGCAGCTTTCCGAGGGCGTCGATGAATTCGGATTGAACGCCCTTGATCCGGGCTTGAGCTAAAAGATCCATTCGGCACGCAGCTTGCAGGCCACCCTTTTGCCGGGGGCATCGATTTTAACGAGACGGTGGAAGACGTTAGTCAGCCCTAACTCGCAGACCGCGCCACCCGTTCCCGAGGGAACTAATGACACACAACCGGCTTTCTATATAGGTACCAAGCGTAGGTTCCCGACAAGGGAAACGGGCTCCTGCTTTCTTGTCAATGGCATCACCGTGAACAAGACAATTCAAACTGTCGAAAGTGCCGCAGCCGGCAGCGCTTTCCTGATCGAGGACGTCTATCCCGCAATCGACGCCGGCCGCTTCGCGGTGAAGCGGATCGCGGGTGAGCGCATGGAGGTGTGGGCCGATGTCTACCGCGATGGCGACGCCGTGGTCGGGGCCGCGCTGATCTGGCGCCGCGAGCAGGACCGCGACTGGAAGCGCGAGCCGATGGACCATCGGGGCAATGACCGCTGGTCCGGCGGATTCACACCCGTTGAGCCCGGCCAACATGTCTACGCGATCGAGGCCTGGACCGACGAGTTCGCCACCTGGTCGCACGGAGTCGCGCGCAAGCAGCGAATGGGTGCCGATGTCAGCCTCGATGCGATCGAGGGGGCCGGGCTCCTGACCAAGGCGCATGGCGCGCAACAGGACGCGGCGGCGGTCATCGTCAGACAGTGCGAGGATTATCTTCAGACCGGCGACGTCGCCTCGCTGCTTGCGGCCGAGCTCGGCAATGCCATGGCAGAGAGCCAGTCCCGGCCAGACCTGACCCGCTCGCAGCCTTTCCCGCTGACCGTCGACCGCGACAAGGCGCGCTTCGGCGCCTGGTATCAGATGATGCCGCGCAGCCAGAGCCAGGTCGCCGGCCAGCACGGGACGCTGCGCGACTGCATCGCCCGCGTGCCCGATATCGCCGCGATGGGTTTTGACGTGCTCTATTTCACGCCGATCCAGCCGATCGGCCGCAGCCGTCGCAAGGGCCGCAACAATGCGCCGGTGGCAACCGACGGCGAGCCCGGCTCGCCCTACGCGATCGGAGCCGCCGAGGGCGGCCACGATGCGCTGCATCCCGATCTCGGCACCATCGAGGATTTCCGCGCGCTGGTTGCGACCTGCCTGGAATACGGTCTCGAGCTCGCGCTCGATTTCGCCGTGCAATGCTCGCCCGACCATCCCTGGCTGACGCTGCATCCGGAATGGTTCAAATGGCGGCCGGACCGCTCGGTGCGGACCGCGGATGGACCCTATTCGGACATCGTGATCCCCGATTTCGACTCCGTCGACAGGGCCGGGCTGTGGAACGGGTTTCGCGATGCCATGCTGTTCTGGATCGACCAAGGCGTCACCATCTTCGCCATCGACAACCACGACACCGCGCCGCTTGCATTCTGGGACTGGCTGATCCGCGACATCCGCCGCCGGCATCCCGAGGTGATCCTGTTCTCCAAGACGTTTGCCCGGCCGAAGCTGATGAAAGGCCTCGCCAAGCTCGGCTTTGCGCAGTCCTTCACCTATTTCCCCTGGCGCACGACAAAGTGGGAGCTGGAGCAATATCTCGGCGAGCTGACGCGCTATCCCGAGCGCGACTTCTATCGCCCAAACCTGTTCGTCAACACGCCCGACCTGCTGCCCTATCATCTCCAGGGCGGAGAGGCCTGGGCGTTCAAATCGCGCGTTGCGCTGGCGGCGACATTGTCGGGCAGCTACGGCGTTTACAGCGGCTTCGAGCTGCTGGAACACGAGGCGATGCCCGGCCGCGAGGAATATCTGGATTCCGAGAAATACCAGATCCGGCAACGCGACTGGGACCGGCCCGGCAACATCAAGTCCTACATTGCCGGTCTCAACCGCATCCGCAACGACAATGCCGCGCTCCAGCAAACGGCAAATTTGCGGTTTCTCGGCATTGAGGACGGCGAGACGATCGCCTTCGTCAAGAAGGCGGCCGAGCCGGCCAACACCATCCTCATCGTGATCGCGCTTTCGGGCCATTTGCGCGAGTGCTGGCTGCCGCTCGGCGACGTCACCGTTGACGCCGGCGGGCAGCGGCATCATGTGACGACACTCGAAAACCTTCTCACCGGCGAACAGTCCCGCATCGAATGGGGCGGGATCAGGTTGCGTATCGATCCCGACCGCGATCCGGCGCTCTTGTTCCGCTGCCTGGCGTAAGGGGCCACGCCATGAATGTTCTGTCTTCCGTCGACACCAAGAAGCTTGAGGCTGCTGAGATCGTGGATGAGCTCTGGTACAAGGACGCCATTATCTATCAGCTCCACGTCAAGGCCTTCGCCGACAGCAACAATGACGGGATCGGCGATTTCGCCGGCCTGACCGAGAAGCTGCCCTATCTCCAGGAACTCGGCGTCACCGCGCTGTGGCTTTTGCCGTTCTACCCCTCGCCCGGCCGCGACGACGGCTACGACATCGCCGACTACGGCTCGGTCAATCCCGATTTCGGGACGATGAAGGACTTCAAGCGTTTCATCCAGGAAGCGCAGAAGCGCGGCCTGCGCGTCATCACCGAACTCGTCGTCAACCACACCTCGGACCAGCACAAATGGTTCAAGCGCGCGCGCCGCAGCCATCCCGGCTCCAGCGCCCGCAACTGGTATGTCTGGAGCGATACCGACCAGAAATACCAGGGCACGCGCATCATCTTCACCGACACCGAAAAGTCGAACTGGACCTGGGATCACGAGGCCGGCGCGTTCTACTGGCACCGCTTCTTCTCGCACCAGCCCGATCTCAATTTCGACAATCCGCGCGTGGTCAGCGCGCTCATCCAGGTGATGAAGCGCTGGCTGGACGCCGGCGTCGACGGCTTCCGGCTCGACGCCATTCCCTATCTGTGCGAACGCGACGGCACCAACAACGAAAATCTCCCCGAGACGCATGCGATCATCAAGCGCCTGCGCCACGAGCTGGATTCCTACTCCAAGGGCAAGCTGCTGCTCGCCGAGGCCAATCAATGGCCGGAGGACGTGCAGGAATATTTCGGCCGTGGCGACGAGTGCCACATGGCCTACCACTTCCCGCTGATGCCGCGCATCTACATGGCGATCGCGCAGGAGGACCGCTTTCCGATCACCGACATTCTGCGCCAGACGCCGGACATTCCGGCAAGCTGCCAATGGGCGCTGTTCCTGCGCAACCATGACGAGCTGACGCTGGAGATGGTCACCGACGTCGAGCGCGATTATCTCTGGACCACATACGCCAACGATCCCCGTGCCCGCATCAATGTCGGCATCCGCAGGCGCCTTGCGCCGCTGATGGACAATGACCGGCGCAAGATCGAGCTGATGAACTCGCTGCTGCTGTCCTTCCCCGGCACGCCGATCATCTATTACGGCGACGAGATCGGGATGGGCGACAACATCTATCTCGGCGACCGCAACGGCGTCCGCACGCCGATGCAGTGGAGCCCTGACCGCAACGGCGGCTTCTCACGCTGCGACCCGGCCCGCCTCTACGCGCCGCTGATCATGGATCCCGTCTACGGCTACGAATCGGTGAATGTGGAGGCGCAGTCGCGCAGCCTGTCGTCGTTGCTCAGCGCCACCAAGCGGCTGATCTCGGTGCGCAAGTCGACGCTCGCTTTCGGCCGCGGCACCATGACCTTCATCCGCCCGGCCAATCGCGCCGTGCTCGCCTATGTCCGCCAATACCGCGACGAGGTGATCCTCTGCGTCGCCAATTTGTCGCGCGCAGCGCAAGCGACCGAGCTCGACCTGTCGCCGTGGAAGGACCGCATCCCGCAGGAGATGCTGGGACGGACGCGTTTTCCGGCGATCGGCGAACTGCCCTACATGATCACGCTGGGGCCCTACGGCTTCTACTGGTTCCAGCTCCAGGAGCGCGACAAGTCCGAGCCGGTGACGCCGCGCGCGGTGCCGGAGTTCGAGACGCTGGTGGTGCCGGTGAACTCGAACTGGGTGTCGCTCGCCCGCGAGCGCGGCGTGTTCGAGCGCGACGTGCTGCCGGGATTCTTGTCGCGGACGCGGTGGTATCCCGAGCACAATCCCAAGCACATCAAGACCGCGCTGACCTCGGCGGTGCCGTTCTGCGACATCGGCGACAACAGGCCCTGGATCGCGTTCTTTGAGAGGCCGGACCAGGACGCTGCGCCGCGTTACGTGCTGCCGATGCAGATCGAGTGGGTGCGCTTCGACCGCGAGCGGTTCAACCCGAAGGCGCTCGCCGCCGTGCGCCAGGGCGCGCGCGAGGGCACGCTGCTCGACGTGGCGACCGATCAGATCTTCATCGGCCTGTTCCTGCGCAACCTGTCGCAGAACCTGGTGGTGGAAGAGAACAATCTGCGGCTGGAGTTCAAGGCGACCAGCCGATTCGCCGATTACACCATCAAGGAGCCCGAACGCATCCGCGCGATCGAGCAATCGAACAGCACCGCGCTGGTCGACAACCAGTACGTCGCCAAGCTCTACCGCCAGCTCGAAAGTGGCATCAATCCCGAGATCGAGATCGGCCATTATCTCACCGAGGTCGCGCGCTTTGCCAATACGCCGGCGTTGCTCGGCAGCGTCGAGCTGGTCGAGGGCGATCAGCGCAGCACGCTCGGCGTGCTCCATGCCTATGTCGAGAACCAGGGTGACGGCTGGACCGTGACCACGGGTTATCTCGATCGCTATATCGACGAGCAACGCGTGTTGTCGGCAGGCGAAGCGCCGCGCGAGACCCAGGAGCAAGCGCCTTATCTGCACTTCATCGCGCAGATCGGCCGGCGGCTCGGCGAGTTGCATGTTGCCCTGGCGGCGGCAAAGCCGGACGATCTCGCCCCGGAGCTGATCGGCTCTGCGCACGTCAAACGCCTCGTGTCCGACCTCAAGGCGCGGGCCGAGCGGATTTTCGAACGGCTGGCCGACAGCCGCGACGGCCTGCGGGAGGCGGACCGGCCGCTGATCGACCAGCTCGCCGCCGTGCGCGCGTCCCTGCCCGCCACCCTGAATGCGCTATTGCCTTCCGGGATCGGCGGGCTGAACATCCGTCATCATGGCGACTTCCGCCTCGGGCAGACTCTGATCGTGAAGGACGATATCTTCATCATCGACTTTGACGGCAATCCCCGTGTGCCGCTGGCCGACAAGCGGCGCAAGCTGCCTGCCGCGCGCGACGTCGCCGGCCTGATCCGCTCGATCGATCTTTCGGTTAACGCGGCGCTGAGCCGCGCACTCACGGGTGCCTCCGACGAGCAGGGCCGGATCACCGCCGCGCTCGACGAATGGCGCGAGCGAACCGCCGCAACCTTCCTGTCCGCCTATCGCGAGGCCGTGACCGATCGACGGCTGTGGCCGGAGGATCGGCAATCCGCAGAAGGCCTGTTAAGGTTTTTCCTGCTTGATCACGCCTTCGATGAAGTAGAGTACGAGCTGTCCAACCGGCCTGAGGGGCTCCATGCGCCGCTGACCGGACTGCTTCGCATTCTGTCCAGTGCCGGGAGCGAAGCCCATGCCTAAACTGCCTGCCGAGGCCTATGCGATCATCGAGGGCCGCCACTCCGACCCCTTCCACTATCTCGGGCTGCATCCCGAGGGCGGTAAAAGCGTGGTGCGCGCCTTTCTCCCCGAGGCCTCGAATGTCGAGGCAGTCGGCGAGCGTGGCGAAGTCGCTCCGCTCGACCGCGTGCACGATTCCGGCCTGTTCATCGGCGCCCTGCCCAATGGCTCGAAGCACTATCAGCTGCGCGCAAAATTCGGCGGCAACGTCGTCGAGTTCGAGGACGCCTACCGCTTTCCGCCGATCCTGACCGATTTCGACCTCTATTTGCTGGGCGAAGGCACCGATCAGCGCCTTTACGACAAGCTCGGGGCGCATCCGATGCGGCTCGAGGGCATCGACGGCATCGGCTTCGTGGTGCTGGCGCCGAACGCACGCCGCGTTTCCGTGGTCGGCGATTTCAATTTCTGGGACGGACGTCGCCATCCGATGCGGGTGCGCGGCGCCGGGTATTGGGAATTGTTCATTCCGCATGCCAAAGCCGGCGATCACTACAAGTTCGAGATCATCGGGCCGCACGGCCATCTGCTTCCGCTGAAATCAGACCCGATGGCCTTTGCCAGCGAAGTCCGGCCGAAGACGGCCTCCATCGTGTTCGACGAGGCGGATCTGGCGCGTCCGCGCCCGGCGCCTGACGGCATCAACGCGCTGTCGGCGCCGATGTCGATCTACGAGGTCCATCTCGGCTCGTGGCGTCGCAAGAACGGCGATGAATGGCTGACCTATCGCGAGCTGGCCGAACAGTTGCCGGCCTATGCCCGCGACATGGGCTTCACCCATCTCGAATTCCTGCCCGTGAGCGAGCATCCCTTCGATGGCTCCTGGGGCTATCAGCCGACCGGCCTCTATGCGCCGACCAGCCGCTTCGGCACGCCGGAGGATTTTGCCGCCCTCGTCGATGCCTGCCACCGCGAAGGCGTCGGCGTGCTGCTCGATTGGGTGCCCGGTCACTTCCCCGACGATCCGCACGGGCTCGGCAGCTTCGACGGCACCGCGCTCTACGAGCACGCCAACCCGCTCCAGGGCCGCCACCTCGACTGGGGCACCTTGATCTACAATTACGGCCGCACCGAAGTGACGAACTTCCTGGTGTCGAACGCGCTGTTCTGGATGGAGCGTTATGCCATTGACGGCTTACGCGTCGATGCCGTCGCGTCCATGCTCTATCTCGACTACAGCCGGCCGCCCGGCGCCTGGATCCCGAACCAATATGGCGGCCGCGAAAACATCGAGGCGATCAACTTCCTGCGCCGCTTCAACACGGAAGTATTCGCGCGCTTCCCGCAGGCGACCACGGCGGCCGAGGAATCCACGGCCTGGCCGCAGGTCTCACGCCCGGTCGAATTCGGCGGGCTCGGCTTCGGCTACAAGTGGAACATGGGCTGGATGCACGACACGCTGAACTACATCAGCAAGGATCCGATCCATCGCAAGCACCATCACGGCGACATCCTGTTCGGCCTGCACTACGCCTTCTCGGAAAACTTCATCCTGCCGCTCTCGCATGACGAGGTCGTGCACGGCAAGCGCTCGATCCTCGGCCGCATGCCCGGCGACGAGTGGCAGCGCTTTGCGAATTTGCGCGCCTATTACAGTTTCATGTTCGGCCATCCCGGCAAGAAGCTGTTGTTCATGGGCGCGGAAATCGCCCAGAGCCGCGAATGGAATCACGACCAGTCGCTCGACTGGCACCTGCTCGAATACAAGTATCATTCCGGCATCCAGTCACTGATCCGCGACCTCAACCGGCTCTACCGCGCGGTGCCGGCGCTGCACCAGATGGACTGCGACCAGGCCGGCTTCGAATGGCTGATCACGGATGATGCCAACCGCAACGTGTTCGCCTGGCTGCGCAAGGGATTCGACGAGCAGGCGCGGTGTCTCGTCATCATCAACTTCTCTCCCAATGTCTATCGCAACTATCGCGTTCGCGTGCCCTTTGCCGGCAAATGGAAGGAAGTGTTCAATTCGGACTCCGCCCATTATGGCGGCAGCAATGTCGGGAACATCGGCGAGGTTCATGCCGTTGAAGGCAAGGCGCCCGAGCTCCGCCTCACCATTCCGCCGCTCGCCGCGATCTTCCTCGTTCCGGAAAGCTGACACATGCGCCTGACTGCTGGATCGCCTGCACGCCTCGGCGCAAGCTGGGACGGACGCGGCACCAATTTCGCGCTGTTCTCCGCGAACGCACAGAAGGTGGAACTCTGCCTGTTCGACGCGCAAGGCCGCCGCGAGCTCGAACGCATCGAGCTGCCTGAAAGAACCGAGGATGTCTGGCACGGCTATCTCAACGACGTCTCGCCCGGCCAGCTCTACGGCTATCGCGTGCACGGCCCCTACGAGCCTGAGCACGGCCACCGCTTCAACGCGAACAAGCTGCTGCTCGACCCCTATGCCAAGCGGCTCGCGGGACGCCTGGTCTGGAGCGATGCGCATTTTGCCTACCGCACCGGAAGCGCGCGCGAGGATCTCTCCTTCGACCGGCGCGACAATGCCCGCGGCATGCCCAAGGCCGTCGTGGTCGACGAGACCTTCAACTGGGGCCGCCGCGAGATCCGTCCCAACATCCCATGGGAAGACACCGTCATCTACGAGGCTCACGTCAAGGGTTTGACCCAGAAGCGCGACGACGTGCCACCGAACCTGCGGGGCACCTATGGCGGGCTGTCTTCGCCCGCGATGATCGAGCACCTGAAGAAGCTCGGCGTCACCACGGTCGAGCTGCTGCCGGTGCACAGCTTCGTCGACGACCGCATCCTGGTGGAGAAGAAGCTCGCCAATTACTGGGGCTACAACTCGCTCTCGTTCTTCGCGCCGGAGCTGCGCTACGCCCAGGACAACGCGCTCGACTCCTTCCGCACCACGGTGGCGCGCCTGCACGATGCCGGCATCGAGGTGATGCTCGACGTCGTCTACAACCACACCGCCGAAGGCAACCATCTTGGTCCGACGCTGTGCTACCGCGGCATCGACAACGCCTCCTATTACTGGCTCAACCGCGAGAACCCGCGCTATTACGACGACTTCACCGGTTGCGGCTCGTCGGTCAATCTCACCCATCCGCGCGTGCTGCAGATGGTGATGGATTCCTTGCGCTACTGGGTCGAGGTCTGCCACGTCGACGGCTTCCGCTTCGACCTCGCCACCACGCTCGCGCGCGGACCGAACGGTTATGATCGCGGCATCTCGTTCTTGACCGCGATCCGGCAGGATCCGGTGCTCGCGACGGTCAAGCTCGTCGCCGAACCCTGGGACCTTGGCCTCGGCGGTTACCAGGTCGGCGCATTCCCCTCGCAATGGTCGGAATGGAATGATCGCTATCGCAGCGCCATGCGCCGCTACTGGAGCGGCGAAGGCAGCCTGATCGGCGACATCTCCAGCCGGATGACGGCATCCTCCGACCTGTTCAACCATGACGGACGGCGGCCGCGCGCCAGCATCAATCACATCACCGTCCACGACGGCTTCACGCTCGCCGACCTCTTCAGCTACAACGAGAAGCACAACGAGGCCAACGGCGAGGACAACCGCGACGGCTCCAACGACAACCACAGCAACAATTGCGGTGTCGAGGGTCCGACCGACGATCCTGATATCATCGCCCTGCGCCGCCAGCTTCGCAAGAACGTGCTGGCCTGTCTGATGCTGGCGCAGGGTGTTCCGCTGATCCTCGCCGGCGACGAGGTCGGCAACTCGCAATCCGGCAACAACAACGCCTATTGCCAGGACAACGAGATCGGCTGGGTCGGCTGGGACAATCTCGGCAAAGAGGGCGACGACATGGTCGATTTCGTCGGCCATCTCGCCGACATCCGCCGCCGGTTCTCGCAACTTCGCAGCCATCGCTGGCTCGACGGCCGCCCCGCAGACGGCGTGTCGTACGGCGCATTGTGGCTGACACCTGCGGGTGACGAGATGACGGAGAACGACTGGAAATTCCCGGAGGGAAGATTCCTCTCCTATGTGATGGGCCCGATGGAACCGGGTGGGGCCGCGATCTTTATCGTACTGAACGCCGCCCCCGAAGAGATCGCATTCAAATTGCCCAAAATGCCCGAATACAAGAGCTGGCAGCAGATCTTGAACACGACCGATGCCAAGCTGAATACGGTCGAGTTCCCGCCCGGGAGCGATAGCAAGGCGCCGCCGCGCTCCGTACTCGCCTTCGCGGGGGCGCTATGAGGCCATCCTTCGGGGCGAGGCCGACAAAGGACGGCGTGTCGTTCCGCCTGTGGGCGCCTGGCGCTCGCCGTGTCGACCTCCTGCTCGACCGAAGACACGCGATGCAGCGCCGGCAGGATGGCTGGTACGTGGCGGATATTTCCGGCCTCACCGCCGGCAGTCCCTACAAGTTCAGGATCGACGACGAGATCGAGGTACCCGATCCCGCCTCGGCCTTTCAGCCCGAGGATGTGTTCGGCCCGAGCGAGGTGATCGATCACGACGCCTTTTCGTGGCGTGCGCGCGATTGGCGCGGCCGGCCCTGGGAAGAGACGGTGCTGATCGAGACCCATGTCGGCACCTTCACCTCCCAAGGCACTTACCGCGCCATGATCGACAAGCTCGATCATCTTGTCGCAACCGGCATCACCGCGCTGGAATTGATGCCGCTGGCCGATTTCGCCGGGCGCCGCGGCTGGGGCTATGACGGCGTGCTGTGGTACGCGCCCGACAGCGCCTATGGCCGGCCCGAAGACCTGAAGACGCTGATCGACGAAGCGCATCTGCGCGGGCTGATGGTATTCCTCGACGTCGTCTACAATCATTTCGGGCCCGAGGGGAATTATCTCGGCCGCTATGCGCCGACCTTCTTCACCGATGCTCACACGCCCTGGGGCAGTGCGATCGACTATCGCGTGCCGCAGGTGCGCGCATTCGCGGTCGAGAACGCGCTGTCCTGGCTCAGCGACTACCGTTTCGATGGCCTGAGGCTGGATGCCGCCAATCACATCATGGCGATCCCCGGCGAGCAGTCGATGCTGCAGGACCTCAGCGTCGCCGCCGGCGAGCTTGCCAAGGCCACGGGGCGGCACATCCATCTCGTGCTGGAGAACGGCGACAATCGCGCCAGCCTGCTCGACGCGGCGCAGGAGCCGCCGAACGGCAAATATCGGGGACAGTGGAACGACGATTATCACCACGTCTGGCACGTGATGCTGACCGGCGAGCTCGCCGGATACTACGCGGATTATCAAACGCCACGGCTCGATCTCGCCCGCGCGCTGGCCTCCGGCTTCGTCTACCAGGGCGAGGTTTCGGAGTTCTGGGGCAAGAAGCCGCGCGGCGAGCCGAGCGGCAAGCTGCCGCCGGCGACCTTCGTCAATTTCCTGCAAAACCACGACCAGATCGGCAATCGTCCGCTCGGCGACCGGCTCGAGAGCCTGGCATCATCGCAGCAGATCGAAGCGGCGCTTGCAGTGACACTGCTCGCGCCGATGGTGCCGATGCTGTTTCAGGGCGAGGAATGGGGCTCCACGGCGCCTTTTCCGTTCTTCTGCGATTTCCACGGCGAACTCGCCGATGCCGTCCGCAAGGGGCGTAAGCAGGAATATGCCTGGGCTTACGAGAAGTACGGCGACGAGGTGCCCGACCCGCTCGATCCGGCAACGCTGCAATCGGCCGTGCTCGACTGGACCGGCCGCACGCCGCAGCAGGACGCGCGGCTCGCGCTGGTCCGGGAGCTGCTTGCGCTTCGCCGCAAGGAGATCATGCCGCGGCTGAGGGGCGCGAGTTTCGGCGAAGCCGAGGCGGCCGACAGCGGCCTGCTCACCGCGCATTGGCGCATGGGCGACGGCACGGTGCTGCGCCTGACCGCCAACCTGTCGGACCACGGGATCGTCTCCAATGTCAGCGCGGGTACGCCGATCTGGGGCGGCGAGACCGGCGACCGGCTTCCGCCCTGGTCGGTGGTCTGGCGCCTCGGAGGTTAGGATGCCTCCCGCCATTCCGCTCGCGACCTATCGGCTTCAGCTCACCGCGGATTTCGACTTCGACAAGGCGGCCGCGGTGGTCCCCTATCTGAAGGCGCTGGGGATCACGCATCTCTATGCCTCGCCGGTGATGAAGGCGCGCAAGGGCTCGACCCATGGCTACGACACCGTCGATCACAGCCAGTTCAATCCGGAGCTTGGCGGCGAGGCCGGCTTCGCCCGGCTGAGCGAGGCGCTGACCAAGCACGACCTCGGCCTCATCATCGACTTCGTACCCAACCATGTCGGCGTGCATTTTGCCGACAATCCCTGGTGGCTCGACGTGCTGGAATGGGGCCAGGCTTCGCCCCACGCGGTCTCCTTCGACATCGACTGGGATCAGCTCGCCTATCGCGCCCGCGGCGGTGTGCTGCTGCCCATCCTCGGCGCGTCCTATGGCGAGGCGCTCGAGCGCGGCGACATCGAGCTACGCTACGATCCAGACCAGGGAAGCTTCTCTGCCTGGTATTTCGAGCATCGCCTGCCCGTCGCGCCGGAGCGCTATGGCGAGATGCTGCGCATGATCGTGAAGGAAGCGGATGCCGCCGAGACGGAGGCCGGCAAACTTCTGCTGTCGCTTGCGGCGCGCTATACGGGATTGCGTCGTCCCAATCGCAAGGAGGCACCGGCGTTCAAGACCGAGCTCAGGGAGATCCCTGGTGCTGCCGAGGTGATCGCACGCGGCCTTGCCGCCTATCGTGCCGCCAAGGATCGTCCCGCGCAGACGCTGGCCCTGCACCATCTGCTGGAGCGCCAGCACTACAAGCTCGGGCACTGGCGGCTTGCCTCCAGCGATATCAACTATCGCCGCTTCTTCGACGTCAACGGGCTCGCAGGTCTGCGCGTCGAGGACGCGAGCACCTTCGCCGCCACGCACCGGCTGGTGAAGCAGCTCATCGCCAGCGGCAAGCTGCAGGGCATCCGGCTCGATCACATCGACGGCCTGCGCGACCCCGCGCAATATTGCCAGCGGCTGCGCCGGCTGGTGCGCGACGCGCAAGGAAATACAAAGCCGTTCTACACCGTGATCGAGAAGATCCTGTGCGAGCACGAACGCCTGCCGCACCTCGCCGGCGTTCAGGGCACCACCGGCTATGAATGGATGAACGTCATCACCCATGCGCTGGTCGAGGCCGGGGGCCTGGGGGCGCTTGACGAGACCTGGCGGCAGGTCAGCAACCGGCCGCCGCGGCTTGCGCCTTACGTCAAGGACGCCAAGCGGCGCGTGCTGGAGACGCTGCTCACCAGCGAATTCACCGTGCTGACCCGCCTGCTCGCGCGCATCGCCAACGGGCATTACTCGACGCGCGATTTCTCCGCCGACAGTTTGCGGCAGGCGCTGGAGCTCTATGTGCTGCATTTCCCGGTGTACCGCACCTATCTGACCAACAGCGGCCCGACCGCGCCCGACCGCAAGCTGATCGATGACACCATCGCGCGCGCCCGCGCGGAATGGTTCGCCGCGGACGAAGGCATCTTCGACTTCCTGCGCGACGCGCTGACCATGGACCTGCTCAAGCCCGGCCGCCCCCCGCACAGCGCCCCGCGCGTGCGTCGTTTCGCGCTGAAGGTGCAGCAATTCACCGGGCCGATGATGGCGAAGTCGCTGGAGGACACCGCGTTCTATCAATTCCACCGGCTGCTCGCGCTGAACGAGGTCGGCGGCGATCCCGCCAGCACCGGGCTCACGATTTCCACCTTCCACGAGACCATGCAGGCCCGCGCCAAGGAATGGCCATTGGGAATGACGGCGACCGCCACCCACGACACCAAGCGCGGCGAGGACGCCCGCGCGCGCATCGCGGCGATCAGCGAGATTCCCGGCGAATGGACCAGCGCGGTGGCGCGATGGAAGGTGCTGAACGCGCCACACCTCACGCTCCATGGCAATTACCGCGCGCCGTCGGCGACGTTCGAATACATGCTCTACCAGACCCTGCTCGGAGCCTGGCCGCTGCAGGGACCGGTCGATGCCGGCTTCGTCGAGCGCATCCAGGCCTATGCGCTGAAGGCCGCGCGCGAGGGCAAGGAAGAGACGAGCTGGCTCAACCCGCATGAAGCCTATGAGAACGGCGCCAAGAGCTTCATCGACAAGATTCTCGATCCCGCACTATCCGGTGAATTCCTGGATTCACTGCAAACGCTGGCCCGGCGCCTGGCGCTGCTCGGCGCCTTGAATTCTCTGAGCCAGCTCACCCTCAAGGCCACCTTGCCCGGCGTGCCCGACTTCTACCAGGGCACCGAGTTCTGGGACCTGTCACTGGTCGACCCCGACAACCGTCGCCCGGTCGATTTTGGCGCGCGGCACGCGGCGCTGAGTTCACTGGACGATCCGGATTGGCGTGGCCTGACCAAGAGCTGGCCCGACGGCCTGATCAAGCTGGCCTGGACACGGCGTCTTCTCAAGCTGCGCAATGAACTCGCCGACGTCTTCGCTCAAGGCGACTATCAGCCGCTGGCGGTGCGCGGCGCCCATGCCGACCATGTCATTGCCTACGCCCGGCGCCATGGCCGCGCTGCGGCGATCGTCGTGGTCGGGCGCCAGTTCGCGCCGTTTACCCAAGCGGGCCGGGAATGGCCCGCGGTGGAGGGAATTGACGCGACCGTCGATATCACGGGCTATGCCGCGACAGGCCATGAGGGCCACGAACTGCCGGTCACGCAGGCTTTCCGTGATTTTCCCGCCGCTGTCATCGAGGCCCGCACGGCAAGCGCCATCAGGCCCGCGCGCCCGCGCGTGCGCGCCTGAAGCTACTTTCCGTCGTCCTTGGTCAGCAGCAACTGCCCGCGCTTCCTGATCGTGGCCTGCGCCATCTCGGCAAAGCGCTGCAACAGCCAGGGCAGCACCACCTGGACCTTGACATGGTCTTCGGCGACGTCGACCTGACCCGTCGCGATCTGCCCGAGCGCGCGAATGCGAAAGGCCATGCTGTCGCCGGTCCAGCGCTCCTCCTCGACCTGCATCACCGGAATGCTGGCTGCCGCCCGGCCGAGCCCGGTCTTGAGCCGGCGGACCGCCTCCTCGCGGCCGAGATGATGCGGAATTGAAACGACAAGCGGTGCTGACATGGCCCTGCCCTGTGATGATCGATCCTCACATAGTCATGCCGGACGACGCGGCAAAGGTTCCATGCAACTTGGACCTGTGGCCCTGTTTCAAAAACGGAACCTAAAACCCTGCGGCAAGTTGCCCTCGCACGAGGGGACAGGTGCAAACGACCCTTGCAACAAAGGGCTGAGGAGATTCGCATGTCAATCGGTACGATCATTCTGATCATTCTGGTCATCGCCCTGCTTGGCGGCTTCAGCGGCATCGGCGGCGGCCCGTTCTACGGCACCGGCTATTACGGCGGCGGCGGCCTCGGACTGGTCATCGTCATTCTGCTGATCCTGCTGCTGATGGGACGGATCTAGCGACCCAGCGAGGATTTCGTAGGGTGGGCAAAGGCGCTCTTGCGCCGTGCCCACCTTCCCTCACCGCAACAAGAAGGTGGTGGGCACGCTTCGCTTTTGCCCACCCTAGAGTGTCGCGGCTGGAGCGGGGACTGCGCCGTCTAATCCACCCTACTTCATCTTCTCCGCAAGCTTCTTGATCGCCGCCTTGATCGACGCGGCCGCACCGTCATAGCCCTCCCACGCCTTCGACCGCGGCAGCAGGCCCGGCACGGTCCGCAGCGTATAGCGCTTCGGATCGAGATCGCTCTTCACCTGCGCCCAGGTGACGGGCATCGAAACCGTGGCTCCGGCCCGCGCACGCGGCGACAGCGGGGCCACCGCCGTCGACATCCGGTCGTTACGGAGATAGTCGAGGAAGATCTTCCCCTTGCGTAGCTTCTTCGACATGTTGAGCAGATAGCGCTCTGGATCGTCGTCGGCCATCCACTGGCAGACGCCCTGCGCGAAGGCCTTGGCTTCCTTCCAGCTCACCTTGTCGCGCGCGCCGTGAAGCAGCGGCACCACCACGTGCAGGCCCTTGCCGCCCGTGGTCTTGCAGAAGCTCTCCATGCCGAGGTCTGTGAGCCGCTGACGCATGTCCTTGGCGGCCTCGACGACATCGGCGAACTCCACATCCGGCGCCGGATCGAGATCGAACACCAGCCGGCCCGGCGTATCGTAGGCATCAGGCGCGCAATTCCAGGGATGCAGCTCGACGCCGCCGATCTGCGCGACGGCGGCCAGCCCTTCGACGCGATCGATCTGCAAATACGGCTTGCGATCGCCCGAGACCTTGGCCAGCTCGAGCAAATTCGAGGTGCCCTGCATGGCATGACGCTGGAAGAACGTCTCGCCGCCGATGCCGTCGGGCGCACGCACGATCGAGCACGGCCGCCCTTTCAGATGTTCGATCATCCAGGCGCCGACCGCCTCGAAATAGCGCGCGAGATCCAGCTTCGTCACGCCCTCGCCGTCACCGCCGTCGGGCCACAGCTCCTTGTCCGGCTTGGAGATGACGACGCCCATCACCTCGGCGGTGCCGGTGTCCTTCGATCGCTTGGCTGTCTTCGCCGCGCGCTTGCGGGGCGTGGGCTCGGCGAGCTCGGTGTCGACAGGCGTCTCCGCCTCGACTTCCTCGGCGGGCTTGTCCTGCCGCAGGCCCTTGAACGCGGCCTGGCGGATATTGCCGTCGGCGGTGAAGCCGGCGAACTCGATCTCGGCGACGAGTTCCGGCTTCAGCCAGTGCACCTCGCGGCTCTTCTTCGGCGCGTTCTTGCCGCCGAAGGGGCTCTCCTTGGCCTCCATGGCCTTCAGGGACGGCATGATGCGCTTGACCTTGTCCGCGCCGAAGCCGGTGCCGACCATGCCGACGAAGACAAGATGATCGCCGCGATGCACGCCGGCCATCAGCGAACGGAATTTGCCGTTGGTGGTCTTGTAGCCGCCGATCACGACCTCATGGCCAGCACGGCACTTTGCCTTGGTCCAACTCTCGGTGCGGCCGGAGCGATAGGGCGCCTCCAGCTTCTTTGACACCACGCCCTCCAGCTCGAGCTTGCAGGCCGATTGCAGCACCGCATCGCCGCCGCTCTCGAAATGCTCGACATAGCGGATCTGAGCCGATTTCCGCCTGCGCGCTCCCAGCAGCTGTTTCAGCCGCGCCTTGCGCTCGCCGAGCGGCAGACGCCGAAAATCGAGATCCTCCGCGAACAGGAGGTCAAAGGCAAAGAAGATCAGCTCTTCAGTCTTGCCGTCCGACAGCGCGGCCTGGAGCGAGGAGAAATTCGGCGCACCGTCGTGATCGAGCGCCACGATCTCCCCGTCGATCATCACGTCCGGCAGCGCAGCCGCCTCGTTCGCGATCGAGGCGAACTTGTCGGTCCAGTCGAGGCCCTTGCGCGTCTTCAGCGTCGCCTTGCCGTCCTCGACCCGGAGCTGCACGCGGTAGCCGTCGAATTTGATCTCGTGGCACCAGCCCTCGCCACCCGGCGGCCGCTCGACCGACGTGCAGAGCTGCGGCGGCACGAAGTCCGGCATCTCGGTGACCTTCTTGCCACTGATGGCAGTTGTGGCCTTCTTCGCCGCCCCGCTCTTAGAGATCTTGCCGCCCTTCAATGCCGTACGTGGCGCCGGCTTGACCGTTTGCCCTTTCGCTTCCTCGGCCCGGTTGGATTGCCAGACCGCGTCGGCCTTGGTCTTGGCACCCTTGGCCAGCATGAACGGTTTTGGCGCGCGCCCCTTGCCCTCGGCGATCTGCTCCATCGCACGGCCGGAGGCGACCGATTTGTCCTCGTCGAGAATGTCGTTCTTGGCCCCTTCGCGGACGAATTCGTCGCGGTGCTTGATCAAGAGCCAGTTGGTGCGCTTGCCGCCGGTACGGTCGTTGCGCATGCGCACAAGGACCCAGCTTCCCTGCAGCTTGTCCCCATGCAGGGTGAACTTCAGATCGCCCTTCTTGAAGCCGCGTTCGGGATCTTCCGACTCCCAGGTGCCGCGATCCCACAGCATCACCGTGCCGCCGCCGTACTGCCCTTCCGGAATCGTGCCTTCGAAATCGCCATAGTCGAGCGGATGGTCCTCGACCTCGACCGCCAGCCGCTTGTCGTGCGGATCGAGCGAGGGACCCTTGGTCACCGCCCAGGACTTGAACACGCCGTCGAATTCGAGCCTGAGATCATAATGCAGCCGGCTCGCATCGTGCTTCTGGATCACGAAGCGCCGCTGCTTCGACGGCGTCACCGCCGTCTTGCCCGACGGCTCCGGTGTCTTCTCGAAATCACGCTTCTGTCGGTAAGTGGAGAGTTTTTGCAGCACGACCGGTCCCGCTTCTCTTTCGGGGATTCAAGCCTATCACGGCCAAAGTCCCATCCGGAACCAAAACCCCGCGGGGCGGTTGGGGTTCCAAAACGCCTTGAAAACGCTGGAGAATGGAATGGCCCCGCGCGCCTATTGGAAGGGAACGTTGAAGCTCTCGCTGGTCAGCTGCCCGGTCGTGCTTTATCCGGCGACCACGGCGGCCGAGAAGACGCGGTTTCATCTGATCAATCGCGAGACCGGCAACCGGCTCAAGCAGCAGATGATCGATGCCGAGACCGGCGATGTCGTCGAGAGCGACCAGAAGGGCCGCGGCTACGAGCTGCGCAAGGGCAAATATGTCGAGATCGAGCCGGAGGAGCTCGAGGCGGTCCAGATCGAGAGCAACCATACCATCGACATCGAGAGCTTCGTGCCGAGCGATGAGATCGACCAGCGTTACCTCAACCATCCCTATTATCTTGCACCCGACGGCAAGGCCGCGGTCGATGCCTTTGCGGTGATCCGCGACGCCATGAAGGACCAGGAGCGCGTGGCGCTCGCCAAGATCGTGCTCACCAACCGCGAACACATCATGGCGATCGAACCGCTCGGCAAGGGCCTGCTCGGCACCACGCTGCGCTTTCCTTACGAGCTGCGCGACGAGGACCAGTTCTTCGAAGACATCAAGAGCCCGAAGATCACCAAGGACATGGTCGAGCTCGCGGGCCACATTCTCCAGACCAAGGCCGCCCATTTCGACCCCGGCAAGTTCAAGGACGAGTACGAGAACGCGCTGAAGGCGCTGGTGAAACGCAAGGCCAGCGGCAAGAAGATCGAGCTGCCGGAGCCCGAGGAGCGCCCCAGCAACGTGGTCAGCCTGATGGATGCGCTGAAGCAGAGCCTGAAAGGACGTGGCGGCAAGAAGACGGCCGCGAAGTCGCATGCGCGGCGGGCAACTGGACGGCAGCGGGCCGCGAAGAAGACGCATCGGTCCACGGCGCGACATCGGAAGGCGGGTTGAGGGGATCGCTCGCCCGGCACTCGATATCGTAGGGTGGGCAAAGCGGAGCGTGCCCACCACCTTTATCAAAATCGCGAGAATGGTGGGCACGGCGCTTTGCGCCTTTGCCCACCCTACGGGCTGTCGAAGTCGGAGCCTAGTCCCCCGCCTTCAACCGGTACCCGATCCCCGTCTCGGTCAGCACAAATTGCGGCCGCTCCGGGTCGGCTTCGATCTTCTGGCGGAGCTGGCGGACATAGACGCGTAAGTATTGCGCGTCGGTCAATTCGTCCCAGAGCTCCCTCAGCAGGAAGCGGTGGGTGAGCACCTTGCCGGCGTGCTGCACCAGCACGCGCAGGAGGTCGTATTCCTTCGGCGACAGCTTCACCTCGCGCTCGCCGACCTTGACGATGCGGCGCACGAGATCGACCGAGAGATCACCGCTGCGAAACACCGGGCGTTCGCCCTGGACCTGGAGCTGGTGCCGCAGCGCCGCGCGCAGGCGGGCCAGGAGCTCGTCCATGCCGAACGGCTTGGTCAGATAATCGTCGGCGCCGAGATCGAGCGCCTGTACCTTGCCGGCTTCGTCGCCACGGCTCGACAACACCACGATCGGCACGCCTTCGTTACGTGCGCGGATAGTGCGCAGCAGCTCGTGTCCCTGCACGTCGGGCAGACCGAGATCGAGGATGATCAGCGCCGGCTCCTCGACGAGTTTCTCCAGTGCGATCTTGCCGTTCGACGCTTCCAGGATCTCATAGCCTTGCGTCGTCAGCCCCATCCGCAGCAATTTGCGGATCGGCGGCTCGTCGTCGATGACCAGGACCTTGATCGGGGCAGCGCTCATGCGGCGGTATCCAATGCGCGGCTCTCTGCCGGAACGGGAAGACGGATGGTGAGGACAGCGCCACTGCGGTCGCTGCGGTTGGCGGCCGAGATCGTGCCCCGCATCGCCTCGACGAAGCCGCGCGAGATGGCGAGCCCGAGCCCCGTGCCGGGACGGACGTGATCGCCTTTCTGAACGCGGTAGAACTTGTCGAACACGCTCTCGAGCTCATCAGGCGGGATGCCGGCCCCCTCGTCCGCGATCTCGAGCACGACATGATCGCTGTCACGCCGGCTGCGGATCGAGATTGTGGTCTCGGGTGGCGAATATCTCGCAGCGTTGTCGAGCAGGTTGAACAGCACCTGCTCGAACAGCACCGCATCGAGCTGCAGCATCGGCAGATCGGCGGCCAGCACCAGCTCGACCTCGTGTGCGGTGAGAATCTTGGCTGCACGCCGCAGCGCGCTGCCGACGATCTCACTGAGATCGTGCAGCGCCGCGTTGGGCACGACGGCACCCGACTCGAGCTTGGTCATGTCGAGCAGATTGGCGATGAAGCGGTTCAGCCGCTCGGATTCGTCGATCACGGTCGCGAGCAGGTCGCGCTTTTCGGTGTCGGAAAGCGCGCCGGCGAGATCGCGCATGGTCGAGGCCGCCCCGAGCACCGAGGCGAGCGGCGTCTTCAAATCGTGCGAGATCGAGGTCAGGAGCGCCGAGCGCAGCCGCTCGGATTCGACGGTGCGCTTGACGCGGTCCATGTCCTCGACCAGCAGCACGCGCTCGATCGCGAGCGCGCCCTGGTCGACCAGCGCATCGAGCAGGCGGCGCTGGTCCGGCGTCAGCAGCGGACCGGTGCGGTCGTCGTCAATGCCGATCACCCCGATCGGGCCGCGCCCGGTGCGCATCGGCAGGAACAGCCGTTTTGCACCCGGCAGCGTGTCCGAGCCGCGGCCGGCGGGGCGGTCGTTGCTCCAGGCCCAGTTGGCGGCGGCGAGATCGGCCTGATCGAGCTCGTCCTCGGGCGGATAGCCGGATTTCACCGTGAGCAGACCTGCTTCCGGCAGCAGCAAAACCACCCGGACTTTCAGCATCAACGCGATCTGGTAGGCCGTCGCCCACAGCACGTCGTCGAGCGTTGCGGTGCCGGCGAGCTTGCGGCTGAAGGCGTAGAGCTGCTCGCTCATCCTGATCCGGCCGATGGCGGCATCGGCCTGGGTGCGCACGCGCGCCGCAACATTGGAGACGAGCATGGCCACCACCATGAACAAAAAGAACGCGGCGACGTTGGTCGGATCGGTGATCGTGAAGGTGTAGATCGGCGGGATGAAGAAGAAATTGTAGCAGAGTGACGCCGCTACCGTCGCCAGCAGGGACGGCCACAGGCCATAGCGCAGGGCAACTGCCACGACCGAGGTCAGCAGCACGAGATCGACGTTTTCGATGCCGAAATAGGGCTGGATCAACTTGGCGGCACCAAGACCGATCAGCACAACCCCGAGTGCCTTGAGATAGGGCAGCGGATCGAACGGCTCGGATCGCGCAGCGGTCTGTACCGCCGTCTTGGGCACGTCTTCGGTCGGAAGCTCGTCGCCGGGGATGACGTGAACGCTGATATTGCCCGCGCGGCGAACCAGATCATGGACGACGGAGCCGCGTGTCATCTCGAACCAGCGCGAGCGGGTCGACTTGCCGATCACGATCTGGGTGACGTTGTTGCCTTGCGCGAAATTGACGACGTCATCGGCGATGCGGCGACCGACCGCCGGAATGGTCAACGCCTCGCCGCCGAGCGATTCCGCGAGCCGCAGCGTATCGGCCAGCCGGTCGCGCTGCTCATCGGACAATTGCAGCGATCGCCGCGTCTCGATCGAAACCGCGGTGAAAGGGGCATGCAGCCGGTCCGCCAGCCGCTTGGTGTAGCGGACGAGACCGGCGGCGCGCGGATCCTCGCTGACGCAGACGAGAATGCGCTCGCCGACGGCCCAGGGCCCGGGAATCGCATTGGCCTGCATGTGATTGAGGAGCTGCTCGTCGACCCGCTCCGCCGTGCGGCGCAAAGCGAGCTCGCGCAACGCCGTCAGGTTCCCCGGCGAGAAATAATGCTCCAGCGCACGCTCGGCCTGCTTGGGCACATAGACCTTGCCCTCCTTCAGGCGCTGGATCAAATCGTCGGGCGTGAGGTCGATCAGCTCGATCGCGTCGGCGCGATCGAACACCGAGTCCGGCACGGTCTCGCGTACCCTGACATGGGTGATCTGGGCGACGACGTCGTTCAGGCTCTCGATGTGCTGGATGTTGACGGCGGTGTAGACGTCGATGCCGTGGGACAGCAATTCCTCGACGTCGAGATAGCGCTTGGGATGGCGGCAAAGGGGCGCATTGGTGTGGGCGAGTTCGTCGACCAACGCGATCTGCGGCCGGCGCGCGATCACCGCATCGAGATCCATCTCCTCGACGATCTGCCCGCGATAGTCCAGCCGCTTGCGCGGGACCACTTCGAGACCGCGCACCAGCGCCTCGGTCTCGGCGCGGCCGTGGGTCTCGACGAAACCGACCACGACGTCGATGCCGGCCTTGCGCTTGGCGTGGGCACTTTGCAACATCTCATAGGTCTTGCCGACGCCGGGAGCGGCGCCGACGAAAACCTTCAGCTTGCCGCTCGCGCTCCCTTCCCGCCGCGCCGCTTCCAGCAGCGCCTCGGGCGACGGACGTTGTTCGGGATCGCGGCGCTCTCGGACCATTTTGCCAATATAATCATCTGCGTGACGCGAGCCTAGACCGCTACCTGGCGGCGGCGCGATCCAGCGAGAGATTCAGTGCCAGAACGTTAACCCTGGGTTCGCCAATCAGACCGAACAAGCGGCCTTCGGTATTGGCGGTCACGATCTGCTTGACCTGATCCTCCGGCATATTCCGCGCCCTGGCCACGCGCGGCACCTGGAATTGCGCCGCTTCCGGCGAGATATCAGGATCGAGGCCGCTGGCGGAGGTTGTCACCAGGTCGACCGGCACGGCAGCGTTCGGATTCTCAGCCTTGAGCTTGTCTACATCTTCCCTGAGCCGGTCGGCCAGCGCCTTGCTGGTCGGGCCGAGGTTGGAGCCACCGGAATTGGCGGCGTTGTACGGCGCCGGCACCGTCTTGGTCGGATCGTTCGGGTCGGGCGCCACCGTCGCCGAGAGACGGCCGTGGAAGTATCTGTTGTCCCTGAACTCCTGCCCGATCAGGGCGGAGCCGATCACCTTGCCGTCCTTCTCGAGCAGGCTGCCTTGAGCCTGCGCCGGGAAGAGCGCGCCGGCGATGGCCGTCATCGCCAGCGGATAGGCAAGGCCGGTGATGGCGGTGAGCACCAGCAAGAGGACGATGGCGGGGCGGATTTCTCTGAGCATGTTGGTCTCCTAAGTCTTCGTCATGGCGCGCGGCGCCTTGCGCCGCGCGGGGACGGTCAAGCCAGGTGTAAAGCAACGACGACGAGGTCGATCGCCTTGATACCGATGAAGGGAATGACGATGCCGCCGAGGCCGTAGATCAAGAGGTTGCGCCGGAGCAGCGCGCCGGCACCGACGGCGCGATAGGCGACGCCCTTCAGCGCGAGCGGGATCAGCGCAATGATGATCAACGCGTTGAAGATGATCGCCGACAGGATGGCGCTCTGCGGGCTCGACAGGTTCATGACGTTGAGGACGTTGAGCTGGGGGTAGAACGCCAGGAACATCGCCGGGATGATCGCAAAGTATTTTGCGACGTCGTTGGCGATCGAGAACGTCGTCAGCGCGCCGCGCGTCATCAGGAGCTGCTTGCCGATCTCGACGACCTCGATCAGCTTGGTCGGGTTGGAATCGAGGTCGACCATGTTGCCGGCTTCGCGGGCGGCTTGCGTGCCCGTGTTCATGGCGACACCGACGTCCGCCTGCGCAAGCGCCGGCGCATCGTTGGTGCCGTCGCCGCACATCGCAACCAGCTTGCCCTTGGCCTGCTCGTTGCGGATCAGCTTGAGCTTGTCCTCGGGGGTTGCCTGCGCCAGGAAGTCGTCGACCCCTGCCTCCGCTGCGATGGCAGCCGCCGTCATCGGGTTGTCGCCGGTGATCATGATGGTGCGAATGCCCATGCGGCGCAGCTCGGCAAAACGCTCGCGGATACCGCCTTTGACGATGTCCTTGAGCTGGATGATTCCGAGCAGCTTGCCGTCCCTCGCGACCGCCAGCGGCGTGCCGCCGGCCTTGGCGATCTCATCCGCGATGGTCTGTATCTCGCGGCCGATCTCAGAGAGCCCGCTGGGCTGAATGGCGCGCGCCGCGTTGCCCGAAGCAACCGCCAGCTGCGCGCCGCCGCCGACATAGTTGAGCATCGCATCGACCGCGCCTTTGCGCACCGACGAGCCGCCGGCATCGACGCCGCTCATGCGGGTCTGCGCCGTGAACGGAATGAAGGTGGCGCCGAGCTCCGCCATGTCGCGGCCGCGGATGCCGTATTTCTCCTTCGCCAGCACCACGATGGAGCGGCCTTCCGGCGTCTCGTCGGCGAGGGAAGCGAGCTGGGCTGCGTCGGCGAGCTCCTGCTCGGTCACGCCGCGCACCGGGCGAAACGCCGTCGCCTGCCGGTTGCCGAGCGTGATGGTGCCGGTCTTGTCCAGCAGCAGCGTGTCGACATCGCCGGCGGCCTCGACGGCGCGACCGGACATCGCCAGCACGTTGAAGCGCACCAGGCGGTCCATGCCGGCGATGCCGATCGCCGACAGCAGTGCGCCGATCGTGGTCGGGATCAGCGTCACGAACAGCGCGACCAGCACGATCACCGAGATCGAGCCGCCGGCATAGGCCGCATAGCTCGGAATGGTCACGGTTGCGAACACGAAGATGATGGTGAGACCGGCGAGCAGGATATTGAGCGCGATCTCGTTCGGCGTCTTCTGCCGCTCGGCGCCTTCGACCAGCTTGATCATGCGGTCGATGAAGGTCGAGCCTTGCGCCGCCGTGATGCGGACACGGATCCAGTCGGACAGCACCTGCGTGCCGCCGGTCACCGCGGAACGGTCGCCGCCGGATTCGCGGATGACGGGCGCGGACTCTCCGGTGATGGCGGCCTCGTTCACGGACGCGACGCCCTCGATCACCTCGCCGTCGGAGGGAATGGTGTCGCCGGCCTCGACCAGCACGATGTCGCCGACCTTGAGGCTGGTCCCCGGCACGAGATTGAAGTCCTGGCCGGCGCCGGTCAGCAGCTTGGCCTGGCTCTCGGTGCGGGTCTTGCGCAACGATTCAGCCTGCGCCTTGCCGCGGCCTTCGGCCACCGCTTCGGCGAAATTGGCGAACAGCACCGTGAACCAGAGCCAGACGATGATCTGGAAGGTGAAGCCGAGGCCAGCGCCGCCCGCGACGACGTCGCGCAGGAAGATCACCGTCGTCAGCGCGGCCACGACCTCGACCACGAACATCACGGGGTTCTTGACCATCAGCCGCGGATCGAGCTTGGTGAAGGAGGCGCGGATCGCCGGCAGCACGATCTTCGGATCGAGCATTGCCGAGACGGCAGCACGCTTTTGCAGTTTCATCGTATCCATGGAGGTCACTCCAGACAATCAGAAGAGGTTGCCAGCGTTCATCGCCAGATGCTCGACGATCGGGCCGAGCGCGAGTGCCGGGAAGAAGGTCAGGCCGCCGATGATCAGGATCACGCCGACGACGAGGCCGACGAACAGCCCGCCCGTGGTCGGGAAGGTGCCTGCCGACGGCGGGATGGATTTCTTGGCGGCCAGCGAGCCCGCAATCGCCATCGCCGGGACGATCATGAAGAAGCGGCCGACGAACATCGCGCTTGCCAGCGTGAGGTTGTAGAACAGCGTGTTGCCGGTGAGGCCCGCGAAGGCCGAGCCGTTGTTGCCGGTCGCCGAGGTGAAGGCATAGAGCACCTCGGTGAAGCCGTGTGGGCCGGCATTGGCCATCGAGGCGACCGCCGCCGGATAGACCACGCCGACCGCGGTCCAGCCGAGATACATCAGCGGCAGCACCAGGATCGCGAGCATCGCCATCTTGACCTCGCGTGCCTCGATCTTCTTGCCGACATATTCCGGCGTGCGGCCGACCATCAGCCCCGCCACGAAGATCGCGAGCACGACGAACAGCAGCATGCCATAGAGGCCGGCGCCGACGCCGCCGATGATGATCTCACCGAGCTGCATGTTGATCAGCGGGATCATGCCGCCGAGCGCGGTGAAGCTGTCATGCATGGCGTTGACCGCGCCGCACGAAGCGGCCGTGGTGACGACGGCGAACAGCGAGGACGCGACGATGCCGAAGCGAACCTCCTTGCCCTCCATGTTGCCGCCGGTCAGGCCCAGCGCATGCATGGTCGAGGTGCCATTGGCCTCCGCCCAATAGGTGATGGCGACGCCTGCGACGAACAGCACGCCCATCACGGACAGGATCGCCCAGCCCTGGCGCTGGTTGCCGACCATGCCGCCGAACACGTTGGTCATCGCGGCGCCGAGCGCGAAGATCGACAGCATCTGCACGAAATTCGACAGCGCGGTCGGATTCTCGAACGGGTGCGCGGCGTTGGCGTTGAAGAAGCCGCCGCCATTGGTGCCGAGCATTTTGATCGCCACCTGGGAAGCGACCGGGCCGACCGCAATGGTCTGCCTGGCGCCTTCGAGCGTGGTCGCCTCGATATATGGGCCGAGCGTCTGCGGCATGCCCTGCCAGACCAGGAACAGCGCGTAGACGACGCAGATCGGCAGCAGCACGTAGAGCGTGCAGCGGGTCACGTCGACCCAGAAATTGCCGACCGTGCGCATTGAGGCGCGCGAGAAGCCGCGGATCAGGGCCATCGCCAGCGCGATGCCGGTTGCCGCCGACAGGAAGTTCTGATGCGTCAGGGCGAGCATCTGGACGAGATAGGACAGCGTGCTCTCGCCGCCGTAGTTCTGCCAGTTGGTGTTGGTGATGAAGGAGACCGCGGTGTTGAAGGAAAGATCCTCAGCGACCGCGCCCTGTCCGGCCGGATTGAAGGGCAGCACGGCCTGAAGCCGCATCACGCCGTAGATGATGAGGAAGCCGCCGACATGGAACAGCAGCATGGCGACCGTGTAGGTCAGCCAATGCTGCTCGCGCTTCTCGTCGACGCCGGAGATCCAGTACACGCCGGCCTCGATCGGGCGCAGCACTGGCGACAGGAACGTCCGCTCACCGTTGAATACGCGCGTCATGTACCAGCCGAGCGGCTTGGTCAGCGCAACAATAATGGCGCAGAACAGAATGATCTGGAGCCAACCGATCACAGTCATGGAATCAACCCTTCAGGCTTGGTGCAATCCTTCAGACTTTTTGCCCGCAACAGCGGCAGGAGCACCGTCAGCAGGCAGGCGACGAGCACCGCGTCCGCCAGCAGCAATTCGACGAGCAGCAGCACGGGTCAGAACCGCTCGGGCCGCAGCAGCGCATAGGTGAGGTAGACCAGCAGACCGAACGAGACGGCACCGGCGAGCGCATAATCGAAGATCATGGTTTGCTCCGTCACAGCCGTTCGCAGGCGTAGGTGTAGCCGATCGCGAGGGCGAAGAAGACGAAGCCCAGCGCCAGCATCAGGATGTCCATCATGGCGATACTCCTCATTGCGCCGTAAGATCCGGCGCAACTTTCTCACGGTGACCCGGCGGCTCGCGCCGGAAATGGAACGCATTTCCACGGGCGACAGTCGGGATTCTCGACCGTGCTGAAGTGCCACCCCGGACATAGGTTTTCGAGATGAGGGCTATGGCGAAGATATAGGAATCTCATAAAGGCCGGCGCGGGCCGAGATCGGAAGACAACCCCCGTAGTCCCGGACAAGCGCAGCGCAGATCCGGGATCCATAGCCACAGGGAGAGGTTGGGCGAGGACTCGGAGTGACCTGATTTGCGCCTCAGCTACTGCCTGTGGTTATGGATCCCCGCGTGCGCGGGGATGACAGCGGGGAATGGGGCGATTGCGCCCCTCGCCCACCCACGCGCCACTTATGAAATCCCTATATCTCCCCCCGCTTCCCCATCTCGTTTTCAAATGCACTGCCCGCCATCCTGGCAAGGCCGGCCGACTGACCGACGCCAATTCCAGGAGGCCTGACATGACCGCCGCTCTTGGACGCCTCGACCCACCTTTCCTCAGCCAGCAGCTTCGCGCGGCACCGGCGATGACCCGACCGCTGATGCTCGACATCATCGCGCACGCCTGCCGGCGTGTCCCCACGCTCGGCCAAGGCGAACGCCCCGCACGCATCATGCGCCTGATCGACGTCGAGGCCTGGGCCGATGCGGTGCTGGCGCTGATCGAGCTCGAGCTGCCGATGTGGCAGGTCCGCCGCATCGCCTATGACGAGGGCGAGTGGCATTGCGCACTGTCGCGCGCCCGTGAGCTGCCGGACTGGCTGGACGCCGCGGTCGAGGCGCGCCATTCCGACCTCGCGCTGGCTCTGCTGTCGGCCCTCGTCGAGGTCCGGGCATTGGCCGCGGACGTGCCGCGGCCGAGCGTTCCTTCCGTTCGTCCTGTGCTGGATCCGCTTTACGAGCCGCTCGCTTGCGACAATTGCGGCTAGGCAGCCTGACGGAAGGATCCTGGAAAATGCCGGTGCTGACAGATGGCTTTGAACAACCGCTGCACTCATCCTTGTCGCACGCAGGCTCGGCGTCTAGCTCCTCCGCTCCAACCGCGAACTGACCATGGCTGCCTATGCCGCGAGCAACCCGGCCCGCAGCGCGGTGGCGATGCCCGGTTGACGCCGCCTGTCCGGCGGAAAAAGCCGGGCCGATCTGGCGCAATTCTAGGGAAACGTGTAGAGCGGTTTCATGAGCACTGGCAATGTCAACATCGTCGCCCACCCCCTGGTCCAGCACAAGCTCTCGCTGATGCGGGAGAAGGATCGCTCGACCAAGAGCTTTCGCGAGATCCTGAACGAGATCGGGATGCTGCTTGGCTATGAGGTGACCCGGGATTTGCCGCTGGAGCTGGTCGAGATCGAGACGCCGATCGCGCCGATGCGGGCGCCCAAGATCGCCGGCAAGAAGCTCACGCTGGCGCCGATCCTGCGCGCCGGCGTCGGCTTCCTCGACGGCATGCTGGCGCTGATGCCATCGGCGCGCATCGCCCATATCGGGCTCTACCGCGACCCCGAGACGTTGCAAGCCGTGGAATATTACTTCAAGGCGCCGCAGGACCTGTCGGATCGCACCGTGATCCTGATGGATCCGATGCTGGCGACCGGCAACTCGGCCTGCGCCGGCGCCTCTCTGCTCAAGGCCCGCGGCGCCCGCGACATCCGCTTCGTGTGCCTCCTGGCCGCGCCCGAGGGCATCGCGCAATTCCAGGGCGAGCATCCTGACGTGCCGATCTGGACCGCCGCGATCGACGAGCGGCTCAACGACCACGGCTACATCGTGCCGGGCCTGGGCGATGCCGGCGACCGGATGTTCGGCACCAAGTAGACAGGTTGGCGCGATCGGGTTACTCCCCTTGCCATGAGTGCCAACGCGTTTTCACTGCAATCGCTGATCCGGACCGAGGCCGCCGCCGATACCGCCTTCGTATTCGACGGCACGCGGGTCTCGCGCGCTGAGTTCTCCGAAAGGATAGAGCAGACCGCGGCCTGGCTTGCGGCGCAAGGCATCGGCAAGGGCGACGTGATCGCGGTCTGGCTGGTCAACCGGATCGAATGGATCGCGCTGCTGTTCGCCGCCGCCCGCCTTGGCGCGATCGTCGCGGCCGTCAATACCCGCTATCGCAGCGCGGAAGTCGCGCATCTGCTTCGTTTGTCCGGCGCCAGGCTGATGGTGGTCGAAGCCGCATTCCGCTCGGTGGATTTTGCCGCGATCCTCGCCGACATCGCCAAGGACGAAGTGCCGGCGCTGCAGCGGCTTGCGGTGGTCGGCGCGGACGCGATCAAGGCCAATTGGCCCTGTGTCCGCTTCGACGCTTTCGAAAAGCCCTATCCGGCCGCCTCTCCGATACGGGACGACGTCGATCTGCCGGTGCTGCTCTACACGACATCGGGCACCACCAAGGGCCCGAAGCTCGTCGCGCATTCGCAGCGCACGCTGGCGGGCCACGCCGTCTCTGTCGCCAAGGCGCTTCGGCTTGATCCGCAGCGTCATTCGCTGCTGGCCATGCTTCCGTTCTGCGGCACGTTCGGCATGACGAGCCTGCTCGGCTTCGTCGCGGCGGGCGCGACCGTCCATGTGCTCGACGCCTTCGAGGCGGCACCGGCACTGGAGATCCTCAGCACGCAGGGGATCACGCACGCCTTCGGCTCCGACGAGATGTTCCGGCGCATTGTCGCCCTCAGCGGTACGCCACGCCCATTCCCGCATCTCGAACTCTGCGGCTTCGCCGCGTTCCAGCCTGGCTGGCGCGAGCTTGCCGCGGAGGCCGAGGCGCGCGGCCTGCCGCTGTTCGGCCTCTACGGGTCGAGCGAGGTTCAGGCCCTATTCTCGATCGCCCGCACCAGCGACACCTTTTCCGACCGCATCGAGGGCGGCGGCTGGCCGATGTCACCCGAGGCAAGCGTGCGCGTGCGCGACACCGAGACCGGCGAACTTGCGGCCGAAGGCGTTTCCGGCGAGATCGAGATCAGCGCGCCGTCACGTTTCCTCGGCTATTTCAACAATCCGGATGCGACGCGCGATGCGATCACCGCGGACGGGTTCTTCCGCACCGGCGACATCGGCCGGCTGCGCGGCGACGGTTCCTTCGTCTACGAGACCCGCGCGGGCGACGCCATGCGGCTCGGCGGCTTCCTCGTCGCGCCCGGCGAGATCGAGGACGAGCTCAAATCATGTGCCGGCGTGGCTGATGCCCAGGTGGTTGCAGTCGACCTCAAGGGTCAGGCGCGCTGCGTCGCCTTCGTGATCCCGGCAAAGGAGCCGCCAATGCAGGAGACGCTGGTCGCGCGCCTGCGCGAGCGGCTCGCCGGCTACAAGGTGCCGGCGCGAATCTATCTCGTAGACGCCTTCCCCGTCACCGACAGCGCCAACGGCGTGAAGATCCAGCGCGCCCGGCTACGCGCCATGGCGATGGAGCGCATCGCCGCCGAATAGGCGGGCCTATTTGGTTTGCGCCACAAGGCTCGTTCAGTACGACTTCGCGAGCCCCAGCACCTTCTCCGCGATGAAGCTGAGCGCGAGCTGCGGGCTGACCGGCGCGATGCGCGGGATCAGGACCTCGCGCAAATAGCGCTCGACGTGGAATTCCTTGGCGTAGCCGAAGCCGCCATGGGTCATCACCGCCTGCTCGCAGGCCGAGAAGCCGGCTTCGCCCGCCAGATACTTTGCGGCATTGGCCGCAGCGCCGCACGGCATGCCCTTGTCGTATTGCCAGGCCGCCGACATCACCATCAGCCACGCCGCCTCGAGCTCGACCCAGTTCACCGCGAGCGGATGCTGGATGCCCTGGTTCTTGCCGATCGGCCGGTTGAACACCACGCGCGTCTTGGCATATTCCGTGGCCCGCGCCAGAGCCAGCTTGCCAAGGCCGACCGCCTCCGCCGCGATCAGGATACGCTCGGGGTTCATGCCTTCGAGAATGTACTGGAAGCCCTTGCCTTCCTCGCCGATGCGATCCTCCATCGGAATTTCAAAGTCCTCGAAGAACAGCTCGTTGGAATCGACGATCTTGCGGCCCATCTTCTCGATCTCGTGGACCTTGATCCTGGTGCGGTCGAAATCGGTGTAGAACAGGCTGAGGCCATGGGTCGGCGAGCGCACCTCCTCCAGCGGCGTGGTGCGGGCCAGTAGCAGGATCTTGTGCGCGACCTGCGCGGTCGAGATCCACACCTTCTGGCCGTTGACGATGTAACGGTCGTTCTTGGCGACCGCGCGGGTCTTGAGCTGCGTGGTGTTGAGGCCGGTGTTGGGCTCGGTGACGGCGAAGCAGGCCTTCTCACGGCCCTCCACCATCGGCGGCAGCATGCGCCTGCGCTGCTCCTCGGTGCCGAACACGACGACGGGATTGAGGCCGAACACGTTGATGTGCACGGCGGATGCGCCGGACATGCCGGCGCCGGATTCGGCGATGGTGCGCATCATGATCGCAGCTTCGGTGATGCCGAGCCCCGAGCCGCCATATTCCTCCGGCACGCAGATGCCGAGCCAGCCGGTGTCGGCAAGTGCTTTATGAAAATCGTGCGGGAAGCCGCCGTCATGATCCTTCTTCAGCCAGTAGGCATCCGGAAAGCCTTCGCAGATCTTGGCGATGGCATCGCGAATCGCTTCCTGCTGATCGGTGAGCGCGAAATCCATGGTCTTGATCTCCTTGTCGGGAGCCGCGACCGCGCCATCTCCCGTCTCTTCGCGTTCCCCGCTCGAAGGCCGCGGCCGCTTGCTTCGCGCCCTGACGTGCCCTTGGCTGGGTTCTTAGCTCGAAAAACCGCGTACAGATACGTGAATTTGTCTATCAACTGTGTCTACCATGCATAGGGTCATGCGACGCAAAGCTATGAGCGCGCCGTTATTTCGCAGGGAGGAAACCGCGATGGCCGGACTGTATTTCGAAGACTTTTCCGTAGGCCAGGAGTTCAGGCATCCGCTGACCCGCACCGTCACGGAGATGGACAACACCATGTTCAGCCTGCTGACGCTCAATCCGCAGCCGCTGCACATCGATGCGCATTTCGCCGAAAAGACCGAGTTCGGCCAGCGCATTTTCAACAGCCTTTACACCCTCGGCATCATGATCGGCATGACGGTCTATGATACGACCATGGGGACCACCGTTGCCAATCTCGGCATGACCGACGTCACGTTTCCAAAGCCGGTCTTCCATGGCGACACCTTGCGGGCGACGACGAAGGTGCTTTCGTTGAGGGAATCCAAATCGCGGCCCAAGGCCGGCATCGTCGAGTTCGAGCACCATGCCCTGAACCAGAACGACGAGATCGTCGGCAAATGCCGCCGCATGGCGATGATGCACAAGAGGCCGGTTTGATGCGTTCGATGCTGTTCGTGCCGGGCGATTCCCCGCGCAAATTCGAGAAGGCGAGCGAAGGCAAGGCCGACGCGCTGATCATCGATCTCGAGGATTCCGTCGTCACCGAGAAGAAGGCGGAGGCGCGCGGGTTAACGCTGACGATGCTCAAGGGCCGACGCGGCCCGCACCAGCTCTATGTCCGCCTCAACGCGCTCGACACCGGCATGACGCTGGCCGATCTCGCCGCGGTATTGCCCGGCAGACCCGACGGCATCGTGCTGCCGAAATCGCAAGGCGGCGACGACGTAAGGCAGGTCGCAACCTGGCTCGAAGCCTTGGAAGCAGCGGCCGGCATCGCGATCGGCACCACCCGCATCGTCTGCGTGGCGACGGAAACCGCGGCTTCGATCTTCGGGCTCGGCAGTTACAAGGGCTGCTCCCCTCGCCTCGCCGGCCTGATGTGGGGCGCCGAGGATCTCTCGGCCTCGCTCGGCGCCACCGAAAAGGCGTCCGGCGGCGTGTTCCACAGCCCCTATCGCCTCGCGCGCGATCTCTGCCTGATGGCAGCGGCCGCGGCCGAGGTCGCGCCGATCGACACCGTCTATACCGACATCGACAATCTCGCCGGCCTCGAGCAGGAGACCCGCGCCGCGCGGCGCGACGGGTTTTCCGCCAAGGCGCTGATCCATCCCAAGCATGTCGATGTCGTCAACGCGGCGTTCGAGCCGACCGAGGCCGAACGCACCTGGGCGGAAAAAGTGATCGCCGCGTTCGCCAGCAATCCCAATTCAGGCACGCTGCGGCTCGACGGCCAGATGATCGACAAGCCGCATCTTCGCGCCGCGAAGAAGATTCTCGGCCAGCCCTAGCGTGGAATGTCTTTAGGTTCGTCGTAGCATCGATCGACCCTCATCCCGTCATGCGACGGCCTCAGTCGAACCCCTGAACCGGCGGCGCCGAGGCTTGCGCCGGAGCGGCGGGAGCGGCCTGAACCGGCGGAGCCGGATTGCCGGCAGCTCGCATCTGACCGTTGGCTGCCATCGCCTCGCGGGTGCGCGTCGGGCTCCTGGTCGCGGCCGCGCGGCGCGGCGGCGGCCGATGTCCTGCCGAGTGCGAACCTCTCATACCCCAGGAACGGGCGATCGAAGGTCCGGCAGTGTAGCCGATCAAGGCTCCGGCAACCGCACCGACTGGCCCCAACACGACCGCGCCGGAGACGGCACCGAGTGCTGCATCGCCGGCGCGCTCCTGCGCAACCGCACTCACCGGCACACAAGCCAACATTGCAACAGCAATAATCAAAGCCTTGGTCATCGGAGCGCCTCCCTCACGGGAAATCACTCCTGCTCAAATATGGCCGCACGAGGTTCGCTTGCCGGCCAACAAAAGGCAATCGGCGGGGAACCCGGCTGTGGGGCGACAATGGCCTCTGTTCCTGGAGAGCGCGGTCGTCGTATTTGACTTTGGCAACACCTCACGGCGCGCCTCGTCCTTCGAGACGACCGCTTCGCGGTCTCCTCACGATGAGGCTAAGCAGCATCGTACCCGTTGAACTGCCGCTACGCATTCCGTCCTCATCCTGAGGAGCCCGCCTAGAGCGGGCGTCTCGAAGGATGGCGCAGGACAGCTCTCAAACGCGATCGCCCCCGCCGCAAGCGGGGAGAGGCGGCAGCAACTACACGATCCTGATCGACATATCCGGCAAGCCCTCGAGCTTGCACAGCAGCACGTCGCCCTTCACGACGGGACCGACATTCTCCGGCGTGCCGGAATAGATGATATCGCCGGCTTTCAATTCGAACGCTTCCGACAGCTTTGCGATCTGCTCGGCCACGTTCCAGATCATCTTGCTGAGATCCGAGTTCTGCTTCACCGTGCCGTTGATCGCCAGCGAGATGGCGCCCTTGTCGAAATGCCCGGTCTTGCTGGCCGGATGAATCGGGCCGATCACCGCGGCGTGGTCAAAACTCTTGCCGATCTCCCAGGGCTTCTTCTCCGCGGCCATGCCGTTCTGGAGGTCGCGCCGGGTCATGTCGAGGCCGAGCGCGTAGCCATAGACGTGGTCGAGCGCCTTATCGACCGGGATATTGGTGCCGCCTGATTTCAGCGCGGCGACCAGCTCGACCTCGTGATGATAGTTCTTGGTCAGTGACGGATAGGGATGATCGGCGACCTCGCCGACCGCGACGTTCTGGATCGCGTCGGTCGGCTTCTGGAAGAAGAACGGCGGCTCGCGGTTCGGGTCCGAGCCGCGCTCGATCGCGTGCGCGGCGTAGTTGCGCCCGATGCAGTAGATGCGGCGGACCTGAAACACCTGGCTCTCGCCGACGATCGGGATCGTCACCATCGGCACCGGGAACTTGGGTCCGGCCTGCGCGGCGGCGGGTGCGACCTCGGCCATCGAAACGGCGGCGGCCGCCGCAGCGGTTGCGAGCAGATCACGTCGCGTGGGTGAGGTCATCTCGGGTGCTCCCTTTGCCTTTGCTTGGGCAGCGTCATGCGCGCCGATCCGGCTGATAGTCGATATTTGGCATGCCAGCAACATGGATCGGCGCCGGCAGCTTGATCGCCGCGCGGCACAAATCCACTAGCGGACGAAACGATCGCCGCCTGCGACAGCACTACTCGTATCGGACGCGGGCGCCACTCTCACGACGATCGCAACCGGTGCGCCATTTCGCGACACCGTGAGCTTCACCTCCTCGCCGACGCGCGCGAGGCCGATCGTGTTGCGGAGTTGGGCTGCGGTGCGAATCGGACGGTCGTCGGCTTTCGTGATGATATCGCCCTTGCGCAGGCCCGCCTGTTGCGCCGGCGAATCCGCCGCAATCTCCGCGACGACGGCTCCCTGGTTCAATCCCTTGTTGACCGAGGGATGCAGGTCCTTCAGAGAAACGCCGATCCGGCCGCGCTCGACGCGGCCCTTGGCGACGATCTGCTCCATCACCTTCCGCGCCATGTTGACGGGAATTGCAAAGCCGATGCCGACATTGCCGCCGGCAGGCGAAATGATGGCCGAGTTGATGCCGACCAGTTCACCGCGCAGGCTGACCAGCGCTCCGCCGGAATTGCCGGGATTGATCGCTGCATCGGTCTGGATGAAGTCCTCATAGCCCTGCTTGCCGAGTCCGGTCCGGCCGAGCGCGCTGACGAGGCCGGACGTCACGGTCTGGCCGAGGCCGAAAGGGTTGCCGATCGCAAGCACGAAGTCGCCGACGTCAAGCGCATCGCTGTCGCCGAAGGACAGCGCCTGGAGCCCGGATGGGTTCTGGATCTGGAGCACGGCAATGTCCGTCGGCGGATCCCGGCCGATGACCTTGGCGGAGAATTGCCGGCCGTCCTTGGTTGTGACCTGAACGGCGGAAGTGCCTTCGACCACGTGATTGTTGGTCAGGACATGGCCACGCTGGGCATCGACGATGACCCCTGAGCCGGTCGCGTTGACCTCCTTCTCGATCTGCCTGGGGACGTCGAAGAACTCGCGGAAGAGCGGGTCGCGATAGAGCGGATTGTCCTCGCGAACGCGGCCATGCACGGAGATGTTGACGACGGCCGGCGTCACCTGACGCACGAGCGGCGCCAGCGTGGGCACCGAGCCGCCCGTCTTCAGGTCTGGAATTTGGCCAGCGGCCGGCTGCGATGCCGTGAGCGCGAGCACCAGCAATGCAAGCCAAAGCAAACGCATGACATTCATCTTGGTCACCTGCCGCATGGTCCAATGTGGATGGAAGAACTGGTGGCCTCAGTCACGCGGTGCGGCGACCAAACCGTGTACCGCGAGAAATGGCACGGCGAAGGCCGCCGAGGCTTGGCCGAGCAGCACGAGCGTCAAAACGGTGTGCGTGACGATCATGCGGCGCGCCTCTCTGCGGCGGCCCAGGGCCGTCGCAGCCGCATCGGGACGCCGCCCCCGCGTGGCGGATCATCATTGTCATTGTCGCCGTCGAGCTTACGCAACGCCGCCAGAACATCGGCAAGCCGGATGGTGTGGCTCATGCCCGGTATCTCGCGCAGCGCGGGACATGATTCGACCGCGTACATGTCGGACGCCCAGGACGACAGGATGATCCGCTTCTCCGGCGCGGAGAGTTCCTCGGCCTTCAGGACGTCAGCGGGCGAACCGTAATGGGCAGCTGGGTGAAACAGCGGATTGAGAGTGCCGGCATTGGTGTTCACGTTGGTCATCGGTCGTGCCTCCCTCATGCTCCTTTCCAAGGGACCGGTTTGTGGACGTTGGACGGCGGCGCCGACCGCCGCCGTCCCGCTTGATGTCAGTGCGTGTTGATCGCGATGCGCTTGACGCCTTCGCGTGCCTTCTCCGACTTCGGCAGCGACACGGTCAGCACGCCATTACTGAACGACGCCTCGGCCTTGTCCTCCTCGACACCCTCCAGCGGAATCTGCCGCTCGAACGCACCGTAGTAGCGCTCGGTGAAGTACCTGCCTTCGCCGTTGCGCTCGGCTTTTTTCTCGCCGCGGAGGGTCAGGACGCCGCCCGCAATCTCGACCTGAACGTCCTTCTCGGTCAGGCCGGGAAGTTCGGCCGAGACGGTCAGCGTCTTATCGGTCTCGCTGAGCTCGACCTTCGGCCAGTCGAAACGGCCCTCAATCAGCCGCGACAGGCTCGTCCCGCCGAAGCCGCGGAAAACGTCGTCGAACAGACGGTTCATCTCGCGATGAAGTGTCAGGAAGGGATCGAAATTGTCGCGCGCAGGCGCGAGGTCCTGTTTCCCTGACCAGGGAATGAGATTACGAAAACCCATTATTCTCTCCTCCATGCATCGGGAGCGCGGACGCGCATCGGCGCGCCGCGTTCCGTCACTGTCTTGATCGAGCGTTGATCGAGCGTCAGGCTGCCTTCTTCTCGATCTGCGATGCCGCAGGAGGGGCGCCCGCGATCGGAATCCGGCGCGGCTTCATCGCTTCCGGAATCTCACGGACGAGGTCGATGATCAGAAGCCCGTCCTGGAACGAGGCCTGCTTCACCTGGACATAGTCGGCCAGGTTGAACACGCGCCGGAACGGACGCGCGGCGATGCCCTGGTACAGGTATTCGCGCGCAGCCGTCTCGGGCTTCTTGCCCTCGATGGTGAGCGCGTTCTGTTCGGCGGTCACGGTGATGTCGTTGGCACCAAACCCCGCCACCGCAAGGCTGATCCGATAATGGTCTTCACCGGAACGCTCGATGTTGTAGGGGGGATAGTTGTCCTCAGTCGTCTGGCGCAGCGTGCTGTCGACGAGGTCGGCCAGGTGGTCGAAGCCGATGGTGGAACGCCATAGGGGCGCGAAGTCAAAACTGGTCCTCATAACCAAGTCCTCCAAAGAGCAAGATGGATACGAAGGAGCGCAAGGCGGGATTTCAGACGGGTCCGAAAGACCAGCCAAGCGCCCGTGCCGGACCCTGTTTTTGGCATCCGGCACACCGCTCTCGCGGCGAGACACGACTTAGAAAATCGCAAGTCGGTTTCAAGGGGCCAGCCCGAAAAATTTTTGGGCCGCCGGGCAGGCGCTGCCCCTCAGGATCTCAGCGCCTCCCGCGCCGTCTCGGGCGCCATCAGCGTCGCGACGATCGTGATGATCGAGAGGGCGATGATGTAGACGGACACGGCCCAGTACGAGCCGGCCCACGCCAGCAGCGCAGTCGCAATCAGCGGCGAGAAGCCGCCGCTCAGCGCCGCCGCGACATTGGCGCCGAGCGAGGCTCCGCTGTAGCGCACCTGGGTGCGGAACAACTCCGGCATGAACGCGGCCTTCGGCCCGAACAGCAGCGCATGGGTCAGCGTCATCGTGACGACGAGTGCCAGCGTGATCAGTGCCGGCTCCTTGGTATCGAGGAACCAGAACAACGGAAACGCCAACGCCACCGAGAACACGCCGCCGGCGAGATACAGCGCTTTGCGGCCGAAGATGTCGGACAGCCAGCCGGCGAGCGGCAGCGTCGCGAATTCGACGAGGGCAGCATAGACCACGGCATCCAGGATCACCTGGCGCGACAGCCCGAGCTTCGTCGTGGCATAGACCACGGTGAAGACGGTGAGGAGATAAGCAAGTCCGACCTCCGACACCGTGATGCCGATCGCCAGCAGAAAGCTACGCCAGTCGCGGCGGAGCACTTCCAGCACCGGCTGCGCCAGCACCTCCTTGCGCTCGACCACCTCCTTGAAGTGCGGCGTCTCCGCGAGCTTGAGCCGCACGATGAAGCCGACACCGACGAGCAGGATGCTGATCAGGAAGGGCACGCGCCAGCCCCAGCTCAGGAAATCGGCTTCGGGCAGCTTGGTCATCAAGCCGAAAATGCCGGTCGATGCGGCAACGCCGACGGGAAAGCCGATCTGCACCAGGCTGCCATAGAAGCCGCGGCGATTGCCGGCATGCTCGATCACCATGACGACTGCGCCGCTCCATTCGCCGCCCAGGCCGATGCCCTGGACGAAGCGCAGCACGATGAGTAGGATCGGCGCCCACACGCCGATCTGGCTGTAGGTCGGCAGGCAGCCGATCAGGAAGGTGCCGAGCCCCATCGCGATCATGGTCGCGACCAGCATGGTCTTGCGGCCGAGCCGGTCGCCGTAATGCCCGATGATGGCGCCGCCGATCGGCCGCGCCACGAAACCGACCGCATAGGTCGAGAACGCCGCCAGCGTTCCGACGAAGGGATCGAAGCTCGGGAAGAACAGCTTGTTGAAGACCAGCGCCGCCGCCGTGCCGTAGATCAGGAAGTCGTACCATTCGATCGCGGTGCCGAGCGCGCTCGCCCACACCACATGCGCCGTCGTCGATTTCTCCGCCGCCGCGGAGACTCCCGTTGCTGCCGTCATGCCCCGCCCCAGAGATTCCGGAGAGCATCATGGCCAATCGTGCCGAGGGTTGCAACCTGCAGGGGTGATGGCTCTCACAGGATAACAACGCGGGATTTTGTGCGCAGGTGTCGCAACATCCTTCATTGCAAGGAGCTCTTGCGACGAAGCAATCCAGGCTGCCTCCGTGGAGAAAGTCTGGATTGCTTCCGCCTTCGCCAAGGCTTCGGCGGACAAGTCGCTGCCCTCGCAATCGCGGGTGCTGAAGCAGCGGTGCCTCCTGTCGTCTCACCCGCCGAGAGGAACCCATCCAGACCCGAATTCACCATTGACAAACTTATTTGCTTATATCTAATTTGTCTCGAGAACAGCCTGCCGCGCCATGCGGCCAATAAAAGAGAGGAAACGACGATGAGAGGGCTTCTGGCCTGCGCCATGCTCGCGGCCATGACTTCGGCAGCCATGACCACAGTCGCCACCGCGCAAGTCTCCGACGACGCGGTGCGGATCGGCGTGCTGACGGATCTGTCGAGCTGGGGCCGCGACAACTCGGGGCCGGGCTCGGTCGAGGCCGCGAAAATGGCGGTGGAAGAATTCGGGCCGACCGTGCTCGGCAAGCCCATCGAGATCATCAGCGCCGATCACCAGATGAAGACCGACGTCGGCGTGCAGATCGTGCGCGGCTGGTTCGACAACGGCAAGGTCGACGCGGTCGTCGACATCCCCAATTCCGGCATCGCGATCGCCGTCCACAACATGGTGCGCGAGCGGGGCAAGGTCGCGCTGCTCTCCGGTCCCGGCGCAAGCTCGCTGACCGACGAGCTGTGCAGCCCGAACACCGTGCACTTCACCTACGATACCTATGCGCTGTCGAAGGTGACGGCCTCCGCCGTGATCAAGGAGGGTGGTAAGTCCTGGTACTTCATCACCGCGGACTACGCCTTCGGCCAGCAGCTCGAAAAGGACGCCACGCGTTTCGTCAATGAGATGGGCGGAAAGGTCCTGGGCGGCGTGAAGCATCCGACCAACACCGCGGACTTCTCCTCCTTCGCGCTCCAGGCGCAAAGCTCGAAATCCGACGTCGTCGCCTTCGCCAATGCCGGCCAGGACACCGACAACGCGATCAAGCAGTCCGGCGAGTTCGGCCTCGTCCAGGGCGGCCAGAAGCTCGTCGGCCTCCTGATGTTCGACACCGACGTGCACGCGATCGGCCTCAAGGCCGCGCAGGGCACCTACATGACCACGGCCTCGTACTGGGCCATGGACGAGGCAACCCGCGCCTGGTCGAAGAAGTTCTACGAGCGCACCAAGGTGATGCCGACCATGATCCAGACCGGCGTCTACGGCTCGGTGCTGCACTATCTCAAGGCCATCAAGGCGGCCGGCACCGACGATTCCACCAAGGTGATGGCCAAGATGCGCGAGCTGCCGATCGAGGATACATTCGTCCACGGCGGCAAGTTGCGCGAGGACGGCCGCGTCATCCGCGACATGTATCTCGCCAAGGTGAAGAAGCCCGAACAGTCGAAGGAGCCGTGGGACTATCTGGACATCGTCAAGACCGTGAAGGGCGAGGACGCCTTCCGCCCGGTCTCCGAGTCCAAATGTCCGCTCCTGAAGAAGTGAGGCCAAGCATGACCGGCAGCGAGCATAGCGCAATTGAAACTTACGAGTGCGATGTGCTCGTGGCCGGGTCAGGCTGCTCCGGCATGTCGGCCGCGATCACCGCGCGCCATCGCGGCCTCGACGTGCTGATCGTCGAGAAGGAGCCGCGCTTCGGCGGCACCACCGCCCGCTCCGGCGGCTGGCTCTGGATTCCCGGCACCTCGCTGGCAAAGGCCTACGGCATCGCCGAGACGCCGGAACAGGCCCGCACCTACTTGCGGCACGAGGCCGGCAACAATTACGACGCGGCACGGGTCGATGCATTTCTCTCGGCCGGTCCCGAGGCCGTCGATTTCTTCACCACCAAGACCGCGCTCCGCTTCGACATGCCGCTGGTGTTTCCCGACTATCACGCCGAAGCACCCGGCGGCGCGCAAGGCGGGCGCTCCATGGTGACGCGCCCGTTCGACGGCCGCGAGCTCGGCGACCTCATCAAGACGCTGGGCATGCCGCTGCCGGAGCTGACCGTGTTCGGCATGATGCTGGGAAGCGGCAAGGAGATCATCCACTTCATGCGGGTGACGAAGTCGCTGACTTCCGCGGTCTACGTCGCCAAGCGCCTGTCGCGACATCTAATGGACGTGCTGCGCTACGGCCGCGGCATGACGCTGACCAACGGCAATGCGCTCGCCGGACGGCTGGCGAAATCCGCGCAGGATCTGAAGATTCCGATGTGGCTGTCCGCGCCGGTGCGCGAGCTGACGGTCGAGAACGGCGCGGTCACCGGCGCGATCGTTTCGCGCGAGGGACGCGAGGTGCGCGTCCGCGCACGCCAGGGCGTCGTGCTGGCCTGCGGCGGCTTCCCGCATGATGTGGAGCGGCGCAAGAAGATGTTTCCGCACGCGCCGACCGGCAGCGAGCATTTCTCGCCGGGGCCGACCGGCAACACCGGCGATGGACTGCGTCTTGCGGAGCGCGCCGGCGGACATATCGAGGATCGCCTGCCGAACGCGGCGGCCTGGGTACCGGTGTCGCTGACCACGCGTAAGGATGGCTCGAAAGGCGTGATGCCGCATTTCATCGACCGCGCCAAGCCGGGCGTGATCGCGGTGATGCGCGACGGCCGGCGTTTTGCCAACGAAGGCAATTCCTATCACGACTTCGTCCAGGCCATGGTCAAGGCGGCCAAGCCCGGCGAGGAGATCGCGGCCTATCTCGTCTGCGATCACAAGACGCTGCGCAAATACGGCCTCGGCTGCGTGCCGCCCTTCCCGATGCCGCTGGGTCATCACCTCGATACCGGCTATCTCATGCGCGGCGATACGCTGGAGGCGCTCGCGGCGAAGGCCGGCATCGACGCGGCGGCGTTCATCGACACCGTCAGGCAGTTCAATGCCACCGCGCCGCAAGGCCATGATGCCGCCTTCGGCAAGGGCTCGAAGGCCTATAACCGCTACCAGGGCGACGCGATGCACGGCCCGAACCCCTGCGTCGCGCCGATCGAGAACGGGCCGTTCTATGCCATCAAGATGGTGGTCGGCGATCTCGGCACCTATGCCGGCATCGTCACCGACGAGAGCGCGCGGGCGCTCGATGCCGAGGGCCGCGTCATTCCCGGGCTCTATGCCGCCGGCAACGACATGGCGAGCATCATGGGCGGCAATTACCCGGGGGCCGGCATCACGCTTGGGCCGGCGCTGACCTTCGGCTACATTGCCGGGCGTCATCTCGCCGACAGCGCCGCCAAGCGCGACGCGGCCTAAGCCACGCCAGGAGGCGCATGAAGAGGGAAAGCCGCGGCATCCAGTCCATCGAGGTCGGCGGGGAGCTGCTCCGCGCGCTCGCAAGGTGCGGCGAGCCGATGATGCTGCGCGATCTCGCGCGCGAGGCCGGCATGTCGCCGGCCAAGGCGCATCCTTATCTCGCCAGCTTCTCCCGCATCGGGCTGATCGAGCAGGACGAGACCACCGGCCGCTACGAGATCGGCGCGCTGGCGCTGGAGCTCGGCCTGATCAGCCTGCGCCGCCTCTCCGGCGTGCGCATCGCAAGGCCGAAGATCGCCGCGCTCGCGAGCCAGATCGGACATGCGGTCTCACTGGCAGTCTGGGGCACGTACGGCCCGACCGTCGTCCAGCTCGAAGAGCCGGCCCAGCCGGTCCACATCGTGATGCGCGCGGGGTCGGTGATGGCGCTGCTGGAGACGGCCACCGGCCGCGCCTTTGCGGCGTTCCTGCCGGAGAAGACCATCAACGCCGCGCTGGAGAGCGGGCTCGATCGTCACGGCGTCGGCTACAATCCGAAGCGCACCGTGAAGGGCCCGAAGGTCGCCGAGATGCTGACCGAGGTCCGCAAGCACGGCCTCGCCCGCGCGCTCGGCGATCCCCTGCCCGGCGTCAATGCGTTCTCGGCCCCCGTGTTCGATCATTCCGGCCATGTCGCGCTGGTCATCACGGCGATGGGGCCGGAAGGCACGTTCGATGCGCGCTGGGACAGCCCGATCGCGCATGCCTTGCGCGACTGCGCCGGCGCTATCTCGAAGCGGCTGGGCTACGGGATGACGGTTGCGGCGGAGTGAGGCTGTCAGATGCGCCGTCATGGCCGGGCTTGTCCCGGCCATCCACGTAGCGCGACGACTGCCGAGAGACGTGGATGCCCGGGACAAGCCCGGGCATGACGACCGAGAGAACTCGCGCTCCTACTTCTCCTTCACCGGCACCGTATAGTTCAGGATCAGCCTTCCGCCATCAGGATAGATCGTCTGCCCGGTGATGTAGGACGCATCGTCGCTCGCCAGGAACGCGACGACAGAGGCCACCTCGCTCGGCTCACCGCCGCGGCCAGCCGGGGTGCGCGACATCACGGTCTTGCGGGCGTCCTCGGAGGTGTAGATGGACGATGCCACCATGTCGGTCAAAATCGTGCCCGGCCCGACCGCGACGACGCGGATGTTGTGCGGGGCGAGCGCGACGGCGGCGACCGAGGTGAGCTGCTTCATGCCACCCTTGGACATCGCGTAGGTTGCCAGCGCCGGAATCGCCAGCAGCGCGTTCACCGAGGACATGTTGATGATGACCCCGCCGCCGCCTTGCGCGATCATCTGCTTCGCCGCCGCCTGGACGCCGAAGAACGCGCCCTTCAAATTGATGCCGATGATCTCGTCGAATTCCTCTTCGGATATCTCCAGGATGTCCCGGTTGCGGGCGACGCCGGCATTGTTGACCATGATGTCGAGCCGGCCGAACTCCTTCACGGCGGTGGCGACGAGCTGGTCGACATCGGCGCGCCTGGCGACGTTGCCGACGACGGTACGCAAGGCCTCCGGATGTCCGAGCTCGGCCGCCGTCTTGGCGAGGCCCTCGGCATCGACATCCGAAATCACGACCTTGACGCCGTCATCCAAAAATCTCTTCGCGCAGGCCTTGCCGATGCCGCGCGCTGCGCCAGTGATGGCGGCGACCTTACCGGATAGCTTCATGGTCTCACTCCAGACAAGAGAACCTCAATTCGCCGCCGACCTTGCCGTCGCCGGCATGTAAATCTGCGCGTAGCCTTCCTTGATCGCGGCGGTGATGCGGTCGAGGCGGCGGTCGATGTGCTTTTCCAGCACGGAGACGCAAGTAACGCGTAGCTCACGGCCATCGCCTTGAGCTGTTCATAGACGCGATCGACGATGCTGTCGGAAGCGAGTTCCACGTTGCTCTTCATCAGCTGCATTGATGCCCGGACACAGCTCTATATACCGGGGCCGCGTGGACGAAGGCAATGCACACGGCAGCGCTACCAGAGATTGTTCAGGCCCTTGCGACGATCGGAATCCGGCAAGACGCGCGAGCGCAGTCCGGATGCACGACCTCAGAGGAAGCGTTCAGGCGCAAACGGCGCCAGCGGAATCTCTGGCGCCTTGCCGCTGAGCAGCTGCGCGATGAGCCGCCCGGTGCGGGCCGAACCAACCAGGCCAACATGGCCGTGGCCGAAGGCATAGACGATGTCGCGCGAGGCGCGCGCATAGCCGATGCAGGGACGTCCATCCGGCATGCTCGGCCGATGCCCGAACCAGGTTTTTATGCGCGAAGGCGGAATATCCTTCGGAAGTTTTGGAAACATACTGATGAGGTGGTTGCGCAGGATCTCGGCGCGCTTCCAGTTCGGCGCGGCCTCGAGGCCGGCGATCTCGACGGTGCCGGCGGCGCGCAGGCCCTTGTTGGTCCAGTTCACCACCATCTTGGCGTCGGATGCCATCATCGAGCTGCGCGGACCTGACTCCGGGTTCTCTATCATGACGTGGTAGCCGCGCTCGGTCTCGAGCGGCAAGGGATCGCCGACCGATGCGGTGAGCTGCTTCGAGCGGGCGCCGGCCGCGACGACGGCAGCATCACAGGCGATCTCGCCGGTCTCGGTAAGGACGGCCACGAGCTTGTCGCCATTCAACCTCAAGCCGGTCGCCTTGGCCCGCACATGCGTGACGCCGCTGGCGATCGCATGATTGGCAAGCGCCGCGACATAAGCACCGGGATCGCGGCAGCGCCCGGCCTCCTCCACCACCACGCCAAAGGTGTAGCGCGGATGCAGATCGGGCTCGCGCTGGCGCATCTCGTCGGCGTTGAGCTCCATCCACTCGACGCCGACCTTCTTGCGCAGGCGCCAGCCGAGATCGTTGTCGAAATTGACGCGCGACGGAAACACATGCATCACGCCATTGCGCTCGATCAATTCAGAAACGCCCGCTTCTTCCGCCAGCTTCCGGTGCAGCAGCGGCGCGTCCCTCAACAGGTCGCGCAGGGCAAACGCCGTCTTCTCGACCCGCGCCTCGGTCCAGCCCGAGAGCAGATATTTGACCAGCCAGGGCAGCGCTTTCGGCAAATACGACCAGCGGATCGCGAGCGGCCCGAGCGGGTCCATGAGATAGCCCGGCACCTTCTTCCAGATGCCCGGCTCCGCCGGCGGGATCACCGAATGTGACGACAGCCAGCCGGCATTGCCATAGCTCGCCGCCTGTTCGCCGCCAGGCTCGCCCGGATCGATCAGCGTGACGCGATGGCCCTCGCGCAGCGCCTCGATCGCGCTGATGACACCGACAGCGCCGGCGCCGATGATGGCGACGTGGCGGCCGGCCGCCATCGCCTAAGCCTTCACCGCGGGCGCGAAGTCCTTGCCGACCGAAATCGCGCGCGGATCGATGATGCAGTGGAGGATCGACGGCTTGCCGGAGGCGAGCGCGCGCTCGAACGCCGGCGCGAATTCCTCGGTGCGTTCGACCCGCTCGCCATGGCCGCCGAACGCCTTCGCGTACATCGCAAAATCGGGGTTCTTGAGCTGGGTGCCGACGACGCGGCCGGGATAGTCGCGCTCCTGGTGCATGCGGATGGTGCCGTATTGCGAATTGTCGACCACGATCACGACCAGCGGCGCGTCATACTGCACGGCGGTTGCGAACTCCTGACCGTTCATCAGGAAGCAGCCGTCACCGGCAAAGGCGACGACGGTGCGATCCGGATATTGCCGCTTGGCCAGCACCGCCGCCGGCACGCCGTAGCCCATCGAGCCCGAGGTCGGCGCCAGCTGCGAGGCAAAGCTGTGGAAGCGGTGATGACGATGGATCCAGCCGGCATAATTGCCGGCGCCGTTGCAGACGATGGCGTCGTTCGGCAGGCGGTCGCGCAGCCAGGTCATGACCTGCCCGTACTGGAACGTGCCCGGCAGCTCGCGCGCCTTCTCGGTCCAGGCGAGATAATCGGCGTGCGCCTTGGCGGCCTCGCCCTTCCAGGCCACCGCGCCTGAAGGCTTCAGCGTCTCGACGGCGGCGGCAAACGCCGCGGGCGTCGCCTGGATCGCCAGCGCCGGCTGATAGACGCGGCCGAGTTCTTCGGAGCCCGGATGCACGTGGATCAGCTTCTGCTGCGGGTTCGGAATGTCGAGCAGCGTGTAGGACGAGGACGGCATCTCCGACATGCGGCCGCCGACGAGGAGAACGACATCGGCGTTGTCGATGCGCGCCTTCAGGCCCGGGCTCGGCCCGATGCCGAGATCGCCGGCATAATGCGAATGGTCGGCATCGATCAGCGAGGCCCGGCGGAACGAGGTTGCGACCGGCAGGTCGAAGCGCTCGGCAAAGCGGGCAATGCTCTTGGTGGCGTCATCGGTCCAGCGCGAGCCGCCGAGGATGACGAGAGGCGCCTTGGCGGTCGCGAGCATGGCGCCGAGCTTTTCGATATCGGCCGGCGCGGGCCAGCTCACGGCAGGCTCGATGCGCATGGCATCGGCTACGGCGGCGGTCTCGGTCAGCATGTTCTCGGGAAGCGAGATCACGACGGGACCGGGACGGCCCTGCATGGCGACGCGGAAGGCGCGCGCCACCAGCTCCGGAATGCGATCGGGACGATCGATCTCGACCGCCCATTTCGCCATGGTGCCGAACACCGCCTTGTAGTCCAGCTCCTGGAACGCCTCGCGCTCGCGCATGCCGGTGTCGACCTGGCCGACGAACAGGATCATCGGCGTCGAATCCTGCATCGCAATGTGGACGCCGTGGCTGGCATTGGTCGCGCCGGGACCGCGGGTGACGAAGCAGATGCCGGGCCGGCCCGTGAGCTTGCCGTAGGCCTCCGCCATCATCGCCGCGCCGCCCTCGGCGCGGCAGATCATGACGTCGATCGGGCTGTCATGCAGCGCATCGAGCGCGGCCAGATAGCTCTCGCCCGGCACGCAGGTGACGCGCTCGACGCCTTGGGCGACGAGCTGATCGATCAGGATCTGGCCCCCGGTGCGGCTGTTGCGGATGGTCATGACGGCTCCTCAAGGCTTTGGCGATGCGTACTTATTCGGAGACTGCGTAGGACAGGCCCGGTGGGCACGCAAGATCGAAAGGCTTCTCCTAGCCTGCGCAGACGTCATGCCCGTCGGTGCCGTTTGCACGACCGCCCATTCGTCGGGCTTGATGGAAGGATGGCGGTCGACATAACGCCGCCAGTGTGTCCCGGACGCGCCGCGACGCGCATAGCGCGTCGAAGACGCGCGTGAACGCGCTTATGGCGTTGCGGCGCAGAGCCGGGACCCAGAAGGCGGCACGGCACGCGGCGACATGGGCCCCGGCTTTGCAGCGCACCACCCCGGACGATGCTCCGCATCGCCGGGCCGCTGCGCTGCGTCCGGGGCACGAGAGCGGAGAGTAGTGCGCGCTCTCTCCACACCGTCATTGCGAGGAGCTCTTGCGACGAAGCAATCCAGAATCCCTCCGCGGAGAGAAGCTGGACTGCTTCGAGCAGCCGGTGGCATTGCAGCTCTCCAACGTGCATTTCAAGTTTCAGGGCCGTAGGTTGGGCAAAGGCGCACCGCGCCGTGCCCACCAGACTCAATCGCGACACGAGATGCGTGGGCACGCTTGCGCTTTGCCCACCCTACGATTCGGAGGTTGTAACCCGCAGACACGCCTTCACGTCCTCGCGGCGCTTCCGCCCGAGTTTTGCGCTTCGCGTCACGCCCTCAATAGAAAGGGCGCAGGGAAGGCCGGGTGCCGGCTGGCACCCGCAAGACCCCCGTGCGAAGACATTGCACACGCAATGCACGAGGGAGACACAGGGCAGCCGATCATCCGGCCTTCCCTGCGCGATGGTCTGACGGCGTATGGCGCGCTCTCCCCGGAGACGAGTTCCTGCTTGCCTCCGTCACCTCGCGGATTGGCGATGCGCTTCGCCCGGTCGGGCTCGGCGCACCTCCGCAAGGCTTGGCTGTAGCAACGACAACCAGGACCACGCGATTTGGCCGTACGCTTCAAGCGCCGTTCGTCCGCACGCCGCCGGGACCTCACGGGGTTCTCCCGCCCTGTTCCCGCCTCTCGTGCACGGCGCTGCCGCGTCCACCGCTCCCCGATCCGCGGCTCGTGACGACGTACGACCGCCCCTTTCGCCGGATCAGGATGGCCGACACATACGCCGAAACCGAATTTCGGTAAAGTGGAATATTTTTGTGCGTGGCAATTGACAGCGGGCGACACAGGCACGATGGCGTAGCCCGGATGGAGCGCCAGCTTAATCCGGGGCGGTGCCAGATGCCGGGCGAGCGGCCCGGATTACGCTAACGCTCCCTGCGGGCTACGAGCGCTGAGATGGTTAGACCGACGGTGCATTAACCCGCAATCAGCTACCGCGCTTCGACGTCTTCGTTTACGATCCGGCCGAACCACATCGTCGAGGATACCGGAATGCAAACCATCGGTCTGATCGGGGGCATGAGCTGGGAGAGCACGGCGCTCTACTACAAGCTCATCAATGAGCGGGTCCGCGACCGCATGGGCAAGCTGCATTCGGCTCCGCTGCTGATCTACTCCTACGATTTCGAGGTGATCAAGCAGATGCAGTATGCGGGCCGCTGGAGCGAGGCGGCGGCCAGCCTGGCGGAGGTCGCGCGGCGTCTCGAAGGCGCTGGCGCGCGGGCGATCGTGCTGTGCACGAACACGATGCACAAGCTGGCGCCCGACATCATCTCCAGCGTGACCGTTCCGTTCATCCACCTTGGCGACGCGACGGCGCAGCGGATCCGGGCGAAAGGTTATCGGCGGGTCGGGCTGCTCGGCACCAAGTTCACAATGGAGGAGGACTTTTATATCGACCGGCTGCGCGCGCATGATCTCGACGTGCTGGTTCCTCCCACTGAGGCGCGCGCCGACGTGAACCGCATCATTTACGAGGAGCTGTGCCTCGGCATCGTCGCCGATCCCTCGCGCCGCCGCTACCAGGACGTGATGGCAGCGCTGGTCGCCGCCGGCGCCGAGTGCATCATCCTCGGCTGCACCGAGATCACGATGATGGTCGGCCCTGATGACACAACGGTGGAGACGTTCGACACCACGGCCATTCACGCCGAGACGGCGGCCGATTTCGCCATGGGTTGATGCGATGTCGGCCGTCGCCGAGCCCCGCCTCTATCACCGATGCTCGATCGCGCGGATCGCGCCGCGGAGCTCGGCGAGGCCGCGCAGGCGGCCGATCGCGGTGTAGCCGGGATTGGTGCGCTTGGTCGCCGCGAGGTCGTCGAGCATGCGGTGGCCGTGATCGGGGCGGAACACGATTCTCTTGTCCGGCGAACGCGTGGCGTTCTCCTTGAGCAGCGCCTTGAGCACCGCGACCATGTCGACGTCGCCGTCGAGATGATCGGATTCGTAGAACGACAGGCCGTCGGCCTCGCGCTTGGTTGCGCGCAGATGGGCAAAGGCGATGCGGGGGCCGAAGCGCTCGGCCATTTCAGGCAGATTGTTTTCCGCGCGCACGCCGAGCGAGCCGGTGCACAGGCAGATGCCGTTGGCCTTGGACGGCACGGCGTCGAACAGCGCCTGATAGTCGTCGGCACTCGACGCAATGCGCGGCAGGCCGAACAACGGGCGCGGCGGATCGTCCGGATGCAGGGTCAAGGACACCCCGAGCTGCTCAGCCACCGGCGTCACGCGCGCGAGGAATTCGGCGAGATGCTGCCGCAGGATATTTGGCGTGATGTCGCGATAGGTCTCGAGCCGGTCGCGGAATTGCGGAATGGTCATCGGCTCGGTGGTCGAGCCGGGCAGCGCGCTGGCGATCACCATGACGAGATAATCGATGTCGGCCTGGCTCATCTGGTCGAACAGCTTTTTCGCGCGCGCCTGCTGCTCGAGCGAATAGTCCTGTGCGGCAGCCGGGCGCTCGAGGATATGCAGCTCGAACGCAGCAAAGCGGTCCTGGTCGAAGCGCATGGCGCGGGCGCCGTTCGGCATCTCCCATTCGAGGTCGGTGCGACACCAATCGACCACGGGCATGAAATTGTAGCAGATGATCTTGATGCCGGAAGCGGCCACCGCCTCGAGGCTTGCGATCCACGCCTCGATCGACTTCGTCGCCTTGCCGCCGAGCCGTTTGACGTCGTCGGGGATCGGAATCGATTCCACCACCGACCAGGTCAGCTGCGAGCGGCCGGGCTGGCCGTTCTCGATGAAGTTCTTGCGCTCCTCGACCGCCTTTCGGGTCCAGGCCTCGCCGATCGGCACCTGATGCAGCGCCGAGACGATATCCGTCGCCCCGGCCTGCCTGACGTCATCCAAGGACACGGGATCATCGGGCCCGTACCAGCGCCAACCCTGCAGCATCATGGATATCTCCTAAAGCGTTTTCGAGCGAAGTGGATACCGGTTCGCGTGAAGAAAACGCGTCAAAACAAGGTCAGTTCGCGGTCAGCACGACCTTGACGCTCTGCGAGCGATCGAGCGCCAGCCGCAGCGCATCGGGCGCGGTCGAGAGCGGCCGCTCGGCGGTGACCAGCGACAGCACGTCGACGCCGCCGGAGGAAATCAGTTCCACCGCCGTCATGAACTCGAAGCCGAAACGGAACGAACCGCGCAGGTCGATCTCCTTGGCCATCACCGCATTCGACGGCGTCGGGATCTGGCCGCCGGGCAGATTGCCGATCTGCACCACGATGCCCCCGCGCCTGACGATGCCGATGGCGCTCGCAAGGCCCGCGGCCGTGCCCGAGACCTCGAACGCAACGTCATAGGGACGCGACGCAGCCTGCGCCTTCAGTCCTTCCTCAACGCCCGAGACATTCTCCACATGCGAAGCGCCGAGCTTGGTCGCGAAGGCGAGCGGTGCCGGCGCGATGTCGGCGACCGTGATGTCGGCCATCCCGGCGCGATGCGCGGCGAGCATGGTCAACAGCCCGATCGGGCCGGCGCCGAAGATGATGCCGCGCTTGCCCTCGATATTGCCGGCGCGCGCGACCGCGTGCAGGCAGACCGCGAGCGGCTCGGCGAGCGCTGCGGCCTGATAGGACACGTGATCGGGAATCTTCACGCACTGCGCGGGGACCGCGTCGAAATAGTTGGCGAAGCCGCCCTGCATGTGCGGCGTCTTCGAGGCCGAGCCCATGAAGTAGATGTTCTCGCACAGATTCGGCCGGCCCTCGCGGCAGGCGACGCAATGGCCGCACCAGCGCGACGGGTTGACCGCGACGCGGTCGCCGACCTTCAGATTGGCAGCGGAGCCGGAGATCTCCACGACTTCGCCCGAGATCTCGTGGCCGAGCACCAGTGGCGACTTCACCACGAAATCGCCAGTCCGGGCATGGCGGAAATAGTGCATGTCCGAACCGCAGATGCCGCCGGCGCCGAAGCGGATGCGCACCATGCCGTCTGCGAGCTTGTCGAGCGGATGCTCGACCATGCGCAGATCTTCGGGACCGAACAGGGTTGCGGCGAGAGCGGTGGAGGTCATTTGGAGAGTCCCATGTATTTTGGCAGCCAGAGGGTCAGTTCGGGGATGTAGGTGATCGCGATCAACGCCAGCATCAGCGGCACCAGCCAGGGCAGGATCGCGACCGTGGTGCGCTCGACCGAGAGTTTGGCCACGCGGGCGAGCACGAACAGCACCATGCCGAGCGGCGGATGCAACAGGCCGATCATCAGGTTCAGCGTCATGATCAGGCCGAAATGGATCGGGTCGATACCGAGCTTGAGCACGATCGGCAGCAGGATCGGCACCAGGATGGTGATCGCCGCCGTGGTGTCGATGAAGCAGCCGACGAACAGGATCAGCACGTTGGCGAGCGCCAGGAACACCCATTTGTTGTGAGTGATGCTGAGCATCCAGTCCGACAGCATCTGGGCGGCCTGCGACACCGTCAGCAGCCAGGCGAAGATCGAGGCCGCCGTGACGATGAACAGCACCGAGGCCGTGGTCTCGATGGTGTCGAACGTCGCCTTCGCCACGGTCTTCAGCGTCATGGTGCGGTAGCGGACGAGGCCGAGGAACAGCGACCAGATCACGGCGGCAACCGCGGCTTCCGTCGGCGTGAACCAGCCGAGCGTCATGCCGCCGATCAGGATCACCGGCGCCATCAGCGCCATCACCGCCGAGAAGTCGAAATACCAGTCGATGATGAGCAGCGTGCCGAGGCCGATGACGACGGCCATGTTGACCGACATGCCCGCGAGCACCATCAGCCAGATCGCCATCGGGAACGCCAGCACGATGGCGATCTCGAGGCCGGCCGAGCCGAGCTGCGGCCAGGAGAACGGCGTGTCGCTGCCCCATTTGTTCTTGTGCGCGAAATAAGTGACGGTCGCCATCATCAGCAGCGTCATGACGATGCCGGGAATGACGCCGCCGAGGAACAGCGCGCCGATCGAGACGTTCGCCATCATCCCGTAGATCACGAAGGGCAGCGACGGCGGGATGATCGGGCCGAGCGTCGCGGAGGCCGCGGTGACGCCGACCGAGAACTCGGTGGAGTAGCCGTGGTCCTTCATCGCCTTGATCTCGATGGTGCCGAGACCGGCGGCATCCGCGATCGCGGTGCCGGACATGCCGGAGAAGATCACCGAGCCGATGATGTTGACGTGGCCGAGGCCGCCGCGCATCCAGCCGACCAGCGCGACGGCGAATTTGTAGATGCGCCCGGTGACGCCGGCGATGTTCATGAGGTTGCCGGCCAGGATGAAGAACGGCACCGCGAGCAGCGGAAAGCTCTCGACGCCGGCGATCATGCGCTGCGCCAGCGTGACGTCGGGCGTCACGCCGCTGACCAGGATGTAGAGCAGCGACGACGCGGCCATGGCAATCGCCACGGGAACGCCGAGCAGCATCAGGATGAGGAAGCCTCCAAGCAGCAGCAACATGGGATTACCCTTCAAAACCGTCGTAGGCGCCGGGACGTTCGAGGATCGAATAACCCTGTCGCAAATGTTGTATGGCCACCTGCACCGAGCGCACGAACATCAGCACGAAGCCGGCCAGGACGGCGTAGTAGACGTAGTCCTTGGGAAGATTGATCGTGGTCATCTGCTCGTCGCCGATGATCTGGATGTAGACCCAGACCAGCTTGATGGCGTAGCCGAAAAAGGCGATCCGGATCAGGTCGATCACCGTCGACAGCGCGCGCGCCACGATGTGGGGCAAATAGCGGTAGAGGAGGTCGACCTGGATGTGCCGCGACAGCCGCACGCACATCGAGGCGCCGATGAAGACGACGCCGATCAGGCAATAGGTCGCGATCTCCTCGGTCCAGGCATAGCTGTCGTTGAGCACGTAGCGCGTGAAGAACTGGAGGAAGACGGCGAGCGCCATCACCCAGAAGATCGCGAGCGCCACCCAGTCCTCGAACGCGTAGATGCCGAGGTCGACCTTCGGCGTCGCCTCCTCCTCGAAGGTGTGGGCGATCTCGTCCGCGGTGATCTGCCGGTGTATTTCGGCGGTGGACATGGGGGACTCCTCAAACTGGCTCCGTCGTTCCGGGATGGTGCGTTAGCACCAGACCCGGAACCTCGAGATCCCGGGCTCGGCTCTTCGAGCCGCCCCGGGATGACGACTACGTCGTCACTTCACCGCCTGGATCTTTTCCCAGTCGGCCTTGCGATAGCCGAAGGTCTCGAAGGCGACGTTCTTCAGCACGGTGTCGCGGAACTCGTTCTTGTCCACCTCGGTCACGCTCAAGCCCTTCTCCTTGAAGAAGGCGACCAGCTTGGCCTCGTTCTGCTTGATCTCCGCGGTCGCCTTGGCGGCAGCCTCCTGGGCGACGTCGGTGAAGATCTTCTTGTCCTCGTCGGAGAGCTTCTTCCACAGCGCGCCAGCGACCACCGTGTTGAGGTGATCGACGATGTGGCCGGTCAGCACGATGTGCTTCTGCACCTCGTAGAACTTCTTGGCTTCGATCGTGGTCAGCGGGTTCTCCTGCGCCTCGACGGTGCCGTTCTGGAGCGCGAGGTAGACTTCGGCGAAGGCGATCGGCGCGGTGTTGGCGCCGCAGGCGCGCGGCATCGCGAGATAGGCCGGCACGTCAGGCACGCGCATCTTCAGGCCCTTGAGGTCCGCGCAAGTCTTGATCGGCTTGTTCGACGAGGTCTGGCGCACGCCGTAATAGGTCACAGCGACGATGTGGTGGCCGCTCTTGTCCTCATAGCCCTTGGCGAGCTCCCTGAAGATGTCGCTCTTGGTGTAGGCGAGCAGATGATCGGCATCGCGGAAGGTGTAGGGATAATAGGTCACGCCGATCGGCGGGAAGCTCTTGGCCGCGAAGCTCGAGCCGGAGATGATGATGTCGACCGAGCCGAGCGAGAGGCCCTGGTTGATGTCGGCTTCCTTGCCGAGCTGCGAGGCCGGATAGACGTCGATCGCATAGCGCCCGTTGGTTCGCTTGCCGATCTCCTGCGCGGCCCAGACCGAAGCGGTGTGGAACGGCTCCGAGGTCTCGTAGACATGGGCCCATTTGAGCTTGGTCTGCGCCACGCTGGCCTGGATGGCCGCCAACAGCGTGGCGGCGGACATCACTGCTGCAATCGTCATTTTCTTCAACATCGGCTTTTCCTCCATCGTTCAAGTCTGCTTCTTGTTCACCCGCCCCGGCTGGAAGCGGGCCGTACAATCTCATCGCCGCCGCGCGCTGCCGCCTCCGGCCTGCTTCTTCTTCGGCGCCGGTTTCGGTTTCGATGGCTTTGCCGGTGCTCGCGCCGTCCGGCCCCGCCCCGAAGATGATCCTGCCGCGTTCTCGGCGCCGAAATTCTGCGCGAAGCGCTCCTGCGAGCGCGCCAGATGCGCGCGCATCGCTTCGCGCGCGGCTTGCGGATCATGCGCCGCGATCGCCTCGCGCACGGCGCGATGCTCGTCGAGCGCGGTGCGCCAGGTGCCCGGGCTCTCGAAATAATGCGCGAGCTGCGCGAAATAGGGATTGAGGCGCTGGTCGAACAGCTCGCCGACGACGCGCACCAGAACGGCATTGCCGAGGCTGCCGGCGATCGCGACGTGGAACGCGCGGTCATGCACCATCGAGGCTTCGCCGGGATGCTCGACATTCTCCATTGCGAGGAGCGAGGCGTCGATGCGGGCGATGTCGTCTTTGGTCGCGACGCGCGCGGCCTGTTCGGCGATGGCGCTTTCGAGGAATTCGCGGGCGCGCAGCAGCTCGAACGGGCCCTCGATGACGGAGGCGGCTGCGGGCGCGGCGATGGCAGCGGGCTCGATCACATAGATGCCGGAGCCGACGCGGATGCGCAGGCGTCCCTCGACCTCGAGCGCAATCAAGGCTTCGCGCACGGTCGGCCTGGACACCTTGAGCTGCTCGGCGAGCTCGCGCTCGGTCGGCAAGCGGCTGCCGACCGCGTACTCGCCGCTGTCGATCAGGCTTCGCAATTGATCGGCGACCTGGCGATAGAGCCGTCTCGCCTCCACAGCTTCCAGCGGCACGCTGGTCCTCCCGAAAGGGTCGCGCGAGGCATTTCGACCCGCGGCCCGCCAATTTTGGAAAATTGGTCTTACCAATTGACCGGAGCATTGACCTGATACGGGCGCCATGTCAAGCAGCGGCAAAGCAAGGGGAGACGTCCATGCGCCCAGGTTCCGTGCGTCTTGGCAGCGCCAATCTCGACCGGTTGCCGCCGGCCGTCCGCCGCCCGGCCTACGACCGTTCGCGCATCACGCCCGGCATCGTGCATCTCGGCCTCGGCGCCTTTCATCGCGCGCATCAGGCCGTCGTCATCGACGATTGCCTTGCCAGCGGCAGCTCGTCCTGGGGCATCGTCGGCGCCAGCCTGCGCAGCCCGGATACGCGCGACGCCCTCGCCCCGCAGGATCATCTCTACACCGTTGCCGTGCGTGCCGCCGAGGGCACCGAGCACCGCGTGATCGGCGCGCTGCTCGACAGCGTCGTCTCGCGCGAGAAGCCGGCGGCGCTGGTCGAGCGGATGGCCGATCCCGCCATTCGCATCGTCTCGCTGACGGTCACCGAGAAAGGCTATTGCCACACGCCGCAGACCGGCGATCTCGACGAACGGCATCCTGACAGCGTGCACGATCTCAACAATTTCGACGCGCCGCGCTCGGCGCCCGGCTTCATCGTCGCGGCGCTGGCACGCCGGCGCGCGCTAGGCGCACCGCCCTTCACAGTGCTGTGCTGCGACAATCTCGCCGCCAACGGCCACACCGTGCAGCGCATCGTGACGCAGTTCGCCGCGCTCCGCTCCAGGGAACTCGGCAAGTGGATCGCGGACAATGCCGCTTTTCCCTCGACCATGGTCGACCGCATCGTGCCGGAGACGACGGATAGCGACCGCGATGCGGTCGCGAACGCACTCGGCATGCGCGACGCCTGGCCCGTGATGACCGAGCCGTTCACGCAATGGGTGGTCGAGGATCGCTTCACGGCGGGCCGGCCCGATCTTGCCGCCGCGGGCGTCGAGCTCGTTGCCGACGTCAAGCCGTTCGAGCTGATGAAGCTGCGGCTGCTCAACGCCAGCCATTCCGCGCTGGCTTATCTCGGCTATCTCGCGGGCTACGAGACCATCGCCGACACCATGCAGGATCCGCACTTCGCGCGGCTGGCCGCGCAGGTGATGGAGGAAGCCGCGGTGACGCTGACGATGCCTGCCGGCACTGATCTCGCCGCCTATCGCGCTTCACTGCTCAAGCGCTTCGCCAATCCGGCGCTGCATCACCGCACCTGGCAGATCGCGATGGACGGCTCGCAAAAGCTGCCGCAGCGGCTGCTCGGCGCGATGCAGGACCGCCTCGCCAGGAACCTGCCGATCTCGACCCATGCGCTCGCGGTGGCCGGCTGGATGCGCTACGTCAGCGGCCTCGACGAGCAGGGCCGCGCCATCGACGTGCGCGATCCCCTCGCCGCCGAATTCGCCGCGCTGGCGCGCGAGGCGGGGCCCGTTGCCGAGCGGCTCGCGCCTGCGCTGCTCGGGGTTCAGAAGGTGTTCGGGCCGCTGGGGTCCGAGCCGCGCCTGCGCGAGGCCGTGACCACGGCGCTCGGCCGTCTCTACAAGGATGGTGCGCGGCGGGCCGTGGAGACGCTCGTCGCGGCCTGACCACTGAGCGGGCAATGCTGCACTGCGGTCCAAATCGGACACAAGGTCGAACGGAAGTCGCGCTTGATTTTTGCCTGTCCTTGCCCCACCCGAGAGCGATGGCAAAGGACAACAAGATCATCGCCGCCAACGCGGCCTTTTACGCCGCGTTCTCGACCGGCGACTTCGACGGCATGGAACGGTTGTGGGCGGACGACGACGCCATTTCCTGCATCCATCCCGGTTGGCCGGCCATCATCGGGCGCGCCACGGTGATCGGAAGCTGGCGCGACATCCTGCAAAGCCCGGAGCGGCCGCAGATCGTCTGCGCCGAGCCGCAGGTCATCGTCGACGGCGACAGCGCCCGCGTGCTCTGCATCGAGATCGTCGACGGCACCGCCTTGGCCGCGGCGAACCATTTTCGCCGCGTCGGCGACGAGTGGCTGCTAGTGCATCACCAATCGAGCCCGATCGCGCAGATTGTCGAGCAGGCTGAAGACGATAGAGCGAGCCACCGCGTGCACTGACTGCGGCGGACCCGCGGGCGTGAGCTACTGTGCATGGGGTTGTTTTTCGAGTTCCGACAGGTCATCCAGCACGGCCCGCGCCGCGGAAAAATCATCATCCGCGAAGAACATGCTCCGGGTGATCAGAACCGGAATGCCGGCGCGTGAGGCCGCAATCAGCCCGTTGGCGGAATCCTCGATGGCCACGCAGTCGGCCGCGCCGAGTTGCAGCCGCGCCAGCGTTTCCAGATAGACGTCCGGTGCCGGCTTCTTGTGCCTGACATCGTCACCGGCGACAATGGCGTCGAACTGCGCAGCCCAACCCGCCCCCAGCGCCTGCGACAGCAGCGCATCGATATTGCCGTGCGAGGTCGTGGTCGCGATCGCAAGCCGCTGGCCGCGCGCCTTCGCCGCAGCGAGCAGTTCGATCACGCCCGGCCTTAAGGAACAGCAGCCGGTTTCGACCCGCTCGGCGTAATGCGCGGTCTTGATGCGGTGAAGCGCGGCAATGTCCTCGTCCGGCAGCGGCGGGACGTTCCGCAGCCTTCCGTGGTAGGCGCGCATGCGCTCCTTGCCGCCGGTCACCCGCAGCAGGTCCTTGTAGACCGCGCGGTCCCACTGCCAGCCGAGACCGTGGTGCGCGAAGGCGTGGTTGAAGGCCTGCCGATGCAGCTCCTCGGTCTCGGCCAGGGTGCCGTCGACGTCGAAGATCAGCGCGGCCGCGCGCCGGACCAGCTCATTGGCATCCGGCGGCACCAAGGCGAGCGCTTCTGCCTGCATGATCGATGCCTCCCGGTGACAGGCGAACATCGCCCGAGGCAGGAGGCGAGACAAATCGCAATATCTTTTGCCGGACCCAAAAATCTCTTATGAGCAAACGACGCGCGACGGCGCGGACGGGAACTTTCGACCTGCACAGGAGACGCATGCGGCTCTTCATCCTTGGCCTCGGCTATAGTGCCCGGCATTTCGTCCGCAAACATGGCGGCAGCTTCTCGCATATCGCCGGCACCGTGCGCGATCCCGGAAAGCGGGATGACCTCGCCGGCATCGAGGTGCATGCCTTTTCCGGCGAGCCTCCTGCACGCGAGACGGTCGAGCAGGTTCGCGAGGCCGATGTCCTTCTCATATCGATCCCGCCCGGTAGCAGCGGCGATCCCGCCATCGCCGCGTTCGGCGACGTGCTGGCGACGGGCCGCCGCGAGATCGTCTATCTCTCCACCATCGGCGTCTACGGCGATCACGGCGGCGGCTGGGTCGACGAGAGTACTCCGCCGCAGGCAACGCTCGACCGCGCCCGCATGCGGGTTGCCGCCGAGCAGGCCTGGATGGACATGGCGCGCGGCGATGCCGCCATCCTGCGGCTTGCGGGCATCTACGGCCCCGGCCGCAACGCGCTGGCGACACTGCGGGGTGGGACAGCCCGCCGCGTCATCAAGCCGGGCCAGGTCTTCAACCGCATCCATGTCGACGACATCGCGAACGCGATCATGGCCGCCATTCCCCACCGAACCGGCGGCATCTGGAACGTCTGCGACGACGAGCCGGCGCCGCCGCAGGACGTGATCGCCTATGCGGCGAAACTGATGGGCGTTGTGCCGCCGCCGGAAGAGGCGTTCGCGACGGCCGAGATGTCGGCGATGGCCCGCAGCTTCTATGCCAGCAGCGCCCGCGTCTCCAATGCAAAACTGAAGCGCGAGCTCGGCGTCACGCTTGTCCACCCGACCTATCGGCGCGGCCTCGATGCGCTGTGGCATGCAGGCGAAGCACGATAAGGCACCGCCGCGTCCGGCACGTCCCAGACATGCCCTGCCCGCGCTTGACTTCGCGTCGGTGCAGTCGTGATCTGGGCGTGCAACGAGCCACTCACACAACGAGCTCGTGCGGGAGGAACATAATGAACAAGACGATCGCCATGATCGCGGCGGCGACTGCCGTCATCACATTCGGCACGGCCATCGCCGGGCCACTGCCCGAAGCCAAACCCGACGATGTCGGCTTCTCCAGTCAGGGCCTTGCGCGCCTCGACAATTTCTTCGCTCGGGAGATCGCCGCCAAGCGCGTCCCCGGCGCGGTCGTCGCCATCGCGCGCGACGGCAAGCTCGTGCACTACAAGGCTTACGGCATGCTGGATCCGGACAAGGGCACGCCGATGCCGATCGATGCGATCTTCGCGCTGGCCTCGATGACCAAGCCGATGGCAGCGGTCGCGGGCCTGACGCTGATGGAGCAGGGACGGCTGCCGCTCCAGGCCAAGCTGTCCGATTACTATCCCGGCTTTTCCGACATGAAAATCGGCGTGACCGAGGCCAACGGTTCGCTCAAGCTGGAGCCGCAGGCCTCGCCGATCTTCATCCACGATCTCTACCGGCACACCTCCGGATTGATGTATGGCGGCCGGCCCGACAGTTCGAGCCCGGTGGCCCGGCAATATCCTGACGGCGTCGCGCCCGCGATCGAAGGTGACACCCAGGCGTTCATCGACCGCATCACCAAACTGCCGCTGGCGCATCAGCCCTCGACCGAGTTCGAATACGGCTTCTCGATCGACGTGCTCGGCGCCGTCGTCGAGAAGGTGAGCGAGCAGAAGCTCGGCGAGTATCTCGCCGCCAATGTCTGGCAGCCGCTCGGCATGAAGGACGCGACCTTCCACCCGACCGACGCGCAACGCCCTCGCCTCGCCCGCCCGTTTGCCAACGATCCGCTGACGGGCAAGCCGCAGGCGATCAAGCTGCTCGACACCCCGACCAAGTTCGACTGCGGCGGCGCCTGCTCGTTTGCGACGGTCGGCGACTACGCCCGCTTCGGGCAGATGCTGCTCAACGGCGGCGAGCTCGACGGCCAGCGCATCCTGGGTCCGAAGACCGTGCATCACATGACGACCAACCACCTTGGCCCCGAGATCAAGAACAACGTGGCCAATGTCGAGCCGCATCGCGGCGGCTTCGGCTTCGGCCTTTCGGTCGCGGTTCGCACCAGCGAAGGGCTGTCGTCTGTCCCCGGCAATCCCGGCGAGTTCACCTGGAACGGTGCCTACGGAACGCAGTTCTTCTGCGACCCGAAGGAGCGTCTCGTGGTCGTGGTGGGAACGGCTGCGCCCGGCGAGCTCAGGAAGTATTATCGCGAGCAGGTTCAGGACATCGTCTATGGTGCGATGGTGAAGTGAGATCGGCACTGAAAGAAAAAGGGCGGCCGATCGGGCCGCCCTTTTGTTTTGACCCAGCGTCAGCTCAACACGCCGTACTTCTTGAACCAGGCCTGCGCCTGCTTCCAGGCATCTTCCGCGGCGTCCTTGCGGTAGCTGCCGCGGTAGTCGGCATGGAAGCCGTGCGGCGCTTCGGGGTAGATCTTGAATTCGGCCGTCTTCTTGTTCTGCTCGAGCGCGGCCTTCATCTGCTCGACCTGGGCGACGGGAATGCCGGTGTCGGCGCCCCCATAGAGGCCGAGCACCGGCGCCTTCATCTCGGGGGCGAGCTGCATCGGGCTCTTCGGCAGCAGCGGATTTTCGGGGTCGACCAAGGTGCCGTAGAAGGCGACGCCGGCCTTGAGCGTGCTGCTATGGGCGGCATATTCCCAGACGGTGCGCCCGCCACGGCAGAAGCCGATGATGCCGAGCTTTGCAGTGTCGCCGCCTTGCGATCCAGCCCAGGCCGCCACCGCGTCCAGATCGGACAGCAGCTCCGCGTCGGGCTTGGCATTGACCACCGGGAGCAGATCCTTGACCTCGGCGACCTTGGTCAGATCGATGCCTTTGCGGAAGTAATAGTCGGGCGCGATTGCGAACGCGCCAAGCTTGGCGAGGCGCCGCGTCACGTCCTTGATATATTCGTGCAGGCCGAAAATCTCCATCGCCACGATGATCACCGGCGCCTTGGTGTTGCCGGCTGGACGGGCGAAATAGACGGGCATCTCTTCGGAGCCGACCTTGATCCTGGCGTCACTGACCTGAAGGCCATTGGCGTCGGTCGTGATCGCCTCGGCGCGCACGGGCCCGGCCGCAAGCGTGTAGCCGGCGGCGACGGCCGCGGTGGCGCTCATGAACCCGCGGCGAGAGACCGGGGCGACTTTCGTCAACCCGACGACGTCGGATGCCATGGTAGTTTCGAAGCTCATCGATCTATCCCTTGCTGCTGCCTGTGCTGGTATCCCCGGGGGGCGACGCATTCGCCAATAGTTGCCGGCGAGATGCAAATCACCAGCCTGCGAGCACGCGCGCTTTCAGGCCAGACCGTGCGGTTTCTGCACCGGCGCAATCTCGGGCATCGGGCTCATCGCGCCAAAGTTCGACGATTGCGCCACGCAGGAGCCGACCGTGGCTGCCAACGCTGCAGGACGTTGAACAACGCTGACTGTTTCGACTCCCAACGGCACTCTGACATTCGCTTCGCTCGTGTGCCGGACTTAACCGTCCAGCTGCACTGCATCGCAACATCCATTAACCGAAAAAGAGGGTTCTCCCGCGGCCGGCCGCACCGCCAAGTGCTGCAGGTGATGCGCATGTGTGCGCCTTCGAGACGCTCACCCGCAACAAATGGGCACCGCAGTGGCCACAATGACACATCATGTTGCTCGCGCATCGACTCATCACCGTCAATCACGCGCGAGCCGTCGTCATTTGATTGAAATTTTCGGAGGACTTGAGCCGTGCGATTTACTCGAACTTTCTTTGTGACGCCCTAGTTCCACGGCCGGAAGTTCCATCTCTGCAACAGAGAGCTTCTTCCCCACGCGGTCCGCCGTCCGGCAACGGACGAAGGGTCACGCGAGGACTTCATTCTCGTCCACACAGATTGCGCACCCCAAGGCTCAATTGAATAAAGCTTTATCCGATCTGGAATTGAAATGAATTTGGCTCGCGAATCGATTGAACTGTTGGAGCAGGTCGCACGAATCCTGTGGTTCGAAGGCACCAAGCACGGCTTGCGCGACCGCGAGTGGATGGCGCTGCGCTTCCTTTCCCGCGCCAACCGTTTTTCCCGGACGCCTTCGGCGCTCGCGAGTTACGTCGGCACCACGCGCGGCACCGCCTCGTTCATCATCGGGGAGCTCGAGCGGCTGGGCTATATCGAGCGAAAACGCTCGGCCACCGACAAACGCTCGGTGATGCTGAGCGTGACGCAGCAGGGCAAGAAGTTCCTGGTGCGCGACCCCGTCAGCGTTCTGGTCGAGGCGATTGCCGTCCTCGACGAGGAGGTCAAGATCCGCTTCCGCGACACCTTCAGGCACGTGCTGGATCAGTCGGACGCGGCCGAGCAGCGGCACCACACCGACGTTTGCAAACGATGCATCTTCCTCCGGGAGGAGCGCACCACCAACGACAGCAAGGCAGCGGCCGAGTTCAGCTGCCGTCTGTTCCGCTCGCCGATCGCGGAGGCGGAGGTCGATCTGCTATGCACCAGCTTCGAGCATCACCGCCAATAGAGGACAGCCCTCGATCAGGGCGTCGCCTTACGTGACGAATAGATGACACCGCCGCTCGCCTCCACCACCAGGCGCCCGTTCTCGCTCCTGATCTCCTCGATGCGGCCAAGACCCGGCACCTGCTGTCCCAGCACGGCCTCGATGACGCCGTTCGGACCCTGCAGGATCGCAATGCCTTCATAGGCCTGGCGCACCGACCAACCCTTGATCACCTTCCGCGGCGCCGGCGCGCGCTCGGACGGAGACACCGAGCCCGTGAACTCGGGCGCTGCGACCGAGGCCATCATCGATCCTTGCTGTGGCGAGGGCTGCGATTGCACCATGGCCGGCGCCGGAGCCGGCGTCTGAACCTGCGCTTGGGCGAGCTTGTCGAGCTTCACCGTCGAGGACGAGCTCACCCGCTCGATACGGTCCAAATTCTCGGCGAACCTGCCGAAACGGTCATTGGTCGCCTTGCTCGACTGATCCACCGCGGTGCGCAGGCCATCGAGATTTTCCGACACGCCCGACACCTGCTTGCGCAGATGCGCGACGGTCTCGCGCAGATTCCTGATCTCCGTATTGGCTGCAACGTTGTTCTGGGCGGGCTGCGTGGTGAGATAGGCGATCACGCCGGTGCAGGCGCAGACCACCAACATGGCGGCGACCGCCAATGTCGCGAGCGGCGCAACCCATGTCGGACGGGGCGGCGGGGGCTTGGCGACGATCACGGCCGGCTTGATCACGGTCGGCGCGGGCTTGGGGATCGCCATCTTGTCGAGACGCGCCTTGGCCCGAATACGTTTCAGCCCCTCGAGTGCCTCCTTCGCCAGAGCTTCATCACTTGCCGCGGCCGACGCTCGCTTTGGGCCCGCGGCAGGCCTGGGCGCTCGCGCCGTATCGTCCTTCGTATCGCGTGCTTCGGGAGCCGGCTTCGTCGTTGCGGAAACATCAGTGGTCGCGTTGGGACGAGCTTGTCCATCGGACAACATGTGAAAATGCTCCGTTCGGTTCGATCTGTCGAACGATGACGTTATTTGCCGAAGCTTGCCTGAAACGTGCGCATCGAAAACTTTTCCATCGCGCGCGATGCGACGTCACATGAGTCAATCGCGTCATGGACGTGGCGAGAGTGCGACTCGAAAGACACACACTCGCCAAGATTTCGCCAAGCTGGAGTCTCGCCGCCACACGTGAGTCGAATTGTCGCACGGCGAAACACGCCCATGAGAGTCAATCCCGAGTTGAAAACCCCTCGATATGCCTGATCCACCCCACCACCTAAAATAGCTGTGATTGTACGGGGATGCGGAACCTTAGACCCATCACGATGCAGAACTAGTTTAGTTTCCAAATCAACTGATGCGTTTGAATATATCAAGAAACAACCCGAAACAAACCAACAGCATCAAGCACACGTAGCAATCGCTTTGTTTCGCACGCTTGATCGGAAATCGGCAATTGTTACGGTCCTACTCAAGTGATTCTCGCCAGTTGGCGAGGAGATCGACACAGATTCAGTGGCGTTCGGACGCGATGAGCAACTTGGCGCAACTGTTCTAGGTCGTTTCTCAATCCGCCCCGCGAGGTGATCCGTAAGACACCCGCCGGGCCTCACGCAGTAAGCGTTCAGTATCGAGTTGAAGTACCAGGCCTGCGAGACGCAGGCACTGAATGCGTAGGGCTGCCCGCGAATATCGAAACCATAACAACGGTTCGCGGGAAGGAATGTCGTCAAACAGCATCGTTGCCGAGCCGGGCATCACAACAACCATCCGGCCGCGACAGGTGCGAAACAGGGGCGAAAGACTGATGTATATTATCGTTGATGATCGCGAGAGCGTCGCGAACAGCTATGTCGGAGGGCTCGTTCGCGAAGGCGTATCGTCGATCGGCTTCTCCTCCGGGGAATTCTGGGACTGGCTGCAATCCGCGAGTGAATCGGATCTGGCAGCGGTGGACGCCTTCCTCCTCGGGGATTGCGATGCCCGCGGAAGCCTGCCGCGGGCGATGCGCAAGCGTTCCTCGGCTCCCATCATCGCCATGAGCGGCCAGAAGATGCTCAAGAACACGCTGGAGCTGTTCGAATCGGGTGTCGACGACGTCGTGCACGTACCGATCCACCTGCGCGAGATCCTTGCCCGAACGGCCGCGATCGCGCGCCGCCGGGTGGGCGAGCTGCCGAGGCCCTGCGAGAGCAGGATCCAGGTCTTCTTCAACGGCCGTGACCCCGAGATCGCGGGCCACGCCCTCACGCTGCCCCGCCGCGAACTGCGCATTCTCGAATATATGGTCAGCAATCACGGCAAGTGGATCACCAAGACGCAGATCTTCAACGCGGTCTACGGCATCTTCGAGTCCACCTTCGACGAGAGCGTGATCGAGAGCCACGTCAGCAAGCTGCGCAAGAAACTCCGCGACCGCCTCGGCTTCGACGCGATCGTGGCCCGGCGTTACGTCGGATACCGCCTCGACATCCCTGCCCGCGACACCCTCGACGTGCCGATGCAGGAGCTCGACGAGGTCGGCATCATCCTGAACAGGGCGCATGCCGTCCCGGCCGCCTATCCGGTCGGCAACTGACACGGCACAAGCCTGCCACGAACAGACAACGGCCTCTGCGAAGCACCATCGCAGAGGCCGTTGCATTTTCGGCGGCGGGAGATGTGGGATGAGCCCCCTATAGCGCCTCGATGGAGGTGCGTTTTCCTCTTGTGAAGAGGCAATCCCATCGGAGCTATTGGGCGCAAGAGTCTCCACGTCGTCATGGCCGGGCTTGGGCCATCCACGGGTTGCTACGCCGGACCAAGAACGTGGATGCCCGGGGCAAGCCCGGGCATGACGACGTCTTTGTGACGAACCAGCTGCGCCTATTCAGCCCGCGCTCTACGGCTTCTGCTGGAATTCTTCCCTGGAGACGTAATTGAAATCCTCGACCAGGACGTCCTGGACGACGTCAGCCTGCATCCGCTCGTTGACGCGCTGCTTGATGGCGGCCGTCAGGATGGAGAGGTCGTAGCGGGCGAGCTTCCTGAAGTCGAGACGGTCGTCGGCATAGATCCTGCGAAAGGCCTCGTCGACGACGAACGGCTCCGGCGGAACGTTGAGCTGGTGCATCGTCCGCGCCTCCACGGTGTAGACGAAGCGCGCGACGATATAGCCCTGCACATTGCCGTTCTCGACCATGGGCACGCTCAAAGCCCTGGTCTTCTGGTATTGCAGCCCGTCGAGATATTCGTCCTTCGCCGGCAGCAGGCTGCCGTTCTCCTTCCAATAGGCCACGCCATAGCTCGTGCCCGCGGTGAGGATGCATACCCAGAGCCCGGCCAGCACCAGTCTGATCATTTTCCGTCCTGCGCTGCGCGGCCGGTATAGGTGCCGTCCGACTCGGCCTCCTTGATCGCCTTGACGATGATGCCCGCGATCTCGCGCACCGCGTCGTAGTGCATTTCGAGGATCGAGCGATTCCGCTCGAGCTTCTCGCGCAGCCGCTGAATCTCGTCGGTGACCTCGACGTCGCCGCCGAGATGCATCCGCGCCCGCATCAGGCGGACGAATTCGAGCATGCTCCGGCTCTTCCGCGCGCTGAAGTCGTCGAAATCGATCTTCTGACGCGTCGTGAGCGCGACCGTCTCCTCCTCGACGATGCTCTCGAGCCGGCGGATCGCTGCCAGCAGGCCCCGCACTTCATCCAATCTCGCCGCATCCGCGCCGTCGACCACGGCCTCGCCGCTCATGATCGGCAGCAGCACCGGCAGCAGCGCATCGGCTTCTGCTGCTTCCGTCGTCATCACCCCGGTGTCCACGACCGGCTGCTCGATCACCATGGCCGCCGCGCTGTCTTGTGCCTGCATAGGAAATTCACCCTTCAACTTCTGTCACCCGTTCGCGGATCATCATCCGGCCTTGCCGGCACCGTTCGGCCCCGCCGGATTGGCGGCGGCCAGCTGCTTGGCGATGCCAATGCCGTTGCCCTTTGCCAGCTGGCTGCCAAGCTGCTCCGCCAGCATCGATTTCCAGACGCCGCCGGCCGTGCCCTTGCCAAAGACCTGCTCGGATTCCTTCGGCAACATCGTCTCGACGAAGGTCTGGAGGATGAAAGCTTCGAACTTCCGGTACACCTCGCCCGACGCCGGCGCCTTGATCATCCGCACCGGGGCCCCATTCACCGCATCCGACGACGCCTCGGAGACCTTCGTCGCGGACTGCTCGGCAGCTGCCGCCTTGCCGGCCTCCGCGTCCATCGTTGCGGCGAAGTCGGCATCGGAGGATTTCAGCGCATCGAGTTTCGCGGTCGCCGCGCGCTGGGTCACGGGATCGGCGGCCTCGAGGACGTCGAGAACGAGGTCGGGCGTCGCGGTCACGATCATGGCTTGTTCCGATTGGCTGGCCGTGGCGTCCACGCGCGCACGGCTGGGCTTATTCCCGTCATCTCCTCGAGGGAGCGCTTCTCGGCGTCACGGAGCTTGTCGGCCAGCGCCGCCTTCGCGACCTGCTCGAGCTGCTTCACGCGGCGGCTCTCGGCGCGGACCTGGTCGAGCTGCTGCGCGGCCTGCGTCCGGATCTCGCGCGCACCGACGCTCGTCCTGTTCAAGCGCCGCGCGATCGATTCGCTCGACGATCCCGCCGGCGGCTTGCCATCGTTCAGGGCTCCCACCAGCCATTCCTGCTCGTCCTGCAGGCTTCGCTCCTGCTGCCGCAGCTGCGCGAGCTGCCATTCGGACAACCGGAGCTGGAGCTTCACCAGCGACACCATCCGGCCGAGCTTGTCCGCGCGCGACGTCATCACAGGCTCACTCCGCCAGCCAGGACGAGAGGCCGAGCATGAATTGCGTCAGCAGCTCGTCGCTCGTGAGGTAGAGCAGCAGGAAGCCGCCGAATAGCACGAAGGGTACGGAGCTGAAATAGACTGGAATTGCCGGCGTCAGCTTGTTGATCAGGCTGACCGCCAGGTTGACGATCACCGAATAGACGATGAACGGGCTGGCGATCCGCAGCGTCAGCACGAACGCTTCCGACAGGCGGCCGACGAGCAGGTCGAGTGCCATGCCGCCGCCGAGCCGGCTCCCGGGACGCCAGACGTCGTAGGAGTTCATCAGCCCACGCAGGACCTGCCAATGCTGGTCGGTCATGAAGAACAGCGTGGTGACGGACACCATGATCAGCGGCACCAGCGCCGGCGCCGGATCGCTGTCGGCGACCGGCGTTCCCGGGATGTTGCTGAGCCCGATCGCGCTCGCCATCACCGTCGCCATGGTCTGGAGCGCGAGAAAGAACACCCGCCCGCCGAGCCCGATGACGCTGCCGACCACGAGCTCGGAGCAGATCAGGAGCGCCAGCGTCAGCGGCGCGGCGTTGTCCGTGAGCGGCTTCAGCACCGCGATCAGGATCGGCGTCAGCGCGAACGTCGTGACGAGCGCGACGAACAGGCGGACCTGTGCCGGAACGTTGACGCTGGAAAAGCCGGGCACCAGCATCAGGCAGGCGCCGATACGGCAGAACACAATGAACGTCACCAGCACGCTGTCGGCAAGGCCGCTGATCACGACACGGCTCCGAGCGCCCGGATCTCGGCGCTGCGCGCGACTTCGACATGCGACAGGATCGGCAAGGTCGGGAACACCCGCTCCAGGATCATCCGGACATAGGGCCGGGCTTCCGGCGTCACCGCCAGCACCACGCTGGTGCCGTTCTCGGTGAACTTGCGGATCGCGGCGCTGGCTTCGGTCGCGAACTGCTCGATCAGGCGCGGATCGGCGTCGAACTCGACGACGTCGCCCTTGGCGTCGCGCTTCAGGCTCTGGTGGAAGGCGAGGTCCCAGCGGTTGCCGAGACGGACGACGTTGAGCACGCCGTTGTCGGAGAGATCGCCGCAGATCTGCTGGGCAAGCCGGGTCCGCACGTGCTCCGCGACCTGCTCGGAGCGCCGCACGTGAGGCGCGATCTCGGCGATCGCCTCGAGGATGAGGTGAAGATTGCGGATGGAGACCCGCTCGGCCAGCAGTATCTTCAGGATCGCCAGCAGGCCGGAATAGGAGATCTGCGACGGGCAGAGATCCTCGACGAGGCGCTTGTACTCGGGATCGAGCCGGTCGAGCAGCGCGCGCATGTCCTTGTAGGACAGGAGCTGGGCGAGGTTCGCCCGGAGCACCTCGCTCAAATGCGTGAGCAGCACCGACAGATTGTCGACCGGCTTGCAGCCCTGCCGCTTGACTTCGTCCGTGAAGGCTTCCGTCACCCACAGCGCCTTCATGCCGAAAGCGGGTTCGACCACCTCTTCGCCGGGCACGTCGGGCTTGCCGTCCTTGTCGACCAGCACCAGCACCTCGCCGAGCCGGAGCTCGCCATGGGCGACGCGGGTGTCGTGGATCCGGATCTGGTAGCCCTTGGGGTCGATCGACAGATTGTCGCTGAGCTTGATCTCGGGAATGACGAAGCCGTACTGCTTGGCGAACTTCTTGCGGATCTTGGCGACGCGGTGGGCCAGCTCGGTGCGCGAGCCCAGCAGATGGACCGAAAGATGGCCGCCGAGCGCAAGTTCGATCTCGGCGGTCTTGAGCTGGTCCTTGACGGATTCCTTGGCCTCAGCCTGGGCGCGCTCGTCGGCCTTGCGCACATCTTCCTTCCGCTCCCGCGCCGCCTGCCGCCTCGGCAAGGTGTAGCCGACGAAGGCCATGACGCCGCCGAGAAGCACGAAGGGCGCCAACGGCAGCCCCGGCATCAAGGCGAGCACGAACATCATCAGCGCGGCGGCCGACACAGCGCGGGGATAGCCGCCGAGCTGGCGCAGCACGGCCTGCTCGGCCGATCCTCTCGTGCCGCCCTTGGAGACCAGCAGGCCGGCCGACAGCGACACGATGAGTGCCGGCATCTGCGACACCAGACCGTCGCCGACGGAGAGCTTCGTGTAGACGTCGGCGGCGCGCGACAGCGTCAGCCCGTGATGGGTGACGCCGATGATGATGCCGCCGAAAATGTTGATCGCGGTGATGAGCAGGCCGGCGATGGCATCGCCCCGAACGAACTTCGAGGCACCGTCCATGGCACCGAAGAACGCGCTTTCTTCTTCGAGCTCGCGGCGCCGGCGCTGGGCTTCCTTGTCGTCGATCAGGCCCGCCGACAGATCGGCGTCGATCGCCATCTGCTTGCCGGGGATGGCGTCGAGGGTGAAACGGGCGCCGACTTCGGCGATACGCGTCGCACCCTTGGTGATCACGACGAAATTCACGGTGACCAGGATGGCGAAGATGATCAGGCCGATGACGAAGTCGCCGCCCATGACGAACTTGGAGAAGCCGGCGACGACGTGGCCGGCAGCCTGCTCGCCCTCCCCGCCGCGCGACAGGATCAGGCGGGTGGTCGCTACGTTCAGCGCCAGCCGCAGGATGGTCGCGATCAGCAGCACAGTCGGGAAGGCGGAGAAGTCGAGCGGTCGCTGGATCCACAGCGCGACCATCAGGATCAGCGCCGACAGCGCGATCGAGAACGCGAGGCCGAGATCGATCAGGATCGGCGGGATCGGCAGGAACAGGATCGTGAGCATGGCCACGATGCCGCCGGCGAAAAAGGCGTCGGCCCCCAATCGTCGTGGGGTCGGCAGGCTAGCAGCTAACGTATCGGCCATGGGTCACCGGCAGAGGGTCCGCCCCTAATCTGCCCCGCAAAGCTTACGCGGGGATGATGGCCGAGGCCGCGCGGGTCAGAAGCCGCGCTCGATCCGCGAATAGACCATCTCGGTGAAGGTGGAGAGGTGCGCGCCGATGAAGGAGCCGGAGACGGCAACGACCAGGAGGATGACGATGATCTTCGGAACGAAGGTCAGCGTCACCTCCTGGATCTGGGTCAGGGCCTGGATCAGCGCGATGATGGTGCCGACCAGCATCGCGGCGCCGACCGCGGGCCCGGAGGCGACGATGATGGTCCAGATCGCCGCCTGGACGATGTCGAGAGCGTCGCGTTCGTTCATGACTGGCTGATCGTGAGTCCCGGCCCGACCGCGACCTTGGTGCCGTTCTCGAGGGTCGCGATGGAGCCGTCGGCGTTGATGGAGACCGAGACGACCTTGCCGCTGAAGCTGGCGCCGGTGGCGTCTGTGAAGCTGACGGTTTTCCCGATCAGGCCGTTGGCCTGCGACAACGACTGCGAGGACAGCAGCGCATCCAGCTTCGAGTTGGTCTGCATGGCCTGCTCGACCGTCGAGAGCTGCGCGAACTGGCTCATATATTGCGAGGTATCCATCGGATTGGTCGGATCCTGGTTCTTCATCTCGGCGACGAGAAGCTGAAGAAACGTGTTGTAGTCGACGCTGTTGCTCGAGGTCGAATTGGTGGAGCCGGTCGAACTGGACGACTTGCTCGTGCTGTCGGTCGCACTGTTGACGTTCATGTACCTCTCCGCTGTCAGGCAGCCTGGAATGGGGACTCGGTGATGGCGCAGGCCAGGATGGCCTGCTCGACCGGGAACAGGGCCCGGATCCGCTTGAGCGCCTCGAAGTAGCGGGTCGCCTCGACCAGCTCGTCGACCGCGCCCAGTCCGTCCAGCATCTCCCGGCTCTCGCACACGGCGCACAGGGCCGCGTGATGCTGGGCGTAGAGTGCCGCGGCGTCGCGGATGTCGGTCGGGTTCATCAGCATGAGCTGGACGATGAAGTAGAGCTGCCGCAGCGCCGTGGTGGCGTCGGACGCCTGCATGACCTGCCCTTCGAGCAGGAACATCACGTCGTTGACGAGCTCGACGGAGACCTTGCGGTCCACGCGCAGCACCGCGCCGTTGATGTAGATCCGTTCGCCCGCCCGCAAGGAGATCTTCATCAAAGAGCGTCTCGGATCAGGCGGTTGATTTCGATGAGCTGCATCACGTCGTTCGACCTCTCCTCGCGAAGACGATCGGCCTCCTTGACGACCCACAGGCCGATCGAGATGATGTCGGCGCGCAGCTTGTCCGGAAGCCCGTTCTCGGGGTGCGAGAGATCCTCAATGAAGATCGTCCACAGGCGCCGCACATAGAGCAGGCTCTCGACCAGATCCTCGAGGCGGAACACGCCTCGCTGAATCCGTTCGAGCCGGTCGATGCCGAGGCTGAGCGCCTGCCGCTCGCGGCCCCGCGCCTCGTAACCGCTCTCGTCGACGACCGATTCATAGGCTTCAAACGTCATCAGCATCACTCTGCGCAGGAGACCGGGTAACAGGACGAGGTTGCGAGCCTCGGCTCTAGAGATAGTTGATGAGGCTGATCTGCTGGAGCTGCGAGGTCAGCGCGAGCGCCGTCTTGATCTGGGTCTGCAGGGTGTTGACGCGGACCGAGGCCTCGGTCGGGTCGACCGCCTCCAGCTTGACGATCTGGTCGTTGAGGATGTCCTTCTGGATCTTCAGCTTCTCGGTCGCGCCGGTGACCCGTTGCTGGATCGAGCCGACGGTCCCGCCGAGCACGGCGAGATCGTTGATCGCGCCGCTGACCAGGCTGATGGCCTTGTCGACGACGACCTGAAACGTGTCCTTGCTCAGGCTCGTGTTCCCGAGATCAGTGAGCATGGTGTAGGCCTCGGCCAGCTTGCGGAAGCCGGGCTGGTTGGCGCTGACCGAGCTGTCGACAACCTCGGTCGTGGAGATGCGGCTCGACAGCGTCTGGTCCGTGGCCGACGACCAGTTGGCGTTCCAGGCCGGGCTCGCGAACTCGGGGTCGAGGGTGTTGTCGAGGAAATTCTGCATTTGCGCCGGAGTGATGGTGCTCACACCGGCCGCAGCCTGCGAGAAGCCGAACGTCGCCAGGAAGTCCGCATCGACCTGGTTCTTGCTGGTAGAGCCGGCCGTGTAGTTCGTGACCGGCACGGTCTGCGTATCGATTCCGCCGAACAGATACGACCCGTTGTAGGAAACGTTGAGCGCGCCGATGACGTCCTGAAGGTTCGCGGACGCGCTCGGCAGGATGATCTTCGCGCCGCTGTCGGCGTCGCGGGCCGCGATCAGGTTCTTGAGGAATTCCGACGCGGTCTTGCCTAGCTGCGTGATCCGGTTCTGGGTCACATCGAGGCGCCCCGAAACCAGCTCGTTGGTGTCGACGAGCTGGTCGGCGAAGTTGAAATCGGCGCGCAGCGCCACGTCGCGGCCCGTTCCCGTGCCGAGCTCGAGGCCGACATCGGCGAAACGGCCGGTGGTCGCCTCCTTCGAGGCCTTGGTCAGCGCGCTCTGGTTGTTCGTGATCGACGACCTCAACGATGAAGACAGCATCAGGGTCGAGATGTAGTTCGCGCTCATCATGACTTAATTCCCTACGGCAGCCAGCAGGCTCTGCAGCATCTCATCGACGGTGGAAATGATCTTCGACGACGCCGAATAGGTGCGCTCGACCTGGAGCATCAACGCCATCTCGTCGTCCATGTTGACGCCGCTGACGTTGGACAGCGCCGCGGTGCTGCGGTCGAGCAGCGTATTCTGATACTGGACGTTGTCGTCGGCGGTCTTGCGCTGGCTTTCGATCCAGCTCGCCGAGGAAGACGCAAACTCGATCACGCTGCCGCTCGGCTTGCCCTGAGCCGTGGCATCGAATGGCTGCGGCGCTTCCATCTTGTTGATGAGCTGCTGCAGCCGCGCCGAGAAGCCGGCATTGCCGGTCGTGTTGTAATTATAGGCGGCAACGCCGCTGATGGCGCCGTCGCGCAGCAGGTTCGGATTTCCGCCTACGGCCGGATCGACCGAGGCGGCGACCGAGATCCTCCCGGCGAGGCCCACCGAGATCGTCGCGCTCGCGGGCATCGCGGGCGCGCCGGGATAGGTGAACAGGCCGGGCCTGTCGGCCAGCGTCGGGACAGCCGACTGGTCGCTTTCCTTGAAGGCCTCGATCAGGCTGCGCGCGATTTCGTCGAGCTGGCTCTGATACGTGACCGTGTCCTTGTCGCGCAGCTGGGCCAGGCCGGCGAGCTTGCCGGACTTGAGCGGCATGACGGAATTGGCACCGGTCACGGGAACGCCGTCGATGAAGACGGCATTGCCCGTGGTGCCGGCGGTATAGGCGTTGGTCGGCGCAAAGCTCACGGCCCGCGCCGTCTTGTCGAACAGCACGACGCCGCTGTCGGTATAGAGCGCGGCATCTCCATTGGTCCGGATCGACATCGAGACGCCGACCTCCTGCGACAGCCTGGAGACGATGCTGTCGCGCTGGTCGAGATAGTCGGTGACGTCGTCGCCGGAGATCGTGCCCTTCACGATGGCGGTGTTGACCGTCTGGAACTGGGACAGCAGCTGGTTGATGTTGGCGACCGAATTCGCCATGTCGGCGTCGGCCCCCTCGCGGACCGACTGAACCGTCTTGGTGGCCTGGTTGAGCCCGGTCACCATGTCCTTGGCGGACGTCACGGCCGCCTGCGCCAGGGTCGCATTGTCGGTGGAGTTGGCGTATTGCTGCAACGCCTGCTTCAGCTTGTTGAGCTGGGCGGTCGGCGACTGCTCGAGCTCGGGATCGTCCACCGTCGCGGCCGCGATCTTCTGCAGGCCGTCATAGATCACGCTCTGCTTGGCCGACGACGAGGTCGCGGTCAGCACGTTCGAATAGAGGCCCGAACTGGCGGCGCGCTGGATCGCCGCGACGTAGACGCCGGTGCCGGGGAGGTTGTCCAGCACGGCGATCTTGCGCGAATAGCCGGTGGCGCTGGCACCGGCGATGTTGCGCGAGATCGTCGACGACTGGATGCCCGACGCCATGAGCGAGGCGCGAGCGGAGTCGAGAGCGGCGGTAAGGGACATGATCTGCTCTTGCCGGGGGTGAGCGCCGAAGAATTCAGCGCTTCAGGTTGACGACGACGTCGAGCAGGTCGGCGCCCGTCTGGAACGATTTCGAGTTGGCGGTGAAGCCGCGCTGCGCCTCGATCATCCCGGTGAGCTCGTCCGCGAGATCGACGTTGGAGTCCTCCAGCGCACCGGACTGGACCGTGCCGAGCCCGCCGGTGCCAGCATTCCCGGCCTGCGCATTGCCGGAATTCATGTTGGTCGAATAGACGTTACCCGGCTCGGGCGTCAGATTGTCGGGGCTCGCGACGTCGGCGAGCATGATCGTGTAGAGCGTCAGCTGCTGCCCGTTCTTGAGAATGGCCGTCACGTGGCCCGCCTCGTCGACATCGACCTTGTCGATCGCCGCGGGCACGCTGCCGTTGACGGTGGCCTTGAAGCTGAAGTCGGCTCCGACCTGCGTCATGTTCGACAGGTCCATGGTCAGCGCCGCGCCGCCCGGGACCGTGAACGTAAGGCCCGTCGGGCTCGCCGCGGCCAGCGCGCCTTTGCCGGCCGCCGTGGTATCGAAAGTGAAGGTGGTGGCGGCGGCGAGCGAGGTGCCCGTCGCGGAGTTGTAGACCTGAACCTGCCAGGTATCCGAACCGGCCGCCGTCGCGGTGTGGGACATATAGACGTCGAGCGTAACGGCCTGACCGATATTGTTGTAGGCGACGATCGAGCTTTTCGACGAATATGACGCCGGGCCGGGCGGACCGGCAATGACGGCCGCCTTCGGATCGAGATTGCCGGTCGTCAGGGTGCCCGCAGTCGACGGCACCGGCACCTGCGAGACCTGGGCGATGTTCACGATCTGCATTCCAGCCAGGCTGTTCTGCGAGAAATTGGTCACGAGGCCAGGCTGGCCCAGAAGGTAGTAGCCGGCCGCATTGACCAGATTGCCCTGGCTATCAGGCACGAACGAGCCGGCGCGGGTCAAATATTGCTGCGTGTTGGTGGCGTTCGAGACCACGAAGAAGCCGTTGCCTTGCACGGCAAGGTCGGTGGAAGACGTCGTGAACTGCGTATGTCCGGCGTCGCTGATGGCGTAACGGACGGTCGTCTCGACGGCGCCGGAGTCGTAATTGCCAGAGCCGCTCTTCAGGATCAGCGAGGAGAATTCGGTCGAAGCCCGCTTGTAACCAGTGGTGTTGACGTTCGCGATGTTGTCCGAAACCGTCGACAGCTTGTTGGACTGCGCGCTCATACCGGAAACACCGGTGCGCATAACACCATACAGGCTCATGAAGTGGGCTCCTTTGGTAGGTTGCAGTTACAATGGGGGATCTTGCTTGCGCGGGGCTGATGGTTCGGAACCATGCACAACTTCACGTCGTCATGTCGTTTTCGGCTGACAGAACGAGCGTGCCTTGTCGGTCCAGGCGCCGAAACCGCTCGACACGAGGTGAGCCACGATGTGACAGACATAGCGCTTCTGCGCCGGCTGGTTGTTGGGGCCGGCATTGTAGCGAGCCACCGCCATGGTCCAGCTGCCCTCGCGCTGCTTCAGCTCTTTCAGGAAGCGCGCGGCATATTCGACGTTTTTCGCGGGATCGAACATCGCGCGCACCGAGACGAACTTGTCGCCGTGATAGTAATGGTTGATCTGCATGCAGCCGAGATCGATCAGCTTGATGCCCTTGCCTCGCATGGCCTGGAAATTTGCGATCGCATCATCCATGTCCCTGGCGAACACGGTCTGGCCGTCGGCGCCGAGGGCGTAAGGATGCAGCGCGCCGCGGCGGCCGGTCTCGGTGAGACCGACTGCGTAGAGAATGCCAAGCGGAATCCCATGCTGCTGGGCCGCGCGCGCCATCTCGCGCTCGCAGGGGCGCGCGGCGTCGGTGGCCGCGTCCGCGGCGCCGGCATTACAGATAAACAGGGCCGCGACGAAGATGCGGCGCCACGTCCTGGTCATGACGCGTCTCCTGGCTGGGCTGGCGCTCCTGGCGGGCCTGCTTCGCGCCGCCATCGGATTGCCCCGACGACGAGCCTGCGCCACCGAACGCACCTTGCGACTGCGACGAGGGCTGTTGCTGGCCCGAGAGCTGCGGCTGCGACTGGCCGGAGCCGCTTTGGAATCCATCCAGCGAGCCGTGCTGCACGGGCGCGACGTCGGCGACATAACCCGCCGTCTGCATGAGATCGCGGATCTGGTCGCGCTGCTGATCCAGCATCTGGCTCGTGTCCTTGCGCGCGGCGGCAAGGTGGACGGACACTTCGGTGCCGACGAGACGAAGGCGCACGGTGACGTTGCCGAGCGCGGGCGGCTCGAGATTGATGGTCAGGATCTTGAGCGGCTGATCCGGCGCATTGGTCTGGGATGCTGCGGGATCGGGCGCTGCGGACCCCGCCGGGCCTGCGGAGTCCTTCAGTTCGGCGACGACCGCATTGGCGACTTGTTGCGGAGCGTTGAACTGCGCCGGGGGCAGATGGGTCTCCTGCTGGACCACGGTGACCTTGGTCGTCTCGGGCAACGCGTCGCGCGTCGAGACCTTGGCGGCGCGTTCGACATTTGCGGTGACCGCCTCGAAGCCTGATGTCGCGGGCATGGCTTTGGCGGAAGCCTCGCTGCCTGGCTGTGCGGCCGCGGCTTGCGATGCATCGCCTTGTGCACGCGCGCCGGTCGGAACGACAGCAGACGGCGCGGAATCCGCTGTCGTTGCCTTCGCGATGCCTGTGGCCGCAACTTCGCGCTTCGTCCCGGATGAGCGCTCGTCGCGCGCGGGCACGTCTTTCCTGTCGCCCGACTGCGACGGCATTTGCGGCTTCGCGGCCGATGCGGCAACGAGATCCTGTCCCACGATCGCGGGAGCGTTCGAGCGATTCGAACCGTCTGGCTTCGGATCATGGCCGACCGGGCTTTGCGTCTCCGAGGATTTGTCGGTCGTCTGGTCGCCGGCCTTGAGCAGGTCGGTCGCCTCGGTGCGCTCGTCCGTCTCGTCCTTCGACTTGTCCTTGGCCGCGGGGTGGGCCAGACGCGTGCGCAGCGCTCCGGCCTTCGCGGTCGTATCGCTGCCCTCATCGTTGAGTGCCTGCTTGGCGAGGTTCGAGACGGTGTGGAGCAGATCGTTGAACGACGAGCCCGCCTGCGATTTGGCTCCGGCGTTCTTTGCCGAACGCGACGTGCCGCGGATGTTGAGGCTCTCGGCGAGACCCGAGAAGAGCTGTCCGGAGGTTCCACTGAGCTTGGTCATGGGCGGCGGTCCCTGGTAAGGAGTTCGAGCTCGCCGAGCTGCTTCTGCGCGCGCGCGAGAGTCACGGTCGATGACGCCAGATCGAGACGTGCCGGCGTTGCCGGAGGCTTGTCGGCAGCAGCGGCGGATCCGCCCGGAAACGGCTTGCGAACATCGAGCGCGAGCTGCACCGTGGCATTCAGAAGGGGCACGTCGCGCTCGGGCAGCTTCGACCGGTCGAGTGCCTTCAGCTCGGCCAGACCGCCATCATACTCGTCGGTGAGCGCCCGCGCGGCGCCGCGGAAGAAATGCGCCCGCTCGCGATCCGCCGAGGCGTCGGCGCTGAGCGTCAGCGCCCGCTCGCCGGCAAGCCGCGTCACGGCCATCTGCCCGCGCACCATCGCCGCGCGCGCGATCACGAGATAGAGCTTGAGGCGGCTCGCGCGATCGATCTGCTCGAGCAGCGCTGCGATCCGCGCGAAGCGGCGATCGTCGAGCGCCAGACTCGATTGCGTCAGGCCCGAGGAGAAGCGCTGCCAGAAATCGCCGGCATAGATCGAGTTGCGGTAGTGGCGGATATAGGCCAGCGCCAGGAACTCGAACTTGTCGAAATCCTCCGCCTGCCCCACCAGCAGGATCTCGCGCCGCAACGCCGCCTCCTCCACCAGCGTACCGGGCAGGAGCAGGCGCGCGTCGTCCAGACGCTCGATCGCGAGCGATGCCTCGGAGCGCGCGAACAACGCGCCCTGGACCAGCGCGACCTGTCCGCCTAGGCCGGAGGACAGCGTCCGCGGCTTGACGTCCTTGAGCAGCTCCCGCGCTTCCTCCTGACGGCCCTCGACATAGGCGAGCGCGCCGTTGAACAGCCGCTCGTCGACGTTCATCTTGTCGCGAGGCAGCTTGCGGACGATCTGCGGCGCGCCGCCGCTGAGCAGGTAGATGACCGCAGCCTGGCTGTTCTGCGCATTGCTCCACACGCCCGGATCGGCGGCGAGAAACTTCTCTCCGATCTGCCGGATCAGCGCGACGTGGCTGCCATGCGCGGCGGTGTCACCGTTGGCGATGCCGTCCTGCACGGCCTGCAACGCGCGGACGAGCTCATAGGGCTCGCCCGACTGGCGCGCGGATTGTGCGAGCGCGTTCGCTGCCGTGAACGGCAGGAGCAGCACGGCGGCGCAGAGGAGCGGCCTGATCAAGGGCGCTTCTCACGAATCAGAATCTCGATCCGGCGGTTCTGCGCGGCCGCCGGATCATTCGGAAGCTTCGGCCGGCGGTCGGCATAGCCTTCGACATGCTCGATCCGCAGCGCGTCGACGCCGGAGCGAACCAGCATGTAATAGGCCATCTGCGCGCGGGCGGTCGACAGCCGCCAATTGTCGTAAGTCTCGGAACGATACGGTCGATTGTCGGTATGGCCGCGGACGATGATCATGCCCTGGCGTTTCGTCAGCAACGGCCCGATCTTGTCGATCACGCGGATCAGCTCGGGCCGCGGCTCGGCCGAGCCGACCGCGAACATGCCGAAGCTCGCATCGTCGGTCAGGCTGATCAGGAGGCCCTCCTCGACCTGACGCACCTCGGCCGCCGGCCCGGCGCCAGCCTTGATGTCCGAGAGCGCGTCGGCAATCGCGGCCTGAAGCTGCTTGACGGTCGGCTGCTGGGTTTGCGCCGCATCGCGCGGCTCGGACTCCTTCGTCGTATCGTTGGGACGCGCCTGCGCGGCGGCGTTGGCTTGAGCGCTCGCCTGAACGGTGGCCTGGGCGCTGCCCTCGCGCGGGGCCTGCGCCGGCGCGGGCCCCGGCGGCAACAACGGCGACAGGTTTGCGGACGACGCATCCGCGTTCGGCGCCAGGCTTCCGCCGGCATCGTCCGCCTTGGCACGACGCGGCTGCGGCTCGCCCTGATTTGTGCCTGAGGCACCGTCGCGCGCGGAAGCATTCGGCTTGGGCTCGCTCTCGATCATGCGATCGGCGTCCTTGGATGCTTGCGGCGCCAGCTTCCAATAGCCGGGGTCGAAGGGATCGCGGTAGGCGTCGCCGCCCTTGAGACCATCCTCTTCGGCGGACGTCAGCGCGCCGGCGCGTCGCTGTCCCGTGGACTGGTTCGCGCTGTTCGCGATCTCGGAGAGCGTCGCATAGGGATCACGGAACAGGACTTTCTCTTCATAGGAGGCCGGCTTCTCGGCCGTCGGCGAGTCGCCGCGGCGTTCCTCGTTCGAGCCGGCCGGCTGACGCTTGCCGTCCTGACCTTCGAACGAGGTCGGCTCCTTCTTGGAGAGATTCTTCAGGCCCTTCGGCGCGGGGGCATTTTCCGCGAGCTGGATCGGATTGAAATAGCTCGCGACGACCTGCTTCTGATCCTGGTTGAGCGCGTTGAGCAGCCACATGACCAGGAAGAACGCCATCATCGCGGTCATGAAGTCCGCATAGGCGATCTTCCATACGCCGCCGTGATGCGCCTCCTCGGCGAAGGCGCTGCGCCGGCGGACAATCACGAGTTCATGCTTGACCTCTTCCATGGCGGGTTACCGGCGTGCTTCCTTCAGGCGTTCGCTCCAGGCCGTGATCTGCGTCTCGATCACGGTCTGGTCGGCCACGACGCGAACCTCCAAGGTGTCGGCCGCCTCGTACTCGATGCCGGTGCGCCTCGACGCCTCGAGCTGCGTCTTCACGAGGTCGAGCAGCTCGCTCGGGCCGGTGACCTTGAACGCCGGCACCGACGAATTGCCGGTCAGCGCCGCGATCTGCTCGACCAGCGATCCGATCGCCTTGTCGCGGACCGCCTCGGTGAGGAACGGCAGCAATATCCGCGCCACGGAGCTTGCGATGTTGGTCTCGATCTCGCGGCAAGCCGTCTCGAAGCCGCTGACGATCGCGACTGCCTGCTGGTCGGACCATTTGGCGCGCTCTTCGCCGAGCCGGATCGCGCTGCGGACGCGCTCCTCGGCCAGCCTGGCGTCGCCTTCCGCGACGCCGGCCGCATGGCCGCGGCGGTAGGCGTCGTCCAGGACGTTGGCCGGCGGCGCTTCCGCCTTCGGCGCAGGAGACGGCGACTGGGGCAGCGGCTGCGAATGGGCCTGAGGCTGCGGCGGAGCCTCGCGCATGACCTCCTTCGGCCTCGTCAGCACATCCTGGATCCTGGGCGGCGGAGGCGGCGGTGATTTGGCCCGGCCGTTCGCGTCGAACTGCGTCAGGAATTTTCCGATTGCCGCGTTCATGCCGCCTCCTCGCGTCGCATCCAGTCTTTAAGGATCGCTGCGGCCTGCGCCTGGTCGAGCCGGACGATCTGCTCCAGTCGCTTCTGCGGCGTTCGCTGCATCTTGCCTTCGAGATCTTCGACGAGATTGAGCTCGGGGTCCTGACTCTCGGCCAATGCAAGGGCCGCAGCAGCCTCGATCTCAGCGGCCTCGGCCGCCTCCACCTGCTCCTGCTCCGCGCGATGGGTCAGAATGCCGTTGACCGCCGGCCGCAAGCCGAACCAGACCAGCATCGACGCAACGGCCAGGATCGTCACCGCGTTGATGACGCTGCCGAGCTGCTTGTTGATCATCTCGACGAAGCTGATCGGCGGCACCGGCGCCAGCTCGCGCGAGCCCTCGATGAAGTCGACGGCCGTCACCTGGATCTGGTCGCCGCGCTGCTTGTCCAGTCCGCCGGCCGTCGCCGCGAGCTGGCTGATCTCCGCGAGCTTGCTGTCGACGATGGCCTGGTTGCTCTTGTCGCCGAGATCGGCGACCAGCCGCGCCCGATTGACCAGGACGGCGATGAAGAGCTTCTTCACCGAATAGCCATCGCTCACCGTCGTCGTGGTCTTCGACGAGACCTCGAAGTTGGTGACGTCCTCGCGGCGGGTCTTGTCCTCGCTGGAGTTCTTGCCGCCGCCGGCGTTGACCTGTTGATCGGGAAGGTTCTGCTGCACCGTGGTCGGCGTCGAGCGGTCGGCGTTCTGCGAGGATTCCTTCTCGCGCACGTTCCGCACCGAACGCTCGGCCCGGCTCTCCGGATCGTAGACGGTCTCGTTGATCTGCCGCTTGTCTGTGGAGAGCTGTGGCGCGACGCTGACCTCGAAATTGTCGAGACCCAGATAGGGCGTCAGCGCCTTGCGGATGTTCTCCTGGACCATGCCGCCGACCGTCTTCTGCAGGCTCGCCATCTTGGTCGGGGCGGCGCTCGCCTCGTCCTCTTCGGCAAGCAGCATCGAACCGTCGGCGTCCAGCACCGTCACCTTGTCGCGGTTCATGCCTGGAATGGCGGCGGCGACGAGATGGCGGATCGACTGCGCCGTGCGGGCCTCGATCGCGCCGTCGGTGCGCAGCACGACCGATGCGGATGGCGGCTGCTGCGTCGCGCGAAACGAGCCCCGCACCGGCAGCACGATATGCACCCGCGCCGCCTTGACGCCCTTCATCAACTGCACCGTGCGCGCGATCTCGCCTTCCAGCGCCCGGAGCTTGGTGACTTCCTGCATGAACGAGGTCAGGCCGAGCGAGCCGATCTTGTCGAACAGCTCGTAGCCGGAATTGGCGCTGGTCGGCAGCCCCTTCTCGGCCAGCAGCATCCGCGCCTGCATGGTCTGGCTCGGGCGCACCGAGAGCGCGTCGCCGGCCGTATTGACGTCGAAGGTGATGTTCTGCTCGCGCAGCGCGGCGCCCATGCGCGTCACGTCTTCGCGGGTGAGGCCGGTATAGAGCGTCTCGAATTCAGGCCGGCTCAGATAGTACGCGCCGCCGACGACGGTCACGAGAACGGCAAAACCGATCAGGCCCAGGGCCATCAGGCGTCGCGGCCCAAGCTCCAGCAGATTGTTGAGCAGTTGCTGTACCTGCGCACGACTGAGCATATGACCTCGTACCAATGCGGACGTACGGGACACTCCGCTGCCAACCTTGTCTGAAGGTTGCGCGAGGACACGAATGTGTCAGTTCGCAGGCGAGGCGTTGCAATTTTACAAGAAGGCCTATTTTACAAGAAGGCCTATTTTACAAGAAGCCCTGGCGACGCAATCCGGTCGGCGGCAATGCACGCCGGGACGCACGGCCGCACGATCGGCCGCGGCGTGTCGCATGAAATTCAACGTCGGGAGATCGATTGCGGACGTCTTGTGCCGCCACGTCCGCCGGTCACGGCGGGGACCGTGCTCCCTGAGGGAGCACGGTCGTTTTCGAAAGCGCCGCTTAGCCGCGGAACAGCGACAGGATGCTCTGGCTGTTCTGGTTGGCGATCGAGAGCGCCTGAACGCCGAGCTGCTGCTGGGTCTGCAGCGCCTGGAGCCGGGTCGATTCCGCGTTCATGTCGGCGTCGACGAGCTGGCCGATACCACGATCCACCGAGTCCATCAGCGACTTCACGAACTCAGTGTTGTTCGAGATGCGGTTCTTGATGGCACCGAGGTTGGCGGCGGACTGGCTGACCGTGTTGATCGCGGTGGTGACCTGCGCGATGTAGCCGTCGAGGATGGTCTGGTCGGCCGTCGAGTCGGTCAGCGCACCGATGCCGATGGTGTTGACCGACGCGCTGCCGGTCACCGTGTCCAGGATGCCGCCAGTGGTCGCGGTGTAGAGCGAGTAGTTGGCGACCGTCACCGTGATGGTGTTGATCGTCGGCGTGCCGCCGACGCGCGAGAACGACGACACCAGGTTGACGGTGGTCGGCGTGGACGCGTTGGTGCTCAGCCAGTTGACGCCGTTGAACGTCGCCGCGTTGGCCACGTTCTTCATGTCCTGCTGGATCTGGGTGATTTCAGCCTGGATCTTGGTGCGGTCGATACCGGCGGTCTTGGCTTCGACCAGCAGCGCCTGGAGCTTGGTCAGGCCGGAGTTCTGGTCGCCGATGACCTTGTTCAGAGCGGTGTATTCGGTGTCGACCGTCGCAGCCGACAGGCCGAGCGAGTCGGAGACGGCCGAGAGCGCGGCGTTGTCGGCGCGCATCGAGGTCGCGATCGACCAATAGGCCGAGTTGTCCGAAGCGGTCGAGACGCGCTGGCCGGTGGAGATCCGGTTTTCGGTGGTCTGCAGGCTGGCGCTGACATTCCGGAGGGTCTGGAGCGCAGTCATTGCGGCGGAGTTGGTAAGCAGGCTGGAAGCCATCTTCGATGTCCCTTTGAAAGCAGAATGGATGGGGACATACCGGGCTTGCACCGGTACGACAGGGCGGCATCATGCCTTTGGGCTGCGGAAATGCGCGTAAACCCAATCCGTCGTAGCGGCCAGACTAGCCAGCGAAGCTTGTGCGGGGCTTGTGGCGCTGTGCCCCCGCTGCAACAGGGCAGCCGAAATCGCGGTGCGCGCGTCAGGCAAACGAAAGGGCCGCGCTTCGCGAGAAGCGCGGCCCTCCCGAGATCGTCGAAGGCTTAGCGGAACAGCGACAGGATGCTCTGGCTGTTGTTGTTGGCGATCGAGAGCGCCTGAACGCCGAGCTGCTGCTGGACCTGGAGGGCCGCCAGGCGGGTGGACTCCTGGTTCATGTCGGCGTCGACGAGCTGGCCGATACCGCGATCCACCGAGTCCATCAGCGACTTCACGAACTCCGAGTTGTTCGAGATACGGTTCTTGATGGCGCCGAGGTTGGCGGCGCCCGAAGACACCGTGCCGATCGCTGCGGTGACCTTCGCGATGTAACCATCGAGAATGGTCTGGTCAGCAGCCGAGTCGGTCAGCGCACCGATGTTGAGGCTGTCGACCGACGCGCTGCCGCTCACCGTGTCGAGGATACCGCCCGTGCTCGAGGTGTAGAGCGAGTAGTTGGCGACGGTCACCGTGATCGAGCTGGTGGTCGGCGTGGAGCCGACACGCGAGAACGACGACACGAGATTGACGGTCGTCGGCGTGGAGGCGTTGGTGCTCAGCCAGTTGACGCCGTTGAAGGTCGCCGCGCTGGCGACGTTCTTCATGTCCTGCTGAATCTGGGTGATTTCCGACTGGATCTTGCTGCGATCGATACCGGCGGTCTTGGCTTCGACCAGCAGCGACTGGAGCTTGGTCAGGCCGGAGTTGCTGTCGCCGAGGACCTTGTTCAGAGCGGTGTACTCGGTGTCGACGGTCGCGGCCGACAGACCGAGCGAGTCGGAGACGGCGGAGAGCGCGGCGTTGTCGGCGCGCATCGAGGTCGCGATCGACCAGTAGGCGGCGTTGTCCGCGGCGGTAGCCACGCGCTGGCCGGTGGAGATCCGGCTCTGCGTGGTGGAGAGTTGCGAGCTGACAGACCGCAAGGTCTGGAGCGCGGTCATGGCGGACGAGTTCGTGAGCAGGCTTGACATTGCGAATGTCCCTTTATGTACGCGTTACATTTTCATCAGGGGACATACCGGACTTGCACCGGTACGGAGGGGCGGCATCATGCCTTTGGACTGATGTGGGTGAGGTCCAACCCGCCGTGACGCCTTGCTAACACGTCGAATCTTGCCGGCGGATTAAGATCGGCTTGAATTCTTCAGCAATATCAGATGGTTAATATTACCCAACGCTAACCATAGCGCGGTACTTTTCGCTAACCATGACGGGGCGCCAGGCGATCGCGGCGGTTACGAGAACGAGCGCACCAGTCCGGAGGCGAGCAGATTCCAGCCGTCGATCAGCACGAAGAACAGCATCTTGAACGGCAGCGCCAGGATCGTCGGCGGCATCATCATCATGCCCATCGACATCGTCAGCGTCGCCACGATCATGTCGATGACGAGGAACGGCAGGATGATGAGAAATCCGATCTCGAACGAACGCCTCAGCTCGGAGATCATGAAGGCCGGAATGATGACGCGCAAATCGACGCGCTTGTCGTCGAACTTCTTGCGAAAGCTCTCGGCGGCGAGCGACTCGAAGGTCTGCAGATCCTTGTCGCGGACATGGGCCAGCATGAACTCGCGGAACGGATCGGTGATCTTCAGATAGGCCTGCTCTTCCGAGATTTCGTTCTTCATCAGCGGCTGGACGCCGGTCTCCCAGGCGCGATCGAAGGTCGGCGCCATCACGTAGAAGGTCATGAACAGCGCGAGGCTGATCAGCACCAGGTTGGCCGGCGTGGTCTGCAGGCCGAGCCCGGCGCGCAGGAACGACAGCGCCACCGCAAATCGCGTGAAGCTCGTCACCATGATGAGCAGTCCCGGCGCCACCGACAGCACCGTGATCAGCGCCATCAGCTGGATGATCCGGCCGCTGGTCGAGCCGTTTCCGGGTGGCAGCAGCGAGTTGAGGTCCGGTATCTGGGCGAGCGCCACTTCGGGCAGCACGACCAGAACCAACGCGAGCAGCAGGATTTTCACTCTCACTGAATCACCAGGGTCTCAATGATCAATTCGCGCACCTTGCCCGACGAACGGATACTGGCGCGCTCGGTCAGGTCGTCGCGCAGATGCTGAAGCCCGCGCGATCCCTCGAATTGCGTCACCGTCGCCGACCGCAGATAGGTGACGATGTCCTCGCTGATGTGGGCGGCCAGGATGCCGGCATCCTCGTCGCTCATGCTCTCGGTCACCATGGAGGCTTCGATGCGGGCCCAGTTGTTGGCCGGCGCGGCGAGATTGGTCACGATCGGGGACAACTTCCTGAGCCGCGCGCTGCCGGCGTAGCTCGAGGCAAGCGGCGGCGGCGTGGCGGTCTTCTTCGCGTCGGCGACACGCTCGGCGGCCGCGAACAGATGCAGCCCGGCCAGCGCGCCCGCACCGATCGCGACAAGGGTCAGCGCCACGATGGCCGCAATCAGGCGCATCACGTCCCCTGCCCTCGCGACGCGGCCAGACCGGCGCGGACTTCAGAATGGTGCCACGGCGTCATAGATCCGATGTCCCCATCCAGGCTGCTGCACGTCGGACAGATTCCCGCGACCGCCATAGGACACGCGGGCCTCGGCGATCTTCTCGTAGGAGATCGTGTTGGTGCGCGAGATGTCGCGCGGCCGCACGATGCCGCCGACGTTGAGCACGCGCATCTCCGTATTGACGCGAAACTCCTGCGAGCCGCTGATCATCATATTGCCGTTCGGCAACACGTCGGTGACGATGGCCGCGATCGAGAGCTTGATATCCTCGGTGCGATCGATCTGGCCGTTGCCCTTGATCTGCGTGTTGGTGCTGAGATTGGCGTTGGTCGATCCCTTGTCGCTCCACCCTGCGACGTCCATCAGCCAATCGAGGCCGAACTTGACCTGCGAGTCGCGCGAGCGGCCGGTCTTGTTGTCGAGCTTGGCCTTGTCCTGCATCGAGATGATCACCGTCACGACGTCGCCGGTGCGCCGGGCGCGGGGATCGCGGTAGAGATCGGTGCCGTCGTCCCAGGTCGAGCGATAGCTGACCGGCGTGCGCATGCGCGGCGTCACCGGAATCGGATCGGCCTGGGTCCGGAGGCCGCTGCCGACCGGCGACATTTGCGGGCCGGTCAGGACCTCGGACGGATCATGGAAGCATCCGGCCAAGGGCACGGACGCCAGCATGAGCGAGAGGATGAGGATCGGCTTCTTCATCTATTTGGTCTTTCCGTCATCAACGCGACGCATTCCGCCAAGCAGGTCGGCCAGGTGCGCCGCGCGTGCCGTATCCATCTCGTTGAAGATCGCGCTCGAGTTCCTCGGGCTGAGCTTGGCGAGCACGGCGGCGGCGGTCTCGTCCGCCATGCCGGCAATCTGGGTCGCCGCAGCTTCGGGCTTCATGCGCGAATAGATCTCGACGACGCTGGCTTCGGCCTTCTTCAGGAAGTCGTCGCGTAGCGCCATCCACTTCTCGTATTCGACCCGCTTGGCCTCGACCTCGGCGATCCGCTCGCGGAGCAGGCTCTCGGCCTTCTCCAGCTCCTTGAGCTGCCAGGCCAGCCTTGCATCGACGGCGGGATCGGCGACGTTGCTGCAGAACAGGGCGACTTCGTTGTCCGCGGATACCGCGGCCTGTGGCGGCGCAGGTTTCGGCGGTGCCGTGACGCTGCCGGGCTTGGCCGGACGTGCCGGTGCAACGGCAGGTGCGGCCGCTGGCGCCTCGGAAGCGGGAACCGCGCCAGTGGTCGCAGGTCCCTGGTCTTCGGCCGCCCAGGCCGTCGCCCGGATCGACGCATTGTCGCCTGGCACCGCCGTGACCGGCTGCGGCTTCTGCGGGCCGGGGGCGCGGGCGCGCGCGAAGGAGAGCAGATTGAGCGGCTTCGTCGGCTTGGCCTCGTCCAGGGCCAGCACGGGCGACGCGCCCGCGAACACTGAGGCCGCGACCAGCAGGAGGAGTTTGGCTTTGTGATCCAGCTTCAGCATCGGGCCGCGTGCGATTCTCGGTCGAGACACGAGCATTGAGCGACCAAGCTTGCACGACGCTTGCGCCTCATTGGACGATGACATCGGCCTGGAGCGCACCAGCCGTCTTGATCGCCTGCAGGATCGCGATGATGCCCGACGGCTTCAGGCCGATCTGGTTCAGCCCGCGCACCAGGCGCTGCAGATCGACCCCGCTGAGGATCGCCACCTGCGATCCGGCCTCGTTGGCCTCGACCACGGTCTGCGGGACCACCACGGTCTGCCCTCGCGAGAACGGCGCCGGCTGCGACACCACGGGCATCTCCGTGACACGAACGGTCAGATTGCCGTGCGTCACGGCAACGGTCGATATCCGCACGTCGCGCCCGATCACGACAGTGCCTGTGCGCTCGTTGATCACCACCCGTGCAGGCGTATCAGGCTCGACCGTCAGTTCGCCGATCTCGGCGAGGAAGCGGACAGGGCCGATGTGGCGCGGCTTCGACAGCACGATGGTGCGGTAGTCGCGCTCGAAGGCGATCTGCGCGCGGTAGCGTCCGCCGGCGTAGCGGTTGATGGCGTCCAGGATGCGTGTTGCGGTGACGAAGTCGGGGTTCTTCAGCTGCAGCACCAGGAACTCCATCTCGTGGAGACTTCCCTGCACCTCGCGCTCGACCAGCGCACCGTTCGGGATGCGCCCGGCCGTCGGCGTACCCTGACTGACGTTCTGCGCCTGGCCTCCGACGCTGTAGCCGGCCACCGTGATCGCGCCCTGCGCCACTGCATAGACGGCACCGTCCGCCGCGCGCAGCGATGTCATGACCAGCGTACCGCCGAGCAGCGACGTCGCATCGCCGAGCGACGACACGGTCACGTCCATGCGCTCGCCGGGCCCGATCGAGGGCGACAGGTCCGCAGTCACCATCACGGCGGCGACGTTGCGCGTGCGCAGCGTCGTCGGACGGGTCGGATTGTTGGTGCTCGTGGTCTCGTTCCTGACGTTGATGCCCATGTTCTCGAGCATCGATTGCAGGGACTGCTCCGTGAACGGAGCGTTGCGAAGCGTGTCGCCGGTGCCGTTCAGGCCGATGACGAGGCCGTAGCCGACGATCTGGTTTTCGCGCAGACCCTTGATGTCCGCGATGTCTTTGATGCGGACGGCGGCATGGGCGCTGGCGGCCGAAAGCAGCAGGACGAGCGCAAGCAGGATTCTGGTCATGACCCGTCCACGACCTTCACGGTGCCGTCCGGCTGGACCACGCCCCTGATGATCACCCCGGTATCCGTATTGCGCACCGGGATGAGCGCGCCGGACGCACCCGACTGCATCGCCGAGCCGTAAGTGACGATGGACAGGCCGCTGTCTTCCACCACGACCTTGACCATGGCGCCGCGGGCGACGGTCCAGGGGTCTTCCACCGAGTTGGTTGGAATGGGCTGGCCCGGCAACAGCGCGCGCCGCGCCATGCGGCCGACCAGGACTTGGCGCCCGTCGACGAACATGGCAACGCCGAGCAGGCTCGGCGCGAAGGCGCGCTCGGTGATCATGTCGTCCCGGATCAGCTCGCCGGCGCGGATCGCAACCGCCGGCACGGGAAGGCGCTTCTCCTCGGCCATTGCGAGGCGCGCCGAAGCCAGAACCAGCAGCACGGCGGCCAACCCGCGCACGATCAGGCCCACCCTGTTCAACATCGAGACACCGGAACTAGCGCATGCCCTTCGATACTGTCTGGGCCATTTCGTCCGAGGCCTGGATGACCTTGGCATTCATTTCGTAGGCGCGCTGCGCCGAGATCAACTCGGTGATCTCCTTGACCGGATCGACGTTCGAAGCTTCGAGCCACTTCTGATTGATCTTGCCGTATCCGGAATCGCCCGGCAAGCCGACGACCGGCGTGCCCGACGCCGTGGTCTCCTTGTAGAGATTGCTGCCCAGCGGCTCGAGGCCCGCCTCGTTGGCGAAGTTGGCGAGGTTGAGCTGGCCGATCTGGCGCGGGTTCACCTCGGAATCCAGCTTGGCAAAGACCTGGCCGGTCTGGTTGACCGTGACCTCGACCGTTCCCTGCGGCACCGTGATCGCGGGGTCCAGCAGATAGCCGTCGATGGTGACGAGTTGGCCGTTGGCATTGGTGTTGAACGAGCCCGCGCGGGTGTATTGCACCTCGTTGTTCGGACCGAGCACCTGAAACCAGCCGCGACCGTTGATCGCCATATCGTAGGGGTTGCCGGTCTGCGTCAGCGCGCCCTGAATGTGCAGCTTGCGGATCGCCGCCGACTTGACGCCGAGACCGAGATTGGCGCCTTCCGGAATCGGCGAGGAGCCGTTGACGTTCGCGACGCCCTGCATGCGGTCCATCTGGTAGAACAGATCGGTGAACTCGGCGCGCGCACGCTTGTACGACGTCGAATTGATGTTGGCGATATTGTTCGCGATGACTTCGATATTGGTCTGCTGGGCGTTCATGCCCGTGGCCGCAATGGCAAGCGATTTCACAGCTTCATTCCCTTAGATCAAATCGACATCCGGACGACTTCTTGGTAGGCTTGCACGACCTTGTCGCGAACCGCGACCGCCGTCTGCAAGGCCTGCTCGGCCGACATCAGCGCCTCCACGACCTTGCGCGTGGATTCCTTGCCCTGCATCGCCGAGATCGACGCCGCTTCGCCTGCCTTGAGCGTCCCGATCGCGTCGGTCGTCACCTGCTTCATCACCGATTCGAATCCGACATCGTCGGTGGACTGAATGGCGGTCGGAGCCGCCGGCGCGATGGCCTGCGCCTCGGTCGCACGGCTCGCCGCTTGCCCGGCGGAAATCGCAGTGGATGAAATTGCCTCAAGCATTGTCAGCTCCTCAAGAGGTCGATGGTCATGCCGAGCATCGACCTCACCTGTTTCACGACCTGGAGATTGGCTTCATAGGACCGGTTGACTTCCCGCATGTCGGCCATCTCGATCATCATGTTGACGTTCGGCAGCTTGACGTAGCCGGCCTTGTCGGCAGCGGGATGTCCCGGGTCGTACTCCACGCGGTACGGCGTGGTGTCGACCCCGATCTCCTTGACCTTCGCCAGCTGCGAGCCCGAGGCACGATCCATCGCAGCATCGAAGGTGATCGTCTTGCGCTGATAGGGATCGGCGCCGGCGGTACGCCCCGTCGAGGTCGCGTTCGCCAAATTCTCCGAGACGATGCGCATACGCGTCGACTGCGCTTCGAGCCCGGAGCTCGCGACCGTCAATGACGCTTGAAGTGAGTCCAGCATCTCAATTCACCTCAGCTCTTCGCGCTCGACAGCAGCATGCGGTGAAACGACCGCACGACTGCCGAATTCATCGAGTAATCGCGACTGACGTCGCTGCCCTTGATCATTTCCTGTTCGAGACTGACGGAGTTGCCGGAGTGAACCACTTCCCAGCTGTCCTTCTTCGCGGTCGCCCGCGTGTCGGTCTCGGCCGCGGCCAGCTGCATGTGCGACGGCGACGTCGTGGCAAGCCTCACCGGCATGCCGTCGAGCACCTTGTTGAAGGGCTCGACGTCGCGCGCCTTGAAACCGGGCGTGTTGGCGTTGGCGACGTTGGTGGCGATGGTCGACTGGCGGAGCTCGAGGTACCGCGCCTGCGACGATGCGAGTTCGAAGAGATAAAGCGGTCCCACGACAGCCCCGTTCTGGTCCATTCGGGAGAAGCCTAGGGCGTTAAGCTTTCGTCAAGCTGTTGGGCCGGACGTCGTCCTCTGAATTCTACTGGACCTTCTCGGTCCGCGACGCCTGCTTCGACTGGAGGAAGTAGATGATCTCGGCGACGGGGCGGAAGAATTCCGCCGGGATCACCTGATCGACCTGCACCGCCTCGTAGAGTGCGCGCGCCAGCGCCTTGTTCTCGATCACTGGAATCCGGTTCTGCTCGGCGACCTCGCGGATCTTCAGCGCGATCACGTCCATGCCCTTGGCCACCACGAGCGGCGCCGGATTTTCCTCGCGCTTGTAGCGCAACGCGATCGCGAAGTGCGTCGGGTTCGCGATCACCAGCGTCGCGCGCGATGCGGATGCGATCATCCGCTGCCGCGAGCGGTCGCGCGCCAGCGAGCGCAGGCGCGCCTTGATCAGCGGATCGCCTTCCGCCTGCTTGTGCTCGTCCTTGATCTCCTGCTTGGTCATGCGCAGCTGGCGCCGCCAGTGGAAGCGCGCCCAGGCGAGATCGATCGCCACCAGGACGATGGTTGCGATGCAGATCGCCGAGACGATCCGCATCGCGATGTTGAGAATCATCTCCGGCAGCGCAACCGGATCGGTGTACATCGCCTCGAACGCCTTCGCCTCCGACGCGCGCAGCACGAAGGCGACCACGGAGGTCACCGCGGCCAGCTTGAACAGCGACTTGGCGAACTCGACCAGTCCCTGCGTTCCGAACAGACGGCTCCAGCCGCTGATCGGAGAGATCCGCGACAGGTCAGGCTTGATGCGCTCCAGCACCAGGCCCGGCGCGTTCTGCAGCAGCGAGGCGGCGAGCCCGAACGCGCCGAGGGTGACGACCAGCGGCACCAGGAAGCGCAGCGCCTCGAGGCCGACCACGGTGAGCAGGTTCTGCGCGTCCGCGCCGGTCGAGAGCGGGAAGCCTTCGGGATCGTCCAGGAGGTTCTTCAACGTCGGCGTCAATTGCTGCACGCCCTGGCCGATCAGGAACGCCTGAATGACCATCAGCGCGGCCATCGAGGCGAAAATAGAGGCCTCCCGAGAGACCGGGATCTTGCCCTGTTCGAGCGCATCACGGACTTTCTTCTCGGTCGGCTCTTCTGTCTTGCTCTCCTGATCGGATGATTCTGCCATGCCCGTTCAGCGGTCAGCGGAAGACCAGCTCATCCTCCTGATCGGGGTTGAGCTCGATTTCGCCCTTCTCCGCGAGGTCGAGCGCCAGGTCGGTGATGACGCGACGCGCCTCCAGCACGTCGCGCTGGTTCGACGGCTCGCCGATGGCGAGCTCATGCTCGACGACGCGGCGGACGCGCGAGGCAACCGCGGACAGGATCAGTTCGCGGAAATGCTTGTCGGTGCCCTTCAGCGCGACGACGATACGATCGGTCGGCACCTGGTCGAAGATCATGGTGCGCGCCTTCGGCGCCAGGTTGATGACGTCGTCGAAGGTGAACAGCAGCTCCTTCAGCACTTCGGCCGATTTCGGCCGCTTCTCCGACAGGCTCTTCAGCATGTCCTCGATATGTCCGCGCTCCATCTTGTTGATGATGTCGGCGACGCGGGCGTAGGTGTCGGCGCCGAGATTGCGGGCGAAGTTCAGCGTCAGATCCTCGTGCAGCGTCTTCTCGAGCACCCTCATGGCGTCGTCGGCGATCGGCTTGAGGCTGAGCACGCGCCGCATCAGCTCGTTGCGCAGGCTCGATGGCAGCTGGCTCATGACCTTGGCGGCGCAGGCCGGCTTGACCTTGGACAGGATCAGCGCCGCGGTCTGCGGATGCTCCTTGGACAGGTAGCTCGCAAGCGAGTTTTCGGACACGGACGAGACGCGGTCCCATACCGAGCGGCTCGAATTGCCGAGCAGGTCCGTCATGATCGCCGAGACCTGGTCGGCCGGAAGCACGTCGCCAAGCACGGCTTCCAGGCCACCGATGGTGCCGAGAATGTTGGCGCCCATCGAGAACTGCTGGGCGAACTCCTCGACGATCCCCTCGAGCTCCTGCGCCGTGATCGGCCGCAGCTCGGCCGCGGCCTTGGTGACGACGCGGATTTCCTGCGGCTCGAACTGCGAGAGCACGCTCGCGGCCGCCTGCCGGCCCATGGCCAGGAGCAGCGCCGCGACCTTTTCCGTACCGCCCAGCGTGGCAACGCCTCGCTGCTTGACGGGAGCGATGCCGACCTGTGCCGCCATGGTCAGCTGTCACCCTGCCCCAGCGGCCCGACGATCTCCGTCAGCGAGACACCGAAGCGGGAATTGTCCTCTTCGACGACGACCACCTCGCCGCGGGCGACGATGCGGCCGTTGACGACGACGTCGACGGGCTCGCCGACCCGATGATCGAGCGGAACCACCGCGCCACGCCCGAGCTTCATCAGGTTCGCCACCGGAATGGTCGCCGATCCCAGCACCACCTGCATGGTGACCGGAATGCGCAGGATCGCATCGACATTGGCGAACTTGCCGCTCTCCTCCGCCGTGCGCGCGGCGATCTCCGCGAGCCGCTCCAGCGGAGTCGTGTCGGTATGCCCCTCGTCGGCGGCAGGTGCTCGCGTGGCAGAGTCATAGTCGAAGGATTGCGCCATCTGGTATCGCCTCTTGGTATTTCCGCTCCCGGAGCGCCCTGGCGTTCCGCTCGTATTGGTTCAGCCGGCTTCGGCTTCAGTGCTTGTTCACCTCAGTGCCGCCTGCAGTCGCAGCCGGCGCGAGCCCGCTCCTCGCATCGAGTGCTGCGATCGCCTCGTGGGCCTGATCGATCTTGGTGGTCAGCACGTTGGCGAGCCGTCCGAGATTGGCGGTGGAATCATGCGCCGCGGTGATGACAGTGTCGAAGGCGCCCGCGGTCTCGTGGACGATGGTGGAGAATTCGCCCTGGTAGCTGCGCAGCCGCGCCAGCTCGCGGTGCATCCGGGTCACCCGCATGCTGGTGAAGGCGAGCGCGATCAGCAGCACGGCATCAACGAGATAGGATATCATCGACGAACTCCCGTTTCTGATCGACGGGATCGGCCACCTGCATGGCGTAATAGCCATCGAGCTGGCCGATCTGACACCAGAACAGCACCTGGTTGTTGCTCTCGAGGCGCGCCAGCGTGCGCGGCGTGGCCTCCAGCTCCAGCACCTGCCCCACCTTGAATTTCACGACGTCCTCGAGCGAGATCATCTTCTCGTCGAGCACCGCACTCAGCGTCACTTCGGTCCGGTGGACCTCGCTCTCCATCTGCTCGCGCCAGCGCGGATCGGTCGCGCGGCCGTCGCTGACGACGACGTGAGCGAGCTTCTGCCGCAGCGGGTTGAGCGCGGAGTGCGGAATGATCAGGAACATCTGGCCGCCGCGGTAGAGCGCCTGCACCATCATGTTCGCGCAGATCGACATGTTGCTGGCGCGCCCGATCGCCAGCGAGGCCATCGCCGTCTCGACCCGCTCGACGCGGAAGGTGACGTTCGACGTGCCGGCGAAGGCGCTCTGCAGCGCCTTGGCGAACCGCTCGAACAGCGCCTGGACCAGGCGGATCTCGATGTTCGAGAAAGTGCGTTCGACATCGAGCGGCGGTTCCGCGCCGTCGGATCCGAACATCGCCTCGACCATCGTAAACACGAAGTCGCGGTCCAGCATGATGATGACGCGCGAGTCCCACTGCTCGGCATAGAGCACCGCCGCGACCGCGTTGCCCTCGTAGTCCTTGATGATGTCGCCGAGAGGATCGTTGGTGATGCCGTTGACCGAGAAATAGCAGGGCGTTCCCGCCATCGGCTGCAGGCTGTCGGTACACGATGCCGCCATGCGATCGAAGATCACATTGAGCATCGGCATACGTTCGATCGATATGCCGGCCGCGTCCAGCAGGTAGTTCGGCAGCTGCTTGCGCTGATCGACCTCGACGTCTTCCATCATCATGCGCGGGCGGCCTTGGGTTCGGGCTCGGTGACGACGGCCTTGGGACCTGCGATCGTCTCGTTCTCGACGACGTCGATCGACGGCCGCTCGGTGCTCGCGATCATCTTGCGGCCGTGCTCGACGGCGATCTGCGGCATGGCGCCGTTCATGAACGCCAGCAGCGTCTGCTTGACGATGATGTAGGGCCGGCACTTCTTCTCGCGCGTCATCTTGATCTTGATCGCGAAGGGCGAAAGGACGCCGTAGGACAGGAAGATGCCGGCGAAGGTGCCGACCAGGGCCGCACCGATGAAGCCGCCGAGCAGCTTCGGCGACTGGTCGAGCGCGCCCATGGCCTTGATGACGCCGAGCACGGCGGCGACGATGCCCAGCGCCGGCAGCGCCTCGGACACCGTCACCAGCGCATGATAGGGCGCCAGCTTGCTCTTCACGATGGTGTGGATCTCCTCGTCCATCAGCGCCTCGATCTCGTGCGTGCGCGCGTTGCCCATGATGATGAGGCGGACGTAGTCGCAGATGAACTGGAGCAGCGAGGGATCCCCGAGCACGCTCGGAAACGCCTTGAAGATCTCGGAGGACGCGGGATCGTCGATATGGGCCTCGACCTCGTTGCGGCCCTTGCCCCTGAGCTCGCGCATCAGGGCGTGGAGCGCGCCGAGCAGATCAAGGTAGTAGCGCTGGCCGGGCACCGCGCCGGTGATGGCCTGCATGCAGGCAACCCCGGTATCCACCACCGTCTTCCACGGATTGGCGACGATGAAGGTGCCGACCGCGGTCCCCATGATGATCACGAACTCCCACGGCTGCATGAGCACGGCCAGATGCCCGCCCATGGCGGCAAATCCGCCGAGCAGCGCCGCTACCGTGATGAAAATCCCCACGAAACTGCCCAACGCGCCGCTCCATCGCCAATCCCACCGGGAATATCTAGTCGGCGAGCCTTGCGCGAAGCTGGCTTCCCGCCTCGCCAGCCCCGCGCAAGCAATCGGCGGCAGCTTGGGGCGGCGTCGCAACAGCGGCCAGAGGGGCGCGTGTCATGCTATCCACCATCGCGGACTACACCAGACTGACCAAGGACATGGGCAAGTCGCTGACGCAGGTCGCGACGCAGCCGGATGTCAGCCGCGAGACCGACTATTACCTGAGCCATATCGGCAACGTGAAGACGATCGACGACTTCCTGAAGGACTATCGCCTCTACTCCTACGCGATGAAGGCCTTTGGCCTCAGCGACATGACCTACGCCAAGGCGTTCATGCGCAAGGTGCTGACGGAGGGTGTCGGCAACAAGAACACCTTCGCCAACAAGCTGACCGACACCCGCTACCGGGAATTCGCCACCGCCTTCAATTTCGCCGCCCTCGGCAGCAACGCGACGAAGACCACCCAGGCCACGACCGGGACGGCGACCCATTATGTCACGCAGACGATGGAGCAGAAGGCCGGCGACCAGAACGAGGGCCTGCGGCTCGCGCTCTATTTCACCCGCAAGGCGTCCACGATCACGACCGCCTACCAGGTGCTGGCGGACAAGGCGCTGACGCAGGTGGTTCAGACCGCGCTGGGCCTGCCCTCGACGATCAGCGCGGCCGACATCGACGCCCAGGCCAAGATGATCACAAACAGGGTCAAGCTCACCGATTTCCAGGACCCGGCCAAGGTCACCAAATTCGTGCAGCGCTTTGCGGCGATGTGGGATGCGACCCAGGCCCAGAGCGACAATTCGACCAATCCCGCGCTGGTCCTGATCGGCGGCGCCAGCTCGGCCAGCATGGATATCGACATGCTCTCGAAACTTCAGTCCCTCCGGTTCGGAAAGTAGATCATGCAATCGGCCCTCTATGTGGGATTGTCGGCCCAGGTCGCTCTCGAAAAGCGCCTCCAGACGATCGCCAACAACGTCGCCAACGTCAACACGGCGGCATTCCGCACCGACGTGGTGAAGTTCGAGACCGTGCTGTCCAAGGCGGGCGCGAACCCGGTCGCCTTCTCCTCGCCAGGCGACAACATCATCTCGCGCGAGCAAGGCAACATCACCGAGAGCGGCAACCCTCTCGACGTCGCCGTGGTCGGCCAGGGCTGGATCGCCTTCGCAGGTCCCAACGGCACGGTCTATACCCGCGACGGCCGGCTCCAGATCGCCGCCAACGGCGATCTTCAGACCGTGAGCGGCTTTCCCGTCGTCGATTCCGGCGGCGCGCAGATCACGCTGGACCCGAACGGCGGACCGATCTCGATCTCGCGCGGCGGTGCGATCACCCAGGACAACAACGAGATCGGCACCATCGGCCTGTTCAACATCCCCGCTGACGCCAATCTCGAGCGCTACGGCAATTCCGGCGTGACGCCGGACCGGCCCGCGAGCGCCATCGCCGATTTCTCCCGCGACGGCTTCAAGCAAGGCTATGTCGAGGGCTCCGGCGCCAACCCGATGATGGAATTGACCAAGCTGATCGCAGCCTCGCGTGCCTTCGACGGCACCAATTCGATGATCGAGGGCACCGAGAGCTCGCTGCAGAACGCCATCCGGACGCTGGGCGAACCCGGCAAGTAGACCGCGCCCCGTGCGCATTGAGATTGAGGTTGGACGGTTTCCTTGAACGCTCTTCGGCAACTCGAGTGGGCGCTGCTGGAGCTTCAGCAGAGCACTCCCCTGGCAAGCGTCAGCGGCGCGATCTCCGAGATCGCGCCGACGCATTTCCGTGTCTCCGGCCTGTCGCGCTTCGTCAGGCTCGGCGAGCTCATCGGCGTCAATTCGGGCGGCAAGCCGCAGATTGGCGAGGTGGTGCGAATCGACAGCGAGGGCATCATCGCCAAGCCGTTCGACCGGCAGTTCGCCGGCGGCCTCGGCTCGGTCGCCTACCGGATGCCGCCCTTGTCGTTCGCGCCCGATCCGAGCTGGAAGGGTCGCGTCATCAACGCTCTCGGCGCGCCGCTGGACGGATTGGGGCCCCTCACACCGGGCCCACAGGCGGTCTCGGCGGAGGCTGAGGCGCCCTCGGCCATGAAGCGCGCGCGCGTGCACAAGCCGCTGCGCACCGGCGTACGCGTCATCGATCTGTTCGCGCCGATCTGCGCCGGCCAGCGCGTCGGCATCTTTGCCGGCTCCGGTGTCGGCAAATCGACGCTGCTCGCGATGCTCGCCCGCAGCCAGGGTTTCGACACCGTCGTGCTGGCCCTGGTCGGCGAGCGCGGCCGCGAGGTGCGCGAGTTCATCGAGGATGTGCTGGGCAACGATCGCCAGCGCGCCGTCACCATCGTGTCGACCGGCGACGAAAGCCCGATGATGCGGCGGCTGGCGCCGAAGACGGCCATGGCGGTCGCGGAATATTTCCGCGACCGGGGCGAATCGGTGCTGCTCATGGTCGACTCGATCACGCGTTTCGCCCACGCCGCCCGCGAGGTCGCGCTCGCCGCCGGCGAGCCTGCGGTCGCCCGCGGCTACGCGCCGACGGTCTTCACCGATCTGCCGCGCCTCCTGGAGCGCGCCGGACCCGGCGAGGAAGGTTCCGGCACCATCACCGGGATCTTCTCGGTGCTGGTCGACGGCGACGACCACAACGAGCCGATCGCCGATACCATCCGCAGCACGCTCGATGGGCACATCGTGCTCTCCAGGCACATCGCCGACCAGGCGCGCTATCCGGCCGTCGATGTGCTGGCTTCGGTCTCCCGCCTCGCCCACAACGTCTGGGATCCCGAAGAGCGCGAATTGGTCAGCAAGCTGCGCTCCTTGATCGCCAAATACGAGGACACGCGCGACCTTCGCCTGATGGGCGGCTATCAGTCGGGACGTGATTCGGGCCTCGACCAGGCGGTCGACATGGTTCCGAGAATCTACGGCGCGATGCGGCAGGATGCTTCGGCTCCGCCGAGTGCCGATCCGTTCCGCGAGCTGCGGGACATGCTCAAGGGCGAATAGCAGCGCGAGAGGCCGCGACCGCCGGCAACATGCGCCGCTATCCTGCTCCTCCCCGTTGTTTTCGACAGGAGATTGCGCATGCCGCCACGGAGCCGGCGCATGCGCCGCACGGCCGCCGCCGGTTTTCCGTCCTGAGCGCCGTCACCACTCGGGTGAGGGCAGTGGACGACCGCGCCGGAAGGGACCGCACCGGCGATTCTGCGAGCATAACGGTCAACAACCGGCGCGTGTAATTCCTCCGAGTTCCCTTGACGATTCTCCGGCTCCACCCACAAGTTGTGGATGACGTGCCGAACTCATCGTCGTCATGCACAAGCTTCGATCAATTTGCGTCGATCACGGTCAGCAGGATGCCGTGCAATCACGGCGTCGCAGAATTGAGTGCATGTTGCTTGCCGGGCAGCGTATTGCGTTCACCATCATGTGTCCCGATGAGCGAGATTGTCTTGAACGTTACATTCGCCTGCAACGACATCTGGGCTGCGCGAGCGTCTCTACTTGATTTTGTTGAGAAGCTCATTCATCGTTTCGACGGAATATAAGAAACGTCTGCGTGTGACTTGAACTCAGGGGCTTCGGTTGAACTATTCCGATCCATCGTCGGCTGGCGACGGCAACTCGGGCTCCCGTGCGACGACGCTGTTGGCATGCGAACGACGCAGTTCGTCACTCCGAAGCACGCGACGCGCATCGGTCCAGATCGGGCGCACTGCGATTCGTTCCTTCGAACGAGAGCTCGACACGACGTGTTCGCCGGACAGCTGCAACCGTTCGATGTCTTTCGAAGGTTTCGCGGGAAAGGGTGCAAGGCGGCTTCGGGGCGCCGCAGACGAAGTTCCGGGGACGAGGTAGATTCATGCCGTTGGCACGGGAAGCCGTCGAGCTGCTGGTTCAGGCGGCGAGGGCTTGGTATTTCGAGGGCAATCAGCATGGATTGCGCGATCGCGAATGGATGGCGCTGCGCTTTCTCGGCCGCGCCAACAGGTTTTCGCGCACGCCATCCGCGCTGGCCGGCTTCATCGGCGCCACCAGAGCAACTGCATCGCAGATCGTGAAGACGCTGGAGAGCAAATCCTTTCTGGTGCGCAAGCCGTCGCAAGAGGACAAGCGTTCTGTCGTCCTGCACGTCACCGCCCAGGGCGAGAAATGCCTGAACCAGCACGACCCGATCAATCACGTGGTGAATGCGGTCACCTCGCTTGGCAACGACGAATGCGTCAGGCTGCGCGACTCGCTCCGCGAGGTTCTCAATCACCTCGACGCGGCCCATCAGCGGCTCGATGCCAGCGTCTGCCGCGACTGCATGTTTCTCGCCGAACGCGGCCCGGGCACCTCCAAAAGTCGCGCGAGCGCCGAATTCATGTGCCGGCTGTATCGCGCTCCGGTCTCGCTCGATGAGACCGAACTGCTGTGCACCAGTTTCGAGCGCACCCGCGACCGCCCCAAGATCGAGGAGCATCTCGACCGCGCGCGGATGGCAAGCCAGGGCTGAGGCGCACGCAATTTCCGCGCGAGTGGTTGCGGCACAGCCTGCAGATGGCTTCGTAGCCGCGCCTGCCTTCGAACGACGCACTCCGTCCTCTGATGTCCCGGACAAGCTGCAACGCGAAGCGTTGCTGCGCAGAGCCGGGACCCAGGGACGCCCCGGGATGGCACGGAGAGATGGGCCCCGGCTCTGCAGCGCACCGTCCTGCTGGACGATGCTTCGCATCGCCCAGGGGACGCTGCGTTGCGTCCGGGGCACGAGAGCGGAGTGCGGCCAGCACTCCCTCCACCGTCATCGCGAGGGCGCCCATGCGCCGAAACCGAATTTCGGATAAACGATATATTTTTCGAGCGGCCGGATTGACGGGAGCCGCGACACAGCAAGGTCCCGTAGCCCGCATGGAGTGCAGCGCAATCCGGGACCGTACGGTAAGAGATGCTCTGGACTACGCCATCGGCCGCGCCTTCGCGCGACCCGTCGGCTCGATCCGGGCAACGGGTGCGTCAGGCATCACGCGGGATGGGCGCACAAAAAAACACCCGGCGGTTTCCCGCCGGGTGTTCATCACGTGGTTCGAGAGATCTTACCAGTTGCGCTGGGCGCGGAGCAGCAGGGTGATGCTGTCCTGATCCTTCAGCTCGTACAGGGCGGCCGGCTTGGCCGTCGTGCCGGCACCGGCGTAACCGACCGTGCCCGAGTACTTCTGGTCGAGACGGGTCCAGTTCAGGTCGCCCGAGAACGTCAGGTTCTTGACCGGGGTCCAGCGGGTGATGATACCGACCTGGCCGACGGCGAAGTCAGGGTTACAACCCGTCACACCGGCGAGACCGCCGAACACGCCGCCTGCACCGCCAGCGCCGCAGAGAGCGGTCTTGGCGACCGAGCCGTACTGCGCCTGAGCGTAGGCGCCGTAGAGCGCGGTGTTCCAGTAGGGATCCCAGTTGTGGGTGTAAGCACCGCGGAAGCCCCAGGTCTTGACGGTTTCCTGCTGGCCGCCCGTGACGAACACGGTGTCCGGAGCATAGGCGAAGCCGACGCTCTGATAGGCAACGCCCGAGCTGCCGAACATCGAGTAGCTGCTGCCCGCCAGGTTCTGGAAGTTGTAGCGGGTCGCACCGTCGGTGTAGACGCCCGAAATGTTGACCACGTCACCCGCGCCGGTCGGGATGTTCTTGATCGACAGAGCGAGCTGAACAGCCCAACCCCACTTGTCGTCGGGGTGACCGGTGGCTTCATTCGCGCCGTAGTAGGCGACGTGGTTGTCATGCGCGGCGACCGACGCCTGGAACATGCCCCAGGCCTGGTCGACACGGACCATACCGACGAGGTTCGGCGAACGCGAACCGCCGATGGCGTTGGTGCCGTAGGTGCCGCCGACCATGCTGCCTGCGGTCGCACCGGTCAGGTTGACGTTGCCGGCCTGGTAGTAAGCCGTCGCGTCTTCCGCCGAGAACGACGCCGTCACGCCCTGACCGAAGTCAGCGGTGTAGGTGAACTGGTTGACACCAGTGACCGTGCCGGAACCGCCGACGAGGCTGTCGATGTTGTTGCCGGGATAGTTGGTCCAGGGCGCGTCGAACTGCGACACGGCCTTACCCATGGTGAAGCCAGCGAACTGGATGAAGGCGTAGTACACGCCGAGCGAACCGCCCGAGGTGTTGCCGTCGGTGCCGTTGATCGACGAACCAACGAGCGCCGGCGTCGCGCCGGAGGTGTTGATGCCGAGGTTGCCGGTATAGACCGTGCCGCCCGTCGCGGAGCCGGAGCCCTGATAGCCACCGGTGGTCCAGGTGAACACGCCGTCGAAGAAGGTACGGACGACGCCGTATTCGGTCGCGGTGCGCGTGTCGATGTTGAGATCCTGACGAGCGCGCATCTGGTAGTAGTTGCTGAGGCGGTTGTGCGCGCCGGCCGGAGAGCCGTTCGAGATGCCGTAGTTGCTGTTGGTATTGAACGCGACTTCAGCGCGCAGATAACCACCCAGCTTGATGCAGGTGTCGGTGCCCGGGATGTAGTAGAAGCCCGCGCCGTACAGCGAGCAGATCTTCACGTATTCGACCGCCTTCGCCTTCACGGGGAGATCGGCTGCGAACGCCCCGGAGACGGCCATCAGGCCGGCAGCCGAGCCGAGAAAGAGCGTCTTCGTCAACTTCATTAGTAAACCTCCAGGTCGGTTCAGGGGGCTCGGCTCCTCGGAGGAGGCCGCTTGACCCACTTAATTTCCGTTCAATTCAGGTCCGCACTGAAGGTCCGGACTGAAACGACAGTGAGGTGCCCCCCCTCCGTCGTAGCTTCACGTATAGTTTATAAAAACAACGGCCTCAATTTATTGATTTAGTGAATCGTAACTTCCGTCGGAGATGTTGCCCGATGGCAACAGAGGCGGTCGGCACGGCAACTAACTCTTTAATCCAAAACGAAAAAGCCCCCAGGGGGCATCCCGAGGGCTTTCTTGGAGGTCTCACATCGCTGTCCATCGACAGGGTCAAGAGCAGCAAAGATTGAGTGTGTGGAGACGTAATTTAATTAATTGCTTTTTGCAAGTACTAAACCGTCCAACCGTTTCCACCGCGCCGTGTCCGCCACCATTGTCTATGCGCGATATGCGAGACGATTCCCCAATATCCCATTAAAAGAGTGAATTGAGGGAAACGGGGGGCAGCCACATGATCGAGAAAAAACTCGACAGGGCGATTACGGACTTCATCTGGAACGTCGTCGAAATTCACTCCCAGCTGGAGGACATCCATACCTGCTGGGCCGGACTGCTGGGCATTACCGAGCCGCAGTGGCTGATCCTGATGGCGATCACCGAACTGGACGACGGGCGCGGCGTCGCCGGCATCGACATCGCGAACAAGTTGCGGGTCCACCCGGCCTTTGTGACCAACCAGACCAAGAGCCTCGAAAAGAGCGGCTTCCTGTCGCGGCGGCCGGCACCGGACGATGCCCGCTTCGTTCTGATGTCGCTGACGGAGAAGGCCACGACGGAAATCGAAAAACTGTCCAAGAGAAAGCTCGCCTTGAATTCGACCATCTTCAACGAGCTCGACGAGAAGACCCTGGCTGAACTGAATGCCGCGCTCGCAACGATCGGCAGGAACGCCCGGCTGGCGGCACGATTGCTGGCTATCGACGTGTCGTGACGCGCGCCTCGGCTTCGAGGCGACCGAAGCATGTCGGCAAACACCGCTCTCGAATACGATACCCCCAAGCGCTAGAGATAGGTCACAGGGTCAAGCTGACGGGCCGTTCCCAGCTTGCTGCCGAGCCATTCGAAGACGAAGTCGTCGACAGCGATGAAATTCTCGACCTCGCCGAGCGGGTGCCGGACATTGTTGGGCACGACGACCGAGCAATCTGCTCCGGTCTGCCGATAGCCGGCTTGCAGATCCAGGGCGTCCTGCTCCCATATCATGGAGCGGCTCCCGACGACCATGAGCAGCGGGCACGGAAGTCGACGCGACGGCGGCAGCGAACCCGTCGAGGCTCCGTCAGGGACGGCCTGCCCGAAGCCGGTCATCCAGCGAAGCGATGCTCTGCGCATCACCGGCGTCAGAAGGCCGCCGTCGCACACGGCGGCCGCTATTCTGCGATCCGAGAGGGCAAGGCGGGACGCATGAGAAGCGCCCTCCCCTTCGCCATAAATTGCGATCCGCCGCGCATCGACATCGGGGCGAGCCTCCAGATAGTCCAACCAGCACTGAAGCCTGTGCTCCGGCTTGAAGGAGCGATGCACCGTCGAATTGCCGGCATCAACGAACAGGAGCGACATGGTCCCGCAGAGTGAGGCCGGCAACAGCCTGCTCATCATCGAGCCCAGGGTGATGTCCTCGTCACTGAGACAGATGACCGTCGGCGCGGAAGCTCCACGATGGAGCGCCGGCAGAAAGAAGCCGGCCAGCGCCCCTTGGTCGAAGCAATCGATCTTGACGCGCTCGATCGCCAGACCGGCCTCCGCCTCGAAACCTCTCAGGCTGATGCCGACCTCGTCTGCGAGGCCGGCACTTTCGACATCTCCCGGACAAGACAAGCGTCTGACGACTTCGAGGGCCGTCAGCGAACACAGCCACGCTTCCCGCGAAACCCAGGCGGAACGGTTTTGGTGCGCTGATTCGGCCAAGGCCCGGTAGTCGTCCGCGACCTTCAACCAGTCCGAAATGCACAGATGCCGGTGCGTCTCACGCCCAAGCTCCGCGACGGACAGGCTCTGGAAAAATTGGGACGCGCGATCCCGCAGGCGCGCCAGGCTTTGCCCGGCGCCGTCGCACGAGCCGTGCGGCCAATGATCACCTTCCATGTCAGCCCCCGAGCGGCGCCGTCAACGCTTGCCCGGACTTGCGCCCAGACCTGCCGGCTTCGCGTTCTGCGCAGCACCCTGCACATCTGCTCGATGCGATCGCTGCCGCCCCTGATCGCGTCCATCGCGCTTGCACCCGTCGATGCCGCCCGCCGCGTCGACGTCTTTCGCCACCATTCCCAACCAACCCGCTTGGGCACAAGGTCGAGGCCGCCCCAACTCAATCGTCACGTCCCAGCTCCATCGCTGAACACAGTTGCTTGCCGCGCACTCCGCCAGTCTTGCGACAGACTTGCGATGCGGGCCTTGTCGTTTCTTGTTGCGATCGGCGAACCGAAAATGACGTCACTTCGCCGACGTAAAATTCATGCCTGCGTAGGCCGGCATTGTGAAAGCACGATATGGTGAGGGATGCGGCGGATTGCCGCTTTCATCAATGCCGAAAGGCAAATGTGACAAGAAGAAAACAGCGGGACCAACCAACGTGGCGATCATCGGCACGCGACATGTGACGACGTACGATCGCACCTCACGCTGAGCCGGACCAGCGAGACATCCTCCGGCCTACTTGGATTCGGTAAAGTCGTATGGCGTTGAGTGAGCCGATTGACACCCGCAGGTGGCGGGACAGCGAGGACCCGTCGGCGTCAAATTGGGGCTCGTCGCGGATGAGCGCCGCGCAAGCCTGGTCCTTGCCGGCGGGCGAAAAGATTTACGGATAATGCTCTTCGCGACACCCCTGCCGCCGGGATCCTGGCGCGCCTTGTATGCATTATCCCAGTTGCCATCTCCGCGCAGTTCGCTTTACATGCCGCCAACTCGCCCGCGGATGACGGCCGGGGCTCAAAAATCACACACATTGTCAAAGGGACGGAATATGGCGCGCAACATATTGATTCTCGGGGCTTCTTACGGCTCGCTGCTGGGCACGAAGCTGCTGATGGCGGGGCACAATGTGACCCTGGTCTGCCGCGCCAAGACCGCGGAGCTGATCAATCGCGAAGGTACCGAGGTGCGCATCAAGCTGCGTGACGAGGCGGTGCACCGGGCGATCTTCTCGCGCAACCTGCCCGGCAAGCTCGACGCCGTGACCCCCGCCAATGTCGACCTCTCCCGCTACGACATGGTCGGCCTTGCGATGCAGGAGCCGCAATACACCAACCACACCGTGCGCGTTCTCATGGTCAAGATCGCGGCGGCGAAGCTGCCGTGCCTGTCGATCATGAACATGCCGCCGCTGCCCTATCTGAAGCGGATCCCGGCGCTCGCCGACATGGATCTGGAAGAGGCTTATACCAATGCACAGGTGTGGGAGCGGTTCGAGCCGGGGCTGGTGACGCTGTGCTCGCCCGACCCGCAGGCCTTCCGTCCGCCGGAAGAGGCCGCGAACGTGCTTCACGTCGGCCTGCCCACCAACTTCAAGGCGTCGGTGTTCGCCGACGACAAGCACAACAAGGTGCTGCGCGAGCTCGAGGCCGACATCGACGCGGTGACGCTCGACGGCCACGATGTGCCGGTGAAGCTGAAAGTGTTCGACTCTCTGTTCGTGCCGCTGGCGAAATGGTCGATGCTGCTCACCGGCAATTACCGCTGCATCACGCCGCACGATCCGCAGTCGATCCGCGACGCCGTGCACGGCGACCTCAAGCGCTCGCAGACGATCTACGACCACGTCGATGCCATCGCCCGCAAGCTCGGCGCCGATCCGCAGGACCAGGTGCCGTTCGCAAAATACGCCAAGGCCGCCGAGAGCCTGCTCAAGCCGTCATCGGCGGCGCGCGCGGTCGCGAGCGGCGCCCCCTTCATCGAGCGCGTCGACCTCTTGGTGAAGCTGATATCGCATCAGCTGGGCGTGCCCAATGCCGAGATCGACCGCACCGTCGAGACCGTCGATCTGAAATTGAACGAGAAGATCGTGCAAGGCGGATCCGGCGCGCAATAAGCGCGCTGCTTGCGGTGACGTCGGCGCTCACGCGCTCAGGAATGATTGAAGCCAGATCAGGCCGGTCACCGCGACAAGCGTGACCGCGCCGGTGCGCGTGATGAGGTCGGGATGCCCGAGACGGCGCGCGCCGCGGCCGAGCGTTGCGCCCAGAGTGATCCACGCGGCGCCAGCGGTGACAATCTGAAGCGCAATCGCGCCCAACCAGGGCAACAGTTCAAGCGGCCCAGCTCCAAGTGGCAGGAGCAGGAAGGCGAAGACGAGCGCTTTCGGGTTCAACAGGGTTGTGAGCAGCACCTGGCCGAACGTCACCGGTGCACCGTCGCGCAGCTCGCGCGTGTTGACTCGCCAGAGCATGACGGCAAGGCACAGGATGTAGATGGTCACCGCGACGCGGAGCAGGACGGCCGCGAGCGGGATATCCATGACGATGGGCCCGAGCGCCAGTCGCAGCAGCGCGATCGCCAGCAGATAGCCGGCGAGCTCCGCCACAAGCAGATGAAGCGAGCGCACGATGCCGATCCCCGCGCCCGACGTCGCGAGCAAGGTGTTGGTCGGCCCGGGCACGGCCAGCAGGAAATAGGTCGCCGTGAAGAAGGTCAGGAAGCTCATGCGCCTGAGCTAGCAGGCCCCGGGCCAGGCCGGTTTGATCTTCATCATCGAATCCGGTCCTCAAAGCCCGGAATCGGTCCGAATCTGCCCATCCCCGTGATCGCAGATTTGCGAAAAATTTGCATCCATGCGAGGTCTGTCCTTACGTAACAGAGGCCGCCGGGATGCCTCGGCAGAGACTCCAGATGCCGGCTGCGGGCAGCGGGTTCCAAGCCTGCCCGCGATAGCCGGATTGACGGGCGAAAGAACAAGTCATCGAAGATGGATCAGTCGACGTTGCAGGTCGCTCGCGCGGTGGAGGCCGGCGCGACAACCATGAAGAGTGTCATCGACGCGACTGGATTGTCCCGTCTCAAGGTCGAGCGCGCCTTGAACACTCTGGAGAAGCAGAAGCTGCTGGTCCGCGACGGCCAGGGCTTCAAGGCAGCCGGCCAGCCGAAGACGGCGCCGTTCGCCCGGCAATGCGGATCCTGCAACGCCTGCTGCGACATTCTCGAGGTGGCCGCCGTCGACAAGCCGGTGAACCAGCTCTGCAAGCACTGGCAGACGGGCACCGGCTGCACCATCTACGACCGCCGCCCGCAGATGTGCCGCTCCTTCGTCTGCGCCTGGCTGCAAGGGCATCTCGACGACGACTGGTTCCCGGCGAAGTCGGGCATCATCGTCCATTTCAGCCAGGATGCCGTGAACGTCACGGTCGACGACCATTGCCCCGATCGCTGGCGCGAAGAGCCTTATTTCAGCAAGCTCGCCGAATGGTCGCTGAATGGGATCAAGCGGATCGGAAACCGCGGCTATGCCACTCTCGTCGTCTCCGGCGCCGACCGTTTCCTGCTGCTCGGACGCACCGTCGTTCCCGAGCCGACGCTGTTTGGCACGGCGTTCGTGCCGCTGACGGCCGACACGTTCCAATTCTGGCGGGCGACATCGCCGGAGCATTTGCAGCGATTGCATGAGCGCATCACCGAGATGGAGCGGATCAGGCAGGAATTCGGCTCCTGCGCGATCCCCGCAAACGAGGACGACGATCCGCAAGCCCCCTATCGGCCCGCACTTTTACGGCTATCGAATCACGCCTGAACGCCGCCGTGGGCAACGCGGCATGATCAGCGCCGTGCCGCTCGACGCGCCGCGACGGGATTGATAAGCCCCTGTCCGCGAATGACGGGGACTTGAGTCGGGCATGACGGTTGCAATCGAGATGGGGCAGACCACGGCGGGCGCCGCGGCCGCCATGGACCTCGAGGAACTCTTGGCGACCCGCCTCCTGGTGCAGGGCAATTCGGGCTCCGGCAAATCGCATCTGCTGCGGCGGCTCTTGGAACAGAGCGCGCCCTGGGTACAGCAGGCCATCATCGATCCCGAAGGCGATTTCGTCACGCTGGCCGAGCGTTTCGGCCATCTCGTGATCGAGGCCGAGGATCACACCGAGCGCGGCCTTCAGGTCGCCGGCGAGCGCGCGCGGCTGCACCGCGTCTCCACCGTGCTCAATCTCGAAGGTCTGGACGCCGAGAACCAGATGCGCCGCGCCGCGGCGTTTCTGGGCGGGATGTTCGACGTCGACCGCGACCATTGGTATCCAATGTTGGTGGTCGTCGACGAGGCGCAGCTGTTCGCGCCGGCCGTGGCCGGCGAGGTCTCGGACGAGGCGCGCAAACTCTCGCTCGGCGCCATGACCAATCTGATGTGCCGCGGCCGCAAGCGTGGGCTGGCCGGCATCATCGCGACCCAGCGCCTGGCGAAGCTCGCCAAGAACGTCGCGGCGGAAGCCTCGAATTTCCTGATGGGCCGCACCTTCCTCGACATCGACATGGCGCGCGCCGCCGATCTGCTCGGCATGGAGCGGCGGCAGGCGGAATCCTTCCGCGATCTCGAGCGTGGACAGTTCATGGCGCTGGGACCTGCGCTGTCGCGCCGGCCCCTGCGTTTGCATATCGGGCCGACCGACACCCAGCCGCGCAATTCCACGCCGCGGCTGATGCCGCTACCGGAGGCGGCCACGGAAGATATGCGCGCCATGATCCTGGCCGCGCCGCCGCCCGATGCCAGCCGGCCGCAACGACGACCGGCGCCGGATCTGCTCGAGCAGCTCCGCGCCGCGAAGGCCGCCGCGCCGGTGATCCAGCCGGAAGTGGACGAGGTGCCGGTCAGCGCCGAGGAGCTCGCCGAGCGGCGTGAACGCGTCGATCGCACGCTGCGTGCCGTGCTCGCCGCGCCCGACGCCGGCTTCCGCGCCGTCGGCGTGCTCTATCAGGAGTTCGTGGTCCGCTGCCGGATCGAGGGACTGGGCTCGGCCGTCCCTGACCTTACCGAATTCCGCCGCATGCTGACGCGCGCACGCGCGGGGCTCGGCGCCGAGCATGCCGAAGACGACGCCTGGCAGGACGTATCGCTGCGCGCATCCATTTTGCCGGACGACATGCAGGGCGTATTCATGATGATCGCGCGCGCGGCGAAGGAAGGCTGGCCATGCCCCGGCGACGCCGCGATCGCGCGGGCCTATGGCTCGCACTCGCTGCGCCGGGCGCAGCGGCTGCTCGGCTACATGGAGGAACAGGGCCTGATCGTCGTCCAGCTCGACGGCGGTGGACGCAGGATCGTGACGCTGGTGGAGCTGGCCTGGGCCACGGCGCCCGGCGATCCCAATGGCGATGATCTGCCGGCGGAGCCGGTCGCGAGCGCGGCTTCGGCTTGAAGCGGGATGGAGGTCGTCATGCCCGGGCTTGTCCCGGGCATCCACGTTCTTCGTGCCTGGAGGCAAGACGTGGATGCCGGGTCAAGCCCGGCCATGACGTGGAGAGGTCAGCGCATTGCGTCAGGCAGCCTCGGAGCCGCCGAGATAGGCGTCGCGGATGCGCGGGTCGTCCTTCAGCGCCCGCGCCCGGCCTGAAAGCACGATCTTGCCGGTCTGCAGCACATAGGCTTCGTGTGCGATCTCCAGCGCGAGGCTGGCGTTCTGCTCGACCATGAACACCGAGACGCCCTCCTGATTGATGGTCCGGATCAGCTCCAGCACGCGGTCCACATAGAGCGGCGACAGGCCCATGGTCGGTTCGTCCATCACGATCATCCTGGGACGGCTCATCAGCGCGCGCGCCATCGCGACCATCTGCTGCTCGCCGCCGGAGAGCGAGCCCGCGCGCTGCGACAGCCGCTGGCCGAGCTTCGGGAACAGCGTCAGCATCCTGTCGAGATCCTGCGCCACCGCGTCACGGTCGTTGCGCACGAAGGCGCCCATCAGGATGTTCTCGCGCACGCTCATGTCCGCGAACAGCCGCCGCGCCTCCGGCACCGAGGCGATGCCGCGGCGGACAATCTGTGGCGTGGTCAGCCCGATCAGCGAGGCGCCGTCGAACGTGACATCGCCCGAGCGCGGCTTCACAAGGCCCAAGATGATCTTCATCGTCGTCGACTTGCCGCTGGCGTTGCCGCCGAGCAGGCAGACGATGTGGCCGCGCGCGACTGTGATCGACAGATCGAAATGCACCTGGGCCTGGCCGTAGAAGGTGTTGACATTGGACAGCGCCAGCAGCGGTTCGGGTGCGCTCGTCGTCATGCTGCGCTCTCCTGCTCCGACGCCCCTGATAGCCCGTGGCCAAGATAGGCCTCGATCACCTTGGGATCGCTCCGCACCGCGTCGCCCGGCCCTTCCGCGATCTTCTTACCCTCGTCCATGACGATGACACGATCGGACAGGCGCATCACCATCTCCAGCTTGTGCTCGATCAGGAGGATGGTCAGCCCCTCCGCCTTGAGCTCGGCGACCAGCGCCTGCATCTCCGCGGTCTCGGTCGGGTTCATGCCGGCGGTGGGCTCGTCGAGCAGCAACAGCCGCGGCTTGAGCGCGAGCGCGCGCGCGATCTCGACGCGGCGGCGATTGGCGTAGGACAGGCTATAGGCCGGCTGGTCGATCCGCGGCAGCAGCCGCTCGCCGAAGCGGGCGAGGATGGCCTTCACCTCCTCGCGCAGCCGCTCTTCTTCCGCCTTGACGCTGGCGGGCCGCAGCAGCGCCAACCCCAATTCCAGCAGCGGACCGATCACCGGCACCGCCGGCTTCACCGCGCGCAGCCGCGTGTGCGCGCCGATCAGGACGTTGTCCATGACGCTGAGATTGCCGAAGACGCGGCCGAGCTGGAACGTGCGCGCGATGCCCTCGCCTGCGAGCCGCTCCGGCGACAGGCCGGTGATGTCCTGGCCTTCGAAGTGAACTGTACCCGCGTCGGGCCGGTCCAGCCCGGTCACGAGGTTGAACAGAGTCGTCTTGCCGGCCCCGTTCGGGCCGATGATGCTGACAAGCTCACCTTTGGCGAGATCGAGATCGATCGCGTCGACCGCGGTGAGGCCGCCGAAGCGCCGCGTCAGCCCGCGCAGGGACAGCATGGAATTGAGCTGTGCCATCACAGCGTCCCCAACAGGCCCTGCGGCCTGAACCGCACGAGCAGCAACAGCACGATGCCGTAGATCAGGATGCGATACTCCGCCGCGATCCGAAAGACCTCGGGCAGGCCGACCAGCGCGACCGCTCCGAGAATCGCGCCGACGACATTGCCGAGGCCGCCGAGGATGACCACGGTCAGCGCCAGGATCGATTGCTGCGTATTGAAGGTCTCATGGTTGATGTAGGAGTAGAGGTGTGCCGCGATGCCGCCGCTGACGCCGGCGGCGAAGCCGCCGAAGATGAAGGCCAGCGACTTGTAGCGGTTGAGACTGAGGCCATAGGCGCGCGCTGCGATGTCGTCGTCGCGGATGGCGCGAAAGCTGCGGCCGAGATGCGAGGTGAGCAAGCGCCCCTGCAGCAGCGCCAGCACGACCATCACTGTGAAGCTGAACCAGTAGATCGAGGTCGGGCTGATCAAATCGTAGCCGAACAGCGACAGCGGCGGGATGCCGGAGATGCCGATCGGGCCGCGTGTGACGCTTTCCCAATTCAGGATCACCAGCGACACGATCTCGCCGATGGCGAGCGTCGCGATCGACACGTAATGCCCGCGCAGCCGGAACGACGGCGAGATCAGCGCGGTGCCGAGCGCGGCGCACATCAGGCCGCCGCCGATAATCGAGAGGCCCACCGGTACGGAGAGGGTCAGCGACAGCAGCGCGGAGGTGTAGGCGCCGATCGCAAGCAGTGCGGCATGGCCGAGCGAGACCTGGCCGATCGTGCCCGCAACCAGCGTCAGGCTGAGTGCGAGCATGCCGAGCAGCCAGGCGTTGATCAGGGTCTGCAGCACGTAGAACGACACCGGGAAGAACGGCAGGACCGCGAAGATCGCGGCTGCAGCCAGCAGCGCCCAGCGCGGAATGCGCACCGGGCGGCTCGGCGCGATGAAGGTGCCGGTGAGCGGCTCGGGCGGCGCTTGCCGCGCGCTGGCGAACAGGCCGTTCGGCCGCAGCACGAGCACGACGACGAGAAGCAGGAAGGCGAACAGATTGCGGTAGCTGGTGCCGAACACGGCGACGCCGTAGCTCTCCACCAGTCCGAGCAGCAGGCTGCCGATGACGGCGCCGGGCACATTGCCGGCGCCGCCGACCACTTCGGCGACGACGCCCTTGAGCGTCGCCTGCAGGCTCATCGCGGTGTCGATCTGGTTATAGTACATGCCGACCAACATGCCGGAGACGCCGCCGAGCGCGGCGGCAATGCCGAACACCGCCTGATTGACGCGGTTGACGTCGACGCCCATCTGCATTGCAGCGTCGCGGTCCTGCGCAGTGGCGCGTACCGCCCAGCCGAGCTTGGAGTAGCGCAGGAACACGAACAGCAGCAGCGCGCTGGTGAGGCCGACGCCGGCGATCAGCAGATCAAGTGGGCCGATGGTGCCGCCGCCGACCTGAAAGCGCACGTCCGGCAACTGGCTCGGCAGCGCGCGCGGATTGGGCGAGAAGGTCAGCATCACCAGCTGATCGAGCACGAAGCTGATGCCGATCGTGGCGAGCAGCGGCGCGATGCGCACCGAGTTCTGCAGCGGACGCAGACCGAACCGCTCGATCACCAGCCCGACCAGCGCGGCAGCGACCGCGACCACGATGATGGTGAGCGGCAGCGGCGTATGCAGCTGCACCACCGCGACCCAGCCGATATAGGCGCCGACCAGATAGATCGAGCCCTGCGCGAAGTTGATCAGCCGGCTGACGCCGAAGATCAGCGCAAGCCCGACCGCAACGAGGGCATAGACATTGCCGACGATCAGCCCGTTGATCGTGTAGTCGAGCCAGGAAGACACGCGATGGCCCCAAGGAGAGAGAGAAGCGGCAGAAGCGAATGCCCCGGCCATCAGGTCAGGTCGGCTTGCCGTCCCAGAGCGCGAACTGCCCTTTGCGCACGACGAGTTCGGCGTTCATGGCGCCCTTGACGCGGCGGCTCTCGACGTCGAACGTCGCGGAACCGAAGATGACGCTGGAGACGTCCTTCACTTTCGTGAAGGCATCGCGGACCGCACGGCGGTCGGTGCCGCCGATCTTGACCACGGCGGCCGCCATGTTCATCGCATCATAGGAATAAGCGTTGAAGGCGTCCGGCTCCTGCCCGCCGTACTTCGCCTTGAAGCCCGAGATGAATTTCTTCACCTCGGGCCTGGGATCCTCGGGGAAATAGCGCGTGCCGAGATGGACATCCTCGACCGCCTCGCCGCCGAGCTCCAGAAACTTCGGCGAGTAGACCGAGCTCGCGGCGCAGATCACCTGCTTCAGGCCGACCTGCCGCGCCTGACGGGCGATCAGCGCACCGTCGGAATAATAGGAGATCAGGATCAACCCGTCCGGGCTGGCGTCGCGCACGCGCACCAGGGTGGAGCGGAAGTCGCGCTCCTCCGCGATGTAGCCCTCGGTCACCGCGACCTCGGCGCCGTATTCCTTCGCCGCCTTGACGAAATAGTCGCGGCTGGTGCGGCCCCAATCGGTGTTGAGGTGCAGCACCGCGAGCTTCTTGAGGCCGAGACGCTTCACCGCATAAGCCGCCAGCAGCGGCTGCTCGTCGGCCTGGCTGACCGAGGTGCTCCACATGAAGTCGCCGCCCTTGGTGAAATCGGGGTGCGAGTTGGTGAAGCCGAATTGCACGAGGCCGCCGCGCTGATAGATCGGCGAGGCCGCCATCGAGGCCGGGCTGGAGAAGTCGCCGAGCTCCATGACGATCCGGGGATCGGAGACGAACTTCTGGGCGATCGCCACCGACTGGCGCGGATCGCTCTGGCTGTCCTCGAACTGATAAGCGAGCTTGCGCCCGTTGATGCCGCCGGCCGCCATGATCTCGTCGAGCGCGAGATCAAAACCCTGCTTCCACTGCGTGCCATATTGCGCGTTCGGTCCGGTCAGGGGGCCGCTGACGCCGAGCAGGATCGGTTCGGACGATTGCGCGAAGGCGCCGCGCGAGACGGCCGCTCCCGCCATCATGGCGGCGAGAGACCCCTTCACCAGGCTACGACGATCGATGTTGCTCATGCACGGCTCCATCCACTCAATGTTGAAACAAGCAGCAATTCTTGTGCCGCCGAGATTGGCTATTTCGAGGGCTCGCCGAGCGACAGCATCAGCCGGTTCGCCCAGTTGAAGAACGAGGCGCCGTTGATGACGTCGACGATCTCGGCATCGTCGAGACCGGCGCGGCGCAGCTCTGCGATATTGTCGGGCCCGAACGCGATCGGCGTCGCGGCCAGCGCCACCGAGGCCTTGACCACGGCATTCCAGCGCTCGCCGAGGTCGGCCTTGATGCCCTCGTCGAGCAGGCGCTGCACGTCGTCGCGGCGCTTGGAATAGGTGCTGGCGAAGCGCGCATGCACGGAGGCGCAATAGATGCAGCCGTTGTAGCGCGAGGTCGCGGCCGCCGCGAGCTCGCGCTCGGCGCGCGGCAAGCCGTCGGCGACGTTGTAGAAGATGTCCTTGTCGGTCTTGGTGCGGGCTTCCAGCACTTCGGGATCGCGCACCAGCAGGCGGAAATATTCCGACTTGGCGCGCGAGCGATCGACGAGGCCCGAGTAATGCCGCTCGGTCAGCTCGGCCTCGGGCAGCGGATCGATCCAGGAGACCCAACCGAGCTCGTCCTGGGTGAAGACGACGGGCGGGTTGACGGCGGCGCTCATGATTGCGGTCTCCTCTTATGCGTTCGCCGCGGCGAGCGTGCGCAAGCCGCTGACGACCCGCACCTGGAACGACAGGAACGCGACGAGTTGGGAGAAGGTGACGATGCCGGTGGTCGACCAGCCGGCGTCAAGCAGCGCCTTCATGTCGGCGGCTGCGGCATCGCGGGGCCGGAACACCAGGAGGTGCGCATGCTCGAGCGCTGCTGCGAGCTTCGCACCAAGCGCCGGCTTGCTCGCGGGGCTCACGCGATAGATCAGGCCGGCCGTGTTCTCGATCGACAGTGGGCCGGCGGGATACGAGCCATAGGGACCCGAGGTTCTGCCCCGCGCGATCTCGGCGTCGATCGCCTCCAGCAGGCGCGCACCGTCCGCGTTTGCGGCAAGCTTGTCGCGATAGAAGGTGGCAACGGGCGACTCGCCATGGAGCCCGGTCACGAAGGCGGCGACGGCCGCGCGCTCGGCCAGCGAGACATCGCCCGCGTCGATCGGCTCGAACAGCGAGAGATAGCTCTTCTGCGCGTTCTCGCGCGCCTGCAGGCGGCGGGCGCGGATGGCGTCCAGCGCCGAGCCCGGCTGGATCCCGGCGAGTGTGTCGATGATATCCTGCGTAGTCATCATTCGGCCTCGTGCAACGCGATGCTCTTCATGTCCAATCAGCCCGCCAGCGCCACATCGGGCGCCGTCCGGGTCCAGCCCAGCGCGGGTGCGACCTTCTCCGCGACGAGATCGATCGAGCGCAGGACGTGGGGATGCGGGGCATCGACCGAATGCACCTGGAACACGAGATCGGTCACCCGCTCCAGTGTGGCATCGGTGCGCAGCGAGGCGATGACCTCGTCGGCGCCGCCGACATGGGTGTCGAACGCCGTGATCATCTCCTCCAGCGTCTCGCCCGGCTTGGCGTGGCCGCCCTTGAGAAACTGCGGCAGCGCACGCCGCAAGCCAATGTCTGCAAGCCGCAACGCCTCGCGATGATCGTCGGCGACGAACACGCTGCGCGAGGCCATGATGCGGGGCTCGGCCCCCTTGGGCAGCGCTTCCAGATAGGCATCGATCACCGGATTCTGGATCTCGGCCAGCGTCGCCTTCGGCGCCTCCTTGGTCCGCGGCTGCGTGCGCGACAGCAACAGGCCATCACCGGCCTTGCCGGCGCGGGCACCGCCCGCGACCGAGAACGTGGCCTGCCAGATCCGCTTGTCCAACTGCGGCCGTTGCGGGTAGATCGTGTCGCCACCCTCGAGCGGCTTGCCGACCAGGGCGGTGCGGACGACCTCCAGATTGCGGGCGAAGATCTCGTTGCGCTGAGCGCTGTCGAGGCCGAAGGCGGCAAAGGCCGACGGATTGCCGCCGGTGCCGACGCCGAGCTCGAAGCGGCCGTTGCAGATCAGATCGAGCACCGCGGCGTCCTCCGCCACCCGCACCGCATTCTCCAGCGGCAGCGTGACGATGCCGGTGCCGAGGCGGATGCGCGAGGTCTGCGCTGCGATGTAGCCGAGAAAGGTGAAGGGCGACGGCAGGCCGCCTTCGCGCTCGTGGAAATGATGCTGCGCGATCCACGCGGAATCGAGGCCCGCCTTTTCGGCGCGCACGATCTGCTCGGCCGCGAAGCGATAGCGCTCGGCGGGCGGGGCCTCGTCCAAAAGCCGCGTGAAAAATCCCAGGCGTTTCAGATTTGCAAAGCGTTTCATGCGACCCCTGTCGGACTGGGATGACCAGGCTGCCGATGATGTCGGTTACTGCTGCTCCAGACAAGCGGGCATTGCGCAGGGCTCATACGCAAAGGCTCGTACGTAACGCTGCCCGCCGGGATCGCCCCTGCGCTGGAGCTGTGCAGATTGCCTACCAGCTCGGCAGCACCGCGCCCTTGAACTTGGTCAGGACGAACTCCTTGACCTCCGGCGTGTGGTAGCTGTCGACGAGGATCTTGACCCAGGGCTTGTCCTTGTCGGCGGTGCGCACGGCGATCAAGTTGACATAGGGGCCCTTCGGGTCCTCGCGCAGGATCGGATCCTTGACCGGATCGAGGCCCGCCTGGGTTGCATAATTGGTGTTGATCGCGGCGGCGTCGACATCGTCGAGCGCGCGCGGCGCCTGCGCCGCGTCGACCTCGATGAATTTCAGCTTCTTCGGGTTCTCGGTGATGTCGAGCACCGTCGGCTTGAAGCCGGTGCCGTCCTTCAGCTTGATCAGGCCCTTGTCGCGCAGCAACAGCAGCACGCGGCCACCATTGGTCGGATCGTTCGGGATCGAGACCTTGCCGCCCTCGGGGATATCGGCGATGGCCTTGTGCTTCTTCGAATAGACGCCGATCGGGAAATTCACGGTCAGGCCGACGGCCTCGATCTTGTAGCCGCGGTCGGCTTTCTGGTTGTCGAGATAAGGCTGGTTCTGGAACGAATTGGCCTGGATCTCGCCGGCATCGAGCGCGGCGTTCGGCACGACATAGTCGGAGAATTCGAGCAGCTGGATGTCGAGACCCTGCTTGGCGGCGATCGGCTTCACCGCCTCCAGGATCTGCGCATGCGGGCCCGGCGTCACGCCGATCTTGATGGTCTCGGCGGTGGCTGCTGCCGACCAGGCGGCGAGCGCGGTTGCGAGCATCAGGGGGAAGCGAAACGACATCTTGGTCTCCATGGCACGGCGAGAATGATTGGAACCGTATTCGCTTCTCCGCCGGATGAAATCAATGAAATGGAAAACCATATTTGCCGCCTAGCACGGACAACGCTTCTCCGTTCGATCCGATGTGGGGAACGAACGCGCAAACAGCGCCGGAGTTTCGCCATGACCACCCACGCCGCTCCCGGGCGGTGGTCCGGGCCGTGGCCCGCAAGGGCGTTCCCCATCGTCATTTCGTCGCATGGCCCGGCAGTCACGCCGGCATTGCCGCCTCGTGCATGATGCAACATGATGGCCGCCGGCGACGATTTGTCTTCGCGGTGGAGGGTCATCTGATGAACGAGAACGAAATCCGGGGTCTGGTCGCGGAGGTGAAGCAAGGCACGCTGTCCCGACGCTCGTTCATCCAGAAGGTGGCCGCGGTCGGAATCGCAGCGCCCATCGCGAGCCAGATCCTGCTCTGGCACGACGTGGCGATGGCGGATGCCACCTTGCCTTACAAGCCGACCAAGGCCGGCGGCGGCGGCCCGCTCAAGCTGCTGTTCTGGCAGGCGCCGACCCTGCTCAATCCGCATTTCGCGCTCGGCACCAAGGACCAGATGGCCTCGCGCGTGTTCTTCGAGCCGCTCGCCGGCTGGGACAAGGAGGGCAACCTCATCCCGTGCCTCGCGGCCGAGGTCCCGACCAAGGCGAACGGCAGCCTTGCCGCCGACGGCATGAGCGTGGTCTGGAAGCTGAAGCAGGGCGTCAAATGGCATGACGGCCAGCCCTTCACCGCCGACGACGTCATCTTCACCTGGCAATACGCCGCCGATCTCGCCACTGCGGCCTACACCACGGGATCCTACAAGGACATCAAGGTCGAGAAGATCGACGACCACACCGTCAAGGTGATCTTCAGGGCGCCGACGCCGTTCTGGGCCGATCCCTTCGTCGGCTCGGTCGGCTTGATCCTGCCAAAGCATCATTTCGGCGACTATGCCGGCGCCAAGTCGCGCGAGGCACCGGCCAATCTGAAACCGGTCGGCACCGGCCCGTACAAATTCGTCGAGTTCAAGCCGGGCGATTTGATCCGCGCCGAACGCAATCCCGACTATCACATCAAGAACCAGCCGCATTTCGACACGCTCGAGATCAAGGGCGGCGGCGATGCGGTGTCCGCGGCGCGCACCGTGCTGCAGACCGGCGAATACGACTTTGCCTGGAACATGCAGGTGGAGGAGGAGGTGCTCAAGCGCATGGAGGCGGGCGGCAAGGGCAAGCTCGACATCACGCCGTCCGGCAATGTCGAGTTCATCATCCTCAACACGACGGACCCGTGGACCGAGATCGACGGCGAGCGCTCCAGCGTCAAGTCCAAGCACCCGACGCTGTCCGATCCCGCGGTGCGCCGGGCGATCAACCTCCTGATCGACCGCGACTCGATCCAGAAATTCATCTACGGCCGCGGCGGCATCGCCACCGCGAGCTTCGTCAACGCGCCCAAGCAGTTCAAATCGCCCAAGCTCAAATACGAGTTCGACGTCGACAAGGCGAACAAGATCCTCGACGAGGCCGGCTGGAAGAAGGGCGCGGACGGCATCCGCGAGAAGGACGGCAAGAAGCTCAAATACGTCTTCCAGACCTCGATCAACGCGCCGCGCCAGAAGACGCAGGCCATCATCAAGCAGGCCTGCCAGAAGGCCGGCATCGACATCGAGCTCAAGTCGGTCACCGCATCGGTGTTCTTCTCCTCCGACGTCGGCAATCCCGACACCTACTCCAAATTCTATGCCGACATGGAGATGTACAACACCACGCAGCCGCAGCCCGACCCGGAGCGCCTGCTGAACCAGTGCGTGTCCTGGGAGATCGCCACCAAGGACAACAAATGGCTGGGCCGCAACAACTCGCGCTATTCCGATCCCGAAGCCGACGAGGCCTACAAGGCCGCGCAGAACGAGCTCGACCCGGTCAAGCGCGCCGCGCTGCTGATGAAGGTCGACGAGATCTTCTGCGAAGCCCACGTGTTCCTGCCGCTGCTCTCACGCCCCATCGTCAACGCCGGCGCCAACAACCTCATGATCGACATCTCCGGCTGGGACACCATCACGTGGAATCTGGCGGCGTGGTATCGGGTTTGAGGGGCACCGCGGGAAGGCTCTCGTGTCCCGGACAAGCGGCAACGCGCATAGCGCGCTGCCGCGCAGAGCCGGGACCCAGGGGCGGCACGGTAGGGCGCAGCGACATGGGCCCCGGCTCTGCAGCGCACCGCAAGAGCGCTGCGCTGCGTCCGGGGCACGAGAGCGGAGTTATGACGCCCGCTCTCTCCACCGTCATTACAATGCGCCAGTGCGCATCCCAGCGGCAGTG